>NZ_NIHC01000030.1 GCF_002806945.1 Marinobacter salexigens
CTATAGGCAAGGGGGCAACCCTCAATAGGCCCCACCTTCTAGAAGCTTTAAGAATAGGACTCATTTTCGGGTCGATTGAGGCAGTCACCCCACTGATTGGCTGGCTAATTGGCCGGTCGGCTTCGGCCTACGTAGAGGCCTGGGATCACTGGATAGCATTTGCCCTGCTGGTGGTTCTCGGTTTGCACATGATCCATGAAGGCCTGAAGCCGAGTGAAGAAGAAACAGAAAAGCCCTCTAGGCAGCCATTCTTCAAGACTGCTCTGACTGCAATCGGCACGAGTATTGATGCTATGGCAGTCGGCGTTGGATTAGCATTTATCGAGGTAAATATCTGGCTAGCGGCGGCACTCATTGGTTTGACCACGACTGTCATGGTGACACTGGGAGTCATGCTTGGTCGAGTTGTGGGCTCTGTGTTGGGACACCGAGCGGAAATATTTGGTGGGCTTACGCTAATCGCGGTAGGGGTATGGATATTATCAGGCCATCTATAGTGCCTTATAAAACA
>NZ_NIHC01000004.1 GCF_002806945.1 Marinobacter salexigens
AAACGGGCAAAAAACGAACAAGTAGAGGGGCTGAGCGTGCCTAAATTGCCTTTGAATAGCTTTTTTCGAGCTAATAAAGTTATTCAGCGAGAAATCAGGCATTAATCAGACCCTCCCTAACACAACTCTACTTAATTCTTGGTTGTTATGAAAATCATCTACCTCCACCAATACTTCAATACACCCAAAATGTCCGGTGGTACCCGCTCCTACGAAATGGCCCGCCGCATGGTGGCCGCTGGGCATGAAGTCCACATGGTTACCAGCTACCGGGAGTCTGAGGCCCCTAAAAAGGGCTGGTTTCAAACCGACGAAGCCGGCATTCAGGTGTATTGGTATCCTGTGCCATATTCCAACCACATGGGCTTTTTTCAGCGCGTGAAAGCGTTTTTTGCCTTTGCTTTGGCTGCGAGGAAGAAAGCGGTAGAGCTCGATGGAGATCTTATCTTTGCCACGAGCACACCACTGACCATCGCATTACCGGCTGTGCCTGCCTCCCGTAAGAAAAAAATCCCGCTGATATTTGAAGTTCGGGACTTGTGGCCAGAGATGCCGGTCGCTGTAGGCGCGTTAAAGAACCCACTGCTTCGGTTCGTGGCCCATAAGCTGGAACATTGGGCCTACCATAATTCGCAGGCCGTTATTGCGCTGTCGCCTGGTATGAAAGAAGGTGTGGTGCGTACAGGGTTCCCTGCAGATCGAGTGGCCGTGATTCCCAACAGTAGTGATAATACCGAGTTTCAGTTTGATGCCGAGGCCGCTTCCCGTTTTCGTGCAGCGCGCGAATGGCTGGGTGACAAGCCATTGTTGGTTTATACTGGCACCTTTGGGCCAACGAACGGCGTAGGCTATATGGTACCCATTGCCCAAGAGTTGCTAGCCAGCAACTCAGATATTCGTATTCTGTTGGTGGGGGACGGCGCTGAAAAGGCAAAGATCAAAAAGCAAGCAAAACAGGCTGGCGTTTTTGGCGAGAACTTCTTCATCGAAGAGAAACTGCCAAAAAGGGAAATTCCCGCTTTGCTTAGCGCGGCAACTATGGCGTCAGCCCTTTTTATTGACCTGCCGGAAATGCGACCGAATTCAGCTAATAAGTTTTTCGATGCATTGGCCTCGGGTACGCCGATCATGCTCAACTATGGTGGCTGGATGCATGATTTGGTAATAGCCAACGGCTGCGGACTCTCTATGTGGCAGCAATCACCTGAGAACGTGGCTGCTGAGTTGGATGTAAAAATGCACGATTCGGATTGGCTGGAAGAAGCAGGTAGAGCCGCACGACAGTTGGCTGAAAAGAGTTTCGATCGTGATAAGTTGGCGGATCAATTGATGAATGTCCTCCAAGCAGTGAAGGATCGGCAGCCGGACAAGGCAGTGGAAATTGCTCCAGGTGATTATAGCTGAAACTGGGGGCGAAAGACTTCTGCCAATTAAGGAAGTCATACGTCATGGATTTCCTCGAATCCCCGACCATCAAATGGTACGCAACCCAAGGCTGCGCGGTCTGGATCAGCACCCCCGGTATGATAAAGTACCACCTAATGTGGGAAGCTGGTCCTGTAGCTTACCCACGTTTGCGAGCATTCTGGTTCGTTATGACTTGTGCAGGTTTGTGTCGTCACAAACCTGCGACACTTCCCCAACTGACATCGATCCACTTATTCGATTGAGCTCTGCATGCTAAAACGTATTTTCGACATATTTGCGGCCACTTTCGGCCTGCTACTTCTTTCCCCCGTTATCCTTATCGTTGCCTGGCAAGTCCGCAGAAAACTGGGTTCTCCCGTAATCTTCCAACAAACTCGTCCTGGCCTCCACGGCAAGCCCTTCGAGATGATCAAGTTCCGCACCATGCTAGATGCCTACGATGAAAACGGCAAGCCGCTGCCGGATTCCGAGCGCATTACGCCCTTTGGCCGGTTTCTACGTTCCACCAGTCTGGATGAGTTGCCAGGGCTGTGGAATGTGTTGAAGGGAGATATGAGTGTGGTGGGGCCTCGGCCTTTGTTGATGGAGTACATGGACTATTACACCGAGGAAGAGGCTCAGCGGCATACTGTTAGGCCTGGGGTTACGGGGTTGGCGCAGGTTAGCGGGCGCAACGCTACCACGTGGGACGACCGGCTCGCATACGATGTTCAGTACGTAAAAACGCAAACGCTATGGCTGGATATCAAGATTATTTTCAAAACCATTTACCAGGTGTTCAAACGTGAAGGCGTGGTAGTGGTGCCCTCTGAGTTGTATCAAAAGTTGAGTGACGAACGGCGGGCGCAGAAATGATTGCAAAGCCTAATTTACCTTCACCGTTTTACAGACTCGATACTTTATCCGACCGGTGGGGCATCGATCTATGGGTAAAACGAGATGATTTGATCCCCCAGTGGATGGGCGGCAATAAGGTTCGTAAGAACTTTGCTATTTTGAGTGCAGCCTGCAAGGGCGACACCGTTCCCGATGTCTTGATAACCAGCGGCGGAGCGGAATCCAACCACGCCCGCGTTGTTGCGATGATGGGCGCGCAACTTGGTTGCGAGGTTCATCTTGTTCTGCACGGGAGTGAGCCAGAAGATAAGACTGTGGGGAATTCATTTTTCTATCGCAGTGCCGGAGCTGTTGCGCATTACGTTAATAGCCAGGAGATTGGCCCGACCATTGAGCATTTGAAGCAGGGTTTTGCTGCTATTGGTAAATCGGTGTGTGTAATCCCCGGCGGCGGCCACGCACCGGAGGGTGTAGCGGCATACGCTGATGCCGTGGCAGAACTGCCCGATGCGCCGGATTACATTGTACATGCCTCCGGTACGGGAGGAACTCAGGCCGGTTTGCTGGCTGGGATAGAGCGCCAGGGCTGGAGCACGGCTGTGGTGGGTGTTTCCGTCGCCCGGATGAAGCAGCGCGGTATTGAAGAGATTATGAAATTGCTGCCTGCTGATTTCCCCGAAGATCGGGTTGATTTTCGGGATGAATACCGGTTTGGCGGGTATGAGCAATATAGTCCCGAGTTGATGAGCTTTGTGCAGTCTGTTATTCGGGCGGAGGGTATCCCTCTAGACCTGACTTATACGGGCAAGGCGATGTTTGGCTTGGCCCAGCTTGTGGAGACTGGTGAGATTGCGGCCGGGAGTCGGGTTGTTTTTTGGCATACGGGAGGTCTTTTGAGTTTGACCTCCATGAATTCACAGCGAATTGGGGTTTCTGATGGCAGGTTTTCAACTTAAGGGTAAACGAATGTCCCTACAACTGCTCGAACGGGATCACCTGAAAAAACGTGTGGAGTTTTTGAATGATCCTGAGGTTCAGAGAACTCTGAACTTTGATTACCCGACTTCTTTAGCCAAGACAGAAGCCTGGTTTTCGAAAAACGTGCTTGCTTCTAACCGTGTCGATTTCGCGTTTACCCGAAACGAAGATACTGCAGTGATCGGCTTTGGTGGCTTTATCAACATCAATGCAAAGGCTCGTAAAGCTGAACTTTATATTTTTGTGGGGGACAAGAACTGCTGGGGTAAAGGGTTTGGTAGGGACGGTTATAAGCTGCTGGTGAACTATGGTTTTGCCCAGCTTGGGTTTGAGCGAATTTACCTTTACCAGTTAGCCGAGAATGAGCGTGCAGTGAAGGCCACATCGGCGCTTGGCTGGACAACGGAAGGTTTTTTGCGAAAAGATATCTGGTCCCATGGCGAGTTGAAGGACCAGTATGTTTTATCAATTCTAAGGGAAGAGTGGGAAGGAAACGGGCTTTACGCTGCTCTCTGATTTTAAGGACTCATGATGTTAAACGTACTTCTCACCTGCGCCGGCAGGCGCCACTACCTTGCCACTTATTTCAAACAAGCCCTTGGCCAGTCTGGTCGCGTTGTGGGCACGGATATGGATTTATCTGCGCCTGCCTTGCAGGCCTGTGATGTTGCGCACCAGGTTCCTGAAGTGTTTGATCCGGGCTATCTTGACGCACTCAAGAAGGTGATTATGGAAGAAAACATTCATCTGGTTTTCTCCCTGAATGATCTGGAAATTGGGCTGCTGGCAGAAAGCCGTACCGCGCTAGAGCAGGAAACCGGAGCGATGTTTTATGTGCCGCCCGTGCCAACTCTGGAAGTGTGTGCGGACAAATGGCGTACCTTTGAGTTCGTCCGCGAAATTGGTGTAGCGGCACCCGAAACCTTTTTGACTGTGGCTGGTGCTCTTGATGCGTTGGAACTTGGCCGAGTTCAGTTTCCGCTGATTGTCAAACCGCGCTGGGGCAGTGCCTCTATCGGCCTGTACGTGGTCGAAACCCGGGGCGATCTGGAAACCGGTTTTGAAGCCTGCCGGAAGGCAGTGGCGAAAAGTGCACTGTCTTCTCTGGGGGCTGAGGAGTCGGTGATTATTCAGGAGGTCATTCAGGGGCCGGAATACGGCGTGGATATCCTTTATGGCCAGCAAGGGAGTTTCATTGGATTCACCGTCAAACGGAAGCTTGCCATGCGTGCAGGTGAAACTGATAAGGCGGTAACCGTGGCCCCTGAGCCATTCGAGGAGATGGTCTCTAAAATTGCAAAAGCTTTGCCGCACCGGGGAAATATGGACTGTGATTTCCTGGAGCGGGATGGCAAGTTCTACCTGCTGGAGTTCAACCCGAGATTCGGCGGAGGCTATCCTTTTACCCACCTGGCTGGTGCTAACCACGTACAGATGCTGCTCGATGATTTTCAGGGCAAGGCGCTGGGTGAGTATGGTTATGCTGTAGGCAAGGGGTTTGCCAAGTGCGATACGTTGGTTGAGGTTCCAGTAAGTCTCTAGCTTTTCCCCTAAGCCCCCCTTTACACATGTCCTATTCAGAAACATTTATTTAACTACATATTCAGGGTAAACATGCTGAACGGACCGTTTTCCCCATGGCCTTCTTTTTCTGAGGAAGAGGCCAATGCAGTACGTGATGTACTTCTCTCTAACAAGGTAAATTACTGGACAGGGCAGGAGTGCCGGGAATTTGAGAAGGAGTTTGCTGAGTTTGCAGAATCTAAATACGCCATTGCTCTCGCCAACGGTACCGTGGCGCTGGACTTGGCGTTGAAGGCGTTGGGTATTGGCGAAGGCGATGAGGTGGTGGTTACGCCGCGCACCTTTTTGGCCTCGGCGTCCAGCATTGTGACCGCCGGAGCGGTGCCGGTGTTTGCGGAGGTGGATGCGGGTTCCCAGAACATTACCCCGGAAACCGTGCGCAAGGTGATCACCCCTCGCACCCGGGCGATTTTATGCGTGCACCTGGCCGGCTGGCCCTGCGACATGGACGGCTTTATGGAGCTGGCGGACGAGTTCGGGCTGTACGTGATTGAAGACTGCGCCCAGGCCCACGGTACCCGGTATAAAGGGCGTTCGGTGGGGGCGATTGGTCATGTGGGGTGCTGGTCGTTCTGCCAAGACAAGATCATGACCACCGGCGGGGAGGGTGGCATGGTGACCACCAATGACAAAGCCCTGTGGTCGAAGATGTGGTCGTTTAAAGACCACGGCAAAAGCTGGGAGGCGGTCTACGAGCGCCAGCACGCCCCCGGCTTCCGCTGGTTGCATGAGAGCTTTGGGACCAACTGGCGGATGACCGAGATGCAGGCGGTGATTGGCCGCATACAACTCAAACGCATGCAGAGCTGGACAAATGCACGCCAGAAGAACGCCAGTGCAATCTGGCAAACTGCATCGAAGTTGCCCGGTTTGCGCGTTCCAGAAATTCCTGCGGATGTGGAGCATGGCGCATACAAGTGCTATGTGTTTGTTGAGCCTTCGCAGCTGAGAGAGGGCTGGGACAGGGACCGGATTCAGAATGAAATTGTTGAGGCGGGTGTGCCTTGTTTCTCGGGCTCTTGTTCCGAGGTCTATCTGGAAAAGGCGTTTGATAATACCGGCTGGCGGCCGGAGGAAAGGTTGCCTGTCGCCCGGGAGCTTGGGGAGACCAGCCTGATGTTTTTGGTACACCCTACGCTTACCGAACAGGAAATCCAGAAAACCTGTGACGTTTTAGCTGATGTGATGACACGGGCCGCTCAATAAACCGATCTCAGGAGTTTTGCATGAAAATCGCCATCGCCGGCACCGGTTATGTAGGCCTTTCGAACGCCATGCTGCTGGCCCAGCATAACGAGGTAGTAGCCCTGGACATTGATTCAGAGAAAGTAGACTTGCTGAACGATCGCCAGAGTCCGATTGTCGATGCAGAAATCTCCGACTTCCTGGCCAATAAAGACCTGAACTTCACCGCCACGCTGAACAAGGAGCAGGCGTTCCAGGGTGCAGATTACGTGGTGATTGCCACGCCCACCGATTACGATCCTAAGACCAACTATTTCAACACGAACACTGTGGAATCGGTTATTCAGGATGTGATGGCGATAAACCCTGGTGCAGTGATGATCATCAAATCCACTGTGCCGGTGGGCTATACTCGTGAGCTGTGCGAGCGTTTTGAGACAAACAATATTATTTTCTCGCCTGAGTTTTTGCGTGAAGGCAAGGCGCTGCACGACAACCTGTATCCGTCTCGCATTATTGTGGGTGAGCGCTCGGAGCGGGCGGAAGTATTTGCCGGGCTACTGAAGCAGGGCGCCGTGAAACAAGACGTGCCGGTGTTGTTTACGGACAGCACCGAAGCTGAGGCCATTAAGCTGTTCTCCAACACCTACCTAGCCATGCGCGTGGCCTACTTCAATGAACTGGACACCTACGCTGCCCGCCACGGGCTGAATACCCGACAGATCATCGACGGCGTAGGCCTGGATCCCCGTATTGGTGACCACTACAACAATCCCTCGTTCGGCTATGGTGGCTATTGTTTGCCCAAAGATACCAAACAATTGTTGGCCAACTACGAGGAGGTCCCCAACAACCTTATCAGAGCCGTAGTAGATGCCAACCGCACCCGCAAGGACTTTATTGCTGATGACATCCTGGCACGCAAACCGCAGGTGGTGGGCGTATACCGCCTGGTGATGAAATCCGGCTCCGACAACTTCCGTGCTTCGGCTATTCAGGGCATTATGAAGCGCATTAAGGCCAAGGGTATTGAGGTGATTGTTTACGAGCCGGAGTTGGCCGAGGATGAGTTCTTCCATTCCCGCGTTATTCGCGATTTGGATGCATTTAAGCAGGAAGCGGATGTGATAGTGGCCAACCGCCGGAGTGAGAGGTTGGCTGATGTAGAAGAGAAGGTTTATACCCGCGACTTGTTTGGTAGTGATTGAGGGGCAGGCAGGATTCGGTCGCGAGTGTCAGACCCCTTTGGTCTAAACTATTACTCCAAGGACGGAGGTGTTAATGCCGGTAGTATTCAGATACCGAGGTTTTAAGTTCTTTTTCTACTCCAACGAGGGAGATCCACCGGAGGCTGTTCATATTCATGTGCGTGCAGGTGGAGCAGAAGCCAAGTTCTGGCTGTCTCCTGAGGTATCGCTTGCAAGAAACGACGGTTTTGATGCCCGTACTATTCGGGTATTGTGGGAAGTGGTGCAGGCAAATCAGAATCTGTTAGAGGAAGCGTGGCATGACTATTTCGCCTGAGAAGGTCTGGTTTGATGAGGATAATCTTTGGGTGCTGTTGTCGGATGGTCGCACAGTGGGTGCGCCGTTGGTTTGGTTTCCCCGTTTATTCAATGCCAATAGTGCAAGCCGTGCAGATTATGAACTGAGCGTTCATGGTATCCACTGGGATGCCCTGGATGAAGATATTAGCGTACAAGGGATACTCGATGGGCTGGGTGATCAAACGCACCCAAAGCGTGAGCGTGTAGCTTAGTGTCTGAGTGATCGGCCTGGCGAGTTTGATAAAACTCATGATTATGGCAATGGCCCGCAGGTAGATGCCTACATCACAAAATATGAAAGGCCTGATGGTGAAGAGGGCGAGATGGACGAACTGTACGTAAAGTTCGCGCTGTTGAACGAATGCCTGGTTATCAGCGTGGCTTCTTTTCACCTGCCTCGGTTCGGTTAATGAGAGGTTTTAGCGATGAATGGTTGTAAATTGTGTGGTTCTGAGCGTGTTGGTGCATTAAGTGATGCGCAGCAGATTCGCTATAAATCCTTTCGATTAGAAGTTGATTTGGCATACTCGGTATGCAAAGCCTGCGGCCGCGAGTTTGTGGCGACAGAGCAGATTCGAAAAAATGATCAGGCGATTCTGGCTGCGAAGCGCCACGCCGATGGCCTTCTGTCGCCAAAGGAAATTCGTCGAGCCCGGGAAGTGCTTGGCCTAACCCAGCATAAAGCTGCAGAGTTGTTTGGTGGTGGCCGAAATGCTTTTTCAAAATATGAGCGTGGTGAGATTGCACAAAGTGGAGCCAGGCAGGTTAACCCGCGATAAGAATTTTGACTCCGGCATATCCTTGCAGCAAATTCGCCAGCAGAACAAGTTAGCTGTTACAGCGGATATTCTTGGTACAGAAGAAGATGTGGAAGAAAAGAGCGGCTTGCTGCGCGCGCTTGTGACCGTTGGGCTAAGGTTTGTGTCCGCTTCTGATGAGGGCGAGGAAGAAAGCGACGGTGCTGTCGCTGTCCATGCAGAAGTTGAAGCAACATTTTGTGCAGTTTATCGCTATAGTGAAAAGATGACGGATGACGAGATAGCGGAGTTTTTGCGCTTCAATGCAGTGCATAACGTTTGGCCATTCTGGCGTGAGCATGTTTTGCGGGTAAGTGCCGAAGCAAAACTACCCCGGCCTTCAATTCCACTAATGAAGCCAAAGGACTAGTGCCGGTGCGGGTTGGCTGCCTAGGCGATGCTGGCCCAGCACAATTGAAGTGGTGGCTCTGGATATTGATCCCGACAAGGTCAGCGCTACTGAGCAACCGCAAATACTTCAACGATCTGCCCACCTACGCTGCCCGCTACGGACCAATTGAGCCGTTAAGTTGCTTTTATCGGCTCAAATTTGAGGCTGCAGTGAGCTGATAGATCACTGAGAACGGCTCATCATTTCGAGAGTAGTGATCTTGGTCTATGCCGTAAACCTCTCCCGCCAGGGGCGAGGGCAATTAAAAGCCGCCGAATCTGATTGTTGAAAGCGAAGTGCAACAATGTATAAAATTTTTGACACAGTAAACGAAGCATCACTTTATACCGCGCAGCGCCTCCTCAACCAGGTTCAATCCAACCCATGTGCCAACCTGGGCTTGGCAACGGGCAGCACCATGGAGCCCGTTTATCACCGCCTGGTGGAGTGTTTGCAGAGCGATCCTGTCGACATCTCCCAGCTCACTACGTTTAATCTGGATGAATATATCGGTCTGGATGCAGAGCATGCTCAGAGCTATCGTTATTACATGCACCAATATGTATTTAGCAAGCTGAACATTCCAAAAGAGAAAGTGAATCTTCCGGATGGCATGGCTGCGGATGTAGAGGGGGCCTGCCAGGCTTATTCTGAAGCAATCCGGGCGGCAGGCGGATTGGATTTGCAGCTGTTGGGTATTGGCTCGAATGGCCATATTGGTTTCAATGAGCCTTATACGTGTTTTTCCAGCCGAACCCATGTGATTGAGCTTTCTGAGCAAACCCGGCTGGACAACGGTCGTTTTTTTGTCGATAAGAGGGAAGTGCCTACCCGTGCAATTACTATGGGTATTCGGGATATTCTGGAAGCCAAAGAGATTGTTCTGCTGGCGACCGGTATGAAAAAGGCAACAGTTATGGCGGAGTTATTCCACAGTGGTGTGGATGAGGCTTTGCCTGCCTCGGCGTTGAAGCAGCACCCTAATGTGACGATTGTGCTGGACCGGGAGGCGGCGGCCTTTTTGCCGGGTGAAATTGTGGATTGGGTTGCGGGGTGATGAGGGCCCCCCTCTCCCCCGGCCCCTCTCCCGCAAGGGGAGAGGGGAGTATTCTGTGCTCTCCCGCTAGGGAAGAGGGGGGTGTTCGGTCAGGGTGCTCTCTCGTGAGGGATTTTACGGTTTTGAGGGATCATAAATAGTATGTTTAAGCAGTTCCTGGGATTGCCCCGTTTACAAAAGCGCCTTGTCTCCGTTGCGGTTGATGCTTTAGCGCTTTCCTTTGCCCTGTGGGGATCCTTCGCCTTGCGCCTGGAAGAGAGCCTGTGGTTGCCCAACAAGGGGCAGTTACTGGTCTCCGCTCTTACGGTGGTGTTTACTCTGGGTGTTTTTGTCCGCCTCGGCCTCTACCGTGCCGTTGTCCGTTACATGAGTGACCGGGCGTTTCTCACCATTATCACCGGTGTGGGTATTTCGGCCCTTTTGTTGATCATCCTTGGTTACAGCCTGCAGGTTCAGGTGCCGCGCTCGGTTCCCATAATATACGCAGCTCTGGCTTTCATTTTCGTAGGCGGCAGCCGCATGAGTGTGCGTATGCTGGTGCATCACTCCACCAATCGGGGCAAGGATTGGGTGGCCATTGTGGGGGCGGGCGAAACCGGTGCCCAGTTGGCCAAGGCTTTGCAGGAGGGTACGGAGTACCACCCGGTGGTGTTTATCGGGTTGCTGCCTGCTAACCACAAGGCCTTGATAGCAGGTATACCGGTGTTTTCTCTGGATCATCTGGAGGATGCGGTTCGTATTCATGGGGTAAAGCGTTTGTTGCTGGCCTTGGATGCCGAGAAAAAGGTCGACCGGCGTAAGCTTCTGAAGCGGTTGGAATCCCTCAAACTCCCCGTTCAAACTGTTCCCTCCATGAGTGAATTGGTCGCCGGCCATGCCCGCATCAACGATATCCGTGATCTGGAACTTGAAGACTTGTTGGGGCGGGATCCTGTGCGCCCGGATAACGCCCAGGTAGCGGCAAGCCTGTACAACAAGGTGGTGATGGTAACGGGTGCCGGTGGCTCCATTGGCTCCGAACTGTGCCGGCAGATCATTCACCATCGGCCTCGGGTTTTGGTGTTGTTTGAGCAGTCCGAGTTTTCCCTGTATGCCATTGAGCGCGAGCTACAGGCGATTAACCGTATTGATGGGCTGGATGTTGAAATTCACCCCCTTCTGGGCAGTGTGGTTCACCGCCGCCGTTGTGAAACGGTGATGCGCAGTTTTGGCATTCAAACGGTATACCACGCCGCCGCCTACAAACATGTGCCTTTGGTTGAGCATAATGTGATTGAAGGTGTTCAGAACAATGTGTTCGGCACTTTGCATGCGGCAGAGGCAGCGATTACGGCGGGGGTTGAACGGTTTGTACTGATTTCCACCGACAAAGCGGTTCGCCCCACCAACGTAATGGGTGCCAGCAAGCGTATGGCAGAGCTGGTACTGCAAGGTTTGGCGCAGCGCCAGAGCAAAACGATTTTTTCCATGGTCCGGTTTGGTAATGTGTTGGGGTCTTCCGGCTCTGTGGTGCCTTTGTTCCGCGACCAGATACGCGACGGCGGGCCGATTACGGTGACCCATCAGGATATTATCCGCTACTTCATGACCATCCCGGAAGCCAGCCAGCTGGTGCTACAGGCCGGCAGCATGGGCCAGGGTGGTGAGGTGTTTGTGTTGGATATGGGCGAGCCGGTGAAGATTGCCGACCTCGCCCGAAAGATGATTCACCTGATGGGGCTCGTGGAGAAAACCCCGGACCAGCCTGAGGGTGATATTGAGGTGGTGTTTACTGGGCTGCGCCCCGGTGAAAAACTGTATGAGGAGTTGCTGATTGGCGACGACCCACAGGGTACTTCCCACCCCCGTATTATGATGGCCCGGGAGGTTTCTATGCCCTGGGAGGAGCTGGAAGTGGTGCTCAATAAACTGTCCCGTGCCAGCCAGGATTTTGATTGTCGCTTGATTGTCGACACCTTGAAAAAAGCGCCGACGGGCTTTGCGCCCAATGGTGATGTTGCGGATTTGGTTTGGTGCAATGGCAAGCAGGTTGGGCCGCTTGATGGGGAGAGCAGCACCGGAAAGGTTCACCGGTTGCCGGTTTGATTAGATTCACCCTCTCCGATACGTCGGACCGCCCCAGCCCCTCTCCCGTAAAGGGAGGGGGAGACACAACAAGGACTGTTGACCATGATTAACATAACCCACCACGGCGCCACCTCTGGCGTTACCGGTTCCTGCCACGAGCTTACCCTCAGTTCCGGGCAGGGCGCTTCCGCTGGCATTCTCATCGACTGCGGCCTGTTCCAGGGGCAGGAAAAAGGCGATGGTGCCAGCGCTTCCGATCTCTCCGTTGATTTCCCCATTGATCACATCCGCGCGTTAGTGGTTACCCATGTGCATATCGACCACGTGGGCCGCATTCCTTATTTATTGGCGGCGGGGTTTGAGGGGCCGATTATTTGTTCCGAGCCTTCCGCCATCATGCTGCCGGAAATCCTGGAGGATGCGTTAAAGATTGGTTTCACTCGGGATAGGCAGCTGATTGAGCGGGTGCTTGGGCTGATTCGTTCCCGGCTTGTGCCTGTGCCTTATGGGCAGTGGCATGAGGTGTTTGCAGAGCCCGACAGTTCACTTTCGGTACGATTGCAGCGGGCGGGGCATATTCTGGGTTCGGCCTATGTTGAGTGTGAGGCGGTTGCCGGCGAAGAGCAGGAGCGGATTGTGTTCAGTGGCGATTTGGGCGCACCCCATGCGCCTTTGCTGCAGGAGCCTGCCTCGCCGGAACGGGCGGATCGGCTGGTGATTGAGAGTACCTACGGTGATAAGGATCACGAAAGCCGGGAAACCCGGCGTTATCGCCTGAAGGTCATTCTGGAACGGGCGCTGGCCGATGGCGGTACGGTGTTGATTCCCGCGTTCAGTATTGGTCGCACTCAGGAATTGTTGTACGAAATCGAGGGGCTGATACACGAGTTTGGAACCGACTGTGTAACCGATGGCCTGGCCTGGAGTGATCTGGAAATTGTGGTGGATTCGCCCTTGGCGGCAGAATTTACGAGGATTTATCGCCAGCTAAAACCGTTTTGGAGTGGCGAGGCGGTGGAGTTGCTCCGGCAGGGCCGGCACCCGCTGTCGTTTGAGCAGTTAACGGTGATCAACTCCCACGAGAATCATCTTAACGCGGTGGATTATCTCGCGCGCTCCCTTCGGCCCTGTGTGGTGCTGGCGGGTTCTGGCATGTGTGCCGGGGGCAGGGTGGTTAATTATCTTAAGGCGATGCTTGGCGAAGCCCGAAACGATGTGTTGTTTGTGGGCTATCAGGCGGCGGGTACGCCGGGGCGGGATATTCTTGCGTATGGCCCCCGTGGCGGTTGGGTAGAGTTGGATGGTGAGCGGTTTGATATACGGGCGCGTGTGCACCAGGTGGGTGGTTATTCTGCCCATGCCGGGCAATCGGATTTAATTCGTTTTATTGAAGGCATTCCGGTTAAACCATATGAGGTTCGTATTGTGCATGGTGATGCTTCGGCAAAGCAGGCATTTAAACAGCGCCTTGAGAGCTTGGGTTATTCGGGAATTGTGATACCGGGCTAATAGTTAATTAAACCTATGTGGGGAATTGTTAAAGGCTTTTAAATAAATAATCTTTGCCATGTATAAATCTATGACTTATTATGCCGGAGTGTTTTGGCAAGCCCCTTGAGCGGGCGTTTAGTTTGGCTCAGCTTAAATTCTAGAGCCCACAGAAACTATAAGGTTTTATTTCCATGGCAAAGATTAACGATTATTATCAGAAGAAGCAGCTAATGGAACAGCTTGCAAACGAGATTAACCAGCTGGAACAGGATCAGTCCCTGAAGCGTGAACTGGCCTTTGAAAGCAGCATTCGTGAGCTTATGGAAGAGTACGACAAGACGCCGAAGCACGTGCTGCGGATTTTGGCCGCCATCGACCCTTCTATCGCTGCGGAAAAACCACAGAGCAGCACGGGCACCCGTGCCAAGCGCCCCATGAAAACCTACACCAACCCGCACACGGGTGAAGTGGTTAAAACCCGGGGTGGCAATCACAAGGTACTGAACGAGTGGCGTAAACAACACGGCAAAGAAGCCGTGCAGAGCTGGCAGCAAGACTGATAAGTTCAAGATATAAAAAAAGGGCCGAATGATATGTTCATTCGGCCCTTTTAGTTTGTGCTACTGCTAGCCCGAAACAGGCGGCTCAGGGTTTTCATAAACAACCACGCGATTTCTTCCGCCTTTTTTAGCCGCATAAAGAGCTTCATCTGCCTGCTGCATCCAGGCCATGTGATTTTCCGGGCTGCCGCTTAGTTGCGAGATGCCTACACTTATTGTGTATCTGATCGGTGCCATCGTGGTTTGAACAACACTTTGTTCTATGGCCTCCCTTATACGCTCACATATGATGCGCGCACCTTCGGCGTCGGTTTCCGGCAATATAATTCCGAACTCTTCGCCTCCATATCGGCCAATGCTGTCTGATGATCGCAAACAGTCTCTCGTTGTTTTTGCGGTATGTTTAATTACTTCATCGCCTGCCAAATGGCCATGAGAGTCGTTTACTTTTTTGAAAAAGTCGATATCAAACATGACCAGGCTGGTTATATGACCATAACGACGGAAGCGCTCGAACTCCGCATCCACCAGGTTCTCCCAGGTGCCGCGATTCAGCAGGCCGGTGAGCCGGTCGGTTTTGCTGAGTTTGGCGAGCTGCTCGTTTGCCCGTTCCAGAGCGCGCTTACCAGTGGCGATATCGGTTACGTCGTACACCATGATGCAGATCTTCTCCACCTGCCCGGTACTGCCTGAAAGCGGGCTGATGGTGAGGTTCTGGAACATGTATTCTTCGGTGCCGGTAATGGGGCGGGTGTTGCGGAACTGGAACAGGTAGGGCCGTTGCTCCCAGGAGGTGAAGGCGCGGGTGTTGAGCAGTGTTACGGCATCCACCTTGCGCCTGAGCCAGGCTTCGGGGATGTCGGGGAATAGCTCAAAAAGCACCTGGTTGCGGGTTTTACTGGCGGTAATGCCGCTGTGGTTTTCCATAAAGCCGTTCCAGGCCTGCACACGGAAGTCCAGGTCCAGCACCACCAGGCCAACTTCAACGGATTCCAGCATATCCACCAGCCAGTGAAAGGCTTGGGCTTCAAATTCGTTTATGGCCATGGTTTATTCCACCAGGTATTGGAGACGTTGTTCAAGGAAGGGCACAGAATCTTCCGTGAGCAGCACCAGCATGTCGCAATGGATATTCCTTTCCTCAAGGGTGTAGCTGATCTCAATGCACAGGAGTTGTTCCTGGCGAGCGTTCTGGTGCTCGAGCAAATCTGTGATCTGCCGGTGCTGGCCGAGCACGCTGGGATGGCTGAGGCCGAGTTCCAGATCCAGTTGATCGCCCATGCCTTTGAGAAATGCGCCGAACAGGATGCTCGACATGTCCATCAGCACCTCTACGTTTACGGATTCACCTTCAAGGCTGTCGTAGTGGAGCAGTTCTGCCATTTCCCGAAAGCTGGCATCTGCAAACAGCAGCAAAGCCTCGCCGGCAATGCCTGAGCCGGTGAAACCTTGGCACACGGCGGAATAGGTGTCGCTGTCGTGGGCGGCAGAAATGGCCATATGGAGTTCGGAGTTGGCAATCAGCGCAACTTTCGGGATGGGCTGTTTCACAAAAACTCGCAATAGCCGGGCAAGCAGGTCGGACGAGCGCCCCATGGCGATGTTGGCAACTTCCTGAAGATAGTCGTTCAGAGAGACCGAGATTTCCTGAGCTTGGGTGCCGTCATCCGGGTTAAGCGCGCCATCGCTCAAGGCGGCGCTTTCCAGTTCTCCAGGGCGGTAAAAGCCGTATTCGGTGAGCAGGCTGAGGACAACCCCCAGGTCTGTGGGCTTTTTGATGAAATCGATGGCACCGAGCTTGCGCACCCGCTCCCGGGCTTCTGGCTGTATGTCGCCCGAAACTACGATGGTCATGATGGGTAGATCTTCTGCCCGCACATGCTCCAGCACTTGGTAGCCGTCCATTTCTGGCATGTTGAGATCCAGAAACATCAGGTCGGCCTCGCCTGCGCGCAGCTTTGCCAGGGCTTCCACACCGTCGTTGGCAAACAGGATGGTCTCGGCAAGCCCTGCAGGGAGGGCGCGGGCCATCTGTTTTCTGGCTAGGGCGGAGTCATCGCAGATAAGAATGCGGGTGGTCATTGGTATGGCCAGGAGGTGTTGGATTTCAGGTTGGCAATTATAGCAGTACGCAATGATATGTACACGTAAACGACACCTGTGATCTATTTCAGGATTGATGAAATGTAATGAAGTGTTACTTCTGATTGTGACTGGCCGCACTCCATTGACCCAGTCGCCCAGATATAGTGTCATTTCAGCAACAAGAAGAAAGATGCTAAATGCAAGTATAGGCTGTCTGCGCGCATCGGTAAAATTAAAGCCTGTACGTGGTGCTTATGAATACAAGAGAAACTGATATGAACGTTCGTGCGTGCGGATACGCTGCCTACATAGTGCTTGGTCTCGCCATGTCGAGTTTAGCCCAAGCGGAACTCAAGCCTATGTCAGAAATGGCTATGGGGTATGTGACAGGGCAAGGATTTATGAAGGTGGAGAACCTTTCCGGTCCGAATCATGAGTTCACTCGCATGACTCTGAACATGGATGTGGAAACCCGTGTGAATATGGATGATGCGAAATTCGGAATGATTAATGGAGGCTCGGATTTTGATGCTTCTCATGTTGCTCTCGGCCATATCTCTCGTGATGCGGCAACCGTTCAGTACGACGGCAACACCTACGCATCAGGAGAGGCTGTGCCCTTTGAGGCGTATCAGCCCTACATCGAGTTGGCTGAAACTCCGGACAAAATGCAGCTGTCTGGATTTCGTTTGGGATTTGGACAGGCGCGTGGGTCAGCATCTTCGCTTACCAGAAGTTTCAGTGGCAACATCGGCATGAAACTGACCGATTCCACAGGTGTGGAGCACGATGCCACATTGTTCGATGCTGCCAGCCTTGCAACCGATTACCGGGCAACCCACATTGGTATTAATGATGGCACGGCAGACTGTGCAGCCGGCGTTAACTGCGCACCTTTGAGTCACTTGCAGTCGATTATTGTGGGGGCAGATAACGGGGGCACGACCACTGGTTTTACTAACGATTTCTTTATCGGCTTTCAGAACGAGGGTGTGGACTGGAAGAGCCCCACTGGCACCAATGTGATCCATGCGGGTAAAGGTGTGTTCATTAATCTGCCTACCAATATGAAGGTAGACATGAATGCCTTGATTACTAACGGTGTCGATCGCCTGCAAACCCATCAAACAGATATGGGCACCAGGCTGTTCTGATTACCGCGCCTACAGATGTTCTGGTGCACATGTACTTGAATACCAGCGCTGGGCTAGAATCGGGTGCATTGATCTCACTCTATTCTCTGTTGGAGCCTGGCTTTGATCCGCTCGTTTTATTGGCATGACTACGAAACCTTTGGTGTAGACCCGGTACACGACCGGCCCTCTCAGTTTGCCGGTGTGCGAACCGATGCGGATCTGAATATAATTGAAGACCCGCTGGTTATTTACTGCAAACCTACCGATGATTATTTACCCCATCCGCAAGCCTGCCTGATTACCGGCATTACGCCGCAAAAGGCCATGGAAGAAGGCTTTCCGGAAACCGAATTTATCGGCCAGATAAATGAAGCCTTCAGCCAGCCCGGCACCTGCGTGGTGGGCTACAACAGCCTGCGTTTTGATGACGAAGTTACTCGCCACACCCTTTATCGCAACCTGCGCGACCCCTATGCCCGGGAATGGCAGAACGGCAATTCCCGCTGGGACATTATTGATATGGTGCGGCTAACCTACGCACTACGCCCGGAAGGCATCAACTGGCCCCGCAAGGAAGACGGCAGCCCCAGCTTCAAACTTGAAGAACTCACCGTCGCCAACGGCATAACCCACGAAGCCGCCCACGATGCCATGTCGGATGTAGAAGCAACCTTGGCTGTCGCCAAACTGATTCGGGAAAAGCAGCCGAAGCTGTTTGATTACGTACTGAACAACAAAGACAAACACTCTGCCCGGGCCATGCTGGATACGGCAACCATGAAGCCGGTACTGCACATCTCCGCCAAATACCCGGCTACCCGCGGCTGCTGCGCCATGGTCGCGCCGGTTGCAGATCACCCCAGCAATAAAAACCTGGTGATTGTGTACGATCTGCGGGAAGACCCGAGCGAATTGATCAACGCCACGCCTGAGCAGATACGTGAGCGGGTGTTTACTTCGCAAGCGGAGCTGGGGGAGCAAAAACGCTTCCCGCTAAAAGGCGTGCAGCTGAACAAGTGCCCGGTATTGGCACCCGCGAACATGCTCACCACGCTTTCTCCCGAACGCCTGCAAGAACTCGAACTGGACGGCGACACCCTTCGTGCCAATCTAGCCCTACTGAGAAAAGCCCCGGGATTAGCACAGCGAATTGCAGAAGCCTTCGATCAGCCCCACCAAAGCGACCTGACAGATCCGGATGAACAGCTTTACGCAGGCGGGTTTATATCACCAGTGGATCGCAGTGAACTGAACCGAGTACTGCAAACGCCGCCGGAGTTGTTGGTAGAAGAAACTTTCAATTTTAAAGATGAGCGCCTGCAGGAAATGCTCTTCCGCTACCGTGCCCGGAATTACCCGGATTCACTGACCAGTGAAGAAGCAGAAAGATGGGAACAGTTCCGAACCCAGCGATTGATGGCGCCGAAGAAAGGGTGGTTGTCGCTGGAGGCATTTGGTTTGGAGTTGCAACGGCTGGCGAGCGATCCGGAACTGACGCCGCAGAAGCAGCAGATTTTGGAGGATTTGCATTTGTATGGGGAGTCTTTGATTCCTTATATCTAAACAAAAACGCCCCCTCTTCTGTAATAGACGAGGGGGCGTTTGTTACGCGGCTAAATCAACGCCGCCGCTGGAAGTACACACTCAAATTTTGCCCCATCACACTCTGCACCTCACTCCCCAGCGCCTCGGCCTGAATTTGAGTCTGAACAGGCTTGGTGGCCAAACTATGCCCATCTTCGTCCCGGGCTTTGATCAGCTTCCATTCCACTTCGTTACTCACCATCGCCATCAGGTCTTTCAGCTGAGCTTCATCCTGTGGTTGGAACCAGCGGTCGCGGCAGCCGCCAAGGCTGTAAAAGTCATTTTCCTGAGCAAGCTTCTTCCAAGTCGCATCTTGCCGGTTGGTGAGTACCATGCGGCGGAGCTGGCGTAGGGTAGAGCGGGTTGGTTGCAATCGGTGCTCGGCAATCAGTTTCCTCATCTGCTTGTCGCCGGTTGTTTGCTCGGCGATGGAAGTGTGCAGGTGCACAACGGCACCAGAACCGGCGGCGCTGTTTACGAGAGCAGCCAGAGAAAGTTCTGTCATGGCCGGGGAGGGCAGGCGGCCTACTTCAACCCAGTGCACTTGATGACCATCCGCTACAAATTGCTGGGCGATGGACCAGGGCCAGAACACGATGTTGCTGATCTCGGATTCAGCCGCCATGCGGGTGGCTTTGGCGATGTTGGCAAGAGACTCATCCACAGCGATCACTTCCACATCCGCCAGATAGCTGGCCAGTTCCATAGCCCGCTGACCGGATTGCGCACCGCACACCATGATGCGCAGGGTTTCTGGCAGTTTGTTTGTATCCAATCCCAACTCTGTCGCCATCAGTGATTTCAGGCTGCTTTCGGTGCGGTAAGCCAGTTTTGACCAAGCAGGCCAGGCTTGGGGCACATCGGTTTTATCCAGGCACAGCTCTGCCGCTTTCTCATCAAAGCACTGTTTGATGTCTTCTTCTTCCGCACGGTGGTAGTAGCTGGCGGCAAGAACCGGCTGAAGTGCCAGCGGCCAATCCACCAGATTCCACTGGCCCAATTGAACGGCAAAATCCTGATGAAACAAAGCACCGTACATGGCGCTGATCATTATTGAACCAGTCAAAGCTTCCTGGGATTCACCCATTACAATTTGGGCTTTGAGGCTGTCATTCACCGCAGCAACCAGCCGCTCTTCGTCATCCTCTGCGGCCAGTGCGTAGCCAGTGCGGTCGGCATACTGTGCTATGGCAAGGGTGAGCTGTTGCAGTTCATCGCGCAGCTCAACGGTTTGAGCAACTTCTGCCAGAATGGCGCGGCGCAGCATCACCACCAGTTCTTCCACGGCGGGGTCTGGCATGAGTGTTTTTTGCAGGGCCAGAATCAGCAGTTCGTCTGTGCTGGCGGCATCCAGGAAAATCTCGGCCTGTGGGTTATCCAGATCGTATTGCTGGCGAATGATCGCCCCCACAAAACGCCCGATCTCCTGATGAGGCAAACCCTCCTGCCGAAGCAGAGAAATCGCATCCAGCGCCAGATCACTATCTGCCTTGTGCACCTCAAGATGCTGAGCGCAAGAGAGCATGCCGCTATATACCGAATCCCACTCGGCGCCGGTTTCCAGCAGCTTGCGGTAATGCAGGTAGGCCACATCAAACTGCCCCTGCAACCGCTTGGCATGGGCCACACCACAGAAAGCGGCGGCGGATTGCCGGTCGAAGTCCAAAGCTTGCAGGAAGTGCTGTTCCGCCAGAGCAGGGCGCTCGGTTTTCAAGGCCCAGTAACCCAGGTTGGCGTATTGCTGCGCTTGGCCGGGCTGAACTTGCAGGCTGGCATTAAAGAGGTCGTGGGCGTTTTCAAGCTGCCCGTCGTCCATCTCCACACGCCCCAACAACCCAAGAGCAACGGCGCTGTTTGGCTCAAGCGCAATCACCTCTTCCAGATACACACGGCATTCCTGCCGTGCCTGCAGGCGCTGAATATGGCTTAACCCGCCGCTGTTGGACTCGCCATAAGCAAGATTAGCCTGCAGAAGCAGCCGCGCCGCCTGGGCCTGTTGGGAATGGGATTCCTGAATGTGATGTTTGGCTTGCATGGGATACCTCATCTACCTGCCGCTAAGTTCAAAAATTGCGGCAAAGGCCTGCAGTTTTTGGTTGTTTGCTGTGCTTTGGGAGAGGTGTTGCGAAAGGTGTGCCAGTTTTTTGTAAGTTCCATGGGTCTTGCCGCTCGACTAGCTCGATGTTTGGCTCAATATTTCGAGTGGGGACGTGGCAGCATCTCTGCTATTTTGTACATACAACTGTAAGTACAGGGGTGTGTAATGTGTTTCGAGTAGGATGATTGAAAAGGCCACCAGACGAGAGGTGAAAATGTATGAGCAAAACATCTAAAACAGATTGGAAACGGTTGGTCGAAATGGAAGACGAAGCGATCGACACCAGTGATATTGCAGAGCTGGGTGATGATTTCTTTAAAAAAGCCGAACTTCGGGTGCCAGCAAAACAACCAGTAACCTTGCGGATTGATGAAGACGTGCTGGTGTGGTTCAAGGCGCAGGGAAAGGGGTATCAGACCAGAATTAATAAATTACTGAGGCAGTATATGGAGAGCCAGGTTACAAGGCCGTGATGCTAGGAGCCTTTCATTGCCAACGCTCCCGAACATCCTCCAGCGAGTAGAGTTCTGGCTCGTCTTCAATATCGCGCATAGCTTGTTCAATGCTCATGGCGTTGAAGTCATGCTCTGTCCAGCTGGTTTGCGAGTCTTGATTTTTTTTAGCGTACCGCGCCTCCAGAAAAGCCACAAAATCATGCACTTCCTGTTGCTTTGAAGGAGGTAGTCGGCTGACTCTTTTAATAAGTTCGTCGAGTTGCATCGGCAAAAACCTCAGTTTTCCTTTAAGGTTTACGTTACCACAACCAATGTCTGGTGTTTAGCTGGTTTACTCACACGAAAAGTGCCGCAACACATGAGTATTCGGACCACCAAAGAAGGTTTTTCGAGCGAAGGCCAACTCTGTTACATTGCCCAGCAAATAACCCGCCATGCCACCCCAAAACACCGGAGCCTGAATGCCCGCGCCAATTACCAGCACATACCAAATCAAAATATCGCTCATCGGCGCCCGACCACCCATCTGGCGGCGCTTGCTGATTGATCCAGATACCAACTTTCAGGACCTGCACCGGATGATTCAAGTAGCCATGGGCTGGCAGGGGTATCACTTGCATTTGTTTCAGGTTGGCAACGGCCGTTTGATTGGCGACCCGGCCGAGGACTTCGACGGCATGATGGAATTTCTGGATGAAACCACCGTGCCTGTTTCCAGCGTTCTGAATAAAGAAGGGCAGAAACTGAAGTACGAATACGATTTCGGGGATAGCTGGGAGCACGAAGTAAAGCTTGAAAAGATCCTACCCAACGAACAAGCAGAGGCGCTGCCCAGATGTATACAAGCAGTACGCCAGTGCCCGCCGGAAGATGTTGGCGGCTTGCCTGGGTTCTATGAATTTCTCGACGCTATGGAAGATGCTGCCCACCCGGAACACATAGCCGTTCGGGAGTGGTGCGGCGGTGAACAATTTGACCCTGAGTTTGTAGACCTTGATGGGATTAATGAAATCCTTCTGGAACGAGATGCCTTATTTAATGAAGCCGAGCCGGATTTTCCACCGCAAGCCAGTGACTTCCTAGGCCTCAACCCGAACCAGGTGCATGAGTTACTGCAAAGCCCGCTGAATTGCCCCTCAGTCTTCAAGCCCATATTTGATGCCGAAGCCGTAAACCAAGAACTGGATACCGCCCCGGTAATGCGCATGGCCAAAGCACTGATCCACGATATGGCCGACAAGGGCATACGCCTGACAGGTAAAGGCAACCTCCCACTCAAGCATGTAAAGGCAATGATAGAAGCCGGTGGAGAAGACATTGTATTCCCCATGGCGGGCTTCAGCGCGGCGCGTTCGGAAGAGAATGTTTTGGGCGTGCACCTCACCCGTGTGCTGATGGAGGTTGCCGGTTTCACCAAGAAGGAGAAAGGCCGCCTGCTGCTCAAAAAGTCCGCCGCCAAGCGCATTGAGAAAAAGGGCTGGCTCACCTTTTATATGGACATGCTCTCTGCAGCGCTTTCACAGTTCAACTGGGCCTGGATGGACCACAGTGAAGGCATGGAGGATGTGCAATACATAGGCCCGTTTATCTTCTGGTTGCTCTCAAAAAAAGGCGGCCAGTGGTTGCCGGTGCAGGATTACCTCAGCGATATGCTAAGAGCCTTTCCCCGCTTACCTCTGGCGGCTTACCCGGTTAGCTATGCAAGCGAAGAGCAGCAGGCAAGATGGGCGATGGAATTCAGAATGATACCGCTTTGCCGGATGCTTGGGCTGATAGAGTTGAGCCCGGAATACACGATAATGCGGAAGGAAGATCAGCAGATGATGCGACGGACGGGGTTGTTTGAGGGGGTGTTTGTTAAAGCGTGGGGTCTGCTATGAGTAGCAATGTTATGAAGTACAAAGGGCAGCTAGGCTCTATCGAGCACGATCTGGATCAGGGCGTACTCTACGGGAAGCTTCTGTTTATTAATGATCTGGTGACGTATGAAGCGGAAAGCCTGAGAGGGCTGGAGGCAGAGTTCAGAGTCTCAGTGGATGAATACCTGGCAGATTGTGAACGCATGAGAGTTCCGCCCAATAAGCCTTTTAAGGGGTCGTTCAATATTCGAATCGGCCGGGAACTGCATCAGCAGTTAGCGATGAAAGCGGCGGAAGATGGGCTGGGTTTGAATGAAGCGGTTCATAGAGCTATTGAGACGTTTGTCGCGGCCAGGTAGTGCGAATTTAGTCTTCGCGAACTAACGTTAACCTGGCCTGCTTGAAGGATTTTGAGTTATCAATTATGATAACCTCTGCTAAGGAAGGGCAGTGATATGAAATGGACGATTCAATTTTACGCAGGCGTGGAGAGAGACATTCTTTCAATGCCACCGAAGATACAGGCGCGGATGATCAGACTCTTGGAAATGATTGAAATGCACGGTGCCAATCTTGGGGAGCCACATACCAAACCAATAGGCGCGGGGCTATTCGAAATACGAGCTAAAGCTAAGGAGGGTATAGGGCGAGGGATTTTCTGCTATATGGATAATCAAGCGGTAACTGTTTTGCACGCCTTTGTTAAGAAGGATCAGAAAATTCCGAAAAAGGAATTGAAGTTGGCGCTGGACAGGTTGCGGGAGGTTAAACAATCATGAGTTTGGAAGCACTAAAACGGAAAGCATTGCAGAACGAGACGATCCGTACTGAATATGAAAAGCTGGCGGACGAGTTTGACCTGATGAATCAATTAATCACCATGCGAACCAGTGCAGGCTTAACTCAGGAAGCTCTGGCGAAGCGAATCGGGACTGCAAAAGGTAATATTTCAAGGCTCGAGCGCGGAAAAGGTAACCCGAGTTGGGCGACACTGAAAAAATATGCCAATGCCTGCGGCTTCCAAGTGAAGCTGCAAGCGGTTTCCAGCTCCATGAACTCACCAAGCGCAGTGAACGAATAATTCCATACAGATAAAACGCAAAAAGCCCAACTCGGAGAACCGAATTGGGCTTTTTCGTGCTGGGTTACTAACCCTGCAACAACTGCAGCACCTGCTGCGGCCGTGCGTTGGCCTGAGCCAATACCGAGAGGCCAGCCTGCTGGAGCACCTGGGTGCGAGCCAGTTCGGCGGATTCTGCGGCGAAGTCGGCGTCGCGGATTCGGCTGTTTGAGGCCGAGAGGTTTTCTGAGGTTGTGGCCAGGTTGGCAATGGTGGACTCGAAGCGGTTCTGAATGGCGCCCAGCTCACTCCGGATCGAGTTAACCGAGTTTAGTGCGGTATCAACGCGAAGAATTGCGTCTCCTGCGCCGTAGACAGTATCGATGGCAACGTCGGCCAGACTGTCAGATACAGTGGCCCCTGTGCCGGTGCTGGTCAGTGCTGGAGGGGTGGCGCCAGTCGAAAGTGAAATGGCGCTCAATTCCTGATCAGATTTTATTTCAATTCCGTTCCCGTTTTTACTTGCAACCGCAACGGCGCCATCCAGTTGATTGTTGATGGTTTCGATAACATCGGTAATGCCGGATTCTTCACCGGTAAAGGTGATGGTGTTTAGGGTTCCACCTACTGTTACATTCAGAGAGTCGCCAGTATCAACTCCGTTCGTGCCAGAAAAATCAACACCAAGTGCTGAGGCTGTCGCAATGCTGCCTACATCAATGGCCCGGGAACCTTTGGTCAAGTTAACGCTTATTGTGTCGCCTGTGTTTGCGCCAACCTGAAAAGAGGTAATCCCAAACGTGCCATCAAGAACTTTGAGACCGTTAAAGGAGGTCTGGTTCGAAATTCGGTCAATTTCCTGAATGCGCTGCTGCACTTCTTTGTCCAAATCCTGCCGGTCAGACTCACTGTTGGTGCCGTTGGCGGATTGAACAGAAAGTTCTCGAATTCTTTGTAGGTTAGCCACAACTTGATCCAGCGCACCTTCGGCTGTTTGAGCGAGCGAGATGCCATCGTTCGCATTGCGCTGGGCCATGTTCAGGCCGGAAATTTGAGACTCAAACCGTGTTGAAATGGCTAGGCCAGCGGCATCGTCTTTGGCCGAGTTAATACGCAGGCCAGATGAAAGCCGCTCCAGCGCAGTATTCGCAGCACCTTGAGAGGCGTTCAAATTGCGCTGTGCGTTTAGTGACGCGATATTGGTGTTGATGATCTGAGGCATGTTGCTCTCCCTACCTGAAGCCGCCGGAAGCTCAGCACCTTCATGTAAAGGGGCTTTATACCGGCAAAGATTCGTTTGGTTGCTGTTATATCAATAGGTAAGCCGAATTCATGCCAACTTCCATTTAAGTGTTTAGGATCTTGAAAAATAAAAGATAATTTATTTGATGCCATTCGGCTGTGGAGTAAAGCCGTCAGTCGCTTGGCGCGGATAAGGGCATTGTTTTGCCGTTTTACATTCTATTACAAAGTTTTCTGAAATTTAGCTAAAGGAACCTAGGGAAGCGCCGTTAATCACTATAACAGGGCGGCGTACCCCACTTATTGAGAACGGACGCCAAGCCTCTTCCAGAGAAAACTTAAAGGTTTAGGAGAAGTATTATGGCTCTCGGTATCAACTCAAACATTGCGTCAATCAATGCACAAAATCAACTTGGCAAATCTCAGAGTTTGTCAAACCAGGCATTGGAGCGTTTGTCTTCTGGTTTGCGGATTAACTCGGCTAAAGACGATGCTGCGGGCATGGCGATTTCGACACGTTTTGATGCACAGGTGCGGGGATTAACTGTTGCCCAGCGCAATGCGAACGATGGTATTTCGCTTGCGCAAACAACAGAGGGTGCTCTCAATGAAGTTACAAACAACCTGCAGAGAATTCGGGAGTTGGCGGTTCAAGCCGCAAATGGCACGAACGGTGATGAAGACAAGGCTGCCCTCCAGCAAGAAGTTACCGATCGCATGGCCGAGATTGATCGATTGACCACCGATACAAAGTTTAACGGTATTCAGGTTCTTAATGGTGGAGTGCCTGCAGGTGGTGGTGCTGCTGCAGCGCTCGTTTTTCAGGTCGGCGCTGATAGCGGTCAAACAATATCCATAGACATGACTAGTCATGTGATGGATACGGCTACACTGACCGGTGGCGCGCTTGATATAACCGGTGATAACGCAGCCGTTGGTGCTGAGATCGTCAAAATTGATGAGGCACTGACAAAAGTTAATGATTTTCGAAGTGAGCTTGGTGCGGTACAAAATCGCTTTGAAAGCACAATCGCCAACCTTGGAACATCGATCGAGAATATGAGTGCTGCAAACAGTCGTATCTTGGACGCCGACTTCGCCGCCGAATCCGCAAAAATGGCCAAAGCTAACGTACTACAACAGGCAGGTATTTCGGTTCTGGCTCAGGCTAACGCCCGTCCAAACCAGGTTCTGTCTCTGCTGCAGTAATAGCGGGCAGTTAATACGCATTAATACCAGCCTTTCCAGTGAAGGGCTGGTTTTTGCGCTAACGCGGGGTGAATTATGAATGATGTTAATCTTTACAGCCCGGGTTTGAAGCTGGCGGCTGCAGGCGGCCAGCCAGTAGGTTTGCGGTCGGCTCAGACTGCGAAAGCCGATACCTCCATTGTGAATGTTCAGGCTTCTGAAAAGGCGCAGGTGGTTCGATCTGAAGCCCGCCCGGAAGAGCTTGAGGTAGCGGTGACGAAGCTCAATGATTACGTTCAAACGGTTCAACGCGACTTGCAGTTTGAAGTCGATATGGAGCGTGGACAAACCATTGTTCGAGTTGTCGATAATGAAACCCAGGAAGTTATTCGTCAGATGCCGGATGAGGTTGCTTTGAGATTGGCAGACAATTTGCAGCAAGATGAGCCACTGACGTTGCTCAACCTTGAGGTTTGAAGGTTGTTTTGCTTATCCTGAGTGCATGGGTACTGAGTTTGCAGCTGATTGGAAGCGCCGTCGCACTCGCAAGGGGCGGCGGTGTTTTAGGTTTTAGGCTATAATTTGTACAAATAAATGATAAAAGCGGCAAAGTTTTTCCGTATGCTGCCGATAACCAAGTACACGCAGATAGACATACCACATGTTTAGCCCCTATGGAGGCACACTATGGCATCAATTACTTCACTGGGCGCAGGTTCCGGGATATTCAGTTCTGACCTTGTCGATAAACTGGTTGAAGCCGAGCGCGTGCCAACAGAGAATCGGCTGGACAATAAAGAGCAGTCTGTACAGGCGAAGATTTCCGCTTTCGGAGCGCTGAAAAGTGCCTTGGAGGCAATGCAATCTCCCCTTGAGGGCCTGATGTCCGGGAAGGCTTTTGAAGCTTATGCCTCAAAAATATCGAATGAAGCCGTGGCAGGGGCGACCATTGCGGAGTCTGGAGTATCGCGTGGTTCTTATACTCTGAATGTCTCTCAGTTGGCCCAGCGTCAGTCTCTGGCGTCTACCAGCATGGTGGATAAGGATACCACCGCATACGGCTCTGGCACTTTAACGTTCAATGTGGGTGGCGTCAGCACAGACATAACCATTAATAGCAGCAATAACACGCTTGAAGGTATTGCCAGTGCGATCAATGAGGCAGGCGCAGGCGTTTCGGCAGGAGTAGTCGACACCGGTTCTGGCTACCGTTTGGTGATGACATCAGATGAGAGTGGTACTGATAATGCCATCACGGTAACAACCGCAGGTGATGCCGCGCTGTCGCAATTTGAATTTGATGGTGGTGGTTCCGGTATGAGCCAGACTGTGGCGGCACTTGATGCCAAGCTTGATGTGAACGGTATCGCTATCACGCGATCTTCCAACACGGTTGAGGGCGTAATAGAGGGTGTGACTTTTGATTTAAAATCTGCGGGCACCTCTATAGTCACGATTGCATCCGACCCAGACAAAGTAACTGAGAGCGTTCAGGAATTTGTAGATAAATACAATGCCCTGCAGGACGTTATCAAAAAAGCATCTGGTTATGATGCAGGTGCCGAGCGTGGTGGCGTGTTGACGGGTGACTCTACTATTCGCAGCCTTCAGAATGATTTACGCGCAATGCTTACCGACATCCCTGATGGTTTGCAGAACTCGCCTGTGCGTATGCTGGCTGATATTGGCATCTCCACAAATCCAGACACCGGAAAGCTGGACTTTAGCGCCGATAAGTTTAAAGAACAGTTGTTTGCAAATCCTGATGACGTAACGGCTTTATTTTCGGGTGACAACGGTATTGCCGCCAGAGCCCTGGAGTCGGTTGAGAGTTATGTGCAATCGAGTGGCCGTTTTGACAACCGCACCGAAGGGTTGAGCAAAACCCTCGAAGATATTCAGGATCAGCGCATTCGCCTGGCTGATAAAACGGAATCTTTGCGCGCACGATTGGTCAAGCAGTTTTCTGCGGCTGACTCGTTAATTGCTCAGCTCCAAAGCACCGGTAATTTTGTTAGCCAGCAACTTGAAGCACTTGCGCCACAAAACAATAAGTGATCATTCGAGCGGATTCGGCTGGCACTAAGAGGTTAAATATGAACGGTTTACAAGCTTACCAACGCGTTAATACCCAAACCAGCATTACCGATGCGGATCCACACCGCTTGATTCAGCTTTTATACAACGGTGCCTTGGAGCGCATAAACATGGCCAAAGCCCGCATGCAGGCGAAGGACTATGAAGGCAAGGGCAATCTGATTAGCAAAGCCATTGAAATTATCGGTGGTTTGAGGGGCTTTCTGGATTTTGAGAAAGGCGGCGAACTAGCTGCGCGCCTTGAAGGTTTGTACGACTACATGGAGCGTACCCTTCTGGAAGCCAGCGCCAAGAACGATATGACCAAGCTGGATGAAGTTGCTGATCTGCTGCGCTCTATCAAAGATGGTTGGGATGGTATTCGGGAAGAGGCTGTATCCAAGTCAGCTCAGGTTGGTTGACTTTACCTTCCCCCCTCTCCCCCGGCCCCTCTCCCGCAAGGGGAGAGGGGAGGTACTCCCCAGGTCGAAAGTAGGCGCACCATGCTTACAGGCAGTGCAGTAAAAGCCCCTCGCCCTTGGCGGGAGAGGGGTTGGGGAGAGGGGGAGTGTGCATCAGTCCCAGCGAATATCAATCTCCCGCTTGTTGGCCATGCAGTCCCTCAAATATAAATTTATCAGGGTCTGGTATGGCACTCCGGTTTTGTCGGCCATTTCCTTGAAATAATCCAGCACATCTTCCCCCAGCCTCATGGTTACGGGCTTTTTGAGTTTTGCGGCATAGGGGTTTGGCCGCGATTTCATTTTGGATAGATCGTATTCTGCTTTCATGAGAGGCCACCATGGTAATGAGAACGTTCTGTTGCGGTTGCCTTCCTTGCTGAAATTATCCTGATTACGTTGCCTCCTTTGCGTTCACAATGGCATACAAGTAAAAGTCTGCCGAGAGCGCTTGTGCCCAGCATAAGAAATCTGTCCTCGTGTTCTGAGTTTTCACCATCGAAGAACTGGATGGCGAACTCATCGAAGAAGACGGTTTGCGCCTCATTAAAGCTAACTCCATGCTTTACTTCATTCGACGCGGCTTTGGTGCGATTCCATTCGAATTTGATCATCCATACATTGTATGTACGCGGTGGTAACAGTCAATAGCCAACTCCCCCGCACTCCCGTACAATACGCCTCTTCTTTTCAATACATCCATTCTGTTCAGTCTGGAGCAAAAATATGTCTGATATTAAAAAGGTGGTTCTGGCCTATTCTGGCGGCCTGGATACCTCCGTTATTGTTCGGTGGTTGCAGGATACTTATAACTGTGAGGTGGTAACGTTTACCGCCGACATCGGCCAGGGTGAGGAAGTTGAGCCGGCGCGTGCGAAGGCGGAAGCCTTGGGCGTGAAGGAAATTTACATTGAGGACCTGCGCGAGGAGTTTGTGCGCGATTATGTGTTCCCGATGTTCCGTGCCAACACCGTTTATGAAGGTGAGTACCTGCTGGGTACGTCTATTGCGCGCCCTCTGATTGCCAAGCGTTTGATTGATATTGCTAACCAGACCGGTGCAGATGCTATTTCCCACGGCGCGACCGGTAAGGGCAACGACCAGGTTCGTTTTGAGCTGGGTGCCTATGCGCTGAAGCCGGGTGTTAAGGTTATCGCGCCCTGGCGTGAATGGGATCTGAATTCCCGTGAGAAGCTGCTGAAATACTGCGAAGAGCGCAACATTCAGGTAGACATGAAGCCGGGCAAATCGCCTTACTCCATGGATGCCAACCTGCTGCACATTTCCTATGAAGGCATGAATCTGGAAGATCCTTGGTCAGAAGCTGAGGACGATATGTGGCGCTGGAGTGTGTCTCCGGAAGCTGCGCCAGATAAGCCGACTTACATTGAACTCACGTACCGCAAGGGCGATATTGTTGCCGTTGATGGCGTTGAGATGAAAGCTCACGAAGTGCTGGAGAACCTGAACAAGGTTGCTGGCGCTAACGGTATTGGCCGTTTGGATATTGTTGAGAACCGTTACGTGGGCATGAAGTCCCGCGGTTGCTACGAAACACCGGGCGGTACGATTATGCTGCGTGCGCACCGTGCGATTGAGTCCATCACTCTGGACCGCGAAGTAGCGCACCTTAAAGACAGCCTGATGCCCCGTTACGCGACTGTTATCTATAACGGCTACTGGTGGTCCCCGGAGCGTGAAGCTCTGCAGGCGCTGATCGACCAGACTCAGGAATACGTGAACGGCGTTGTTCGTCTGAAGCTGTACAAGGGCAACGTGGATGTAGTTGGCCGTAAATCTGAAGACTCATTGTTCGATGAGAAAATTGCCACCTTTGAAGAAGACGAAGGCGCATATGACCAGAAAGACGCAGAAGGCTTCATCAAGCTGAATGCGCTGCGCCTGCGGATTGCTGCGGGTAAAGGTCGTAAGCTTTAAAAGCTGACACTGTGCCTGACCAAGGCCGGTGCAGCCTCCCAGAAAACGCCCGTAAATACATCCGTGTAGGGCTCGGTCGCGCCATCCCTGGCGCTCCACGTTTCTGGGAGGCTGTACCGGCCTTGGTCGTTCTAGGTTAGTTGCTGGCCTCTGCTTGCCGAAACTCCCCAGGCGTCATCCCCGCCACCACCTTGAATTTCCGATGAAACGAGGTCGTCTCGCTATACCCCAGCCTCAATGCGATATCCGGAATGCTCAAATCGCTGTTCAGCAAATAATCTTCCGCCATCTTCTGGCGAACTTCATCCAGTAACTTCTGATAAGAAACCCCCTCCTGGCTCAGCTTTCGCTGCAGGGTTCTGCTCGTTATCCCTAAGTTTTCCGCCACCATGTCCTGCCGGGTAATGCCGTGCATCAGTTGCTGCTGAATGCTGTGCTTTACCTGCGATGTCAGGTCGGTATCTGTATCCAGTGAGGCCAACTGGGTGAGGGCATGGGCTTCCAGGGTCTTGCGGAGCATGGGGTCGGGTTGTCGCAGGCGGGTTTCCAGCAGTTCTTTTTTTAGGGTTATGGAATCCTCATCGGCGCCAAACTGCACTGGGCACTTCCAGCGCTCCAGGTAGGCTTGTTCGAGTTCAGCGCCGGGGGATTGTCGCATCAGGCGAACGCCGGTGGGGGAGGCGTTCGCATCGTCTGCCAGCCAGCGGGCATAGTTAATCCAGGAGGCAAACACGTTGTCGATAACCTGCGGCCGCACAATCGGGTGGTTGTAGTTGCAGTTCCAGATGAGTTTGATGGAACGCTGCTCCATGGCAAGAGCAGTGGTGCCCATGTCGCCCACCAGTTTTTCAAAGGGCGCAATGCGAGCCACGGCTTCCCCAAGGGTTACACAGCTCATGGTGATGTAGCCCAGCACGCTGTAGGAACCAGGCTGCACGAAGTCGCCGGTTTCCAGCCCAAGTATGGGATTGTTGGTGAGTTCGCAGAGTAAAAGGATGAACTGCTGAAACTGGTCGCCGTTTATCCGGCCTTCGTCAGAATCCAGAATGGCGGGTTCAAGGCCTGCTTTATTAAATAGTGCGGTGGTGTCTGCACCTATGGATTCGGCGGCGCGCACATACTGGCGCAGGGCAGCAACGGAGGCAGTTCCAAGGTTTGTCATGATTACAGCACGGTTGTTTTTAGGTGTTATCGGGGAAGTATAACGAAACTTGCGCTGAACAAGTTAAACGAATGATTGCGAGGGAGCAAAAAACAAAAAGGCCAGCTAAAGAGCTGGCCTAAAGAGAGAGAACAAACGAAAGTGCCTGAAAAATTCGTTAATTCGGTGGATTCCCATTTGGCGGCGGAGGTACAACACGGCTCCTCCGCCATGGGGGATACTGCTTAAATCCACAATCTTAGAATAGGGCTTTCGCTTTGCTATGTCTGTGCGTGATGTGTGTCACAGTGTTACGGATTGTTGGTCAGTTCAGGCGCTGGCGCCCATCTCGGGAACAGTTTCGGTAAACCGGCGGGTTTCGTAGGCATCCACCAGGCCGTGTACCGACGCCCGCTCCATGTCCTGAATAGAGGGTGTGCCGTTCTGTGCGTCGGCTTTGCAAAGCACCATGCCGGCCTCTACAGAGATGTACCCGGCGGTTGTTTTCAGGGCTTTGTGGTTGATGCCATCGAAAACCCGGCGGAAGGCGGTTGTGGTGCAGTGATCGCTGTTCGGGAAGTAGGCAATCACGGCGAATTGGTTGTCGCCTACGCGGCAGAGAACGTCGATAGGGCGAATCAGGGTGCTGAGCCTTCGGGCAATGCCTACGGAGAGTTCTGTCATCACCGTTGGCGGGTGTTTGCGTTTAAGTTCCTGCCAGTTGCGAATACCGCACAGCACATAGGCCGAGGCGCCTCCGCGGGATTCTGCATGCCGCAGCATTTTAGAGAGCCGGTCGCGGCCGTAACGGTTGTTGCAAAGCCCGGTTTCCATGTCGATGATGCTGCTGGATTCCAGTTCCCGGTTGTTCTCGATAAGCAGTGCGTTCGCCCGCAGCAGGGTGTTCTGGCGATCGGCCATGCGGTCTGCCGCATAAATTCTGGGGATCAGCTGCTTGCTCATGTCAGACTTGTAAATGAAGTCGTCCACGCCGCGGTCAAAGGCAAATGCCAGGGCTTCTACACTCTCCCGGGCGGTCAGGAGAATTACATAAGTGTAGTGATTGGTTTGCTCATCCAGCTGGCGCACCCGATCGGTGAGCTGCAACCCGTCCATTTCCGGCATTAGCCAATCGGCAATCAACACGCTCACCGCGCGCTGTTCCATCAGTTTGAGGGCGGCGGGGGCGTTGTTGGCGATGCGTACGTCGCGATATCCGGCATTTCGCAGGGTTCGGCCAACTACCATACTGCTGAACTTCGCGTCGTCTACTACGAGGATGGGGAGATCCAGGTTTGGCATTGTTACCTACTTAATTTGCAGTCCATTGTCAGATGCGGGGATTTCCGGGGCTTGGTATGCTTGCCCCCTGATTTAAAGCAAAGAGTATACTCGCTACAGCTCCTGGAGAATAACGACCATGCCTTCTTTTGACATAGTTTCCGAAATTGATATGCACGAAGTGACCAATGCGGTGGATAAAGCCAAGAAAGATCTGGGTAACCGCTGGGATTTCAAAAATGTTGATGCCGATCTTGAGATGGACGAAAAAGGTGTAACCGTCAGCGCGGAGCAGGAATTCCAGCTTGAACAGCTGATCGAGATTCTGCGCATGGCGTTTGCCAGCCGAAAAATTGATGCCCGCGCGCTTTCCGAGAGTGGAGAGAGCAAATCCGGCAAGCTGATCAAGCAGCATTTTGTGCTGAAGCAGGGCATTGAGACGGATATGGCGAAAAAGATCGTGAAGATGATCAAGGATGCCAAGCTGAAAGTGCAGGCCAGCATTCAGGGCGATAAGGTTAGAGTGACCGGCAAGAAGCGGGACGATCTGCAAGCCGCAATGGCCTTGTTGCGTGAGGCTGAACTGGACGTGCCTTTGCAGTTTAATAATTTCCGCGACTGATTCGGAGGCTTCACCATTTCAACCGGCACCCGCCTGGATTTGATCCGGGATACGCTACACACCTACACGCGCTGGCAGGTGATTGCTCTTCTGTTTCTCGGCTTTTCCGCCGGGATGCCGTTTTTGCTGGTGTTTTCCACGCTGAATGCCCGCTTGGCGGATGTGGGTGTAGAAACTGCCACCATCGGTTTTTTCAGCTGGCTGGGCATAACCTATTCCATCAAGGTGTTCTGGGCGCCGGTAGTGGATCGTTTGAAGTTACCGGTGTTGGACAGGCTGCTGGGCAAGCGCCGAAGCTGGATATTGTTCGCGCAGGTAGGTATTGCGACTGGTCTGTACCTGATGGCTCATGTGGATGCCATCGCCGTTCCCGAAACCATGGCTTTGTGTGGGCTGCTGGTGGCTTTTTCCTCGGCAACCCAGGATGTGGCCATTGATGCCTATCGCATAGAGATTGCTGAAGAGCGGTTGCAGGCTGCGTTGGCCGCTACTTATATCTTTGGATATCGGCTGGCGTTGCTGGTTGCCGGTGCTGGGGCTCTGTATCTGGCGGAGTTCTGGTCCTGGCAGGTATCTTACGAGGTTATGGCAGCGCTGGTGGGCGTGGGTGCCATTACCGTGCTGGTTATTCGGGAGCCAGCGGTGAACCATTTTTCTGCTGCGCAGGACATTGCCCACAAGATCGAGCAGGAAGCTGCCAAGCGCACTCATCTTGGGCCTCGGGTTGCTCGTTTTGCGGGTTGGTTTTATGCCGCCGTGGCCGGCCCGTTTCTGGATTTCTTTCGCCGTTATAAAGAGCTGTCCATAGCGATTTTGTTGATGGTGGCGGTGTACCGTATTTCTGATATTGCCATGGGCGTGATGGCCAACCCCTTCTACCTGAATTTTATGGGCTTTAGCAAAACCCAGGTGGCAGACGTTACCAAGATTTTCGGGTTTTTCATGACTATTGCGGGCTCACTGGCTGGCGGGGTTCTGGTTGTGCGTTATGGCACCAGAAAGATTCTGCTGGCGGGCGCCATTCTGACGGCCAGCACTAATCTATTGTTTGTGTTTTTGGCGCAGTATCCACCCAATTTGGCCACCCTGGCGGTGGTGGTCAGTGCCGATAATCTCAGTGGCGGTATTGCCAATGTGGCGCTGATTGCCTGGCTTTCCAGTATGACCAGTGCATCGTTCACTGCCACTCAATATGCGCTGTTTAGCTCCCTGATGACACTGCCCGGAAAGTTCCTGGGCGGCTTCTCGGGGATGGTGGTTGCAAGTTTTGGTTATGCGGAGTTCTTCCTCGTAGCCGGTTTGATGGGTATACCTGCCATTCTGCTGGCTATGTTCCTGATTCGACAGGGCGAACGGCTGGATGCGTTGGCGCCGGATCACTCGGGGACTGCCGAGCCGGATGCCCCTCAACCAGCAGGTGGGTAGGCGCTATGGAGCAGCAAGAGGAACCGGGTAAAGATCAGAAAATCTGGCAGGTGGTTATGGCCATCCCGGCGGGCAAAGTTGCCAGCTACGGGCAAGTAGCTCAGATGGCCGGCCTTGGGCGGCAAGCGCGGTATATCGGGCGAGCATTGGGCAAACTGCCGAAAGGCCATTCAGTGCCCTGGTACCGGGTTATCCGCAGTAATGGGCAAATCGCTTTTCCCAAAGATTCCGAGATTTACCGGGAGCAGGTTAGTCGGCTGGAAGCCGAAGGCGTTGAGGTGGTTAATGGCAGGGTGGCTATGCGCCGGTTTGGGTGGCAATAAGGGATTGCAGGTGCCCAAGTATCCTTCGCTGTTCATGGTCAGTGGCTTGGGCAAGTCGCGTAGCCAAGTAAGGCAGTAATTTACTCAGGGCTCTCCGGCACTCATCATAAAGCGCAGAGGCTCTGGAGGCCGTCAGCTCGCAGGCCTGTACTCCAAAGCGTTCCAGCTTTTCCCTGCGCATCCATTTTTTACTGCCAGCAAGTGTTAGTGCCGGGATGTCCTGGCTAATATACACAGTGGTGCAGACGATATCGTAGGCCGGGGCAAGCCTGATGGACGCGGCATTCTCGTAGATCAAGCCAAAGTTTTTCAGGTGGGCATCGCCATTCTGTAGTGCGTTACTGATTACAATCATTTTGAAGAATTGCTCCAGCGACGCTCTTTTGTTCGCGGGGCTTACAAAAATTTTTATGGTTTTTGCGATTTGTTCATAGCTACCCGTGTACTTGTCGTCCCTCTGTTTTGCCTGAAGGACGCACATGTCCTCAAAGCCTAATGCACTGCCATCTTCGTTGAGATCAAACCGCTTCATAATAAAGAGTGATTCGTCATCAGAGAGGTGAAACTCCGGCACCGGAATGCCTGCGTATTTGCAGGCCAGCATGCAGCAATACTCATTCAGGGCAAGGGCCGGGTAGTCTTGCCCCCAGGCCTTTATAATGAAGTCGTCCAGGCGCAACGTGGCTTTGTTCTCAAGCTGGGCCAGCACTTTGGGTTGCACGCCACTGAGCGCTGAGCGTAACGCAAAACGTGAAACCAGCTCTTCGAACAGCCCTGGATTTTTTGAATGCAAGAGCGTATCGAGATGAAGCGGGTTGTTTTCAGATTGATCCTGGCGGTTGTACTCGATACGCCCACGGATTGATGGCGCGAGTAGCTTCAGAAGGCCCAGGTCGTCAGTATCGGTGATTTTTGCAAACTGCTTTTTGATGGTGGAGAGCAGGTAACCTTCGGGCAGATGCATTTCAAAGATTGGGTGGAGGTAACGATGGCTGTACTCCCTTCGGCGCACAGGCATCGTTAGAGACACGAAGTGCTCTGGGGGAGAGTTATCATCATAGCTGAAGACAATATCCGCGGTTTCCTTGAACAGCTTCCCCGTTTGGTGTCCGTCTACACAGACATTCAGCTCACTGTTCATCCCTAAGTTCCTCAAATGTAGGGAAAGGCGATTTATCCCGAATGTTGAGTTCCTTGCCCAGGTAATCCAGAATTTTCATTACTTTTCGTATGCCAATGTCGCCCGAGCGACCATTTTCCAGCGCATTGATGGTGGCCCGGGACATGCCGAGGTGTTCAGCCATTGTTTGCTGAGACACCCCATGTTGCTGGCGCAAAGTTGAGATAGTCTGCCCTAAGGTCTGGTAATCCATATTGCTGCCGTTTGTCTAATATACTTTACAATTTATCGCTTTTCTCTGTTTTGTAAAGTATTTTAGTCATTTTTACAACCGCATAGCACCATCTACTTCAATCATGCGGCCAGACAAGTAGTCATTTTCAAAGATAAACGCCACAGCTGAAGCAATCTCTTCGGGCTTACCCATGCGCTTCAATGGAATGCCGGCGGTCATTTTCTCCAGTGCTTCCGGCTTCATGGAGGCGGTCATTTCAGTTTCGATGAAGCCCGGTGCAATACCCATGCAGCGGATTCCGTGGCGGGCCAGTTCTTTTGCCCAGACTGGCACCAGAGCAGACACGCCGGCTTTTGCCGCAGAATAGTTGCTTTGGCCCATGTTGCCAGCGCGGGAAATGGAGGCGATGTTGATGATGACGCCGTTGCTGCGCGTTTGAATCATCCGGGTGGCGGCTTCTCGGCCACACAGGAAAACGCCCGTGAGGTTAACGTCGATAACGGCCTGCCACTGGGACAGTTCCATGCGTTTGGTGACCTCGCCGTCTTTGGCTTTTACCAACAGGCCGTCTCTCAAAATACCAGCGTTGTTAACAAGGCCGTTCAGTTGGCCAAAGTCTTCTGCAATGGCTGCAAATGTTGTTTCTACCTCGTCTTCGTTTGCTACGTTGCACAGGTAAGTTTTTGCTTCAGCCCCAGCCGCCTTGCAGGCCGCTGCCGCCTCTTCAAGTTTGTCTTGTGTAAGGTCTATCAGCGCCAATTTGGCGCCTTTAGCAGCCAGGTATTCTGCCATGGCGAGGCCAAGGCCTTGGCCGCTGCCGGTAATTGCTATCACGGAATCTTGAAGTTTCATGTTTTGCCCTAAATATAGATAACAGATGTAATCGAAAGGGCTGTGAGTATACCAGACCTTTGAATGCCCAAACCCGCTATACGAGAGCCTGATGCCCATATTTTTGTTTATTTTTATTATCATGCCGATTGCCGAAATGGCGGTGCTTATTCAGGTTGGCAGCGTAATTGGTGTGTTTAATACCATCGGTTTCGTGGTGTTGACTGCCGTGGCAGGCGCCTGGTTACTTCGTCAGCAGGGTCTGGCAACTTTACTGAAGGCTAACCAGCGCCTGAACAGCGGTGAGTTGCCGGCAAAAGAGGTTGCCGAGGGATTAATACTGGCAGTTGGCGGTGTGCTTTTACTCACTCCCGGGTTTATTACCGATACCGTCGGGTTTTTGTGCCTTTTACCGTTTAGCCGGCGTTGGCTGGCGGCTCAGGCTCTGAAGCGTATGGTGGTCTCCGGCAAAAGCGGGGGCTTCTACTTCCGGGCAGGCGGTGGTCAGAATCCGTTCGGGCAGGATCCTTTTGGTGATCGTGAAAACCCCTTTGGTCGCCAACGGCCGTTTGATCGCGACGGTAATGGCGACATTATCGAGGGGGAATACCAGGATGAAACGGAAACCCACCACGACCGCCTGGATAAAAAGTAAAAAATTTACTGGGCGGGTGTTGAAAATCCCGGAGCCGTCCCCAGATAGGTCTCACAAGTTCGCCGCGGGCTGATATCTGCCGAAAAACAGCAGGTTAGAGGCCGGGCAATTTTGTCGGATTGCGTTTGCAGTCCGGCCATAAACAGCAAATGTCATTGCCACATTAATCTGACTAATTGGAGAAACCGAGCAATGAAGATTCGTCCGCTACACGATCGTGTTGTTGTACGCCGTAAGGAAGAAGAAGAGAAAACTGCGGGTGGCATCGTGCTGCCGGGTAACGCTAAAGAGAAGCCGTCTCAGGGCGAAGTTATCGCTGTTGGTAACGGTCGCATTCTGGAGAATGGTGAGACTCGTGCGCTGGCAGTCAAAGCGGGAGATACCGTGGTTTTTGGCCAGTATGCCGGCAACACCGTAAAAATCGACGGTGAAGAGCTGCTCATCATGAGCGAAAGCGATATTTACGGCGTGCTTGAGTGATCGCTGAAGCAATTCGCACGAACAGTCACTAACTCGATTGATTCAACGAATTCGGTTTAACGAACAGGAATAGAAGACATGTCAGCAAAAGAAGTTAAATTCGGTGATAGCGCCCGTAAGCGCATGGTTGCAGGTGTCAACATTCTGGCCGACGCGGTTAGGGTAACTCTGGGTCCCAAGGGCCGTAACGTGGTTCTGGAGAAGTCGTTCGGCGCTCCGGTTATCACCAAAGACGGTGTATCGGTTGCCAAAGAAATCGAACTGAAAGACAAGTTCGAGAACATGGGCGCCCAGATGGTGAAGGAAGTTGCTTCCCAGGCGAATGAAACCGCGGGTGACGGTACCACTACTGCAACCGTACTGGCTCAGTCCATTGTTAATGAAGGCGTTAAGTCTGTAACTGCCGGCATGAACCCGATGGATCTGAAGCGCGGCATCGACAAGGCGACCACGGAAGCGGTTAAAGCGATTCGTGAAATGGCCAAGCCCTGCGACGACGGCCGTAGCATTGCACAGGTAGGTACTATCTCTGCCAACGGCGACGAAACCATTGGCAAGCTGATTGCCGATGCCATGGAAAAAGTCGGTAAAGAAGGCGTAATCACGGTTGAAGAAGGCCGTGGCCTGGACGACGAGCTGGACGTGGTAGAGGGCATGCAGTTCGATCGCGGCTTCCTGTCCCCGTACTTCATCAACAACCAGGACAACATGTCTGTTGAGCTTGATGATCCGTTCCTCCTGCTGGTCGACAAGAAGATCTCCAACATCCGTGAGCTGCTGCCGGTGCTTGAAGCCGTTGCAAAAGCAGGCAAGCCACTGATGATTATTGCTGAAGACATCGAAGGCGAAGCGCTGGCAACTCTGGTTGTGAACAACATGCGCGGTATTGTGAAGGTTGCTGCTGTTAAAGCGCCTGGCTTTGGTGATCGTCGTAAGGAAATGCTGCAGGATATCGCTATTCTGAGCGGCGGCACTGTGATCTCCGAAGAAGTGGGTCTGAGCCTTGAGAACACAACTCTGGACGACCTGGGTACCGCCAAGCGCGTAAACGTCACCAAAGAAAACACCACCATTATTGATGGTGCTGGTGCACAGGCTGATATCGAAGCCCGCGTTGAGCAGGTTCGTAAGCAGATTGAAGACAGCTCTTCAGACTACGACAAAGAGAAGCTCCAGGAGCGTGTGGCCAAGCTGGCTGGCGGCGTTGCCGTTATCAAGGTAGGCGCTGGTTCTGAAGTAGAAATGAAAGAGAAGAAGGCACGTGTTGAAGATGCGCTGCACTCTACTCGCGCTGCCGTTGAAGAAGGCATTGTGCCTGGTGGCGGTGTAACCCTGATCCGCGCTATTGCTGCGCTGGACAAGGTTGATGCCATCAACGAAGAGCAGAAAGCGGGTGTTAACATCCTGCGCCGCGCTATGGAAGCGCCTCTGCGCCAGATCGTATCCAACGCAGGCGGTGAGTCTTCTGTAGTGGTTGCCAAGGTTCGCGATGGCGAAGGTTCCTTTGGCTACAACGCTGCTATTGAAGAGTACGGCGACATGCTGGAAATGGGTATTCTGGATCCAGCCAAGGTGACTCGTTCTGCGCTGCAGGCTGCAGCCTCTATCGCATCTTTGATCATCACCACTGAGGCGATGGTTGCAGACGAGCCAGCAGAAGAAGGCGCTGGCGGCGGAATGCCAGACATGGGCGGAATGGGCGGAATGGGAGGTATGGGCGGCATGATGTAATGCCGGTCATAGCTTGCTGATTCCGACCGCGCTCGAAATTCAGGGGCGCGGCCAGATCTGCACACAAAAACCCCGCGTTGGTTCACACTGACGCGGGGTTTTTGTTTTTTTGTCATGAACTTGACCAGTCCGTTTGTTAGACTCGGCAGCCGGTCAACTGTCTGTGTGCAACCGAATGAGTGACGCTGAACCCAAGCCTTTTCTTCGCCCCGGCAAGCTTTTCCTGCTTGTGCTGCTCGGGCTGCTTGTCTATATCGGTACGCTGGTCGTTTTTGTTCCTGCCGGTTGGGTTTGGCACAAGGCTTCTCCTTATGTTTCTTTGCCGTCGCAGGTGCAAGTGCAGCAGGTAGCTGGCCGAGTCTGGAAGGGCGCCGCAGGTATTGTTGTTGCTGGCTTCCCTTTACGAGTGAGCTGGCAGCTGGATTGGCCTTCTGTTACAGAGCTGAAGCAGCCTGTGCAGATTACTGTAGAGACTTCGCAATCGCAGGTTTCGGGTAATGTAACCATAGGCTGGCCCGCAAATGCACAGCTGAATGCTCGTGGCAACATTGCTGTAGCTGAGTTTGAGGATCTGATTCGGCGCAGCGGTGGCGCAATGATCGAAGGTGATGTGAGTATTGATCGCCTGACACTGGAGTGGGCCGATGACCGCATTGTTCGTGCGGATGGTCTCGGAAGGTGGGCCGGGGGGAGCGTAAGCTGGCCTATGGGCAATCAGACGGGTCAGGCCCGGTTCCCGCCCATGCAGGCTAATATGGACACCACCAATGGCGGTGTGGTCTTGGTGGTCTCTGAGCAGGCGGGCAAGGGCCCGGCAGCGGATGCCAGTATTCTCTGGAATGGCATGATGGAGCTACGGGTGTACAAGCGCATGATAGATCTTGCCGGCCAGCCCTGGCCAGATACCGCCAGTCCTGATGATATTGTGTTTCGGGTAAGGCAGCCGCTGTTGCCGGGAGTTCGCTGATGGCTGTTATGCCTGCACCGGAAACCCAGCACCGGATAGCTAAAGTAGTCGCTAATTTTCTGCTTGTGTGGCTGGTTGTTTATTTGGGGATGACCATAGCGAAGGTTACCTGGCTATATGCATGGCAGGACAAGCCCGTTGTGATATCACCTGCGGGCGGTCATGCAGGCGGGCAGTCTATTGGGCCTTCAGGGGGCTTTTCCATGGCCGGCTATGAGTTTTTTGGTCGACCAGAAACGCCGGGGGAGGTCGCCGAAGCGGTTAGACGTGCGGCGCCGGAAACCGGATTAAGGCTCAGGCTTGAGGGTGTTCTTGTAGGACAGCGCCCGGAAGGCTCAGGTGCTATAGTGGCCGGGAGCAACGGAGAAACGGCATGGTACCGTGTTGGTGATCTGCTGCCGGGTAATGCCGAGCTGGCAGAGGTGGAGCCGGGGCGCATACTGATCCGCCGTGGTGGCCGCTATGAGTCACTGACATTTGAGGAAGATGATGTTTCTGCAATGGTTGCAGAAGTAGCGCAAGTGCCTGCAGAATCATCACCGGAAGCGTTTCTTGAAAGTGCAAAACAGCAGTTGGACAGCGCAGGTGCAGCAGCCCTCAACCCTTACGGACTTAGTCCGGCTGATGATTCCGGTTCGTCAGGCTATGTCTATGACGGCTCCAATGCCATGCTGAATGCCGTCAATCTCAAAGCGGGCGATGTGATTACTGCCATTAACGGGCAGCGCCTGGGTAATGTGGAGCAGGATCGGTCGCTGCTGGAAAGCTGGCGGGGCCAGGCCAGCCTTGATATAGAAGTGGAACGTAACGGGTCAATTCTCACCATCAGTTATGCCATACCTGAGCAGTGGCGCTGACCGGGTTCATCGATACAGGAAGAAATCGCCAGATGTATAACCACAAGACCAACTTTTTGCGGGCCTTGGCTCTGCTTGTTCTTCTCCCGCTGATGTCGGTGGCGCACGGCCAGGATGAAACATGGAGGCTGAATCTCAAAGACGCAGACATACGCGCTTTTGTCACTCAGGTTGCAGACATTACCGGTTACAGTTTTGTGGTGGACCCCCGGGTAAAGGGCAAGGTCACTGTTCTTTCCAGTGCACCGATGAACAAGGATCAAATCTACGACTTGTTTCTTGCGGTGCTCAACGTGCATGGTTTTACGGCCATTCCCGGTGAGGAAGTCATCAAGGTTGTGCAGCAGGTGGACGCGAAGCAGTCCGCTGAAGTGCTGGGGCGTTTTCCGAGTGTTCCCTCAGAGCAACTCATCACCCGTGTTATCCAGATTAACAACGCCAGTGCCCTTGAGCTTGTGCCCATTCTCCGGCCGCTGGTGGCAAAGTATGGCCATCTGGCCGGTGTGGCTGCAGCCAATGCGCTGATTATCAGTGACCATGCCTCCAACATTCAACGCATGGAGCAGATTGTTCGGGAGCTGGACAGCCCCTCGAAGTACGAGGTGGAGGTGATCAAGCTTCAGGAAGCCTGGGTGGGCGATATGGTGGCTCTGTTGCAAGAGCTGGCGCCGGATGAGCTGGGCCGCGGCAATGATAATACCGCAAGAAAGTACAGTGTGACTGCCGATGAGCGCAGTAATCGCCTGATCCTCAGGGGAGATGAATCTTTCCGTGGCAAAATGCGCGGCCTGATCCGCCAGTTGGACCAGCCCTCTGCCAGTGGCGGAGCAACCAAGGTTATTCGCCTCAAGCACGCAGACGCAAAAACCCTTACGGAGTTACTGAAAGGCGTGATGGGTGAGCTCAGCAAAGAAGGGGCAGGTGGGGCCTCCAGTGGTGGTGCCAGCAGTAAGCCCCAGAGTAATTTTGCGGTGTTTGCAGATGAGGGGCTCAATGCACTGGTGGTTCGTGGAGAGCCGTCCCTGATGCAGGAGGCGGAAGAAATTGTTGCTGCGCTGGATGTGCGCCGTGCCCAGGTGCTGATTGAAGCTGCGATTGTGGAGATCAGCGATGAGCTGGGACAGGATCTTGGCGTTCAGATTGCGGTGGGTGATGAATCCCGGGGCTCGACTCCGGTAATGGGAACAAACTTTGGTAACGTGGGACGAAGCCTGGGCGATGTGCTCAACGCAATACTGACGGAGTCCGTCATTTCGCCGGCGGTAGGGGGTGTTACCGTGGGTGCCGGCCAGAGAAATGAAAATGGTGTGAGTTGGGGCGTTCTTTTGCAGGCACTCTCTACCTCTGCAGCGGCCAACCTGCTTTCGACACCGAGCATCATCACCCTGGATAACCAGGAATCGGAAATTATTGTAGGCCAGAATGTTCCCTTCCGGACTGGTCAGTCCACTGTCGCGGGCGACGGCACCACCAACCCCTTTACCACCATTGAGCGCCGCGATATCGGCCTGACCCTCAAGGTGACGCCAACCATCAGTGCCGATGGCCTTGTGAGACTGGTGGTTGAGCAAACCACGGAAAGCGTTGCTGACAGCATTGATAATGCATCGGATATTGTTACAAATAAACGTGAAATCAAGACAACGGTACTGGCAGATGATGGCGAAACCATCGTGCTGGGCGGCCTTACCCGTGATGATTACATGGTCAGCAGGAGCAAGGTTCCCTTGCTGGGCGATATTCCCTATCTGGGCCGCTTGTTTTCATCTGAAAATGAACGCCACGTAAAGCGCAACCTGCTGGTGTTTTTACGCCCGAAGATCATGCTGGGTAAGACCGAGGCGGTTGCTGTTACATCCGATAAGTTTAATAAACTTTGGAAGGTCAATCTGGATATTCGTAAAAAACTGGATCTGCCGGTAGTGACATCAGATCCGGGTGTGAATGTTCTGTTCAATCCTGAGGGTGAGTGATCCGGCTGGCTAAGTACTACGCCGGCCAGCTCACTTCAAACCACCATAGGCGGCATCGGGCAATCCATTTGATCTGCCACTAGCCGCATGAGTTCGTATTCTCTCGCTTCAATCACCCCATCGTAGGTAATGCAGTGCCCGCAGGCGTCGATGACTGCGGGCTTCAGCAGTGGCGAAAGGCCGTTGAGGGCTTTCAGAGCTTCCTGAAGCTCCCGCATGGACACCTTGGGAAGCAATGGGTGCTTTGTGCCGTTGCTGGCAAAGCCGGCCATGGCCTCATGGTACAGGGCTTCCGCATCTGTCTGAGTGTTACCGGTTCCGGCCCGGGCCAAAAGGCTCAGCAATTTTTGCAGTGCGGGCATCACCGTTTTGTAACTGCGGTGGCGCACGGGTATTGCACGGGCAGAATCAACCCCGAGATGCCGGGAAAGAAAGCTGGTCAGTGCCAGCTCAAACAAAGTAACGCGGTTGTCGGCATTCACCAGCACTCTTACACAGCGAATCAGTTCAGCGCGCTCCTCTGGGTCCAGTTTTCTGAGGGCGGGCATAGCCAGTTCCAGAGCCGGGAAGCGGATCGCTTCACCAATCTTCTGAAGTGATGGCAGCAGTTTTGCCAGCAGGTCGTTTTGCGGGCCAAATAAGGCGTGATCGGGAAGTAATCCAAGCCTTGCGGTTTGTTCTTTCGGGTTCAGATCGCTGATAAGCAGCGCATAGCAAAGCTGAATGGCTCCTGCCCGGGTGTAAAGCAAGCCGCGAAAGGTGGCAGGCAGTTGTTGCAGCAGCTTGATAGCGAAGTCTTCCCCTTCAGGGCTGATGGTTCCAACGCGCTCAGACAGCTTTTGCATGTTCACCGGGGCCGCGGCCGACGTGGCCACTGCAGAGCCAGACAGGGATGTTCTTCTGCCAGAGGGACTCCCGTAAAGGTCGTTTGCTGTAGTTTTTATGCCCGATGCACCTGCCGGGGAGTACCCTGAGGTTGCCGAGCGCAAATCAGCGCCGGGCTCAGTATCGCGGAGGCGGCTTTTCAGTCGGGCCATCAGCCCGGGCTGGATGGCGTTAATGCGTTGTTCAATTGGGGGGTGGGAAGCGAGAAGTGAGGCGAACTTCATGCGCGTGGCTTCCCCGAAACACATGTGGTTCATATCACTGGCATGGCCGGTGGTGTCCAGATAGCTGCCCCTGAGCCCAATCTTGAACAGGGCGCCGCCAATTCCGTCCGGGTTGCGGGTAAACTGCACCGAAGAGGCATCGGCAAGATTTTCTCGCTGGCGCGAAACGGCCGCCTGAATGAGGCGCCCAAAAAATACCCCCACGTAGCCGATTACGAACAGTGCCACGCCAATAATACCCATGGCCGCCTGAGCACGCCCATCCCGATTTCGTCCTGTCGTTCGACCGTTGCCGTAAAATGAGGCACGAAGAAGGAAGCCGCCGATTTGCCCAATCATCAGGATGCCTGAAAGCAAAGCGATAAGGCGAACGTTCAGGCGCATGTCACCATTAAAGATATGGCTGAATTCGTGCCCCACAACGCCTTGAAGCTCATCTCTGGTCAGTTGAGTGATTGACCCATGGGTAACCACCATCATGGCAGAGCCGGGCGTGTAGCCCGCCACAAAGGCATTGATGCTTGTCTCGTTGTCCATAATGTAGAGTTCTGGCACGGGTACGCCGCTGGCAATGGCCATTTCCTCCACGATATTGCGCAGTATTCGCTCGTCGCTGTCGCGGGTATCAGGATCAATAGGGCGAGCGCCAACCATTTTGGCTACACGGCTTCCTCCGCCGGCAAGATCCACCCAGCGTATAAGGGAGCCCATGCAGATGAGAAAAATGACAGCCGAAGCGGTAATCAACCCGTGGCTGGAAACCAGCCAGTAATGAAAGGGCTGGCCAGAGGTTTCGCTGCGGGTTACGAAATAACCCACAAGGCAGACCGCCAGGGTGATCAGTACGACCGCTGCGAGGAATAAAAAGACCAGCAGGCTGGTGTTGCGCCGGGCACTGGCCTGGCGCTGGAAAAAACCGCGGTGAGCCATATTTCAGGGCCTCAAAAGGCCACTTTTGGCACCTGGCGGGCCTCTGGCGACTCAAGCTCGAGTTGGGACGTTTCCTTGAAGGCAAACATGCCGGCAATCACGTTGTTTGGGAACTGCTCGCGGAAGATGTTGTAGCTCATTACACCATCGTTATAGGCCTGGCGGGCAAAAGATACGCGGTTTTCGGTGCTGGAAAGCTCTTCCATCAACTGCTGGATGGTTTCGTTGGCTTTCAGGTCCGGATAGTTTTCTGCCACGGCATAAAAGTTGGCGAGGGCTTTGGTGAGTAGGTTTTCAGCGCCGCCAAGACGCTGGATTTTTGTGCCGTCTCCCGGGTCTTTGGCGGCGTCTTTCTGGGCGCTGACGGCGTTGTTTCTGGCTTCCATAACCTGTGTGAGCGTTGATTTCTCGTGGCTCAGGTAGGCTTTGGCGGCTTCGACCAGGTTGGGAATCAGATCGTGCCTGCGCTGGAGTTGCACATCAATCTGCGCAAAGCCATTTTTGAACTGGTTGCGCAAGGACACCAGACGGTTGTAGATAGAAACCAGATAGAATGCCACAACGGCAATAACAATCAGGCCAATGATAGTGGTACCCATAGCAACTCCTGTGAGGTGGTAGTTCAGGCGTTATTTTCGACTGTTTGCTGGTGAAAACCCTGAACAAATGTCTCAAAATCTGCGGTACGCAGTGGTTTGCTGAAGAAGTACCCCTGTGCCAGTTTGCAACCGCGTTGGGTGAGGTAATACTCCTGCTCAGCCGTTTCCACGCCTTCGGCAACAACCGTCAGATTGAGGCTTTTGCCAAGGTCAATGATGGTATTGGTAATTCGGGTGTCTTCTTCGTTAACAAGCAGGTCGCGAATAAACTGCTTGTCAATTTTCAGGTGCTGTACCGGCATTTTCTTCAGGTAGGTAAGGGACGAGTAACCTGTGCCAAAGTCATCCACTGCAATGCTGATGCCTGCCTGGTTCAGGGTGTGCAACTTTGCCACTGCGTCCGATAAGTTTGTCATAAAGCTGGTTTCAGTTACCTCGAGTTCCAGGCGGCCAGCTGGAATATCATGGCGCTGCAGCGTGTCCAGAATATCATCCACAATGCGATCCTGATGCAGCTGCACTGCCGACAGGTTAACGGCAATGCGTAAAGGCAGCCCTTTATCTGCCCACCGTTTGGCCTGCAGGCAGGCTTGTTCAAGAACCCACTGGCCAATCTCAACAATGCTACCGTTGCTTTCTGCCACGGGAATAAAGTAGTCCGGCGGCACCAGACCGCGCACCGGATGCTCCCAGCGGAGGAGCGCTTCAGCGCCGATAACCCTTTTGGTTTCGAGGTTTACCTGGGGTTGGTAAACAAGGTGTAGCTGATTCAAAGCCAGGGCATCGAGCAGATCCTTTTCCAGGTGTTTGCGATCGCGAATCTCCTGATCGATGCTGGCTACGTAAAACTGGAAGTGATCCCGGCCTTTTTGTTTGGCCAGCATCATGGTCTGCTCTGCGCTCTGCAGTAATCTGTCTGGCTGGATGGCATCGGAAGGGTAAAGTGCTATGCCCAGGGTTGCTGTGAGAGCAACGCTCAGGTTTTCCACTACCATGGTTTCATTTACCCCGGCGAGAATAGCTTCGGCGGTATCGGCGGCCTGGAAGCCGTCCTTCAGCCCTTTCTCAACAATAACAAACTGGTCGCCGCCAAGGCGTGCGACTGTGAAGCGTGATCCATTGAGCGTGTTGACGAGCCTGTCTGCGATGGTTTGGAGGGTAAAGTCCCCTGCGCGAAAGCCGCATTGATCGTTGATAGACTTGAAGTCATCGATGCCGCAAACGATGACAGCCAACATCCGGTTGTTGCGTTTTGATTCGTCTATATCGGTCTGTAGGCGCTCCATGAAACTGTCACGGCTCAGGAGGCCGGTAAGCTGGTCATAGCGAGCAAGCCGGTTGACTCTGTCTTCGGCTTCGCGGTGGCGCTTCTGGCTTTCACCAATGGCGACAAGCAGGGTGTTGGTAGCGCTTACCCAGAGGCCGAGTTCATCATTTTCATGGCCTGCCGGTGTTGCAACCAGGCGGTCGTCCGGGAGCTCAGGATTAACTTGTTTTACGGAGCGCACAATGCGCAACAGTGGGCGAGTGAGCAGCATGTAGAAGACAAAGTACAGCACCATGCCAAGAATGACGGCCGTGGCCACTACTGACGTTAGGGTAACCATGGCGCGGCTTAGCCACATGTGGGCTGCTGGAACTGTGTCGTAGTGGACAACGAAATATCCGTAAACGGTGCTGGAATCGCCATTGCGGGTCAGTTCTGTACGGAACCGGCGCTCTTTGCCAAAAATAAAATTAATCAATGGGCTGAAAGCGCTCTCAACCATAGGGCGCGTGCTGCTACTCAAGGGCTCTTTATTGGTGTGAAGGATCTGGGCCAGGTGTACGTCGTCCCGGGCAAACAGGCCATCAATCACCTGGTCTGCCAGGCTGGCATCTATGCTGAAAACTGCCTGAGTGGCCGCATCTTTGACCATGGCAATGGTTTGCTTGGCCTGATTGTCGAGGTTCTCAGACACGCGCCGTGCATCCAGCGCCACCTGAATGGCACTGACAATCACACCACTGACTAACGCGACGGCAAGGATCCACCGAAGAATTCGGTAACCCAGGCGATTTTCTACCTTAAACGATTTCTGCATTCAGGTCCGTCTTTAGCCTGGTTTACAGGCGCCCGTATACTTGTTAGCCGCTGCATGTCGGCGGCTTGGAAGATATTGCCCCGACGTTACAGATTATGAATCAGGTTAAATTACTCTGTAAGAATTATCGGCAATTATTTCTGATACTTCAGAATATAAGCGTTTCAATTTGTAAGTTAGGAGCAATCTTTATGCAAAAACGCCCGCAGAAAGCGGGCGTTTTATGATTCAGCCGCTGCCGACTGAATCCGGAAATCTGGCTGTGTTGATTACGCCAGGTTTTCGTTAACGAAATCCCAGTTAACCAGTTTCCAGAATGCTTCCAGATAGTTCGGGCGCGAGTTACGATAATCAATGTAGTACGCATGCTCCCAAACATCCACAGTCAGCACAGGTTTGTCTGCGCCAGTCAGTGGTGTTTCTGCATTGCTGGTGTTGGCAATAGCAACGCTGCCGTCAGCCTTCTTGACCAGCCACGTCCAGCCAGAACCGAAGTTTTTGGCGGCGTTGTCGTTAAATTCTTTCTTGAAGTTTTCGAACGAGCCAAACGCTTTCTCGATAGCTTCTTTAGCTGCGCCGGTTGGTTCGCCGCCGCCATTCGGGCTCAGGCAGTGCCAGTAGAAGGTGTGGTTCCACACCTGGGCTGCGTTGTTGAACAGACCGCCACTGGCGCTTTTGATGATCTCTTCGAGTGATTTGTTGGCGTTGTCAGTACCTTCAACCAGTCCGTTAAGGTTGGTTACATAGGTGTTGTGGTGCTTGCCGTAATGGTACTCGAGGGTTTCAGCAGAGATGTGTGGTTCCAGTGCGTTCTTTTCGTAAGGTAGTGCGGGAAGTTCAAATGCCATGAGATCGTTCTCCCTGGTTCTCTCTGTTTATAGTGAATGTCACGGCTCTAATATAGGGTCGATTTGAGCGATATCAACCCCTAAGGCTATTTCAGTCTTTATCGCTGTTGCTTAACGAGCTGCTGAATTCCGGGCTGCCGGGCAAAAACTGCACGCAATTTCTTACCCGCCAAACCAGTTCTGCGTAGCTGTCTGCCAGAACGTTTACGTGGCCAAGCTTTCGGCCTGGCCGTTCGCCTTTATTATAGAGGTGCACATGAGCGTAAGGGAGTTCAAGCAGGCGTTCAATGTTTCCGTGCTCTCCGATGATGTTAATCATGCAGCTAAGGCCGCGGGGCTCAACGCTGCCCAGGGGATGCCCGCCAACGGCGCGGATATGGTTCTCGAACTGGCTGGTCATTGCGCCCTCAATGCTCCAGTGCCCGGAGTTATGAACTCGGGGGGCCATCTCATTGGCCACCAGCCCGTTGGCTGTTTCAAACAACTCTAGCGTGAGTACGCCTACGTACTTCAGTTCGTTCAACAGTGCTTTTATATACAGCTCGGCATCTTCCTGAATGTGTTTTTCCAGTTTCGGCGCAGGGGCAATGGCGTAGCGCAAAATCCCTTCGTGATGAGTGTTTTCTGAAATAGGATAAAAGGCCAGTTGACCATCCTCGCCACGTACCGCAATGATGGAAACTTCGCGGCTGAACTCTACGAACTTTTCGACCATCAGCCGCGGATGCCCAATGCTTTCCCAGGCGGCTTCTGCGTCTTCAGGCGTTTTCAGCACGGCCTGGCCTTTGCCGTCGTAGCCTTCGGTATTGGATTTGGCGACTACCGGGCAGCCCAGGCTTTCCGCAGCGGCTTTCAGGGAGGCGGCACTGTCGGCAACTTTCCATTGTGGTGTGGGGATGCCCAGCTCGCCGAACAGTGTTTTCTCTGCTTCACGGTTTTGGCATACCTGCAGGGCGCGGGGGCAGGGGTGCACCGGCTTTTCTTTTGCCAGCTTTTCGGCAACTTCTACGGGCAGGTGTTCAAATTCGTAGGTTACGCGATCGACCCGAGACAGGAAGTCGTCGAGGTGTTTGCCTTCGCGATCAACGATGACTTCACCCAGGCCGGCACTGGGGTTGCCGGACATGTCATAGAAAACAAAGGTTTTGGCCAGCGGATATCCGGCGAGGGCAAGCATTCTTCCCAGTTGGCCGGCACCTAGTACACCAATTCTCATTTGTATTCTCCTGCCGTTGTCGGGCATTGATCAAAGTTTGGGTGGTTGGCGCGGCAGGGGCGAGGCTTTACAAAACACGCTGTGAATGCGTCCGTGTACGCTTGGCTCCGCCATCCATGGCTCCGCACAGTTTTGTAAAGCCTCGCCCCTGCCGCGCAGTCAGAAATGGCCCGTGGATTCACTGCTCTTGTGGGTCAGGGTTGTCCAGGATTGTTTGGGTCTGTGTTGTTCGGAATTCGTCTACGGCTTTTCGCACGCTTTCATCGAAGGTGCCAATAATTTGTGCGGCCAGTAAACCGGCATTGGTGGCACCAGCGTTGCCGATGGCCAGTGTGCCTACGGCGATGCCGCCGGGCATTTGTACGATGGAGAGCAGCGAATCAAGGCCGCTAAGTGCTTTGGACTGTACGGGGACGCCCAGTACCGGCAAGGATGTTTGCGATGCCACCATGCCGGGCAGGTGGGCTGCTCCGCCGGCGCCTGCAATGATGACTTTCAGGCCGCGGTCGGAGGCGCTTTTGGCGTAGTCGAAAAGCAGATCCGGGGTGCGGTGGGCTGAGACGACTTTGGTTTCGTAGGCCACGCCGAGTTTTTCGAGCATGTTGGCGGCGTGTTCCATGGTGGGCCAGTCGGATTTGGAGCCCATGATAAGTCCTACAAGCGGCTGCATACGCAACTGTCCTGTGATAATTGGAAAGCCGGACATTGTATGTTTTGGCTATCTGCCATGCAAGAAGGGTCTTTGGGTGCATGGCACGGCAGGGGCTTCTTTTCCAGGAACCGCTACAAGCACCCCTGCGGGGTCCGGCCAGCAATCACAGATTGCTGTCGTTCGGCTGCGCATGAAGCTCTGCTTCATAAACGCTTGCTTCACCCATGTGCGCTTGTCTCCGGCCATCCATAGCCTACGACATTCCTGGAAAAGAAGCCCCTGCCGTACCCCGATCCCTGGCGTGGGAACCCAAAATCCATATCTTTTGGCTTCTTCATTTCAACCCTCTCGCAGGTGCATGTATTATCAGGGCTAGTTAAATGAATCGCCCATACCCAGGAGTTGTAATGGAACCCATCCGTCCAGATGACGATGAGCTCAGAGCCGAGCGGCCTATTGGTGCGCCGGAAAAGAAGACACCAGTTCAGAAGAAGCCGAAATCATCCGCCGAGGGTGACGGTGGGAAGTCCAGGCCGCCGAAACCGGGAAAAGGCAACGGTAGTGGCAATGGTGGCGGTACTGGTCGGTCGGGGTTGGCTGTTTTGTGGTTGCTGGTGATTGCGGTGGCTGTTGCTTCGGTGGCGGGGTGGTATTCCCAAAATCAGCGCCTTCAGATTCTGGAAGGGCAGTTGGAGGAGGCAGATTACTGGGCGCGGCAGAGTAAGTTGGCGTTGGCGCGTTTTGAAGGGGATCTTTCTGAGACGGGTGAGACTCTGCAGGAGCGTGGTGCTTCGTTGACTGGGCAGTTGGAGGCTCAGAAGAAGCAGCTGGATGTTGCAGATAGCGAGATTCGAAAGCTTTGGGTGGTCGCTAACGAGCGGAACAAGAATCGTCTGGAAGATCATCAGAAGCGGATTGCTGCTGCAGAAACAGGGCTCACGGAGAGTAAAAAAGCATTAACGGATATGGGGGCCACGGTTGAAAAGGTTCGAGCGTCGCTCAGTGTCGATGTGGCGGCATTGTCCAAACAAACGGAGACCTCTGTTGCTGCTCTTGAGACAGCCAACCGGCAGGCGACGGAGCAGTTGACTGTTTTGAGTAAGCAGCTGGCGGATGTTGATCAGGTGGTTGAGCGCCAAGTACGGCGCTTTGAGCAGGAGCAGAAGCTTGGGATCAGTGGTATAGAAGGGCGTTTGTCAGTTCTGGAAAAGAAGCTGGCGGGTCTTTCAGATAATGATACGGAACGTGCACTCAGGAGTGAGTTGGCCTCAATCAAGAGGGATGTGCAGGTAATTGATTCGTCCCGTGCCCAGCTTACTTCAAGGCTTGTGCGGTTGTCGGATGAGGTTAACCAGCTGCGTAATCAGGTTCAGGGGCAGTAATCGGTTTTTAGTTTGAGGGGAGGGCGTCACACCATATGAGGGCGCCCGGGTTTGTTACAGTTTGTTATCCATCTCTTGCGGTAGCTCTCATTTATCCCGCTTGGCAGTTGTTATGATCAGGCAACTCACCAAAGGATGAAGAGATAACAAAAAATGAAAGCCCCTGTGTCTTTTTCTGAGCCTGCTACCTTGCGTTCGCTTTGCTTCCGTGTGCTGTTGGTTGTATCGGTGTTGTCTGCATCGGGCTGCACGATTTATCAATCCATTGGCAAAAGTACCGGATCGTTTCTGCACCCGGTGTCTGGTCATGATTTTGTGCACATTGATAATGACCTTTGGGATCGCAAGCACGCGGTATTGTATTTTTACCGTACTCACTCGGAATGGGCAGCCGATGAAATTGAAGCGCCCAGTGTTTATGTTGATGACTCCCATTATTTCAATATCCGGAATGATAGCTTTACCTGGTTGGTGGTTAGCCCCGGTGAGCGCCATATTGCCATGCGCAGGCCGCTACTGGGGCTTGAAGGGCTGAATTCGTTCAGCCTTAGCCTGATTGCGGACGCCACGCTTACCGTTGAGCCAGGTGGTATTTACTATCTGCGGTACAACGAGCTGTCTGAGCCCGCGCAGGCTCACCCCGAGCTCGATCCTGAGCACCCACTGGCCCAAGGCGATCTGCAACTGGTGACCCGGGAATACGCTATGCAGGGGCAGGAGATAGTTTCGACCCATTTCCTGAACAGTGATTTTCTGGCGCCCAATCATGCGGCGGTTTCGATTGTTGAATCCAATGAGGATGCGGACTACAAGCGGCGTATTGCGCTGTTGGAAGAAGAGCGTGAATTGGAAATGGAACGACTCGCCCGTGAGGGTCGGTATGAGCCGGCACCCTGGTACTGGCCTTTTGGTGGTGACCCAGAAGTTCCTTTGGAGGCAGACCAAAAAATCCAGCAGTTGGAGCAGGACTACGCCCAACTGGAGCTGGAGCGTGAGCGCCGTGAAGCTGAAAATTCCGATGGGTGGTGGTTTTTCTAGGGTTTAAGGAAAAAGATTTGACACCGCCGAACAAATGCTTAAAATGCGCCTCTCACTTGGTCGAGCAATGAAGTCTGTTTGCGGACAACATCAGCGATTTCAAGTGAGTGCCTTTGAAAGGTGTCATAGTGGGTGGTTAGCTCAGCTGGGAGAGCATCGCCCTTACAAGGCGAGGGTCACTGGTTCGATCCCAGTACCACCCACCACTTTCTTTCAAGGCAAGCATCGAACCCTTGAGTTTGGTGCAGGATTCAGGCTTAATGCCGAATCTATGCGGAGCGGTAGTTCAGTTGGTTAGAATACCGGCCTGTCACGCCGGGGGTCGCGGGTTCGAGTCCCGTCCGCTCCGCCACTCTTTCTGGGTGGTTAGCTCAGCTGGGAGAGCATCGCCCTTACAAGGCGAGGGTCACTGGTTCGATCCCAGTACCACCCACCAGATACTAAAAAGGGCAAGTCCGATGGACTTGCCCTTTTTTTTACTTCCCGATCAGCGATTGACCGCATACGCGCACAACGTTGCCGTTAACACCGCCGGAGGCCGGGCTGCAGTACCATGCAATGGCTTCTGCTACGTCTATTGGCTGACCGCCCTGAGAAAGACTGTTCATGCGCCTACCTGCTTCACGCAGGGTTATTGGCATGGCTGCTGTCATCTGGGTCTCGATAAAACCAGGTGCGACAGCATTAACGGTGATGCCGTTCTTCACTTGTTTCGCCATAGCTTCCACATAACCGATCACGCCGGATTTCGCCGCAGAGTAGTTGGTTTGCCCGAAGTTGCCCGCAATGCCGCTGATAGAAGAGATACAAACAATGCGCCCGCCTTCCCGCAGGAGCTCGCGGTTCATCAGTTCGTCGTTAATATGCTCTTCTGCAGTCAGGTTAACCGCGATGGTCATGTCCCAGAAGTGCTCGGGCATGTTACCCAGTGTTTTGTCCCGGGTGATACCTGCGTTGTGAATCACCAGGTCGATACCGCCAAAGTGTTTTTCGGCAAAGTCCGCGATTTTTTTCGGTGCATCGGCAGCAGTAATGTCACAGGCCAGGGCTTTGCCTTTAATTGCACCGGTTACCTTTTCCAGATCCTCCATGGCAGGCTCAATATCCAGCCCGATTACCGTAGCGCCATCCCGCGACAAGGTTTCTGCAATGGAAGCCCCTATGCCACGTGATGCACCGGTTACCAAAGCCACCTTGCCGGCAAGAGGGGCAACCGGGTTGGTTGTTGGTGCCTTGGCAGCCTTGCCAATACGAACCACTTGGCCAGAAACATAAGCAGATCGAGCAGACAGGAAGAAGCGTAAGCTGGATTCCAATTGTTTTTCTGCATTGGGAGCCATCCAGAGCAGGTTTGCCGTGGCGCCTTTTTTGCCTACCTCTTTACCTACGCTTCGGGTGAACCCTTCCAAAGCCTGTTGCGCGGCTGCCTGAGGTGCTTTTCGACAGGTTGCGGGATTTTGCCCGACGATTACCACCCTGGCGTTTGTACCGAGTTTTTTAATGGTGGGGTGGAAAAAGTCATACAGGGCGCGAAGGTCATCCGGGCCTTTCAGGCCAGTGGCGTCGAAGACCAGAGCTGAGAGTTTTGCATCCGATGCTGATGCCAAATCCAGCGCCTGTGCTTTGTTTCCCGCCTTGGATGAGTCCTCCAGCGATGCTTTGCCGCTGGCATGGTGAAGCGTTGCGGCACTGGCACTCAGAACACCGCCAATGGTTGCTATGGCCTTGCCGCCGTTGCCAGCGCCAACCAATACGTCCCCTTCAATGAAAGGCTGGTCTGCACGTTTGAGGCGCTTCAGTGGAATCGGAGAAGGTAGCCCAAGGGTTTGTGCTGCGGTTTTGCCTACGGGTGTGTTCACGAGCTTTAGATAGATGTCAGACATTGCTTCGTCCTTGCGTTGCTATGATATGTGGAGCATGTTGGTTTACAGAGTAATGAATCTTCCAGCCATGTGATTGACTCAATGCTTGCAGGGCTTTGTCATGCATGCCAATGAGACGGAGGCGGTTAGCGTTAAACTGGCGTTCCTATACTGCCTTATCTTGAGTGTAGGGGCATGAAGAAGGGGCTTCCCAAAACACGCTGTGAATACATCCGTGTACGCTCGGCTCCGCCATCTATGGCTCCGCACGGTTTTGGGAAGCCCCTTCTTCATGCCCTCATATTCTGGAACTAATTTAACGAAAGGATAGCATCATGGCACAAGCCCAGAAGACCAATCAGAAGAAACCCTCAGCTGCAAAAGCCGCAGTAAAGGGCGCCAGTGGCGTTCGTCGCGTTGCAGTTCTCGGCGGCAACCGGGTTCCTTTTGCGCGCTCCAATACGGCTTACAGCAAGATCAGCAACCAGGAACTGCTGACCTCTACCTTGCGTGGTCTGGTAGATCGTTTTGATCTTCAGGGCAAGCGCTTGGGTGAAGTGGTTGCAGGTGCCGTGATGAAGCATTCCCGAGACTTTAACCTGACCCGGGAGGCCGCACTGAGTTGCGGGCTTGCACCGGAAACGCCGGCTTATGATATTCAGCAGGCCTGTGGCACAGGCTTGGAGTCGGCGATTCTTGTGGCCAACAAAATCGCTTTGGGTCAGATTGAGTGTGGTATTGCTGGCGGTACGGATACCACCTCGGATGCGCCTATTGGTGTGGGTGAGGGCCTGCGTGAAATTCTGCTGGACCTGAACCGCGCCAAGACCACCGGTGATCGGCTGAAGGTGCTGAGTCGCTTTCGTCCTGGCCACTTAAAACCGGAAACACCTCAGAATGGCGAGCCTCGTACCGGCATGTCTATGGGTGACCATGCCCAGGTAACGGCCCATGAGTGGGCCATTCCGCGGGATGAACAAGACTTGCTGGCCTGGGAAAGCCATCAGAAGTTGAAGAAGGCTTATGAAGAAGGTTTTTTTGACGATTTGATGACACCACTGGCGGGGCTTGAAAGAGACAATATTCTGCGCCCGGACACCACGTTGGAAAAACTGGCCACGCTTAAGCCCGCGTTTGACCGCGAAAATGGCACCATGACGGCGGCCAATAGCACGGCGCTGACCGACGGTGCAGCTTGTGTGCTTCTGGCCAGCGAAGAATGGGCAAAAGCCAACAATTACGAAGTAAAGGCCTGGCTGACCTTCTCGGAAGTCGCTGCCGTAGATTTCGTGGATAACAGGGAGGGCTTGCTGATGGCGCCAGCCTATGCCGTGCCCCGGCTTCTCGATAAGGCAGGCATCACGCTGCAGGATTTCGACTTCTACGAAATCCACGAAGCCTTTGCCGCTCAGGTGCTTTCAACGCTTAAAGCGTGGGAAGATCCTGCGTTTTGTAAAAACAAGTTAGGCCTCGACAAGCCTTTGGGTAGCATCGACCGCGCTAAGCTGAACGTGAAGGGCAGCAGCCTTGCGACTGGACACCCATTTGCTGCAACGGGTGGCCGTATTGTGGCAACACTGGCTAAATTACTGGAAGAAAAAGGCAGTGGCCGGGGCTTGATCTCAATCTGTGCTGCGGGTGGTCAGGGTGTAACGGCTATTCTCGAGCGATAAATAGCTGAAAAGACAGAATAGTCTTTGACAGGCTCGGTTTAGCGGCGTAGTATGCGCGCCACGGTGATCGAGAGACCACCCACCAGTTTGATGCGGGATGGAGCAGTCTGGTAGCTCGTCGGGCTCATAACCCGAAGGTCGTAGGTTCGAATCCTGCTCCCGCTACCATATTAAAAGGCAAATCAGTAACTTACTGGTTTGTCTTTTTTCGTTTTAATGGTTCGAATTTTCCACCTCATGAATTGATTTCTTCAAGATTCAGCTTATTGGCTGTAATCCGTTCCGCCCCTGTGGCAGTAATCCGCACCGTTTCGCTAAAGCCGATGCCAAACTCTCCCGGTTTACGCAGGCAGATAGGCAAATGAAACACCATGTTTTCTTCCAGAATGGATTCGTTGTCGGCGGCTATGAACATGGAGCCTGCCACCCAGGATGGTGGGAGTGCCGCGCCCACCGGATAACCAAAAACGCCGGAGAAAAAAGCGCGATCGGCGATAGTTGCCAAGGCAGCTTCACCAGCGCGGGCTGCTGAGGCGAAGCTTGAGCCGGCTCGGGCAGCCACCATTACGGCCTCGAGGACTGCAAGGCACACGCTGTGAAACTCGTGGATTTCTGGCGAGGCCTTGCCTGCTACAGCGGTGCGCATCAGGGGCGCGGTGTAGCGCTGCCGAACCGCACCAAACTCAGTGAATACCGCATCGCCACGCACTACCTTGTAACCTGCATGATTGGTGTGAATGATGCCGCTGCGGGCGCCGGTCGTCACGATCGGTTGCATACTCATGAATTCACTGCCAGCACCCAGCATGTAACTGGCACCGGCTTGGGCGATTTCATGGTCGGTTACGCCCGCCTGAATAACGGCAGCGGCGGCATCAAGGCCGGCACAGGTAATGGCAGCGCTTTCTGAAAGATAAGCCATTTCAGCGGGGGATTTGATCAAGCGAACACGATCAACCAGTTGGCCGAAGTCATGAAAGCTGGCTGCGTTCAATTTACTTTTGAGTGTGGAAAGCAGGCCCGGGCGAAGGGAGCCGGCCCACGGGTTGAAACCGATTCGTGGGTTGTGACTACCTGCCGTGCTGCGCACTTGTGCGGCCAACTCGCTGGCTACCGCTTCAGGAGCTTGCCACGGATAGCCGATAACCTTGTCCACGCGGCTCAGATACACGGCGGGGCCGATTTCGATAGCGGGAACAAAAAGCACTGTTCGGCTTGCCGACACCAGCAGTACGCACTGAACCGATACCTCGAAGGTGTTGTATCCCGTCAGGTAGCACAGTTCACCGGCATCGGTCAGAAGCAGCAGGTCTAGCTCGGCATTCGCCATTTCCTGACGCACCAAGGCAAGCCGTGCTTCGTATTCATCTGGCTCGAAAGCCAGTACCGGATCCGGAAACCGGCACTTCAACTTGTCGCGGTAGCTTAGGTAGTCCATAGGCGGTCAGCTTTTTATGGTTGTTAGCTGACCATAGTACCAGCATGCGATATGGGCAATATCCTCTCATGGAGAAGATGCTCCACCCGGCAGAGCGCGGGTGGCAGATAGTAAGGCGTTGATGGGCCGGGCCGCGAAGCTGAATAGCGTTTTGGTGTTTTTTGTCAGAGTTGGTATCTTAGACCATGAGCGCAAACCGGCTATCTTGCAGCAACCATTGAAACAAGCCGGGTCGCGCACAAGGAGCACTATGAGTGATGCTGAGGTCAAAGAGTGGGAACGCCTTGCTTTTGTAGCAGGGCGGGATGGCGTGCCTGCTGCTTTGGCGTTTGCGCACCAAGGCTTCCGACAATATACCGCCGCTATTCGCGAGGCGGAATCGGGCGGAAACCAGTATGGGGCAGCCTACGCAGACAGTTTGAACGCTTCGCTTGCCGTTTATCAGTCTTATATTTCAGATAATGAATAAGGCGCAAACCAGGCGGCAGCGTAACCCCTGAATAGCGCGACTTTTTTGCTTCTGAATCCGGCTCCAGGTTGAGTGAGCAGGTCATGGGCTCTATGGAAGCTGCTCTCGCCAGCGTTTGACTTTGACCTGGCCTTTAATCGCTTCAATTATTTCAACGATCAGCTTAATGAGCGCTTCGTTTCTTTCCTCAACGCTACCTGCCAGTTCAGGCCCTCGTATAAAGGCATTTACTATGTCCCCGATAAACGCATGGTTTGCAGATGATGCCAGGTCTTCCAGTATTTGCTGAATAACGTTGGCAACGATATCGCCCACAGCATCTTCGAGGGTTTCCTGAATGGTTGAGCCCACAATGGGTAAGTATTTCAGCCGGGACAGTTCCATATTTTGCTTCAGTGCATGGTCCACTCTGTCTTCAAGGTAACTTCTAAGTGCAGCCCGATTAGGCACGTAGCCTTCCTTTGCAGCTTGAGCAACCCGTTGGGATATCCACCCGGAAAGCATGTCTCGCCGCGGGTATAGAATGTCGTTCTGGACTTTGTCGAATAGCGGGGAGCCCAGTGTTATTTCATGCTGCACGCCACTCAGTACTTTGGCCACGATGCGGTCGGAAAGCTCTTCCATGAAGGCTTCATAGTAGAAGTTTACGAAGCGATAAATCCCGGTATCGGTAATGTCGATTATTTTGTGTTGGTGCAGGCGGTGCAAAATGGAAATGACCCGCAAAATCCTCAGGAACCGCAAGCTCCCTACAGGAATACAGCCAACCAGATCATACCAGTGGATAAAGGGGTAAAAGTACCAGCGGTCGTATTCACTGGCCTTGATTGCATAGGCCCAGCGCACAAAAAACTCGCTGAGGAAGACCGCAACGAACATGGCATCGTACAAAATGAAATTTTCATGCATCGGGTGGTAGATCGCCTGAAGCCCCGGAAGGTGCTCTTTCAATGCATTCTGGATGGCGATGAAGCTGTAGACAGAATCCCAGACGATGAATGCGAGGTTGACGATGATCAGGCCCAACATGAATAAATCGATAATCAACCAGATAAGCTGGTGGCTGGCCTTCAGGTTCTCGCGATTAACTTTCAGCATTCGCTGGTGTCCGCTCTCTGTGGTGTAATAACGTTGGCACGTATTTCGACAGGTTAGCGTATTTAAACCGGGCCGACGACTTGTCTGGGCGCGGATTAACTTGACCACCCGCGGCGAAACTCTCACGCTTGAGCGATAATCACTTCTGTTGCAACCAACACTGAAAAAGCCGGATGCTATCACTTGATCAATTTTTGAAATCGGGACGGATTCGGCTGCTGGGGCTGCTGCTTGTGTTGTGGCCATCTTTGGGTCTGGCCCAGCAGGTTGAGGTTCGCGTTAAAGGCGACTATCCGGACCTCAAGGAAAACGCCGAAGCCTTTATTGGTGAAGTAGAAGGTCGCAGTGCTGGCAACCTCCGCCACTATGCATCAACGGCTGTCAGCCAGGCGAGCAAGGGTCTGCGAGCGCTGGGTTATTACAGCCCAACTGTGGAATGGCAAGTGGAAGAAGGCGACTCAGAAGAAACGGCGCGCCTGATTGTGGAAATAACCCCCGGTGATCCGGTGCGCATCAAATCCCGCAGGGTTGAAATCCTCGGGGCTGCTGCGACAGATCCAAGTTTTACTGACAACCTGCCTGCGCACCCTGCGGAAGGCGATATCCTGGACCATGGTGAATACACCAGCCTTCGAAATACCCTGCAAACCCGTGCCCGGCGTAGGGGCTACTTTGATGGCAGGCTGGTTACCCGCACTCTGGAGGTGGATCCGGAAGCCCGGGAAGCCAATATTACATTGGTGTTTGAAAGTGGAGAGAGGTATCGGCTGGGAGCGGTTACGTTTGAAGAAGGGCACTGGTTTGAAACCCGCCTGCTGCATCAGTTCGTGACCTTTGAGCCCGGCATTCCCTACCACTCGGATGAAATTGCAAAGCTAAACAGCGACCTGCTGGGTAGTGGTTATTTCTCGGGTGTGGATATTGATGCAGCGCCCTCGAGCGCTGAGGACGGCGTTATCCCGGTGCGTATAAACCTTACCCGGCGTGATAGCCGTTCCATCGCCACCGGCCTTGGGTTTTCCACGGATGTGGGCCCACGCTTCCGGGGCACCTGGCGGGAGCACTGGATCAATCCCATGGGCCACACGCGAGGGGCAGAGACAGAACTGTCCGGGCCCAGGCAAAACGTGAGTGGCTGGTACGAACTGCCGCTGGACCCACCGATGACAGATCTGATCCGTTTTACCACTGGCTACCAGCGTGAAGATATCGAGAATATTGAATCAGAGCTCCTGACATTTGGACAGCAGTGGCAGCATCAACTCGATAATGAGTGGCTGCAGGTGTTGTCTCTGCGCTGGGAAGGCGAGCGCTATAATATTGGCAATGATGAAAAAGGAACCAGTTCCTTGTTGCTTCCGGGCATAGGTTATTCCAAATTGCACGCCAACTCGCCACTGGACCCATCCAGAGGTTACCGTTTGCAGATTAACGTTACGGGCACCCACCAGGCAATGCTTTCCACCGTGGATATCTTGCATGTGAACGCCATTGCCAAGGGCTTGTTTACGCTGGCAGGCAAGCACCGCTTTTTATCACGACTGCAGATTGGGGGTGTGGGCACTAACCGGTTTGAAGATGTGCCGCCTTCTTTGCGTTTCTTTGCGGGCGGTGACCAGAGTGTGCGGGGCTACGCATACCAGAGTCTCTCCCCGGAAAACGAGAACGGTGTTCCGGTTGGGGGGCGTTACACGTTAGTGGGCAGCGCGGAATATCAGTATCAGTTCGCAGACAAGTGGCGTGCGGCATTGTTTGTCGATCATGGTAACGCGATCAATGATCTGTTTGACCCGCTGGTTACGGGTGTAGGCACGGGTATTCGCTGGGTCAGCCCGCTGGGGCCCTTGCGACTGGACATTGCCAAGGGCCTGAACCCTGAGTTTGGTGGCGAGTGGCGGATACACTTCTCTATGGGGCCTGAGTTGTGACAGACGTGCATAAAGGCAGCGAGAAAACCAATAGCGCAAAGCCGCCTCAGCGTAAGCGTGCGCACCGCCTTCGGTTCTGGATACTGTTGCTTCTTGGGTTGTTGGTGCTCCTTCCAATCGTGCTGGTGGCGGCGATTCTGCTGGCACTGCGTTCAGAGGCGGGCACCGCCTGGGTCATTGAGCAGATCCCCGGGCTGGAAGCAGTTAATGACCATGGCTCGCTGTTCGGAACCTGGCAGGCAGATAGGGTCAAGTGGCGCGGTTACGGTGTGGAAGTGGAGGTTGAGAGCCCGCAAATAGATTGGTCGCCCTCTTGCCTTTTTGATCTGCAACTCTGCCTTGAAACCCTTCATCTTGATCGGCTGGACGTGAATGTGCAGCCCTCTGACGATCAGCAGGCGTCCTCGGGCGATATCACTTTGCCGGGTGTTGAATTGCCGCTGGCGTTGCGAATCAAGGATGTGCGGCTGGGCAGGTTCAACTTCAATGGCAACAAGGTTTGGGACACATTTGAACTGGATGCCGGAGGTTCAGGCGCCGATTGGGAGATGGAGCGCGTTTACTACCAGCGCGATGACTACACAGTGGCGGCCTCCGGGCGCCTGACTACTCGTCGGGACTGGCCGGTTAACCTCCAGGTGACTACAAATTTACCTCCGCCCTATGGTCCCGACTGGACGATTGATTTGACGCTTTCCGGCAGCGTGCGGGATCTGACTCTTGCAGGTAATAGCCGCGGTTATCTCAACGCTGCGCTGGAAGGAAAGCTGGAGCCATTGGCCAGCAGCTTGCCTGCGCGTCTGCGGGTTACCTCGCAAGAGTTTCGTGCGGTGGAATCTTTACCCGACACACTAGTGTTGGAAAACTGGAGTGTTGAGTCCAGGGGCAGCTTGAAGAATGGCTTCAAAACACAAGGTAAGGCCAGGTTGCAGGGTTCAGAAGGGCCGGTTGCACTAACACTGGCGGGCCTCGTAACAACGGCGGAAGCCCGAGACATACGGCTGGAGCTTTCTGCAAAAGAGCTGGAAAACACGAATAAGGCGGGTAGTTCGGCCCGAAACGTTATTGTCACCGGCAAAACCCGTTGGCAGGGGGGGCTCAGTGCGGACGCAAGCATAAAGCTACGGGCGTTCCCCTGGTATTCATTGATTGCCGGCCTGGAAGAGCCGCCAGTGATTCTGGAGAAACTGGATGGCAATGCTTCATGGCGTGATGGGAACTACCAGGCCAACCTGACGGCCGAGGTTGATGGCCCTCTGGGCAATACGGAACTGGCTGCGACAGTTGAAGGGGATACTGCTCAAGTGCGGCTGACGAAGCTCACGGCGGAAACCGGCGCGGGCTCTCTCTCCGGTGGTGGCTCCGTACGGTTTTCAGGGCCATTGAGCTGGCAAGCTGCGTTGGAGCTGGAAGATTTTAACCCGGGCTACTGGGTTCCGCTTCTGGAAGCCAGCCTTAGTGGTGCGGTCACCACGGAGGGGCAACTCACCGATGGGGCAATCCCCGCTATGGCGGCCAGCTGGGATCTGAAGGGCGAGTGGCGCGCCAGTCCAACGGCCACAGTGGGCAAGCTTGATACCTCAAGCGGTGACTGGATTGTGCCGGAGCTGAAGCTGGTGGTTGGTGACAACCGGGTAGAGGGCAACGGCCAATGGGGGAAGGCGTTGAAGGCCGAGCTTGATCTGAATCTGCCAGAACCGGAAAAGATTCTGCCGGGGTTAGGCGGGCAGGCTAATGTCCAGCTTACGTTGGCCGGCACACCAGACGCTCCCCATGGCGAACTGGCCGCCAATGCAACTGAACTGCGCTGGCAGGATCTTCTGATTATTGACTCCATGAACCTGGAAGCGAAGCTGGAATCCGGTTTTGATCTCAACGGTGTGCTACAGAGCAAGGGCATCAGCGTCGCCGGCCAGACAATTGAATCTCTAAGCGTTAAAGCGCAAGGCACGCAGGGCGATCACAAAGTTGCCATTGATGCGCAACGGGAAACGGGAAGGCTGCAACTGGACTTTCAGGGCGCGGCCGGGGATGACTGGGCAACCTGGCAGGGTGAACTTGCGCGGGGTGTCGTCGATGTACCCGCGCAGAAGCAGAGCTGGGTGCTCGCGTCACCCACCGAGCTCAACTATGGAGAAAATGGTGGTCTCAGTTTTGCGGCACATTGCTGGCGCTGGAAGGAAAGCTCGGTCTGTGCTGACGACCAGGCCCTGTTGCCAGTGCCTGAAATCTCTTATCGCATAGACAATTTTCCGACCACGGCTCTGGATTCACTCTTACCAGAGAACATGCGCTGGCATTCCAGTATTAATGGAGAAGTTGACTATACCCCCACCGATGCGGGGCCCGATGGCCGAATAGCCCTTGATGCTGGCGAAGGTCGTTTTGAACTATTGCTGGATGGTGAGTGGGAATCCCTCGATTATAAAACGCTGACTACGGAGCTGGAAATCAAGCCTGAGCGCGCCGACCTTTCTGTGCGGCTGTCTGGCCCTGAACTTGGCAATCTTTCGGTAGATATGAAGCTGGATCCGATGGCCGAAGACAAACCAGTTGAAGGCCAGTTTAAACTGGAAGGTTTTGATGTTGCTCTGGCTGGCATGTTTACCAGGCTTGAAGAAATCGCGGGTGAGGTGAACGGCGCGGGTGAGATTTCCGGGCCTTTGATGAAACCCGCAGTGAAGGGCGAGATCACATTGACCAATGGGCGGGTGGTGGACTCGCGCTTGCCTTTGCCCATGGAGGAAGTGATTGTCAGTGTTGAGCTTGAAGGCTATTCCGCCCGAATTGGTGGCCGGATTCGCAGCAACGCTCGTAGTGAGGCCATTATCCGGGGCGAGGTTGACTGGCACGGTGCTCCTGAAGGGCAGATTCGCATTACCGGAGAGAGGTTACCCTTCAGCCTGGAGCCCTACGCTCACTTGGAGGTGGCGCCGGATCTGACCATCGCCTTCCGGGAAAGTACGCTGAGTGTCGAGGGGCGGCTTGAAGTGCCGCGGGGTGATATTGCCATCAGGGGCCTACCGGAACAGGCAGTATCCGTATCGGAAGACGAAGTGATTGTGGGAGCAGAGCAGGAAGAGCCTCTCATCCGCACTTTGAATATGGATGTCACCGTTGTTGTGGGTGATGATCGGGTGAGCTTTATTGCATTCGGAGTAGAAGGCGACCTGGAGGGAACCCTGCGAATCAGCAACGATATGGACACCCGAGGTGCGCTGCAACTTGTTAATGGCCGCTACGAGGCTTATGGACAAGACCTTGACCTTAGGCGAGCACGGCTGCTGTTTGTTGGCAATCTGGTTCAGCCGTATCTGGATATCGAGGCCATCCGTACGGTGGATACCGTAGTGGCAGGGATACGTTTGAGCGGGCCGGTTCAGTCCCCCACAACGGAAGTGTTTTCAAACCCTTCCATGCCGCAAACAGATGCATTGTCCTACGTGATCCTGGGGCGTGCTCCCGGGGCGCAGGGTGATGACGGCCAGATGAGTCGTGCGGCAATTTCATTGGGCCTGACTCAAGTCAACAAGATTACCGGCCAGATTGGAGAGGAGTTCGGGATACGCGAGTTAACCCTGGAAGCTGAGGGCAGTGGTGATCAGACCTCTGTGGTTGCCAGCGGTTATCTCACCGATGAGCTCAGCATTCGCTATGGGGTTGGAGTGTTTGAGCCGATCAGTACAGTGGCACTGCGTTACGAGCTCGGCAGGTACTTTTATCTGGAAGCCGCCAGTGGCTTGGCGGCTTCACTGGATATCTTCTATACCCGGGATTTCTGAGCTTGGCCTGGCCCCGCGTTTGTGTTTGCAGGCGCTTGATCCGGCGCAACTTGCTGTAACCGGGCCAGTTTGAATGATAAAGCCGCCTGAAGAAACTCGCCAAAGATTCGTCGGTGCCCGCCAAGGTAAAGCAGGTATTCAGGGTGCCACTGAAGCCCCATAAGCCATTGGCCCCGGGTACTTTCGATGGCCTGCACAAACAGGTCGTTGTCCACGGCTGTAACCTTCAGGTTTTTACCCAGTAGCTTGATTGCCTGGCTGTGTATGCGGTTGGCACCAATGACCGGCGCACCCATAAGTTGGCCAAGCCGGCTTGTGGCCACAAGGCGAACGGTTTGCATTGGAAACAACAACGGCCGGTGCCGGGTGTTAACTCTCAAGGGGGTGACGTTCTGGCACAGGGACCCACCGTGGAATATGTTGATGAATTGCGCGCCTCTGCAAATACCGAGTACTGGAATTCCGACAAATTCCGCTTGTTCCAGCAGCAAGTGGTCGGTGGTGTCACGCGCCCGGTCATAATGGGCGCTTACCTGGGGCTGCTGGCCATAGTGTTCCGGGTGAACATGGGTGCCGCCAGAAAGCACCAGGCCATCAAGCAGCGAGACATCCACCCGGGCACCCGGGCGGATGTAGTAAGTGTGGGCACCCTTGAGCCGAAGCGCCAGCCCTATCAGGCGTTGGGCAATGCGCTTGCGCGAGGGGCCGCTGATACCTATTGTGAGGCCAGGCAGGCTGTCATCAGGGTTATGCTGTTCAGACATAGCCTTTGCTTTTTAGCCAGTTTGCTGAGGTTTCCTGCCAGCTTGTGGTCAGGTTATGCAGATTGATTTTGCGGCTCTCCCGGAATAAAGCGCGCAACTCCGCCAGATCTTCAGAATGATTTGCCAGTTGTTCTACCACCACCCAGTCATTCCAAACGCTGGAAAAGTGCCACCCGGGGTTGTCGATGTCACAGTCCGGAAGCCGGTAGTGCAGCGTGGGCCTGCTTTTGATGCGAGGGTCTTCCACGTATTGGTCAAGCAGAGGTTTGTCCAGATGGGCAAACAGGGGCAGCAAATCCAGCGCCCGGTTGCGAGTAGGGTTGGATTCAAGGTAATCCACCATCATCTGTCGCTGATTCGGTGCATAGTCGTCTTCAACCAACAGGTCTGTGTACTCGCTACTCCACGGCTCAATGTAGGGTGTAAACTTTCTGCTGATGTCCAGCTGATGATGAGCTTTAAGCCAGTCGTAGAGCACCGCAAATGCCTGGTAGTACCGAACCAGTGTTGCCGGTTTGAGGTCGGGCAGTTCGGGGTTGAGCTGTAAGCCGAAGGCGAAGTAAATAGCTTCCCTGCTGCCCAGTGCACCGGCTTCACGAAGCTTGTCGACGAGAGTTTCGATCTGGTTCAGGTCCGAAAGTGCCATGGGGGGGCTGACGATTTCCAGCGGCACAATCAGCTCCGCCGCTGCGTCTATAACCTCCATTGCTTGCCCGCCAAGTTCTCGAATGATTTCCGGCAACCGTTCGTCTGCCAGGTCCAGATCTTTAATGGGGTCTGAGTCCAGCTCGATAATAAAGTTGCCCAGGGGTGTTTCAAGTTTGCTCACATAGCGGGACTGAGGCGCCGCCTCGCCGCCAAGCAACTCAGCTGCCAGATTTACGAGCTGCTGATACCCCAGGCCCGATAGTTCGATTTCCACGCCCACCCGCCGTTCATTGCCATCGACGGTTTTGGTGATAGTTGGCATTCTCAGAGGAATAGCTTGGCTCATAAGGGGCCCTGTTGCAGATGATGGTTTTAATAACCCTAACATACTACCGGAACATGGACAGTGAAGGGTTTTCAAGAAAACAGGTCGCTTGGCTTTACACTGGATAAAACACTGTATATAGTCAATTCACTGTATAAAAAAACAGGATGGTTGGTTCACTGTATACACCATCAGATTTCAGACCCGGCATGCATAAGACACAAGAGCCGCATGCAGAAAGTGGAGCAGCGAAACGATGAAGCTGACAGCAAGACAGGCCCAGGTACTGGACATTATTCGGCGATCTGTGGATGAAACCGGTTACCCACCTACACGTGCAGAAATTGCCACAGAGATGGGGTTTCGTTCGGCAAATGCTGCGGAAGAACACTTGCGGGCCCTGGCCCGAAAAGGAGCCATTGAGATGGTCCCGGGTGCCAGCCGTGGCATCCGACTGCCAGAAGTTGCTGAAGACCCCGGGTTGCCGGTTATTGGCCAGGTGGCTGCGGGCAGTCCCATCCTCGCGCAAGAGCATGTTGAAGACCATTGCACGCTGAAGCCGGAGTTCTTCTCACCTTCTGCTGATTATCTGCTTCGTGTCAGGGGTATGAGTATGAAGGATATTGGCATTCTCGATGGCGATCTGCTTGCTGTGCACAGCACCCAGGATGTGCATAACGGCCAGGTGGTCGTTGCCAGAGTGGGCGATGAAGTGACGGTCAAGCGTTTCAGGAAAGAAGGTTCGAAGGTTTATCTGATTGCTGAGAATGAAGAGTTCGCCCCGATAGAAATCGATCTGAAAGAGCAGGATCTGTTTATTGAGGGGCTGGGTGTAGGTGTTATTCGACGTTCTGATCTGCACTGATCGGGCTGGTGTAACCACAGACGCATTGAAGGGCGGGTGAATTATGGAACAGCTAAGCTTTAACCAGAACAGGGCGTGGCAGCAGAGCGTTATGCCGTGCCCACAGCCAGAGTACGCAACCCGAAAACAGCGCACAGTCATTCGGGCGCGGCACAAGCCCGGGGTGGCAGATTCCACGCCGGCCGGAAATGTGACGGAAATCATCCTGCCAGCGGGGCAGGTAGAAAACTTCCAACTGCTACTGCCGATGCTGACGCAGCTCAACCAAGAGAAACGCTGGCTGGCGTGGATCGACCCGCCCCAGGCGCTGGTAAGTAAGTGGCAGAAAATGCACGGCATTGTTGCCGGTGAATTGCTGGTTCTGCGCTCCACCGCTGAGTACCCTGCACGCCAACTCGCAGAGATAGCTCTCAGTGCCGGGACTTGTCACGCGGTGGTTATATGGGCAGGGAAACTGGGTAAAACAGCCTTTGCTTCCCTGCAAAAGGCGGCGGCGGAAGGGAACAGCCACGGTTTAGTGCTGAGGCAGCGTTGAGCGGCGCTTTAGTGCAGAGTGTATGCGGGCTGAGCGTCTGAAACGTCCAGCTCGTCATCCTCCCAGTCAATATCGTGAGACATGGTTCCCGCGGTTTCTATTCCGGCGGCAATCATTGCTTTGGCCACAGACATATCGCGATCGCCCATCATTTCACGCGCCTCATCCGAAAACGAAATCTTAACCAGTGGTGCGTTGTCGTCGTCAATGCGCCGCAGGGCATAATCGCCATTGCTCAGTTGTACTATCTCGAAAAACGATGGTGACATTTCAATAACCTTTTAATGATGAGAACCGGAAGCTGCGAATTTGAGTGGGCTACCACTCACCGTGTTGCTCTTCCAGGTTGTCGGTAAACTGTTTTATGGCTTCCAGAGTCTTTCTCAGTGATTGGACTGAACGGTCTGGCCCGGCTTCTGCCGATACGGCAATTATGTTTTCTGAACTCACCGTTTTACGTGCCGCTGGAGGCCTGTTCTGAGCTGTCTCTAGCTGGTCAAGGTGGTTCCACCAGCTTTCGCTCTCCCTTTCAAGGGTTGTAAGCGACACAATCTCCGGGGCCTGATCGCCAATCATGCTGCTGAGGTCTGCCAGGGACAAAGGCCCTTCGGGGCGCTTTTGGTATAGCCTGGCTATCATCACAAGCAAAAGCTGTCTTGCTCTAAGAAGAAGCTCGATAGAGCCCTGGGTCGATGCTTCCTGCTGTAGTGTTTGCGCCGTAAGCGCACTCCCTTTCTTGGGAGTCAGGGTCGTTGCATCAAGTAAAGTGCTGGCAAGAAACAGTTTTTGCGAAACCAGCGAATACCATTGAGAAGCCATTGGGCGCCCGCTTTGATTAATCCGACATTCTACCATTTTAGTTTGCAGATTTCTTTATCACGCTTCGCGCTTGGGCTTAAGTGACAAGAAAACACATTTAATCACTTGAAACGGGCGTTTGAATTTGGGAAAAAGCACGCACGATTTTGGGTTGTTGGATTGTTTCGGAGGAATATGGAATGCGCAGCCAAGTGTTCGCATGTATGGCATTGCTGTTGTTCGGGTATACCGGGCAGGCTCTATCGGCGGTGTCGCCAGCAGAGGCGCAACGGCTTAAGCAGGATCTGACGCCAGTTGGGGCGGAGCGCGGGGCGAATGCTTCCGGGAGCATCCCGGAGTGGGCAGGTGGATTACTTCATGTGCCTGAAAACTGGCGTGAAGGGCAGGTTGAAATTGATCCCTTCCCCCAGGACGATCCTATGTTCGTGATTACTGCAGACAATATGCATTTGTACAAAGACAAGCTCGCAGAAGGCTCCCTTGAAATGTTGAGCCAATACGGCCCAAACTTCTTTATGCCGGTTTATCAGACTCGTCGAACGGCAGCATTCCCCGAGCATGTCTATGACAAGTTCTATGAGAATGCTTTGAGCGCCGAGTTGCTGGATAACGGCAACGGTGTCCGAAAGACCATCATGACCAGTCCATTCCCGATTCCCAAAAGCGGCCTGGAAGTCATGTGGAATCACATTCTTCGCTATCGCGGTGACGAGGTCTCCTTCCGAAGTGCATCTGCAACACCTCAAGTGGATGGCTCTTTCAATCCGGTGGTAAACCAATACGATTACTACTTTCCTTACAGCAAGGAAGGCACCGAGCTTGCGGATGTCGATAACAAGATTTTCTACCTGAGGACCGACACGATTTCACCTTCCACTCTGGCTGGAACCATCACTCTGGTGCATGAAACTCTGGACCAGGTACGCTCGCCACGGCTGGCGTGGCGTTATGATGCCGGATCCCGCCGCCTGAGGCGTTCACCGAACCTGGCGTACGAGACGGACTTGCCGAACTCGTCATCGCTGCGCTCGGTCGATCAGAAGGATATGTATAATGGCGCCCCGAACCAGTACGATTGGGAGCTAAAGGGCAAGCGAGAACTGTTTGTTCCCTATAACGCCTATAAACTGCACGATGAGTCTGTGCGCCCGGGTGATGTTATCCGCGCAGGCCACATTAATCAGGAACTGACCCGCTACGAGCTTCACAGGGTGTGGGTTGTGGAAGCAACTCGCCGAACTGGTATCAAACACATCTACCATCGCCGCGTATTCTATGTGGATGAGGACAGTTGGCAGATCCTGATATCCGAAGAATACGACGAGGCTGGCAATTTGTGGCGTGTGTCCGAAGCCCATAACATCAGCTATTACCAGACGCCGGTGTTCTGGACTACTATGGAAATGACGTATGATCTTGAAGCGCGGCGTTATTACATTGATGGCCTGAACGACAAGTATCCGGCCTATAATTTTAACCCCGGGTTCCGTGGCAGCGAATTTACAGCCTCATCTGCTCGGCGTGCCGCTCGCCGCTGAAACTGCTGGAGCTGGCAGAGTTGCCAGCTCTTGTCGGTAGCTTTCCCGGGTCGCCCGTTTTCTACACCTAAAAGCAGGAGAACAGATTATGGCCGACCCTGAAAACCACTCTTCTCCCGAGCTCCAGGTTCATCTGGATAACCTCGACCAACTGATGACAGAACTCGGTCGCGCACTTGCCGATCAGGACTGGGATGCTTTGGTGCGCCTTAATGAGCAAGTAAAGCCCGGAATAGAGCCACTGATGGTCTCGCTGGAAGCCGGGCAGGTGGATCCGGAGCTGGTGCGTACCCGGTTGGAAGAACTCCGGCAGTTTGTGGACGCAGCGGGTGAAGTGGCCGAGAAGGCCAAGGCTGAAGCCCAGCAAGCCCTGAAAGGGGTGAATCAAAACCGCAGTGCAGCCAAGGCCTATCAGAAGGTTTCATCAACGCAACGGAAATAGCGTCATAAAATTGACTCTTTCACGGTTACAGTCTTAAATACCGCACATATTCCCCAAAGAGATTCTTGTGAATGTCCAAAAACAACAAGGTGCTGGTGCTGAGTGAGGACGAGTCGAGGCGCCGGGATCTGGCGACCATTCTGGAGTTCATCGGCGAAGAGCAGGTAATCACAGGCAACGATGCTTTGGCGCTCGTCGAATCCGCAGGCGAAGAAAGTCTGGCGGGTATTTCGGTCGCTGTGATAAACGGCGAAGACCCGAACATCGTCAGTGCTATTGAGACGGTCTGCAAAGCGGTACCGGGTGCTCCTTTTCTGATGGTGGGGGACCCTGCGCTCAAGGGGTTGGCTGAAGAACATGCCGCCCGCATTATTGCTCGCATGGAATGGCCCCTTAATTACACCAAGTTTGTTGATTCGCTGTACCGTGCGCAAATTTTCACTGATCAGTTTCGACGCTCCAAAGAGCGCGGTGAGCAGCGTGGCCTGCAACTGTTTCGTAGCCTGGTGGGCACCAGTCGCAAGATACAGCAGGTGCGTCAGCTCATGGAGCAGGTGGCAGATAAAGATGTGAGTGTGCTGATCACCGGGCCATCCGGAACCGGTAAGGAAGTTGTGGCCAGAAACCTGCATTATCATTCGTCACGTCGCGACAAGCCGTTTGTGCCCGTAAATTGTGGGGCCATTCCGGCAGAGTTGTTGGAGAGTGAGCTTTTTGGCCATGAAAAAGGAGCGTTTACCGGCGCCATTACAGCCCGCGTCGGGCGTTTCGAGATGGCTGAAGGCGGCACTTTGTTTCTGGATGAGATTGGGGATATGCCCCTTAACATGCAGGTGAAGATCCTGCGGGTATTGCAGGAGCGAACCTTTGAACGGGTGGGCAGCAACCGAACGGTATCTGCGGATGTTCGTGTTATTGCAGCTACCCATAAGCACCTTGAGGACATGATCGAATCTGGCGAGTTCCGGGAAGATCTGTATTATCGGCTGAACGTCTTCCCCATTGAGGTGCCCTCACTGCGGGACCGGGTAGAGGATATTCCACTGCTGATAAATGAGCTGATTTCTCGAATGGAGAAAGAAAAGCGAGGCTCTTTACGGATGAACTCGGCGGCGATTATGAGCCTCTGCCGGCACGACTGGCCGGGCAACGTTCGGGAGTTGGCGAATCTGGTGGAGCGGTTGGCCATTATGCACCCGTATTCGGTGATCGGGGTGCAGGAGTTGCCAAAGAAGTTCCGTTATGTAGACGATTTTGATGAGAATCGGCCAATTGAGGATTCGGGGATGCCTTCTGGTATTCCGGGATTAGTCGGGCTGGATGCGCCGGCGTTGTTGCCGGTGAATGGTATTGATCTGAAGGATTATTTGTCGAACCTTGAGAAGCAACTGATTCAGCAGGCGTTGGATGAAGCGGGTGGGGTGGTTGCCCGGGCGGCTGAGAAGCTCAGGGTTCGGCGGACGACTTTGGTTGAGAAGGTTCGGAAGTATGGGCTTCGGGAGGAGGAGGCCGAGGGGTCCTGAGTTGCCTGCTTTTCTCTTGTGACAATAAGACGTCAAAGGTTTTCGGCCTTTGGCGTTTTCTCGTTTTTGGGTGACGTAAACCCGTCGCTCACCTTTCTTTGGTTTATTTAATGCTCTGATTTATAAAGAAAAATCCTAGTTGGCACGAAGCTCGCTTTGTAACCTGCAAACGAATCATCCGAAGGGTGTGGCCCGGTGTGACGGGTTTATCGGGAGTCAGGTTATGAGTCAGGCACAGTTTGTCATTCAGTCGGTGGAGCATGAGGCTCAGGCCAATGCGGCGGCGGATGCTAACGATAAGGTCAGGGCATTATTTCCGCAGCAGGATGATGAGGCGGTGGGTTCTGCGCTGGAGATGTTTAACCAGATGTCGCGGCAGATTACCGATTCCTATCGCACGCTGGAGTCGCGGGTTAATCAGTTGTCTGGGGAGTTGAGCCAGGAGTCTCTGCAGCGTCAGCAGGAGTTGGAGGAGAAGGAGCAGTTGGCGGATCGGCTTTCTACTCTTTTGAAAGCGCTGCCGGCTGGTGTGGTGGTTCTGGATAGCCAGGGTGTGGTGTCTCAGAGTAATCCGGCGGCGGCTGCGTTGTTGGGTGAGCCTTTGGAAGGTGAGCGCTGGGTGGATGTGATTCGCCGTTGTTTTTCGCCGCGCCGGGATGATGGTCATGAGGTGTCGTTGAAAGACGGTCGCCGTGTGAGCATTGAAATCCGTACTATGGAAAATCAGCCTGGGCAGTTGATTCTGTTGACCGATCTTACTGAAACTCGTCATTTGCAATCGCAGCTTGCTCACGCTCAACGATTGTCTGCTATGGGCAAGATGGTGGCGTCGCTAGCACATCAGATTCGCACGCCTTTGTCTGCGGCTATTCTCTACGGTGGCCATTTAACGGAAGAAGATCTGGATGAGGAGATGCGCCAGCGTTGCGCTTCCCGCCTTATGTCCCGGCTTACCCATTTGGAGCAGCAGGTTCGGGATATGTTGATTTTTGCCCGAGGCGAAACCCGGTTGGCGGAGGAGTTGTCTGCGACAACGCTGATTACGGCCCTGGAATCCGCCCTGGACGGAATTAAACCTGCATCCGGTTCTGATGTGATGTTGAGAAACGAGGTACCAGCGGATTGCCGGCTGATGTGTAACCGGGATGCGCTGGTCGGTGCGTGTACCAATTTGGTGAACAACAGCCTTGAGGCAGGTGCAACCGCCGTTGCCGTTCAGGTTGCTTTGGACGCGGGCGAGTTGCTGATCCGGGTTTTGGATAATGGCCCAGGCTTCGCAAAAGCGGAAGCCGGCAGGCTTGCGGAGGCTTTCTACACAACGAAATCCCACGGCACCGGGCTTGGCCTGGCGGTTGTGCAGGCGGTTGTGAAGGCGCACCAGGGGCAGTTCTCTATTGATTCGCCAGAGCAGGGCGGTGCTATTGCGACTCTGCGTCTGCCGCTTTTGCGTAATTCTTCCCATAACTTTTCTCGTAAGACCGTTTAATCGGAGGCAACCATGGCCAAGGCCCAGATACTGATTGTTGAAGATGACCGCGATCTGCGTGAGGCGCTGGTCACCACGTTGGAGCTTGCAAGGTTTCGTGTTCGTGAGGCCTCTGATGCTCACGAAGCGTTGGCGCGCTTAGCCGAGGCGCCGGTCGATATGGTAGTCAGTGATGTAAACATGCCCGGGCTTTCCGGTCATGAGTTGCTGGGCGAGGTTCAGCGGCTTTACCCAGGCTTGCCAATGATGCTGATTACCGCCTACGGCCAGATCAGCCATGCAGTGTCTGCCATGCAATCCGGTGCAGTGGATTATTTGGTCAAACCTTTCGAGCCCAAGGTGCTGGTTGATGCCGTTTCCAAAGTGGTGGGTGGCAGCCGCCAGAAGTCTGGCGACGAGCCGGTAGCTGAAGACCCGGCCAGTAAGCGGATCTTCCAGCTGGCAGCTAAAGTGGCGGGCAGTGATTCGACGGTGATGATTTCCGGAGAAAGCGGGACTGGTAAAGAGGTTCTGGCCCGATACATTCACCAGCAGTCGCCCCGCGCGGATCAGCCTTTTGTGGCCATTAACTGCGCGGCTATCCCCGAGAACATGCTTGAAGCGATCCTGTTTGGCCATGAGAAAGGCGCGTTTACCGGCGCGATTGCGTCTGCGCCGGGCAAGTTCGAGCAGGCTAATGGCGGAACGATTTTACTGGATGAAGTGTCAGAGATGGACCCGGCACTGCAATCCAAGCTGCTTCGTGTGTTACAGGAGCGGGAAGTGGAGCGGGTCGGTGGGCGTAAGACGATCTCTCTGGATGTTCGAGTGATTGCGACCACCAACCGGGATCTTGCGGATTTTGTGCGGGAAGGCCGGTTCCGGGAAGATCTGTACTACCGGCTGAGTGTATTCCCCATGCACTGGCAACCATTGCGGGAGCGTCCTCTGGATATCCTGCCTATGGCGACGTCTTTGCTGAAGAAACACTGCCGCAAGATGAAACTGACCGGGATCAGTTTTGCTGCCGATGCCCGTAGCGCGCTGGTGCAACACAGCTGGCCAGGCAACGTGCGGGAGCTGGACAATGCTATCCAACGCTCTTTGGTTTTACATCAGGGCAATGTTATCCGGGCAGACGATTTGTGCCTGGATATCGGGGCCACTGGGCGTTTCGATGGCCATGGTGCTGCGGCTGCCATCGCACCGGCTGCTCCGGCAGTAGCAGAGTCTTTCCCGCAGCACCCGGGCCAGCCCGGCTCAGCCGCTCCGGATTCGGCGTTTCATGAAGCCGACCGTTCGGAACCGGCATCGGTTGAGGCCGGATCTCTGGGCGATGATCTGCGCCAGCAAGAGTTCCGTATTATTATCCAGACGCTCAGAAGCGAGCGCGGTCGCCGCAACAAGGCGGCGGAGCAGTTGGGCATCAGTCCGAGAACCTTGAGGTACAAATTGGCGCAAATGCGTGAGGCCGGGATCGACCTGGATGCTGAGCTGGCCACGGCTTGATTTCGCCCAAGTGCCCGAGGGCACGCAGATTCTAAAGCAGTTTCGCAGTATCCCTTCATTCGGCACCCTTAATGGGTGCCTCTTTTTTGGGGCCGCGCACCGGCCAATATCCCGGCTGATCAATTTCGCATCAGTTCCACCGGGGCCCCATATCATGGCAGGGCTGGGTGCCTTTCCTTGCTGTGTTAACAGTTTTATCCACAGATATTGTGAGTAACTATAACCCTGTCAAAACTCCGTCGTTGATATATCCTGGTTCTTGGTTGTTTGTTATAACTTGTTGTAAATTAATAGAAATCTAATTCTGGCCTGAGCATTGCTTGGTCTTGATCAATACCGTTAGATCAGCAAGCCGCCCCCTGTCAGGGCGGTGCCAGGAGAAAGTTATGGTTCAGCGTGCCGACATCAACAGTGTTCTTTCCGATATCCGCGCACTGCGTTCGCAAATGAATCAGAATCAGCGTGTTGAGCAGGATCAGTCGGTACGCGGCCGCATTGATGGCCCGCGCCAGGTTGATCAAGCCCAGGAGACAAGCAGCTTCGGTAACATGCTGAGCAAGGCTGTGAATAACGTCAACGAAGTTCAGCAGGATGCCAGTGCTCTGCGCACCGCCTACGATATGGGCGACCCCAATGTGGACATTACCCGCGTGATGATTGCCGCCCAGAAATCTACAGTGTCCTTCGAAGCTTTAACCCAGGTGCGTAACCGGGTGGTCAGAGCTTACGAAGACATCATGAATATGCCGATCTGATAACGGAGCACAGACATGGCCAGCGTTCCCGCAGAATCAATCCCGAATATGCCCGCCACTCAGGATGTCGGTGGCTCCGAAAGCAACAGCGATTTGTTTCTGGGCTTTAACCGCCTGAACCTTTTGCGTCAGGTTGGGCTGATGGTAGGGCTTGCCGCCAGTGTTGCCTTGGGTGTTGCGGTTGTGCTTTGGGCTCAGGAGCCGAATTATCAGCCAGTGGTGGGGGACTTGTCTGCATACAACCCTCAGGACGTTACCACCATTCTTGACAGCAATGGCATTGATTACAAAATGGATACGCGCACCGGTGCTTTGCTGGTGCCCTCCGATCAGGTTTATACGGCCCGGCTTAAACTGGCTGCCGAGGGTGTAACCGACCAAAAAACCATGGGTTACGAACTGCTGGACCAGGATCGCGGCCTGGGTACGTCCCAGTTCATGGAAACGGTCAGCTACCGACGTGGCCTTGAGGGCGAACTGGCGCGCACCATCAGTAGTATGCGTGGTGTGCGTGCAGCGAGGGTTCACCTGGCCATACCGGAGCGTTCCGTGTTTGTGCGGGATGCCCGTGATCCTACTGCGTCAGTGTTTCTGGAGGTTTTTGCAGGCCGCCGGCCCGAGCAGGAACAGATTGCAGCGATTGTGAATCTGGTCGCTGGCAGTATTCCCATGATGAACAAGGATCATGTCACCGTTGTTGACCAGAACGGCAACCTGTTGACCGGCAAGGCAGATCGTGGTGATGGCGAGCGAATGCAGGACCAGTACGAATACACCTCGCGGTTGGAAGAACGCCTTACGCGCCGCGTAGCTTCACTGATTGCCCCTATTGTCGGTGAAGGCCGATACCGTGCTGAAGTGTCTGCAGATCTGGATTTTTCTTCAGTTGAGCAGGCAGAGGAACTGTTTAACCCTGAACAACAGGCGGTTCGCAGCGAGCGCGATCTCACAGAACAGCGCGTTGCCGGTTTTAACGGCGGTGTGCCTGGGGCGCTGTCGAACCAGCCTCCCGCCAACGCCACAGTGCCTGAACAGGTCAATGCACAAGCGGTCGACACAGAAGGTGCAGCGCCAGCGCAACCCGTGAACGTGCGCACGGAGTCCACCCGCAACTACGAAATGGATCGTACGGTCAGTTACACCCGGCAGGAGCTTGGGCGTGTAAGGCGAGTGACGGTTGCACTGGCTGTTGATGATATGAAAGTGGTTAATCCGGATACGGGCGCCGTAACCTACGAAGCCTGGCCCGAGCAAGAGCTGCAGCGCCTGAGCATGCTGGTGCGGGATGCGGTAGGTTATTCTGCCGCTCGTGGTGACAGTGTTACCGTGATGAATACAGCGTTTGCCCCGGAAGAAGCTTTCGAGTTTGAAACCCCCGGATTTTGGGAGCAACCCTGGTTTTGGGATCTGATGAAGCAGGTGTTGGCTGGCCTGGTGATTCTTGTACTGGTGCTTGGCCTGCTGCGGCCCACACTGAAAAGCCTGTCTGGCAGTGGTCAGCGTGGCCGGGGAGATGGGTCTGACGATGATGGTTATGATGACGCAGGTGGGAATGATGCTTTGCGCCAGGCAATCTCATCTCAGGACGACCTCCTTTTGCCGGGCGCCACAGACAGCTATGATAGGCAACTGAATGCTCTTAAAGGCCTGATTGCCGAAGACCCGGCCAGGGTTTCCCAGGTGATGCGCCAGTGGGTGAATGTTGATGACTGATCAATCCGGAAGGTCAGGTGCTGATGCACCGCAAGCGCCTCAGCGGAAAATTCCGCGGGTAGAGCAGGCGGCGATCCTGCTGATGTCTCTTGGTGAGGCAGATGCCGCCGAAGTGCTCAAGCACATGGGCCCGAAAGAGGTTCAGCGGGTAGGTGTTGCCATGGCCCAGATGAAGGATGTCAGCAAGGGCGATGTCACCTATGTACTGAACCAGTTTGTGGATGCCGTAGGTGGTCAGACCGGGCTGGGCGTGGGCAATGATGACTACATCCGTGCCATGCTTACCCAGGCACTGGGCGACGACAAGGCCGCGAGCCTGATCGACCGCATTCTTATCGGTGGCAATACCACCGGTCTGGATACGCTCAAATGGATGGAGCCACGAGCCGTTGGCGATATTATCCGTTACGAGCACCCGCAAATTCAGGCCATTGTTATCTCGTATCTGGATCCTGATCAGGCAGCAGAGATTCTGGCAACGCTGGATGAAAAGGTACGCCTCGACGTTATGATGCGGGTGGCTTCGCTGGAGAGCATCCAGCCCCAGGCCCTGCAAGAACTTAACGATATTCTGGAAAAACAGTTCTCCGGAGGTTCGGCGGCCCAGACCAGTCGCATAGGTGGTATAAAGCGCGCGGCGGATATTATGAACTTTATGGATCGCAGCATTGAAGGCAGTCTGCTGGACTCCATCAAGGACATGGACCCGGATCTCGCCACCACCATCGAAGATCTCATGTTTGTGTTTGATAACCTCAAGGATATTGACGACCGGGGAATTCAGGCGCTGCTGCGTGAAGTATCTTCGGAAGTGTTGGTTGTTGCGCTGAAAGGTGCCGACGAGGCAGTGCAAGAGAAAATCTTCAAGAACATGTCGAAGCGTGCTGCTGAGCTGTTACAGGACGACCTGGAAGCGAAAGGCCCGGTGCGGGTGAGCGAAGTGGAATCCGCCCAGAAAGACATTATTACCATTGCCCGTCGCATGGCTGAAGCGGGAGAAATCACGCTCGGTGGTGCCGGTGAAGAAATGATGTGATGAAAGACTCCCCCAGTGATCGCCCCAAGGATCTCAGTCGCATCCCCAAAGAGGAGCTGACGGCCTATGAGCGGTGGGAACTCCCACTGCTGGACGCCAGTGGCAACGAGATTGTCCGGGTAGAAGAGCGTAACGTCAAACCGCTCACTGCCGGAGACATCGCTGAAATTCGACAGGCCGCTCATGATGATGGCTTTAATGAAGGCCGGGAACAAGGCCTTAAAGACGGGCACGCTGAGGGTTTCGAGCAGGGTCGCAAGGAGGGCATAGAGAGTGGGCTGGCGGAGGGGAAAAAACGTGGCCAAAGCGAAGGTTACGATGAAACCCGCTCGGAAGTCAGCGCGAGCCTTGAACGCCTTGAACAGATGCTGGGCGAGCTGCTGTTGCCCATCACCCGGCACCAGGATGACATTGAAACCTCGCTGCTGAACCTCACCATGGTGCTTGCCCGGGCCGTTGTCTACCGTGAACTGAAGATTGACTCCTCCCAGATTCGGCAGGTGGTGCGGCGGGCTATGGAAGCGCTGCCTTCAACGGCTGAAAATATTCGAATTTATGTTCATCCGGATGATTGCAGTGCTGTGCGGGAAGTAGCCGAACGCTTTGAGGCAGCGGCCGCGGTTGTGGAAGACGACAAGGTTTTGCCTGGCGGCTGTCGGGTTGAGACCCTTAACAGCCATGTTGATTTTACCGTTGAAAAGCGCTTCCAGCGTGCCGTTCAGGCGATGCTGGAGCAGCAGACCGACGATCGCGAAAATGGCGAACCTGAAGAGCTGGGCGCTATGATGGACGACCTGACAGATTTCCAGCGGGATGTGCTGAGTTCACCGGGGCAAATTCGGGACCAGGTGCCTGCTGATGACAGTCCTGCCCATGACGGCGCTACTGACGATAAACCCATCGAAGGCGGGCGTGATGACATCCTCCCTGGCTGATCGCCTGGATCGGTATCAGGCTTATCTCCGCACTGACCCGGAGCCCGAGCTTTCAGGCCGTTTGACACGCATGGTGGGGTTGACACTGGAATGCGTGGGTTGCCCGATGGTGATGGGCGACCGCTGCGTGATCAAAGGAGAGGGTGGAAGTACCGTAGAGGCTGAAGTGGTGGGGTTTGAGGATGAAAAAGTCTACCTGATGCCACTGACCGCCATTGAGGGGCTTAAACCAGGCGCCAGGGTGGTTCGGCTGTCTGCGGCCAGTCGTGTTCCTGTTGGACCCCTTATGTTAGGCCGCGTGGTAGATGGCAGTGGCGAACCTCTTGATGGTAAAGGGCCACTGCAAGCTGAAGCTCGGGTTCCCCTTACCGGCGACATTATTAATCCTCTCAACCGTGCGCCTGTCCGGCAGTCCATGGATGTGGGCATTCGGGCGATCAACTCCCTGTTGACCGTTGGACAAGGGCAGCGCCTGGGCCTGTTTGCCGGCAGCGGTGTTGGTAAAAGTATGTTGCTGGGCATGATGACCCGGTTCACAGACGCCGACATTACGGTGGTTGGTTTGATTGGTGAGCGGGGCAGGGAGGTTAAAGAATTCATTGAAGATATTCTGGGCGAGGAAGGCCTGGCCAGATCGGTTGTAGTTGCCTCCCCGGCGGACGATTCGCCGCTCATGCGTTTACGTGCAGCCATGCTCACCACCCGCATTGCAGAATATTATCGGGATAAAGGGAAGCGTGTACTTTTGTTGATGGATTCCCTCACCCGTTACGCCCAGGCCCAGCGGGAAATTGCGCTGGCGGTTGGAGAACCACCGGCAACCAAGGGTTATCCTCCTTCTGTATTTGCCAAGCTGCCGCAACTGGTGGAGCGCACCGGTAATGGGCTGCCGGGAGGCGGCTCCATTACCGCATTTTATACGGTATTGACCGAAGGCGACGACCAGCAGGACCCCATTGCAGATGCCGCCCGAGCGATCCTGGATGGGCACATAGTGCTCTCTCGCCGGCTTGCCGAAGAAGGTCACTATCCCGCCATCGACGTTGAAGCGTCCATCAGCCGGGTTATGCCCCAGGTGACAGACACCGCGCATTTTGCGCGGGCCCAGAGATTCAAACAGGTATACTCACGTTATCAGCAAGCACGCGATTTGATCAGCGTTGGTGCTTATGTGAAGGGCTCCGACCCGGAGACCGATTTCGCGATTACTCACATCGGTAATATGCGCCAGTTCCTGCAGCAGGACCTTAACGAGCGTGCCTCCCTGCCTGATAGCATTGAGGGCTTGTTGGCGGTGGTTCCGGAGCGGCGCTCTCCGGAACGCCTGAAATCCGCCGCGCCAGACCCTGCAGCCAGTGGCAATAGGCGAGGTGCCGGCTGATGGCGCGATCCCGGCGGTTGGCAGTGGTGCTGGCCCTTGAAGAACGCAAGGAAAAAGAAGCGCTGGAGCGGATGGGCGAGGCCCGTGAGCTGGCAGAGCAGCACAGGGAGCAGGTGGAAAAACTGAATCGCTACCAGGAGGAGTATCGCGACCAGATCCGCAAGAGCCAGCAAGGTGTGGTTAAGGTGAATCAGTTACAAGCATGGCAGGCATTTATTACGCAGCTTGATCAGGTTATCCTGCAGCAGCAAAAACAGCTTGCACAAGCTGAGACGGTTTTTGAAGCGCGCCGGCAGGAATGGTTGCAAGCCTGGGAGCGTCGGCGAGGCATGGAGAACTACATTGAAACTTGCCGTCAACAAGAATTCAGAGAGCAGGATCTCCAGGAGCAGAAGCTTGCGGATGAAGCCGCAGGCCGCGCCTTCGCACGCCGCCATCGCTAATGTTTGTGCTGAATCAATCATCACTCCATGCAAACTGGCAGTGCTGGACTACCCTTGTACAAGTACGGGGCACTTTAACAGCAGCTGTCAGATGATTTAGTGAATACCACCGGAGGTTTTGCGGATGCCAATACAGACCCACCGCAGTCAGGATGGACGATCGCTGGTTATCAAAATAGAAGGGCGCTTTGATTTCAGCACCCACCAGGCGTTTCGTGATGCCTACGAGCATGGTGGGAAAGATATCAAGGGCTATATTGTGGATCTGTCAGACGCAACCTATCTTGATAGCTCTGCACTGGGAATGCTGCTTCTGCTTCGAGACCATGCAGGTGGAGACAATGCCAATATAGCCATTGAAAACTGCAATAATGATGTTCGCAAGATTTTGACCATTTCCAACTTTGAGCAGCTGTTCACTATTCGGTGATCCCCGGGATCACTGGAAACTGTCATGGACGACCCTGCTGAAACCGCCCGCCTCAAAATTCTTGTTGCTGATGACAGCGACAGTGACCGCCTGATACTGAAGTCTTTGCTGAAGCGCCTTGGTTACAGCGTAGTCGGTGCCGCCAATGGCCGTGATGCAGTGGCCCTTTTTCAGTCAGAAGTGCCGGATATTGTTTTGTTGGATGCCTTGATGCCGACAATGGATGGCATGGAGGCCGCGCGGCAGATCAAAAGCCTTGCGGGCGAACGGCTGGTGCCACTGATATTTGTTACATCCCTCACCGAGCCCGAAGACCTGGCAGGTTGTCTTGAGGCGGGAGGAGACGGATTTCTCAGTAAGCCCTACAACCCGGTGATGATCAAAGCCAAAATACAGGCATTTAACCGGATGCGACTGATGCACCAGGCGTTGTCAGATCAGCGAGACCTGATGCATGAACGCAACCGGCAGCTCCAGGAGGAGCAACACATAGCCAGGCGGGTGTTCGATAATGTTGCCCACACCGGTTGCCTGGGAGCTCCTAATATTCGTTACCATGCCTCCCCTTTATCCATATTCAGTGGCGACGTTCTGTTCGCCTCACCTCGCCCCGCCGGGGGAATGTTGGTGTTTGCAGGGGATTTTACCGGCCATGGCCTGCCGGCCGCAGTGGGTGCCATGCCTGTGGCGGAGTCCTTTTATGGAATGGTAGCCAAAGGCTTTGATGGTTCCGATATCCTCAGGGAAATTAACCAGAAACTGGTGCGCATACTGCCAAAGGATATGTTTTGCTGCGGCATTATGGTGGAGGCCGATTTTGCGCAGAATCAGCTAAAGATCTGGAATGGCGGCCTGCCTGACACTTGGCTACTGCGATCGCCAACGGAGCAGTACACTTTGCCTTCACGGCATTTGCCGCTGGGCATTTTGAGTGCAGATCAGTTCAATGCTGACATGCAATCCATCAGGTCGCAGCCGGGTGATCGCTTGTTGTTGATGACGGATGGCGTGCTGGAATGTACTGACAGCAAGGGTCAGCTCTTTGGTGAGCAGGGCGTTCTCCATGCGGTTGAGAGCGTTGGCGGCGATGCGCACCCGTTTGATGTGCTCATGAGTGAAATACAGCAATTTACCGGTCAGCAACAGTTTGGTGATGACCTGACGCTCTGCTGCCTGGAAATGGTTGATGAAGCCGGCCAGGCTGCTTTGCCAGATGCGGGAGAGCTGTCTGCTCTGGCCGGGCCAACCCAGTGGCAATGCGTGTATGAAATTCGTGACAGTACGTTGGCGGAGTTTAACCCTCTGCCGCTATTACTGCATATCTGCATGGAGGTGCCAGGATTGCGGCGTAAAAGTGGGGAAATTTATACCCTGCTGTCAGAGCTGTACAATAATGCGTTAGAACACGGGATACTTAGGCTTACCTCAGAGTGGAAATATACCCCGGAGGGGTTTGACCGGTACTATTCCGAGCGCGCGACGCGCCTGAGTGAAGTAGATGGGCATTATATCAAATTCAGTTTTCATCACGAGCGGATGCCTTCGGGCGGATGCCTGCGGGTTGTCTGTGAAGACAGCGGGCGGGGATTCGATTTTCAGAATCATCCGGTTCTGCAAGCCACAGAGATGGCGCAGAGTGGTCCCCGCTACGGCGGCCGGGGCTTGGCATTGTTAAAACGGCTGGCAAAATCCATCCATTTTCATAACAAAGGAAACCAGATAGAAGTTGCCTATGAATGGTTTTATTAATATCAACGTTTAACAGGAACAAGGGAGTTGGTCATGGTTGATAAACCACACCTTGATGAAGAGGCTCTGGCAGAGCTTCAGAACGTAATGGAAGATGAGTTCGAAACACTGATTCACACTTACCTTAGCGATTCGAGAGAGCGTATTGAAAGCCTGAAGGCGGCGTTGAACGATGAGGATGCAGACGCTGTCGCCAAGACGGCTCATAGCTTCAAAGGCAGCTGTATCAACATAGGGGCTCCGCGTCTTGGCGTTCTGTGTCGTGAGGTAGAAAAAGCAGGAATAGAGGATCGTTTGGGGGATGCGCAGCCTGTATTGGGTTCCATAGAAGAGGAATTTCAGCGGGTAGCGAAAGCCCTTCATGCGCTGATGGCAGGGGCGCCAGATAAGCGGGTGAGGTAGTGAGAACATCTGAATGAGCAGCCTGGCATTGCTTTTGCAGCTATTTGAATCAGCGCCTGATAACCCGCATTGAAGCGGGTTATCAGGCACCCAGGGTTCAAAAGCGGCAAGAGGTTGCCATGAAACAGATGGTTCTTCCCCAGACTCCCGCGCCAGGGATGCAGAACGATGCCGGCGCTTCAAAAACCGGGCCGGGTCGCGACAGTGGTACCGGCGAAACCCGTTATGAATCTGTCTCTCGTGCGGAGCAGAAACGTCTCGATCGTCAAAAGTCCGAGCGCAAGGATCTGTCAGAGAACGCGCGGAAAGATGACCCAAAAAACGCTGAAGCAGCAAACAGTGTGCACCAGGTAAGCAAGGGTGATTCCAGCCAGAACCAAGTAAAGAGCACTGGCAAACTGGTTGACAAAGGTACCGGCGAGAGCCTGGGCACAGCGCCCGAAATGGAAGCAACTACTGCGCTGACCTTTGCCGAGCTGCAAGCACTATTGCCTCCCGCAGCTGCAGTGCCAGGTAACGCGGTAGGGTCATCCGCGAACAACTCAACGCTTATACCGGGCAGCGAACTGTTCGCAGGGCTTGCTGAAGGTAAGCCGGGGCAGCTCGCGCCCGGCAGTAATGGCAGCCCGGTTGCTGGCCTGCAACTGCCCGATGCCCTGGTTCCCGTAAGGGCCGAAAAAGCTGTGGCTATGGACCCGGCGAGCTTGCTGACCGGCGCCCGTTTGGAATCCGCTATGGAGCTGGTTTCCCAGCAAAATGCCAGCAACACTGCTGGAAAGCTGGCAGCAGAAGTACAGGCGCCTCTGAGGAGTTACGCAACATCGGTTGATGTACCGGTAAATCACGCAGAGTGGGGCGACAAGCTGGCAGGGAAGCTCAGCTGGCTTACAGCGAAAAACCTGTCAGTGGCTGAGATTCACCTGACTCCGCCCGACATGGGGCCAATGGAAGTACGTGTTCGGGTTCAGAATGATCAGGCCAATATTACCGTGCATGCTGCGAACCCGGTGGTAAGAGAGCAGTTGGAACTTCATTCCCACCGACTCCGAGACATGCTGGGTGAGCAGGGGCTTTCTCTGGCTCAGTTCGATGTTTCTGATAACTCCCGAAACTCATCCGGAGAGCAGGGGGCCGATGAAGGCGGGGCGGAGGGGGCTTCTCCTGGCCCCGGATCAGCACTTTCCGGTTTGGATGGTGGTGATGAAGGGGTGCAAAGCGGTAGCCTGGACTTGAGCTGGAACGGCGCTATTGATGTATTTGCCTGAGAATGGGCGCAGTATCCCGGGTGCCAACCGCCAGCCCCCTTTGCCCATCCCTGTAAGCAAGGCTAAACTGCGGGCTTGAGCGGAGGGCTGGGTGTTCTGGCCTGCTCCTTGCTCTCAAATATACAAACGTTATGAAAACCTCCTTTCATTGACGAATTTCTGGCGAAGGACACTATGGCAGAGAACACCACAACTGATGCAGCACCGGCAAAAAAAGGTAAACTGAAACTGATCATTCTGCTTGTGATTGTGGTGATCCTTGCGATAGCGCTATCTGTTGCAGGAACCTTATGGTTTCTCAATGGCAGCATTCCGGGAATGGGTGAAGACACCGCCACCAGTGAAGACGCAGTGACAGAAGAGGTTTTTACCCCCAGTGTTTACCTGGGCATAGAGAAAGCGCTGGTGACAACGGTTCAGGGTGAGGGGCGCCAGCGTTATGTGCAGGTTTATGTGTCATTTGAGGCAACGGATCCTCAGGCACTGACGGCGGCCAAACTGCATATGCCCCTGATTCGCAGCCAGCTGGTTATGGTGCTTGGCAACAGCAGCTTTACCGAGCTGCAAACACCAGAAGGCCGGCAAAATCTTGCGGGCAATATGCTGGACACGGTGAATCAGGTTCTGGAGCAGGAGGGCGAGCCGACCGTCAGCCGGGTGTTGTTTCGGAACTTTGTAGTGCAATAGATAGAGCTTATAACAGCGCCCACGTGGGTAAGGCTTTTCAGCGACAGGACAAGGTATGCAGGATTTACTGTCACAGGATGAAATTGATGCGCTTCTTCACGGCGTAGATGAAGGTGACATCGATACCTATGAAGAAAGCGACGAAAGTGGCGTAAAGTCTTACGACCTTTCCAGTCAGGATCGTATTGTCCGGGGCCGGATGCCAACGCTGGAAATGATTAACGAGCGCTTTGCCCGGTATACCCGCATCAGCCTGTTTAATCTCCTGCGCCGAAATGCAGATGTTTCCACCGGCGGCGTGCAGATCATGAAATTTGGCGAGTACATACATACCCTTTATGTACCCACCAGCCTGAATCTCTGCAAGGTTCGCCCGTTGCGGGGAACCTCCCTGTTTGTTCTGGATGCAAGGCTGGTGTTCAAGCTGGTTGATAACTTTTTCGGGGGTGAGGGGCGACACGCCAAGATCGAGGGCCGGGAGTTCACACCCACTGAAAACCGCATTGTTCAGATGACGCTCAACCAGATTTTCAAAGACATGCAGGAAGCCTGGCAAGCGGTTGTCAAAGTCAATTTTGAATACCTCAGCTCAGAGGTAAACCCCGCCATGGCAAATATTGTCAGCCCGAGTGAGGTGGTGGTGGTCAGCACTTTCCACATAGAGCTTGATGGCGGCGGCGGCGAGCTACACTTTGCTTTGCCCTATTCAATGATCGAGCCTATCAGGGATGTACTTGATTCCGGTGTGCAAAGTGATGTTGATGACATAGACGAGCGTTGGGTTAGCGCCCTGCAGGAAGACATCAAAGAAGTGGTCGTTCCGATAAATACCACTGTGTGCAGGCGCCGGATATCCCTGAGAGAGATCGCCAAACTCAAGGCGGGCGATATTATACCGATGGAGGTGCCCGACTATCTGACCGTTACCGCAAATGGTATCCCTGTTTATAAGGCAACCATGGGAACCCGGGACGGTAAGCTGGCGCTGAGAATCCACGAGCGGGCGGTGCGCCCGAAGGTAAAAAAACAATCGAAGGTAAGACGCAATGGCTGAAGATAAAAAAGAAGGTCAGGAGCTGAGCGAAGACGAGAAGCTGGCAGCCGAATGGGAAGCTGCCATGGAAGAGTCTGGCGATGAGGTGGCTGAAGACTCCCGCGATGATGAGTGGGCTCAGGCCATGGAAGAAGCAGGAGAAACGGGTGGCAGTGCCGACAGTGGCGTACGTACTGCACCCATGGAAGAGTTTAATGAAGGGGGCTCGGCGACCCCGGGTGGAGGCACACCACCGGATCTGGATGTGATTCTGGATATCCCCGTCAGCATTTCCATGGAAGTGGGGAATACTCAGATACCCATCCGCAATCTTTTGCAGTTGAACCAGGGCTCGGTAATTGAGTTGGACCGACTTGCCGGTGAACCACTGGATGTGCTGGTTAACGGCACACTCATTGCTCATGGTGAAGTGGTTATGGTCAACGAAAAGTTCGGTATTCGCCTGACCGACGTGATCAGCCCGGGCGAACGTATCAAGCGGCTGCAAAAATAGTATGCGAACAACATCGGCGTTCTTGTCGCTGCTTTTGTTAACCGGCTCTGCCCTTGCAGAAGAGTCCGCTAAAGCCACACAGAGCACCGCGGGAAAAGCAGTGGGCAACGCACCGGACACCTTGGGCACCTTGCTCAGCCTCGGTGCCGGCCTGCTGGCAGTTATAGCCATTATTTATGGTTGCGCCTGGATTATTCGCCGAATGAACGGGATGACGGGCATGAACAACAGCGCCATCAAGGTTGTGTCTGTGATGGCCATTGGTGCTCGTGAACGCATCGCTTTAATAGAAGTGGGCGGCCAGCAGATTTTGTTGGGTATTACCCCATCGGCGATACGAACCTTGCAGGTTTTTGAGGAGCCGGTGGTGGAAGCCGGAAAGGCAAACTCCGGAGACTTTGCCAAGCGCCTTCAGGGCATGATGGGTAAATCCTGGACGGCTCCGGGTAAGGAATGACTAGCCCTATGATGGTGGCCAAACTCAAACGACACATTCCGCTTTTTATTGTGCTCGCAGGCCTGTTTTGGGCACCTTCAGCGCTCGCGGACTTACCCGGGATTCCTGCCTTCACGGTTCAGCCAGGTGAGGGGGAGGGCACCCAGGAATACACGGTAACCCTGCAGATTTTAGCGCTGATGACCGCGCTGACCTTCTTGCCTGCCATGCTGATGATGATGACATCCTTCACCCGCATCATCGTAGTGTTTGCAATTCTACGCCAGGCCCTGGGCCTGCAGGCGACACCTTCGAACCAGATACTGCTTGGTTTGGCGCTGTTTCTCAGTATTTTCATCATGAAACCGGTGCTTGAAGAGGCCAACCGCGTGGGATTGCAGCCGTATCTGCAGGAAGAAGTGACCTCCCTGGAAGCAGTGGAGCTAGCCAGCAAGCCCTTCAAGAATTTCATGCTGGGACAAACCCGGGAAGATGACCTTGCGCTGTTCATGCGCATTGCAGACGTTCAGTACGATACCGCTCAGGATGTCTCCTTTTGGATACTGATGCCGGCATTTGTGACCAGCGAGCTGAAAACAGCCTTCCAGATAGGGTTTATACTGTTTATTCCGTTTCTGATTCTCGACATGGTCGTCGCCAGTGTTTTGATGGCCATGGGGATGATGATGTTGTCACCCATTATCATCTCGCTGCCGTTCAAGATTATGTTGTTTGTGCTGGTGGACGGCTGGGCCCTGATCATGGGCACTCTCGCGGCAAGCTACGGGATATAGGCCAGTTATGAGACGCAGGAGAGATACATGACTCCGGAAACCGTTATCGACATACTACGCGAAGCCCTGTGGATGATTGTGCTTTTTGCTTCCGTCATTATCGGGCCGGGGCTGGTGATTGGCCTGGTTGTGAGTACCTTTCAGGCTGCTACCCAGATTAACGAACAAACCCTGAGTTTCCTTCCGCGCCTGTTGGTAACCCTCATTGTAATCATTGTTATGGGCCCCTGGTTACTGACCAAACTACTGGACCATGCTCACCGGCTGATCTCCAGCATTCCTTTTCTGATTGGTTGATCCATGACTCCCATGGAACTCAATGCAGACATGCTCGGCCAGTGGGTTGGGCAGCATCTCTGGCCACTGTTCCGCTTGGCCAGCTTTCTGATGGTTATACCTATCTTCGGCACCCAGTTGGTTCCCGCCAGAGTGCGTTTGGGGCTTGCGTTGTTAATGACTATTTTGATCGTGCCGATGATTCCGGACGTTCCAAGGGTCGATGCCTTGAGCGCCGATGCGGTTGTTATCACCCTGCAGCAGATCCTGATTGGCGTGGGCATGGGCTTTGCGCTGACCGCACTTTGGCAACTGTTCGTGATCGCCGGCCAGATGATCGCCATGCAAATGGGCCTGGGCTTCGCCTCCATGGTTGACCCCGCCAATGGCATCAACGTGCCGGTGCTTTCACAGATCTACACCATTACCGTTACCCTGCTGTTTCTGGCCATGAACGGTCACCTGGTGGCGTTTGAGGTATTCATAGAAAGCTTCCGCACCATGCCGATAGGTATGGAAGGCCTTGGCCAGGTGGGTGTCTGGGAGCTGGCTCACAGGATAAGCTGGATGTTCACCTCAGCCATGTTGCTGGCGCTTCCCGCTGTAACTGCTGTGCTCATCGTCAGCATCTCCTTCGGCGTAATGACCCGGGCTGCGCCCCAGATGAACATATTTGCCCTGGGCTTCCCGATTGGCCTGATTTTTGGATTGTTTGCCATATGGGTGCTGCACGCCAATTTTCTGCCACACTTCCAGGAATACACCGAGCAGACCTTTGAATTTATGCGAGGCCTTCAAGGGCAACCCTAATTGGTAAGCCAAGAGTTCTGATATGGCTGAAGAAAACGACAACAGTCAGGAGAAAACCGAAGAGGCCACCCCCCGAAGGCTCGAAAAAGCCCGGGAGGATGGCCAGACTGCCCGATCCAAAGAGCTGGCCACCATGGCCGTGCTGATTGCCGGCGCTGGTGGTTTGTTGATGTTCGGAACCCATTTGGGTGCTTCTCTGGAGGCCATTTTTCGCGACGCCTTCACCCTGGAGCGCTCGGCGATATTTGACACCCGGCACATGAGCCTCCAATTGATGGCCTCTGCCAAAGAAGCCGCTTGGGCGCTTTCCCCGATCCTGGTGCTCCTGCTCATCGCTGCCGTCGCGGGTTCCATCGGCATTGGCGGCTTGCTGTTCAGCGGCAAGGCCATAGCCCCCAAGCTCAACCGCATGGACCCCATCAAGGGTTTGGGCCGTATGTTTTCCATGCGCTCCCTGATCGAGCTGGTCAAAGCCATCGCCAAAGTGGGTCTGGTGATGGCCTTGGCGCTGCTGATACTGAACATCCGCACAGAAGATTTGCTCTCTATCGCCAACGAGCCGGCGGTGCCCGCCATGGAGCATGTTCTCTGGACTTTGGGTTGGAGCTTCTTCCTGCTCTCCTGCGCCACCATCATCATTGCCATGATCGACGTGCCTTTCCAGATTTTCGATCATCAGAAAAAACTGCGGATGACCAAGCAGGAAGTAAAAGACGAATACAAGGATTCAGAGGGCAAACCGGAGGTTAAGGGCAAAATCCGCCAACTCCAGCGCGAAATGGCCCAGCGCCGCATGATGCAGGATGTGCCCACGGCCGACGTGGTCATCACCAACCCGACGCACTACGCTGTGGCGCTAAAATACGATCCGGATTCCATGGGCGCACCCATGGTTGTGGCCAAAGGTAATGACCAGACCGCCTTCAAGATCATGGAAATCGCCCGCGAGCACAAGGTTGAAGTGCTCCGCACTCCGCCGTTAACCCGTGCGGTGTACCACAACAGTGACATTGGCGAAGAAATCCCCGATGGTCTTTACATGGCCATAGCCCAGGTTCTGGCTTATGTGTTCCAGCTCCGACAGTTCCGCAAGGGGCGTGGGCCCAAGCCGGGGATGCCTGATTTTCCGATTCCTTCTGATATGCGGCGGGATATATAGCCGGCTGACTTTGGAGTTGGCCTGTTAGCTTGGGCTCCTAGCCTGCGGGGTTTGGGGGGGAAGAGTGGTGGTGGGTGGCCTTTCCAGGACACGCGACGAGCCCATCCCTGGGCGCTTGACGGTGGCCGTCCTTGGCCACCGACAGTCCTGGAAAGGCCACCCACCACCACTCTGGCAAACTTTACGATATCGCTAGGAAGAACTTCCCAGCTCTTGAGACAACCGTGTGTCTGTTACTGATGTATTCTGCCGTGGTGCGAAACACCACCTATGATTCCAGCAAGCATTCAATCATCTTTATGGTTTTAAACTGTCGCGATACCAGCATTGTTCGATAGCTGCCATGTGGGGCCCCTCCCAAAAATGCCGGTGGCCAAGGACGGCCACCGACAAGCGCCCATGGATGGGCTCGTAGCGGTTTTTGGGAGGGGCCCCACATGGCAGCTTGCACCAGCCCTAAAAGGCTAGGGACAGACTTAAAGGTCTCGTAGTGATTATTGGAAGCAGCCCCGCATGGCAGCAAACACCAAAACTCGCAAGCTACTAAAAAGGAGGGCACGTACAAGAAGGAGGAAGAGCCACCAGTGCCCGAAGGCACCAGTGGGACAACAATTAACGCTGAGGTCAGTCGCCTTTGTGCTCGTAAATCGCCTTACCCCATGCTTCACGGCTACCCGGAAGAATCAGGTTCAGGATGATCGCAGCTACCGCACACAGGGCGATACCCTCAAGGTGACCGAGAACCATGCCGCCGATGCCAAACACCAGGGTTACGCCAACGATAACCAGATTCCGCGCTTGGGATAGATCAACTTGATGGCGGATGAGGGTGCTCATACCAACCACAGCAATGGAACCGAACAGCAAACACAGAATGCCGCCCATTACCGGTACCGGAATCGTCTGAAGGGCCGCGCCGAATTTGCCTACGAACGCCAACACAATCGCCGTGCACGCCGCCCACCACATCACCTTCGGGTTGAAGTTACGGGTCAGCATTACCGCGCCGGTTACTTCAGAATAGGTGGTGTTGGGCGGTCCGCCCAATAACGAAGCAGCACTGGTGGCCAAACCGTCGCCCAGCAAAGTGCGGTGCAGCCCGGGCTTTTCGAGGTAGTTTTTGCGGGTCACGTTACCGATCGCCAGAATGTCGCCAATGTGCTCAATGGCAGGGGCAATGGCAACCGGAATCATGAACATAATGGCGCCCCAGCTGAACGCTGGCGCCACAAAGTTGGGGACCGCAAGCCAGGGTGCTTGCTGGATGGGTGTGGTATCAACAACGCCAGCGAAAGCAGACAGCACATACCCGACAATCACACCAAACATAATCGGAATCAGACGGAAGATACCCTTGGCCCAGACTGACGCAATAATGGTCACCGTCAGCGAAATCATGGCAATCCACAGGGCGGTAGTCTCAGGTATTAATTGAACCGCGCCATCACCCGTGCGGCCGGAGGCCATGTGTACAGCCACAGGTGCCAGCCCCAGACCGATCACCATAATCACCGGGCCAATCACTACGGGAGGCAGCAAACGAGTAACAAAGCCAGTGCCGCGCAGTTTTATTGCACCGCTGAGAATAATGTAGAGAATGCCCGCCGCCATCAACCCGCCCAGGGTCTCTTCAAGGCCGAACTTGCTCTTGGAAGCGATAACCGGTGCGATGAAAGCGAAAGATGACGCCAGGAAGATCGGAATCTGACCGCCAGTCACAACATGGAAAATCAGTGTGCCCAGGCCGGCGGTGAAGAGTGCAACATTTGGGTCAAGGCCAGTTATCAGCGGCATCAGCACCAAGGCACCGAAGGCCACCAGCAGCATCTGGGAGCCGGCGATGGCCTGCTTCCAGGTGGAGTCTGTGGAGTGGTCTTGCATGATCAGCTGTCCTTTTGCTTGGTGCCGAAGATCTTGTCGCCGGCATCGCCAAGCCCGGGCAGGATGTAGCCTTTCTCGTTCAGGCATTCGTCCACAGAGGCCGTGTAGATAGACACATCCGGGTGGGCGTCGAGAACCTTTTTAATGCCCTCAGGGGCTGCCACCAACACCAGTGCACGGATTTCCGTGCTTCCTGCCTTTTTCAGCACGTCGATGGTTGAGATCATGGAGCCGCCAGTAGCGACCATGGGGTCCACTATCAGCGCCATACGTTGGTCGAGCTCACCAACAAGTTTTTCCAGATACGTGTTGGACTCAAGGGTCTCTTCATTACGAATTTGGCCTACCACGCTGACCCGCGCCACAGGGATCAGGCTCAGAACACCGTCAAGCATACCCAGACCGGCACGCAGAATAGGGACAATAGTGATTTTCTTGCCGTGAATTTGCTCCACATTCACTGGCCCGGCCCAGCCTTCAATGGTTTTCTCTTTCAGGCTGAAATCCTTGGTCGCTTCGTAGGTGAGAAGGGCGCCGACCTCCTGTGCCAGTTCACGAAAATTTTTAGTGCTGATGTCGGCCCGACGCATAAGGCCGAGTTTGTGTTGGATCAGGGGGTGTTTTACCTCGTGGACTGGCATGGCTCACCTGTTTTCTGGGTCTGGGTTGAAGGGGTAAATGTCGCAATATAAGTGGCGCAAGGATACCGCATCTTACAAGGTGAGTCAGGCACCTGATTGCAGCTTCCGAAGGAAAAACCGGGCAGGCTGGTATGGATCTTGCGGTAACAGGGTAAAAGCCACTTTGGCGTCAGAAACTCGACCCTGAAAACGCCTTCAGAAACAGTAAATCGGAGATGCTTCGGGCATGGACAGAACTTTAGTCCTCAATAACGTCAAATCCCTGACGCAGGGCAACCTCGGCGTACCCGTTATGTTGATGGGGCTGCTGGGCATGATGATACTGCCCATGCCCGCGTTTTTGCTGGACGTTTTCTTCACGTTCAACATAACCCTTTCTATTGTCATTCTGCTTGTGTGTGTTTACGCGCTGCGCCCCATGGAGTTTGCATCATTCCCAACGGTGTTGCTGGTTGCAACCCTGTTACGCCTGGCGCTGAACGTGGCGTCCACCCGGATTGTTCTGCTGCAAGGCCACGAAGGCGGCGATGCGGCGGGTAAGGTTATTGAATCCTTCGGTGCTGTGCTGATTGGTGGCAACTACGCGGTGGGTCTCGTGGTGTTCGCCATTCTTATGATTATCAACTTCCTGGTGGTTACCAAAGGTGCGGGCCGGGTTTCGGAGGTGAGCGCACGCTTTACCCTGGATGCCATGCCCGGCAAACAGATGGCCATTGATGCGGACTTGAACGCAGGGCTTGTTAATCAGGACGAAGCAAAACACCGTCGTGAAGAGATCGCCCAAGAGGCGGATTTTTACGGTTCCATGGACGGTGCGTCCAAGTTCGTAAAAGGTGATGCCGTTGCAGGCCTGTTGATCCTGGCCATCAACATTATTGGCGGTGTTGCCATCGGCATGATTCAACATGGCCTGGATTTTGGTCTTGCCATGGAGCGCTACGCGTTGCTCACTATTGGTGACGGCCTGGTTGCCCAGATACCGTCACTGCTGCTTTCCACCTCCGCGGCCATCATGGTTACCCGGGTCACTTCAAGCCAGGATATGGGCGGGCAAATTCTTCAGCAAATGTTCAGTGCACCCAAAGCCCTGGCCATTGCCGCCGGTATTCTGATTTTGCTGGGGTTGATTCCCGGCATGCCCCATGTGGCTTTCCTTGGTCTCGGCAGTCTTGCAGCTGCAAGTGCCTGGTATGTGTGGAAGAAAGATCGGCAAACCGTTGAAGAGGGAGGAGTGTTTCCCGGTCGGGGAGGCGCGGGTGTTGTGCCTGGCGCTGGCGGGCGAGATTTACCTTTGGCGGGCGATGCCGGTGGTGACCAGGGTCGGCAGCTGCCCGCGCCGGGAGAATCCCGGGAGCTGGGTTGGGACGATGTGGCAACGGTGGATATCGTTGGTCTGGAAGTGGGGTACCGCCTGATACCTCTGGTTGATAAGACTCAGGGTGGTGAATTGCTGAGCCGTATAAAAGGCGTGCGTAAAAAGCTGTCCCAGGACCTGGGCTTCCTTATGCCTTCTGTTCACATTCGCGACAACCTGGACCTGATGCCGAATGTCTATCGCATCACCTTGATGGGGGTCACCATCGCAGAGGCGGAAATCCATCCGGATCGGGAGCTGGCGATAGATCCTGGCCAGGTGTTCGGAAAAATCGAGGGTATAGAGGGCAAAGATCCGGCGTTTGGGCTGGATGCCAGCTGGATTGAGCCGGAAAAGAAAGATCAGGCCCAGACGCTCGGATATACCGTGGTGGATGCCAGCACGGTAGTGGCTACCCACCTGAACCAGGTACTGCAAAAGCATGCTCACGAACTGCTGGGGCATGAAGAGGCTCAGCAGTGGCTCGATCAGCTGGAGAAAGCCTCGCCCAAGCTGGCGGAAGAGTTGGTGCCGACCACAGTGACGATCAGCCTCCTGTTGAAGGTATTGCAGAACCTGCTTAAAGAGGAGGTGCCCATTCGGGATATGCGCTCCATTGCCGAGTCTATGGTCAACCTGCACCCCAAGAGTCAGGACCCCAAATTACTGACCACTGTAGCGCGTCAGTCTTTGCGCAGGATGATTATTCAGAGCATTTGCGGGAACGACGAGGAGATTCCGGTTATCACCCTGGACCCTGACTTGGAACAGTTGTTGCTTAAGTCTGTTCAGCAGAGTCAACAATCTGGCGGCCTGGAAGATATAGGCATGGTTCTGGAACCGAATATGGTGGAAAAGCTGCAGCGCTCATTGCAAGACAGCGTGCAGCGGCAGGAGATGCTGGGTAAACCCGCCATTCTTCTGGTATCCGGGCCTTTGCGGCCAGTACTCGCAAAGTTTGCCAGTTACGGTGTTGAGCGGCTACACGTGCTCTCCTACCAGGAAATACCGGATAACAAGCAGATTACGATCGTGGCGTCTGTTGGCCAATAGGCTGGCGGATGAAAGAACGGGCAGCGCAGATAGCGTGCTGCCGGTGGAGGATGCAATATCATGAAAGTAAAACGTTTTTTTGCCAAGAGCATGGCCGAGGCGCTGAAGCAGGTCAGTGAGCAGATGGGGCCAGATGCTGTCATCCTTTCCAATCGCCGGGTTGAAGGCGGCGTAGAGATCGTCACGGCTCTGGACTATGACGAAAACGTGGCGCGCCAGAGCCTTGGCGATCAGGCCAGCGAGGCCACCAACGGAGCTCGCCTTGCAGAGATGCAAGCGGAGCGCCATCGCCGGCTGGAAGAGGAGTTGAGTCGCTCCCGCTCCCGCATTCGCGACGTTCGGGAAAGCCGTGCCGCGCTTGGCCAAGGCTATGCTGAAGCGTCATTTGCCGAGTTGCACGGGGCTGCCAGTGACGAGTTTTCAGAGGAGCCGTCTCAAAATACCCATAATACAAACTATTCTGATGAGCTCGCGCGCATGCGTGCGGAAATCAGTTCGTTGCGGGACCTTATGAGTGGCCGGCCTGGTGAGCCGGAAAAGCACGGCGTCAACGCGGTTCAGCAGAGGCTGGCAGAGCGCTTGCAGGAGTTTGGCGTAAGCTCGGATCTGGCCGGTTCGCTCTCCCGTCGTCACAAGGGCGGCAAGCTGGAGGATGGATGGAAGCAATCCCTGAAAATGCTTGTTGCGGGTGTGCGCACCCCGGATCAGGAGTGGCTCGACGAAGGTGGCGTATACGCGCTGGTGGGGCCGACAGGTTCTGGCAAAACAACCACCATCGGCAAGCTTGCCGCTCGTTATGTGCTGAAGCATGGCGCTGATTCGATCGCATTGGTTACGACAGACCGGTACCGGGTAGCCGCCCATGAACAGCTTTTCGTATTTGGCCGTATACTGAACGTGCCGGTGCGAGTAGTGGATGAAAGCAATACGCTTGATGATATTCTTGATGAGCTGTCGGACCGGCATCTGGTGCTCATAGATACGGCGGGGCTGACCAGTTCGGATAAAGGGTATCAGCAGCAGTTGGCAGAACTGGCCCGCAGCCATCACAACATTCGCACACACCTGGTTGTTTCGGCAACCAGCCAGCCGCGCATTATGAAATCCGTCTGGCATTGCTATAAGATGGCAGGTCTTACAGGCTGCGTGATGACCAAAATTGACGAAGCTCTGACTCTGGGAGAGTCCTTGGGTTTTGTGATGGAAACCGGCTTGCCGGTGGCCTATTACACGGATGGGCAGAAAATCCCGGGGGACCTGCATCATGCTGAAGCGGTTCTGCTTGTGCGTTTGGCCGTCGAGCGCCTGAAAATGCTGCAGGAGCAAGCGGCAGCAGAGAAAGTGCCTGGCAAAGAGCACCCGCGTGAAATTGCATGAGGCTCTGAAGTTCTGAGTTGTATCCGGCTATGAACTATATCCGGTTAATCCTGGCGAGAGATTATAAACAGTATGAGCAAAGCACATCCGGTACAGGTGATAGCGGTTTCCGGCGGCAAGGGCGGGGTTGGCAAGAGTAATATTTCCGTCAACCTTGGCATTGCACTGGCACAGAAAGGCAGGCGTGTGGTGCTGCTTGATGCCGATCTCGGCCTGGGAAATCTTGATGTGCTACTCGGGGTAACGGCCAGCAATACATTGCAGGACGTGTTGGCTGGGGAGTGTGACCTCAGAGACGTTCTGGTGAACGGTCCCGGCGGGATTAAAATTGTTCCGGCATCTTCCGGAACCCAGCACATGACTCAGCTTAGCCCAATGGAACACGCAGGCCTGATCAACGCGTTCAGTGAATTGGGCGATCAGATCGACGTGCTTATTGTTGATACAGCTGCCGGGATTTCGGAGTCCGTTGTGAGTTTTTTACGGGCTTCCCAGGAGCTGCTGCTGGTAGTCTGCGATGAGCCTACCTCCATAACGGACGCCTACGCCCTGATCAAGCTCATGAACCGTGATTATGGAACCAGTCGCTTTCGTATTCTTGCCAATCAGGTGAGCAGCGAGCAGGAAGGCCGCCATTTGTTTGAAAAACTGACACGGGTTACTGAGCGCTTCCTCGATGTGGCACTACAATATGTTGGTATGGTGCCTTACGACGAAGCCGTGAAGAAGGCAGTTCAGCGCCAGAGGGCTGTGCTGGATGCTTATCCACGGGCCAAGGCCTCGCTTGCGATCAAGGCGCTGGCTGATAAGGTCGAAAGCTGGCCCTTGCCTTCATCTCCCCGCGGACACCTGGAGTTTTTTGTGGAGCGGCTCGTCGAAGTCTGAAACCGATCCAGCAAAATAATACCGGATGCATGACATTGGCGAAAAAACTGGGAATCTACCATCAGGCTGGTGTGAACAGTCCCTCAGAGCTCATAGAGACTCACGCACCCCTGGTCAAGAAAATTGCACTTCATCTTTTGGCGCGGCTACCAGCTTCGGTACAGCTCGACGACCTTATGCAGGCGGGCATGATCGGGTTGCTGGAAGCTGCGCAACGCTACAGCGCAACCAAAGGCGCAGCTTTTGAAACCTATGCCGGAATACGCATCCGCGGCTCCATGGTGGATGAAATTCGCAAAGGCGACTGGGTGCCGCGCTCTGTTCACCGCAACTCCCGGCGGATTGCGCAGGCCATCAAGGCTGTGGAAGACCGGCTGGGTCGGGAAGCCCAGGATGCAGAGGTAGCTGAAGAGCTCGGAATGGAACTTTCCGAGTATCATGCCACCTTGGCGGATTCCAATAGTGGGCGTCTTTTTAGTCTCGATGAGCTCAATGAATCCGGGGAGCTGCCGATAGATGAAACAGAGACCCATGATAATCCGCTGGATGATCTCACGTCGGTTTCGTTCCGGAGTCAGCTGGCGGCCGAGATTGAGGAGTTACCGGAGCGGGAAAAGCTTGTGCTGAGCTTGTATTACACGGAAGAACTGAACCTCAAGGAAATCGGCGCTGTGTTGGGCGTCAGCGAAAGCAGAGTCAGCCAGATACACAGCCAGGCAGCCTTGCGGTTGCGTGGCAGGCTTTCTGATTGGCGCCTTGAGGACAATAGTTAGATGTTACATGGTTAAATCAGCGGCCTGCTACACTTTTTAATGCAAAGGTCAAAACGAATTCCGGGTCTTGATAACTGGAGGTCCCTTTGGACAAGAACATGAAAATTCTCATTGTGGATGACTTCTCCACAATGCGGCGGATCATCAAAAACCTGCTCCGTGATCTGGGCTTCACCAATACCGATGAAGCGGATGACGGCAACACCGCTTTGCCCATGCTCAGAAGCGGCAAGTATGACTTTCTCGTGACTGACTGGAACATGCCCGGAATGTCCGGCTTTGATTTGCTCAAAACGGTGCGGGCTGATGAAAACCTGAAAACCCTTCCTGTATTGATGGTTACTGCAGAAGCCAAGCGCGATCAAATTGTGGCGGCAGCTCAGGCTGGTGTTAATGGGTACGTTGTGAAGCCCTTCACTGCCGCTGTTCTCAAGGAAAAAATTGAGAAGATTTTTGAGCGAATTCAGTAATCGGAAATTGGATGGGTCGTATGAGCGATAACAGAAAGATCCACCGGGATCTTGAGCCAGAAGTGACCGAAAAGCTCCGGCACCAGACAGCAGAACTCTCCCAGTGTGTTGAGAGCGGCGATTATGCCGGCGCCATGACCCTGATTAATGAATTGAGCGAAGTCAGGGATCAGAGTCTGTATCGTGAAGTTGGTCGGCTGACACGTACGCTCCATGAGGCAATCAGCAACTTCCAGATAGACCCGCGCAGCCCGGAGCAGAAAGAAGTTTTGTCCTTGATGACAGATGCTTCCGACAGGTTGGCGTATGTTGTCCAGATGACCGGGCAGGCGGCCAACCGCACTATGGATCTGGTCGAGGAAAGCATGCCAATTGCCAGTTCAGTGCGGGGCGAAGCCACCGCACTGAGGGATGAATGGCAGCGATTGCGCCGCCGCGAAATGCAGCCGGCTGAGTTTCGCGACCTGTATGGCCGAATAGATGCTTTTTTTCTGAGCCTTACCAAAGATACAGACACCATTTACAACAACCTCTCCGAGATTTTGCTGGCGCAGGATTTTCAGGATCTGACCGGCCAGGTGATTCAGCGAGTGACTGCTTTGGTGAAAGAAGTGGAGGAGCAGATGCTGAGCCTGGTGGTTATGGCCAGCCATGTTGATCAGCTCACAGGCACCGTGCATCAGATTGAAAACCAGGATGTCTCGGCCGAGCAGGGCGTGGGGCCTCAGGTAAACGCAGAAGAGCGCGAAGATGTAGTCTCGGGACAAAACGACGTAGACGATTTGTTGTCCAGTCTCGGTTTCTGAATATGAAGAGGTTAATCCATGGCGTTTGATGCCGATGATGAGATCCTGCAGGACTTCCTGGTAGAGGCCGGGGAGATACTCGAGAAACTGTCGGAACAGCTTGTTGATCTTGAGCAAAACCCTGATGACAGCGATCTGCTTAACGCTATTTTCCGTGGATTTCATACTGTAAAAGGCGGTGCAGGCTTCCTTCAGTTGGACGCACTGGTTAACTGCTGTCACTCTGCCGAGAACGTGTTCGATATCCTGCGCAACCATAAGCGCGCAGTCGATTCTGAGCTAATGGACGTTGTGCTGGAAGCTCTGGATCACGTGAACTCTATGTTTGAGCAAGTGCGTAATCGGGAAGAGCTTACCCCTGCACCCGACGAACTGATTGCTGCCCTGGACGCCCTGGCATTGCCCCAGACTCCTGCGGAACAAGCGGTTGAAATGCCCGCAACCTCCGAGCCCGCCGCCGGCGACCAGGATGGGGGCGATATTACCGACGAAGAATTTGAACAGTTGCTGGATGCGCTGCACGGCGATGCGCCGGTTTCCGGTGCCGGCGATAGCCCGGGGTATCATCAGTCTGCCGATAGTAAGGACGCTGTGGGTGGTGGAAGTGGTGATGAAATTACTGATGATGAGTTTGAAGCCTTGCTTGACGAGCTTCATGGTAAAGGCAAATTTGCTGTACAGGCTGATGCCGTTGCCGCTGATGCAGTCAGCCCTGCAGCGGGCAATAATGGTGAGCTGATCACCGACGACGAATTTGAAAGCTTGCTCGATGAGTTGCATGGCAAGGGAGGGAGCCCGACCACTGCAGGCGGTTCCGGTAAAGGATCGAAGACGCCGCAACCGGGCAAACCTGAACCCGCGAAAGTGATTCCCGGGAAAGCACCTGAAGCAAAGCCTGTGGCCAAAGAACCTGCTAATAGAACGGCTCCTCCCAGGGACGCAGCCCCGGTAGCAGAAACCACAGTGCGTGTTGATACCAAACGCCTTGATGACATCATGAATATGGTGGGCGAGTTGGTGTTGGTGCGAAACCGTCTCCAGAGACTGGGCTTTGAGAGTGAAGACGAGCACATGCACAAGGCAGTATCCAGCCTTGATGTGGTGACTACCGATCTTCAGTCGGCAGTTATGCAAACCCGTATGCAGCCCATCAAAAAGGTATTTGGTCGCTTCCCGAGGGTTGTTCGTGATCTGGCCCGGGGCATGAAAAAAGAAGTTAACCTGGTCATGCATGGTGAGGATACAGATCTCGACAAGAATCTGGTTGAAGCCTTGTCGGATCCACTCGTTCACCTTGTGCGTAACTCTGTAGATCATGGTGTAGAAGCGCCGGAGGTTCGTGAAAAAGCCGGCAAGCCGCGCCAGGGGACAGTGACGCTCTCTGCCGAACAGGAAGGGGATCATATACTCCTGTCCATTGATGACGATGGCGCCGGTATGGATCCGGAAGTTCTGCGCCGGAAAGCGGTGGAAAAGGGTATTTACGACCAGGATGCAGCCGACCGCCTTACCGACTCAGAGTGCTTTAACCTGATTTTTGCCGCGGGGTTCTCTACCAAGGAGCAGATTTCTGACGTCTCCGGTCGTGGCGTCGGTATGGATGTGGTGAAAACCAAAATTAATCAGCTCAATGGCCAGCTCAGTGTGGTTTCGGCTCTCGGTAAAGGCTCTCGTATTATTATCAAGGTGCCCCTGACTCTGGCCATTATGCCAACCCTGATGATCAAGCTTGCCGACCAGTCCTTTGCCTTGCCGTTAGTGAACGTGGTGGAGATTTTCCACCTTGATCTTACCCGCACAAACATTGTGGACGGTCGGGAATGTATTGTTGTGCGGGATAACGTGTACCCACTCTTCCATGTAAAGCGTTGGTTGGTAAAGGGGGAGGAGGGTGTCACTCGCCCCGAAAACGGGCATGTTGTGATTGTCGCCATGGGTACCCAAAAGGTTGGCTTTGTGGTCGACCAACTGGTTGGTCAGGAAGAAGTGGTCATCAAACCGCTTGGGCGGGGATTGCAGGGAACGCCGGGAATGGCGGGTGCCACGATTACCGGTGATGGCCGCATAGCGCTCATTATTGATGTTCCCAGCTTGCTGCAGCATTACAGCTGAGGTCTTTGCTGAACCAATCGAAGGCACTGCGGGAAACAGTAACTCAGGTAGGAGAAACGGATGACAGTTTCTGTCCTGGTCGTTGACGACTCAGGGTTCTTCCGCAAGCGGCTGACGCAGATCTTGACCTCGTCGGGCCAGATCCGTGTGGTGGGTGTGGCTGCCAACGGGCAAGAAGGCGTTGAACTTGCACAGTCCTTGCGCCCGGATGTCATTACCATGGACTACGAAATGCCGATTATGGACGGTATTTCGGCTGTGCGTGAGATTATGAAGAAACACCCGATACCGGTGCTGATGTTTTCTTCGCTCACATACGAAGGTGCCCGGGTAACACTGGATGCACTGGAAGCGGGAGCCGTGGATTTTTTACCCAAAAACTTTGAAGAAATCGCGCGGGATGGCAGCCAGCTGCAAAAAATCCTGATTGATCGTGTACTTGACGTTGCTCGCAGTCGGACGCAGCCTCCTTCGCCACCATCTGTACATCGGTCAGCTTCTTCTGCTTCTGCGCAAATGGCTCCGGCCAAACCTTCTGTGACAGCCCGGCCAATGGCCGCTAGCCGCCAGACTAATCAGCCACTGCCGGAAGACTCGTCCAAGCGCTCACCACGAAAAATCCCGGCACAGCGTTATGCCGTTGTGGGCATAGGTACCTCTACAGGCGGGCCTGTGGCACTCCAGCGAGTGCTGGCAGCCTTGCCCGCCAGTTTTCCTTCGCCCATTGTGCTGGTGCAACACATGCCAGCGAGCTTTACGCCGGCGTTTGCCGAACGCCTCAACAGGCTTTGCAAAATTGAAGTCCGACAAGCAGAGGATGGCGACATACTGCATGCTGGCCTGGCGTTGCTTGCTCCAGGTGGCAAACAAATGATGATTGAAAACCGTGGCGGCCAACCCCGCGTTCGTATATTGCCAGGGGACGAACGCCTGAATTACCGGCCTTCTGTAGATATTACTTTTGGATCGGTTGCCCGTTCATTTCCCGGTAAGGCCCTTGGTGTAATCCTGACCGGCATGGGATCGGACGGTAAAGAAGGGTGCCGGATGTTGAAGCAGAGTGGCTCGCCTATCTGGTCTCAGGATGAGCAATCGTCAGTCATCTATGGAATGCCCATGGCTGTTGCAAAAGCAGGCCTGAGTGATGAGATTCTGCCGCTGGATAAAATTGGGCCAAGGCTCATTGAGGGTGTCTGCTGATGGACATACTCAGCCTGCTCGGCGTTGTTCTGGCCTTTGCCGCTATTCTTGGGGGTAATCTTCTTGAAGGCGGAGCTCTGAACTCCCTCTTCAATGGCCCAGCGGCCATCATCGTTATTGGTGGCACCCTTGCTGCCACCATCCTGCAGACCTCCTGGCCGGTCCTGAAACGGGCTACTGTTCAGGCGCGCTGGGTGTTTGTTCCCCCCTATATCAGTATTGAAGACGGTATTGGCAAAGTGATTGACTGGAGCGTCAAAGCCCGCAAACAAGGGTTGCTCGGGCTTGAAGGTTTGGCGGAAAAGGAACCCGAAAGCTTTGCCCGTAAAGGTCTGCAGTTACTGGTTGATGGCGCAGAAACAGAAACCATTCGCAGCATTATGGAAATTGATCTGGATTGCCGTGAGCAGAGAAATCTGGAGTCGGCCCGGGTGTTTGAAGCCATGGGTGGATACTCGCCAACGATCGGCATCATCGGTGCCGTCATGGGGCTGATACAGGTAATGACCAACCTCGAAGACCCGGCATCACTCGGCAGCGGGATAGCTACCGCTTTTGTGGCAACCATCTATGGTGTGGCTCTGGCCAACCTGTTGTTTTTTCCTGTTGCAAACAAGCTGCGTGGGCTGGTCAGGGAACGCACAAGATACGAAGATATGTTGATCGATGGCATCATCGCCATTGCGGAGGGTGAGAACCCTAAATCCATTGAATTGCGGCTGCGGGGCTTCCTGCAGTAGCAAACCCGGTTCCTATTATGCGGCGTCGCAGGCCACCCCAGGACGATTTGCACAATAAAGAGCGTTGGCTGATTTCCTATGCGGATTTCATAACACTGCTCTTTGCTTTCTTTGTGGTGATGTATTCAGTCTCTTCGGTAAACGAGGGCAAGTACAAAGTGCTTTCGGAGAGTCTTACGGGCGTTTTCAATGCACCTCAGCGATCCTTTCAGCCCTTAGAAATTGGCGATCAGCCCCCACGTCCGGAAGTTCAGCCCTCGGAGGATGTGATTCCCCCTGTTGTAACAGAGGCGCCCAGAAATTCAGAGCAGGGCACCCAGGCGCGCACTGACGCTTTGCGCACAATGGCAGATCAACTGGCCATGGAGTTTGACGAACTGATCGGTCGCGGGGTGGTTACGCTTGAAACCAACGACCGCTGGCTTTCGCTTAATCTGCCAGACAGCCTGCTGTTTGGCAGTGGCGATGCGGAGCCCCACTATGATGCGTTTGGCGTGATAGACAAAGTAGCGCGGGTTCTCAGGAATCGGGACAACGCAGTAAAGGTTGAAGGCTTCACCGACAATCAGCCCATTCGTACAGCGCTATTCCCTTCAAACTGGGAGTTGTCGGCGGCACGGGCGGCAGCGGTTGTGCGTATGCTGGGCATGGAAGGGATTGAGCCGGAACGATTGGCAGCGGTCGGTTACGGTGAGCATCAGCCTCTCGCTCGCAACGATACGGAAGAAGGCCGCCGCCGTAACCGGCGTGTTGTATTGCTTATCTCCCGCGATGCCAGTGTTCGGGGCGTTATGCGGTAGAACATGTTCAGTCGCCACCGGCCTGGCACGGTTTCTGTATTGCCTTCATCAATCAATCATTCAGGCGGCAAGCTGCTGCCGGTGTACAACCCGTTCAAGTTGCGTGAAAACTGGCCGATAAACCGGAGTGTAACGGGTTTTCGTTAGTCGCAACAAAGTCGGTTTCGGAGTCAAAACGTGCGAATCTGGGCAGTAGCCAATCAGAAGGGCGGTGTAGGTAAAACCACCTCGGTGGTCGCTTTGGGCGGCCTTCTGGCGGAGCGTGGGAAGCGCGTGCTGGTGGTAGATCTTGACCCCCATGGTTCTTTGACCAGTTGGTTCGGCTACGACCCGGATACCCTTGCACACAGTGTTTTTGATCTGTTTCAGCACCAGGGCAAGATACCTGAAGGGTTGCCAGCTCAGCTTATTGTAGAAACCAGTTGCCCCGGGCTGGTTCTGTTACCGGCCAGTTCGGCTCTGGCTACGCTGGAACGACGAATGGTGGGTGCTGAGGGCATGGGGCTTATTGTTTCCCGGGCACTTGCCCAGTTGTGGGACGATTTTGACTATGTTCTTCTGGATAATACGCCCTCGTTGGGTGTGCTGATGGTCAATGCGCTGGCGGCAGCACAGCACCTTGTTATTCCGGTACAAACCGAGTTCCTTGCCATCAAAGGCCTTGAGCGGATGCTGCACACGCTGCAGATGATCATGCGTTCCCAAAAGAATCAGTTGCCCTATACCATCGTACCGACCATGTTCGATCGGCGTACCCAGGCTTCGGTTAAAAGTCTGAACCTGCTGCGTAAAACCTACCAGGAAAACCTTTGGAGGTTTGCAGTGCCCGTTGATACAAAATTCCGCGATGCGAGCCAGGCCGGTATTGTTCCGTCGAAACTGGAAGCGCAAACTCATGGCGTTCGGGCTTATCGACACCTGCTGGATGATTTGCTGGCAAAAACCGGTGTTCAGCAGGAGCGTCAGCATGGCTGACGGGAAATTGACAAAGCTGGCGGATCCGGCCAGTGCAATTGCCAGTTATCTGGATGAATTGCTGCATACGGCAACGAACACTGCCCGGCACGAAGAGTTGGCTGAGTCAAAACCCGCCATAGAGACGGAGCCTAAGCCAGTTCCGGTCAAAAAACGGGTGTTGAAAACCAGGCCAGCGCCAGTTCTGGCTCCAGCACCTCTGGTGGCACCTCGATCAGCGCAGAAACTGGAATCTGCCCCAGTGGAGGCTTCAACGCCAAAGCATACGGAAAAACCAGTGCCAGGGAATGAAGGTCCCGTGGCGCGCCCGGACTGGTCACAGCGCCCGTTTGAGTGTCTGATTTTTACCGTGGCAGGTTTGCAGCTTGCGGTTCCGTTGGTTCTGCTGGGGGCCATATATCAGATTGAAGAGAGCATTCGGCCGATTCCTGGTAGCCCCCGCTGGTACATGGGCATCCGTATGGGAGCCCATCAGAATCTGAGAGTTGTGGATACAGCTGAGTGGATAATGGCCGGGCGGGTTCCGCCTGATGCCCGGGATAACTACCGGTTTGTTATTCGCCTTGATAACAGCGAATGGGGGCTGGCGTGCGATGATGTGGCCCAATCCTTCACTCTTAGCCCGGATGATGTGCGCTGGCGCACGGCCCGCAGCAAGCGGCCCTGGCTGGCGGGAACAGTCATTGAGCAGATGTGTGCTCTGGTTGATGTGCGTACCATGGCCGATTTGTTGGTGCGGGCTGAGCGGGAACAGTATCTCGACCTGAGTTGACCGGAAAACCCGGTTACGCAATGAAACCATGCCAGACTGGCACGGTTTGTGCCCTTAATTATAGTATTGGGCGCTGATGATGTTTTTTTGACGATCAGGTTGCCCGCCCGGGCAGCCGAACAGGAGACACAGGTTATGGCATCCCCGAGCGGACCACAGAATCAGGCCCAGGACGATCAGGTATTGCAGTACGTGACCTTCCGGCTGGATAACGAGACATACGGTCTCGACGTTATGCAGATCCAGGAAGTGCTGAGGCACACGGAGATCGCGCCAGTGCCGGGCGCTCCGGATTACGTGCTCGGTATCATCAACCTGCGGGGCAACGTGGTGACGGTTATCGACACCCGTCGTCGCTTCGGGCTGGCGGATGCAGATATTACAGACGCCACCCGAATTGTAGTGATGGAGTCTGCCGACCAGGTAATGGGAATATTGGTGGATTCTGTAGCCGAGGTTGTGTACCTGAAAGCCAGTGAAATTGAGACTGCACCCAATGTGGGTAATGATGAAAGTGCCAGATTTATCCAGGGTGTGTGTAACAAAGATGGTGAACTGATCATATTGGTCGAGTTCGACAAAATGCTGTCAGACCACGAATGGGCTGAGATCGCAGGGCTGTAAACCGGCGCCGTACCGGCCAGGCCTGATGATGGATGCCTCACGTGGATAATAACCGGAGACGTCCATCATGTTTGCTGAAATTCCTTCTTATGTGCCCTGGGCGCTGACCACCGTAGCGCTTTCACTGGTTTTTGCGCAGTGCGTTATGCTCGGGCGCCAGAACAGGCAGCTTAAAGCCACACTCAAGGAGCGCTGCGATAGCCTCGGCCGGGAGTTGCATGCCACTGCCAGCGGCAGTATGGGGGTGGGGCAGCGCCTTGTCGCCTGCGAACGGCAGCTGCATGAGCTACGCACAACCCTAGATGAGATGCGCCAGAATGATCCCCTGCGCATCTCTTACGATGAGGCCTCACGGTTGGTTGATCTTGGGGCTGATATAGACGATCTTATGAACACTTGCGGAATATCCCGTCCCGAGGCCGAGCTTGTATCAGCACTGAGAAAGCGCGAGGCGGCCTGAAACCACGCTGCTACGGACTTTAATGGATGAAGAAAGTCTACCCAAGGGCCCTGGAGGCCCTTCTTGCCGTATCCCGTAATGATTTTGTTACCGGCTCGGACCTGATTCCTTCCATAACCGGGCATTCTATCCCCCGGGAAGAAACCGTTGCCCACATCCTGTCTATCATGCCGGAGATTGCGCCCACGGACAGTGTGATGCATGTGGGCGGTGGCTCTGGCTACCTCGCTGCTGTGTTATCCCATCTTGCTCACCGCGTTATCTACATTGAAAAAAACCCGAACGTTGCCGAAGCAGCCAGAGAGCGGTTTTTCAAGCTGGGCAAGAATAATGTGGATGTTCTGGCACAGTCTGCCGAGAGCGTACTGGATCTCGACCAGCTCTGTGAACTCGTGTTGTGCACGACCTTTCTGGCCGATAACAACACGTTAAAGCAGTACCTCTGTGAAGGCGGCAATCTCATTTGCCTTGAAGGCAAGGCCGGCCCAGTGCCAAGTATGGCCATGTATGTGAAACGCGCCGATAAGCTCGAGCGGGTCCGCACTTTGGGGTGGGTGGATTTTAACCGTAACTCGGAACAAATTCTTATCGACCTGGGTATGGTTGATGAGCGGGTGCTGGCGAAGGCTAAAACTACGGCAGCGACAGAGAATTGCCGTGTGCTGGATGTTCTGCGCCGAACTCTGAACATTGAGGAAACCGAGCTTTATCGCTCTTTGGCACAGCAGCGAGGGATGATATTTGCTGATGCCGATGAGCTTTTGCCTGAATTGAAGGATGCATTGTTCAGGCGTTTTTCCCGCACCTTCCTTGACCTGTCCCGGATTATTCCGGTGGCGCAGGCAAACGGCAAGGTAACCTTTGTTACGGATGACCCGGATGCCCGCACCGACCAGCTGGAGCGTATGAGCCCCAACCACACCATTGAGTGCTGGCTGGTTACGCCTACGGATTTCAGGAGAATCTGGTCAGCGCTGGATTTGTCGGCCAAAGGCAACCGGTTCGCTGCTGATCAGGCCGTGTTGTCTGCCACCGGCTCAGGCAGTGGTCGCAAGCGAGATAACTCCCTGGGCCAGGAAACCGGAACCGATCATGTCAGCCCTTATCTGGTGTCTGTGTATGAGGCGATTCTGCTGGACGCAGTCAGCGAAAAAGCCAGTGACATTCACATTGAACAGTATGATGAACGAGTCAGGATTCGTTTGCGGGTAGACGGCGACTTGAGGGATCTGGGCCAGTACCAGATTACCCCCCGTGAACTCCGAGGCGTCATAAACGTTATCAAATTGCGGGCTGAGCTCAATATTGCCGAACGCAGGTTGCCCCAGGGTGGGCGTTCCCGCTTGCAGCTGGGGGATATTGCCTACGATCTTCGGGTGCAGACCCAGCCATCGCTGCATGGAGAGCATGCGGTTATCCGCTTGTTACCCCAGACCGGCCGCGCCATGACCATTGCGGAGCTGGGCATGTCGCCAATGATTGGCTCCCATTACGAGCGTTTGCTGGATAACCCCGCCGGCCTGGTTCTGGTTGTTGGTCCTACAGGTTCGGGTAAGTCCACAACGCTTTATGCGGGCTTGCAGACCCTGGCAGACGATGGCCGCCGTAAGGTGATCACGGTGGAGGATCCCATTGAATACTCCATCGATAACGTCCAGCAAACACCGGTACGAAGCGACATTGGTTTTAATTTTGCCGATGCCATGCGGGCGTTTGTGCGCCAGGATCCCGACATCATCATGGTGGGTGAGATCCGCGATAAAGAAACTGCTCTGGAAGCTATTCGCGCTTCCCAGACTGGCCACGTGGTGCTTTCAACGCTGCACAGTAATGATGCGGTGGACTCCTTGCAGCGCTTGTACGATTTGGGCATTCACCCGAACTCCATAGCCGGTGAACTGTTGGCCGTTATTGCTCAGCGCCTTGCCAAACGAATTTGCAAACACTGCCGCAGGCCAGCAACACCCGACCCGGTTATTCTTGAGGAAGTCTTTCCCAGCGGCGCACCGGATGATTTCCGTTGTTTTGAAGGTGCAGGCTGTGATAAGTGCGGCGGCCGTGGCACCCGGGGCAGGGTGGCTATTGTGGAATATATGGAAGTGGATTCGGATATACGTAATGCCATATCCAGCCAGCCCCCTATCGGCGAACTGCGCTGGCGGGCACTGGATTCGGGCCTGGTAACCATGCGTGACAGCGCACTGGATCATGTTATCGAGGGTGTTATTCCCATGTCTGAATTGCCACGCATATTGCCCCAGGAGCGTATGGCGCCGGAAGTCCGTGGTGGCCGCAGGAGTTCGCTATGAGTGCAGGCAATCAGCAGAATAAAGCCGCGCAACGGGTGCCGGCGGAAGTTGTTTTTCACGATGAGCTGGAACGGATAGCGGCCATGGATCTTGGGCCCATACCGCAGGGTTGGCGTATGTCCCCCAGGGCCGTTGAGAAATTTGTGCTGGGCGATGAGAGTCTGGGCATTGAATGCAAGTTTGTGGCGGATCGCGCCATGGTGACCCGCATTATCATTTCCCTGTGTACTAATCGGGGCTGCTTGCTGGTTGGCGAACCGGGTACGGCCAAGTCCTGGCTTTCCGAGCTGCTCACCGCTGCCATTTCCGGCGACTCCACCCTGGCGTTGCAGGGCGGTGCTGTGACTCAGGTTGGGCAGCTTCTGTATGGCTGGAACGAGGCCGTTCTTGCCAGCAAAGGCCCTTGCGTCGAAGCATTGGTTCCGAGCCCGCTGATGCGTGGCATGATGGAAGGTCGCCTGGTGCGATTTGAGGAAATCGCCCGCTGCCCTCAGCCCCTGCAGGATGCGCTGCTGTCGGTTTTGTCTGATCGGATTGTGGTCATTCCGGAAATTCCGGGAGACGACGGAGTGGTACTGGCCCGGGAAGGTTTTAACCTGGTGGCTACATCCAACAGCGTTGATGCTGGCGTTAACGAAATGAGTGCTGCCCTCAAGCGTCGCCTGGATTTCGAGGAAATCCGGCCGATCAGGAATCTGCCGGATGAAATAGGCGTTGTTCTGCGAGAAGTGAGCAAAGCCAACAAACGTGCCAGTATCGAGGTAGATCTGGATCGGGCTGTTATTGAGGTATTGGTCACCATGTTTCACGAGTTGCGCAATGGCCAGACCATGGATGGCCGAAGCACAGATCGCCTGGCGGGGGCCGCGCTTTCAACCGCTGAGGCGGTGTCGGTTGCCCATGCTGCAAGCCTGAATGCCTGGTACTACGGTGGTGGCAGTATGACGGTTGAGCATTTGATGCATCACATCATCGGCTCTGCGCTCAAGGATCATCCGGACGACCGCCGACGCCTCAAACACTATTTCGAGACTGCCATTGCACCTCGCAAGGGCGATACCTGGGCTCAGGTGTGGGCGCTGCGTTCACTCATCCACTGAGGCCGCAGGATTATCCCGGCCGGCGTCTTCGGGCGTCCGGCCGCGTATGTGGAAGGCAAAGGCAAGAATTTCTGCAATAACCCGATAGAGGTTTTCCGGTATTTCGTCGTTCAGGGACAGACGCGCGAGAATGCTGGCCAGCTCCCGGTTTTCATACAAGGGCACATTGTGCTCTCTGGCAATGCGGATAATTTCATCAGCCAGTTCGTAAGTGCCCGTGGCGGTGATCGTCGGGGCTTTTTCGCCGTCGTATTTCAGGGCAACGGCGGCGCTGGATGTCTGGTCTTTCTTCTGCTTTTTCATGCTCGGGTATCCACCAGTCTGTGTTCCAGCTTGGTAACCGGATAAGAAGGGCTGCCCCGCCGGCACTCAAGGTCGGTCACTTCCAGCCCCAGGTCCACCAGGCTGCGCCTCAGTAGCGGCAACTCTTCGTTTACCTGCTTTAACGTATCCTGTTTTTCTGCCCACACCCGGGCGCTGACTTCCTGTTGGCGCAGAGACACTTCAAAGTTCAGCGCCCCGGCCAGTTCCAGGTCAATGGCAAGGTTCAGGCGCCATTCGCTGATAGCTGCCGGTTTCTCGTCTCGGCTCTTGGCCGTGGATTCTTCCTTGTACTGTTCCAAACGCAGCTGTGCCAGTTTGGGCTCGTTTTGCGGCGTTACCCAGGGTAAGTCCATCAACATGGTAGAGGTGGGGGCAGGCGTATCACCGCCGCCTCTCGCCGTCAGTATCTGGCTGTGTAACTGGTTGACCGTAATCCGGTTCAGCATGCCTGCTAACATTCGCAAAGTCTGGCCCACAGAGGTGGGTTCGGGGTTAACGGCCGGTGCCGTTGCCTGGGGGAATTGCAGCGGGGCCTGAGCCAGGCTGGGGCTTGCAAGTGGCGTTAGGCGGTTGAACAAGGTTGCTGCATCGCCATCTTGCTCTGCCAGCAGGCTGGTAATGACTCGCCCTATGGCAAGCTTGAGATCGGGCAGCACGGGTGAGGGTGCCTGGGTGAGACGGGATTCGGCAAACAACCCGCTTTCGGCTACCCATTGCCGGATTTGTTGCACGGTATTGTTCTGAGTGCCGGCACCAGGGGCAAGGGTATTGCTTGCAGGAAGCCTTGCCAGCAGGGATTCGAGAGCCTGACGCGCCGCTTCCGGTAGGGGCTGCAGGCTGCGAGCGGTGGGTAATTGTCCGGGCGTCAGTTCGGGAACCATGCCCCGGTTCAGCGCTGTCATCAGTTTTGTCAGGCCGCTGTCCAGGCTTTGTTGCCAAGGCATGCGTTGCGCCAGGGCCCGGGTGATGGCGGCTTCCGGTGTCGCCGCCAGCTTGCCCATCAGTTGCAGTTCGTTACCGGCCCGCATTACTTTTACCCAATCCCCGGGCGTCAGCTCCGTGGCACCAATGGCGGCATTCACCTGTAAGGGTTTCCCGCGCACATCCAGCAATAGTTCGGCACTGCCCTGACGGTTGATGACTTCTGCCACCCGGGCCAGTATGGCTTCCCGGTTTGCGAGCTGAAGCTGGTCCAGTTGCTGGCGAGCAGACAACGCAACCGTCTCACGGCTCGGCGGCGCGGCGCCATTGCTCTGCGACGGCTTGGGCGTAACCGGTGCCGGTAGGGTGGGGGGGTGTTGGCCGCTGGGTAGTTTCATCGCTGCTGACTTGATACCAGACAAGAGTAATCTGCAAACGCTTTCGTTATAATACGCCGCGCCGGCAGCTATTGTCGTGAATACACCCGATGCATGTACGCATCGTCCTGATTACGGGGCCCTGATGTCCGAGCCGTTACCCTTGACTCCCGAGCCATTGCTACAGGCAGTTAACCTGCAGTGTGAGCGGGACAAGCGGATACTTTTCCGTGAGTTATCGTTTTCCATACTGCCCGGTACGGTAACCCGTGTCGAGGGGCCAAACGGCTCCGGCAAAACGACGCTGCTAAGAATCCTGGCCGGCCTGAACGATGCGTGGACAGGCGAGCTTAAGTGGTGTGGATCTCCGCTGGCAGATCAGCGGGAAGCATTTTTACGGAACATGCTCTATCTCGGGCATCGACCGGGTATCAAACCCCTGCTTACTCCTATGGAAAACCTTCGGGCCTTGATGGCGGGTCGCCGGCCAGTGTCTGATGCGGCGTTATGTCAGGCTTTGCAGGGTACCGGCCTCGCTGGCTATGAAAACGTACCTTGCCGAAATTTGTCTGCCGGCCAGCAACGCAGGGTTGCACTGGCTCGGCTGTTGATTGCGGATGAACCCCTTTGGTTACTTGATGAAGTGTTTACCGCCATTGATGTAGACGGTGTGGCAGCTCTTGAGGCGCTTCTGCAACAGCGGGCTGCCGAAGGTGGCGCCGTGCTGGTTACCACTCACCATGACCTGGCGTTGCCGGGCATGCACAGGCTTGTACTCGGCGCGGGAGGCATAGCTGATGAACGCTGAAGCCCGTCCGACAGTCCGGTTTGCCAGCAGCAATGTGGGTGCTTTGGCTGCCATGAAAGGTGTGTTTGCCCGGGATATGAAGGTGGCGTTCCGGCAACGTCAGGATCTGCTCAACCCGCTGCTGTTTTTTATTATGGTGGTTTCCCTGTTTCCCCTGGGTGTCAGCCCGGAAGTCTCATTCCTGAGGGAGGCTGGCGCCGGTATACTATGGGTGGCGGCGTTGCTTTCTGTGTTGCTGTCATTGGATCACCTGTTTCGCCATGATTTTGACGATGGCACGCTGGAACAACTTGTGCTCCAGCCACAGCCCCTGTTTCTGCTGGTTCTGGCAAAAACTACGGCGCACTGGATGCTGACAGGCTTGCCTTTGGTCATTTTGACTCCGGTTCTTGGTGTAATGGTGCATCTCGACGGGAACTCTATCGCTGTTTTGTGTCTAACGCTGCTGATCGGTACACCGGTGCTGAGTTTGATTGGTGCCATAGGTGCAGCATTAACGTTAGGATTGCGATCGGCAGGCGTGCTCTTGTCTCTGCTGATCATTCCACTGTACATTCCGGTGCTGATATTCGGCACAGGCACGGTTGCGGCGGCGGGGGATGGCGCTGCGGTGGGAGCCTATCTGGCGTTGATGGGGGCTTTCCTGATGTTAGCGCTGACGCTGGCGCCATTTGCAGCAGCAGCAGCGCTTAAAATCAGCTTGTCGAATGGATAAAACAAGGTAAACGGTAGGACGGTGACCATCTGATGTGGCAATTTTTTCACAAACTGGGTTCCCCAAAATGGTTTTTCGGGATCTCCGCCCGGTTCATGCCCTGGCTGCTGGCAGGCGGTATACTGCTGCTTATGGCTGGCGTAGTCTGGGGCTTGGCGTTTGCGCCAAAGGATTATCTGCAGGGCAATAGTTACCGGATCATATTTATCCATGTGCCAACAGCGTTTATGGCGCAGTCTGTCTACATCATGATGGCCTCTGCAGCTGTTGTAACGCTGGTATGGCGCATGAAACTGGCGGATGTATTCGTTAAAGCTGTAGCACCCGTAGGCCTGGTACTGACATTTTTGGCTCTTTTTACTGGCGCAGTGTGGGGCAAGCCAACCTGGGGCACCTGGTGGATTTGGGATGCCCGGCTCACGTCCATGTTGATTCTGCTGTTTCTCTATGGCGGCGTCATCGCACTGGATCGCGCTATCAATGACGAAAAATCTGCAGCCCGCGCGGTTGCCGTGCTGGTGCTGGTCGGGGTAGTAAATATCCCCATTATCAAATACTCCGTGGACTGGTGGAATACACTGCATCAGCCCGCGACGTTCAAACTCACAGAAAAACCATCCATGCCGGCGGAAATGTGGGTGCCGTTGTTGCTGTCAGTGCTGGGCCTGTACCTGATTTTTGGCTGGCTTGCCTGCGTGCGCATGCAGACAGAGATCTTGTGCCGGGAGCAGCGCACCCGCTGGGTAAAAGAATTCGTAATGAAAGGAAGGGTCTGAACCATGGCATTTGATTCCTTTTCTGCCTTTATCGCGATGGAAGGTCACGGCCCATACGTTTGGGCCTGTTACGCTGTTTTTTTCGTGCTGATGGTTGTGATGATGGCTGGCTCGGTGCGGAGCAGGGCTGCAATAATTGAATCCTGTCGCCGTGGTTATGAGTTTCAGGCCGACAAGGGTAAAGTGGCCTCGGCTCCGGCATCCTCTGCGTCCTTCGCGCGCGTAAACGTTTCTCAAGACTGACTGACAGGTATGTAAATGCATCCGATCCGTAAAAAGCGGCTGACCGTTGTTCTGTTTTTACTGGCAGGGCTCTCGATTGCGGTAGGGCTGACAACCTACGCGCTACGACAGAATATCAATCTGTTTTATGACCCTAGCCAGATTTCTGCGGGTGAGGCACCGGTTGATGTGCGAATACGCGCTGGCGGTATGGTGCAGGAAGGCTCGGTATTACGGGATCCTGACACTCTGAAAGTCGAGTTTCTGGTAACCGACTACAGTGCTTCTGTGCCGATTGAGTACGTGGGCATCCTGCCCGACCTGTTTGCAGAGGGGCAGGGCATTGTCGCCATGGGCAGGCTCAACAGTGAGGGGCGCTTTGTGGCAGACCAGGTTCTGGCCAAACACGATGAAAACTACATGCCCCCGGAGGTAGCCGGTGCTCTGGAAAAAGCATCAAGTGCTGAGGGCAAGCCGATGCCTGTCAATGCCAAACCGGCAACCTACTAAACACATTACAACCAACAGCCTGATTCCTGGAGAGCTTTGATGTACCCCGAACTCGGACAGCTTTCACTGATACTCGCGCTAATGCTGGCGGTGCTTCTTTCGGTTGTACCCCTGGTTGGCTCACTTACCGGCCGTGACAACCTCCAGGCGTTTGCCAGGCCCTTGACCACAGGCATGTTTGTGTTTGTCGGCCTGGCGTTTGCGGTGCTGACCCATGCGTTTCTGACAGATGATTTCTCCGTGGCGTATGTGGCCAACAACAGCAACAGTATGCTGCCTTGGTACTACAAGTTCAGTGCGGTGTGGGGTGGCCACGAAGGTTCACTGCTGCTGTGGATACTGATGCTCACCGGTTGGACCATGGCCGTTGCCATCTTCAGTCGCCGTTTGCCTGCCGTTATGATTTCCCAGGTGTTGTCAGTGCTTGGCATGGTCAGCGTTGGTTTTATGCTGTTCATTGTTATGACATCAAATCCCTTTGACCGTCTGTTGCCCAATGTGCCGGCTGATGGTGCGGATTTGAACCCGCTGTTGCAGGATTTTGGCCTGATTGTTCACCCGCCCATGCTGTATATGGGCTACGTTGGTTTCGCGGTAGCTTTTGCATTTGCCATTGCGGCATTGATCAACGGTCGTCTGGATGCTGCGTGGGCCAGATGGTCGCGGCCCTGGACCACTGTTGCCTGGGCCTTTCTTTCTGTCGGTATTGCCCTTGGCAGCTGGTGGGCCTACTACGAGCTCGGTTGGGGTGGCTGGTGGTTCTGGGATCCCGTAGAAAACGCCTCCCTGTTGCCATGGCTTGCGGGTACTGCCTTGATGCATTCTCTGGCGGTGACAGAAAAGCGCGGAGTTTTCAAAAGCTGGACGGTGTTGCTGGCGATCGTTACCTTTTCCCTGAGTCTTCTTGGTGCCTTCCTGGTGCGCTCGGGCGTGCTTACCTCGGTTCATGCCTTCGCATCTGACCCCGAACGCGGCAAGTTTCTTCTGGCGCTGCTGGCGTTGACGGTTCTGGCCAGTTTGATGCTGTATGCATTTCGGGCGCCCGTGGTTCACGTGCGTTCCCGCTACGGTTCCCTTTCGCGGGAGATCTTCCTGCTGTTGAATAACGTGCTACTGGTTTCGGCAACACTGTTGGTTGCTGTGGGCACTCTTTACCCGCTGGTTCTGGATTTCTTTGAGCTGGGCAAAATATCTATCGGCGAACCTTTCTTTAATCTCACCTTTAGCCCGCTTGCGATCGCTACGGGGCTGCTGCTCGGCGCGGGCACCTTTTCCCGCTGGAAGAAAACGGACGGTGGTTGGCTGGCGCGAAAGCTGCTGTGGCCGTTGGCGGTCAGCATACTGCTGAGCACAGCCGTTATGGTGATCTATGGAGGATTCAAGCCTTGGGCGTTCCTTGGTGTGTTCACAGCCGCTTGGGTGACCGTAACAACATTCTGGGATTTGTGGGATAAGTCCTCGTCGAAAAAGGGCCGGGTACATGGCCTTAAGCGTCAGTCCCGCAGTTACTACGGAATGGTGCTTGGCCATCTCGGCCTGGCACTCACCATGGCAGGCGCCACGGTTGTGTCGAACTATGGCATAGAACGCGATGTGCGCATGGTGCCGGGTGATGTAGCAGAGGTTGGTGATTACCAGTTCCGTTTTGTGGATATAGGCGAGCGTCGGGGCAGGAATTTTACCGCCCAGTACGGAACTTTTGAGGTATTGCGGGATGGCAAGCATGTTGCTGAGCTACATCCTGAAAAGCGGCAGTACGCTGTGGGCATGAGCGTTATGACAGAAGCAGATATTGATGCCGGTTTGTTCCGGGATATCTTTGTTGCTGTAGGTGAGCGCATTTCGGATAACGCCTGGGCGATTCGTCTGCAATACAAGCCGCTTATTCGCTGGCTCTGGCTTGGTGCCTTGTTTATGGCCGCCGGTGGTTTCCTGGCTATTTCTGATCGCCGTTACCGGATTCGTGACCGGGCAACTGAGGGCTCGAAGTCCTCACCTCAACCGTCGTCAACACAGACTGACCCCCGGAGCACGGCCGGAGCGGTTTCATGAAGCGTTTTTTGTTGTTCTTGCCTTTGCTGGTGGCCATCGTAGTGGGTGCATTTCTGTTTGCCGGCATCGGCAAAGATCCCACCAAACTGGATTCTGCTCTGGTCGGCAAGCCGGTTCCGGTATTTAGCCTTAAAGGCCTGAAGGAACCTGAGGCAACCTATGATGAGAGTCTGTTTCAGGGCGAGATCACCTTGCTGAACGTTTGGGGCACTTGGTGCCCCGCTTGTCGGGATGAGCATGGCGATCTTATGTGGTTGGCCCAGGAAAAGAACGTGACGATCATTGGGTTGAACTATAAGGATAACCGCGATGACGCTTTGGTCTGGCTGGACCGGCTAGGCGACCCGTACAGCGAGGTGATCTTTGATCCAAAGGGGACATTGGGTTTTGATCTGGGTGTTTATGGCGCGCCAGAAACCTTTGTTATTGATGCCTCCGGCATTGTCCGATATCGCCATGTGGGCGTGGTTAACGTTGAGGTATGGGAACAGATCCTGTTGCCAGTGATTAATGACGCGCGGGAGAACGGCTGATGCTCCGGATTGTGTGTTTGTTGCTGGCAATGGTAGCAACCAGCGTTACCTATGCAGATGTGTCTGCTGTGTATGGCTTTGACAACCGCAGTGAAGAACAGCGTTATCAGAACCTTATTGCGGAGCTGCGTTGCCCGAAGTGCCAGAACCAGAACATTGCGGATTCAAACTCGCCCATTTCCAAGGACATGAGAAACGTGGTTTATCAAATGATGCTGGACGGAGCCAGCAACGAGGAAATTGTTGATTCTCTGGTGGGCCGCTTTGGTGAGTTCGTAAAGTACAAGCCCGATCTGGATCGGCGCACCTTCGTGCTATGGGCCACACCCGCAATTGCGGTTCTGGGCGGCCTGCTGGTGGTTGTTGGAATTGTTGTACGTTCGCGACGAACCGGAACAGCCGCGCCAGCACTCAGCGCTGAAGAACAGGCCCGGATTGATCAAATGCTCGCGGAGCAAGCGCGTAACGGCAACGACTGACGCGCACTTACGGCTAATGCCTGGCTTCGTAGCTATATGCACCGCTTTATTCATTTTGAACCTGTGATGATATCTCCATGACTCAAACTTTCTGGATTGCCGCAACGGTACTGATCATTCTTGCCTTGGGGTTTGTACTCTACCCTGTAATGTTTCACCGTCGGGATACCCGGCAGCAGACGGATCTCCGAAACCAGAATTTGATGGCATATCGCAGCCGCATGGCAGAATTAAAAAAAGAGCACCAAGCCGGAATTATTGACGAAGAGACCTACCAGCAACTGCGGGACGAACTTGCCGGCGCCATGCTGGACGACGTTCCCGAGAATGAAGCTCCGGAAAAAACCGTTCCCGGCCGTAAGGCTGCCATGGCGGTGGGCCTGGTATCGATACTCCTGGTACCTGCTGCGACCGTTATGCTGTATGAAGAGTGGGGCGCCATGGATAGCGTTGAAGCATTCGCTGCCATGCAGGAACTGGGTGGTACAGACGCAGCCCGTGCAGCCGAGATGAACAAGCTGACAGGGCAATTACGTGCGCGGTTGGAGTCCAGCCCTGATAACCCGGATGGCTGGGCTATGCTGGGCCAGACCTACATGCGTTTGCAACGATACGAAGATGCAGCCTGGGCATTCCGAAAACTGGCTGACAGCGTAAAGAATGATGACGGATCCCGGGCAGTTGCTCTCGGGCTGTCAGCACAGGCACAGTTTTTCCGCAGTCAGGGTGCCATGACCAATGAGGTAACCTCTGCAATTGAAGAAGCGATGTCATTGGATCCTGATGAGGTTAACGCGCTTGGCTTGCTGGGTATTCATGCGTTCAGTCAGGACAACTACCGCAAAGCTATCGGCTACTGGGAGCGGATTCAGGAAGTGGCACCAAACCATCCTCAGCTGGCCTCAATTCAAGGTGGAATAGCAGAAGCATACGCGCGGCTCGGTGAGCAGCCGCCCGCAGAAGCACCCGCCTTCGCAGCTCCCGATGATCGTGCGGAGGGCGTGGGTGTAACTGTGCGAGTGACGCTCGATGAGGCACTCAAGCAGGATATTCCTGAAGACACCACACTGTTTATTTTTGCCCGTGCGGCCAACATCCAAAGTGGACCGCCTTTGGCCGCTGTAAGGCTCATAGCGGGGGCTTTGCCCATTGAGGTCCGTTTGGATGATAGCCACGCGATGGCGCCGCAAGCGGTGATATCGGGCGTAGAAAGCGTTATTGTAACGGCGCGCCTGACGCTTTCCGGCAATATTCAGGCGCAACCGGGTGACTGGCAGGGCAGCACTGATTCACCGATCGAGGTGTCCAAAGATGAGGGGTCGCCAGTGGCCGTGGTGATTGATCAGGTGCTGACTAACAATTGATCAGGCGTCGCCAGACCTGCCTCTACACTGAAAGAGTGTCGGGGTAGAGAGGCGGCAAAACCTCTTTTGTAAACGATTTGTCTACCTGCTCCCTGGCCTTCGTGAGGGTCTGGGTTAAGCGTTTACCCTCCCATTGTTCACTGCTTACCCCTCCACCGGAATGCTTTCGGCTGAACAGGTGTGCTTGTAAGGCACTGAGTTCCTTTTCCAGGTCGGGTGCCGGAGCGACGCGAAAAACCTCTAAAGCGGAGCGGAAGTTGTGGCCCGGCCAGCGCAGGTTCGCCCAATGTACGAACAGGCCCAGTGTGGCAGCCTGACCTTCTTTTGCAGCGCTAAGCAACCGCTCAAATGCCAAGCGCTCACTCCAGTTCTCGGCAGAATCAGAGTGAGTAGGGGAAGCCGATTCATTCGCCACTTTGCGGGTCCGCCACCAGGCAAGCATCGTCAGTACCCATATCCCGGCCAATACAAGGCTGGTCCATTTCCAGAACTCGCTTCCAGCTGTTGTACCTGTGCTACCCGAATCTACTTTGGTGTTGCTTTCGGCTGGCGTGCTCTGGCTATCTGTTGGGCCTGCGACGGGCGCAGTTGCGCCGCCTGATGCAGCCACATTGAGAGTTTGCGCCGGGATGAGGGCCACTTTTTCACTGTCGGACTCTGTATCCCACCAGGGAATCCTGATCGCAGGGAGGGTTAGCTTCCCAGCATGTACCGGCACCAGTGCGCGGGTCTGTGTAAGGGTGGATGTGAGACCCTTGGGCCCTGAGCTGGTGTCCCGCTGAGGCTCTTCCGGATAACTGCGAAGCCCATCTGGCACGGCATCTGGTAAAGGTGGTAAGGCTTCTGAGGGCAGCCCGATTGCCTGCAGGCTGAGTGTGCGAGTGATATTGTCGCCGGTTTTCAGGTTAAGGATGGGTGGCATACCGGCTTCAGCCAGAGTGAGGCTGGTGGCCGGTAACCAGGTTGAACCACTGAAATCTGCTGGCACATCTTTGATTGGAACTTCAAACAAGGAGGCGCTGTCCCGCAGGAATCTGAGTGAGCCGTCTGGATTTCTGGCCTGGCCTTCAAACCGAATCGCGGGCAGGTTGAGCACGCCAGGTTTTTGCGGGAATACAGCGTAACGCCGCTCGACGACCCGGTAGCGCACGCCATCCCGATCACGGGAAAACTCACGCTGTTTACCCAGTGTTTCGATAATCGCATTGGGGTGTTGCGGATCAGATAATTCACCACGTATAAGGTTGCCGCGGAAGAACAGCCTCACTGTCAGGATCATTTGCTCCTGAACATAAACTTCGGCTTTGTCTGCTGTCAGTTCAATAAAACTGTCCCGGTTCGTGCCCGCCTCGTCTGGAGGGTTGCCGCCGACAACTTCAATGGTCACTGGCTTGGATACAGAATCCTTGAAAGTCAAAGCAGGAATGGTGAGCTTTCCGGTGGATTTAGGTGCTAATTGATAGGTCCAGGTGATTTCCCCCACCATATCGCTGTTAATGGTACGGATGTTGTAGCGCTGGTTGCGGGCGAGTATGTCGAAGTCTGCCTCCACCTGTTCTATGTCAGGCGAAGGCAGGTTCGATAAATCGAAATCGAACAGATTACTCAGGCTGATGTCGATTTCGGTGTTGCCCTTAACGGTAAGCGTCAATACCTCGCCCTCGTAAAGTCGGGTTCTGTCTGGCTCCACCGAGAGCTCGCTGGCGTGTGCTGATAGCCCGATAGCCATCAAAAGAGCCATAAAAACCGTCAGCCAGATTGTGGGTATGATCGGCTGTTTTACCATGGTGTATCACCTTCATCAGATGGTGTCTGGCGTTCCTGATACTGTTGCAGGAATTTTCTCTGTAGAAGCCCGCCCGGATTGTCTGGTACCCGTCGCAAGGACTGCTCTTGGCTCTGGGTCAGAGGTGTTTCGGATACCGGCGCGGGTGCCTGAGTTTCTTGATCTCCAGGCTCTGCCTCCATGGCTTGAGCGCCTGCCTCGTTGCTTTCAGACTCATCGGCTGGATTTTGCTGGTCGGGCTCTTCCGTTTTGCCGTTCTGTTGCTGATCGCCGTTTTGCGTCTGGTCAGAGTTTTCGTCGGAGCTTTGGCTCTGCTCCTCGCTTTGGTTGTCACCGGCTGAATCGGAGGGGTTTTCCTGTTGCTGGTCGCCTTGGTCGTTTGAGTCCGAGGAGTTCTGATCGCCCTGATCCTGATTGGATTGTTCCTTCTGCTGCTGTTTGAGCAGGTCTTCAACCAGCTTGCGGTTAAAGTGGGCGTCTTCCATCTCCGGGCTGCTGTCCAGAGCGCTGTCATAGGCCTCAAGCGCTTCCTGCAGCTTACCGGCACGGGCAAGGGCGTTGCCACGGTTGTAATCTGCAAGAGCGGTATCTGCCCGGGAGAAGGCTTTGGCGGCGTCCTCGTAACGTTCTGCTTTGTAGAGCGCCGACCCCAGCCATTCCGGGGACTTCAATATCTCTGCTGCCGCACCCGGGTCGTCCTTGATCAGTTGCGCCGCTCGTTGGTCTTCCCGTTGCCAAAAGCTGCCCCAATCAAGAGCAGCAGCGGGCTGTGGTATGGCTGGCAAAAAAAGAAGCGCCATGGCGGTAAAGGCTCCCCGGCGCCAGCCTAGTAATAGTAACGGCAAAGCCAGCCATAACAGCCAGTAACCATCGTCTTGCCAGCGGTTGATCGTTAGTCCTGTGTCATTGTCCTGCCACTCGTCGGACTCCACAGGGCGAAGCTTCAGGGCGGTTATGTCTTTGTCATCCAGGGTCAGTTCATGGCTGGTACCACCGCTGCTTCGAGCCAGCTTCGCGAGCACGTCGGGGTCGGTGCGGGTTATCACAATCTTGCCGTTGTCCCGTATAAAACCCCGGCGGGCAAGTGGAATCGGGCCACCATTGCGGGTACCTGCTGCCAGAGTGCTGAGGGTATACCCGGTGCCTTTTAGTGAATTACGGATAGTCTCTTGATAGCGCTCTGGAACACCATCGGTAATCAACAGAATGCGGCCCTGACCTGGTGCGCCTTGCTCCAGAAGCGCCCGCGCTCTGGCAACTGCCAGGTCGGCGCGGTTGCCCTGAGCCGGCATGATAATCGGATCAAGTACGCTGAGCATGCCGGTGAGCGTGTTGCTGTCGTCCGTGAGGGGGGTAACAACGTGTGCATCGCCCGAGTAGACAACCAGTCCGGTAAGGCTACCTTCCCGAACCGCAAGAATATCGCGGATTTTGCGCTTTGCCCGGGTAAGTCGATCGGGTTCCAGATCCGTCGCCAGCATGGATAAGGACAGATCGAGCGCGATCACCAGGCTGTCCCCCGGCTTTTTTAGAGGTGTTGGGGCTTCGCGCCACGCAGGCCCTGCAAGAGCCACTGCCAGGAGAACGATTGCGCTGATGGCGGGTACAAGTCTCGATCCGCGCTTGTTTGTTGTGCCGCCATAACGCCGGATGACCGGCGATAAAAACTGTTCTGGAATGAAGCCAGACCAGCCGCTATCCCCGGAACTCTTGCGCTTCAGCGCCAGGTAAAGCACCGGCACCACTAGCAATAGAAGAAGCCAGAGCGGGCGCATAAAATGGAAATCAGCCATCACCCACACTCCTGCCTGTGATCTGTCTAGCCCGGCCAAACTTGCCTGCGCTGCGCCTGAATACAAACAGGCCAAGCCAAAGAGCGACAGCCAAACCCGCAGGCCAGAAGAACAGATCGGTTACCGGGCGGTAGGTTTTGCCCTCCAGCTCAATGGGCTCAAGTTGGTTGATGGTTTCGTAAATCAGTTCCAGCTCTGGCAGGCTGCGGGCTCGAAAATACTCACCGCCAGTCTGTTGGGCCATTCGTATCAGCAGGTTTTCGTCGAGATCTCTGGAAGGATTCACCCGGCGAGAGCCAAGCAGGCCGCGGCGGATCATGGAGTCGGCACCTATGCCGATGGTGTATAGGCGAACCCCGGCAGCGGCGGCAATTTCTGTCGCTTTATCGGGAGTAATTTGCCCCGCGGTGTTGGCACCATCGGTAAGTAGCACCACGACCCGTTGTTGCTGGGGGCGCTCTCGCAAGCGCTTGGTGGCGAGGCCGACTGCATCGCCAATGGCGGTTGCGCGCCCGGCCATGCCAATGCCTGATTCCTGCAAAAGCGTTTCGAGGGTTTTCAGATCGAAGGTCAAAGGCGCCTGAACATAGGGCTCGGTGCCGAACAGTATCAGGCCCAGCCTGTCACCTTCCCGGTGAGCAATAAAGTCATTCAGTACTCTTTTAACGGCCTGTAATCGATTAATACTGCGGCCCTGAATGATCATGTCCTGCTCTTCCATGCTGGGTGAAATGTCTACCACCAACATCAGATCGCGCCCTGATACGGGCATTTGCACTTGTTCACCGACATGTTGTGGCCTTGCCAGCGCCAGCACCAGCAGGGCCCAGGCCAATATAAGCAAAAGACTTTGCCAGGGTGGCACGCTATTGCCCTGGCGAGTCACTCCGGGTAAATCCGAGAGCCAGTGCCCAACCGGGAAAACCGGAGCATCCACAGGGTGTGCGGCGGGTTTTTTCCATTGTAAAAGCAGAGGCACCAGAATCAGCAGTAGTACCCAGGGGTAGCTGAGGCTCAGCATTTTTGCGCCTCCAGCCAGATACGGGCGAATTCCAGGGCCTGGGCCGGTTCGGTTGTCGGTTCCGGTTGCCAGGCGCTGTTTATCAAGGCGTCGACAATGGGGCGATGTGCGATTCGGCCATCGGGGAGGTGGCGTATCAAACACTCGGCCCATTGCTCACCGGTTTGGGCTTCAGGAATTTCCTCTGGGTAACGTATCCGTGCCACTCGTTTAAGCAGTGTATTGAGTTGCGTGAACCACTGGGGGTCTTTAACGGCCGAGCGCTCAAGAATGGCCAGCTCGGCTTTTGCAAGCCGCAGCCAACGATTTCGACGGTGGCGACGAAGAGCAACCCAGGTCAAAGCTGTGACAGCAACAATCAGGATAAAGCCAAGAATCCACCAGCCAAACGCAGGGGGCCAGAAGCCCCCGGTTTGTGGCAGGTGAATATCTCGCAGCTGGCTGAGGGGGGCGTCGGGCATCATCCGATACGCCCCCCGGGCCCGAGAATGGGTTTAAGGCTCAAAGCTGGTGCTTTCCGGGTTGAAATGTTTGTTGCCCTCACACCGGACAATCGGAAGCATTCTTCAAGCCTGGCTTCGTGCTGAGTCGTTTTGTCATGCCAGGCCTGCTGAAAACTGTTGTTGGATGCATCAAACCAGATTGGCCCATCGATTCCGGCGATGGCAAAGCGCCCGCTTTGCGGTAATTCTTGCTCCAATGGATCCACTACCCGCAACGCGCTGACACTGTTATGGCGTGCCAAGGCGCCCAACAGCGCTGGGGTATTTTCGGAGATGCCGAGAAAATCGCTGAGTACGAAGATCCGGCTGCCAGTGTGGGCAACGCGCCTGGCCTCAGTCAGTGCGGTGTCCAGGGTGATCTCTGATGCGGAGTTCTCTAGTGAGGTTCGCTGATGGTTGGCGAGGGTGTCCAACAACTGCAGAACGGACTTCTTTCGCCGCGCCGGGCGCTGTACGTTCAAGGTGTTACCGTTAAATACGATACCGCCAACCTGGTCACCTGCCAAAAGCGCAAGCCAGGCAAGGATGGCCGCAAGTTGGGCACAGCGAACCTGCTTGAAAGCACCAGTACTGCCAAAGAAGAGCGTAGGGCCCAGATCGCACAGTAGCAGTACCGGGCGTTCACGTTCTTCTTCGTAAAGTTTGGTGTGAGGCGCCTGGCGCCGCGCTGTTACCCGCCAGTCGATACTGCGGATGTCGTCTCCTGGCTGGTAAAGCCGTACCTCCGCAAAGGCCATGCCGCGTCCACGCTGTGCAGAGCGCTGGAGTCCGGCCTGCCGCGCTCGTGCCTGCTGTGCCGAGGGTAACTTCAGTGCCCGAGCATCCGCCTGCAGGCGAATAAGTGCCTGCAAGCTGGCGCGGGTTGTTTCATCACTGGCGCGTAGATCCATGGCCAGCCTCAGGCGCTCACAGGTACACGGTCAACCAGGCGCTGTATTACTGTATCGGCGGTTATGCCTTCTGCTTCAGCCTCGAAGGTCAGCAGTATCCTGTGTCTGAGCACATCAAAAGCCACAGCGCGAATATCATCTGGTGTTACATAATCTCTGCCGTTGAGCCACGCAATGGCACGGGAGCACCGGTCGAGCGCAATAGTGCCGCGTGGGCTAGCTCCAAAGGCTGTCCAGCGTGCGAGTTCCGGGTCCAGGCTGCCCGGGTCTCTGGTTGCCAGAACCAAGGCAAGCAGGTATTGCTCAACTGATTCGGCCATAAATATATCGGCAGCCTCAGCACGGGCTTCGAAAACCTGATCGGCGGTCAGTCGAATCTCAGCTTCTGGCTGGCCTTGCCTGTAATCATTTCTGGCCAGATGCAGAATGGCCTGCTCTGCCTGAGCGGAAGGGTACCCGATCACCACATGCATCAAGAAGCGGTCAAGCTGGGCTTCTGGCAACGGGTATGTTCCTTCCTGCTCAATAGGGTTCTGAGTCGCCATCACCATAAACAGGCGATCCAGCGGGAAGGTGCGCATGCCCACGCTGACCTGGCGTTCACCCATAGCTTCAAGCAGAGCGGACTGAACTTTGGCTGGAGCCCGGTTGATCTCATCCGCCAGGACCAGGTTGTGGAAAATCGGCCCTTGCTGGAACTCGAAAAGCCCGGTTTCTGCCCGGTATATCTCGCTGCCGGTAACGTCGGATGGCAGTAAGTCCGGGGTAAATTGAATGCGATGGAAATCCCCGGTCAGGTGATCTGCCAGGGCCTTTATGGCGGTGGTTTTGGCAAGCCCTGGAGCACCCTCAACCAGAAGATGACCGTCCGCAAGTAATGCAGTGAGCAGGCGATCAACCAGTTTTTCCTGCCCAATAATCCTTTTGGCTAGCTGTACCCTTAGTTCACCGAACGTATGCTGTAACGACATGGAAATTGATTGCTCTCGTGCGTAAGTAGTTGCCGCAGTTTTGGTGTCTGGCCGGCAAAAATCAAGGGTTTGACTATGCTTATCTCACGATATCCCTATTACGTTTATTTCACACACTTTGAGGTCGCCCATGAATGCGCTGACAGTGGCTAGCAAAGATCAGTTTTTTGAGCTTTTGACTGAAGAATTCTCCAAGAAGCTTGCCAAGGCCGAAGCCAAGAAAATCAGCGAATTTGCAAAGCAGCATTACGCCCATATTCCACTGGATGAACTTCTTGGCCGGCGCCTGTCTGATACCTACGGCGCGGCAATGGCTGCCTGGCAGTTTATGCAAAAGCGCAGTGCAGACGAAACGTCTGTCGCTGTCTTTAATCCGGATCTGGAAAGTGACGGCTGGCAATCTACCCACACGGTTGTGTTTATTCTGCATCCGAACATTCCCTTCCTGATTGATTCCCTGCGTATTGCCATTAACCAGAGGGAAATTGCAACACACTCCATTCAGCATTCCATTTTGCACCTGGAGCGGGACAATGCAGGCCAGCTTAAAGACTTGCTTGCGGTCAAGAAAAGCGAAGCGGCTTCTGCTTACGAAGCCTTTATTGTTCTCGAAATTGCCAGACACAGTAAGCCGGAAGATTTGAAAGAGCTTGAGGAACTGCTGCAAACCGTCCTGCACGAGGTTCGTATTGCAGTGTCGGATTTCCCGGTTGTCACCGATAAGGTCAAGCAGATCATTAAAGAGCTGGATAACACCTCAGCAGGGGTGAACAGCGCGCAAAAGGAAGAGGCGCAAGCGTTCCTGACATGGCTGGTGAATGATCACTTTACGTTTCTTGGCTACGACGAGTATGACTTTGCCAAGGATAAATCCGGTATGGTTGTTCGCCGGGTTGAGAAGTCCGAACTGGGAATACTTCGTGTAAACAATGAGCGGCCAGAGATGGTTCGTCTTGACAAGCTGCCTCAGCGTACGCGCCATGAAATGACGCGTGCGGATGATATTTTTATTTTCGCAAAGTCTGCCCAGCGTTCGCGGGTTCACCGCCCTGCCTATCCGGATTATATCGCGGTTAAAAAGTTCAACAAAAAAGGTGAGGTAGTTGGCGAACGCCGATTTCTGGGCCTGTATACGTCTCGCGCATACAATGAGCGGCCGGATGAAATACCGCTGCTCAGACGCAAATTCCAGAATGTCATGAAGCGCTCAGGGTTCCTGAGAGAAGATTACGCAGGTAAAGAACTGGAACAGATTCTTACGCTCTACCCCCGTGACGAGCTGTTCCAGATTGCCGAGGATGAGCTTCTGGATGTGGCAAAGAATATCTTGTACATACAGGAGCGCCACCGTATTGAGCTGTTCATGCGTGAAGATATTTACGGTCAGTTTGTTACCTGTCTGGCATTTTTTCCGAGAGACATATACGACACCGAGCTCCGCTTGAAGGTAGAGCGGGTGCTGCTAGACGAGCTGGGCGCTGAAGATATCGAGTTTGTGACGCACTTTTCCGAGTCTGTACTGGCTCGAGTGCAGTTCACTATCCGTGTTCCTCAGGTTGAAAATCGCAAATTGCCGTTTGCTGAAATCCGGGAGAAAGTCATCGAACTTGCCCAGTCCTGGCGCGACGGGCTCTCCAGTGCCCTCAGCGAAACCTTTGGAGAAGAGAAGGGTAACGAGCTCCAACGCCTGTGGGCGAGTGGTTTCCCGGCGAGCTACACCGAGATGTTCTCGCCACGGCGAGCGGCCATTGATCTGGAGCACATCTCGGCAGCCTCTAACCGCAGCGACCTGACCATGAGCTTATACCGGGCGCTGGAGGAAAACGAAAGTACGCTGCATTTCAAGCTGTTTTATCCCGACCAGTCCCTGCCACTTTCAGATGTTATGCCTATTTTTGATAATCTGGGCTTCCGCGTTCTGGGCGAGCATCCGTTTGAGGTAACAGACCGGAACAATAAAACCGTATGGATTCATGATTTCACTCTCTATGCCCATGGCGGCGAGGTTGTTGATATTCATAGGGTAAGGCCGATCTTCGAGGAGCTGTTTCACCGTGTGTGGTTCGGCGAAGCGGAAAACGATGCCTTCAATCGTATGCTCGTAACCTCTTATATGAGCTGGCGGGAAATTGCATTACTACGCACCTATGCCCGCTACATGCGCCAGATCCGCTTCTCTAACAGCCAGACCTTTATCTCCAACACCCTGGTGAACCATGTGGAGCTCACCCGGATATTGCTGGAATACTTTGAGGTGCGTTTCAATCCGGATCGCTTCAAGAGCGAGGCCAAGTGCCAGGCTGCCCAGCAGAAATTGGAGATTGAGTTCAATGCTGGCCTGGAAGAGGTGGATAATCTGAGTGAAGACCGTGTGCTCCGCCTTTATCTGATGCTGATGCAGGCCACGCTTCGCACCAACTACTACCAGCTGGACGAAGCCGGCCAGCCCAAGCCTTATATCAGTGTGAAGTTTGACCCTTCCGGAATCCCGGACATGCCACTGCCGCTGCCTGTATACGAAATATTTGTGTACTCGCCACGAGTGGAGGGCGTGCATTTGCGCGGGGGCAAGGTCGCCCGGGGCGGTTTGCGTTGGTCGGATCGTTTTGAGGACTATCGCACCGAGGTTCTGGGCCTGGTAAAAGCCCAGCAAGTAAAGAATGCAGTGATCGTTCCTGTGGGTGCCAAAGGCGGCTTTGTTGCCAAGCGCCTGCCGGATTCCTCTGATCGCGAAGCGTTCCAGGCTGAAGGCGTTGCAGCCTACAAAACGTTTATCCGAGGTTTGCTCGATATTACTGACAACCTGGTAGACGCAAAAATACAGCCACCAGAGCGCGTGGTTCGCCACGATTCGGACGACCACTACCTGGTTGTAGCAGCCGATAAGGGTACAGCTACATTCTCTGATATTGCCAATGGGTTGGCGGCAGAATATAACTTCTGGATGGGCGATGCCTTTGCCTCCGGCGGCAGCAATGGCTATGACCATAAGAAAATGGGTATTACTGCCCGGGGTGCCTGGGTGTCTGTTGAGCGCCACTTCCGCGAGTTGGGCATAAACCCGGCGGAGGATGAGTTTACTGCCATTGGCATTGGCGACATGGCTGGGGATGTGTTCGGCAACGGCATGCTGAACTCAGAGAAAACCCGCCTGGTGGCAGCATTTAACCATATGCATATTTTTGTCGATCCCTCGCCTGACGCCGCCAAGAGCTACAAAGAACGTAAGCGGCTGTTCGAGAAACCCCGCTCAGCCTGGACGGATTACGATCCTAAACTGATCTCCAAAGGCGGTGGGGTGTTCAATCGCAATGCGAAATCCATAGCGATAAGCCCGGAAATCAAGGAGCTACTGGACATAAGTTCTGATCGCGTGCCCCCGAATATGTTGATTTCACACATCCTGAAAGCTCGTGTCGATTTGCTTTGGGTTGGTGGCATCGGCACCTACATTAAGGGCAGCAGCGAATCCCACAGCGATGTTGGCGATAAAGGTAACGATGGGGTTCGCATCAACGGTGGAGAGGTACGCTGCAAAATTATAGGTGAGGGCGGTAACCTGGGGATGACCCAGTTGGGTCGTATTGATTATGCCCTGGCCGGCGGGCGGTTGAATACAGACTTTATTGATAACTCCGGTGGTGTTGATTGTTCAGACCACGAAGTGAACATGAAGATTCTGCTCAACCGTGCAGTTGCCTTGGGTGATCTCACGTTCAAGCAGCGCAACGTAATGCTGGAAGAAATGACAGACGACGTGGCTGCGCTCGTTCTCAAGAACAACTATCGGCAGACTCAGGCCATCAGTATTGCCAACGAGGATAGCGCTCCACGCCTTGAGGAATACCGTAGGCTGATGAACACTTTCGAAAGCGAAGGGAAGCTAAACCGGAGCCTTGAGTTCTTGCCGGATGACGACACTCTGTCAGAGCGTAAGCTGAACAATAAAGGGCTGACCCGGCCTGAGTTGTCGATCCTTATCGCCTATGTGAAGGGCGACCTGAAACAGGCTCTTATCGACAGCGATTTGCCGGACAACCCACTGCTTGCCCGTGAAATGTACAAAGTGTTCCCCCGGGACATGACTCAGAACTTCTCTAAGGAGCTCGGTGAGCATCAGCTGCGACGGGAAATTATTGCCACGCAGGTTGCTAACGATATGGTCAACCACATGGGAATTACCTTTGTGGAACGGTTGAACCAGTCCACCGGAGCGGACGCTGCATCCATCGCGTTAGCCTGGCTGATCACCCGGGATGTGTTCCGGATTGATAACTGGTGGGACAAGATTGAACATCTCGACTATCACATTCCTGCGCAGCTGCAGATGGAGTTGATGCAAGGGCTTATGCGGCTGATGCGCCAGTCAGTGCGCTGGTTGTTACGTAATCGCCGGGCGGAGTTGAACATTCAGAGTCATATGGAGCGCTTTGCGGATGCTGTATGGGCTATTACGTCCAATCTGTCGGAATATCTGGGTGAGCAGGCAAGAGCCGGATGGGAAGAGCGTAACCAGGCGTTGATTGGTGCCGGTGTGCCTGCGGAACTGGCATCTGTGCTATCCGGCACTGGTTACCTGTATTCATCCCTTGGCATTATTGAGGCTCAGGAAGTTACCGGCATGCCTCTTAAAACGGTTGCCAATCTCTATTACGAGCTGGGTGACAGGCTGGACGTGACCTGGTTCGCCACGGCTATTACCAGTCTCAAACCGGGATCTCACTGGCAGGCGCTGGCGAGAGAAAGCTTCCGGGAGGATCTGGATTGGCAACTGCGTGCCGTGACCACCGGTGTTCTGAATATGGCCGGAAACCCAAAAGATGTGCCTGCCAGTGTAGATGCCTGGATGCAGCGGCATGAGGCCTTGATCGACCGCTGGCAAGCCATGTTGGTAGAGCTTAAGGGAGTGAGGGAGCCGGAATACGCCATGTTTTCCGTAGCGCTGCGGGAACTTCTGGATCTGGCGCAAAGCACCTTGCATCAATCCGGTAGTGAGAGCTAGCTCGATCAAGCCGGGATGATTCCGGCAAACCGAGTATTGCGTTGAAGCCGTGATTCCCGTTCAATCGTGACCGGGAATCACGAATCGGAGTTTGCTCATGGGTCAACTTGACCACTTGCTAGAAAAAAACCGTGCCTGGGCTAAAGGCATCAAGAAAGAAGATCCTCAGTTTTTCAACCGCCTCTCGAATCAGCAGGCGCCTGAATACTTGTGGATTGGCTGTGCTGATAGCCGGGTTCCAGCCAACCAGATAGTTGATATGCTGCCCGGTGAGCTTTTCGTGCACCGGAACGTCGCTAATGTAGTGGTCCACACGGATTTCAACTGCCTGTCTGTTCTCCAGTTCGCTATAGACGTTCTCAAGGTCAAGCATGTTCTTGTGGTTGGCCATTATGGCTGCGGGGGCGTGAAAGCGGCTCTGCGCAATGAGGCGTTTGGCTTGATCAGCAACTGGCTGAGGCACGTGCAGGATGTGCGCGATCATCACCAACCTATACTCGCTGCCTGCGACAGTGAGCTGGACCAGATTGACCGCTTGTGTGAATTGAATGTGATAGAACAGGTGGGGCATGTGTGTCAGAACCACATTGTGCAAAAAGCCTGGAAGCGTGGCCAAAGGCTAAACGTCCACGGCTTCGTTTACGATTTGTCAGACGGCATACTCCGGGACATGGGGCTGTCGGTCTCTGGCGCTGCAAGTTGGGAGCAAATCAAGCAGAATAGTCTGAATGAGCTGACACTGCGGCCTGTTCGCTCTGGCCGGCAGAAAAGTATCTAGTCCTCACTGCAAAGCGATCTTTCTCCAATCCAAACAGGTTTTATCTGGCCAATTCATGCAGAGTGTATCTGGTTCCGCTTTACCCAACTCCCATCAGGCACTGCTCAAAAATCAGCACCTGTTATCCGGCTCCCTGGCTATATTGGGTGTTACATCGGCACAGCTATTGCTCGAGCTACCCTGCGGCGGGCTTGCCATGAGCGAACACGCGGGTGTTTTCGCAGCGCTGAAGCGCCATGAAAGCTGGAACGCTTGCTTTGGCTATGACGATCCGGCGCTTGCTGAAAACCGCTATGACAGTATTGTGGTTTTTTTACCCAAAGCCCGTGCTGAGCTGGAAATGCGCATCGCTCTTGCGCGCTCCCTGGCGTCGGACAATGCGCGGCTAATACTGATTGGTGAAAAAAAAGAAGGCATTGGCGGCGGCGCCAAGCAGCTCAAAGCGGTTGCACCCCAGGCATCAAAGGTAGACAGCGCGCGCCATTGCCAAGTGTGGAGTGCAGAGTCGATCGAGCCGGCTCCCGTATTCCAGATTCAGGACTGGCTGGGCTGGAGCAGGGTCGAGTGCTCGGGCGTGTCTATCGAAGTTGCCGGGCTGCCTGGAATTTTCAGCCAGGATGGCTTGGACAAGGGCACCCAGATGCTGCTGGATACTCTGGCGGAGCAACCGGTCGAGGCTGAGCGTATGCTCGACTTCGCCTGTGGTGCTGGCGTTATTGGGGCTTGGATTCAAGCCTGGAGTGTGGCGCGGGAAACGGCTGTAGTTAGCGTCGATGGTATAGATGTCCAGTCCCAAGCGGTTATCTGTGCAAAGGAAACTTATACACGCAACAATGCCGTCGGTACTATTTTTGCCTCTGACGGCCTGGCCGGCATTGAGGGCCTTTGGCCCGGAATTGTCAGCAACCCTCCCTTTCATACGGGTGTAAAAACCGATACCTCCATGACAGAGCAGTTCCTTCGGGGTGTGAGGGGACATTTACAGCCAGGTGGCGAATTACGATTGGTAGCAAACAGCTTTCTGCCATACGAGGCGTTGATCAAGCGGCACATAGGCCGCGTTGAGCGCCTGCGCGAAGATGGGCGTTTCACGGTTTACCGTGCTTTTCGGGAATTATAATAAAAAAGCCCCTGGGGTGAGGGGCAAAAGGTTTGCGTCCGGCAATAACGGAGCTAACCGAGAATGTGTTTAAGAGCGGTCCGCCTGACCAAGAACCGTCCTGAAGAGAATGAATCCGAGAATAGGCTTATTTTCTAGAGTAATCAGCCTAAAATGGCGTGTTCAACTCGAATCATCTCTGGATGCCTGATATGACAAGTGCTGTGCTGGATTTACCTGGTGGAAGCCTGACCCTTATTCGCCCCGGCACGGATGATCCAAGCCTGCGTGCGTGGAGCGCCGCCGACGAGTTGCTACTTCAGGAAGCGTATAGCCATTTGTCGGCCAAGCCGGATTCCCGGGTTTTGATCGTTGATGACCAATACGGAGCCTTGACGCTGGGTTTGTCGTGCTTTGCACCGGATGCAGTAGCCGATAGCGCTCAGCTTGGTCCTGCATTGGCGTTGAATGCTGCATTCAACCCCCAATGCCCGACACCAACGCAGGTCTTCAGCTGGTTGCAGCCTCCTGTTGGCGCCTATGATCTGATACTTCTGAAAATTCCCCGTGAGGCTGATTATCTGGCCTGGTTGCTGCGCTGGGGCAACGGAGCGCTCAGACAAAACGGCCTGATCCTTGCCGCCGGTATGATTAAGCATCTGCCAGCTCGTAGTGTGGATGTTTTTGCCAAGGCGGTGGAGGTTCAAAGCGCAGGTCGGGCGGTAAAGAAGGCTCGCTTGATTACCTGTAGCCGCGGGGAGGCATCGCTGGATGGCTGGCCCGGAAACTGGAAAGGTTATGAGTTGGAAAATAGCGGTATGCGCGTTAATGCCATGCCTGCGGTATTCGCTCGGGAAAAACTGGACATAGGTACCCGACTGTTGCTGCCCCACATAAAGCCCGCTCTTCAATCTTGCTGCCCCGGCGCCCGTGTGCTGGATCTCGCGTGTGGGAACGGTGTTCTCGGGCTGAGCGCATTGGCGGTGCGTGCAGATGTCGAAGTGACGTTCAGTGATGTGTCCAGCCAGGCAGTTTTAAGCGCCCGTAGCAATGTTCAAGCTGCTTTTTCGCACGCCAAGGCCTTGTTTCTGCATGCTGATGGCGTTGCCAGGGAGGGTGGCCCGTTCGAACGTATTCTGTTGAACCCGCCGTTTCATGAAGGTGGTGTGGTGGGTGATCACATTGCTTTGAGGTTGTTTGAACAGGCGGCACAGAATCTGTCTGAATCCGGTCGCTTGCTCATGGTGGGCAACCGGCATCTGGGGTACCACAAAAGCCTGCGGCGCTTCTTCCCTGAAGTGCGCCAGCTGGATGCCAACCCCAAGTTCGTAGTCTTCGAGGCCTGGCGCTGATCAACCCCGGGCTTTACAGGGCAGCCGGGCGGTCGTAGCCAAGGCGTGCCAATGTATCCACAATGGTTTGCGTCTGGCTGTCGATTTCGATGTTGACCCTCATGCCTTCTTCTATTGCACCAAAGGTCGTGGCCCGCAAGGTTTCAGGGATCAGGTGCACGTTAAACCGGTTTCCAGCGACTTCGCCAATGGTCAGGCTGGCACCGTTAATGGCAATGTAGCCTTTCGGGAAAATGTACCTGGACCATTCCTGCGGAACCTCGAACCAGATAGTCACGTTGTTTGTCGGGCGCAGAATCTCCACGACATTTGCAGTTGTATGTATGTGCCCGGAGAGCAAGTGGCCGCCAATCTCATCTCCGATTCTCGCCGCTCTTTCAAAATTAACCGGATTCCCTGGCACCAGATCGCCGAGAGTTGTGAGCTTGAGAGTTTCCTGCATGGCATCAAAAAACAGCGTGTTACCTGCCTGCTTCGTAACGGTCAGGCAGGTGCCGTTGATAGCCACGGAGGCGCCTATAGCAACGCCCTCTGCGCTGTTATCTGGCAGGCGGATAGCGAAGGTGCTTAGCCCGGTTGCTGCGGTAACCTCTTCCACAACAGCAATACCCTGAACAATACCTGTAAACATAAACAGACCTCATTGGCGAGCGGAGTGCGGCATAGGGAGGGAAGGATAACGACCGGGGTTGTCGTTGCCAAGTACAGGCGTATCTGACTTTCAGAAGGGTGTGCGCTATGGATGGCTCAAGATATACCGAGCATTGTCGATATCCATATAGAGGCCCTGCAAAAACAGAGGCCCTTTAACGCATTGGGTGGACTTTCATGGCTCAGAACCAAACCGCTGCACAGGCACAAACGGGAATGTCTCAAGGGGCTGTCTTAAGGCCCGGGCGTGCGGCTGATCCTGTGCCGGAGAGCGCTGTTGCAGATGCAGGCCGGGCTGATCCGCAAGCTTTGGCAGCAGTTAGCGATGGTAGTGAAACAAAGATGACGACCGACAGCCTTTCAGAAAGCGGGGCTCCGATAGAAACAAATTCGGGCGAAAGTGCGGAGAGCCAAGGAGCCGCGGAGCCAGTGCTGGCAGAGTCCCGTCAACGTAAGTTACGGTTGATGCTGCGCCAGTGTGATCGCGTGCTGTTAATGGATTTCGAACTGTTGGCTATGGCGGATTGGCCAGACAATTTTAGTGTGGCGACAGCGCGCAGGAGCCGGGATCTATGGGTTTTCAGCGCACTGGTCGCTGCCGTTGTGTTTCTGAGCGGGCTTACAGGCTTCGTACCTGCCTGGCTAGCTGGCGGCGGGTTTGGTGCCTTTGTTGTTATTCTGCTACTTGGTGTTCCAGGTGTTCGTCGCGTTTATACATCCAGGCCCTCCTATCTGGATTTGTTGCTTAAGCGCCAGCGCTTGTTACGTGATGCACGCAAGCACGTGGACCACCTTGAGGGTAAAGAGGGGCTTATATGGCAGTGCGCCCGTATGGCAGACTTTAATCCTGCCTTGAAAAATACCCGCTTCAGTAGCCTGCTGCGTTTGTCGGAGCAGAAGGCGCTGCCCAAAGCCTTGTCTCGGCGTGAGCATCTCAGGTTGTATCTGATTTATCTTCTTGAGGCAGAAAAAGCGTATAGCCGGGTCCAGACCGCTTTTTTTGAAGGAAACCAGCAGGCCATTGATGAAGGCTGGCAGGAAGCAGTGGCAATGCCTGGGGACAGAACTTGACATAAATGTGCTTCAAACGTATGTTTCAAACAGACGTTTGCTCAGAGGCACTGAAAATAAAATGGCCCAGTCGGATACTGTTGATCGAATTCTTGATGCCGCAGAAGAGTTGTTTGCTGAACGTGGTTTTTCAGAGACCTCGTTGCGCATGATTACCAGCAAGGCAAAAGTAAATCTGGCCGCTGTAAATTATCATTTCGGTTCCAAGAATGCGCTGATTCATGCGGTTTTCGGGCGCTTCCTTACGCCTTTCTCAGTGACCCTTGAAACCGCATTCGACGAGCTTGAGGCACGTTGTGAAGGCGGCCCCCCTACCTTGAATCAGACACTTTGGGCGCTTACGGAGAGCGCTGTGCGTATGCCTCAGCGCAATGAGAGAGGAATTTCGATCTTCATGCGATTGCTTGGGCTGGCATACACTCAGTCGCAAGGGCATTTGCGCAAATTCCTGGAGCAGGAATACAGTGAACCCTTCAGCCGTTTCATGCGCCTTCTGAAAGAAGCTACGCCGCAGTTATCTGCAGTAGATCGCTATTGGCGCATTCAATTTATGCTGGGCGCAACGGCCTTTACCATGTCCAGCAGCGACGCTTTGCAAGACATTTTACGTAATAAGCTGGGTGTGGATACCACCGTTCAGGAAATCGCTGCGCGCCTGGTGCCTTTTCTTGCCGCTGGCATGCAAGCTCAGGATACCGTGCTGGCTCCCCCTGCTGAAAACAAGTTCCCGGTTGCCTGAGTTGTACTCTCTCAGTTAGGCTTCCCTCTGAATTTTAAAGGGAGTCGAAACCATTGTGAGCTACCGCAACCGCAGTGCCTGCTCGATTGATGTCCACCTGGGTAATCAAACTCTGGCGTTGGTCGATGAAAGCGGTGGTGTCATTTCCCGGTACTCGGTTTCTACTGCACTCAATGGAGCAGGGGAGCAGGATGGTAGTGGTTGCACCCCAAGGGGAAAGCACTACATTCGAGCCATGATTGGTGCCGGCTTACCTTCCAATACAGTTTTTCGTGCCCGCCGTCCTACTGGCGAAGTCTACAGCGACGAACTGGCAGCCAGTAATCCTGACCGAGACTGGATACTAACCCGAATTCTATGGCTGTGCGGACTGGAGTCTGGCAAAAATCGTGGTCCGGGCATTGATACCTTTCGCCGTTTTATATACATACATGGTACGCCCGACACGGAGCCCATGGGGTTAGCTCTCTCTCACGGGTGTGTGCGTATGCGCAATGCTGATGTCATTGAATTGTTTGATTATGCCCACGCGGGTATGCCGGTTACTATCCGCTGAAACCAGATTAACAAGACTGATTAGAGGGTTCCGATGATCGGAGAAATGATGTCTACGCTTAATGGCTGGATCGCGAACTTTGGTGTCCTGTCTGAGGCATGGCGCGTGAGCATTGTGGTTTTTGCGCTGGTGCTTGGCACTGCCACGGTGGCCTACCTTGCCAGCCATATCATTGGAGCTCTGGAGAACAAGTTCTCCAAAACCAATAACATCTGGGATGATGCCCTGTTGCACGCCACACGTGCACCGGTAGTGGCGTTTGTGTGGCTGCAAGGGATCTACTGGGCTGCAGAAGTAGCTCATTACTACTCGTCGGCAGAGGTCTTCAAAGCTAACGGGATACTGCTGCAAGTCGGCTTCATTTTCATCTTTGTCTGGGCACTGCTCAGAATGATCAAGCAACTGGAGAACATTGTCGTCTCTCCGGTAAAGATGAAAAAACCGATGGATTACACCACGGTTAACGCGATCAGCAAGTTGTCCAGAGCTGTTGTGATCATCACGGCCGTACTGATCAGCCTGCAGTCGTTGGGTTATAGCCTGTCAGGGGTGCTTGCCTTTGGTGGCGTGGGCGGTATTGCTGTGGGCTTTGCGGCTAAGGATCTACTGGCTAACTTCTTCGGGGGCTTTATCGTCCATCTGGACCGGCCGTTCAAGGTTGGTGACTGGATACGCTCTCCTGACCGCAAAATTGAGGGGACCGTAGAGCACATCGGGTGGAGGGTTACGACGATCCGCACGTTTGATAAGCGCCCGTTGTATGTACCCAATGCGACGTTTACAACCATTGCCGTAGAAAACCCCTCGCGAATGACCAATCGGCGTATCTCCGAGACCATCGGGATTCGTTATGCGGATGTCAGTCAGATGGAAGCTATAGTTGCGGATATTCGTTCAATGTTTGAAAAGCATGAAGACATTGATAGTAAGCAGACGTTGATTGTTAACTTTTTGGCTTTTAGTCATTCGTCATTGGATATCATGGTGTATGCCTTCACTAAAACCACGCAATGGGTTCGATTTCACGAAGTCAAGCAAGATGTGCTGCTGAAAATCAGCGATATTATTGAAGGCTATGGTGGCCAGGTCGCCTTCCCGACGCAAACCATACATTTTGGTGATGAAGCCCGGCTTCCCGAGAAAGACAGGGAGCGTGATGCGCAAGCTGAAGGTGAGGACGCCAAGGCTGAAAACAGCGATAAACAGGCCGATGCGCGGCGCGCACCCCATAACCAGAACCCTGGCAAGCGCGATCGCAGCCGCCGCCAGGATACTCAGGCCGGTGATGAGGGTGAGCAATCCCTGGGCGATGGAGAGGGTGACTGATGTCTGATACTGGCGGCGCAGTTGGTATTATCGGGGGAACCGGCCTTACCACTCTTTCCGGCCTGAAGGTTACAGGTACGCGAAATGTGGAAACGCCTTGGGGGGCGCCTTCGTCTGAGTTGACGGATGGGCTCCTTGATGGCCAGCCCGTGGTGTTTCTTTCCCGTCATGGCAACCCCCACAGAATTCCGCCCCACCAGGTAAATTACCGGGCCAATATCAAGGCGCTCTATGATGCTGGTGTGCGTACGGTCGTAGGTGTAAATGCGGTTGGTGGCATACACCGGGATATGGGGCCGGCGTGTGTTGTTATTCCTGACCAGATTATTGATTACACCTGGGGCAGGGCCGGGACCTTTTTTGAGGGTGACCTGGAGCAGGTAACTCATATTGACTTCACCTGGCCATACGATAAAGAAGCCCGGGGCATAATGATGCAAGCGGCAAAAGCACATGGAGTGCCATTTGCCGGATTTGGTGTTTACGGTGCAACCCAGGGCCCAAGGCTGGAAACCGCAGCCGAAATACGGCGCATGGAGCGGGATGGCTGTGATCTGGTGGGTATGACCGGCATGCCGGAAGCGGCATTGGCGGCTGAGCTGGGTATGCGCTACGTGTGCCTGGGCCTGGTGGTTAATTGGGCGGCAGGGAAGTCAGACCACATTATTACCATGGATGAAATTGAAGCGGCCATTGATCAAGGTATGTCGGGTGTCAGACGCATTCTTGAGGTATCGATGGCCGGCTTGGGCGGGCTTAAGGTGTTGCCTCAATCTTCTTGAAGAACACCAGAACGCCGATGGTGGGGGAGTCCAGAAAGTGGATCTCTTCACTTCGCATTCTGCGGGTCTCACGGATCCAGGTGAGTAGCTCAAGCGGCACTTCCGGCTGAAGCTCCAGCTCGGGGCTTGTGGCCATGGCAGCAATACCCGTTTCGTCAGTCAGGTTGTCCGTGTTCTCGGGTTCGTTGGTATTCATGGCACTGCTTTCGGCCTCGGCTCCGGTTGTCGGAACGGCGATTTTCCCTTCCTGCCAGTGATTCAGGTGAACCCCAACGTGCAGGTAGCGCTGCCTGTCGATGGTGATATGACCTTCAATGGCTCGCTGGCCGGCCTGTTCCAGCCAATCTCCTATTTCAACCCGTAGCGGCTGACCTTTGTAATCTGGCGGGAAGGCTTGGTACCACCCTGTGGACATGAGCACGCGATAATGCCCACTTCTTTCCAGTCGGTTTGCGGCATTGCCCAGGTGAAGCTGGTTGCGGTTTACGAGTTTCAGGGTGGAGCTGGCGGCGCCGCCCGCAGCCACGCTGTAAAGGGTCTCACTGGTGTCCACCGGTGCGTCCACTTGGCGTGTGGCCATGCGCTCATTTACTGCACTGGGGTCGATGATGCGTTCCAGGATCACAAACTCCGCCCGGTAATAGTCGTTTGGCGTTTGCTGTGCATGACTCACCAAAGCAGTGGTTGCCAGAACGGCCGTCAGTAGTGTGCGTGTCAGAAGCCGACACAGGCGATTACCTTCAGTCTGCAAAAGAGTGCTCCAGTTTTGTTCAGGCCCGTGTTTTCAGGCGATAGTCAGGCAGTGGCCGCGCGTTTTTCGGGCACAAGTTCGCCCAGCATCGCGGAAATGCCGTCGAGTTTACCACTGGTTGAGGTGTCCTTCAGCCGAAAACGGAAGCTGTTGGCACCTTCAAGGCGATAGGCGTCTGGCGCGGATTGCATTTTCTTAATCAGCACCAGCGGGTCTACCGGGGTGGAATTGCCGAACTCAAGGCGGGCCCACTCCTTTCCGGCGTCTACTTTCACTATGCCCAGCGCTTCCGCCTGAAGCCGAAGTTCTGTTTGTCGCATCAGGTTTTTTGCCGGTTCCGGTAACAATCCGAAGCGGTCGATCATCTCAACCTGAAGTTCTTTTAATCCGTTGCGGTCGCTCACACTGGCAATGCGCTTGTAGAGCATGAGCCGGTTATGAACATCGGGTAGGTAATCTTCCGGAATCAGTGCCGGTATGCGCAGGTTCATTTCCGTGCCATGGCTCAGGGGCAGTTCGGCATTGGGTGTGCGGCCTTCGCGAATGGCTTTTACGGCTTCGTCCAGCAGTTGCATGTACAGGGTGAAGCCGATGCTTTCTATCTGGCCACTTTGTTCGTCTCCAAGCAGTTCGCCCGCTCCGCGAATCTCAAGGTCGTGGGTTGCCAGCATAAAGCCGGCGCCAAGGTCTTGCGCCTCAGATATGGCTTCCAGTCGCTTTTTGGCATCCGCGGATATGGCTTTTGGTGGCGGAGTCAGCAGGTATGCATAGGCTTGATGGTGAGAACGGCCAACCCGGCCCCGGAGCTGGTGCAATTGCGCCAGGCCGAACTTGTCTGCACGTTCGATAATAATGGTGTTGGCACTGGGAATATCGATGCCGGTTTCGATAATGGTGGTGCATACCAGCACGTTGAAGCGCTTGTGGTAGAAGTCCGACATGATGGCTTCGAGCTGCCGCTCCCGCATCTGACCGTGGGCCACCCCTACGCGGGCTTCTGGAACCAGCTTGCGCAAGTCTTCGGCAGTTCTTTCGATGCTGGCCACATCGTTATGCAGAACGTACACCTGGCCGCCCCGCAGAACTTCTCGCAGGATGGCTTCCTTCACCATGGCGTCGTCCCGCTGGCGCACAAAGGTTTTCACCGACAGCCGCCGCGCTGGCGGAGTGGCAATGATCGACAGGTCCCGCAAGTGCCCCATGGCCATGTTCAGGGTTCTGGGGATGGGCGTTGCTGTCAGGTTCAGCATATCCACTTCGGCGCGCAGGGCTTTGAGTTTTTCTTTCTGCCCCACCCCGAACCGGTGTTCTTCATCAATAATCACCAGCCCGAGGTTCTTGAACTGTATGTCGCCTTGAAGCAGTTTGTGGGTGCCGATAACAATGTCGGCTTTCCCGCTCTCAATGGCTTCCATGGCTTTGTTGGTCTGGCTTGTGCTGCGAAAACGGCTCAACAGCTCCACGTTGACCGGCGTGTCTGAAAAACGGTCCCGGAATGAATCGTAGTGCTGCTGGGCCAGCAGGGTTGTGGGTACCAATACCGCCACCTGCTTACCAGACCAGGTAGCCATGAAGGCGGCACGCATGGCGACTTCTGTTTTGCCAAAGCCCACATCACCGCACACTAGCCTGTCCATGGGTTTCTCGCTGGTCATGTCTTCGAAAACGGCTTCGATAGCCATTTGCTGGTCCGGTGTTTCCTCAAAGGGAAAGCCTGCCGCAAAGGCGCGGTAGGCTTCCTTCGGGTCTTCAAAGGCAAAGCCTTTGCGGGCTTCGCGGCGGGCGTATACGTCCAGAAGTTCGGCGGCAGTATCGCGGATCTTTTCCAGGGCTTTTTGTTTGGCCGTGCTCCAGCGTTCGGTACCTAGCTTGTGGAGTGGGGCGTGTTCTGTGTCCGCTCCGGCATAGCGGGAAATCAAATGCAGGCTGGATACCGGCACATACAGCTTCGAGCCGCCGGCGTATTCGAGCATCAGGAATTCGCTTGATTCCCCTTCCACTGTAATGGTTTCCAGGCCAAGGTAGCGGCCAACCCCATGGTCTATGTGAACAACAGGAGAGCCAGTGCGCAATTCAGACAGGTCGCGGTAGCCTTCATCATTCACTTCTGTGGGCTTGTCACGGCGACGGCGTTGTAACACACGCTCGCCGAACAATGCCGTTTCGGTGACCAGTGCCACATGGTGTTCTGGCAGGACCAGCCCTTGCTCCATCGGCGCCACGGTAATACCCAGGGAGGATTTCTCATCGGCCAAAAATTCCTGCCAGTTTTCATAGCCTTGCAGGCGAAGCTGGTGTTCTCCCAGGTTTTCAATCAAGGCTTCGCGACGCCCGGAGGATTCAGCGCAAATCAGCACCCGCCCGGCAAAGTCTTTGATAAAGCGCTTCAAGCGACCAGCAGGGTCTGCAGCTCTCGCACTCATGGCGATATCCGGCAGTGCTTCGCTGCTGCAGTTTACGGCGCCGCTGCCTTTTGCCGTTTCCGGGGTCATGGTTACCCGTGGGAAGGCTTTAAGGTGTCCGAACAGTTCATCCTGCAGCAAAAACAGATTGGCGGGCGGAAGGATCGGGCGGTGCCGGTCGTGGCGGCGCTCTTCGTAGCGATTTCGGGTTTCCGAGTCAAAGTGGCTGACGGCTTCGTTCAGGCCTTCAGCGGTAAACACCTGTGTGGTGGTTGGCAGGTAATCGAACAGGGTAGCTGTTTGGTCAAAAAACAGCGGCAGATAGTATTCGATGCCCGGCGGTGTGATGCCGTTGCTCACATCCTGATAGACGGGGGACTCTTTGTCTGCATTCGGGAACTGTTCAAACCAGCGTCCGCGGAAGGCAGAGCGCGCTTCTTTATGCCACGGGAATTCATAGGCGGGCAGAAGCTCGATGCACTCAATCCGGTCGATGGAGCGTTGGGTTTCCGGATCGAAGGTGCGCAGCGTTTCGACTTCGTTATCAAACAGATCAATCCGGTAGGGCAGGTTGGAACCCATGGGGAATATGTCGAGAATGGAGCCTCGAACGGCATACTCGCCATGTTCGTAAACGTTTTCAGCATGGCGGTAGCCTGCAGTGGCCAGTTGAAGGCGCCAGTTATCCAGATCCAGCGACTGTCCGGTTTCCAGTAACAGTGTGTTGCCCTGAAGATAGTTAACGGGTGGCAGTCGGTGCATAAGGGTGCGAGCCGGCACTACAATAAGCCCATGTTCAGTGCCCGGCAGGCGGTGCAAAGTGCGAATACGTTGTGAGGTTATGTCCTGATGTGGAGAAAACAGATCGTAGGGCAGGGTTTCCCAGTCAGGTAAAGAGAGTAACTCCAGCCCGTCATCAGTAATGGTGGCTCCATCTTCTTCAGGCGGAAGACCAAGAAAGAAGCGCAGGGACTGTTCCAGGCGAAGAGCTTCAGCAGTGCTGCGGGTGATCACCAGGGTAAGCCCTTTGTGTGCTTTCGCGCTCTCACAAATGGCCAGGGCACTGCTGCTGCCATGCAGTTGTCCCCAGGTACGATGATCCGCCGGCTTTTCAGGAAATGGTGGCGCAATCAGTGTTTGCGGCGAAGCGGAGGTCGGGGCACCTTGATTCATGGGCAGTCATGTTCTCCTGCAGAGGGGGTTAGCGAGCCTGTGGGCGGCTATTCTAACGCCGGTAGATGTCAGTGTCATGGCGGTAAGTCTAAGAGGTCCGTGCCAGTTCGTATTTGCCGTTAGCCTGTTTAAGTTGGATAATGCCCAACCTGAATTCTTCCACGTGTGAAACAGGGGTCCCTACCGTGAGCCACGAACAGACTAACCAGTGCCTATCCAACTGGATGGACAGAGAATCCATAGCGGAGGCCATGATTCCGCTGATCGGTCGTCTTTACCGGAAAAACAACGTTGTTACCTCGGTGTATGGCCGAGCCGTTATCAACCAGTCAGTTATCGATATTATTCGCGCTCACCGCTATGTGCGCCAGGTAGAAGGTGGTGAGCTGTCTGTTCACGACACCTTGCCGCTCTTGCAAGCCATGGACCAGATGGAGCTTGGGCGTGCGCATGTCGACATCGGCAAACTGGCAGTAAAATTTAAAGAGCAGGGCGGTGATCTGACCGAATTTCTGAAAAATGAAATCGGATCAGTGGTTGGCCAGTATTCTTCACAATCGGAAGAAGATGCCAGCAACGGCACGAAAGATGTCGTTCTCTATGGTTTTGGTCGCATTGGTCGGCTGCTCGCCCGAATTCTGATTGAAAAGGCCGGTGGTGGTAACAACCTGCGCCTGAGAGCAATTGTTGTGCGTCATGGTGGCGCCGACAGTGATCTCGAGAAGCGTGCCAGCCTGCTGCGCCGCGATTCGGTTCACGGGCCATTTGATGGCACCATTCGCATCGATGAGGATGAATCTGCTCTGATTGCCAACGGCAACTACATCAAAGTGATTTATTCTGACGGCCCGGATAAAGTGGATTACACCCAATACGGCATCAACAACGCTATCGTTATCGATAATACGGGTAAGTGGCGTGATGAAGAGGGCCTTGGTTTACACCTCAAGTCCAAAGGTGTGAGCCGTGTGATTCTGACCGCGCCGGGCAAAGGCGATATCAAGAATATCGTATACGGTATTAATAACGACTGGATAACTGACGAAGACAAAATCCTGTCAGCAGCCTCCTGTACCACCAACGCCATCACACCTGTGCTCAAAGCCATTTACGACGAATACGGCATTGAAGATGGCCACGTTGAGACGGTTCACTCCTACACCAACGACCAGAACCTGATCGATAACTACCACAAAGGCAGTCGCCGCGGCCGCAGTGCTGCGCTGAACATGGTAATTACCGAGACAGGGGCGGCAAAAGCTGTGTCAAAAGCGCTCCCTGAGCTGAAAGGCAAGCTCACCGGCAACGCAATCCGCGTTCCGACCCCGAACGTTTCCATGGCGATTTTGAACCTCAATCTGAAAAAAGAGGTGGATGTAGAGAGCGTTAACGATTACCTGCGCGAGATGGCTTTGCACTCGGAACTGCAAAAGCAGATCGACTTTGTGAACTCTCCGGAAGTGGTCTCAACAGATTTTGTTGGCTCGCGACATGCCGGTATTGTTGATGCCCAGGCCACGATTGCCGGAGGTAAGCGCCTGATTTTGTATGTTTGGTACGACAACGAATTTGGCTACAGTGCCCAAGTGATTCGGGTAGTCAATCAAATGGCGGGTATCAACTACCCCGTTTTCCCGAAGCGCTCACGCGACTGATGGAAGGCGCCTGAAACAACGTTCGTAGCTCCAGAAACCCGGTGTCGAAAGTCGCCGGGTTTTTTGTTTTTCATGGCTGTGCGCTGCGGGATTACGATCCAGTACAAACCAGCTCTCGTTTCAGGTGGAAATAGCTTGTCTTAAACTCTATAATTGGCGCGAATTTGGGTATGTCTGGCTCCCTGTTTCTCAACGTTTTCTGGGCCGCCGGTGTCAGGCAATACGAATCCATAGAATAGTTTCTGATGATTGGATGAGGCTAATGATTAAGATCAAAAAAGGCCTGGATCTTCCCATCAGCGGCGCTCCTGAACAGACCATCACAGACGGTAAGCCAGTTCGCCATGTGGCGCTGATTGGCTTCGACTACACCGGCATGAAGCCGACGATGGCTGTTAAAGAAGGGGATCGTGTCAAGCGCGGTACGCTGCTGTTCACGGATAAGAAGACCGAAGGCGTTCGTTATACATCACCCGCTGCGGGCGTGGTGAAAGAACTCAATCGCGGTGAGCGACGGGTATTCCAGTCAATTGTCATCGAGATCGATGGCGACGAGACTGAAACATTTGCCAGCTACAGTGCTTCGGATCTTGCGAGCCTTGAGCGACAGCAAGTGGTTGACAATCTGGTGGAGTCCGGATTGTGGACAGCGTTCAAAACGCGCCCCTACAGCAAAGTGCCTGCAATCGACAGCGCTCCTCACTCTATTTTTGTTTCCGTTATGGATACCAACCCACTGGCTGCAGATCCCACTGTGGTGATCGCTGAAAATGCGGCAGCCTTTGAAAACGGCCTGACGATATTGGGTCGGCTCACTTCAGGTAAGGTATTTGTGACTGGCCGGCCCGGTTCGGGCGTGTCGGTTCCCAAGGCGGATAATATCGACGTTCAGCAGTTTGACGGCATGCACCCCGCCGGGAACGTTGGTACCCATATCCACCACCTTGATCCGGTTTCCGCAACCAAGACTGTCTGGGCAGTTAATTATCAGGATGTGATCGATATAGGGCTCCTGTTCACCACCGGCGAACTCAACGTTAGCCGCATTGTTGCGCTTGGTGGCCCCAAGGCCCTGAAGCCGCGTTTGGTGCGTACCCGTCTCGGCGCCAGTCTGGCAGAACTTCTTGATGGCGAAGTAGCCACAGACTGTGATGTTCGCCCGATTTCCGGTTCCGTGTTCGGTGGTCGCCGCGGTGAAGGCCCTTGTGCTTACCTGGGTCGCTTTGCAAACCAGGTATCGATACTGGAAGAGGGCAACAAGCGATACTTCATGGGGTGGCTGACCCCGGGTCTCAACAAGTTCTCTGTTCTGAATATCTACCTCTCCAAGCTGTTTGGTGGAAAGAAGTTCGACTTCACCACCACCACCAACGGCAGTGAGCGTGCCATGGTGCCAGTGGGTGCCTACGAGAAGGTGATGCCTCTGGATATCCTGCCAACCCAGTTGCTGCGAGCACTGATTGTAGGGGACACCGAAATGGCTCAGAAGCTCGGCGCTCTGGAACTGGAAGAAGAAGATCTGGCGCTGTGCACCTTTGTGTGCCCGGGTAAATATGAATACGGTCCGATTCTCCGTGAGAACCTGACCCGAATCGAGATCGAGGGCTAACACGATGGCTATCAGACAGTTTCTCGATGGAATCGAGCATCATTTTGAGCAGGGCGGGAAGTACGAGCGCTGGTATGCATTGTACGAAGCTGCCGATACTATTTTCTACACGCCTAGCTCGGTAACCTCTACAACCTCGCATGTGCGCGACGGGGTAGATCTTAAGCGCATCATGATCACCGTTTGGTTGTGTGCGTTCCCGGCGATGTTCTTTGGTATGTGGAATATTGGCTTTCAAGCCAACAACTTCCTGGCGTCGAATCCGGACGCCCTGATTGGTGACGGCGGGTTGCGCACTGCCTTCATTCAGGCTCTTGCAGTAACCGGAGCGGGTGCTGGTATCTGGGACAACTTCGTTTACGGGATGGCTTACTTCATCCCTGTTTATGCGGTTACCTTTATAGTTGGCGGCATATGGGAAGTCCTGTTCGCCACCGTACGTCGGCATGAAGTGAACGAAGGCTTCTTTGTAAGCTCTATCCTGTTCGCATTGATTTGCCCGCCAACCATACCTTTGTGGCAGGTTGCACTGGGTATTACCTTCGGTGTGGTGATCGGTAAGGAAGTGTTCGGTGGTACCGGCAAAAACTTCCTGAACCCGGCGCTGACAGGGCGCGCATTCCTGTACTTTGCCTATCCGGCGCAGATCTCGGGCGACACAGTATGGACTGCTGTTGACGGGTTCAGCGGCGCAACTGCTTTGAGCTGGGCAGCGAGTGGTGGCCTTGAGGCCCTGGAAAGCAACATTGGCTGGATGAACGCTTTCATGGGCTCCATTCAGGGTTCCATGGGTGAAACCTCCACAGTGGCTGTGCTTATCGGTGGCCTGGTTCTGGTGGGCATGCGGATTGCCAGCTACCGAATTGTCGGCGGTGTGCTGATCGGCATGATTGGTACGGCTGTCCTCATGAACGTTATCGGCTCCGAAACCAACCCCATGTTCTCAGTTCCGGCCCATTGGCACCTTGTTATGGGTGGCTTCGCTTTCGGCATGATGTTCATGGCAACCGACCCGGTTTCAGCAGCAATGACTAACACTGGTCGCTGGTGCTTCGGTATTCTGGTAGGTGTTATGACGATTCTGATTCGGGTTGTTAACCCGGCGTTCCCGGAAGGCATCATGCTGGCGATTCTGTTCGCTAACCTTTTTGCCCCGCTCATGGATCACTACGTGGTTCAGGCAAACGTTAAACGGAGGCTCGCTCGTGGCTAAGGCTAAAGAAACTGTCTCCAGAACGCTGCTTGTTGCTCTGGTACTGAGTATCGTGTTCTCCGTAGTGGTTTCAACCGCTGCGGTAGTGCTTCGCCCGGCCCAGATCAAGAATCAGAATCTGGACATCAAAACCAACATTCTGGCGGCGGCAGGTATGCTGCCGAACGGAGCCGGCGCTGATGAAATCGAGAGCGTTTTTTCCCGGTTTGATGTGCGCTTGGTAGATCTGGATACCGGTGACTATGTAGAACCGTCTTTCGTGGATGTAAACGATCCCATGAAATACGACATGTACAAAGCCGCCTCAGACCCCAAGATGTCTTCCAAGATTCCGTCATCTGACGACAAGGCTGGTATCAAACGCCGTCCTAACATTGCCAAGGTTTACACCTTGAGCGAAAACGGTGAGATGACGCGTGTGGTACTGCCGGTTCATGGTTATGGTCTCTGGTCGACGCTGTATGGCTTTGTGTCTCTTGAGGGTGACCTGAATACGATCGAAGGCCTTGGCTTCTATGCCCACGCAGAAACACCGGGCTTGGGTGGTGAAGTGGATAACCCACGCTGGAAATCACAGTGGGTTGGCAAAGAGCTTTACGATCAGGATAAAACAGAGCCTCAGATTCGCCTGGTTAAAGGTGGGGTGGGCGCCAATACACCTGACAAGCAGCACAAGGTTGACGCACTTTCTGGCGCAACCCTGACCAGTCGCGGTGTGCAACATCTGGTCAACTACTGGCTGGGTGAGCGGGGTTACGCACCGTTCCTCAAGAAACTTCGTGAAGGGGAGGTCTGATCATGTCTGAAATGTCCGCCAAGCAGGTTCTTTTCGAACCGATATTCAGCAACAACCCGATCGGGCTGCAGATCCTTGGTATCTGTTCTGCGCTGGCTGTAACCACCAGCATGAACGTCACCATTGTTATGTGCCTGTCAGTTATTGCGGTTACCGCATTTTCCAACCTGGCTGTATCGCTGGTTCGAACCCAGATCCCGGGCAGCATCCGGATCATCGTACAGATGACCATTATTGCTTCTCTGGTTATTGTGGTTGACCAGATACTGAAAGCTTATGCCTATGAAATCAGTAAGCAGCTCTCGGTATTCGTTGGTTTGATCATCACCAACTGCATTGTTATGGGGCGTGCCGAAGGCTTCGCCATGAAGAACGGCCCCTGGCTGAGCTTCGTAGACGGTGTAGGCAACGGCGTGGGCTACTCGGTAATGCTGCTGTTCGTAGCGTTTTTCCGCGAGCTGCTGGGCGCGGGTTCCCTGTTCGGTGTAACCCTGTTATCGCCGGTTAACGAGGGTGGCTGGTACATCACCAACGGCCTGCTTCTGCTGCCGCCAAGCGCTTTCTTCATTATTGGTCTGGCTATCTGGGGTTTGCGTACCTGGATGCCTGAGCAGGTAGAAGAAGAGGACTACAAAATGTCCCGCCATACCCATAAGGAGGCCTTCTGATGGAGCATTATATCAGCCTGCTTCTCAAGGCAATTTTCATTGAGAACATGGCACTCGCGTTCTTCCTGGGGATGTGCACGTTCCTCGCTATTTCCAAGAAGATAGAAGCTGCGACGGGTCTTGGCATTGCCGTTGTTGTGGTTCTCACGCTGACCGTGCCGGTCAACAACTTGATCTACAACAACATACTGCGGGAAGGCGCTCTGGCCTGGGCCGGTTTGCCTGATGTAGATCTGAGCTTCCTCGGCCTGATTACCTACATAGGTGTTATCGCTGCCATTGTTCAAATCATGGAAATGATTCTGGACAAATATATTCCAGCACTTTACTCCGCACTGGGCGTGTTTTTGCCCCTGATTACTGTGAACTGCGCGATTCTTGGTGCGGCACTGTTCATGGTGGAGCGGGATTACACCTTCGGTGAAAGTGTGGTTTATGGCTTTGGTGCTGGTGTGGGTTGGGCTTTGGCGATCGTTGCTCTGGCAGGTATCCGTGAAAAGCTGAAGTACAGTGACGTTCCAGACGGGCTCCGTGGCCTGGGTATCACCTTCATTACCGTTGGTTTGATGTCCCTTGGCTTTATGTCCTTCTCAGGGATTTCCCTGTAATTCACCCGGTGATTCGGTTTAACGAAAAGGCGAGACCATGTATACAGAAATAATACTCGGCGTGGTCATGTTCACCGTTATCGTTCTGGCGCTTGTCGCGATCATCCTCGCGGCGAGATCCAAACTGGTAAGCACCGGTGAAGTGACCATCGAAATCAATGATGACCCGGAACACACCGTGAAAACGGAAGCCGGCGACAAACTGCTGGGCACCCTGGCTGGCAGCGGCATTTTCCTGTCTTCTGCCTGCGGCGGCGGCGGCACCTGCGCACAGTGCAAGTGCAAGGTGCTTGAGGGTGGCGGCGCCATGCTGGCGACGGAGAAGACACACTTCACGAACCGTGAAGAGAAGGAAGGCTGGCGCTTGTCGTGCCAGGTACCGGTCAAGCAGGATATGAAGATTGAGGTGCCGGAAGAGTTCTTCGGCGTTAAGAAGTGGGAATGTGAGGTTGTCTCCAACCACAACGTGGCCACCTTTATCAAAGAACTGGTACTCAAGTTGCCGGAAGGCGAGGAAGTGGACTTCCGCGCTGGCGGTTATGTGCAATTGGAGTGCGGTCCTTTCGAAATCGACTTCAAGGATTTCGATATCGAGGAAGAGTTCCATGGCGACTGGGACAAGCACGATATCTGGCGCTACAAAACGATCAACAAAGAAGAGACCGTGCGCGCCTATTCCATGGCAAACTATCCGGAAGAGAAGGGTGTTCTCAAGTTCAATATCCGGATCGCGACTCCTCCTCCTGGTACTGACCATAACCCGGGCATCATGTCCAGCTATGTGTTCAAGCTGAAGCCAGGCGACAAGGTTACGGTGATGGGGCCGTTTGGTGAGTTTTTTGCCAAGAAAACCGAAGCCGAAATGGTGTTCATTGGTGGTGGTGCGGGCATGGCGCCCATGCGCTCCCACATCTTCGATCAGCTCAAGCGTTTGAACTCCAAGCGCAAGATCAGCTTCTGGTACGGTGCCCGGAGTGTCCGCGAGATGTTTTACGTGGAAGACTTCGACATGCTTGCCGAAGAGAATGACAACTTCGAATGGCATGTTGCTCTCTCCGACGCACAGCCTGAAGACAATTGGGAAGGCCCTACGGGCTTCATCCACAACGTGCTCTACGAAAACTATCTGAAGGATCATCCTGCTCCGGAAGATTGTGAGTACTATATGTGCGGGCCCCCAATCATGAACGCATCCGTAATCAAGATGCTGAAGGATATGGGCGTTGAAGAAGAGAACATCATGCTGGATGACTTCGGGGGTTAAACCTTTTATATGACATCCAGTATCTTTGAACCCGCCCGGGCGGCCTTTGCCAGCATCTTTATGATGCTGGTACTGGTGGCCCTGGCGGGTTGCTCATTTCAGCCGGATGAAGAAATCTGGGAAATATCCGGGCCTGTATTTGGTACCAGTTACCATATCAGTGTTGTCTTGGCGGAAGATCACCAGAGACTTGAGGCGCTGGCGCAAGGTATCGACGAAGCGCTTGACGGTGTGGATGCGTCCATGTCGACCTGGAGGGACGACTCTGAACTGTCCAGGCTGAACAGCCTTGAAGATCAATCGGATTGGATACCAGTATCCGACCCACTATACGAAGTGCTGTCCCGATCTGCAGAGATTTCGCGGTTGACTGAGGGAGCCTTCGATATAACCATTGGGCCAGTGGTCAATCTCTGGGGTTTCGGGCCGGATGCCCGTCCTGTAGAAGTTCCTTCTGACGAAGAGCTTGCCCGCGCCCTCGCTTCAACAGGTTTTGAGAATCTCTCACTTCAGGCAGATCCGCCCGCTGTAAAAGCTTCTTTGCCCCAGTATATTGACCTTTCAGCAATCGCCAAAGGCTACGGAGTAGATGTTGTTGCCCGCTACCTTGATAGTGAAGGTATCAAGGCCTATCTCGTAGAAATAGGAGGTGAGGTGCGTACTCAGGGGCAAAAGCCTGACGGCAGTGTTTGGCGGTTAGCCATCGAGCAACCTGCAGAGGGTGAAGAGCACTCCGTAAACCGAATCGTTACTTTACCGTCGAAGGCGATGGCCACTTCCGGCGACTATCGTAACTATTACGAATCGGAAGGGCGTCGTTTATCCCATACAATAGACCCTGAAACTGGACAGCCGATTTCGCACCATCTGGCTTCTGTTACGGTAATTGCTGAAGACAGCATGACAGCGGATGCACTGGCTACTGGTTTTACAGTGATGGGTTATGAGCGGGCGAATGCGCTCGCAACGCGGGAGAATATTCCTGCCTATTTTATTATTCGGACGGCAAACGGGTTCGAGTCGCATCAGACTCCGGCGTTTTCGTCCTACGTTACTCAGTAGGAGGCGGGCAACATGGGTATCTTTCTTCTGGTTTTGTTGATTGTGGTTTTGCTGGTTGCCGGCATGTCGGTTGGCGTCATTTTCGGGCGTAAGCCAATCAGTGGTACCTGTGGTGGTATTGGTGCTCTTGGCATCAGCTCCTCGTGTGACATTTGCGGTGGCAATACTCAGAAATGTGAGGAAGAAAATCAGCGTGTGGCTTCAGAAGCCGTAGCAGTCGACGATCTGGCTTACGATGCTTCCAAGCCAGGTATAAAACAGTAAACGCTGGCAAATTATTGAATAATTACGACTACTTTTCACGACGTAGATAAGGAGTTACTGCGCGAATGGCAGAACATCATTACGACGTCGTCGTTATCGGTGCCGGGCCTTCAGGTGAAGGTGCGGCAATGAATGCGACGAAGCATGGCAAGCGTGTTGCTATCGTTGAAGACAAGCCCACAGTGGGAGGCAACTGCACCCATTGGGGCACGATTCCTTCCAAGGCTTTGCGTCACTCAGTCAAACAGATCATTACCTTTAATACCAACCAGATGTTCCGGGACATCGGAGAGCCCCGCTGGTTCTCGTTTCCCCGAGTGTTACAGAGCGCACAGAAGGTTATTGGTAAGCAGGTAAAACTGAGAACCCAGTTCTATTCCCGCAACCGGGTAGACCTGATCAACGGGCGCGCTTCATTTCTGGACAAGAACCGGCTGGAAGTTCGCGGGAACAAATCTGTTGAGATTCTGCATTTCAAACAGGCTGTTATTGCGACGGGCTCACGCCCATATTTACCACCTGATCTGGACTTCCGTCACCATAGAATTTACAACTCAGACACCATACTCAACCTCTCGCACACACCCCGCACGCTGATTATTTACGGTGCCGGGGTTATCGGTTCTGAATACGCATCTATCTTTTCGGGCCTGGGTGTGAAGGTGGATTTGATCAACCCGGGCAGCCGTTTGCTGTCATTTCTGGATGATGAAATCTCGGATGCTCTGAGTTACCACCTGCGTAATAACGGTGTTCTGGTGCGCCATAACGAGGAGTACTCCTCAGTGGACGGTGATGACCATGGCGTGGTTCTATCACTGGAATCCGGCAAGAAAATCCGTGCAGATGCGTTTCTCTGGTGTAATGGCCGAAGTGGTAATACAGATGGCCTGGGGCTTGAAAACGTGGGCTTGACGCCGAACAGCCGGGGTCAGGTGGCCGTAGATGAGCACTACCGCACTGAGGTGGAGAATATCTATGCTGCCGGGGACGTAATCGGATGGCCAAGCCTGGCCAGTGCCGCTTATGACCAGGGCCGCTCAGCATCTTCGGACATAGTGCAGGACGACTACTTCCGGTTTGTGACGGATGTGCCCACGGGCATTTATACGATTCCGGAGATCAGTTCCGTGGGTAAAACCGAGCGTGAGCTGACGGAAGCCAAGGTGCCTTACGAGGTGGGCCAGGCGTTCTTCAAGGATCTTGCCCGGGCTCAGATTACCGGCGAAGCGGTGGGTATGCTGAAAATCCTGTTTCACCGTGAAACCCGGCAGATCCTGGGCATTCACTGCTTCGGTGACCAAGCAGCTGAAATCGTCCACATCGGCCAGGCGATCATGAACCAGGAGGGTGAGGCTAACTCACTGAACTACTTCATTAACACAACTTTCAACTACCCGACCATGGCGGAAGCCTATCGCGTCGCAGCGTTGAATGGCCTGAACCGGATATTCTGACCGGTTCAGGGTTAGCCGGCGGGTAACCCCTCATTGCCTGCCGGTAATTCGTTGCGTTCAGGCAGCGATAGCGAGGCCTGTGCACGGTTATCAAAAAACATGCGCGTGCTTGTCGGGTAGTCTGTTATAACGCTGTCCACCCCCATGGCTTCAAGCCGAAGCATGTCCTGGATGCGGTTTACTGTCCAGCAGGACACATGCATTTCCTTGCGTCGTGCATTTTCCACCAATTCTGGCGAACACAGCTTCCAGTTGATGCACAGGTAGTCGCAGCCAAGGCGCGTGGCCAGGCCAAGGGGCCTTGGAAAGCGACGCTCTGTAACCAGCCCGGTGCGAATGCGTTTGTTTCTTCTGCGTATTTCCTTCAAAAACCAGGTGTCCGCTGACGTAATCGCTGCTGTTTGGTAGAGATTCCGGTGTTGGATAATTTCCGTTAGCCGGTTGCAAAGGACGTTCAGCCTGGCGCGGCTATCGGTTTTTACCTCCAGCTGTAAATGCTCAAGGTCGTCGAATGTTTCCAGCAAGTCTTCAAGAGAGGGAATCCCAGCCCTCTCCGGCCACGGGCTGGTGTTTCTTCGGGCGTCCATAGCGGCAAGCTCTGCGGCTGTGTATTGGGCAACCTCGCCTTTCTGGTCGGTAGTTCGGTCAATCGTAAGATCGTGCACCAGCACTGGCTTGCCATCTTTTGATAGCACAATGTCGAGCTCAAAATGCCTCACACCCTGCCTGTGAGCATGCCTGAATCCGGGCAGGGTGTTTTCCGGGGCTTCACCTTTTGCCCCCCGATGTCCGTAGACGATCATGCCGGCGTTTCACCTTTAAGACGTTGGTAAATGGCCTGGCGCTTTTTCCAGGTGTCGTGGCACAACTGTATATCTTCGAGGTAGGCCGGCAGTTCGTTCATAAGCAATGCCTGGGGCCCGTCTACCAAAGCTTTTTCCGGCTTTGGATGGAAGTCCACCAGCACCATGTTGGCTCCTGCGATCACTCCTTGTGCGGTCGCGTGCATTACGTCCAGGATACCGTCCGGGGATTTTTCCCGTGTGCCAACAGAGTGGGACGGGTCCACGCAGACCGGCATACGCGTAAGCCTCTTAACCGCTGGCACATGGGCAAAATCCACCATGTTGCGGTGCGGCTGGCCGGCTTCGGTTTTCATACCACGCAAACAGAAAATAACGTTTGCGTTGCCTTCACTGGCCAGATATTCCGCCGCATTCAGGGATTCGTTCAGAGTAATGCCGAACCCCCGCTTGAGCAGAACCGGATAGGTGCTCTGCCGGCCAATGGCTTTCAGTAGTTCAAAGTTCTGAGTATTGCGGGTGCCTACCTGAAGCATAACGCCGGTTGGGCGGCCAAGTTTTTCGAGGCAGTTGTCTATCTCATCAATATGACTTTCATGGGTAATCTCCATGGCAACCACTTTGATGCCGTGTTTGCCGGCTTTTTCAAACACCCAGGGCAGGCAGCCCTTGCCATGTCCCTGGAATGAATAGGGGTTAGTGCGGGGCTTGTAGGCGCCCATGCGGGTACAGACCTGGCCGTTCTCTTCCAGCGCTTTCAGCATCATTTCAACATGTTCTGGAATATCAACAGCGCAAAGACCGGCGAAAATATTGAGGTTGGATTGATTGAAATCGACACCGTTATAGCTGAAACCGGTTTGACGGTTATCATCCCGGTGGCGCCCCAGAATCCGGTAATCGTCGGATATTCGAACCGCCCGCTCAACAGCCGGCAGGGCTTCGATATCCTCTTTATCCAGGGGCTTGGTGTCCCCCAGCAGGTATATTTCAGTCAGCCGCTGGCTGACTCCCTGAATCTCATGTACCCGAACAGACACGCCCGGGAGGTGCTCCAGATAATGCATGGTCTGGAGATAGGCTTCACTATCCAAAGGGGTGTTAGGGTGAAGAATGGCTAGCATGCGGTCTCCTTTTTGTTCGGCAGATTAAGAGCGTGCGCTCTCTGCCTTGTGCCGTGCCTGCATGAACTCCCGGTGGTTAAGGTGGAGCAAGTCGGCGATACGGCGAATAAGGTGTTCTTCGTATTTATCGATGCGGTCATCCGCCAGCGCAACCTGCCAGATGTTCTCCAGCAGTATTTGTTTTGCGTCCTGGTCCAGCGCCTCGTTAATCTGCCCGGTAAACTCATAAAGTGAGGTGGCGTCCTCAGCATGGTTCAGAGCAGTGTTCAGGATGTCTTCCGCTTCTTCCCGTGTTAGTTGGTGAGTTTTTATGGCGCAATCAATGATCGCCTGCAGTTCTCGTTCATCCTGCTCGCTATCCACCCGTGAAAGCTGCACCATCAAAGCGGTTGCAGCGATCGCAAGCTGGTGCTCATCGGGTTTATGATGCTCCGTTTTCGGCACACTAAACAGCTTTTTAAGGCTTTCAATCATAATTTGCCACAATTATTCTGGTGTATTAAAACCACACTGGGATTGCCTTGGAAGTGCATTGGGTCAGGCCGCTTCAGAGGCCAGTTGGCGCACCCGGTTTTCCAGCTCAATCTGGTCGATGGCAAAACGGCGAATGCCGTCTGCCAGCTTTTCGGTAGCCATGGCGTCTTCATTGGACTCCCAGCGAAAGCGCTTCTCATCCAGAAAGCCAAAGCCGTCGGTTGAGCTGGCCCCGGTGGCTGATAGCCTCTGTTCCAGGCTTCCCTGATCATCTTGTAGCTCCTGCAACAATGCAGGGCTTATTGTCAGTCGGTCGCAGCCGGCCAGCATTTCGATTTCTCCAATATTACGGAAGCTGGCACCCATAACCACGGTATTGAAGCCATTTGCCTTATAATAGTTGTAGATTCGCGTGACCGAGAGCACTCCAGGGTCTTCGGCAGCAGGGAAGTGGTCGCGACCACTGTTGGCGAGGTGCCAGTCCAGTATGCGCCCAACGAATGGCGAAATCAGGAAGGCGCCGGCCTGTGCACAGGCAACCGCCTGAACAAACGAGAACAGCAACGTAAGGTTGCAACGAATGCCTTCTTGCTCAAGTATCTCTGCAGCGCGGATTCCTTCCCAGGTAGCTGCTACCTTGATAAGAACCCGGCTTGTATCCACTCCCTGCTGATCATAAAGCGCTATAAGTCTACGGGCTCGCTTGAGCGTGGCTTCGGTGTCAAATGATAAACGTGCATCAACTTCTGTAGAAACCACACCCGGTATAAGGTTGAGTATTTCCTGGCCTGCCAGAACGGCGAGCATGTCGGTGGCCAGGGTTAACTGCTCGGCATCTGAACTCGCTTGCTTGCGAGCCATGGTCACGGCCTTTTCCAGCATGGGGCGGTAAGCATTGGAGGCAGCTGCTTTCAGTAACAACGAGGGGTTTGTTGTGGCATCCTCGGGGCGCCATTGGGCGATAGCATCAATATCACCTGTATCTGCCACTACCGTGGTCATGGTTTTCAGTTGGTCAAGCTTGTTGGTCATTCGTAACGTCGTCCCGATTGATGTTTTTGTAGGCACATCCAAATCCCGGATGCGGGGTAATGCTTCTACAATAACGGGCTGCAAAGGCAGGAACAAGACAGCAAAAGGTAAGGTTGCGGTAATAGAACCTTAAGAATTCGATCAGGCGCGGATTGCGGTTTCCGTTGGCACTGGCTGCTGCGACTCTGGAACCTTCTCCAGTGCGGCCTGAATCACCTCCAGGCCTGCACCAGACTTATGGGCGTTTTCGCTGATGTATCGGCGGAATTGGCGACCACCGGGCATGCCATGAAAAAGCCCAAGAAAATGTCGGGACATATGGCCAAGGAATACACCGCGCTTCAGTTCACTCTCAATAAACGGGTACATGGCTCTGAGTACATCGTGGCGCGACCTTGCAGGGGGCTCAGCGCCAAAGAATGCTGAATCCACGCCTGCCAGAAGCCAGGGGTTGTGGTAAGCCTCCCGGCCGAGCATTACGCCGTCTGTATATTTCAGGTGTTCATGGCATTCTTCGAAGGTCTTTATGCCGCCGTTGATAATGATCTCAAGGTGCGGATATTTTTGCTTCAGTTGGTATGCCCAATCGTATTTCAGCGGCGGAACATCCCGGTTTTCCTTCGGACTGAGCCCTTCGAGAATCGCAATGCGGGCATGAACAATGAAAGTGCGGCATCCGGCAGCGGAGACTTTGTCTACAAATTCACACAGGTCTTCCCAGGATTCGCGGCCGTTAATGCCTATACGGTGTTTAACTGTAACCGGAAGGCGAGTTGCTTCAATCATTGCCCTGACGGCTTCTGCCACCTTATCAGGTTGCGCCATCAGGCAGGCGCCAATCATATTGTTCTGAACCCGGTCGCTGGGGCAGCCAACGTTAAGGTTTACCTCGCTGAAGCCAAAATCTTCCGCAAGCCGCGCACAATGGGCGAGATCCTTCGCATTACTGCCGCCAAGCTGCAGGGACAAAGGGTACTCCGCAGGATCATGGCGCAAAAACCGTTCAGTATCCCCGTGGATCAGCGCACCGGTGGTGACCATTTCGGTGTAGAGCAGGGTGTGCTGGCTGAGCAGACGGGCAAGGTACCTGTAATGCGGGGTGGTCCAATCCATCATCGGCGCGACGCAAAAGCGCCGGGATGGCTCAAGCCCAGTGTTTGCAGGGGTTGAGGGGTGGTTTTGGAGGTTTTCTGAAGCTGCGTTTTTGATCATTTATTGCTCAATTCTGCCCGTTTTTAGGGTCTCGGTGCTACAAGAGTGCTACAGACTCGGGCTTGTAGCACCCAAATCTGGCCCCGTGTTTGGCCAACCTTCAAAGCAAAGCTCGTGGCCTGAACGATACGTTCAAACGGGCTATTCGAATTGCCGATTCTATCAGGAAAACTATTTAGCCGGTGTATTGGGTTGGTATTGCCCTATGAGTAATAGCCGATGTGGGGCTCAAGCGTGAGGTAAAATTCTGTATCAGGAGAGCCGAATATTTGATCGACCGATAGCTCGAAGTCTTTGTTGAGTTCTGGTGGAGCAAGTTTCGAATTTGAGATACCTGAAAACTTTTAAACTTGCGGATAATGAAGGCGACTAAATCGAGCGATGGCCCGAATTGGCATAGGTATCAGGCATTACTCTGACGTCAGGGTGCAGAGTTCCGACACTGTCATACGCAGTTCCAGCCGGTCGACGGGTTTGGACAGGTAAGCATTGAAGCGTTCGGTGCTGTTTTCTTCTCGTCGTGGATTGCTGTTGAGGGTACCTGAGAGTAGTACCACTGGCAGATTTGGCCATTGGGAGCGTGCGGCTAGGAGTACGTCTTCGCCAGAGGCACCCGGTAAGCGGTAGTCAGTACTAATGATCGAAGGTACGCCATTAGGGTTTGCGGCGGCTTCTACGCATGCCTCAGCAGTTGTGAAGAGTTTTACCTCAAAGCCCATATCAGAGAACTCCTCATCCAGTGCGTCGCGAATTGCTTGAGAGTCATCCACAATCCAGGCTATCTGGCCCTGGGCGTCAAATTTAGGCAATAAATCCTGTACCGCTGCAAGAGATGTCGCAGCAAGTTGCTCATCGCCGGCTATATAGGGAATTGTGCAAGTAGCTGTAGTGCCTTTGCCTGGCTCACTTTCTAGCTCAAGGGTGCCGCCAAGTTTTTCTGTGAGCTCAAAGCAGATTGCCAAGCCAAGGCCGGCGCCTGGGTTGCTTTCTGAGCTTTGGTAAAAGGGGGTGTAGATATTTTTGAGAACGTCGGCTGGTATTCCCCGCCCGGTATCGCTTACACGGAAGATCAGTGATTGTTCCTGGCCTGAAGTGTTTGCAACTGCAATAGACAGAGAAAAACTGCCTTCGCTGGTGTATTTCGAGGCATTGTCCAGAAGGTTGAGCAAAATGCGCTGTAGCTGCTTGTTGCTGCAGCGTATGACCGTTGGCAGGTCTGTTTCAATCTTGAGCTGAAACTGGTTATTTTGATTGCCGGCGATAATGTGGGCGTGATTGACCAGGTTGTCGATAAACGCCAGAAGATAGATATCTTGAAGCGCATCATCATCTGCCGATACGTCATGGGCGTAGTCGACCAGCCCATCGATCAGGTCTTTCATGTAGAGCGCCCGGTCCTGGATGACCTTCGTTGCTTTTTCGGCAGCCACCACTCCACCCGCCTGGAGCTGGGCATAACCCAGAATGGCGGTTAATGGCGATCTTAAATCGTGGGTGACTTGCCCCAGGAAATTCACCTTTGCCGTGCTGGCCTTTTTGGCAGTTTCAAGAGCGGTGTTTAACTCTTCTGTGCGGCTTGCGACTGCTCGTTCCAAGGTGCGCAGGTACTCGGACTCTTGTTCTTTTAGCGTTTTCTCAGCAGTGCTCAGCCGGTTTTTTTGCTGCCAATTGAATGTCAGTATTAAAGCAACTGCGACCATGATTTCGATAGAAATTCGTGTAAATGTAGAGGCAGTGGTGTAGTCAAAGTTGAAGATATACTTTAACAGCGCGAGCGTGGTGGTGGTCCAATAAATGGACAGCAGTAGCAAAAGCAGTAGCTTTGCTGGCTCTGAACGCGACGCGCGTAAAACAGGCGCTACCAGAAACAGCCAGGCTGCGAGGTACGCAATCATAATCACAGTGCCCAGTTGCCGGATAGCAACACCATCGAGTACAAAAGTGAGGCTGGCAATGATGGGCATTGAGAGGGCGGTCAGGATGAGAAACCTACGCCAGAAGCGATGTTTGTTAAAGCCCAGCAGGAAAACTGATGCCGCTAAGAACAATTGTGATGTGAATACTGCTGTAGAAACTCTCAGATTTATCGAGTAGTTTTGGAGAAACGTCAGCAAATAATTGCTGAAAAAACCGTCTTTTTCAGCTTCCACAATAAATCCGGATAACAACCATAAACCGGTCAACAAAAAACCAGCGTTGAACTGGAGTATCAGAACCACCAGTAGAGTGAGAATGCCTGCAAACAGTGCGGCCTGGAATATCCGGTTTTGATTGATGCTCTGTGAATAAGAGACTGGCTCCCAGCTTTTTACGCTGACAAAGGGAAGGCTGTCACTATAAATCTTAATAAACAGTTGTTGGGTTTCGCCTGCGTTGAGCTGCACCGGAATTATGGTTTTACCATTTTTTACAGCGCGATCCTGTAAAGAAATGGCAAGCCCTGTGGCCTTCTGCCAGAGAGTTTTTTGAGTGTTTGGGTCAAGAAAGTACGCGTCTACCCGGTTCATTCTCCATGGCTCTAATACCAGCCAGCGTATGAGCGGGTGTTCACTACTGTTGTGTAACGAAGCCTTTAGCCAGATTGTACTGTGTTGACGAGGGGCGGCCAGGTTGTCGTTGTCGGGCTGAATCCAGTCGGTGTGTATCAGAGCGTCGCTGAGGCTTTGAACATTACTGAGCCTGGGAATTGCCAGCATCGCACCTATAAGCTCTTTACTATCCGCTGTGCTTGCCAGATCTATAACCGGGCTTTGGCTGGGCGCAGTGTTTGCCAGTGCCGCGGATGATAGAACAAAAAATAGCGAGGCGATAATTGTAGTAAGCGTGTTTATTCGGCGGTTATAATTCAAAAAATAACTTCCCTGAAGTCAGCTGTGCTGCTGTCGAAATTCTCTGGGTGTTAGCCCGAACCGGTCTTTGAATGCGGTGGCAAAGTTTCCGCTATCCGTAAACCCAACCTGAAGTGAAATGTCTTTCACGGGCAGGTTTGTGCGTTGCAGTAACCCCCGGGCCTCCTTCATGCGTTCTTCCCTAAGATACTCGTACACCGTCACGCCGGCGCAGGCCTTGAATGCTGTATTCAAGTGCTTGCTGTTGGTTCCTGTCAGTTTTTCCAGCTCTTTCATTGTGGGCGTTTCAGACAATGATTTCAGCAGGTGCGTGCGTGTGGAGTGAAACACAATGACATCCCGGTTACTGACCGAAGCTGTTTCGGGTTTGCCTTCCCCCCTGCTGGCTGGTGCAGGAGGCTTCTGCCTCAGATGTATGGCCAGCCGCAGTTTTACCTCGTTAAAGTCAAAGGGTTTGTTGATGTAGTCAACAGCACCCGCAAGTAGCCCTCTGACTCGGTGCTCTGGCGAGGTCATGCCGGAGATAAAAATTACGGGGATGTGGTTTGTGCGCGGGTCCTGCGTGATTATTTTGCAGGCGTCCTGGCCTGTGCAGCGAGGCATCTCCGAATCCATCAGAATCAGGTCGGGTTGCAGAGCACGGGCTTTTTCGATGCCGTCCAAGCCATCCATCGCATAGAATAATCTACAGCCGTGCCGTTGAAGATAGGCGGTAAGTAGCATGCGGTCTGCTTCTTCATCGTCGACAACCAGAATTCGTCTATCTTCAAGCGTCTCCATCTTCATCCTTCTGAATGACTGCCGCCCGGCTCCGCGGAGGCTTTTATATGTGTCTACCTATCTTTAGGTAGACACAGTATGTAGTGCACTGCTTCTGCAATCAACAAGTCTACAACATGCACGCTGGCTGGCTTGGAGTGCTTTTGACTCAGGGCGATTGCTGGTAAAAGTTTTACCTGCGAGCACAGGTTTTGGCCTCCAATCACAAGTTCTCTCCATCCTGGGGGGTAGGCTTGGGTAACGCAGATTTTATAACTCGCAGCTTTGAGTTGGGTGCTGTCAGGCTCGGGTGTGCTCCAAGCTTTCTACCATGCTCGCCTCTGTCCAGCGTCTGCAAACCCCAAGAAAAGCCAGCGTAATAATTCATTCGTTTCAGGTCTGTGGCCTGTACCGGTTGCCTTGAGGACATTATGGCCAGAACTCCCTCTCTCGCGAAATTAGCCCTTGCAGTTTCTTTGAGTTATTCCGCAACCGTTGCAGCAGCAACAGTGCAACAAGATGATCTTTTGAGTGTTGTGAGAGAAACGCTTGACACCAATCCTGAGTTGCAGATTCGTCTGAACGCCTTTCAGGCTTCTACTCACGACCAACGGGAAGCCTTCGGTGGATACTTGCCTTCGTTGGATTTGAATGGCTCTGTTGGTATGGGGGATCGTGAATTTGATGGTCGGGGCAGCTTTAGCCGCAATTATGCTGAAGTATCGCTCACGCAAATGCTGTTTGACGGGTTTCGGGTGCGCAATGCCGTAGCCAGGGCCGAACACAGTAGTCGAGCCCGTTATTACGAGCTGCTGGATGAGGCTGAAACCAAGGCGCTTGAGGCCTCTGAGGTTTACCTGAGTGTTCTCAGGCACCGGGAACTGGTTGCCCTGGCGCAGCAAAACGTGGCCAACCACCAGCGGGTGCAGCGCCATGTTAGTGAACGCGCCGCCCAAGGTGTCAGTAACCGGGCCGACTTGAAGCAGATAGATGGGCGTTTGTCTCTTGCCCGTTCCAATTTGATGACCGAGATTGCCAACCTGCAGAGCGTAACCGCGCGTTTTCAGCGCCTGGTTGGGCGCTTTCCGGCTGAGGAGTTAAGCCCCTTTGAAGTGCAAGCAGAGCGGGTGCCAGAGGATTTGTGGCAGGTTCTCACAACAGTGTATGCCAACAACCCGGCATTGTTTGCTGCTTTTGAGGAAATTCAGGCATCCGAGGCTTCCTATGGCGAGGCCAAGTCGGGCCGTTATCCCACACTCGAACTGGGCGCCCGCCATGGTGTTTATAAAAACAACAACAGTTTTGACAGGCGCACAGACCCCGATTCGTACGGCGGCGACACGGTTATCGAATTGCGTGCGCGCTACAACCTGTACCGCGGTGGCAGTGACCGGGCGGCAGAACGTGCGGCGGACCGCCGGATAAGCCTGGCAGAGAGCATGCGGGATAAAACCTGCGTTGATTTGCGCCAGACAGCAACCATTGCCCACGGCGATGTGCTTAACTTGCAGGTTAAGTTGGACTCCCTCGAAGCCCACCGCGAGAAAGCGGAAGGGGTGCTTGGCGCTTATCGTGAACAATTTGACATAGGGCGTCGCTCTTTACTGGATGTGCTGGATTCTGAAAACGAGTTTTTCCAGGCCGAACGTGCCTACATCAACGGCACCTATGATCTGGAAATTAATCGCCTGCAAACCCTTCATAGTATGGGGCGCCTGCTAGGTACTCTGAATGTAACCAGCCAGGAGCTGCCAGATCTGGGGGATATCAATCGCTCTGTGAATCCGGGCTCCAGCCGCTACTGCACACTCCCCAATGAGGGCGACAGAAGCTTTGACCGTTACCTTGAAACAGCAGAGACCGAAGAAGTTCTGAGCTTCGGCAGCGACACCCTGTTTGACATTGGCAGTGCCGAGTTCAAACCCGAGGCTATGGCCCGCCTGCAGCAATTCGCGCGCCGTTTGTTGGAGCGCGACACGGTTAAATCCATCAACATTGTTGGACACACCGACAGTTCGGGTAGCGATGCGTTGAACCGCGAGCTGTCTCTGGCCCGTGCCATAGCGGTGCGTGATGCACTCATCGACAGCGGCGTTGATGAAACGGTGATGCTGGTTTCGGGCGCAGGTTCTTATCAGCCCAATGCAACCAACGACACAGCTGAGGGCAGGGCCCTGAATCGTCGTGTTGAGGTGCGCGTTACCCATACCAGAAGGTGAGTTTAAAAAGCTCTTATGGACCAGACAAATGATCCCTTAAGCGCTTGCCTGTTATGGCTTGCGGCTGAAAATGGCACCATGACCAGCCACGATGCGCTGGTCGCCGGGCTGCCATTGGTGGACGGTCGTTTGTCGCCTTCGGTATTTGCCCGCGCAGCGGAGCGGGTCGATATGAAGGTTAAGCTGGTGCGCCAACCTTTGGAGCGTCTGAACAGCCTGCTGCTTCCTTGCGTTGTGTTGCTTGAGGGCAATCGCGCTTGCCTGTTGGAAAACATTGATCTCCAGGCGCAGGCGGCGCAGGTGCGATTGCCCGATGTGGATATGGAGATCGAGCAACTGGAGCTTGCCAGCCTCAAGGAGAGCTACACCGGTATTGCGTTGTACTGTCGCCCGGATTTCCGTCTGGATCAGCGCAAAACCGGGGCAGGCTCTGCGGTTGATAAGGGCCACTGGTTCTGGAGTGTGATCAAGGCAAACCGGCCGGTGTACCGGGACATCCTGATTGCCGCCTTCTTTATCAACCTGTTCGCCCTGACCATGCCCCTGTTCGTAATGAATGTGTACGACAGGGTGGTGCCCAACCACGCCACGGATACCCTTTGGGTACTGGCCCTTGGTGCCCTGTTTATAATCTGTGCCGATCTTGCGTTGCGTTTGCTGCGCAGCTGGTTTGTTGAGCTGGCCGCAAGCCGTGCCGATATCACCTTGTCTGCCCGCATTATGGAGCGCATTCTGGGTACCCGGCTTGAACATGCGCCGCAATCGGTGGGCTCATTTGCAGCCAATGTGCAATCGTTTGAATCCGTGCGCTCGTTCATTGGCTCCATGACGGTAACCGCGCTCATCGACCTGCCATTCTTCCTGCTGTTCGTTGTCATCATCGCCCTGATCTCCCCGGTGATGGTGATTCCTGTGCTGATCGGCGCGACCATCATTATTCTGTACGCGCTCTCGGTGCAGGCAACTATGCACCAGCTATCAGAAACCATGAGCCAGGCCAGTGCCCAGCGTAACTCCGGCCTGGTGGAAAGCCTGGTAGCCGCACCCACGCTGAAAAGCTTCAACGCCAGCAGCCGTATGCAAAGCGCCTGGGAACAATCCACCCGGTTTTTGTCTGGCTGTTCTGGTAAACAGCGCATGCTTGGCATGTCGGTAGGGGCTGGGGCTTCCTGGATTCAGCAGGTGGTGTCGGTGGCGATGATTATCACCGGTGTGTATCTGGTGATTAACGGTGATATGAGCCAGGGCGGGCTGATTGCGGCTTATATGCTGTCGTCCCGTGCCATGGCGCCGGTGTCACAAACCGCTTCGCTGCTTACCCAGTATCATCAGGCAGCTACCGCCATGATCGCCGTTGAACAGATCATGGATGCCGAGCAGGATCGCGAGCCGGACAAGCAGCTGATCAGCCGGGGCAAATTGCGCGGTGAAATCGAGTTTCGTGATGTGTCTTTCCAGTATCCGGGTGAGGACCGGGATGCCTTGAAAGGCGTTTCTCTGCACATTCGGGCTGGCGAGCGTGTGGGTATTCTGGGCCGTGTAGGCTCAGGCAAGAGCACTCTGGAAAAGCTCATACTCGGCTTGTACCGCCCAACCTCTGGCACCCTGCTGGTGGATGGCGTGAATATCGGCCAGATCGACCCCGCCGAACTACGCCGCAACATTGGCTACATCCCGCAAGACGTTCAGTTACTCAGCGGCACTGTGTACGACAACGTTACCCTGGGCATAGAGCACCCCAACAACGAACGCCTTTTGCAGGCCATCAACGTATCCGGCTTGAAAGGCCTGGTGGGTGACCATGCCGATGGCTTGTCGATGCAGGTAGGGGAGGCCGGCAATCGCTTGTCTGGCGGGCAGCGCCAGACCATCGCCGTGGCCCGCGCGGTCATGGCAGACAGCAGTATTCTCTTGCTGGATGAGCCCACCAGCGCCATGGATAGCACGCTGGAGAACCACGTCAGCAAAGGTCTTAACCAGTTTGGCCAGGGCAAAACTGTATTGCTGATAACCCACCGCACCAGTTTGCTGGATTTGGTGGATCGCCTGATTGTTATGGATGCCGGGAAAATCGTCGCGGATGGCCCCAAGCAAACGGTGCTTCAGGCCCTTCAGCAGGGCAGCATTCAGCGGGGGGCGCAATGAGCAACGACCCGAAGATTGCTGAGAAAGCGGAACAGAAAGCGCTGGAACAACAGGCGTTTGAGCGCTTGAGCAAGGCAGATGCCGTTGGTGCTCGGGGAAAAGGCTTTATTGATCGCCTGTTCCGGCCTTTTTTCTCGGCGTTTCGCAGCAATTCCCGGCATTGGCCTGCAGACGCAGATCAGGCCATGGAACTGCAAAGCACCCTTCGCGCCCGTAGCCTGCTGTATGGCATAGCCTTGACGTTTATTGGTTTGATTATCTGGGCCGCGTTTGCACCCATAGATGAAGTCACCCGGGGTGAGGGCAAGGTGATCCCGTCTCGACAACTCCAGATTATTCAGTCTGCAGATGGCGGTGTGATTGAAGAAGTATTTGTAGATGAAGGCGCCAAAGTCAGCAAAGGCGACCTGCTGGTTCGCATAGACCCAACCCGCTTTGTGGCCAGTTATCAGGAAGGCAGTGTGCGGGCGTTTGCACTGGCCGCCAAAGTGAAGCGGCTGCAGGCGCTGATCCAAAGCGAGCCGTTAGAACTGAATTACAGCGAAGCCGTAACACCGGTGCAGGAACAGGTGTTGCAGCAGGAAGAAGGCTATTACAAGGCCATCCTGAAAGAGCTGGATGAGCGCTTGGCGGTTGCCCGGGAACAGGTTGCCCAACGGCAACAGGAACTGAGCGAAGCCCAGGCGCGGGCATCTGCATCAGAGCAATCCTATCGCATGTCCACGCGGGAGTTGCAGGCCACGGAACCCCTGCTGGCTTCTGGCGCTGTGTCAGAGATAGAAATACTGCGATTACAGCGGGATCAGGCCGCTGCCGATGGTGAGCGTCAGCAGGCTGCTGCCCGTGTGCGACAGGCAAAAGCCAGCATTCAGGAAGCCGAATCCAGGTTGCTGGAGGTTGAGTCTTCCATGCGCAACCAATGGCGTGCCGAGCTCAGTGAGGCCAGTTCGCAGCTAAACAGCTTGAACAAGAGCGTTGCCGGGTTGGCAGACAAAGTAAAACTCTCGGAAATTTGCTCGCCAGTCAATGGAACCGTGCAGAGAGTGCTGCTGAATACCATCGGTGGCGTTGTTCAGCCCGGGAACGCAGTGGTTGAAATTGTTCCCAGCGACGATCGCCTGTTGGTTGAAGCCAAAATCGCGCCAAAAGACATCGCCTTCCTGCGCCCAGGCTTGCCAGCAACCATCAAACTGCATGCTTACGACTTTGCCATCTATGGCGGAATTTCCGCGACCATCGAACACATCAGTGCCGACACCATAACGGATGATCGCGACAACACGTTTTATCTTGTGCGCGCCATAACCACGGCAAAAGACTCGGCGCAGCATTTATCTGTGATCCCGGGCATGACCGCACAACTTGACATCATGACCGGCAAAAAGACCATTTTGTCTTACATACTGAAACCATTATTGCGTGCCAAAGCCAACGCTTTGAGCGAACGCTGAAGTAACTTTATTTTGAGGTCCTTATGACTACTCTGGCAATTGTTGTAACCCTGGTCGGACAAGCTTGGGCTGAAAACGCCAACGGTGAGCGCCGTGCATTGGAAGTAGGTGATCAGCTGGCAGTTGATGAAACCCTGATCATGGCAGAAGGTGCCCGGATTGATCTGGACTTTGGCGACAACCAGCAATTGACCTTCCTGGGCGAGCAGCAAGTGACTGCCGAAGCAAGAGGGGAGCTCATCGATCAAGGTGAAAGCCTTGATGCTCTTGAATCCGGTGAGCAGCCGGAACCCGTTACGCCTGTGGAATCAGGTGGGGGCAGCGCATCTGAGGGCCATGGTTTTGTTCAGCTGGTGCGCATAGGCGAAATAATAGAAGCGGATGGCTACACGCCGGTCACCGTTGCGCAAATTCAAGAGGTTCTACGCCCGTTCGGATTGGCTTTGCCACAGCAGGATTTTGTGAGGGGAACGGAGCGGGACGGCACTCGGTACGATGAGCAAGGCTACCCCGAGACAGGCTCCAAACTCGCAAAGCTGAGCATCTCCATTGATGTGATTACCGGCGATGACATAGTGGACGCCACGGAAGCGGGACAGTCTATTACGCTGACAGGCACCGTGGGCGGCGGCGTATCGGCCGGGGATACCGTTACCGTAACCGTAAATGGCCAGAATTACAGCACCACAGTGAATGCCGATGGTAAAACCTGGCAAGTGGATGTTCCCGGGAGTGAGCTGGCAAAAGACAACCGGGTTCAGGCGACGGTTAACAGTGTTGAGCCCAACGGAACGCCGGTCTCTGAAAGTGCAGAGCGCCCCTACCTGGCCGATGACAAAACGCCAAGCGTTAAGGTTGAGCTTGAGCAAGGCTCAGGCGACAACGGCCAGTACAGCCAAGCCGACACCAGTGACGGTAAAGTTCAAGGTACTATCACCTTTGACCCGAACACAACAGCCCCCGGCGATAAGGTAACCGTAACCGATAAAGACGGTAACCCGGTTACGGATGCCAATGGTGCCCCCGTTGACGACTATGAACTCAGCCAGAGCGATATCGATAACGGTATAAAGGTAGATGTATCCGTAGCCATTAACCAAACCTACGTTGAGATGAACGCGATAGTTACCGACCCTGCAGGTAACAGCAGCACAGGTTTTGACCGAAACCCGAAAGACAATACCACGCCAAAGGCCGAGGTAGAGCTTGAGCCTGGCTCCGGCCCAAATGGCGAGTACAACGACGACGATATCAGCGATGGCAAGGTTACCGGCACGGTGACCTTTGATCCTGACACCTCGGTTGGCGATACGGTAAAAATCACCGATAAGGACGGTAACGTCATTATCGAACGCCCAGTAACGCAAGACGATATCGATAATGGAATTACTGTTGATATCCCTGTGGCGGATGGTCAGACCAACGTAGAGATGAACGTTGAGGTTACTGATCCTGCGGGCAATACCAGCTCTACGGATGACAGCAAACCAGTCGATAACCTTACACCGGGCGTAGCCGTTGAACTCGAGCCAGGCTCGGGCACCAACGGTAAATACGATGCCGGTGATTTCAGTAGCGGTAAAATTGAAGGGGAGATTACGTTCGACCCGAGCACTACATCCCCGGGCGACAAAATAACGGCCACCGATAAAGACGGTAACCCGATACTGGACAGCAACGGCGACCCAATCACCGATTACGAGATCACCCAAGGTGACATCGATAACGGCATCACTGTTGAGGTGCCTGTAGGTCCAGGCGATACCGACGTTGAGCTAAATGTTGATATTACCGATCCTGCTGGCAACACCAGCACAGGTTCCGACAGCAACCCTGCCGATGGTGTTGTCGTTACCGCAGAGCTGGCCGTTAGTGCAACGAGTGTGGATGAGGGCACCGCAACAGATTTGCAGTACAGCGTCACTCTCAAAGATACTAATGGTGACCCGGTTGTAGCCAATAACGACATTACGGTAAACACGACTGTTGGCACCATTACCATCAGCGCGGGCAACTCTGCAGGCACACTGGATATACCCGTACAAGGCGACGATGTTTACCTGGATGGTGAAACAATCACTGGCCAAATCACCAACATCGTCGAAAACGGCTTGAGCGGAACTGCAATATTTGAAAACCTCACCTTCGACAATACGCCAGTACAAACGACCGTTAACGACACCCTTGATACTGTCACTGCCAAGCTGACTGTCAGTGAAACCGCTGTCGATGAAGGCGAAGTCAATAACCTGATCTACACCGCCACGCTGAAAGATGCGGCCAATAATGCGGTGACCGCCAATAACGATGTGACGGTAACCACCTCGCTCGGCACCATTACCATCAAGGCCGGCGACAGCTTTGGTGTGTTGGTTGTGCCGGTGCAGGGTGACGATGTTTATATCGATAGTGAGCCGGTCAGTAACAAAATTACTGCTGTTGTTGAAGGCAATGCAGGGACATCTGGCGCATTTGAAGATTTAGCATTCGATAATACGCCGGTGCAAACCGTCGTCAGCGATACCACTGATACCACCACAGCTACATTAAGCTCTGCAGGTAGCGGTGATGAAGATAATGGCGCGATCACTTACACCATTAGCTTGGATAATGCCCCGCAAGACGCACAGACCTTCGATCTGGTGTTAAGCAATGGCCAAGCCGAAACCATTACCGTGGCGGCGGGCGCCAAAACGGGTTCTGTAACCTTTGGGTGGGGTTCGGGCCTGGTGGCAGGCGCGGTTCAGATGTCTGGCTACCCGGATTCTGATGTGCACCTGGAGCCTGACGATGTTCTAACCGTCGACAGCATTATTGCCAGTGGCACCGGTGGCAATTTCGAAGATTTGGTAGTTGTTGATAACAGTAGCGGCCTGACGATTTCCGATTCCATCGACACCACCACAGCTACGCTGACCTCAGCTGGCAGCGGTGACGAAGACAATGGTTCTGTTACATACGCGGTGAGCTTGGATCACGCCACCGAAGGTGATCAGGACTTCACTGTTGCATTGAGTAATGGCCAGAATGCAACCATTCAGGTGACGGCAGGTGCAACCTCGGGTTCGGTTACCTTGGGGTGGGGCACAGGCTTGACCGGCACGGCTATTGCGTTAAGCGGCTACCCGAGTCCGGATGTTTATCTGAAACCGGATTTTGTGCTGGCTGTTGACAGTGTTACTGCAAGCGGCACCGGTGGCAACTTCGAAAGCCTGGTTGTTGTTGATAACAGCACCGATCTGACGATTGCAGACACCATCGATACCACCACGGCCACATTGACCTCAGTTGGTGGTGGTGATGAAGATAACGGCTCAATAACCTACACCGTCGACTTGAGTAATGCTCCACAAGCTGACCAGTTGTTCAGCCTTACCCTCAGCAACGGCCAAACGGCAAACATTTCAGTAGCAGCAGGCAGTACATCAGGAACTATCACATTTGGCTGGGGTACAGGCGTAGCGGCGGGTGCTCAACCGCTGGCGGGCTATCCTGATAGTGATGCTCACCTTGAGCCCGATTTTGATCTGACAGTTACAGATTTTGCAGCCCTGGGTAATAGCGGCAACTTCGAAGACCTGGCAGTTGTAGATAACAGCACCGACCTGACAATTACCGATTCCATCGACATCACAACCGCCGTATTAACCTCTGTTGGTAATGGTGATGAAGACAACGGAGCGATCACTTACTCCGTTAATCTGGATAACCCAGCGCAAGCTGCCCAGGACTTCACCATCAATTTAAGTAATGGCCAAACTGAAACTATTACTGTTGCGGCAGGCGCGACCACAGGCTCTGTAACCTTTGGTTGGGGTTCGGGGTTGAGCGGCTCAGCAATTGCTTTGACTGGCTACCCCGACTCTGATGTCTACATAGAGCCGGATTTTGTATTAGGTGTTGATAGCATTACTGCAAGCGGCAACGGCGGAAATTTTGAAGATCTGACTGTTGTTGATAATAGCACTGACCTGACGATTGCAGACACCATCGATACCACCACGGTTACTTTGGATGACGTCACCGTTAACGAAGGCGCTGACATAATCATTAGCGCCACGGTTGGCCATGCGCCGCAGAATACTGACCTGGTACTGACGCTGGATAATGGCCAGACCATCACCATTGCGGTGGGTGACACCACGGGCAGCGTGACCTTCGCCAATCCAAAAGGCGACACGCCTTATGTGGATAGCGTGACGCAGGAATATGAAATTACCGGTAGCACGGGCGGTAATTACGAAAACCTGGACACCTCCGATAAAGCGATTGTGACGGTCGAAGATACCCAAGACACCACCACCGTCACGCTGACGGACAGCACTCTCGATGAAGGCGCAAATATCACCATCACCGCCGAAGTCGATAACGCCCCGCAAGATACAGATTTAGTGCTGACGCTGAGCAATGGTGAACAAATCACCATCGCGGCAGGTACTACCAGCGGCAGCGTGACTTTCACCAACCCGAACGGTGAAGATGTATACCAAGATGGCGAGACGCTGGAATACGACATTATTGCCAGCAGTGGTGGTAACTATGAAAACTTAGATACCACGGCCAAATCGACTATCACCGTAGAAGACACCACAGGCACCGTTACTGCCAAGCTGTCTGTCAGTAAAACAGAAATAAATGAAGGTGACGCAGCTGATTTGGTTTACACGGTGACGTTGGAAGATAGCAACGGTAATCCGGTGACTACGAATAACAGCATCACGGTTAACACCACGCTGGGCGACATCGTTATTGGTGCTGGCAACACTCATGGTGCTATCAATGTGCCAGTTCAAGCGGATGATGCGTACGTTAATGCCGGAACGGTAGAAAATGAAATAACCGGTATTATCGAAACCAATTCTGGTCAGCCAGGAAGTTTTGAGAAGTTAGAGGCAGATACCACAGCCGTTACCACTAGGGTGAATGATGTCACCACACCGACGACCATTACTTTAAGTGACATCACCGGTTTTGAAGGTGAAACCCACACCATGACCGCAACCGTTGATCATGCAGTAACGGAAAACGATCTGGTTGTCACCCTCAGTAACGGCGAAGCTATTACGATTGCCGTGGGCCAAACGTCTGGTACCTCTGATCCGTTCCTTATTCAAACCGATGATGTGTATGTGGATGCAGGATCCTATACCGTTTCGATTGATAGCACGGCTGGTGGTAACTATGAGCAACTGATTAAAACAGCCACATCAACGGTGACAGTGAATGACACCATCGACCCCGTTTACGCCATCATCGAGGTCAACCACAATGCTGTTTTGGAAGGTGGAGAACTTGAGTATACGGTCAGTCTGGTAGACAGCAATAACAACCCGGTCACCGTAGCGACAGGGAAAACGGTTGAGGTAGGCTTGCATTGGACAGGAACGGCAACTGCCGCCGATGTGGACAACTTGCCTGGCTCTGTTTCTATTAATGCTGGCGCTTCAGACACTACCTTCACTGTTAAGACTGTAACCGACAGCTTGCCAGAGCTGAGTGAGCAGCTGACAGTAGTAATCGACAGTGTTACTGATAACAACGGCACCGATAAAGGCTTCGAAGACCTGCAAATTGGTCATCAGGATAACAGCGCCACAGTTACTATCTTCGACAACCCAAGCATTAGTGCCACCGATATCACTGTTTATGAAAAAGGCTTAACGGATGGCAGCAGCGCGGGCGATGGCACAGTAACGCGAACCGGCACCATGTTGGTTAGTGCGCCAACAGGCCTCGACAGCATTACTATTGGTGGTGAAACTATAACGTTCAACCAGTTAGAAAATGGACATACCATTTCGGTTGCGGGCGGTAACCTAACCATCAATAGCTTCACCCCAACCGCGCAAAGCAATGGCAACGATGCCCAGTGGGAAATTGAATACAGCTACACCTTAACTGGCAGGCAGGCCCACACAACCCAGGGCACTGACGATGTAACACTTGACCTGGCTTTAAGTGTGGTTGCTACCGATCCGACCGACAGTAATCTGACAATTACCGAATCTGGTAATAACCTGGTTGTTACTGTTGTTGACGATATTCCCACCATTGAACTTTCAGGTGACACGCCAGGCACTATCACGGTGCAAGAAGCGGATATTGATAGTAATGCAGCCACTGCAACCGCTGATTTTTCTACTGCCTTTGAAGATGCTGTTTATGGTGCTGATGGCGATGCTGGCACAGGGTATGAGCTTGTTATTAACAGTCCTGCTACAGGCCTTAAAGACCTAGATGGCAATGATGTTAAATTAAGCCTCAACGGGAGTGTGATTGAAGGCAAGGTAGGCACCAATGTCTTGTTCACAATCGAAGTCGATCAAGACGGCAAAGTAACACTAACGCAACATGCGCCTTTACTACACGGCGAAACCCACACGTCTACTGATGTGCAATTAGCCATTAATAAAGCGGCTATTAGCCTAAAAGCCACGGCTACCGACGGCGATGGCGATACTGCTCCTGTCGCATTGGAAAATATCGGCGACCGTTTTGTGTTCCAAGATGACGGCCCAGCGCTGAAAGACGGCAAAGTAGACCAAGATGGTTTTGTTATTGGCAATGAGATTGTCGATGAAAAATACCTGCCATCTGGTAGTGACTCAGATAACGTTAGCCTGACTGTTACTAACGACTTGCCGATTGACTTCGGAGCCGATGGTGCTATTTCTGCTGACGGAACAGTTGGGCTTAAATTTTCAAATACAGATATTTTGGAAGCACTGGGCCTGACATCTGGCACCAAGGCGTTGGCGTATGAAATTAGCGGAGATGGTCATACCATCACAGCTAAAACTGATGTGCCAGCCCCGGATAGCAAACCCAACTTTACCATCACCCTAAGCGTGGATGGTACCGGGAAACCAAGCTACGAGTTCACTTTGCAAGGCCCGCTGGACCACACGCTGAATGCTGATGGCGAAACAGCCGATAACATAGTTCTGCCCTTTGAAATTACCGCCACCGATGGTGACGGCGACTCGGTTGGCCTGAAATTCAACGTAGAAGTTGTTGATGATACGCCCGATATAGCTGATCGTGAGCTGGATGTAAATGAAGACGGTTCCGTTGGCTTTAGTAACGCGGATATTAATACCAGTACAGTTAGCATACAGGCTGCAACTCAACAGGCAGATGATCCTGAAGGCAAAGCAGTCTGGGATCTTACTGGTGGACATGGACAAGTCCTGGTGGGCAATGATGGCACCATTACCTACAAGCCGAACGAAGATTACCGTGGAGAAGATAGCTATACCTATACCGTCACTACAGATGGTGGTACCTACGACCGAACGGTGAATATTACCGTTAAACCCGTGGCTGATAAGCCGTTATTTGCTGATGAAAATGGAAACTATCCAGACAATACCGCGATAGATCCCGATGGTTCGCTAAACACTGGCACCTACGACTATAGCGTGCAAACGGATGAGGATGTATCTGTAGGCTTGCAGCTGCATGTGCCAAAGGTGAAGGATGGTGGCAGTGCTGCAACATCAGACCCTGCTGAGCTATTAGGCGCTATTACTCTTGGCTTCAAAGATCTGGCCGCAGATTATACGCCTGAGCTACAACTACAACTGGCGAATGGCACAGTTTTATCACCTGACGCCAGCGGCGGATTTCAGTTTGTTATTGTCGATAATGAAACAGACAAAAATCCACTGGACTGGCACTTGAAAAAAGGTTTGCCCGCAGAAGGCAACGGTGTCCACTACCTGACCGAAGCTCAGTACGAAGGATTACAGGTGCAACCACCTGCTGAGCGCCATGAAAACTTCAAAACTGAAGTATCGGTTGCTAGTTATGAGGTGGATGCTCAAGGTGAACAGCTAGCGGGCGTTAACGGTGCAACCAGCACGCAAACGGTCGACGTTATTTTGAAAGCTGTTACTGACCCAATAGAGCTAAAAGTTGACACCGATAAGGATGCGCACAGCTATGAAATGGATGAAGACACTACGTTTAATCTGAAAGACGAGCTAACGGTTAACTATCCGGATAATTATGTGGATGGTCGTCAAGGTGACGGTGTGGTTGGCGGGGATCTTGATGGCAGTGAAACGCGCTGGTTTGAAATTACCGGCTTGCCGAAAGATACAGTCGTTAATGGCACCACAGTAACTGGCCCAAGCCATGTGATAAGCATTGAGGCGCCGGGTTTAAGCACTACCGATAACGGATTGCCTGATATTAATATCACCCCACCGAAAGACTTCAGTGGCGATATGGCTGGCATTACCGTCACTCTAAAAGCGCAAGATAAAGACACGGATGCCGGAGATAGCGACGGTCTAGTTGAAGAAGACAGTATTACACTTGAGCTGCAAGTAAATCCAGTGGCAGGCGACGTGGAGATAAAAGGCACAGAAGGCCTTGAGGATCAGGCGATTGCCTTCCTCGAAAACGTCAAGGTTACTGATGACAGCACAGCGTCAGGAACACTGGGTGAAGTGATTACGGAAGTGTCTTTCACTGTACCAACAGGCTGGACAGCAGATGGCGCAGGTAATTGGTCGAACACCGACGGCCAGACATGGACGATGGAACCATCAACAAGTGCTGGCTGGACAGGTGTTTGGGATGGCAACAAGTACACCATCACCTTTGATGACACTGACCCGACCACTGGCCTCTCTAAAGAAGCACGTGAAGATATCCTCAAAGAGTTCACCGTCACACCCCCTGCGCACAGCAGTAAGGACATTGGCCTAGAGGTTGAGGTCACCAGTGTTGATCACAGTGTAATTGATGGTGGTTTATCCAGTGATCCTGCCATTAAGGAAGGAACACTAACTGTTGTGGTTAAGCCTGTTGCCGAAGACGTGGATACAAACTCGGACGGTGCTGATGGTAAAGACGTCACCATGGGCGGTGACCACGTGTACCAAACCTCAGGCGAAGAAGATGGATGGCTTGTTCTGGGTGACGAAACATCAACAGGCTTCAAGCTCAGCAATAACTGGTCTAACGAAGATGGCAAGTGGGTAGATGATGGTTCGGGTAACTGGTCAGAAGACACCACTTATGGCCGCAGCGAAGACACTTTTGCACTGTTAACGCCGTTTAAAACAGAGAACAACTCTGCGAAGGCAGATGCAAATACAGCCGGTGAACTCGAAGGCAGCGTCTTTACTTACAGTGATGGCACAACAACCTTTACCCTGCCTTTCGCCGGCGATGCAGTAAAAATCCCCATGCAGTATCTCGACAGCGTTCAGTTCAAGGGGCCAGCAGACTGGGCGGGTGTGGTTAAAATCAAAGTTGAAGCGCACACCACCGATTATGATGAGGATGATGACAGTATTACTGATGAAGCCACCTCTGGTGAAGCCTGGCTGACAAACCTGATCATCGAGCCCCGTGCCGATCAGGTCACCCTCAAAGTCGATGCAATCATTAAAACGGATGAAGACGTCCCTGTAGACCTCAATATCATTCCGACCAGCAGCGATCCTAGTGAGACCTTTGATGTCACTATTAAAGGTATTCCTAAGGGTGCGAAAATCGAGTATGACGGAACAGAGTACGAAGCCGGGAGCTCAGTGGGTGAATACGATTCTTCAGACGAAGAGGCGGAAGGACTTTTCAAGGTTACTGAAGGCAGTGATGTTAGTTACATTCTGGTGATTAAAGACTTCGATACAGACAAACAGCCAACGCTAACGCCACCAAAAGACAGCAACGTCACTATTAGCCTTGATATCACCGCACAGTCCGTGGATACCCTAGATTACATCGATAGTAGCGGTGCCCCGCAGACGATTACGAATAAGGATCCAAGCAAGAGCCACACCCTGACAACAGAGGTTCAGGTACAAGGTGTGCCTGATAAGCCACTACTGACGTTGGTGCAAGATAAGGTATATATAGAGGATGCAGATAATCAAGATTCAGGACAGCTGAAAGTCACTCTCAGTGATTTAATCACCGAGCTTAAATCCGGCGAAACCGGCGTTGATGGTGCGGTGCCTGATGTTTCAGAAACCGTAACCTTACGTATCAGCGGACTGCCTGAAGGCTTCAGCTTGGAAAAAGCTGGCCCTGCATTAGGGGGCAGTGGTGAGGGTCGTGTCTGGGTAATCACAAAAGCTGATCTCGAAAAAACTGGCGAATATGCAGTTCAAATCACTGTACCAAAGCACCACAGCGGCACGGTTAAACTTACTGCACAGCCGGTGGTGACTGAAAACGACAACCCGTCAGAGATATTCTTTGCTCCGCAAAACGTCAGTTTCGACATTACCCCGGTGCCAGAGGCAACTCTGTCGATCAGCTCAAGCCTCACAGAGGACACCATTGGTGAGCTCGAGCTCATGCCAGTGGGGGATGATTCGGACGAGTACATCAGTGCTGTGCGCATTGCTGAAGATGCTGTCAATACCGCAGGCGTTACCCTTTACGATGCCAATGACAACCCGCTGACCGCCAGCGGTGGCTTCTATACGGTCAACAACACAGGCACCACAGGTGCGCCAGTGGTTAAGGTGAAAGGCCCAGCCAACTACAGTGGCAATGACGAAATAAAGTTGGATATCCAGTATCAAGTCATTGACCCTGTGACATCAGGTAGCGGCTCTGCTGTTACTTCAGGCTGGCAAACACAGGAGCACACCCTTAACTTTGCCCCTGTGACTGACGAGATTGTCTTGTCGTTGGGTGACATAGATGGTGGTACTACTGCGGGTGAGGTAACAACTGCAGAGAAGGATTCCACTGTAACCGTTGGCCTGAAAATTACGCAAAAACCTGATGTGAATGCTGATAACAAATCTGACACCGATAGCTCGGAGAAGTTTACGCATGTGGTTATTTCAGGTGTACCCGGTGGTGTAAGTGTCAAGGGTGCTGTAGAAACAGCAAAAGGCGAGTGGCTGTTAACCGTTGGTGACTTACCGTTTAACACCGCCGAGTTGACACATGCCCTGGAGTTCCTAGTCAGTGGTTATGCGGACACTTTCGAGCAAGCAATCACCATCACCACTTACACTCAGGATACCGGTGCAGATTTCATCGAAAAAGACAGCCTGTCTTGGACGCTTAAGTACGTAAGCAGTACTGGACCTGATGCAGTAGACTTGCCTGAGCTGGTACTGGAAGCAGTGAATAACTCACAAACAGAGGATGAGCCGTTTGCGTTAGGTGATGTTGTCACAGGCACTCTTACCACTCCAGCAGGGACTACTGATAACCAGTTTGAGATGACCGTTGCGATACGTACCACGCCAGACGATGAAACAGATTTTTCTGGTATGACACGCACCTTGGTTACGGAGAATGGCCAGCCAGTCGCACTCTGGACTAAAACTGTTAGCGGTGTCACAAAAGCAGATGCGCAAACGCAGTTAGACGACCTGTTGGGCTCAATTACAGTGACGCCTCCACAGGACGCCAACTCGAATAACCTCGCTGGCGGCACTTTGGACTTGGATGTTAACGTTGCTGTTCACGCCGATGGCGTCAGCCGTGATTCTCAAGCCATGCCACAGCTACCAATAACACCGGTTACTGACGAACTGGTTATAACCGTCAGTGAAAATGTGGTGGACGAAGGCGAGAATATCAGCCTCGACATCGGCCTGAGTAGTAAAGACGGCGCCGATGGTACGCTTGGCGCACCTGATGCTGGCTGGACAGTGGTGGGCGACATAGTGTTTATCCACATCGCTGATGGCCTGAACGGTGAGTTGTATGTTGATGGTACTGAAAGCTTAGGCTCAGAAACTGCCCCAGCAGGAGTACCGACAGGGCTCCCAGGTGGTAAGTACTACGAAGTCTCTGTAATTGATTTAGACAAGCTGGAATTCAGGCCTGATAAGACTAATCATCCTTTCCAAACAGGCTCGCTAGGCGTCACCGTCTGGGTTGAGCACATCGAGAATAACGATGTTGCAGGCTCGAAAGTATCCACAGGTACCGGTTCGTTAACCATCGTTCAGTCCAACAGTGGTTATGAGGCGACTATTACCGCTGAAGGCCCAGAAGCACAAGTCAGTGGCGATAAAGCGAATGCGATTGAGCTGGGTTTCGGTGCTGATGCAGGCTTGGTTGATGCAAATGAGGAGGTCAGCTCAGCGTATATCAGTGGCCTGCCTTCTGGCTTCACTGTGTACATGGGTGCGGATGCTACAAACTCCACCATGGCCAATAACGCCGGTGAAGAGACCTGGGCTATTCCTGTCACAGGTGGTGTGCTGCCAGCATACATCGCTATTCTACCGCCTGCCCACTGGAGTGGTAGCTTAACCGGAGTTAATCTCACCGTACTCAGTGGGCATGAGGGGCTGGCGCCAGCACCAACAGTGTTACCCATTAAGTTTGAGGTTACACCGGTTGCCAGTGGCATTACCCTTGACCCCACCCCCAGCTTTGGTGATGCCGGCGACAAGGTTGCGCTAAACCTCAACGCCAGCATGAAAGATCCATCGACAGCCACAGGTGCAGTGGGTGATGAATACACCGAACTGACTGAGCTAAGCCTGACGGGTTTCCCGGATGGTCAAAAGGTGCTGTTCTTTATTGGTGATGCTGAGGAACCGTTGGATGAGCCTCAGGCTACGTTCGATGGCGATGCATGGACAATCAATGGCTTAAGCCAAAGCGATCTGCAGAATCTTAAGTTTTTGCATGCCCAAGGAAGCGGCAATATCACCGTGAAAGGCAGAACCTACGAGGTAGATGCTGACGGCAACCCATACCAAGAAGGTGGGAACACGAAATACTCTGATTGGTCTGTAGATAAGACAGCCGAAATCAATATCTCGCCCACTGTGCCCACCTCAGGTGATGACCATTTCTTGTGGGGTGGCGAAGCCATTAATGGCTTCGGTGGTGAGGATACCGTTCAGCTGCGCTTTGGTGATGATCTTGGTTCAGATGACTTCAGTAAACTTAAAAATATTGAAATTATTGACATGAAGGACTCCGGAGCCAACAAGGTGGGAGAGGCTGCAGGCCTTAGTATTCAGGATGTGTTGGATATGACCGATGAGAATAATGTGCTGAAAATCGACGGAGACAGCGATGACTCAGTGTTCCTGAAGAGCAGCGAATGGGCGGCTGATGACACGGGTACAGATGGATATGTCACTTATACCAACTCCGTCAACAGCGCCACGTTGGATATTTCAGAGCAGATTACGAAGATAATCATGGTGGAGTAGGTGATGTGATGCCTACTTCGTCACTGCAGATGGGATTCCTGGTGGAATTAGAAGGCCCTTGTAAAGGGCCTTAGGAATGTGCATTTTCGATTTGAAGCGGTTCAGAAAATTAACTCAAGCCCAGCGTACCACGTACGCCCGGCGGCCGGCTCAAAGTACCGGTCGTTGCTGGCATTGATTCGGACATTTGCGAAGTGATTCTTGTCGCCCAGATTGCGAACCCCCGCAAAGCCCTTCAAAAGAAGATTTCTACCGGTATAGAGTGTGTTTCCGCCCCGCAGGTTTACCAGCCAGTAATCGTCGACGTTTACCTCATTGGCGTCGTCAGCGACCATGTCTCCGATATAACGAGCCTCCAGTGCGGCAAAGGTGCCACCCAAGCCTTGCCATGTCAGTCGGTTGGACCAGACTTGCTCAGGCATGCCCGGTAATCGGTTGCCGTCGTAACGGACGCCTCCTGTAAGGTAATCATCAAACGTGTAGCTGGCCAGAGTGAGTGCGGTTTCTACGCGCCAGCTCGGTGAAAAAAGCCAGCCCGCCGCAGCTTCGAAACCTTTGCGCGTTGTATCTCCAGCATTGCGGTAGAAGGTCCTGTCATCAGGCCCCGGTAACTCATAAGGGATTAACTCATCACGAACATTTACCCAGAACAGCGCGAGGTCGTAATCAATGCCGTTGTTCAGTTCGCCGCGCAGCCCCAGTTCATGATTAAGAGATTTTTGCGGTTCGATTTCCGGATTAAGTCCACCCACCCCAGACGGGTTGGCAAACTCCGAGAACGTCGGCGTTTCGAAGGCGGTACTGATATTGGCGTATAACTGATGAGTTTCCAGATAACGATAGCTCAAGCCCGCCGAGCCGCTCCATTCCCTGAAGGTACGATCGCCACTTTGGTCTCCATCGACGGAAAAATCATCATCGACCTTGAGGTGAATCCGATCGAAACGACCGCCCACGGACAGGGTGATTTGATCGGTAAGGCTCAGATCGCCTTGCGCAAACGCACCCAGGCTGTTTGCCGTTTGCAGTTCATCTGCGGTCAGTCCTTGCAGATCACCGCCGAAACTCATTTCACGGCGGATGCGGTCATCCCGTTGCTCGCGGGCTTCAACTCCAGCGACATAGCGGAACGGAAGCCCTGAGAGCTCAAGAGACTGACGGTAATCGGCGCTTGCGCCAAAATAATCCCGATCGTAATCGATGCGGCTGTCACCGGGGTAGGGCAGCTGCTGCTCGAAGTTCCGGCGCAGGTAGAACGTTTTGGCCCGGAACTCACCCGGCCCGGCAGACAGGTCCTGATATTGCAGGCCAAGCACTTGCTGATCGACGGTTTGCCCTGTGCCGTACTCTTCTGTAAAGCGCCCAGCCTGGGGCCTGTCGGCTTCCACCTGCTCAGCGGTAAGCGCACCTGGATCTTCGGACCGAGGGTTCTGTAGCAGGCTGATAATGGCAGTCAGTGAACGATCGCTGCCCAGCTCCCGGCGTAGCTTGGTATTGAGCAGGTATTTTTCGACCTTGGCATTGTCGCGATAGCCTTCATAGTTAAGCGCAGAAGCACTTATGCTGTGTGACCAAGGGCCGTTGGTCTGGCTGTTTTTTACTGAGACCTTGCCAAAACTATCGCTTCCACCGGTGACGCGAACCGATGTTTCATCGGGCTTACGGCGCCCGTCTGAAGTGGTTACGCTGATAACGCCACCCGCTGCATTACCATACAAAACCGAGGCAGGCCCGCGGATAACCTCGATACGCTCGGCGCTGTCCAGGTCGATAGCGTCCAGCTGGGCCTGACCATCTGGCAGCGTGTAAGGAATACCATCCACGACAACCATAATGCCACGAACCCCGAAGGGTGCCCGCGCTCCAAATCCACGAATGGCTATGCGCTCACCCTGGGCGTAGTTCTCCTGGTTTTGCACAAAAATGCCCGGAACCTGGCCCAGAGTCTCATCCAGTTTCAATCTTGGCTGACCTTTTTGAATAGCGCTCTGCTGAATGACCGACATGGCAGCCGGTGTTTCATAGAGTTCACGCTCCATCACTGGCGCTGTCACCACGATGTCGGCGCCAGGTTGCCCATGGGCGGTCAGTGTGAATGGGAGGGTTACGAGACCACTCAAAAAGAGAAATGTAGATTTATAGTTATTCATAGCTCTCATCTTGGGATGGGTGGTATTTAACGCTACCCCCCCGGCTTCGAGCGCCAGGGGGGATAGGATCTTTTTCTAGAGGGCCATGAAAACCGACTTGGTTTCCAGATACGAATCAAGGGATTGCTTGCCCATATCGCGGCCAACGCCTGAGAGTTTGTAGCCTCCGAATGGCACGTTTGAATCAAGCATGTTGTGTCCATTTACCCAGACAGTGCCTGCTTTCAATCTCGGGATTAAGCGTTGGACCTGAGAGAGATCGTTTGACCAGATACTGGCCGCCAGACCATAGCGACTGTCGTTGGCGCGCTCCACAACATCGTCAACATCATCAAAGGGAATAGCCACCAGTACCGGGCCAAAAATCTCCTCTCTGGCGATCACCAGGCTGTCATCCTCGCTGGCGAAGATGGTGGGCTTGACGTAATACCCTTTGCGGTCTGCCCTCTCGCCTCCGGTTACCAGGCGTGCACCTTCCTGGCAGCCTGTCTCAATGTAGTGGCAGACCCTGTCCAGCTGTACCTGGGATACAAGAGGCCCCATTTGCGCGGCCGGGTCCAGGCCTGGGCCCATGGGTATGGCCTCAGCCAACTCCGCGAGTCGATTGACGACAGTATCAAAAATGCTTCGGTGCACGTACAGGCGCGAGCCTGCGCTGCACGTCTGCCCATGATTGAAAAAGATCGCGACTGCAGCACCTTGCGCTGCTTTCTCGGGATCACAATCTTCCAGGACAATCATTGGCGACTTTCCGCCCAGCTCCAGAGTTACACGGGCCATGTTATCCATGGCTGCGCGGCCGATGAGCTGCCCCACTTGGGTTGACCCTGTAAAGCTGATTTTGTTTATGTCGGGGTGTGTTATCAAAGCCGAGCCCGTGCTCTGACCATCACCTGTAACGATGTTGACCACACCGTCGGGGAAGTTAGCCTCCGCAATCAGCTCGCCTAAATACAGTGCAGAAAGAGACGTTTGCTCTGCAGGCTTCAAAACAACTGTACAGCCGGCTGCCAGTGCTGGTGCCAGCTTCCAGCAGGCCATCAGAAATGGAAAGTTCCACGGAATGATTGCAGCTACAACACCAACGGGCTCACGTCGGGTGTATGCAAAAAAGTCAGCTTCGGGCGGGGCGAAAGGCATGGACACGTCCAGAGTGGAACCTTCGATTTTGGTTGCCCAGCCTGCCATATACCGGAAAAACTCCAACCCCAGGCCTATATCAACCGCCTGAGCAATGGCTGCAGACTTACCATTGTCGATAGCCTCCAGCTCTGCAATTATTCGGGCATCCCGCTCAATCAGGTCGGCAAGCTTCAGCAGCAAATTCTGACGGCCCGAAGGTCTCATTTTGCCCCAAGCGCCTTGTTCCAGCGCAGCTTTCGCGCAACCAACCGCCTTGTTTACATCGTCTGAATGTGCAGAAGGTATGCTTCCTATCACCGTTTCTTCGGCCGGGTTTACTACCTGCATACGCTTGTTTTTCAGGGCATCAACCCATTGCCCGTCAATCAGCATGCGGTGGTTTTGGCGATCCAGGAACGCTTGCGTCTTCTGCTCTATACCAGCAGGTTCATGTGTCATCTTGTTCATTGTTATTTCCTCAGCTCACTGGCTTTTAGGGCGAATAGCGTCAGCGGTACCCTGAATAAAGGCCTTTATTTTTTCGACATCGCTTTCGCTCAGCATGCCGGTAAAATCTGGCATGCCTCTGGAGACAAATGGGCCGTTAAATAAAAAGGTGTCCAGATTTTCAATCACTGCGCTCTTGGAGTAACCCAGGTTGGGGATATTGCCGCCCTTATCTACGCCGGGAACACCGTGGCAAAATACACAGTTACTGACGTAAAGCCCGGTGCCTTCCTCAACGAGTTCCGGATCGTACTTGACGCCCGACACCAATGAGTTCAATTGATACTTTGTGAACTCTGGCATTTCGGCAGTAGCGTTCAGTGCAAAGGTATAGACGGTGCCGGGAGTCTTCAGGTCAGAGCCTCGCTGGGACTTTCCGTAAACCCCGCCCCAGCCTGCTGCAATCGACACGTATTGCGTGCCATCAACTTCATAAGTGACCGGAGCTGCAATAACGCCGGTGCCCATGGGTGATTCCCAAAGCTGCTTGCCTGTCTTTGCATCAAACGCCATAAAGCGTGCATCTGCCGTTCCCTGGAATACGAGGTTGCCCGCTGTAGAAAGCGTACCGCCATTCCACGGGGATACGTGCTCGTAACGCCAAGCTTCCTGCTGTTTAACCGGGTCCCAAGCGGTGAGGCGACCAAAGGGTCTGCTGGAAGGAGGTGCTACGTTTAGTTTGTAAGCAGTATTCCAACCAACTCCACTCATTGGTTGTCCCAGCTCATTACTGTCTATATCTGTCCAGTTCGGGTCTTCTACTAACGTTATAGGAATGTGCTGAGTTGGAAAGTAGGCGAGCCCAGTTTGCGAGTTAAAAGACATTGAATGCCAATTGTGACCGCCAAATGGACCTGGCTTGATATCGAATGGCTCCTCCATGGTTCGCGCCGCGGGAATTTCAATCGGCCGCCCATTGCTGTCGTATCCTTCAGCCCAGTTCACATCGACAAAATTTTCGGCGGAAAGGAATTCTCCGGTGGCGCGGTCAATAACAAAGAAGAAACCGTTTTTGGGAGCCTGCATAATAACTTTGCGCAGCTCACCATCGATTTCGATATCACTGAGAATCATGTCCTGTGTTGACGTGTAATCCCAGTTGTCGCCGGGCGTCGCCTGGTAATGCCACACGTATTCCCCAGTATCGGGGTTAAGAGCAACGATAGATGCCAGGTAAAGATTGTCCCCACCCTCTGGGCTGCGCTTCTTGTGTGACCACGGAGATCCGTTGCCCGTGCCGATATACATGAGGTTCAGGTCTGGATCAAAAACCATAGAGCTCCAGACAGTGCCACCTCCGCCGGCTTCCCAGTACTTTCCGCTTGGGTCCCAGGTTTTTGCTGCTTTGGCCATGGCCTCGTTTTCAAACGGCTCGTTCGGGTTTCCTGGTACGGTAAACCAACGCCATTTTTGCTCACCGGTTTTTGCATCGTACGCTGTGATGTAGCCTCTTACACCAAGGTCTGCGCCACCATTCCCTATAATCACATTGCCGTTAAAAACGCGGGGTGCACCGGTAATCGTGTAACTCATTTCGCTGTTGGTCAGTGTGTTTTTTTCCCAGACTTTCTGCCCGGTTTTTGCGTTGATGGCGATCAGTCGCCCATCGAAGGAAGCAACGTAGACATTGCCTTCATGCAGCGCAACGCCCCGGTTAACAACATCACAGCAGCCCTTGGAACCTGTTTCAGGTGGTACTTCAGGATCGTAAGTCCACAGCTTCTTGCCGGTTTTCGCATCAAGTGCATGTACGACGCTCCAGGACGCGGTGACATACATCACGCCATCTACAATCAAAGGAGTGGCTTCGACACCACGGCTTGATTCAAGGTTGTAGGACCAGGCGAGCCCGAGCTTGTTGACGTTACGAGACGAAACCTGAGAAAGAGGGCTAAAGCGGGTTTCTGCGTGATCAAAGCCATGGGTAGGCCAGTCTTTTCCTGTTTTGGCGTTTTCCTTTATGTAACGCTCGTTGACCTGGTCAACACGATTGGCTGCAATCGCATCAGCACCCGCAAAGCCAAGGCATGCAATCAGTGCTGCGGGGATTGCTCGCTGCTTGATACCAATTCCTGAGTGGCTTTTTATCAATGTCATTTTAAGGTCCTTTCATTGTTATTGCTGTTTTTGCCCGTTTAAAAAGCTTTTAGAATGCGTAAGTTAATACGGTGCTGTTCTTTGAATCCGTTTTTTACAGAAAGATCTGTCCCATAATTCGCCAGCAACTGTAAAGACGGGGTTGCGAACCAGGCCGTTCCGAGAGTCATTTTGGTGTAGGACATCTCATTATCCTGGTCGATACCGTCTACCTTTGTTTCACCTCCAAGAGTATGCGATACGCCAGCCCGAAGATCCCATTGAGAGTTCATGTGATAGCGGAGATATCCCTGGAATTGATAGGACGGATCCTGTTTCAGAGTTGCGTTACTGGCTCCAAATTTGTCGTTTTCTCCGTAAAACGTAACGTCTCCGGCAAGGTCCAAAGAGATGCTGGGCGTAAGTCCGGTGATAAAGCCTGCTTGCAATGCATACTTCCAGCGATTCTCTCCAAGGTTCAAGGCGTCTTTTTTGTCATAACTTCCTGTAGGCGCGAAGACAAACGGTGTGATGCCAAAATAGGTATTACTTTCCGGCTCATTCACAAGCCACACAGTGGCCGCTAATGTCAGGTCTCCAATGCCGCTGGCATCCCCAAGCCCCGATGTGTCGTCCTTGCCTTCCAGCTTGCCTACAGGTAGAAGGAATTGAGGGTCTACGATATAACCGGCAATTTCTGTGAAGTGCACGCCACGAAGAATTCCGATGTGTGAGTCCAGCCCTGCGTTAATCGGCGCTTTATTACCGTCGGAATAGAGCGAGTCGCGTGTAGCGAATTGATAGTAGCCCATTGCCAGGTTGGTGCCGGCTGGGAGCGCCGTGTAATCGCCCGCATCTACGTCGACAGCCATTGCAGAGCCTGAAGCCAGTAATAGTGTGGCAAAGACAGCTGGAGCAGTGCTCAGGCCTCGCTGTCTGGAGAGAGGTAAATTTCTTTTTTGATAGTCTAGTATAGATGGCATAGTGCAGATTCCTTATTGGTTTTGTTGGTATCGCACGTGTATATAAGCAGAGCGCATGCCAGATTTTCGTTGTTTTAATAGTTATTGAAAAACAAAGGCTTACGAGTTTTTTTAAAAGTGGGGAAGCGGCTCTCGTTGAGAAGCTGGATCGTTTTGATACACCCATTTCAGCCAGACGGATAATAACAATACAGTTTGATGGGGGCGGTTATGCAGGCACATCGTTTCGATCCGGACATTCGGGTTCAGCAAGCGCGTGAATTATTTGATGAAGGGCGCGACGTGCCTTCGCAGTGGGTGCGGGATGAAGTGATGAGGTCCTGGCTCCGTTCCAGAGAGTATGGCCTGTCTCCCGTCGATCAGGTTCTGTCTAACGCCATGTCCCGTAGCGAATTGCCTCATATCCGCGATCGCCATCAAGAACTGATGAGATACGCTGAGCCGGAGATGCACCGTTTGTTCCGTTCTCTGGGATCCGCAGGCTGGGTGTTGGCTTGTCTGGAGCGGGGAGGGCGGAGTATCCGTTACCTGGGTAATGACAGTCCCCATTATAAAGTTCTGGGCTCCGCTCTGAGTGCTGGTGTGGACGTTTCAGAAGGCGCAGCGGGCACGAATGGTCCGGGGTGTGCGTTGCTGGAGCACCGGCCGACCGTTGTATGTGGGAATGAACATTTTTTGCATGAGCTGCGATGGCTTTCTTGCGTCGCTGTACCCATTTTCGACCCGTCAGGAAAGCTGATCGGTGCTTTGAACGCGTCCAAACCCTACGATGGCCGTCCGGTCGGAGTTCTTGAATCCGTTGCATTGACAACCAGAGCTGTTGAAAACCGCATGGTTGACGATCTATCCGGGGCGTTGGTTCTGGCGATACATTTTCGTCCGGAGCTGACCGATTCCGCAATGCGTGGGTTGATACATTTCTGTGAGGATGGCGAAGTGCTGGGTGCCAACCCTTCTGCCCGACAGATGCTGGATCTCGACGGTCTCGAACAGAGCCTGGGTGGCGTGTGTTTCACCGACCTGTTTTCCTGTCATCCTGATGAAGTAAGGCGCTCGCAACACCACCCGATCGAGGTGGAGTGTCATAATGGTTCTCGACTCTATCTGCGCGCGGAGTCCCGAGGTCTTGCACCTGTTGCTGCCACTGCAATCCCCGAAACCAAACAGCCTTCTTTACTTCCGCCTTTCTTTGCAGACGCCACGATGACGCCTCTTTTTGAGAAAGCAGGCCGTGCTTTTCAGCATGGTGTTCCGATACTCATCAATGGAGAAACCGGAACAGGCAAGGAAGTTCTTGCCCGCTGGTTACACGCAACAGGGCCCACTGCAAAAGGTGCCTTTGTTGCCGTCAATTGCTCCGCCATTCCCGCAGGGCTTATTGAATCCGAATTGTTTGGCTATGCCGAAGGCGCCTTTACCGGAGCGCGCAGAGGAGGCGCTAAAGGAAAGTTTGAAGAAGCCAGCGGAGGCACACTGTTCCTTGACGAAATCGGCGATATGCCCGTGGAATTTCAGGCACGCTTGCTGCGTGTACTGCAAGAGCGAACCGTGGTTCGGCTCGGGGAAGAAAGAGCTCGCCCCGTCTCCTTTTCTTTGATTTGTGCCACGCACCGGAACCTGAATGAGCTGATGGAAAAGGGCGACTTTCGTGACGATCTTTACTATCGGGTCAACGGTCTGAGAGTGCTCCTGCCGGCTCTGCGAGAGCGTGCCGATCTTGATGCGATGATCGATCATTTGTTGGTTCTGGCCACGAAGCCTGAGGCGCCACCGGTATTGACGCATCAGGCCCGGAGTTTGCTGAAGAACCACCCCTGGAAAGGTAACATCCGCGAGCTGCAGCAGGCTCTGAACCTCGGAAAGGCGCTTTCAAGCGAGGGTGTTATCGACGTGGATCATTTACCCGATGAGATCAAAGCCAACAGCCTTCCGGCCGAGGCGAGTGCCGCCAACGCAGGAATGCTGGCTGCTGCAGAGCGTGAAGCTGTGCTGGCTGCGCTTGAAAAACACAATAATAATGTCAGTGCTTCAGCGCGTGAACTGGGTATAACGCGGGCCACCCTCTATCGGAAAATAAAACGGTTTGGCCTTTGAGGCTACGGGTGCACCGGCGCGCCCTTTTCCAGATTCGCCACCCCAAACGGAATATGCACCATAGGAATATCCCCGGCATCAGATTCCAGGTGCGACCGCTGGTCATCAAAGAACATGTGGGGCTTGAGCACGTTCAAAATACGGTCTTTCTTCATGCCACCCAGGAAGAAAACCTCATTGGCGTCCACGCCCCAGTGTTCCAGCGTCGTAATCACCCGCTCATGGGAAGGGGCGTTGCGGGCGGTCACAATGGCTGTGCGCAACACTCGCTTGTAATCCGGATCATCCGTTAATGCCTGATCTTCCAGTTTTTGCAGGTGTGAAAGCTTGCGGAACAGATCTGCAAGTGGGCCTGGGCTGTGGGGGATCTGGGAGCGAGAGGTTTCATGTTCCTGAAAGTCCTCCAGCGAGCCGGCTTTGTATACTCGCTCGGAAGCGTCATCCGCAATCACACCGTCAAAATCGAAGGCAATGCGTAACTCCGTATCGCCCTTGTCATCCACCACTTTGCTTGGCAGTACCGTGCCAGCCGCGTAGCCGTAGTCGATTGCTTGGGATACATCGCTGGCATTGGCCGACAGGAATAAGGCGGCATTAAATGCCGGAATGTAGGCGTAGGGTGATTTGCCCTCCAGAAACGCAGCCCGGGTAATATCCAGTCCGTGGTGATGAATGGAGTGGAATACTCGCTTGCCTGTAATCACCGAGTTCCGCGAGAGCAATACCACCTCCACGGGGCACTGCTCTGGGAACTTCTGGTTAATGCTCAAAAATCGTCTCACGAAAGGAAAGGCAACGCCCTTGCGGAGAGGTTTGTCCAGATTGGCTTCCTGATGCTTCCGATAAGTCTTTTCCCCCTGTTCTCGAAACACACGGTCAGACTTTGCCAGATCGAAAAGGGCGCTTGAGGACACTGCGATCACAAGTTTGTCTTCGATGGGGTAGGGCATGGTTAGCGCGTTCCTTTTCGGAAAATGTCAGGATTCAGTCTTCACATTACACTCATAAACCGGCAACAGCGGCGCAAACACCTTCTCCCACAGCGTCTCATACCGTTTTCTATGCCAGCCAATATGGCCAATGCGCTTCTGGTTGATCTCTTCCGGCGTTACCCGAATGTGTTGTTGCGGCGCATTGGTAAAAAAATCGTGCAGCATTCTCACGTTAGTAGGCGACATCATCTCGTCATCGGAAAACTCAATGGCGGTAATGGGTGTGCGCACACTGGCAAACCGCTCACGTAGCCAGTCTCCCTCATCACCTACGGCGTATTCTTCTTTCAGGCACCAGCGACGCCACTGCATGATGACCCCTTCGGGCATATCACACATAAGTTTCAGGCGGTTGCCGGGGAAATAGCCGGCAATGGGCACAACCGCGGGCACAAGAACGTACCAGAGGAACCAGGCAATGCGCTTGGTGGGTGGTGAATTGTGCCACCAGGTACCTGTACCGCAGCCAACGGTAATCACCTGGTCAATATCTGGGTTATGCCCCATAAAGCCAATCATGTGGCCGCCCACGCTGTGGCCTATCCAGATGAGTTTCAAATCGTTATATTGTTGTTTAACGAAGCCCAGAATGGCTGGGCAGTCATATTTACCCCAGCTTAGTATGTCACTTTTACTGTCCTTTACACGGCCGTTCACAGAAAGCCCCATGCCCTCATAATCAAACGTCAGGGCATGGAAGCCTTGGGTGTTCAGCCAACGGGCAAAGTCGTCGTACAGGTATTGGGCCACGCCAGTTGCTGGTGCAAGTATGCAAATGCCCCGCACCTCGGTGCTGTCGGTCTTGAATAGCCGGGCTGTGAGGTTGTGGCCGGCGTCGGTAGCAATACTGTGGGTTTGGGGCTGGTTCATTTACTGCGTCTCTTGGACTCATTGTTAAGAAGTTGGTCGCAATAGTGCTGAAACAGGAGCTTGCTGGCAAATTCTCTTTTGTATTCATACCGGGTACGCGAGTGGTGGCAGCTATGCTAAGGGAGGTAACGGCGCGCTTCCGGTGATAGGCTTTAGTGTTTGCAGGCTATTGGTTCGGGAGTTTTAACATGATTCGAAAACGCACAACGCCATTGGAAGACTGCGGCCAAAGCCCGGGCAGTTGCTCTGCCGACCTGCGCGCAAGGATTTTAAGTAATGCGCCTTATTTTCGTGGCTTGCAGCCACAGGCCATTGATGCGGTGAACGACCTGTTTCGCAGTACTGATTACCCGGCTGGGGTTTCACTTTATCATGAAGGCGACCCGGCGGAGATGCTTTATCTGGTTGCTCACGGCAAGGTAAAGCTGGTTCAGCACAGCGCTTCGGGAAATGAGGTTTTACTGGACTTGCTGAGCCAGGGCGAGCCTTTTGGTGGGCTGGCCACACTGGGCCAGCGCCGCTATCCGCAAACAGCGGTGGCTCATACAGATTGTTGCGTGCTCACCATAACAACAGGGGACTTCCGGCATCTTATTCGCACTTATCCCGAGGTGGCACTCAGCGCCCTGGATGGTGTGGCACGAGATCTTGAAGCGGCTCACGATGTTATACGGTCACTCAGTACGCTACCGGTAGAGGCGCGTATTGCGCAAGTGCTGACCAATCTGGCCGGCCGGCTGGGTGAGGCCGATGAGCAGGGCGTTCTGATTCAGTCACCGCTCTCACAGCAGGATCTGGCGGCCATGGTTGCGACAACCCCGGCAACAGTAAGCCGCACTATTTCCAGCCTGCGCCGCCGGGGATACCTTGACACCGGGCGCCAGTGGATACGTCTTCGCGACCCGGATGGTCTCGAAAAACTGATTGAAAACGCCGGTTTTACTGATTGAGCCTGGAAGAATTCCCCATATTTAACAAATAGTTGGAGTTACTTGTTCCAGCACATATAAAGCCCCGCCAATATCATTCATCCTGTATGCATCAATCATGAAAAGGCAGGAGAATGATCATGAAAATCATCTTACGTAGTGACGAGCTGAACTGTCCATCCTGTGTTCCCAAAATCGAGAAAGCCTTGGGGCAGGTTACAGGTGTCAACCATGCCAAGGTGCATTTCTCCACTGGACGTATCGAGGTGGAGTACGACGCAGAACAGGTAAAGACCGACCAGTTGGTATCAGCGGTACAGAATGTTGGTTACGAGGCTCGCGTCAGCGCATTTTAACTTGCAGTCATGGGCAAACCCGGTGTTTGCCCATGACTCTGTGTTGAGGTAATGAATCATGAAGTTTATTAACAAATTGCGCCGCTGGTGGCATTCACCGGCCAGCCGGCGCGGTACGGTGGTGCTGGTGTCTGGCGTAGCGGGCATTGGCGGTGTTGCCAGTAACTTTCTTGGTGGCCCGGCCGGCCTGACCAGTTTTCTTTGGTTGTTTGCTGCTGCGGTAGCAGGCACTGAGATCGCGTTGCGGGCGTTTGCTGCGTTGCGCGCCCGTATTATCAGTATTGAATTGCTGGTAACCATTGCCGCTGTCGGCGCCCTGTTCATTGGCGAATACTGGGAATCGGCCGCAGTCACCTTCCTGTTTGTGTTGGGGGGCTACCTGGAGGCGCGAACCCTCTCGCGTACACGCTCAGCGCTTAAAGATCTGCTGGCGCTGGCACCTACCGAGGTGACGGTTCTCCGTGAAGGTGCAGAGGTTACCTTGGCGCCCCACGAGGTTATAAAGGGCGATACGGTTCTCGTTCGCCCCGGTGGGCGGCTTGGAGTGGATGGTGTCATCCTCAGCGGGCAGGCAGCGATCGACGAAAGTGCCATTACCGGTGAACCAATACCCGCCGAGAAGCAAAAGGGCGACACTGTGTTTGCCGGTACGGTAAGCCACGACGGCTACCTTGAAGTACGCGCTGAAGGGGTGGGTGCAGATACAACTCTGGCCAGGATTATCCAGCGTGTGGAAGAGGCGCAGGAAGCCAAGGCGCCAACCCAGCGCATGATCGAACGTTTTGCCAGCTGGTATACGCCTGCAATTATTGTAATGGCCATTGGTGCCTATCTGGTAACACAGAATATTGCCCTGGCGCTGACGCTGCTGGTGATTGCTTGCCCGGGAGCCCTTGTTATATCCACACCCATCTCGGTGATTGCAGGCATTGGCCGAGCGGCCCGAGGCGGCATTCTTATCAAGGGTGGTGAGTATCTGGAAACAGCCGGACGTATTCGCGCTGTGGCTTTCGATAAAACCGGTACGCTTACGGAAGGGCGCCCGGAAGTGCTCACGGTGACACCTTTGTCGGGCATTCCGGCTCTGCCGACCATGGTAGAGGAAGCCTCGCCTCGTACCCGCTTGTTGCATTGGGCGGCGCTGGCGGAGAGTGGGTCTGAGCATCCGCTGGGAAGAGCGGTTGAGCGTGCTTTGCCGGAGGACTATGTTGGCCCCCGTGTGGATGAGTTTGAAACCGCGCCGGGCGGCGGTATCAGTGCACAGTGGCAGGACCAGCGTGTAGAGATCGGCAGCCCGGTCTGGCTGGAAAACCGTGTGGATGAGTGGCCGGAAGTTGCGCGAGTCGCATTGGATGAAATTCGCGAACGGGGTGAAACAGTCGCTGCTGTATCCGTTAACGGAGTGCTTGTTGGCTTGCTCGGTTTTGCTGACCGGTTGCGCCCTGAGGCGGCTGCCGCCTTGCAAAGTCTACGTGACAGTGGCGTGAAACGCCTGGTGATGCTTACCGGTGACCACCTGGCCAGTGCACAGCGTATCGCCCGTGAAGTAGGGATTGATGAAGTACAAGCCGGCTTGTTACCGGAGCAAAAGCTTGAGGCTATCCAGAAGATCCAGCAGGAAACCGGCCCGACAGCCATGGTCGGCGACGGTATCAACGATGCCCCGGCATTGGCCACCGCTGATATTGGTGTTGCCATGGGTGTTGCAGGAACCGACGTGGCCATCGAAAGTGCAGACATTGCGCTGATGGCAGATGATTTAGGCAAGATTGCAGAAGCAATAGGACTGGCGCGAGCCACCCTGAACAACATTCGCCAGAATGTCGTTATTGCGCTGCTGACTGTATTTGGTTTGTTGGCAGGTGTGTTTGCCAACGAAGTTCACATGGCAGGAGGCATGTTCATCCATCAGATCTCGGTATTGGTGGTAGTCATCAATGGTATGCGTTTGATGCGGGCGCGCCCTGTAAAGAAGCGGCACCCTGCAACCGCTGCGCAACAGCGTGTTCAGGCAGCCTAACAAGAGCAATGCCGGGGAAGATCTACCTTCTCCGGCATTTTTTCGTTGCTAAAATGGTGTCTGTCGCATGCACTGGTAATCCAGCAGCGAACGATCCAATATGGTGTTAGAAAAGATAACTATAATACGAGCTACCATCATAAGGAGGCTTTTATATGGCGACCCTTAACCAAGTACGTCACGATCATGCCAATATGGCGCGGTTGCTTCATGTGCTTTTGCTCAGGCATGAATCCCTTACCCAGGGCGATCGCCCGGATTTCCATCTCATACGCGAGGTTGTGGATTACATTATCGATTATATGAACGGCTTTGTTACGCCCCTTGAGCGCTTATACAGCGAGCATCAGGTGGCGAAGAAATTCAAGGAAGGGGAGGTGGGCCAAAAGCTGGCTGATGACTATCAGGCCCTGCGGGACCGGCTAAACCTGCTTTCCGAAAATATCGATATGATTCTGCTGGATGCGGTAGTGCCCATGGATCGCTTTGCTGATGATCTCAAAGCCTATCTCGATGCCCACCTGGCCTACTTGAAAGCTGAGCGTGAATTGCTGTTCCCGTTCTTCCGTGAACAGCTGAGCGAGGAAGAGCAAAAGAGTCTGCTCAAAATGCTGCCGGAAGGCGCTCAAGCCAATCTGGCCCACCTCAAAGAGGATTATCCCGAACTATATGAGGAATTTAAGTCAGCCCCCTCTCCATTTGCCTGAGCAGGTTAGTGTAGCGAGCCAGGGCTAACCTGGCCGCTGATTCCCCTTTTCCCTGAATCTCTCCTTATTCAGCTGCGGATAAATGACTCCGAATCAGTTCAGCCAACTGTTTGACCGGCTCTGAAGGCCTGCCCGATGGCCGATGCAAGGCAATCTCAACGGATTGCAGCGTTGGCATGCCGCTGCGTTCGTCTAATACTCTCAGTTGTGGTGTAAGCATGTTTCGGGTGATAACGGCAACCGCCAACCCGGCAGCGACCACCGGCATAAGCCCGGTCATGGATTGGCTGGAGTAGGCCATTCGCCAGTCCCGCCCGGCATTTGCCAGAGCTTGCTCCGCTACATCACGAAAAACATCGGCTCCCGGTGAATAGAATGCCAGAGGAATGGGATCGGCGAGAGACGGTTGGGCATGGGCACCTACGGCCCATAGCAAGGGCTCGCGAAGGATAACCTCGCCGCCCGGAGAGCGCGCCTGGCGCGTTACTATGGCCAGATCCATATCTCCGGCCTGTACGTGTTTTACCAATTCGACGCTTGAACGGCAGGTAACCTGTAACTGCACGGCTGGAAACCGCCGGTTAAACTGAGACAGAACCGAGGTCAGCAGGAAGGCGTAGTCTTCCGGAATACCAAGGTTCAGCTCCCCCGAAACCTGGCGCTGCTGCACATCATCCAGGGCTTCGTTGTTGAGTTCCAGCATCTTTCTGGCGTAACCCACCAGTTTCTGGCCCTCTGCGGTAAATCTTATGCGTCGCCCATCCCGTTCGTGCAGTGGCACGCCAATCGCTGCTTCCAGTCGGTTTAATTGCATGCTCACAGTGGATTGGGTGTAGGCCAGCCTGTCCGCTGCAGCCGTCACTGTGCCCGTGTCTGCAATGGTCACGAGCGTGAGAAGCATGTTCAGGTCCAGTATCCGGTTTCTCAATGCATCAATTCCCGTGATGTGACCTATCAAAACTAATTGATTTTGTGATGAGTGGATATTGTATAGCCTGTCAGTGTCGAATCCAATTCATCAACCTCAACAGGAGACACGACGGTGCAACTAATCCCAAACCCTTCCCGCCCGCTTTACGTCAGTATCATTGCCGCCCTTTTTGCCGTTGTGCTCTGGGCTGGCGCGCCCTTGCTGGTTGACCTGGCCAGCTCGGTTCCGCCTTTTCAGCTGACGGCTATTGCTCTGATCAGTGGCGCCGTAGTGGCATTGCCCACGAGCCTTCGAGGGCGCCACACTCGCAGTGTGCAGAAGGTTCAAGCTCCGCTTTCCCTGCGATGGAAAATTGCAATATATGGCTTGCTGCCGGCTTTGATACTCGGTGCTATTGCTGGGTATTTGACGGGAGTTGGCATGGCTCCGACTGCAGAAGCGGCATTGATCACTTACACCTGGCCAATCATGTTCATTGTGATCAGTCAGTGGCTTTTTTATCGGCGCATACCTCTGCCAGTCATGCTTGGGGCGCTCATTGCCTTTTCGGGTGCCGCGCTGCTGCTTTCCCCGGGAGCCGGAACTGAAGGCTTTTCCCGGTACGTGCTCGGATACGGGTTGGCGCTGATGGCGGCTTGTTGCTGGGCGCTGTACTCGTGGGTTTGCCAGGCAGCGCCCGTTGCGGTTGCGCCAATTATGCCCAGGCTTTTCCTGTTGGCGGCTCTGGGCGCCGCCATTGCGGATGTTCTCACCGGTGCTGCTTTTGGACTGCCATCAAGCCTGGCTCTTGTTGCGGGCATTGGCCTCGGGGTAGGGCCTTATGGGCTTGCTATGGTGGCCTGGGATGTTGCGCTTCGTAGCGGGCCGGCAGCGCTGGTTGGCAGCCTTGCCTATGGTGTGCCTGTGTTGGCCGCGGCATTTTTGGTGATTGCCGGGGTTGCAGCGCCGGATTGGCGGTTACCGCTTGCTGCGCTGCTGGTGGTTGTCGGCTCGGTCGTGGCGACTATTAAGCGCAACGAGGCCTGCTCTGAGTTGCTGGCTGAAACCTGATAGACACTGTGAATGGATGGCTCTGTACTGCAAGGGCTTCAGAACTGGCAAATAACTGAGCCTGATGACGAACACAGGCTCGGTTATTTGCTCATGAATGCTCGTCACCACTTCCCACCGGTATCGTCTGGGTGTTTTTGATTTCCCGCAGGGCAAAGTTGGAATTAACCTGCGCGATGCCTTGCAGGGTAAAGATCTTTTCGTTCAGGAAACGATCGTAGCTGACCATATCCGGGACGACGACCCGCAAAACGAAATCGGCACTTCCGGTAACCGCGAAACACTGAAGCACTTCCGGATAGCTGCTCACCTGCCGCTCAATATCTGCAGTACTGTCAATGGTGTGCCTTTGGAGTGACAGGTTTACCAGCACGCACAGCCCTTGGCCAATGCGCTCCGGTGCCAGGTGCGCGCTGTAACCTTTGATGACACCGTTTTCCTCAAGCGCTCTTACACGTCTCCAGCAGGCTGCAGGTGATAGCCCGACCTGTTCCGCGAGATGCTGGTTACTGATTCTGCCGTCCTGTTGCAGAATCGCCAGGATGCGTTGGTCAAGTTTATCCAGTTCCACCTGTTTCATTTGGTAACACCCGATTTTCTGCAAAGAATCTTTGGCTGTATTGTGATTTATCAAAGAATCTTGTGCAAACGATAAAAACCCTTTCGAAATACGCAAGCACCTTTTGCGAACTTCCCTCTAGAATTTTGGTCATAAAATCGACAAGAAAGGAGGGCGCCATGTCCACCGACATCTCTCAACCCGATCTCTCTCAAGTCAAAGAGCCCCAACTCGACAATTACAAACTTGAGGATCGCTACCTGCGAGGCTCGGGGCGGGTGTTCCTTACCGGCACCCAGGCGCTGGTTCGAATTCCATTGATGCAGGCTGCTCTGGATCGGAAACACGGGCTCAATACCGCTGGTATGGTTAGTGGCTACCGGGGCTCGCCTTTGGGCGCCTATGACCTGGCACTGTGGCAGGCGAAGCCTCTGCTTGATAAAAACCGCATCGATTTCGTGCCTGCAATCAACGAAGATCTTGCTGCGACCATTATGCTGGGCACCCAGCAGGTAGAAACCGACGACGACCGCCAGGTGGATGGCGTGTTCGGGATCTGGTATGGCAAAGGCCCGGGCGTCGACCGTGCCGGCGATGCGCTGAAGCACGGCACCACCTACGGCAGTTCCCCCCACGGTGGTGTGCTGGTGGTTGCGGGGGATGACCACGGCTGTGTGTCGTCCTCAATGCCGCATCAGTCGGATGTGGCGTTCATGAGCTTTTTCATGCCCACGATCAACCCGGCCAACATTGCCGAGTATCTGGGTTTTGGCCTCTGGGGCATTGCTTTATCCCGTTACAGCGGCTGCTGGGTGGGCTTTAAAGCGGTTTCTGAAACTGTGGAGAGTGCTGCCTCGGTTGAGCTGCCGCCGTTACCGGAGTTTGTAACCCCGGACGATTACACGCCGCCTGAAAGCGGACTGCATTATCGCTGGCCAGATCTGCCTGGCCCCCAGCTGGAAACCCGCATCGAGCATAAACTGGCGGCAGTGCAGGCCTTTGCCCGTGCTAACCCCATTGATCGCTGCCTGTTCAACAATGCCAGCGCGCGCTTCGGTATTGTGACCACTGGCAAAGGGCATCTGGATCTGCTGGAAGCGCTTGATCTTCTGGGCATTGATGAAGACCGCGCCCGTGAGATGGGGCTGGATATCTACAAAGTGGGGCTGGTGTGGCCGATTGAGCGCCGGGGCATGCTCAACTTTGTCCATAGCAAGGAAGAAGTGCTGGTTATCGAGGAAAAGCGGGGCATCATCGAGAGCCAGATTAAGGAGGCCATGTCCGAGCCGGATCGCCCCGGCGAGGTTCTGATTACCGGTAAGCAGGATGAGCTGGGCCGGCCGTTGATTCCCTATGTCGGCGAGTTAAGCCCCAAGCTGGTTGCCGGCTTTTTGGCCGCCCGCCTTGGCCGCTTCTTCGGGGAGGATTACAACGAACGCCTGATGGCCATTAATAGCATGAGTAACGCCCAGGATCCGGGTGGCGTTAAGCGCCTGCCGTATTTCTGTTCGGGTTGCCCTCACAACACCTCCACCAAAGTGCCCGAGGGCAGTAAAGCGCTGGCGGGGATCGGTTGTCATTTCATGGCGTCCTGGATGGGTCGTAATACCGAATCCCTGATCCAGATGGGCGGTGAAGGGGTTAACTGGATCGGCAAGAGCCGGTACACCGGCAACCCCCATATATTCCAGAACCTGGGCGAGGGTACGTATTTCCATTCCGGCTCCATGGCCATTCGCCAGGCGGTTGCGGCCGGTATCAATATTACCTACAAGATCCTGTTCAATGACGCGGTGGCCATGACCGGCGGCCAGCCCGTGGATGGCCAGATTACCGTGCCGATGATTGCCCAGCAGGTTGCAGCCGAGGGCGTGCGCCGGGTTGTGGTGCTCAGTGATGAGCCGGAAAAGTACGATGGCCACAAGAAATTGTTCCCGGAAGACGTAACCTTCCACGACCGCGCAGAGCTGGATAAGTTGCAGAGAGAGCTGCGGGATATTCCGGGATGCACGGTGCTGATTTACGACCAGACCTGTGCCGCCGAGAAGCGCCGCCGGCGCAAGCGTAACCTTTACCCGGATCCCGCCAAGCGGGCGTTTATTAACCATCACGTGTGTGAAGGGTGCGGCGACTGTTCTGTGCAGTCGAACTGCCTTTCCGTGGTGCCACGCCAGACCGAGCTGGGTCGCAAGCGCAAGATTGATCAGTCCTCCTGCAACAAGGATTTCTCTTGTGTTAACGGCTTCTGTCCGAGCTTTGTCACCATTGAAGGCGGACAGCTGCGCAAATCCCGGGGTATGGATACCGGTTCTGTGCTTACGGGCAAGCTCACGGATATTCCGGAACCCGCTCTGCCAGAACTCACAGGCTCATACGATGTGTTAGTGGGCGGCGTTGGTGGCACAGGCGTCGTAACCGTGGGTCAGTTAATTACCATGGCTGCGCACCTTGAGGCTAAAGGCACGTCGGTGCTGGATTTCACCGGTTTTGCCCAGAAGGGCGGTACGGTGCTCAGTTACGTTCGCATGGCGCCGTCTCCGGACAAACTGCACCAGGTTCGTATCAGTAACGGCCAGGCCGATGCGGTGATTGCCTGTGACCTGGTGGTTGCATCTTCCCAGAAGGCGCTAGGTGTGCTGCGCCCGGATCACACCAGGGTCGTGGCCAACGAAGCCGAATTACCTACCGGGGATTATGTGCTTTTCCGTGATGCGGATATGCAATCGGAGAAACGTCTGAACCTGATTCAGGACACGGTGGGTGATGAGAATTTCGCACGGCTGGATGCCAACGGTATAGCCGAGAAACTGATGGGTGATACAGTGTTCTCCAACGTGATGATGCTGGGCTTTGCTTGGCAGCGCGGGTTGTTGCCCCTGTCGCAGGCTGCGCTGATGAAAGCCATTGAGTTGAATGGTGTGGCAGTTGAGCGTAACAAGGAGGCCTTTGGCTGGGGCCGCGTGGCTGCAACCGACGTGAAGGTGATCACCGACTTGCTGAATACCGGCGAGGCGAGAGTAGACGAGGTGAAAGCCGAACCGAGCCTTGATGAGTTGATCAGCATTCGCCACAAACATCTGGTGGGCTACCAGAGCCGTCGCTGGGCCAATCGCTATACAGATTTGGTTAAACGAGTGCGTAAAGCAGAGGACAGTCTGGGCGAGAATAACCATTTACTGACTCGCGCTGTGGCGCAGCAGTTATACCGGTTTATGGCGTTCAAGGATGAATACGAAGTGGCTCGTCTGTTCGCAGAAACCGACTTTATGAAGGAGGTGAACAACACCTTCGAGGGCGACTTCAAGGTGCACTTCCATCTCGCGCCGCCAATCATGAACCGGGGTACGGATGCCCAGGGGCGGCCCAAAAAACGCCAGTTTGGCCCCTGGATGTTCCGTGTATTCAAACTGCTGGCAAAGTTCCGGGTGCTGCGTGGCACGCCTGTCGATCCGTTCAGCTATTCCGCCGACCGGAAAATGGACCGCGCCCAGCTTAAAGATTATCAGCAATTGGTGGAGCGGATTGTCAGCGAGTTGAATGCCAGCAACTACGACACCTTCCTGCAACTGGCAGAGCTGGCCAGCGAGGTGCGGGGCTACGGCCCGGTGCGCGAGCAGGCGGCAGAAGCTGTTCAGGATAAACAGTTACAGCTGATCAAAGCTCTGGATACAGGCCGGCCGACGCTGATTCGAACCAGCCAGGCAAACAACAAGGAGGCAGATCATGTGTGAGACGATGAAGCCTTGCAGATAGAAACGGGCTGAAAGGCAAGGCTTATGCAGCACTGGTTACCGGGGATGCTGGCTCGTATCCCACGAGATAAACGCCCATCTAAAGCCCTCTCCGCCACGATGAGCACGCTCAAGGTCTGAGTGATACCAGTCCGACAAACGCTCTTTTTCTTGGGTGGTTAGAGGGCCCAGAGACAACTCCGCTTTTGTCACAAAATCATCAATATTGGCCGTTCCTGCAAGGCGCCCCTTGGCCTCAATATAGTCGAGGCGGGGGTGGCGCCCCATCTGGTAAAGAATATTTAGAATGAAGATATAATCTGGTTTTGGCAGAACGTCTCTGCCCATGGCCTGGAGCATGCCGCGATCGATAAAACTACCGCCTGCCAGGTTGGTCAGGCAGACCCGTTTGCGCGCCGTGCGGTCGAGCTTTTGCAGGGCATCGGCCATGTCCATTACAGCTGTTGAACGGGAGGCGATCACCAGGTCGCACTGGGGAATGTCATCCCAATTGTCCTCCCAGGCGCGCTGTATTGTGCGGGTATTGCTCAGGTTCAGTGCGTGAGCATTCTCCTGAAAGGCTCGCAGCATTCCGGCACTGTAATCCACGCCAGTAACCTGTTTCATTTGGGGCGCCAGTGCCAGCCCAATGGTTCCTGTGCCGCACCCCATGTCCAACAGCGAGTCGCAACCGCTCAGGTCTGTGCGGTCAATAAATGCCTGGCTGTAGGGGCTGTCGATAGATGTTTTTGGCGTTTTTGCTGCTTTCGCATCCCATGCGCTGGGTGGCTTTTCTTTGCCCCCGGCCTGTGTCATCTGGTTGCGGTATAACTGCCCGAAATCAATGTCGGTGATGGTCATGGAGTATGAATTTCCTGGCTTATGGATGCAGATACTGTAACTGTTTCAGTTATATCAACCAATGTACGGTAGGATTCCTATAAAACCGGTTAACGGGTCAGGAGATAGCCCGCGATGCGCATTGCATGGAAACCACTTGGGTGGGGATTGTTGGCGGTATTGGTTGTTTCCATACCGGCCGCCATTCTGGCTGCCCGACATCTCTGGAGCAACCTGCTGCAAGAGAACGGAATAGAGGCACTGGAGTGGCAGGAGTTGGGCCTATCATTCAGTGGCGTGTCTGTGGGCGAGCTGAAACTGGTTCAGTCGGTTCCTGAGCGAGACCTTGCGTTGCAAGGGCGGGACCTGTCACTGAACTGGCGCTGGCCGGAATGGGGGAGTGGCTGGCAGCCTGAGTTAACCATTTTGAAAGCCGGGCACCTGAAGCTGGATTTGTATACGAAATCGGCTATGCCGTCAGAAACAAAGCCGGAAAAATCACAGCAGGGCCAGTGGCAAGCAGCGTGGCTGGCCTGGTTGCCTTCGGAAATCAGCGTTCAACAATTCGAGGCAAAACTTCCGTGTGAGTCAGGTCGCTGCCCATTATCAGGAAGCCTGAAGATAACCAGCACGCAATCGGGCAGGGTTTCTGAGGCCAACTCTTCTGCTCTCGCGTTTGCCACGGCAAGTGGCCGGTTGCCTGTAACAGCGAAAGTGCAGCTTGCCCATGAAGGCCACCAGCTTGATGTGTTGGCAATTCTGGATAATTCCGGGCTCGATACGCTGAATTTTACGGCAAATGTGTCGATCGATGAAAAGCGTTACCTGTCTGTGTCCTCTGATTACATTGCCCCGGCAGCCAATGGTTTGGCGTCCTGGCAGGGCTCTGTTGAGGTGCCGGACCTGCCCCGGGCGGACTGGTTACTGGCCTGGCTGCACACTTGGCAAAGCCTTCCCCTGGAACAGTGGCCGGATCAGCCGGATACGGGCTCTGCCACCGTTAACTGGAAGTTGCAGGGCCCTGAGGGCAAACGCTTTTTGGCCGCTGCCACCGGGGCCGTTGAGGTTCATGCACTATTGCCGCAACCCTGGCCTGCGCCCGGGGTTGGAAGTATTAGTGGTAAGGCTGAAGTTTCCTTGAAGGCGGATAAGGGCGTTTGGCAGCCGGAAACCCTGCTGGCAGACCTGAAACTGAGCCACCCAGCCCCCTGGGTAAAAAAAGTACCGGAACAGCTGCGCCCCGAGCTTCTCGAACTGTCCGTTCGGCCTGCAAAGGCGGTAGCTTCAACTTCTCCCGCACCTCCTTCCAGCGAGACAGGTTCGGAGCGCGGTCGGCTGCCATTGCAGGTGGAAGTCACCAGCTGGGGCGGTGCAAACCTTGCCATAAGCTCGCATTTAGCAGTATCCACTGGCGCCCCCTGGTGGGTGCAACTGGGGAGTACGCAACTCACCGCCACGCTGCCAGAGCTACAGGTGGCCGATTGGCGACTGACCAGGCCCAGGCTAGAGGCCTCATTGACCGGATGGTTGGACACCAGCGCAGCGGCGTTGAAATTCGGCAAGACTGCCTTGCTGCAGACCGACACACTTGAGCCGCTCCCGGGAGGCTCCGCGTTGGCGGGGGCTTTGATCAAAGGGGTGAGTGTGGATTTTTCCGGGGCCACCTTGAACGCCGAGTACTCGGCAGAGAAGGGTGGGATGGATCGGTTAGCACTGGCTGGCCCGCTGGGAATCAAAGCCAAACAGATTCGACACCCCCAGGTGCAGCCGCAACCCTGGCAGTTCAATGGCGGGCTATCTGCCAATATGGATCGAACGGACGTTGAGGGAGTGCTCAAGGCCAAAACCGGAACATCCATGAACCTGGATCTGAAATTCCCCTACCAGGGGCTTTTGTCCCTTGAAGCTAACATGCGGGTGAGCGGCGAAAGTGAAGCTGAAGCCCTGTCTCGTATATTTACCCAATGGCCAGAGGTGTTGCTGATATCTGGAGGTAATGTCAGCGCCAATGCCATCTACGAGCAACCGCAAAACGGCACAAAGCGTCTGGCGGGAAAGCTGGTGTTCGCAGACTGGAGTGGCACATACGATCGTACAGCCTGGAGCCGGATGAATGGTTCTGCGGAGTTCCTGCTAAAGAACGAGCGCATCCGGGTAGCAACACCGGAACTGACGATAGAGGAAGTGAATCCGGGTTTGCCGGTTGGGCCAGTGAGGTTGGCAGGGCGCTACGAAGCACCGTTGGGGCAGCTGGCAGCAGGGCTGTTGACTCTGGAACAGGCGAACTCGAACGCCTTGGGTGGCGAAATCAAAATTCATCCCGGCAGCTGGGACTTGGCCCAGGCGCCGGTACAGGTTCCTGTGGAGCTTAACCAGCTCAGCCTCGCCCGCCTTTTGCAGCTTTACCCCACCGAAGGGCTGGCCGGCACAGGCATTCTCAGTGGAACTGTGCCTATGTTGTTCGATCCTGCTACCGGTATACGGGTTGAACGAGGCCGTATTGATGCGCTAGAACCGGGGGGAAGGTTGCAGTTGACGGCAGAGCGGCTGAAGGCACTTGCCCGCCAAAGCGAGTCCATGAAACTGGTGGCCAAGGCCCTTGAGGATTTTCGTTACTCGGTTCTGGACAGTGGTATCGATTATGATAAGGACGGTACTTTGATATTAACGCTGCATCTTCAGGGCAATAGTCCGGGGGTTGGCAATGGCCAGCCGGTGGTGCTGAATATCAATCTGGAGGAGAATATTCCTGCGCTGCTCAGGAGTCTGCAATTAAGTGGCAGGGTCAGCGAGGCGGTCACTGAAAGAGTCAAAAATTTACTTAAGAAGCGCGAACGCGATTCAGATGACGACCTGATAGAGTAAAGGGCAACAGAGGAGCACACCGATATGACGCAATTTGGTTCAAGGGTTTCCCGGCGTGTATTCGCCCTGTTTGCGGGCCTGCTTACAAGCAGCTTATTGCTGGGTTGTACCCCAACCGTGCAAGTGGCCGCGCCCAAGGAGCCCATTACTGTGAATTTGAACGTAAAAATTCAACATGAAATATACGTGAAGGTCGATAAGGACGTGGACGAATTGTTCAGTGAAAAGGGCCTGTTCTGATTGCCTTGGTGTTTTGTGGAAAAAACGAATGAGTAAGGAGTTAGCCATGACAGTATTTGCCCGATTCAGCGCCCTGGTTTTAGCGGTTTTCCTTGCTTTACCAGCAATGGCCATGAGTTTGGATGAAGCAAAAAATGCTCTGGAGTCTGCAAAAAGCCAGGGTCTTGTGGGTGAGACCCCAACGGGTTATCTGGCAGCCGTAGGTTCCGACCAGAAGGCAAAGGGGATTGTGAGTGCAATCAATAATGCCCGACGGGAAGCGTATAAACAGATTGCCGAAAAGCACGGCATAGCGGTAACAAAAGTCGAAACAGTGGCAGGCCAGAAAGCGGTTGATAAAACACCCCCGGGGCAGTATATCCTGGTGGGTGAGCGCTGGATAAAGAAGTAGAGCCTATCGGCTTCAGTGTCATTGCCGGGCTCCGTGAGGCGGCTCTGAAATGCTGATATAAACGTAATAGAATGCGGATGGTAAATTCCCATAGGCTACTGTCCGGTGATGTATTAACAGATCAACGCTGAAAACCATTCTGAGATGGCCGGCTGACGATGCCGGCCAAAACTTTGTAGCGGTTTGTGTATCCCTCACATTCTGCTTTGTTGTCTACTCAATGCTGCTGGTGACGGTTCCGGTATACAGCCTGGAGCTCGGCGCTTCTCCATTAATGCTGGGTGTTGTCCTCAGCTCTCAGTACCTGCTTCCATTCTTATTGGCTATACCGCTGGGTGGCTTGGTTACGCGCCACGGTGGGAGGGTCACATTGGTGATCGGAGCGCTGGTAATGGTTGCAGGACTACTCCTTATGCAGGCTGTACCCGGCTACTACGGGCTGATAGGTGGCCAGCTATTAATCGGGCTGGCACATCTGCAGATGGTGCTTTCTGCTCAAACGATTATTTCCTCACTGGCCACCGGACCAAAGCTTGAAGGCTATTTTGGCTGGTATTCCACGTGGTTGTCTGGCGGGCAGGTGATAGGCCCTTTAATTGCCGGGGGCTGGATTCAGTGGGCTGGAGGTGTTGGTAACCTGTTTTTGGTGATGGCGGGGATTGCATTGCTTGGTGGGCTGTCGGGCCTTGCCCTGACAGGCGATGCCACTCGGGGCGTGCGGGTTACTCGCAAGCTAACCGGTTTTCGTGCGCAAGCTTTGTTGGCCCGCAGCAATACCGGCGTTCAGGTATCAATCGCCATTACCGTGGCCGGTATGTTTACCCTGGGCGTATTCGGCAGCTATCTGCCCGTCTACCTTGATAGCCTGCAAATGGGTGCGGTGATGATTGGCGTACTGGTAAGCATCAGGGCGGGGGTTTCTATGGTGATACGGCCGTTCATTCCGAGGATTATCTTTGCTGCAGGCGGCCGCGGCAGAGCAACCACGCTGGCCCTCGCTGTTGTCACAGTGGGCTTGGCATGCTTGGGTTTCGCCACCAGTGCGCCGGCCATTGCTGTTTTGGCACTGCTTGTGGGGTTAGGTGGAGGTCTCACGCAACCGCTTTCAATGGTGGTTCTGGCCGAAAGTGTTGGGCCAGAACAGCGATCTGGCGCCTTGGGTATGCGTTTGATGGTTAATCGGGCCGTTCATTTTGTAGCACCCCTGCTATTTGGGGCAGTACTTGGTATGAGTGGCTTTGGATTGTCGTTTGGGCTCTCGGGGTTATTAGTTGCCTTGGTTGCTGTATATCTGGTGCGGTTGCAAGCACGCGAGCCGCGTGGCGATAATATAACCAATCGATCTTAATGTTTTGGCGGCGCCTGCCGTTAACCCTTACACATAAGTCCTTGCAGGAGGTTAAGGTTATGGTAGCACCAATCATTGGACGCGGGCCGGATGTGACCGGTCGAGTGAACACAAGCACCACCGAAGCCAGACCCGCCAACCGGGTAAGCGCTGAAGCGCGCGTTGAAAAGCAGGGTGCCATTCGCACGCCAGCGGATGCCATCAACGTGATGCGTACTCGTATGGAGCAAAGGTTGCAGGAAGCGATGGGGGGCGGCCAGAGCAAAGCCGTATCCGGAGCGGATAAATATGCAGCGCAAGCCCAGCCACCTTCTGCTTCTGATGTGGCCAGCGTGATTCTCGGGTTTGTGCAGAATCGTTTACAGGCTGAAGCTGATGCCGGTGCCGATGTGGAGAAACTGGCGGATTTGATGTCCCAAGCCAGAGCGGGAATCGAGAAAGGTTATGCCGAAGCCAGAGAGCAAATCGTGGCCTTGGGCATGATGAACGAGACTCTCGACGCGGAAATTGATGAAGGGTTCAATCTGATTCAGGATGGCCTTCTGAATTTGGAAAAGCTGTTTTTAGGCAAAGAACCCGAGGTGGATAATCCCACAGAAGCTGGTTAACCATTCCCCGGCTGTTTTGAACCTTCTTTCGCTTTCTGGGCTTTATTCAGCATTGCAGAAGACTCCTCGTTTTTGCCTTGCCTGGATAAGGCTTCAGCCAGATTATTCCAGCCCGCACTAATATCAGGAAATCTCTCAGTCATGGTGCGGTAATATTTTTCTGCTTCTGCCCACTGGTTCTGTTGGTAGGCCAGATTCCCCAAGCCAAGTAATGCGGCGGGTTGATTCGGCCAGGCTTTTGCTGCTGCTTTGTACGCTGATTTTGCAGCGTCTGACTGCTGGGTTGTTTCCAGGTCGTGGGCTGCCATCAAAAAGGCAAGAGGTTCCGCCGTTGCCGGTATCTGGTCGGGTGGCAGAATCACCCGCGCCCATCGTTCCGAGCGATCCCAGGTTGCCATAAACGCGCTTGCGGGCAGGTGGTAGTTTTTTTCTGTGCCCGAGTGCAATATCAGTGCTTCTTTCTGGCTGTCGTAACCAATCGCCACGGCAAAGTGCCATTGTGGCCACCAGTCAAAACGCAGGTTCTGCAATACCAAAACCGGATTGCCGGCCTTTAGCTCCTGCAGAACGGCGTTCAGCTTTGGTTCAAGAGGGTAAACCAGCATGCCATATTGCCGGGCCGCTGCCACCATCTCTACCTGCAAGGCGCCTTTGCGCTCCGGCAGGTAAACCTTGCCGACCAACTCATCAGGCGTCGCCGTGACATCCTGGGCGTTCAGCATCATTGCCAGGGATGCTGGGCCGCACTGATATTGCTCCTGGGGATGAAAGGGAACTTCAGTAACTGTGGTTGCTTCATAGTTGGCAGGCCATTTTGGTTGGCTGGCGCAGCCTGAGAGAATAACTCCCAGGAGCGCCACCAAATAAAGCCGGGCCGGACTCAGCTGTACAGACGTCATGGCCGTAGCGCTTAGCGAATGCAGTTAATAAACGGGAAGATATCCGTTGCGCACAACATGTCTGTGATAATGAAAACCAGCAGGAACAGCACAATGATGCCCACCACGCCTTCTCCCGTGGGTGCTTCTGCAAGCTGCTGTTTGAAATCTGCCAGCTCGGACGGTGTGAGGCTTTGTATTCTGTCTCGCACTTCCTGTTCACCAACGCCCATGCGCGCCAGTGTGGTTTTTACGTCCTCTCGTTCAAGCATGCCCATTAATGCTTCACGGTCGATGTCCGCCCGTTGCTCAGTCAGCAGTTCGCCGGTGCCGACAATATTGGCAGAGGCAGGAATGGCCCACATGGAACTCAATACCATAACCAGGGCCATGATGGCTGAAATGGACTGGGTGTAGGATCTGATTGCGTGCATTAGGCTGCTCCCGTTTGCTACTTGTTCATGTTCGTTTTTGTGGATCAGTCAGACACAAGTGTAAACATTCGCGGGCCATTTGCCTTTAAAGTCAGATTAATATGCGTTAACCCCCCGGTTCAGACCTGCTGGCGGACAAGCATGGCCTTGATGCGTCCGATCTGCTTCATGGGGTTGAGGCCCTTAGGGCAATACGCCGTGCAGTTGCCAATACCCCGGCAGCGGAACACGCTGAACGGGTCTTCCAGTTTTGCCAGGCGTTCTGCGGTTGCAGTATCCCGGGAGTCGAGCAAAAAACGGTGGGCTTGCAGCAAACCTGCCGGCCCCACATATTTTTCGGGGTTCCACCACCAGGATGGGCAGGCCGATGAGCAGCAGGCGCACAGGATGCATTCATACAAACCATCCAGTTTTGCGCGATCTTCCAGGCTTTGCAGCCGTTCGATGGCTGGTCGGGGTGAGTCGTTGATCAACCAGGGCTGGATACTTTTGTACTGTTTGAAGAACAGGGTCTGATCTACCACCAGATCACGAATAACCGGCATGCCGGGCAGGGGGCGGATTGCCAGCTTGCCAGACTTGCCGAGAGCATCCGATACTCGGGTGATGCAACCCAGCCCGTTGCGGCCATTAATGTTCAGGCCATCTGAACCGCATACACCCTCGCGGCAGGAGCGGCGGAAGGCGAGTGTGGGATCAATGGTTTTCAGGTACTCAAGAACGTCCAGCACCATTCGTTTGCGAAAACTGGAATCCACTTCCACATCCTGCATATAGGGGGTGTTGTCGGTTTCCGGATTGTAGCGATAGAGCTGAACGGTAAAGTTTGTCATTGTTCTGTCCCCTCGTTGAATCCCCGTCACAGAATACCGACTGTGTGGAGCATGTCTGCCCTCTCAGGGAATAGGTTCAGGGAAACTTCTAGCAGTGGTTGCGCACTTCTTCCTGATGATTTGTCAATTTGCACGCCTTGAAAATGATTTGAATCATGCGTCTTTTTGTGCCGGTTGTTCCGGTAAGCTCTTACAAAGCATAATTCGGTCTTTGAATCCTCTTGAATACTTTGCCGGAGAGAAAAAACAACAATGATTACACCTGCAAATACAGCGGATAACCGCAAAATCGCCAAAGCCCGGTTGCCCCGCATGATGTTTGATTACTTTGATGGCGGTGCCTTTTCCGAGCAAACTCTCAGAGATAACACAGGGGATTTTCAGACTCTTCACTTTCGTCAGCGGGTTATGCGGGATGTGTCCAGCGCTTCTGCAGCCACTGAGATACTTGGTGAGAAGGCCTCGTTGCCATTGGCACTGGCGCCGGTTGGGCTTGCCGGAATGCTTGCGCGCCGGGGCGAAGTTCAGGCGGCCCGCGCCGCAAAGAAAGCGGGTCTGCCTTTTTGCCTGAGTACTGTGTCCATTTGCTCGCTGGAAGAAGTTGCCAGCGCAACCCGTTCGGCTAACTGGTTTCAGCTTTATGTCCTGAAAGACCGGGGCTATTCGGCAGCTTTGCTAGATCGTGCGCACAAAGCCGGTTACTCCACTTTGGTGTTTACCGTCGATCTTCCCAAGCTGGGCATACGCTATCGGGATGTGCGCAACGGCATGAACGGCGGCCTCTCGCCTTGGGGCAAAATGCAAAAGCTGTCCGATTTGCTCTCCCATCCGCTTTGGCTGTGGGATGTGGCTATCAAAGGAAAACCCCTTACGTTCGGCAACCTCTCCGATGCGGTGCCTTCAGGCCGGAACCCCGAGGACTTTAAAGCCTGGGTTGACCAGCAGTTTGATGCGTCTGTTACCTGGAAGGATTTGGAGTGGGTTCGACAGCACTGGCCCGGAAAGCTCGTTATCAAGGGGGTTATGGATCCCGACGATGCCCGTTCGGCAGTCGATGTGGGTGCCGATGGTATTGTTGTTTCTAATCATGGTGGGCGACAGTTGGATGGTGCACCTTCGACGATCTCTGCATTGCCGGCCATTGTGGAAGCCGTGGCCGGGAAAACCGGGATTTTGATGGATGGTGGGGTACAGTCGGGCCAGGACATTGTGCGCGCGCTGTGTCTTGGTGCTGACGCTTGTTTGGTGGGCCGTGCATGGGCCTATGCGCTGGCAGCTGGTGGTGAGGCAGCGGTTTCTCGAATGCTTGAGAACTTCCGCTATGAGGTGGAGCTGACCCTTTCACTGCTGGGCAAAACATCGATAGAGCAGCTGAATCCGGACGATCTTGTCTGACCGGCCTGTTTCTTCTGAATCCAAAACCGGAGGCTTAAAGATGGAGATTCGAATCAAGAGGGCTTACGAGGGTGCCGCGCGCTCTGATGGTCCACGCATTCTGGTAGACAGGATCTGGCCCCGCGGTGTCGCCAAGGAAGATGCAGCACTCGAAACCTGGCTGAAAGGGCTGGCGCCTTCTACCGAGCTGCGAAAGTGGTTTGGGCACGATCCGGAGAAGTGGCAAGAGTTTCGCCAGCGGTATCTGAAGGAGCTGAAGAAAACAGAGGCTGCTGATGACCTGAAAGAACTGCAGGCGATTCTGCAAGAGCACAAGCGCATCACGCTGGTGTTTGCCGCAAAGGACACAGATCACAACAACGCTGCAGCCCTTCGCGACTTTCTCAAGAATGGCGACTTATAGCTGATCAAGTGCCTGTTCGAGATCGGCTATCAAATCCTGGGCATCTTCGAGCCCGACCGACAGCCGTAGCATGCTGTCGGTTATGCCGCGGCGTTCCCGTTCCTCCTGACTGATCCCGTGATGGCTTGTAGCGCAGGGCTGTGAAACCAGGCTTTCCACGCCTCCCAGGCTGGTGGCCAGCAGGAAAACCTGCAAGTTGTCAGCAACTTTGACGGCCTGTTCACGGCCCCCGTCAATCTCCAGCGTCAATACACCGCCGAATCCATCCATTTGCTGCCTGGCCAGGTTGTGGCCAGGGAAATCGGGCAACCCTGGGTAAAGCACGCGTTTGATGGCTGCGTGGCCTTCCATCGCTTGGGCAACCGCCATGGCGTTATCGTTGTGTTGCTTTACCCGCAAGGGCAGTGTTCTCAGGCTGCGAGAAAGTAAGGCGGCGGTTTCCGGCGCTAAAATCTGGCCAAGATTTTTGCGCCACAGGGCGATGGGCTTAACCCGCTCCGTAGAACCCATAACAGCACCCGCAGTGATATCACTGTGCCCTCCCAGAAACATACTGGCGCTGTGCAGGCTCAAGTCTGCACCCAAGGCGAGCGGCTGTTGGTTCACCGGAGAAGCAAAGGTATTGTCTACTGCCAGAAGGGCGTTCTTGCCGTGGGCTTGCTGCGCCAGTTGCCGGATGTCCAGTACGCTTAAAGTCGGATTGGCTGGTGATTCGCAGTACACCAACATGCCAGGTTTGTTCAAGGCACGGGCAAGCAGGTCAGGTTCATGTTTCAGCAGAAAGGTAACGGGAATACCCAAGGGCCGCAGGTGCTGTGTCAGCAGCTCCTGTGTGCCACCGTATAGGTCTCCAACGCAGACAATACCGTTGCGGCCATGGGCAAACAGAGATGCAGAGATGGCGGCCATACCGGATGCGAAGGCCAGTGCGTCTTCGGCATTCTCAAGGCCTGCCAGGCCTTGTTCCAGTTCCTGAATAGACGGGTTGCTGCCCCAGCGGGTATACAAGTTACCGGGCGTGTTACCTCCAATGACCTTGCGCAGGGAAGCGGTGTCCTGAAAGCGGTAGGTGGTGGTGTTGTATATGGGGGAATATGGGCTGCCAAAGCTATCCTTATGGCGGCGATTATGGATGATTCTGGTCGCTTTACCCGGCTCTGAATCGGTACGCATGGGCCCTCCGTTGAGCGGACTGAAGTGTTTACAAGAGTGTGGCTGCCTATCAGGAAATAGTCTGGCAGGCATGGCTTGTGCTGACTACTGTAACCGATGATCGTGGGCATGTTGCCTTGCCCGAACAACTGTTTCAGGACGGGTTACTGGTCATCTGATATGCTCCGCTGCTTGCCTGTTCATAGTGGGCGATCGATATCTATTTTGGATTTTTGAGGTTGGAGTATTCAGTATGCCAGTTATGGTTCAGGCGCTTGTACCTGTATTTGCGCTGATTGTTCTAGGGCACCTGTTCAGACGCTGGGCATTTCCTTCGATTGAGTTTTGGCCCCAGGCGGAGCGCTTCACCTATTACGTTCTTTTCCCTGCCATGCTGGTTTTCAAGTTGGGGCAAGCTCGCTTGCCGGTTTCAGCTTACGGCGATACCGCCTTACTTATCACCTCCATGCTGCTTGCGATGACTGTGGCTTTAGTGGTTGTGCAGTTTTTCTGGCGTTGGAATGGGCCGGTTTTTTCCTCTGTGTATCAAGGGGCTATCCGGTTTAACTCTTACGTTGCACTGGCAGCAGGGGGCATGCTGCTTGGTGATGATGGGCTGTCTCTCACCGCAATTGCGGTTGCCGTTATGGTGCCCTTGATAAATTTGCTGTGCATTCTCATGTTTTCGCTGATGACAACGGATGGCCCGGCCCGGTTGGGACCGGTGGTGCGAGCAATCGCCTCAAACCCGCTAATTATAGGGTCGGTTCTTGGCGTTATCTGGAGCTTTTTCGAGATCGACTTTCACCCGCTCCTCGCAGGCACGCTTGAGCCATTGAGCAATCTGGCGTTGCCCATGGGGCTGATGACCGTGGGCGCAGGGCTTCAACTCAAAGCCCTGCGAGGCGCCTCTGTGCCTTTTGTGGTGTCGTCTGTATTGAAATTGTTGCTGTTTCCGCTCATGGCGGCAGGGCTTGCGTTTGCGCTGGGTCTTGAGGGCACATTGGTTCAGGTGGCGATCTTGCTGGCCACTCTGCCAACGGCGACATCGGCCTATATTCTGGCCAGGCAGTTAGGCGGTGACGCACCTTTGATGGCTGGTATCATCAGCGGCCAAACCCTTCTGGCTATGATATCCATTCCCTTAATGCTCAGCATTCTCTGGTAGGCATGTGAGCAGGGCATCGGCAATGCTTTGCTGGAAGGCTGTATAACCTTCTGCGTTGGCATCAATATCCATGGCCAGTGGGTCCCATGTGCTGATCGTCACATCCAGCCCTTCAGTAATGGAGTGCCACCAGCGGCGGTTGAATTGTGGTTCTGTCAGTAGACAGGGGTGATTCGCCCCGCGAAGTTTGTTTTGCACTGCTGCAATGTGCCGGGCTCCTGGCGATAGTTCGGGGTTGAGTGTCAACACGCCCTCGATGTTCAAGCCATAGTGCTCTGCAAACCGGGTGAGCGCACTGTGATAGGCAAACAGACTAACGCTCTGCATAGGCTCTAACTGTTTCCTGATCAGCGCTTCTTTGGCCGAAATCGAGGCCCGGAAGGTTTCCAGGTTCTGATCCAGGGCTGGCTTGTCTGCACCATTCAGTTGCGCCAGGGAGTCTCTGATGGTTTCAGCCATGGCAAGTGCCATGTGCGGGTCTACCCAGATGTGTGGATCCTCCCCGTCTTCATGATCGTGTGCGTGGTCATGATCGCTGTGGCTTTCGGCCTGGTGATCCTGTTCACTTTCCGCATCTCGCTGCATAAGTGCGACGGACCGCTCGCCAAAGTCTCTGCCCGTCAGAATACGGCTCAGAAAGGTCTCCATTTGGGGCCCCACCCAGAAAATCACATCGGCGTCTTCCAGCATCCGGCGTTTCGAGGGTGTCATGGAGTAGTTATGGGGGCTCGATCCCGGCGGCACCAGAGTGGTTACATGCATGTCTTCCGTAGCAATTGCGCGGACCAGAAGCTCCAGCGGTTTTATGGACGCGAGTATGCGAGTGTCGGCAAGCGTGTTGCTGCCATAAAACAGGGCGCTGATCATCAATGTTACTGCAAATGCCAGTTTTGGGGTGCGCATGGTAGGTCTGAATCCCGATGTTAGGTGGTGATGTTATAATATAACACTCAAGTACGTCTGATCGCAAAATCTTGTTTTGCCTCACGGGGCCGGTGCAATGATACGATTTGTAATCATGCGAAATAACGCCCGGGCCGGTATAATGCCGGGTTAATTAAACGGCCACCGATTTTCAGGAAGGTTCCATGACAGTACGCACCCGAATTGCCCCGTCGCCCACAGGTGATCCACACGTTGGTACCGCTTATGTGGCTCTGTTTAACTTGTGCTTTGCCCGTCAGCATGGTGGCAAGTTTATCCTGCGTATTGAGGATACCGACCAGGCACGAAGCACGGCAGAGTCTGAGCAGGATATTCTAAAAGCGCTGCGCTGGCTTGGCCTCAACTGGGACGAAGGTCCCGATGTGGGCGGCCCTCATGGCCCTTATCGCCAGTCTGAGCGCAAGCACTCCTATGCCCAGTATGCTGAAGACCTGGTGACGGCTGGTCACGCATTCTATTGCTTCCGTACACCAGAAGAGCTGGACGTCATCCGTGAGGAGCGGAAAGCAAAGGGTTTGAATCCTGGCATTAAGGGCAATCTAGAGCTTTCGCAAGAAGAGGTAAAGCGGCGGCTGGATGCGGGTGAATCCTACGTTATCCGCATGAAAGTGCCCGATGAGGGTATTTGCGAAATTGATGACATGCTCCGTGGCACCATTGAAATCGATTGGGCCCAGGTGGATTGCCAGATCCTGCTCAAATCTGATGGCATGCCCACTTATCATCTCGCCAACGTAGTTGATGACCACCTGATGGAAATCACCCACGTGCTGCGTGGTGAGGAGTGGATCAACTCTGCTCCCAAACACCAGTTGCTGTATGATTATTTCGGCTGGGATATGCCAGTGCTTTGCCATCTGCCGCTGCTGCGCAACCCGGACAAAAGCAAGCTGTCGAAGCGTAAGAATCCCACCAGTATCAATTTTTACGAGCGCATGGGCTTCTTACCGGAAGCTGTGACCAATTACCTTGGTCGTATGGGTTGGTCGATGCCGGATGAGCGGGAAAAGTTCACGCTTGATGAGATGATCGGGAATTTTGATATTCAGCGGGTCTCTTTAGGCGGCCCGGTGTTTGATGTGGAAAAGTTGCGTTGGCTCAATGGTCAGTGGCTGCGCGACGAGCTCACGGAAGATCAGTTTGTCGAGCGCATGAGTCAATGGTGGTTCAACAAAGATTCACTCAAGGCATTGGTGCCCCATATCCAGGGCAGGGCAGAAGTGTTCTCCGATGTGGCGCCCATGGCTCAGTTTATGTTCTCCGGCATGCTCGACTTGAAGCCTGAAGACTTTGCCCACAACAAACTGGAAGAAGCTCAGATCAAGCGGGTGCTGCAGTTCACTCTGTGGAAACTGGAAGCTCAGCGCCACTGGGGCAAAGACACTATCTTTGCCGATATTAAATTCCTGGCGAAAGCCATGGATCTGAAAATGGGCGATTTCATGTTTTCTGTTTTTGTGGCTATTGCCGGCACTCCAAACTCCTGGTCGGTTATGGACTCCATGGATATGCTCGGTCCCGACATGACTCGTGCACGTTTGCGTAAGGCTCTTGAGGTGCTTGGTGGTTTCTCGAAAAAAGAAACCAAGAAAGTAGAGAAAGAATACGCGGCGTTGGGTGCTTAATGAGCAGTTTGGCTAAGAAATGAGCGTGATGAACAGGGAAGTTCAGAAAAGTTGAAAAAAGTTGGGCGAAAGGTTGACGACCATGGGGCGGATCCTTAATATACGCATCCGTTGGGGCCATAGCTCAGCTGGGAGAGCGCAACACTGGCAGTGTTGAGGTCGACGGTTCGATCCCGTCTGGCTCCACCAATTTTCTAGTCCCCTTCGTCTAGTGGCCTAGGACTCCGCCCTTTCACGGCGGCAACAGGGGTTCGAACCCCCTAGGGGACGCCAATACGGCTTTTCGGTTTAGTCCACCGGATAGCCATCAAAAAAACCGCCTTCGGGCGGTTTTTTTGTGCCTGAAGAAAAGTGAAGTCCAGCTGTGTGCCACGAACCGTGAGCAGGGTGCCGCCTCCCAAAACACGCCGTGAACCCATCCGTGGGGGCTTGGTGTTGCCATCCCTGGCAACACACAGTTTTGGGAGGCGGCACCCTTCTCACTTGACTGTAGAGTGGCCTGCTTTCAAGGCTTCTGGTATTAGCGGGAGGCTATGGCGCCTTTACCAACACCTTCATAGGCTTTAACGAGAATCGTGTCAGATGGATGCTGTGCCTTGAGTTCATCGGCGATGTGTGTGGCGATGAATTCAACCGTCGTATCGGTGTCCATCATGTAAACCCGCTTTTCGGGGAGGGTCAGGGAGAATTCGCCCTGGTTGGCCTCGTACTCGAAGGTGATGTAAGCCACGCCATTTTCTTCAACATGGCGTCGTACTACATCTTCTTCAGAGCCCACATAAATATCCTGCCATAACTCGGCCCAGGAGTGTTCCAGCTCTTCATCGCGCTTTCCATTGCGGTCAATGCGAATCGGTGATCGGTGGCCGTGAGCTATTCGCTGGCAATTGCCGAGGTGTTTTTTCAGGCCATGAACGTAATGATAGTGCGCGCCATCGATCACCTCTTCCCGCAGGTTGATCTGTACAGAGCTCACATTGCCCGGTAGAACTGCCAGGAGTTCACGCTCAAGCAGAGCCGCCACTGCGGATGGTGTAACCCGGTCTGAAGAGAGCCATACAACGGCTTCGTCGGGAGAGCGGTGAATAATGTGGCTACCGTCGGAAAGGTTCCAGGTAAAAGTGTCGGGCGTGTCCTGGTGCCATGAAAAACCGTCGTAGCCCCGGGGTATTACCAGCCGGTGGTCCACGCGCTCATCTATGATGCGCTTGATGGTGCGCTTCACGTTGCTGAAATCAAATACCATGCCTTGGTCATCAAGCTCGCCTCCCAGCACAACGTCGGTAATCCAGCTTTCCCCTACCAATCCGCGGGCGGGATCCAGGTAAGCAAAATCAATAACGGTGAGGTTGTCTACAAACAGGTGGTTCATTAAAGGTCCGGGCGGGTATAGTTGAATGTTGGTGGGATTCTATCAAAAATCACCGGGGTGAGTGTTTTATCGGGTTGTGGCCGTGCGGTTCTTCTCGTCAGCCTTGCCAATATAACGTCTCTATCAGGAGCGATATCATAACTGCCTCTCGTCGTGACATCGATCAGGATTTTCCGGCACTTGTTCTCGCTGCAGGCGCTTCCAGCCGCTTTGGGCGTCCTAAGGCTCTGTTGAACCTGAGTGGGCAGGTTGGGTGTAGCCTTACTTTGCTGGACAATGCCATAGGGCAAGGCAAATTGCTCAGCTGTGATGTGCGGGTTGTGTGTGGTGCCTGGTATCCGCTGATTCGTTTTCGTTGTCGCTTGCAGCCTTCCCGCTGGGTGCATGTGGCTGACTGGCATCAGGGCATGGCGGCCTCATTGGTGGCGGGTATTCGTGGCCTAGGGCCTCAGGTGAAGGGCGTGTTTGTATTGGTTGCGGACCAGCCGCTGCTGAACAGAGAGGCTCTCAGAGCTTTTGGCGACACCGCGAGAGGTTTTCCAGAGCTGCCGGCAGCGGCAAACTATGGAAGGCGCCCGGGTGTACCTGCTTATTTGCCACGCTGGCTGTGGCCCGAGGTGCTGGCACTGGAGGGTGATCGGGGGGCAGGGCGATTACTGGAAGAGGTGAGTGCGACCCGGTTTGATATTCCGGGTGTCCATGATGACATAGACACCCCGGAAGATTGGAAAAGAGTTCGCGAAGTGCTTAGCCGAACAGGCCTGCAAGCCAGGCAATTCCGAGGCTGAAGACCCCAAGACTAACCGCCAGCCCAACAGTGTATATTCTGGAGGAGGCAGAGCGCTGTTGAGCTACAAACAGGTCGATGGTGCGCTGGGCGATATCTTCAGCTGTTTCACGGGAAATCTCGTGTGCTTGCTGTATGGCTTCGGATTGCAGCGTTTGCCAGAACTCAGTGTCGATAGTCTGTACGCTGGTAATATGATCTTTGAGCTCGGCCATATGATTGCCGGTAAAGCCTGAGTTGCGTGAGAGCTCTTTTTTGAGGTCGGCAAGTTCCCGGCCCAGGCTGAGGTTTACCTCAGCGGCAACATCATCGCGCAGGTGTTGTGTGCGCTCTTCTACCATTTCGCTCATGGCATTCAGTCGCTCTTCAATCAGATTGTCCTGCTTTTCACGGGAGTCATTCAGGGCACGATTGAGTTGATCGAACTGCTCGTCGAACAATGAGCTGAGCAACTCATGAAGGCGGTTGTTGACCTGGCTTTGTGCTGAAGAGCGTGAGATCTGCTCTATCAGGTCGCTTGTGAGAGGTACGGTGCTGGCTGCCTTATTGCCATTGGTGGCAGGCTCAGGGCTGTCCATTTCCGGTTCGGAAAGCGGTGGTGCGGGCAGCGTTCCGTCTTTTACGTCGCTGGCCAGTTGGTCTAGCACCAGGCCAAGGCCGTCAGGATGGGTTGGTTTCGTCAGGATATTGTAAACCCCGAAATTTCTCGCTTCTTTGGTGAAAGACGATGACTTTTGGGACGTACACATAATAATGGGAATGCTGGCGGTTTCCGGATTGCTCTTGATCGCTTTAGTGGCTTCAACGCCATTCATTCCGGGCATCAGGTGGTCCATAAAGATGACGTCCGGGTGTTCATTGCTGTCAAGAAAATCCAGGGCTTCTTCAGCAGAACCTGCCATTTTGACATTCATTTCGCGACTTTCCAGCAGTTTGCTCAGCGCAAACCTGGCTACCTTGGAGTCGTCCACCAGAAGAGCATTCTTGATCGTCATCCTTACTACCTCAAGCTGTTGCTTCTATCGCGTTGGTTATCGGGCTGGTTTTACTGTTATAGCTACCAGCCTTCGAGTTTCGGGCACTGTGTTGCCCTGTAGCTTTTGTCCCGATAACACACGCCGGGCTCTGTGGTGCGGGCAGTGAAGATTTCACCTGCGGCAGTGGTCAGACGAACCTGTCCATAGGGTTCACCGTGGCGGAAGCTCGCCTCAATTGAGCTGCCATTCGGGTTGCGCAACAAGCCGGTACCGTGGAATTTTCCTTCAATATACTCGCCTTCGTACTTCTTGCCATTAGCAAAAACTTCCGAGCCGCGGCCATGGAAACTGCCATTGGAAAAATCACCTTCATAGTGGCGGCCATCGGGATACGTGAGGGTGCCGCGCCCGTGAAAGTCGCTGTTACGGAAGCCTCCCACATACAACATGCCGTCGGCCGTTGTCAGAGAGCCATGGCCGTTCAGGCGCCCCTGTGACCACTCTCCGGTCAGGATGTCACCATTGGCAAGCGTTAGCGTGCCCTGACCGTGGAACGCATCAGCCGTAAACTGACCCGTGTAGCGGGAGCCATCTGCATCGCGCCATTCGCCTTCGCCAGAGCGCTTGCCTTTGTCCCAGTCGCCCTCATAGCGGGTGCCGTCCGGATACCAGGCAGTGCCGGAGCCATGAAAGGCGCCATCTGCAAACTGACCTTCATATTTCAGGCCATCGTTGTCTTCATAGGTTCCGTCGCCGGTTTTTATGCCGCCTCTCCAGGTGCCATTTTGGTAATTAACGGTGGTATAGGCTTCCAGTTTACCTACGAGGGTCAGCTCGCTGCCAGCGTCGAGGGCGATGCTTTGCTGCCAGGAGCGGAACCCGGATTTGCTGATCGTAATATCGTATTTGCCCGGGGCCAGCTCAAGGTCCAGGCGTGTTGCGCCGTAATCTTTGCCGTTGATTTCTACCCGGTCGCCTGCCACATTCGAGCGCAGTGTAAGTGCACCTGTTGTCGGGGGCGGAGGCAGCTCCGGTTCGGCCTCGGGTGTATTTTCCACCATAGCCGCTGGCGGCTCTGCAGAAGCCAGCATTACTGGTTCTTGTACAGACGCGGGTACAGGCGCTTCAGCAACTGTTTGTTTATTTTCCGGTGCGACCGGCTGGTTGGCTGGCTTGAGTGGCAATTCGCTTTGTAAGGTTTGCTTTGATGCATAAGCGAAGGATAATTCGCTACGAACGGAAGCAAAGCCGGCTGTTACCAGAAGCATAAGAGCCAAGGCATTCAAAAACAAAAGTGGTCTGAAATCGACCATGGCGAAACCTCTTGATCCTGCATTCTACAAATTCGCTAGCAAGTTCATCTTACCCAGCGAGAGGGGAGTTATGTAACAGAAAGTGACTGAACTTGGCGAGAATGCTGGCCAAATCACACTTTGGCCGGAAGCTGTTCATGGTTGAGCTGCTCCCAGGCCCTCATGTAGACATCGGCCTCATATTCATAGGGGGACTTGAAGGGGGTCAGAACAAAATCAAACACCAGGAAGAAGAAGCCAACGGATGCCCAGGCAGTGATCAAGGTGCTGAGTGTCGTGGCCTGTACTTCCGGGTTGGAATTCACAAAATCCTGCAACAGCGGGATCAAGTCTGACGCCATTACAACGGGGTTGAAACTGGACAGCACCAACGGTATCCAAAAAGCCATGAAGACGGGAAAAAAGCCGAATGACCAGAGCAGGCGGCGCGCCAGGTAAATAACTACCTCGCGCCAGAAGCGTTGTCGTACCTCCGGGGATTTACGGATGCGCTTGATATACTCACGCCTCTCTGTCCAGTAGGCGGCGACTTCGGGAGCCTGGATGGCTTTTTCAGGGCCTGACGTTGTGCTCATGGATCTGGTAGCTGCCTTTATTGCGGGGTGACGGATACATGATGATTGATACTACGTGTTACCCTGTCATTCTCCAATTGTTTAACGACAGGATAGTTTGAATGGCTGCAGTGATCGATAACGCAATCCACCCGGCTTTTGAGAAGCTTCGCAGTCACCGGATTGATACGCTTAATCTTGATGTTGAAGAGTATCGTCATAGAAAAACCGGTGCCCGCCATCTCCATCTCGCGGCGGATAACGACGAAAACGTATTTTTTGTGGCGCTAAGAACCTTCCCGATGGATTCTACCGGCGTTGCCCACATTCTTGAACACACGGCATTGTGTGGTAGTGAGCGCTATCCCGTTCGTGATCCGTTTTTCATGATGATTCGCCGTTCGCTGAACACGTTCATGAACGCGTTCACCAGCAGCGACTGGACAGCTTATCCTTTTGCAAGTATGAACCGAAAGGATTTCGATAACCTGCTGTCTGTTTACCTGGATTCGGTGTTTTTCTCCAAGCTGGATCCGCTGGATTTTGCTCAGGAAGGGCATCGGCTTGAATTCGACAAGCCGGATGACCCAAGTACCGATCTGGTCTATCGGGGCGTTGTCTACAATGAAATGAAAGGTGCGATGAGTTCGCCCACCTCTCAGCTCTGGCAGAACCTGAGCAGTCATTTGTTCCCGACCACTACCTACCATTACAACAGTGGTGGTGAACCGGATCATATCGTTGATCTCAGTTACGACGACCTGATCCGCTTCTACAAGCACCATTACCATCCCAGCAACGCAATTTTTGCCACCTACGGCAATATCCCGGCTCATGAGCACCATGAGCGGTTTGAAGAGCTGGCTTTGAAGCGTTTCGACAAGCTGGATATCGAACTGCCGGTGCGTGACGAAAAGCGCATGTATGCGCCGGTTCGTGTAGAACAGGCATACGGTGTGGCCGAGGGAGAAGAGACGACTGATAAAACCCATATTGTTATGGGCTGGTTGCTGGGACACAGTTTTGATTTGCAGGAAAATCTCGAAGGGCAGCTTTTGTCTGCGGTGCTGTTGGAAAACAGTGCATCGCCGTTGATGCGAGCGCTGGAAACAACCGACATTGGCCAGGCTCCGTCGCCCATGTGCGGGTTGGAAGATTCCAATCGGGAAATGACCTTTGTTTGCGGTATTGAGGGTAGCGAACCGGAGAAGCAAAAAGATCTGGAAGCGCTGGTCGAGGCCACGCTTCAGAAAGTGGTTGAAGACGGCGTCAGTGAGGATCGTCTGGAAGCGATTCTTCATCAGCTGGAATTGCATCAGCGTGAAATTGCCGGGGACAGTTTCCCTTATGGTCTTCAGCTCATTATGAGCGCCATAGCCCCGATGGTTCACGGTGGCGACCCCGTTGAACTACTGGATCTGGAGCCGGTTCTGGCCACACTGCGCGAGAAAATTCGTGATCCGCAGTATGTCCCGGGCCTGATTCGCAGCAAGTTGCTGGAAAACCCCCACAGGGTCACTCTCACTCTGAGGCCGGACGACAAACTGGATACGCGCCGTCAGAAAGCTATTCAGGAAGCCCTTGCACAACGCAAGGCAGAGCTCACCAGTGAGGAGGTCGCGCAGATTGTGGAGCGCGCCAAAGCGTTGGAAGAGCGGCAGATGCGCAAGGACGATGACTCTATCCTCCCGAAAGTGGATCTGACTGATGTACCGCTGCAAATGCCTGAACCGGAAGCCCGTTTTGATGGGGATATCTCCGCAACTGTCTTCGCGCGTGGAACCAACGGGCTGATTTACCAGCAGATTGTGTTGCCGCTGCCTGATCTGACTGAGGAGGAACTGTTGCTCCTGCCGTATTACGGCGCACTGATTTCAGAAGTTGGGTGTGGTGGGCTGGATTACCTTCAGATGCAGGACCGGATTTCAGCTGAGTCTGGTGGTATTGGCGCCTCGTTCACCGCCAAAGGCCGTGTTGATGATGTACAGAATCTTTCCGGCCACATAATTTTCAGCGGTAAGGCTTTGGCCCGCAATCGAACGGCATTGACGAAGTTACTCCGTGACGTATACACCAGTGCCCGATTTGATGAAAAGGATCGTATTCAGGAAATTATTGCCCAGATTCGTGCACGTAGGGAGCAGGCAGTCACCGGCAATGGCCATGCACTGGCTATGGGAGCTGCATCCCAGGGGTTGAGCCCTGGCGCCTGGCTGACTTTCCGCCTTGGTGGTTTAGCGGGAATTCGTGGAACCAAAGAACTGGATCAGTCTCTGAAGGATCCGGCAGCACTTGATGCCTTCTGTCTGAGACTGACAAGCTTGCACGACAAGATTCGCCAGCAGGCTCGCCAGTTCCTGGTCATAGGAGAGGAAGAGCAACTTCCTGCATTACTTGACGATCTCAAGTCCTGCTGGCAAGGCGATGAGGGTGCAGAGTCTTCACACTGGAGTATGGACCCTGTGAACTTCGCAACCCGCGAAGCCTGGTTAACTTCCACTCAGGTCAACTTTTGCGCGCGTGCCTACAGCACAGTACCGATCGAACATCCGGATGCCGCTCCACTCACTGTGCTGGGTGGCTTTTTGCGCAATGGTTATTTGCACAGGGCTATCCGGGAGAAGGGTGGCGCCTATGGTGGTGGAGCCTCCCAGGATAGTGTGAATGGTACTTTCCGCTTCTTCTCATACCGGGATCCGCGCCTGGCTGAAACCCTTGAGGATTTCGATAAGGCACTGGTGTGGCTTCAGGAAACTGACCATGATTACCAGGAGTTGGAAGAGTCCATTCTCGGGGTGATTAGCCAACTGGACCGGCCGCGCTCTCCTGCAGGTGCTGCACGTCATGCGTTCCACAACAAGCTGTTCGGACGCAGTGCTGAGCAGCAGGCACGATTCCGGGAGCGTGTATTGTCAGTCACTCTTGAAGATTTAAAGCGTGTTGCGGCAAACTGGCTGGTGCCTGAGAAGGCAAGCACAGCAGTAGTAACTGGCCCGGAAAACCGCGCCCTTGCTGAAGGGTTGGGGCTGGCTATTCAGGAGCTATAAGGTGAGGTGCAGGCTGGTCGCTAGCGGCCAGCCTGCACTTTTTTGCCGGTTTTATATCAGCGGTTCCGCTTCAGCCCGGTAGTAGCCATGATGCGCGTTGAAATTTCTTCAACGGAGTAGGCCGTGGTATTCAGGAAGGGAATGCGTTCCCTCCGGTACATCAGCTCGATTTCTTCAATTTCGTGCATGCACTGTTGAATGGACGAATATCTTGAATTGGGCCTCCGTTCATTACGGATGGTTGCCAATCTCTCTGGTTCAATTGTCAGTCCAAAAATCTTTTCCTTATGAGGCCGCAGGGCTTTGGGCATCTGTTGATCTGACAAATCATCTTCAGTTATTGGGTAATTTGCTGCTTTTACGCCGTATTGCAGCGCCAGGTACAGGCAGGTGGGCGTTTTCCCGCTACGGGATGCACCAACAAGGATCAGGTCTGCATCATCGTAATGCCGCGTGCGTGCGCCATCATCGTTGTCCAGCGCGAAGTTCACAGCGTCGATGCGGCGTTCGTAGACACCCTCGTTATTGATCGCATGGGATTTGCCCACGGAGTAGGAGGACGAAGACTGCAGCTCACTCTCCAACGGTTTCAGGAAGGTGCCGAAAATATCCACCATGAAACCCTGGGCGTCCGAGATAACTTCGCGAATGGAGCTGTCCAGAATTGTATCAAAGACCAGAGGGCGGGCGCCGTCGACTTCTGCTGCGTTGTTTATCCGCTTGACCATGTCCCGGGCTTTTTCAACATCGTCTATGTAAGGTACGGTAATCCTCTCAAAATCAATTTTATCGAATTGGGCGAGGAGGCTGTGGCCGAGGGCTTCGGCAGTAATGCCAGTGCCGTCTGAAATGAAGAAGGCTGTACGTTTCATGATGTCTTTCCGGGTTTGTTTCAGGAGGATTGTCAGGGCGCTTGTGCCAGGGTAACACTGGAAAGTTACGTGTACTTTCTCTGAGGCTCCCTAGGTAAATTCCGATGGTTACAGTATCATACACGGCAAGTTGGAGACTCCGCAGTGGTTATTGTCTGCATTTAACACTTGCTGCCGCTGGCCTGGTTTTATTCTTTTGTACATAGATTCAAGGGAGACACGCTTTGGAAGATTACATAATCTGGTTTGACCACCTGGGAATGTCCGATGTTGACCGGGTAGGTGGGAAAAACGCCTCCCTCGGTGAAATGATCAGTAATCTCGCCAATGCCGGTGTAACCGTTCCCGGCGGTTTTGCCACCACTGCACACGCCTATCGTGAGTTTCTGGCCAAAGATGGTTTGAAGGATAAAATCGATAAACTGCTCGATGCTCTTGATGTAAATGATGTTAATGAGCTTGCCCGTGTAGGTGCGAAAATTCGGCAGTGGATTATCGACACGCCTTTCCCGGACGCGTTGGAAGTTGCCCTCAAGGAAGCTTACGCCCAAATGCTGAATGGCAATGACAATATGGCCGTAGCAGTGCGTTCTTCTGCAACGGCCGAAGATCTGCCAGATGCATCCTTCGCGGGCCAGCAGGAAACTTTCCTGAACGTGGTTGGTCTGGAGCAGGTACGTACGTCCGTAAAAGAAGTGTTTGCCTCGTTGTTTAACGATCGTGCTATTTCATATCGTGTGCACCACGGCTTCGATCACAAATTGGTGGCTTTGTCTGCCGGCATTCAAAAAATGGTGCGCAGTGAAACCGCATCGAGCGGCGTGATGTTTACTCTGGATACCGAGTCGGGTTTCCGTGACGTTGTGTTTATCACCGGCTCTTATGGCCTGGGTGAAACGGTGGTTCAGGGCGCGGTTAACCCCGATGAGTTTTATGTGCACAAGCCCACGCTTGCTGCAGGCAGGCCAGCTGTGTTGCGGCGCAACCTGGGCAGCAAGGCCATCAAGATGATTTACCACTCAGAGCCGAGCAGTGGCCAGCTTGTAGAAACCGTTAAGGTGGACCCGGAAGAGCGCGGATTGTTCTGTATTGCTGATGCAGAAGTAGAAGAGTTGGCCAAGCAGGCCATGATCATTGAGAAGCACTATCAGCGGCCCATGGATATCGAATGGGCTAAAGACGGTGATGATGGCAAGATCTACATTGTTCAGGCGCGTCCTGAAACGGTTAAAAGCCGGGCGTCTGCAAACGTGATGGAGCGCTACCTGCTCAACGAAACAGGCACAGTGCTGGTGGAAGGCCGGAGTATTGGTCACAAGATTGGCGCCGGCCCGGTGAAGATTATTACCAGTATCAAGGAAATGGACCGCGTTCAGGACGGTGATGTACTGGTAACAGACATGACAGACCCGGACTGGGAGCCTGTTATGAAGCGGGCTTCTGCAATTATTACCGATCGTGGCGGCCGCACTTGCCACGCGGCTATCATAGCTCGTGAACTGGGTATTCCGGCGGTTGTAGGCTGCGGCGATGCAACAGAGGTTTTGAAAGACGGCCAGGAAGTAACTGTTTCCTGCGCCGAAGGCGACACCGGCCTTATTTACGAAGGCGCACTGGACTTTGAGCTGCGGGAAAATACCGTCGATTCCATGCCTAATATTCCGTTCAAAATCATGATGAACGTGGGCAACCCGGATCGCGCGTTTGATTTCCAGTCGCTGCCTAATGAAGGCGTTGGCCTGGCGCGCCTTGAGTTCATTATTAATCGTATGATTGGTGTGCACCCCAAGGCTCTTCTTAATTTTGAAGGCCTGCCCCGGGACATCAAACAGACTGTAGAGAAGCGCATCTCTGGCTACAGTTCGCCGGTTGATTTTTATGTGGACAAACTGGTTGAAGGGATTTCTACCCTGGCCGCCGCGTTTTCACCAAAGAAGGTGATTGTGCGCTTGTCTGACTTTAAATCCAACGAATACGCCAACCTGATTGGCGGTACGTTGTATGAGCCAGACGAAGAAAACCCCATGTTGGGCTTTCGTGGCGCTTCCCGCTATATCTCTGAAACCTTCCGTGACTGTTTCGAGCTGGAGTGCCGTGCGCTCAAGCGAGTGCGCAATGAAATGGGTCTGACCAACGTAGAGATCATGGTGCCCTTCGTGCGTACCGTGGGTGAAGCCGAGCAGGTGGTCAAGTTGCTGGCTGAAAACGGCCTTAAGCGCGGCGAGAACGGCCTGCGTGTGATCATGATGTGTGAGCTTCCGGGCAATGCGTTGTTGGCTGATCAGTTCCTTGAGCACTTTGATGGTTTCTCTATTGGCTCCAACGATCTTACCCAGCTGACCCTTGGCCTGGATCGTGACTCGGGCATTATCGCGCATCTGTTCGATGAGCGGGACGAGGCCGTTAAAGTACTTCTGTCCAACGCTATCCAGGCATGCAGGAAGGCAGGTAAATACATCGGTATCTGTGGTCAAGGTCCATCTGATCATCCGGATCTGGCGAAATGGCTGATGGATCAGGGCATCGATAGCGTATCCCTGAACCCCGATTCGGTTCTGGATACCTGGTTCTTCCTGGCGGACGAGAAAATCGACTGAGTATATTCCAACACCTAAGGAGAGCGACGAAGGTGGCAACGATAATTACCCCGGATTTGTGTGATGACTTCCCGGAAGTCGAAGTGGCTGCACCCGGCTTTAACAACTATGGCGGAATCAGGGCCTTCGGTGGCGAGATCGTCACAGTAAAGTGCTTTGAGGATAACTCGGTGGTCAAGGAACAGGTTGGCTTGCCGGGTAAAGGCCGTGTGATGGTGGTGGATGGTGGTGGCTCGATGCGCCACGCACTGCTAGGCGACATGTTGGCCGAGAAGGCTGCCAGTAACGGTTGGGCTGGGCTGATCATCTATGGCTGCGTGCGGGATGTGGACGAGATCGGTAAAACGAACTTGGGGGTTCAGGCGTTGGCTACCTATCCCCGTAAAAGTGAAAAGCGTGGCCTCGGTGATCTGGATGTGCCGGTGACCTTCCATGGCGTGACGTTCCGCCCGGGCCATTACGTGTACGCTGACAACAACGGTATTCTTGTGTCAGAAAAGCCCCTGGTCTAGAGCCAGGGGGGTGAACCTAACGGGTGACTTCGCTGATGTTGGCCCCCAACAAAAAGCCGTCGCCCTCCGGTTCGCACCGGATGATTTCACAGATTGTCTCCAGTGGAGGGAACTGATCGTTGCTCGGATGCAGCACTGTGCTCAGTTCTTCTCCAATGGCCACTGGCTCCCGTACAAGTAGCTGCATCCCTGTGGCGCTAAGATTCCGGCAGGTACCCGCAAAGGTGTTGCCTTTGCTGTCAGTGATTTCAATTTCTGATTCAACTTGCATGCGATGAAAATCGCGCTTCTCCGAATAGTCCTTCATAAGATTCACGCCCAGTTATCGGTTTTTCTTGTGGGTTTGAGCATCGGTATAATCAGTGCAAGAAGAACACCTCCAAGAACCAGGCCGGCACCGACCAGCATGAAATCAGATTCCTTGCCGGCCTCCAGTCGCTCGTTCTCGGCGGTCAACACTTCCAGATCGTTGCGTAGCTTTTGATTGTCCTCCAGTAGCTCGCGATTCCGGCGCACCAGGTTAATTGAGTCTGAGGCTATGCTTTTGATGCGCCTGAGTTCCTGCTGCAATTCTTCAGAACGAGTAGAGAGAGTCGATTCTGCATTACTCAACGTGTCCCGTTCACTGGATATGTCTTTCAGTTGCTCTTTCAGCGAGGCCAGCTCAGTCTGCGCCTGCTCAAGCTGACGGCTTACTGTTTTCAGCCTGTCAGCGGCTATAGGTGTGTCGCTCAGGTATTGTGTGGACACCCAGCCGTCATTGCCTTTTGGCGTACGCACACGAGTATAGCCGGTATCAGAGGTTTCGATAACTTGCAGGGCGGTCCCGCTGGGTACAGCATTCTCAATAATGCGGTATTGAGTGCCGGCACCGGAACGGACCGGAAGATAGAGTTGGTCATCAACCCAGACGGTTTTCGCCTGAGCCATGGCGATGGAAGACAATACAAAAAGCGCACTGATGGCAAGGCGAAAAAGTGTCACTGGCTGGGTTCCCACGATGTTCGGTTAAAAAACGCGTTAATATCAGGCCCGCAATTTTGTCACAGATATGCGGTGGTTCAAGCGAGCTGTCATTACAATAAGCTCATGGAATTCTATCTATAGCTTCAGGGTAGAGCCACCTTAAACGGCTTAACGGTTACTTTGCTGTAAACGCCGGCGTCCATATAGGGGTCGCTGGCAGCCCAGGTTTCAGCGGCGACAAGAGAGTCGAATTCCGCTACAACGAGGCTACCCGAAAAGCCGGCTTCGCCCGGGTCTGGTGTATCGATAGCCGGATGCGGCCCTGCAATCAACAATCTGCCCTCATTTTTCAGCTTCTGCAGTCGCTCAATGTGCGCCGGCCTTGTGGCCTGGCGCAATGGGAGGCTGTTGTCGACATCTTCACTGATAATTGCGTAATACATCGGGGTCTCCAAATCCTTGGCTGCCTTGTAAAGTAATGCATGGAGTTGCGGGGCTGGTACACTGTGATCTCCAGCCAGCGCAAGCTGACCAGTGCCTGTGTCGTTATTCGCACAGTTACTCATTTTATTTAGGAATTTTTGTGACTATACCGCAAGACCCTGGTTTGTGCATTGATCTGCATTGCCACAGCACCGCTTCAGACGGGGCGCTTTCGCCTACAGAGCTCCTTGCTCGTGCTGCGGAGAACAAGGTCACGCACCTTGCGCTGACGGACCACGATACAATTAGTGGGCTTCCAGAGGCGCATGCTGCCGCCATAGCTAACGGTGTGGTGCTGATTCCCGGTATTGAGCTCTCCTGCTTATGGCGCAGCCGAACAATACACATAGTGGGGCTGGATTTTGATATTGAGAACGGCGGCTTTCTCAAAGCGTTGGAACAGCAGAATCGTAACCGGTGGGACAGGGCCGCTATGATTGCTGACCGCCAGAGCAAGCTTGCAATACCTGATCTGCTTGAGCGCGCTACGGTTGAGGCGGGAGGTGACGTTCCAGGGCGCCCGCATTTTGCTCGGATTATGGTGGAATCAGGTGTGGTCAAGAATGCTGCACAGGCTTTCAAGAGGCATTTGGGGGCTGGGAAGCCCGGCGATGTTAAAGCGTATTGGCCAGAGTTACCGGAAGTTGTGCAGTGGATCAATTCGGCGGGCGGGATTGCCGTGCTGGCGCATCCTCGTAAATACCAGCTTACGGCGACCAAATTACGGGAACTGACTGCGGATTTTCGCCGTGCCGGTGGGCAGGCTATTGAGGTGGTAACCTCAGGGCAATCCAGTGGGGATCTCGGTTTTTTGGCTGAACTCTGTGTGCGGGAAAAGCTACTGGCATCTCAGGGTAGCGATTTTCACTTCCCCGGTGCGCCTTGGTGTGAGCTGGGGCGGATTATGAAAATGCCAGACGGGCTGGAGCCGGTCTGGCATCATTTCAAGCAGGTTCCTGGCGCTAACGCACTGGTTTAATCCGGTGCGTGGAACAACAGGTACAGATCAGTCAGGGAGTCGGGGATAGCATCCGCCATCTGGCCTGATAACTTTTCACTGTTTCGAACGTTCTGGAAGTCCTCATCATCGAATAACCCTGACAGTGTCAGCATTGGCACCATCAGGTCAGCGGTTTCCTCTTCGCTTGCCGCGTCCATCCACTTGTCTTCATGCTCCAGAAAGCAGTCCACAAAGCCCGCACACCAGTTTTCCAGTGCATTCATGGGGTCACCGTCTTCCGGTTCCGGAAGCTCGAGAGCCTGACCCATGTCGAGCGCTTTGGTCATGTCTCCCGCCAATTGCGTAACGCACTGGCGGAAGGTTTCCGGAATTCCGCCGCCGGGTGTCTGATCGGTGCCTGTCACAAGGCGGAAAATCGCTTCCATATTTAGTGTGACAGGCCCGACGACGCTGGCACATACAACGCCGTGAAAGCCAAAGAAATCCAGGGCCTCGTCACCCCATGGCTCCGCGAACAGTATGTCTTCCAGTGCTTCGATGTCGGAATTAGACAGCATGGATTAATTGCTCCCCGGCTTTTTAGCGGCTTCGGCTGCTCGTTGGCGCTTGCGCACTTCGCGAGGGTCGTTGTAAGCGCGTCCAGGTGTAACCGGAAGGCCTGTTTCAGCGGCTGATTTGTCTTCGGTCTTCGGTGTCGAAGCGCTCTCTGAAGCCTCTGGCTTTTCTGCAGTTGCTTTGTCCACAGGCTTGTTTGCCGCAGGAGCTTTGGCACGACTTCTGGCAGGAGTCTGTCTCGGTTTCCTGGCAGGTGTTTCCTGGCTTGACTCCTCAGGTGAGGCTGGCTCACCGCTGGCTACAGGGGCTTCTGCAGATGCTGGCGTTTTAGCGTCTTTGTTTGCAGGCTTATCTGTTTTAGCAGCAGGCTCTTCAACTTCTTTCGCAGAAGGCTGTTTAGTTTCCTTGGTAGAGGGCTCTTTAGCCTCTTTGGCCGAAGGTTCTTTAATCTCCTTGGTTGAAGGCTCTTTAACATCCTTCGTTGAGGGCTCTTTAACATCCTTGGCTGCTGGCTCTCTAGCTTCTTTAGCTGAGGGCTCTCTAACCTCTTTAGCCGAGGGCTCTTTATCTTCTTTAACCAAAGCTTCTTTGCTTTCCTTGGCTGAGGGTGCTGCATCTACTTTGACAGCGCTGTCGGCGGGCGTTTGCTCTGCCTTGGGGGCAGCGGATGCGATGCTCAGCTCAGCTTCAGGCGTTGAGGCTTTTGGTTTTGCAGCAGGAGCTACTGCTTTCCCTGTTGCTTCATCTGTAGCCTGGGGCTTTTGAGCCACCAGAGGCATCTGCTCTTTCTGTTCCGGAGTAGGAGCTTCTTCAGTCTTCTTGGCGACCGGCTCCATTTTCTCTGGGGCAGAAGGCGTTTTCTGGGCTGCCTTGGTCTCGGCTACGGCCTTATGCTCAGGCTGTTTCTGTTCACTTTGTTGAGCCGCTGAAGCTTTGGTAGCAGCCTCATCTGCGCTCTTTACAGCTACAGCTGCAGCTTTTACATCAGTGTTGTCGCTATTAGCTTCCGGCTGAGTATCCTTCTGGTGCCTCTCGTTGCGAGCATTCTTGCGGGCAGCTGGAGTAGATGCAGGGCTTTCGGAAGGCGAGCCGTCCCGGTTGCGTGGGCGGCGCGGCTTACGGCGACTGTCGTCAGAGCTCGGCTTTTCAGCAGATGTCTTTTGCTGAGTAGTGTCTTTTTGATCGGCAGTGTTTCTGTTGTCGCGCTGGGGGCGATTGCGATTCTGGCCGCGACTCTGGCCGTCTTTGCGATTGTCCCGGCGACTATCTGCCTTTTTACTGTCAGCGCCGTTGTTCTCTGTGCCTTTTTCGGCCGTTTGACGATTCTGTGCCTGTGGCGGGCGGCTTTGATCGTCGTTGCGGTTGCGGCCTCTTGAGCGATTGTCGTCGGCCCGGCTTTTCTGGTTGTTGCTTTGGCGGCGTTCGCTGCCGTTGCGATTGCTGCGGCTCGCGTTTTGGTCTTCGCGGGCAACACGTGTTTTGCGCCGATCCTGCCGAACCTGATTGCGTTGATCTTCGCGCTTGGCACCTGCCTTTGACGTGTCGCGGCTTTCGCTCTGGGGCTCTTCTTCGCCGCCAAAGAAAAATGCAATCTTGCGACCGATCCGGCGGAACAGGCCATCATCCTGCTCAGCTGCATGCTGAGTCTCAGCGGCCTTCGGAGCTGCAGTGGGCGCGGGGGCTCTCGGGCGGACAGCCCTTACTGCGGCCTGTTCGCGAACTGGTTTGTCAGCAGCTGGAGTTTCAAACACCTCTTCTTCACGCTCGCTGTATTCCTGAGCTACCTGGTGGCTGGATACATGTTCTGGTGTGGTTTCGTCATCCCGCATGCGCAGGATTTCAAAGTGTGGCGTTTCCATATGTGGAACCGGCACGACCACAATTGTCACTTCCTGGCTGGCTTCAATATCTGCCAGCTGCTTACGCTTTTCGTTAAGCAGGAAGGTGGCTACTGACACCGGGACTACGGCGCGAACCTCGCCAGTTTTATCCTTGGACGATTCTTCGTAAATCAGGCGCATGATGCTCAGTGCCAGGGATTCGATGCCGCGGATAGTGCCTTGACCTTCGCAGCGGGGGCAGACTTCACTTCGGGTTTCGCCAAGGGAAGGGCGCAGCCGTTGGCGGGACATTTCAAGAAGGCCAAAGCGTGAGATTTTGCCAACTTGAACTCGTGCCCTGTCGATTTCCAGGGCTTCGCGCATTTTTTGCTCAACTTCGCGCTGATGCCTGGCCGGTGTCATGTCGATAAAGTCGATGACGATGAGGCCGCCCATGTCCCGCAAGCGGAGCTGACGGGCAATTTCTTCTGCCGCTTCCAGGTTTGTCTGGTACGCGGTTTCTTCGATATCCTGGCCCTTGGTGGCGCGGGATGAGTTGATGTCAATGGACACCAGCGCCTCAGTAGGGTCAATAACAATAGAGCCGCCAGAGGGGAGTTTGACTTCCCGCTGGAACGCGGTCTCGATCTGGCCTTCAATCTGATACCGGCTGAACAGGGGGATTTCGTCCTTGTACAGCTTGATCTTGTTCTCGAACGTGGGCATAACGGCGCGCACGAAGTTCAATACGTCCTCGTAAACACCTTCCGCGTCGATCAGCACCTCGCCGATATCCTGACGAAGATAGTCACGGACGGCACGGATAATAACGTTGCTTTCCTGGTGAATCAGGAAGGGGGCTTTGCGCTCGCCGGCGGCCTGGGTAATGGCTTCCCAGAATTGCACCAGGTAGTCGAGATCCCACTGCAGCTCCTCAGCAGTGCGCCCAATACCGGCCGTGCGGACGATAATGCCCATGGACTTGGGCACTTGCACGTCGTTCATGGCATCTTTCAGTTGCGCCCGTTCTTCACCTTCAATGCGGCGGGAAATGCCGCCAGCACGGGGGTTGTTGGGCATCAAAACAAGATATCGACCGGCAAGGGAGATAAACGTTGTAAGGGCGGCGCCTTTGTTGCCACGTTCTTCCTTGTCAACCTGAACGATGACTTCCTGGCCTTCGGCAACGACTTCTTTGATATTCACCTTGCCTTCAATCTGGCCTGGTGATTTTTTGAAGTAGTCCCGGGAGATTTCCTTTAACGGAAGAAAGCCGTGGCGGTCGGCGCCAAAGTCAACAAACGCGGCTTCCAGGCTCGGTTCTACACGGGTGATGCGTCCTTTGTAGATGTTGGCTTTTTTCTGCTCGCGGGAGCTGGATTCTATGTCTAGGTCAAACAGGCGTTGGCCGTCAACCAGGGCGACGCGCAACTCTTCTGGGTGAGTTGCATTGATGAGCATTCTTTTCATGGAAAAAAGGTTTTCCTGTCGTTAGATTTTGACAGAAAACCGACAGGCGTCGCATCTGCGAAGCAGGATGTGCGTGCCGCAGGCCCTGAGAAACAAGGGATGTGCGGCGGACAGACGAATCACTCCCTGTCAGGGAGTGGTCCTGTTGATCTGGTTCCACCGACAACGCATCGCCTGCCTGCTGGCAGTGAAAGGTCGTGCAGGGTTCGTGTCTGTAGACGCATATAATCCGTTTTCAGGTTCACTCAAGTGCTTGGGTCTCACGTCGTATTCCTAAGCTGGACGGCCCGGCCTTGCGTGGCAGTGATTCTTCGCGATTTCGCCCGGCGGTTTCCGCGCGGTTTTATTTTTCCTGTTGCCAGCTCCCCGAATCGTTTTACGGGTATGCTCTGGCACTCCGGAAGCATTTCTTACGCCGAGCTCAATAGTAGTTGAACACTCGACGTTCAAACTCTTGAATAGTGTCGGTATACTCTTCTGCCGCTCCGGCTTCTGACTAGAGTAGGTCAGGCCGTAGACAAACGACAAATCACGCTGGAATATAACAGTATTCAAGCAACCGTTCAATGCTGCTTGTGTCGCGCGTTACACCACCCGTTAAAGGAACCTTATGTCCCGCAAAACCGCTACCGGAAAGCCCGCCAAACCACGGGTTAAAAAATCGGTGTCTCGCCCGGCAAGCGAAATCGAGGCCGGGCCAGCTGGCCCGGGTCGAGACGCAATACAGCAGGGGGTTGTGTGGGTGACGGTTGACGAGGATAACCATGGGCAGCGGCTGGATAATTTTTTGTTGGCCCAGCTTCGAGGCGTGCCCAGAAGCATCGTGTATCGCATTGTGCGTAAAGGCGAAGTGCGGGTTAACAAGGGTAGGGTTAAGCCAGATACTCGCCTGGCAACAGGCGATCAGGTGCGCATCCCACCGGTAATCCGTAAGGAGAAAACCCCTCAGACTGCACCTGGTAGTCGTGTCCAGGGTGTTGTGGAGGCAGCCGTAGTATTTGAAAACGAACAGATGTTGGTGGTTAACAAGCCTTCTGGTATTGCAGTGCACGGTGGCAGTGGTCTCAATTTCGGGTTGATTGAAGTGTTGCGTTCAGCGCGCCCGGACGCAAGGTTTCTTGAGCTGGTCCATCGGTTGGACAGGGATACCTCTGGCTTGGTTATGGTGGCAAAGAAGCGGTCCGCTTTGCGTTACCTGCAGGATGAGCTCCGGCAAAGGCGTATTCGTAAGTATTACCATGCTCTGGTGGCCGGAGACTGGCCAGATAAGCTGGGCCGGGTTCACGAGCCATTGCTGCGCTATGAAATGTCTAATGGCGAGCGCAGGGTGCGGGTGGATGAGGCTGGAAAACCTTCCCTGACAACCTTCCGCTGCCTGATGCGCTACAAAGGCTACAGTCTGGTGGAGGCTTCTCCGGTTACGGGTCGAACCCACCAGATTCGTGTGCACAGTCTGTGTGCCGGTCATCCGATAGCCGGGGATGACAAGTATATGGATGATGGAAGTCTCAAGGCTTTCCGGGCTGCTGGCGGCCAGCGGTTAATGCTGCACGCCCGGGCTCTCGAGCTTGCCTTGCCTGTTACAGGGGAGGCGGTTCGATTTGAGGCTCCCTACGATGAAGCGTTCAGTTACGTACTAGCTCGGCTTGAAGTACGTGCAGCGGGAGAGAATTAATGGATGTTAAAGCAGTGATTTTTGATTGGGACGGGACCCTGGTGGATTCCGTAGAGCATATCGCGGAAAGTCTGCACCAGGCTGCAACCGATCTGGGTTATCCGGCGCTGGAGAGGGAAGCTTACCGTGACATCATTGGTCTGGGAATGGTTGAAGCTCTTGGAAAGTTGTACCCGGGTCTTTCTCACGAAGAAATAACCACCATAAGGGAGGGGTATGCTAATTATTTCTTCCGTAAAATAACAACGCCTCAGAATCTGTTTGAAGGTATGGGGGATGTTGTGCTGGATCTTCAAAGTTCCGGTCGTGGGTGTTCAGTGGCAACCGGTAAGAGTCGCAAAGGACTGGATCCGGCGCTGGTTTCCAGTGGGCTGGGGCCATATTTTGATACTACTCGCTGTGCGGACGAAACCCGTTCCAAGCCAGATCCCCGCATGCTCGAAGAGATCCTTCATTTTTACGGGATTAAGCCGTCCGAAGCTGTGATGATCGGAGACACCCGCTACGATCTCGAAATGGCCCAGCGTATTGGGATGCCTTCAATTGGGGTTGAGTGGGGCGTGCACAAACGTGATGTGCTTGGTAACTATGCGCCTCACGCCATCGTCGATACTGTGGCGGATCTTCGCGATGTGCTCGGTTTGTGAGCAAGCTTTTTGTAAAACCATTTCTGACAGGAAAACTGCATGAGTGACTGGGATTCCGATAAAACTCCGGAATGGGGTGACAAGCCTGTTGAATCAGGTTCCAAGCGAAGCAAGCCGCGGCTGCCGCCGGAGTCTGGACGTGATTGGCGGTTGATTGAAAAACTGGTGATGTCTCTGCAGTCTGAACAGCGCCGTAGCCGCCGCTGGGGTATTTTTTTCAAGTTGCTCACGTTTGCTTATCTGTTTGCCTTGCTGGCGATCGTATGGTCGCCGTTCGGTGACAGTTTTGAGGCAACAACGGGCAAGCACACAGCAGTTGTTGAAATTAATGGGCCAATCTCTGCGGATGAGCTTGCCAGTGCCGATAATATTGTCGGCTCCTTGCGCTCTGCCTTTGAGCAGGAGAACGCCGTGGCAGTGATCTTGCGTATCAACAGCCCCGGAGGGAGTCCGGTTCAGTCCGGTTATGTGTACGATGAAATAAAACGGCTGCGAGAAGAGTATCCGCAAAAGAAAGTCTATGCTGTCATTTCAGATATTGGAGCCTCCGGGGCATACTACATCGCAGCTGCCGCTGATGAGATCTACGCAAACCGCGCCAGCCTGGTCGGGTCCATTGGTGTTGTAGCCGGCGGTTTCGGGTTTACAGGCACCATGGACAAGTTGGGGGTTGAGCGCAGGCTTTATACCGCTGGTGATAACAAAGCGTTTCTGGATCCTTTTTCCCCTGAGCAAGAGCGGGAAGTGGAGTTCTGGCAAGGCGTGCTTGAGAGCACTCATCAGCAGTTTATAGAGGCTGTCATGAAGGGACGCGGTGATCGACTGGCCGATGATGAGCGACTGTTCAGTGGTCTGGTTTGGAGCGGTGAGCAGGCTCTGGAGCTTGGGTTGATCGACGGGTTGGGCAGTACCTCCCATGTTGCCCGGCAAATTGTCGGCCAGGAAGATCTGATCGATTACAGTCGTCGCAAAGGGCCGCTGAGGGATCTTGTTGATCAGCTCGGCGTGTCATTTGGTCGCGGTGTCGCCGGGCAGCTTGTCGAGTCCCGTCTGGAGCTGCGATAAGCATTCCGGGGAGATAGAAAGCCGCTAAGGTTCCAGTAGTGGGTTTCTGCCCCAGCTTGTCAGCATGTTGTTAAGGGCAATCAAGGGCAGGCCGATCAGGCTGTTAGGGTCTCGGCCTTGCAGTTCCCGGAAAAGAGTAATGCCCAGGCCTTCCATTTTGAAGCTGCCAGCGCAGTCGTAGGGTTCTTCCTTGTGCAGGTATGCCTCGATTTCCCGGGTATTCAGGTTGCGGAAGTGCACGATAAACAGTTCGCAGCAGGTTTGCATTTCTCCTGAGTCTGCATCGAGAAGGGTGAGCCCGGTGTGGAAGTTGACGCTGCTGTTGCTGCTTTGCTCAAGCTGCCGGAAGGCTTTTGAATAAGTTTCGGGTTTGCTTAGCAAGGTTCCGTCGGGCAGGGTGGCAACTTGGTCTGAGCCGATGATCCAATGGTTCGGGTATGCGGGCGCTAGCGCTTTGGCTTTGCTTTCTGCCAGGCGAATGGCCAGCTCCTCAGGCCTCTCTCCTGCTATGGGGGATTCATCAATATCGGGGCTGGCGCTGGTAAAAGCCAGGCCGAGCCTGGACAAAAGCGCCCTGCGATAGGGGGATGAGGACGCCAGTAGCAAACGTTTTTGGGGCATGTAAGGGCGCTCCTTCGATATTGTTGGTAATTTTTTGTGCGCGTATCGTAGAATACACCTACGAAAACCGGAAGCCTCCGGTAAAAGCCGACGAAGTCTTTGACAGAAGCGAGCTTCGCCCCTAGAATTGCGCGCCTATGTCTAATGCGTCGAGTGCCGAATTACCTAAAATAGTCGACCCTTACAAGTTGGCGGAGCACAACAGCGTGCTGGAAGGGCAAATCCCTCTCAGTGCATTGCCGCGTTTCCGTGAAGCCGTTTTGGGATTTGATGAAGGAGCTGTCTGTCGCGTAAAGCTTTCCTTTTACAAGGATAGTGAGCGCCGCCGCATTGTCTCTGGCGAGCTGGAAGCTCCGGTAAATCTGGAGTGCCAGCGTTGCATGGGGGCCATGAAGTCTGTGTTGGTTTCTCAGTTTTTGCTGGGCCTCGTAACCAGTGACGATCAGGCGCAGGGGTTGCCAAAAGACCTTGAGCCATTTTTGACTGATGATTTCAGCGCGGATCTGTGGTCGATGACAGAGGATGAGTTGCTCTTGGTTTTGGCTCCGTATCCCCTTCATGAGCGGGGCGAATGTCCGGCCAGTGAGGATCTTAAAGCCTATGAGCCAGACAGCTCTTCTGAAAAACCAGAGAAGAAGCCGGGCGACAACCCGTTCAGTGTGCTGGCAGGGCTCAAGAACACAAAGCATTAATCAGGGCGTGGGCGTCCTTATGGGAGCCGGCGCAATTTAACGAAAGCACGTTATTCGTAACCCAGCTCAAGCAAAGTTTACGTTAACAGGTCAGGAGTAGAACCATGGCTGTACAGAAGAACCGCAAGACTCGTTCCAAGCGTGGCATGCGCCGTGCCCACGATGCTCTCAGTGCTACAACTCTGAGCACAGATTCAACAACTGGCGAGGTTCATCGTCGCCACCACGTATCCCCAGACGGATTCTACCGTGGTAAGCAGGTAATCGAAGCTAACGACGAGTAATTTCGTTGTATAACCGCGCAAACCTCAATCGAGTGGGTAAGCGGTGAGCCCGGTTACCATAGCGATTGATGCTATGAGTGGCGATCGCGGCCCTGCAGTGGTAGTTGCTGCGGCCCTCGAAGCACTGCGTGAAAACAAAGCCTTGAGTTTTATTCTGGTGGGAATCCGGAGTGAGCTTGAGGCTTTGTTGCATGAGGATCACCCACGAATCCGCATTGTTGAGGCTGCGGATGTTGTGCGCATGAATGAGCGTCCCTCTCATGTGCTGCGACGAAAAAAAAACTCGTCGATGGCGATTGCTCTTGGTCTGGTTCGTGATGGCGAAGCCCAGGGGTGTGTCAGTGCGGGTAATACTGGTGCCTTGATGGCGTTTGGTCGCTCTATTATTCGTATGTATCCGGGTATTGAGCGACCTGCAATCGCTAAACTTATCCCTTCACTTCGGGGGCGCTGCCATGTTCTGGATCTTGGCGCCAACGTAGACTCCAGCGCTGAAAACCTTTACCAGTACGCTCTGATGGGCTCTCTTATGGCGTCAGCCATCTGTCGTCAGAGCGAGCCGCGCGTGGCCTTGCTGAACGTGGGCGAAGAGGAAATAAAGGGCAACGAGCAGGTTCGGCTGGCCTCTCACATGCTTGCACAGTGCGACTCCATTAATTATATCGGCTATGTGGAAGGCAGTGATTTGTTCCGCGATGTTGCCGATGTGGTGGTTTGCGATGGTTTTGTGGGCAATATTGCGCTGAAAACCGGTGAGGGTGTTGCAGGGTTGCTGATTGAGCTTCTTGAGCAGGCATTCACCCGGACTCTATATGGTCGCTTTGTGGGCTTTCTTGCCCGGCCCATTCTGGGGCGGCTTCTTCTGCTGATGGATCCGTCCCGTCACAATGGCGCCAGTCTTCTTGGGCTTCAGGGCGTGGTCATTAAAAGTCACGGCAATGCCAATGAGCGCGCTATGCTGGCTGCTATTCGCCAAGCTGTTCGTGAGGTTGAGCTGGACGTGCCGATGCGTATCAATGAGCGCCTGGACGATCTGATGCTTTGATCATCTGATCTTTTGCCTTTAGATATTCAACAGACTTCAAATTATTTGGCTTGCTCGCGCTAAATTACTTCAGCTTGTACTATTGGCTAATCTCCTGAAACCCTTAATGACGATAAGATCCCGCTTATGAAATCAGCATTTATTTTTCCCGGACAGGGTTCCCAATCGGTTGGCATGCTTGCGGCTGCCGCCGAAACTTGGCCCATGATCAATAAAACCTTTGCCGAGGCCAGCAATGTGCTTGGCTATGACCTATGGCACCTGTGTCAGAAAGGACCGGCAGAAGAACTTAATCAAACCATGATTACCCAGCCTGCAATGCTGACAGCAAGCATCGCCCTGTGGCGGGAGTGGTGTGTGGCCGGCGGGCCGCGGCCCGATTTTCTGGCGGGTCATAGCCTGGGTGAGTACAGTGCGCTTGTTGCTGCTGAAAGCCTCGACTTTGTAGAGGCCGTTAAGTTGGTGCGCCTGCGCGGCGAGCTGATGCAAGAGGCGGTTCCTGCTGGTGAAGGCAAAATGGCGGCAATTCTTGGTTTGGAAGACACTGATGTTGTCGCAGCCTGCGAAGAGGCGGCTAACGGCGATGTCGTGGCTGCTGTAAATTTCAATGCTCCCGGCCAGGTAGTTATTGCCGGTTCAGTTGCAGCGGTTGATCGCGCGATTGAGGCCTGTAAAGCCAGAGGTGCCCGTAAAGCCATGCCTCTGCCGGTTAGTGTTCCTTCCCACTGTGCACTGATGAAGGGCGCGGCGGCAGAACTGGCTGAAGCTCTGGATGAAGTACGCTTTAACGATGCTGTCGTCCCGGTTATACAGAATGTTAACGCTGCAGCGGAGACAGATTCGGCTACACTGAAGGCAAATCTTCTCAAGCAGCTATACTCACCGGTGTATTGGGCGGATTCAGTTCGCACTTTGGTGAGTAGTGAGGTTAGTGTTGCTGTTGAGTGCGGTACTGGCAAAGTGCTTGCCGGATTGGCTAAGCGAATTGATCGGGGGCTTGCTGTTCATGGCATCGAAGACCCCGAGGCATTGGCTGCTGCACTTGCGGCATTTGAACCGTCTTGATGTAAAGGGAGTTGTGCATGTCTCTGGAAGGTAAAACAGCGCTGGTAACTGGTGCTACCCGTGGAATCGGAAAAGCTATCGCTCTGGCACTCGCAAAGCAGGGTGTAGAGGTTGTAGGTACAGCCACAACCGCAGAGGGGGCGGCAACCATTACCGGTAATCTCCAGGCGGCGGATGCAAACGGCTATGGCATAGTGATGAATGTGGCCGATGCTGAAAGCATCGAAGCTGGACTTAAAGAGATAGCCAGTAAATCTTCTGCGCCTCTGATTCTTGTTAATAATGCTGGCATAACCCGTGATAATCTGCTGATGCGGTTGAAAGATGATGATTGGGCGGCAGTTCTCGAAACCAATCTCTCAAGCGTGTACCGTACCACTAAAGCTGTGTTACGCGGCATGGCCAAGGCTCGCTGGGGGCGCGTTATTAACGTGAGTTCTGTGGTGGCCAGTATGGGCAATGCCGGCCAGGCGAATTATTGTGCAGCAAAGGCTGGTGTTGAGGGGTTTACCCGTAGCCTGGCCAAAGAGATGTCGAATCGCGGTATCACAGCGAATTGTGTGGCGCCCGGATTTATCGACACAGATATGACGAAAAAACTGGACGACAAGCAGCGTGAAGCTATGCTGGAAATCATACCCGCGGGTCGTTTGGGGGAGCCGGAAGAGGTGGCAGCGCTTGTTGCTTTCCTGGCATCGGATGTTGCCGGTTACGTGACAGGGGAAACCATTCATGTGAACGGCGGAATGTACATGGGATAAGCTCCATTTCAGGAGCTCATGCGCAACTCATTGTCGCGCAACATGTTTGACCGGATCCCTGCTTGTTTGCAGGTGGGGTTTACACTAAACTGGCAGCACTTGAGTTGCTTGGTAGATACACAATAAGTGAGGACATTATGAGTACAGTTGAAGAGCGCGTTAAGAAGATCGTTTGTGAACAGTTGGGCGTTAAAGAGTCCGAGGTTCAGAACTCATCTTCGTTTGTAGAGGATCTTGGCGCTGACTCACTGGACACCGTTGAGCTGGTGATGGCACTGGAAGAGGAATTTGAAACTGAAATTCCTGATGAAGAAGCCGAGAAGCTGGCCAGTGTTCAGGACGCGATCGACTACATTGTCGCGCATACCTGATACTCTGCATTGTAGTTAGCCAGGCTAAAAGCCGTCCTTGTCATTCAGTGAAGGACGGCTTTTTTATTGGCTGAAAAAGGCCCGAGCTTCGGGGACATTCAGTAACACTGACCTATGACATGATCAGGTGAGCGCAGTTATGAGTAAACGACGGGTTGTTATCACTGGTATGGGAATGTTGTCGCCATTGGGAAACGATGTGGCAACGTCCTGGGAGGCGATTCTGGCCGGGCGCAGCGGAATCGGGATGATCGATCGTTTTGACGCATCCGGGTACAACACCCGCATCGGTGGTGCAATCAAGGATCTGGATCTGGACTCCTATCTTTCCACCAAGGAAGCCAGAAAGCTTGATGCGTTTATTCATTATGGCCTGATTGCAGCCCAGCAAGCCGTGGATGACAGTGGGCTCGCCGAATATGGAGCACTGGATCGAGATCGGGTTGGTGTTGCTATCGGCTCCGGTATTGGTGGTCTGGAGTATATCGAAAAGAGTGTGCTGACTATGGATAAGTCTGGCCCGCGTAAAGTGTCGCCATTCTTTGTTCCGGCATCGGTAATCAACATGATCTCCGGTAACGCAGCCATTCGCTTCGGATATCGTGGGCCGAATATTGCCATTGTGACCGCCTGCACCACGGGTACTCATAATATCGGCTATGCTGCCCGCACCATTGCCTATGGTGATGCGGATGTCATGCTTGCCGGTGGCTCTGAAATGGCAACAACCCGCACGGCTGTTGCAGCCTTCTCGTCCGCTCGGGCGCTTTCAACCCGCAATGATGAACCGGGGAAAGCCAGCCGCCCCTGGGATAAGGATCGGGATGGCTTTGTGCTCAGCGACGGAGCCGGAGTTGTGGTGATGGAAGAGCTGGAGCATGCCAAAAAGCGTGGTGCGACTATTTATGGCGAGCTGGTGGGCTTTGGCATGAGTGATGACGCCCATCACATTACAGCGCCGCCAGAGAACGGTGAGGGTGCTGCACGGTCAATGCAAAATGCTCTGCGCGACGCGGGCCTGACGCCAGAGGCTGTTGACTACATCAATGCCCATGGAACCTCAACGCAAGTGGGCGATGTCGCAGAAGTGGCTGCTGCCAAGCGTGTTTTTGGTAGCCACGCCAGCAAGCTGGCCATAAGCAGCACAAAATCCATGACCGGGCATTTGCTCGGGGCCGCCGGTGCCGTTGAGGCTATTTTTTCGTTGCTTGCCATCCGCGATGGAGTGCTACCGCCAACTATTAACCTGGATAACCCGGATGAAGGCTGCGATCTGGATCTGGTGCCCAACATCTGTCGCAAGTCGGATGTTCGCGTGGCCTTGTCCAACTCCTTCGGTTTTGGTGGTACCAACGGCACCCTGATTCTGAGCCGCTACGAAGGCTGAGGGACATGTTCAACCTGTATTGGGCTGATGAGGGAGGCCTTCCTGCCGGAGACCGGGGTGCTGCATACGGTGACGGCCTGTTCGAAACCATAAGGATGTACGGAGGGCGGGGAGTGCTTATATCCCGCCACCTTGATCGAATGGCTCGTGATGCGGGCAGGCTGGGCATTCCCATTACGCTGATGGAGCTTCGCAAGGCATGCACTGCAGCTGTCAGTCGTTACGCCCGCCGTTATGCCACCAAGGAGCGCGACGGTAGCTGGGTGCTCAAGCTTACCCTTACCCGAGGCGAGGGTGGTCGCGGTTACCAGCCAAGTGCAGGCATCCGTCCGAACCTGATAGTGTCTGCCAGCCCCATGCCTGCACCACCGGCAAGCTCGGGTGTTGTTGCCGATTTTTCCCGGGTTCCGCTTACAGTTAACCCACTGCTTACCGGTATTAAATCACTGAACCGTTTGGAGCAGGTTATGGCCGCCAGGGAAATTGAGGGCGAACTCTTTGAAGTTATCATGGCTGACAGCACCGGCAATCTGGTTGAAGGTACCCGCACCAACTTGCTTGTCAAAGTGCTTGATGGCTGGGTAACACCGCCCGTCAAGAGTCTGGCCGTTGCCGGAATACTGCGTCAGTGGCTGCTTGAAAGGCTCCGGGCCAGAGGCGAACCTGTGGTGGAGCGTGCCGTGAGTATTGGGGATGTCATGGGTTCTGATTGCCGGGGGTTATACCTTCTGAACAGCGTTATCGGTATTGTTCCTGTGGGGCGCCTTGCCGGTCAGGATTTACCTGTAGATAATGGACTTGCGACAATCTTTAATCCTCTCGAGCTGCTGGAATAATTCATTTGTTCAAGAAACTGTTAATTGCAGGAATATGCACTGCCGTGCTCGTTGGTGCCGGCACCGGGCTGTGGGTCTGGCAAGGGCTGGGGTCACTTTCAAAGCCGGTCGCCATGGCGGAGCCGGTACTGTTTGATGTTCCGGGTGGCACAGCTTTCAATGATCTTGCCAGGCAGTTGCAGGTCCGTGGGCTGGTGGAAAATAGCCTTTGGGTGCGGGTCTATGGCCGCTTGTTTCCAGATCAGGCGAGGATCAAGGCAGGAGAGTACGAATTTACGAACGGCATGAGTGCTGAATCCATGCTTGCGAAAATGGTCGCAGGTGATACCAAACACTGGGCGGTGCAGTTTATTGAGGGCTGGACTTTCCGCGATATGCGCGCGGCCCTTGCAGCCACTGACCGCCTTGAAAAGCTTACATCGGATTGGTCAGACGCCCAAATCATGAAGGCCGTCGGTGCAGAAGGTGAGCATCCCGAAGGGCGGTTTTTCCCGGATACCTACCTTTTTACCAGCAATGAGTCGGATCTTGACCTGCTCCGGCGTTCATTCCGGCGCATGGAGACTGTTCTCGCTGAAGAGTGGGGAAGTCGGGCAGAGGGTCTTCCGTACGATAACACCTATGAAGCTCTGATAATGGCCTCCATTGTTGAGCGGGAAACTGGCGCCCCCCATGAGCGGGACCAGGTGGCAGGGGTGTTTGTCCGGCGCTTGCAAAAAGGCATGAGATTACAGACAGACCCGACTGTCATTTACGGTATGGGTGACAAGTACAAAGGCCGCATCGGCAGTCGGGATCTGCGTACCCACACTCCGTATAACACATACCGCATTAGCGGGTTGCCGCCCACGCCCATCGCTTTGCCCGGTCGTGAGGCGATACACGCATCCCTGCATCCTGCCACCGGAAAGGCTCTGTATTTTGTAGCTCGCGGTGACGGCACCCACAAGTTCTCCAATACGCTGGCGGAGCACCAGAAGGCGGTCCGGGCTTTTCAGCTGAATCGTCGGTCGGATTACCGCTCTTCACCTGCTCCCGACAAGGATTATAAAGAATGACTGTTGTCCGTGGTCGGTTTATTACCTTTGAGGGAACCGAGGGAGTGGGTAAATCCACCCAGATCGCCAATGCTGCTGAAACCCTGAAAGACTTGGGCATAGATTGCATTGTTACCCGTGAACCCGGTGGAACGCCCATGGCCGAGAGCATTCGCGAGCTGCTTTTGGCGCCAAGGGACGAACCGGTGAGCGAAATTACTGAGTTACTCCTGATGTTTGCCGCCCGTGCGCAACACCTGCACACGCTCATTCTTCCTGCGCTGGAGAAAGGGCAGTGGGTGCTTTGTGATCGTTTTACCGATGCGACTTTTGCTTACCAAGGGGGTGGGCGTGGGGTTCCGGTTGAGAGGATTGCATTGCTGGAAAACCTGGTTCAGGGCGAGGTGCGCCCGGATCATGTAGTTCTGCTGGATGCGCCTGTTGAAACCGGGATGACCCGGGCCAGGCATCGCGGGCAGTTGGACCGTTTTGAGCAGGAGGCGGTGGCTTTTTTCCAGCGCATCCGCGATACCTACCTGGCTCGCGCCGAGGCTGCGCCTTCCCGCTACAGCATTGTGAATGCAGCTGACTCGCTTGAGCACGTGAGCGCTCATATTCGCGAACTTATGTGCAAGTTCCAGTCAGATCTGCTTTAATTGAGTTACATTCTCATTATAGGTTGCGGTTACGTCTATGCTGGATACCCGCCTGCTTAAACTGCCAATGTCAGCTCACCAACATCGTCATGAGCATCACCAGATTGTAATTGGCGTTCAGGGTGAGGCAGATTTGAGCGTTGACGGAACCGACTCCCATCTGGACACCTGGAAAGCCTGCCTTGTGCCAACAGATGCAAGGCACGACTATTGCGGTGACCATCAGAATCACGTGATGGTCATTAATCTTGACCCCTCCACTCCCGCTATCTCTACACCAAACCATGCTGACTACGAGCGCATGGTGCGGGTGTTCGAAAAACCCCGTACCGTTCACATGGATAGCCGTATGCAGGGGCTGGTCCAGTTTGCTGCCGGCGAGTTTGACCGGTCGCCGAGCAATCTGGCCATGCATGGCCATCTTGCCGCCAGCATACTCTATTGCATGGCTGACAGAGTGGTCCAGAGGAAGGTAAGGGCGCTTAATCGTAATAGCCTCAGCCCGGACGCCATGCAGCGCTATGTCCGGGCCAACCTGCACCGCAAAATCAGCGTGCAGGATCTGGCCAGTGAGGCCTGCCTGAGCGTGAGCCGCTTTCATGAAGTATTTCGTGAGGTGGTTGGAACCACGCCCCACCAGTTTTTGTTACAAGCTCGCCTTGATCAGGCTATTAATCTTCTGGCCTCGACCACTCTTTCAGTGTCGGAAATCAGCTACCGGGTCGGTTTCTCTTCCCAGAGCGCGTTGACCAATGCACTGCGCAAACACAAGGGGACTACCCCAACGAAGCTGCAGTCTCGTGATAGTTTTGCTTGAACTGCTTTGACGTTGGGCCACTCCCGTAGAATTCCATAAAAAGATCGTAGGATTTTGTAAGCCGATAATACGTAGTAATACTAGGCTGGTTGAGTCGAAGCTCATCCTGACGATCTATGGCTTGATGCAGTCGCAAACTGGGTATTCTTAACTATAGTTAAGCCTGAGTGTGCGATACCGTGTCTTGCCTGGATTCGTAAGGCATACCAGTAAACAAGAAGAATGACACAGTCATCTGGCGCCTGCGCCGAGCTGTGCTTTGCGAGCGGATACTATCCGCTCATTAAACCGGAGGAGCCCCATGGCTATTGGTGTTTGGATTAGTCTAATTGGTTACTTTGCGCTCATGATCGCCATTGGCCTTTATGCGATGCGCACGTCTACGTCTTCATCCGAAGATTATATGCTTGGTGGCAGGGGGCTGAGCCCAAAGGTAGCTGCCTTGTCTGCCGGCGCTTCCGATATGAGCGGGTGGTTGCTTCTGGGCCTACCGGGGGCTATGTATGTATCGGGACTGGCTTCGGCCTGGATCGGTATCGGTCTGTTTGTGGGTGCGTTTATAAACTGGGTTCTCGTTGCTCCCAGGTTGCGCGCGCAAACTGTTCATTACGGTAACGCACTGACTATTCCAGCTTTCCTGGCTAACCGCTTTCCTACGCAGGCATTACCGCTGCGTACCGTGTCTGCAATCGTCATTGTTGTATTCTTCTCGGTATACACGGCTTCAGGCCTGGTAGCGGGCGGCAAGCTATTTGAAAGCGCCTTTGCCGGTATTTTCAACTTCGGTGGCCTGAGCGACTATGGTGTAGGTATTGTTATCACGCTAGGCGTTGTACTGGCTTACACCGTTGTGGGCGGGTTCCTGGCCGTGAGCATGACTGACTTTGTTCAGGGGTGCATCATGATGGTAGCGCTTGTTCTGATGCCAGCGGTTGTGCTGTTTGGCGAAGGCGGTGGTGGTTTTGCGCAAGCGACACAAACGTTGAATGAAGTAGACCCAACTCTGCTTTCCTGGACGGACGGCCTGACAATTATAGGGTGGCTCTCAGCTGTAACCTGGGGTCTGGGTTATTTCGGTCAACCCCACATCATCGTGCGTTTTATGGCGATCCGCTCGGTGAAAGAGGTTCCGGTTGCCCGCAATATCGGTATGTCCTGGATGGGTATTTCCCTGATTGGTGCAATTGGCTTGGGTATTTTCGGGCGGGCTTATGCCGTGAGAAACAACCTGCCGATTGAAGATCCGGAAACCATCTTCATTATTCTGGCAGATTTGCTGTTCCATCCGTTGATTACCGGCTTCCTGTATGCGGCTTTGTTGGCGGCAGTAATGAGTACCATCTCCAGTCAGCTGCTGGTTGCGTCTTCTTCCCTGACCGAGGACTTCTATCGTCTGTTCCTGCGCAAGGAAGCTGGCGACAAGGAGTGCGTTAATGTGGGCCGTGTCTGTGTTGTTATGGTTGGTCTGGTTGCGGCGGTTATCGCCTCGGATCCCGATTCACAGGTTCTCGGCTTGGTCAGTAACGCTTGGGCTGGGTTTGGCTCGGCATTTGGTCCACTGATCATTCTCGGCTTGATGTGGTCGCGCACCAATGGTGCGGGTGCATTGGCAGGTTTGATTGCAGGTGCCGGCACCGCATTGATCTGGGTATCCCTCGGTTGGAACTCGGAGTTCATGGGTGGCCCGGGTGTTTACGAAATAATGCCAGGTTTTGTAGCGTCCTTCATTGCTATCGTCGTGGTGAGCCTTGCTACCTCCGATGCTAATGAGTACCAAGCGGTTGATCATAGTTAATCGCTAACGTGCAAAATGTTTGAAAGACAGAAAAGGGCTCCTGCGGGAGCCTTTTTTTGTATGTTCCTGGTTCTGGCCGGTACGATACTGATTCGCCTTATGATTTATTAATTCGGGACAGGGGGAAAAATACAATGAAAGCCATGGTGATTGAGGAGTTCGGTGGCCCTGAGGTTTTTGTGGAGCGAGAGGTGAAGACTCCGGAACCCGCGGCGGGGCAAGTGCGGATTAAAGTCGTGGCGTCCAGCGTCAACCCAATTGAAGCCAAAATTCGTTCGGGATTGGTAAAGGCTGGGCCTGATATGCCCGCTATTCTGAACGGTGATGTGGCAGGCATTGTGGACAAGGTCGGGCCCGGGGTTACCGATTTTGCTCCGGGAGATGAGGTGTTCGGGTGCCCGGGCGGCACCAAAGGCTGGCAAGGTGCACTGGCAGATTTTATGGTCGCCGATGCCCGTATGCTGGCCAAACGCACACCGTCTATGGGTTTGTCACTGGAGGATTGTGCAGCCCTCCCTCTGGTTTTTCTTACAGCCTGGGCGGCTTTGGTAGAGCGGGCCAACATTCAAGCCGGCGAGCATGTTTTGATTCATGCGGGTACGGGTGGTGTTGGTCATGTTGCTATTCAGATAGCGAAGCATCTGGGTGCCCGTGTGGCCACCACGGTGTCGACCCCTGAAAAAGCAGAGTTGGCAAAGCAGCTAGGGGCCGACGATGTTATTTTTTACCGTGACGAGTCGGTTGATGCCTATAAGCAGCGACTGACCAACGGGCAAGGCTTCAGCCTGGTATTTGATACCGTAGGGCAAGAGAATCTGGATCTGGCCATTGAGGCAACAGCCATTTCAGGGCGGCTCTGCTCCATCAATACCCGCTCTACCCATGACCTTAGTCTGCTGCATGCCAAAGGTCTGACTCTGCATGTGATTTTTCGCGCAATCCCGCTGCTCCACGGTGTCGGTATGGATGACCAGCCGCGATTGGTCTCGGCCATGAGCGAGATGCTGGAAAAGGGAGCCGTGCGGCCATTACTGGATAATAAACGCTACCCGTTTGTTCAGGTTGCCGAGGCTCATCGCCGCCTTGAGTCCGGTCTTGCAGTGGGCAAAATCCTGTTGCTGAGATAACACCAAAGCACCATCAAGTGGGACTTACGGCCATAAAAAAAACGCCAACCCTAAGGTTGGCGTTTTTCGTGGAGCTAAACCTTCAATCTCAGTGCTTAAGCGACTGTCGCTTCAGCAGCCTTCTTGGTGTAGTTCTCCATCTGATCAAAGTTCAGATACTTGTAGATCTCAGCAGACATGCTGTCCAGATCCTTGGCGTATTCCATGTACTCCTCAGGAGTTGGAAGCTTGCCCAGAATCGCACCCACAGCAGCCAGTTCCGCAGAGGTCAGGTACACGTTGGCACCATCACCCAAACGGTTCGGGAAGTTACGGGTAGAGGTAGACAGAACGGTAGACTTGGGAGCTACACGCGCCTGGTTACCCATGCACAGGGAACAGCCCGGCATCTCGGTGCGAACACCGGCGGTACCGTAGATGTTGAAGTAACCTTCTTCCATCAACTGCGCCTGATCCATCTTGGTAGGTGGAGACATCCACAGACGGGTGTTGAGACCGCCTTTGTGCTGCTCAAGCAGTTTACCAGCGGCACGGAAGTGGCCGATGTTGGTCATGCAAGAGCCGATGAACACTTCGTCTACCTTGTCGCCAGCCACTTCAGACAGGAATCGGGCGTCGTCAGGATCATTCGGGCAGCACACGATTGGCTCTTTGATGTCTGCCAGATCGATTTCAATCACGTGGGCGTACTCGGCGTCTTTGTCGGCACGCATCAGCTTCGGATCAGCCAGCCATGCTTCCATCTGCTGGGCACGGCGCTCCAGAGTACGGGCATCGCCGTAACCTTCGGCAATCATCCAGCGCAGCATGGTGATGTTAGAGCTCAGGTACTCAGCAACCGAATCTTCCGACAGGTTGATGGTGCAACCGGCAGCAGAGCGCTCGGCAGATGCGTCTGACAGTTCGAATGCCTGCTCAACAGTCAGTTGCTCGAGGCCTTCAATCTCAAGGATGCGACCAGAGAATTCGTTGATTTTTCCTTTCTTTTCTACGGTCAGAAGACCCTGCTTGATGCCGTACAGCGGAATGGCGTGTACCAGATCGCGCAGGGTGATGCCTGGCTGCATTTCGCCTTTGAAGCGAACCAGAACAGATTCAGGCATATCCAGTGGCATAACACCGGTAGCCGCAGCAAACGCAACCAGACCAGAACCGGCCGGGAAGGAGATGCCCATCGGGAAACGGGTGTGAGAGTCACCACCAGTACCAACAGTGTCGGGCAGCAGCATGCGGTTCAACCAGGAGTGGATGATACCGTCGCCTGGGCGCAGGGATACACCACCGCGGTTGCGGATAAAGTCTGGCATGGTGTGCTGCATTTCAACGTCAACCGGCTTTGGGTAAGCCGCAGTGTGACAGAAAGACTGCATAACCAGATCAGCCTGGAAGCCCAGGCAAGCCAGATCCTTCAGTTCATCCCGGGTCATAGGGCCAGTGGTGTCCTGAGAACCCACAGTTGTCATGTGAGGCTCACAGTAGGTACCGGGGCGAACGCCTTGGCCTTCTTCCAGCCCGCATGCCTTACCAACCATCTTCTGACCCAGGGTGAAGCCCTTGGTGCCAGCAGCAGGATCGTTTGGCAGACGGAACAGATCCGTTGCGCCCAGATTCAGAGCAGTGCGGGCCTTGGCAGTCAAACCACGGCCGATGATCAGAGGAATACGGCCGCCAGCCTGAACTTCGTCCAGGATAACGTCAGACTTGAATTCAAACTCAGAGATGGTCTCTCCGGCTTCGTTCAGAATCTTGCCTTCGTATGGGCGGATTTCGATTACGTCACCCATGTTCATGTTGTCTACAGGTGCTTCGAATACCAAAGCGCCGGCATCTTCCATGGTGTTGAAGAAGATTGGAGCAACCTTGCTACCGATACACACACCGCCGGCACGCTTGTTTGGTACGCCCGGGATATCGTCACCGAAGAACCAAAGTACAGAGTTGGTGGCAGATTTACGTGAAGAGCCGGTACCAACTACGTCGCCAACAAAAGCAACAGGTAAGCCTTTTGCCTTGATTTCGTCAATTTGGCTCATTGGGCCAGTTACGCCAGGCTCTTCCGGGTTCAGACCATCGCGTTCCATTTTATAGGCAGCGCGGGCGTGCAGCGGAATGTCAGGGCGTGACCATGCATCGGGTGCAGGAGAAAGATCATCAGTGTTGGTTTCGCCGGTAACCTTGAAAACCACCATCTTGGTGCTTTCAGGAACCTTGTCTTTCTTGGTGAACCACTCAGCATTGGCCCAGGACTCAACAACAGACTTGGCCACGGCATTGCCGGCGTCCATCTTGTCTTTAACGTCGTTGAATGCGTCGAACATCAGCAGAGTGTGCTTCAGCTGTTCGCCAGCCAGTTCTGCCAGGTCGCTGTCGTCGAGCAGATCTACCAGAGTTTCAATGTTGTAGCCGCCTTGCATCATACCCAGCAGTTGAACGGCTTTAGGCTTGTCCAGCAGGGGGGATTGTGCGTCGCCCTTAACAATGGCGGTCAGGAACGCAGCTTTAACATATGCAGCTTCATCTACGCCTGGTGGGATGCGGTTCTCGAGCAGGTCAACCAGAGTTTCCTCTTCGCCTGCAGGTGGGTTCTTCAGCAACTCAACCAGCGCTGCAGTTTGCTCAGCGTTCAGTGGCTTTGGGGGAATATTCAGAGCCGCACGTTCTGCAACGTGTTCGCGATAGGCTTCTAACACTATTTGTACCCTCATCAGTTGGTGTGTCCCGCGCCTTTAGCACACGCCTGGCGGGAGTTTTATGGCGGATGGACTTTAAGTTGGCGCTGTATTCTATAGGAAACCCCCTATAAAGTTAAGCTGGCCAGTGGTCGGAGAACGCTGATAGCTGCGCTATAATGCCCCATCCTTTGAATTGACCTGTTGCCTGACATGAACCAAAAATCAGATTCCATAGACCAAGCCTTGCAAGAGATTCACGACTTTCTACCCTGCGCAACGCCCAAGCAGTGGATTGATAATGCGTTAGCTAATCAGGACTTGATGCTTATTGATCACGCTCACTGCGAGAAAAAAGCAGCATCGACTGCGCTAAGCCTGATGTACCGCTATGTAGACAACAGCGATCTGCTCAACAAAATGTCCCGATTGGCCAGGGAAGAGTTGCGCCATTTCGAGCAGGTGTTGGCCATAATTGATAAGCGCAACATCACATATTGCCACCTTACCCCGGCCCGTTATGCGGCTGGGCTGCGAAAAGAAGTACGTACCGATGATCCGGGTCGGCTGGTCGATGTGATGGTTGTGGGCGCGATCATTGAAGCCCGCTCGTGCGAACGGTTTGCTGCCGTGGTGCCCTATCTGGATAAAGAGCTGGCGGGCTTTTACAGCAGCCTTCTAAAGTCGGAAGCACGTCATTATCGAGACTACCTGGCGCTGGCGGTTCAGGCTAATCAGGGGCCGGTTGATGATCGGGTCGCCGATTTTCTAACTATTGAAAAGCAACTGATCCTCGAGCCAGACAGTGAATTCCGTTTCCACAGTGGGCCTGTAGTCTGAGCGCTCAGGTTAGCGCTCGGCACAGGTCAATCCAGGCATCGATTCCCGCACTGCGGTACTTCTGTTTGTGCAAAATGAAGTAAAACTGGCGCTCAAAGCTTCGGTTCCTCGGTACTTTCAGCGGAACCAGGCTGCCTCGTTTGAACGCATCCTCCAGAACCACCTCCGACAGGCACCCTATGCCCAGGTCGGCTTCCACCGCGCGCTTGATGGCTTCGGTGTGTTCCAGTTCCAGCAGCACGTTAATTTCGGGCAGCAAGCCGTGCATACCGCGTTCAAAACTTTGCCGGGTTCCAGACCCTTGCTCTCTCATTATCCAGGTGGCATCCCGAAGATCCTCGTCTGTCAGAGAGCCTTTTTTGGCGAGCGGGTGTGTAGGTGAGCAAAACACAACCAGTTGGTCCCCGCGCCAGGGAATAACTTCAAGCTCTGAAGATTGCAGTTCGCCTTCAATGAGCCCGATATCCAGCTCGTAATCCTTGACTCTGCGCACGATGGTGCTGGTATTTGCCACTTCCAGCGACACACGGGGCCGTGTAGGGGTATTCATGTATTGGGCCATTACGCCTACGGCCAGATAGTTCCCTATAGTAAGTGTGGCACCAACTTTGAGAGCACCTATTTCAGAATTTTTGCTGAAAGCCTGTTCCAGCTCCGTTGCCTGAGCGAGAACAGCTTCCACCTTGGGGCGGTAGAGGCGCCCGAGCTCATTCAGTTGCAGACGTTTGCCAACGCGGTCGAACAGCTGGATGTCGAACTGGTTTTCCAGTTCCTTGAGCGCGCTGCTCGCAGCAGATTGAGACATCGCCAGTGATTCTGCGGCACGGGTAATGTTCTGAAAATGTGCAGCCGCCAGGAAGACTTCAAGTTGCCTGAAACTGTATTTCATAACAGAAGGTTCTTAATCGATGTAGTCGAATAGGGTTATGGGAATATCCCGTTTCATCGATAGGTTAGCGTTGGAGTAAACTTTAGGCAATCCATATTTGCAACATTCGCTGTAGATAGCGATCCAGGTAGGCAAGAGGTTTCAATGAGCAATCTTATAAAAGAAACAGTCACCAGCGTACATCACTGGAACGATACCCTGTTTAGCTTCAAAACCAGTCGTGACCCTGGTTTTCGCTTCAAGAATGGTCATTTTGTGATGATTGGATTGGAGTCTGAAGGCAAGCCTTTAATGCGAGCCTACAGTATTGCCAGCGCAAACTATGAAGAAGAGCTGGAGTTCTTCTCCATCAAGGTTCAGGACGGTCCGCTGACATCCCGCCTGCAGAAAATTCAGGTGGGTGATGAGATTCTGGTAAGTCGTAAGCCCACAGGAACCCTGATTCTGGATAACCTGCTACCCGGGAAGAACCTTTGGCTGATCAGTACCGGCACCGGGCTGGCGCCGTTCATGAGCATTATCAAGGATCCTGAGGTTTACGAAGCTTTTGACAAGGTTATCCTGACTCATGGGGTGCGCTATGTGTCTGAGCTTGCCTATCAGCATGAGATTGAAGAGTTACCGGAAAACGAGTTCTTCGGCGAGATGGTTAAAGGCAAACTTGAATACTACCCAACGGTTACCCGTGAGCCTTTCCGCAACGAGGGCCGGCTTACCCGTGCCATGCAGAGCGGCAAGATAACCCGTGAGTTCGGCTTGCCCGACTTAAATCCGGAAGATGATCGGTTCATGATCTGCGGTAGCCCAAGCATGCTTAAAGACACCTGTGCAATTCTTGATAGCATGGGGTTCAAGGAGGCACGGGGTGGCGATATGGGCCATTATGTGATTGAGCGGGCATTTGTTGAGAAGTAGGGAGAAGACTCGGTAGGTAGATTTTCGGTGGCAGCTAAGTGTGTTCATCTCCTTCGAGCTGCCAGGTTGGGGCTAAAGCCTCTCCTGGCAGTTTCCAGAAGAGGCCTGCCTTTGTGCTGGTCACCTAATTACAGCTTTTTATCAGACGGCGAAACCGCCCAGCTTGGTTTCCAGATATTCGTTAATGCCCTCTTGGGCACCTTCTCGACCAAGACCACTATTCTTCATTCCGCCAAAGGGAGCTGCCGCGCTGGTCGGGTTGATGTCGTTAATGCCAACAATGCCGAAGTCCAGAGCTTCAAAGGCACGAATGGATGTCGTTAAGTTGTTGCTGTAAATGTAAGCGGCCAATCCGAACTCGGTATCGTTGGCCATGGCAATCACATCATCTTCTGACCGATAGGTGATCACAGGAGCGACCGGTCCAAAGGTTTCTTCCCGGTAGATTTTCATGGCCGGCGTTATGCCGGAGATTACGGTTGGTGCATAAAAGTAACCGTTTGAAAGGCCGTTTTCTATCAAACGCTGGCCGCCTGTTTCCACCTTTGCGCCCTGAGCAATCGCGTCTTGAACCTGGCTATCGACCTTCTGGATGGCCTGCTCATTGATCAGCGGGCCTATACCAACGCCTTCAGACATGCCATTGCCTGCTACCAGACGGTTCGCCCGACTGGTTAGTTCCGCAATAAACGGCTGCAAATGGTCTTCGTGCACAAATATACGGTTGGGGCTAATGCAGGCCTGGCCTGTATTGAGAAACTTTACCAGCGACAGCCCTTTCGCTGCGTGCACGGGATCAGCATCGGGGAACACAATGGCGGGTGCATGGCCGCCAAGCTCCATTGACACTCGTTTCATGTTAGCGGCCGCCAGCCCGTTCAGCTTTTTGCCGACGGGGGTGGAGCCTGTAAAGGTCAGTTTGCGAACTCTTGAGTCTGTACAAAATGCATCGCCGACCCGGGATGGGTCCTGCACGGTGAGCATATTGACAACACCGGCCGGAAACCCTGCTTCGGCAAAGATCTCCATCATGGCTTTGGCACATAAAGGTGTGCTTTCAGCAGGTTTGAGGATTACGGTGCAGCCGGCAGCCAATGCCGGGGCCAGTTTGCGGGTAATCATTGAGATAGGGTAGTTCCAGGGTGTTATTGCGCCAACCACACCGACCGGGGATTTCTGGACAAGAAAGCGCTGATTTTCACGGGCCGAGGGGATGCTTTGCCCGTATACACGCTTGGCTTCTTCAGCAAACCACAGCAGAAAATCTGCGCCGTACTGTACCTCATTGAGAGATGCTTTCAGGGGCTTTCCCTGTTCGCGAGTCATCAATTCAGCCAATTCACGCTTCTGCCGAATCATCAATTCCCAAGCTCGGTAAAGCAGCTGAGAGCGGTAATAAGCAGTGGTCTTCTTCCATTCTTTGAATGCGCAATCTGCGGCCGAGATGGCCGCCTCAATGTCCTGGTCCGTGCAGCTCGCCACGTGCCCGATGATCTCACCCGTTGCCGGGTTGGTCACCGAGAGCTCTGGGCGCCCGGTTAACCACTCTCCGTTAATGTACATGAGGCTTTACCTCCTGACTGAAATTAAAACTCTGTCTCTGGCAGTGCCATTATGGCGTCGTCGCCGGATCGAATCGCGCTCAGGTGCGCGGAACAGCGCGGCAAAATATAATCAATGAAAAAGTTGGTTGTCGCCAGCTTGTTAGCCGCAAAAGCACCCTGGTCAGCATGACTGCGTGCGGCTACCGTTGCAGCTTTTAGCATCAACCAACCCGCGGTCACCGTGGAACCAAGCATAAGGTAGTCGAATGCCACGGCGCCAGTAAACCGATCGTCATCTGCACGCTCCAAAATCACGCTGGTGGCATCTTCAAGGAACGCCAGTGCCTGGTCAAATTTAGCTTGGCGCTCGGCTGTCAGTACGGACTTGCTTTGCAATGGGCCTGTGAGCGACCGGATGTCTTCAATCAGTTCAGCCATAGCCCGGCCCTGATCCCGGACAGTTTTCCGGCCAATCAAGTCCAGTGCCTGAATGCCATTAGTGCCTTCATAAATCGGCAGAATCCGGGCGTCACGATAGTGCTGTGCAGCACCGGTCTCTTCGATAAACCCCATGCCGCCATAGCACTGGATACCCAGTGAGGTAACTTCCTGAGCGATTTCTGTGCACCAGCCCTTAACCAGGGGTGTCAACAAATCGACTCGGCGCTTGTAGCGTGCCCTGACGTCGTCTGGCAGGTTTTCAGCATTGGCATAATCAACGGCTACACAGCCAGTATACGCAAGCCCACGGGCCGCTTCGGTCAGGGTTTTCATGATCATCAGCATTCGGCGTACGTCCGGATGCTTGATAATCGGTGACACGCCTTGTTCGCCCGGAGCCGTTCCCTGAGTGCGCTCCAGGGTATAATCCCGGGCCTGCTGATACGCCCGTTCAGAAATAGAAACGCCCTGTAAGCCGACAGTCAGGCGGGCATTATTCATCATGGTGAACATGCAGGCTAAACCACGGTTTTCCTCGCCCACGAGATAACCGATGGCGCCTTCATTGTCGCCATAGCTCATCACGCAGGTGGGGCTGGCGTGGATGCCGAGCTTGTGTTCCAGCGAAACCGCCTGGCAGTCGTTTCTTTCTCCGGGTTCTCCGGAAGCATCCGGGAGATATTTGGGTACGGCAAACAGTGAGATGCCTTTCACCCCGGGAGGGGCGTCCGGCAAACGAGCGAGCACAAGGTGGACAATGTTCTCCGCCATGTCGTGCTCACCCCAGGTGATGAAGATCTTTTGACCCTTTATCCGGTAGGCATCGCCATCCGGGCGAGCCTGGGTGCGAATGCTTGACAAATCCGACCCGGACTGTGGCTCGGTAAGGTTCATGGTTCCGGTCCAATGCCCGGAAATCATTTTCGGCAGCAACTGCTGTTTCAGAATGTCACTGCCATTCTCTGACAGAGCTTCAACTGCGCCCTGAGATAACAGCGGGCAGAGTCCCCACGCCATGTTTGCGGCATGCCACATTTCCTGAACAGGAATAGCCAGTGAGAATGGCAGGCCCTGGCCGCCAAACTCCGGGTCAAACTGCAGGCTGGCCCAGCCACTCTCGGCATACTGCTGGTACGCGTCGCGGAAGCCGTCAGGCGTGACTACCGCGTGGTCTGAATCCAGGCGCACACCGGTTTGGTCTCCTGTGATGTTGGTTGGTGCGATGACGGAACCAGCAAAGCGCGCGGCTTCTTCCAAAATAGCTGCGACAACATCCTCGGAAGCGTCTTCATAGCCGCAGGCGTTGGCCATTTCTGAAAATCCTGCGACGTTCTGCAGGGTGAACGCCATCTCGCGGGTGGGTGCTCTGAACGCTGTCATGATTTACTCCCTTAGCTCATGTACTGGCCGCCGTTGACCGACATGTTAGTGCCGGTCACGAAGCTTGCTTCATCAGCTGTCAGATAGACAACCGCTCTGGCGATGTCTTCAGGGTTGCCAAGGTGGCCAACAGGAATGCCTGCCACAATGTTATTCAGTATTTTTTCAGGTACCTGGCGAACCATTGGGGTGTCGATGTAACCGGGGGAAACCGAGTTGGCCGTTACGCCTTTGCGGGCGCCCTCCTGAGCAATGGATTTGGTGAAGCCATAGATGCCTGCTTTGGTAGCGGCATAGTTGCTCTGGCCGAACTGACCTTTTTCGCCGTTCAGGGACGAAATATTAACGATGCGGCCAAAACCGCGCTCACACATGTTTTCGAACACTTGCTGACACATGTTAAACATGGAAGTGAGGTTGACGTTGATGACCTGGTTCCACTGCTCCGGCCGCATCCGCTTAAGGGGTGCGTCGTTGGTGATACCGGCGTTGTTGACCAGGATGTCGATAGGGCCCAGATCTTTCTCCACAGCGGCCGCAAATGCTTTACAGGCTTCAAAGTCGGTCACGTCCAGCGGATAGATCGCGACGTCTACACCCTCCTCACGCAGCTTGGCCTGCCAGTCTTTTGCTTGTGCTGTGAACTCTTCACCGGGCAGGTGAGTGCCTACCACTTTACGACCCTGAGCTGCCAGCGCTTTGCACATGGCGGTACCCAGACCACCAGCGGCTCCGGTAACAACTGCGATACGATTTGTCATGGTGTTCTCCTTACGTTTACGGGTGATTATCTCAAGAGTTTCTTGATGTTCGATGACTGGGAAATGATTCCCTGGGATGTGTACTGGTTACTGCGATGAACAATTTTTGGAAGTTCATACAAATAATTCACCATCAGCCCGGCGGATTGCTTGAGGCCTTTGTCTGAGGTGTCTGCCATCCAGTTGAGTCGCGCAACCTGAGCGCCATTGCTCAAATGGAAGTTGGCTACAGGATCGTTTGCACGCGACGTGCCGGGCTTGGTGGAGCTTACATAGGTTGCTGCCAGTTTCATGATGGCATCTTGCTGGCTTCCTGTGGCGTCCCCCTGACTTGCCTTCACTGGATCACGGGGCGGTGGGGTGCTAAGCCACTGCTCGCCTCCGGGTAAGTGCATGAGTTGGTCGGCGGGGGTGTTTTCCAGCCAGCGGCGGAACCCTGGAATGGGCGACAACGTTGCAAACTGCTTTAGCTGGGGGAACTCAACCTGTAATTTGCTGACCACCTGCTTGATCAGGAAGTTGCCGAAGCTGATTCCAGCCAAACCTTGTTGGGCGTTGGAAATCGAGTAGAAAATAGCGGTGTCGGCTTTATCAATATCTTCAGTTGGCGCGTGTTCGTCAAGAAGCCTTTGAACGTTGTCGGCGAGGCCATTCACCAGAGCTACTTCCACAAAGATCAGTGGCTCATCAGGCATGTTGGGGTGAATAAACGCGAAGCAACGACGGTCGAAGTCCAGCCGGTTCTTCAGGTCACTCCAGCTTTTGATGGCGTGTACGGCTTCATAGGCAATCAGCTTTTCGAGCATGGCACCGCTAGAGTTCCAACTGATTTCTTCCAGTTGTAGTAAGCCAACGTCGAACCAGGTAGACAGCAGATCACGAAGGTCGCTTTCGAGTGGTTTCAGTTGGGGGTAGTCGTTGCGCAGGCGCAGTAATTCTTCCCGCATATCTACCAGAAATTTCACCCCGGAAGGTACGCCGTTGAACTGTTTCAAAAGCGCCCTGCGGCTGGGTATCAGCGCTTTGCGTAAAGCTTGGGCAGCCTCGGTTTTTTCATTGGGCTTGGCATTGTGCCATTGATCGATAGCACTCTCGACGGAGGCTTCGTTAACACCATAATGCTCCGCAAGCAGGCCCAGAAAACGGGTTCTTCCGGTCGGCGATAGCTTGAGATACGCACGGCCCAGCATGGCTGCCCGCTTGCGTGCTTCCACCTGACCTCCACTCTCGGAAAGACAGTCGTCTATCCACTCCCTTACGGTTGCAATGTCAGATTCCGGGAGGTCTTCCGCAATGTTCATTATGTCTGAACCACGGCGGCCTACGGATTCCAGTCCGCCGGGAACCAACTTCTTGAAGGCTCTTTCAAAAATGCTTACGGGTTGCCTCTGCATAACCGCGACTCCCTCTGTACAAAGCGGTGTTGTCTTTAGTGGTGAGCAAAGGCTACCAGAGCATTTTAAAAAAACCAAGTAAAAGTACTTGGTTTGATGGATGTAAACCAGTAGTGTAGTAGGTGAATGGATCAACAAGAGGAAATGAAATGCAGGAACTACACGGTTATTACCTGGAAGATTTGGAAGTGGGAATGGAGGCTTTTTACGCCAAGACAATTACAGAAGCAGATGTGGTTTTGTTTGCCGGCATCAGTGGTGATGACAACCCGGTTCATATTAATTCCGAGTACGCAAAGACCACGCCGTTTAAAGAGCGAATCGTTCACGGCATGTTCAGTGCGGCGTTGATTTCTGCCGTACTGGGCACCCGCATGCCTGGTCCGGGAGCTATCTACATAGATCAGCAGCTCAAGTTCAAAGCACCGGTTCACATTGGTGACACAGTGGTTGCATCTGCCAAAGTGATCGAGATTAATGAAGAGCGCCGCCGGGTGAGGCTGGAAACCATCTGCAAGGTGGGTGATAAGGTGGTTGCGGAAGGTATAGCGACCAACATGGTTGATCGCCGGCCGGCGTAAGTCTGGAGACTGTTATGTTAATGGATCAAGAGAAGTCAATCGTTGCTGTTATTGATGTTCAGGCTCGCCTGTTGCCCGGTGTGCATAACAACCAGAAGCTTGTGAGTAATTGCAACTGGCTTGTTCGCCTCGCTAGGCTGATGAACGTGCCGGTGGTTGGGTCAGAACAATATCCGGATGGCTTGGGTCATACCGAAGAGGGTCTGCAAGAATTGGTAGGGCCGGACAATATTTACGGCAAGGATTTTTTTTCGTGCATTGACGACCCGGGTTTCGAAAAGGCCTTTCAGGCATACGATCGTAAACAGGCCATTCTGTGCGGAATGGAGTCTCAAGCGTGTGTGATGCAATCCGCGATCAGGTTGCTCGAGAGCGGCATGGACGTGTTTGTGGTGGCAGATGCCATTTCCGCTCGTGACCCTTACGACACTGAAGTGGCGTTGCGCCGGATGGAGCAAGCCGGAGCCAGAATTGTCACAAAAGAAATGGTCGGGTTCGAGTGGATACGACGATCTGATGCGGCTCAATTCAAGGCTTTCAGTAAAGAGTTTCTGCGCTAGTAAGTTGTGGGGGCCCTTGATAGCCTGCCTATGGCCAAGGGCCCTGTAGACCATTCAGAATGGAGGCTGACAAGACCACACGAGCTCCGAGAGCCTGTTATCTATGAAAAACCGTACTCCGGAAGAGGGGCTTACCGCCCTAACCGACGACGCTGAACGCAACCGTCTGTTGGCAGAAATGGCCGAGCAGTCCACTGATATGATCTCCCGACACACACCGGAGGATTGGCGGTTTATATATGCGTCCCCGGCGGTCACGCACCTGTTGGGCTATACGGTTGAGGAGATTGTCGGTATATCAGCGTACGATCTTTACCATCCTGACGATGTTGAAGACTTTCGGTTGCGCGCACCTACGGTGAATTACGACCGGGGCTTGTATACCCATACCTATCGCTTTCGCTGTAAAGACGGACACTACACCTGGCTGGAAAGCACAAGCCGAACTATTCGCGATCCGGAATCCAATGATATTCGGGAAATACTGGTGGTGTCTCGAGATGCAACTCACAGAATCATGGCAGATAAGGCCAGCCGTCGTTTGGCGCGAGTTCTGGAGAGCACTCAGGATCTGGTCATATTTGCCAATCTGGACTTTACCGTTTCCCACTTGAACGAGGCTGCCCGAAAAGCTCTTGAAGTGGAGTGCGTGGATTACAGCTCTTTTCCTCTATCCTGGCTTTTGACCGAAAGGGGGCTTGCGACTTTGATGGAGGATGGGTTTCCTGCCGCAAAAGAAACAGGGTATTGGCGCGGCGAATTGACCATGCAGAGTCTGAAAGCGTCCCGCATACCGGTCATGCTCGAACTCTTGGCTCACCGTTCCTTGCATGGGGACATCGAGTATTTCTCTCTGGTTGCCCATGATCTCACGGAAAAAAAGGCTGCCGAAGAGCAACTCAAGCAATACCAAGGCGAAATTGACCATGCAAGCCGGTTGGTAACCATGGGAGAGCTGGCGTCGAGTCTGGCCCATGAGTTGAACCAACCGCTATCAGCCATGGTGAATTATCTCCGGGGCATTGAGCGACGTTTTGCGGACAAACCCACGCTCTCATGGAGCGACGTGGAACTGCCGATAACCAGAAGTATCCGGACAGCGTTGAGAGCGGGTGAAATTATCCATCGGATGATGGATTTCACCAGAAAGCAGGAACCAGTCATAACTTCGCTCAATTTACCGGATTTGATCGGTGAGATGATCGACTTCTGTGAGAATATGGCCGAAAGGCACAATGTGCACGTAGCTTTTGAGCCTGACCCAGATTTGCCTGCAGTCAGAGGGGACCAGGTGCAGCTGGAGCAAGTGGTGTTGAACCTGATCGTCAATGCTATTGAAGCGAGCGCGAGCGCTTCGCCAGGCCATAAAGACTCTGCCATTGTGCGAATCAATGTCGTGCCTCATGAAAGTCGGCAGTTACGAGTAGAGGTTGAAGATCAGGGCCGGGGTATCTCTGAGGTAGATATGCCCCGCCTTTTTGATAGATTTTTCTCCACCAAGGAGACCGGCCTTGGAATGGGGCTAGCCATCAGCCGTTCATTGGTAGAGAATCTTGGAGGCGAACTCTGGGCAGAAAACCTTGTTGCTGGCGGTGCTCGTTTTTCATTTACTCTCAATATTACTGACTGAACTTTCATGACAATCAAAGACAACGCACAAACAGTTTTCGTTATTGATGACGACATGGACGTAAGAGACTCGTTGAAGTGGCTGCTTGAGTCTGTAGGCCTCAACGTTCAAACCTACGAGAATGCGCTGGCCTTCTTTGAAGCGTTTGATACAAGCGCAAGTGGTTGTATCATCATGGATGTGAGAATGCCGGGGCTGAGCGGCATTAATGCTCAAAAAAGGCTGTCAGAATACAATATTGAGCTGCCGGTGATCATGATTTCGGCCCACGGCAATGTGGATATGGCGGTGACGGCCCTGACCCAGGGCGCCGTCACATTTATCGAAAAGCCGTTTGATGATCAGTTGTTGATCGACCATGTACACAGTGCTTTGGAAAGAGACCGGGATCGATTTGCCCAACGCTGCTCACAGTCTCGCATACGAGACTGTTATGATCGTTTGACTCGACGAGAACGCCAGGTTCTGGAGTTGATCGTCAAGGGTTTGTCCAATCAGGAAGCGGCGGACGAGCTCGGCATCAACAGGAAAACAGTTGAAGGTCATCGGGCAAATATGACAGCAAAAATGAAAGTGGATTCGTTTGCGGAACTGGTACAGGTGGCTATCGCACTTGGGTTGGTTCAGGGCATTGGGAAGTCATAAGTCCAGTTTTCTGGCGGTTCATAGTTGGGCGAGATTATGCCTGGCAGAGTCCGGTAACCTGGTTGGTCTTTGAGTGTTGTCGTCAACGCAAACAATTACTGTTTCCGCAGTCGCGCAACACACGCCATCTTGAAAAACCCCTTGATATAGCTGTATAGAGCTGTTGCCAACACGTGTGACGGCTGTTCCAATATCTACAGTTCCCGGCCAGCGAATTTCAGCGCGAAGCTGCAGGTTCAGATTGACGATTACGAAGGATGTGTCAGCAGAGGTGAGTGGCGCTTCTGAATCGTAGATCAGTTCAACCCGCCCCGTTTCAATAAACGTCGAAAATACAGCATTGTTCACATGGCCCTGTCGATCTGTGTCCGCGTAACGCAGTTTGTCATATGTACGATATGGAAACTGTTCCAGAGTCCAGTCTTTATTCACGTCAACTGCCATTACTGATTCTTCCTTCCTGCAGACTTGTTGATTCGGAGCATTGCGTACGGCAGTGAGTATGTCAAATTCGCTTTCCGTTCCCGCTTCTTCGTTCCGCCTTGAGTATGAATGCACCTTTCTTTTGTGTTTTTAAGTATACGCCCTCGAGAGGCAGGTATTAATAATTGATTTAATTTGTTGATACCGGGTACATATACCTGATTTTGGTCTATGCTGTTTGTTCCGAATGACAAAATCAAGAGGGCTCGACCTATGACATCTGAGCATGCGACAAAAGGAACGCTTACCAGTAGCCATTGGGGAACCTATCGAGTTCATGCAAGGAACGGAAGAGTTACCGCTCTAGAAGGATTCGAGAGGGATGACGATCCGTCCCCCATTGGACAAGGCATCGTTGATGTTCTTGGCGGGCCGATGCGTATCAAAAAACCTATGGTTCGGCGCGGGTGGCTGGAAAACGGTCCGGGAAATGTAGAAGGCGGCCGCGGAACCGATGAGTTCGTCGAAGTGTCATGGCCCAGGGCAATCAAGCTGGTGGTAGAAGAGTTAAGTCGTGTCCGCGGCCAGTATGGTAATCAGGCGATATATGGTGGCTCATACGGCTGGTCCAGCGCAGGGAGGTTTCACCATGCTCAGAGCCAGCTGAAGAGGTTTCTTAACTCGATTGGTGGGTACACCTCTTCGCTGAACACATACAGCTATGCAGCGGCTGAGGTCACTTTGCCGCATGTCCTTGGAGACTTCTATTCCATGGTAAATGGTGCCACCAGCTGGGACGTTATCAAGGATCATACGAGCCTGTTAGTAGCTTTTGGTGGGGTGCCCGCCAAGAATGGCCAGGTAACCAATGGGGGGGTTGGTCGCCATATACAGAAGCAAGGAATGCTGGATGCTGCTGCAAATGGGGTTAAGGTCGTTAATATAAGTCCCTTGCGTTCAGATGTGCTGGATGAAATGGATGCAGACTGGGTCGCTATCTACCCGGGCAGTGACGTGGCACTTCTGTTGGGCATTGCCCACACTCTCCATGCCGAGAACCTTGTAGACACCGAGTTTTTATCGACCTATACCGTGGGTTACGAGCGTTTTCAGCAGTATTTCCTCGGCGAGACCGACGGTGTTGCTAAAAATAGCGCCTGGGCCGAGCTCAAGACAGGTATACCCGCTGCCCGCATCCGGGAGTTGGCGCGGGATATGGCTCGCCAACGTACTTTGATTTCTGTGAGTTGGTCACTTACTCGCCAGGATAACGGTGAGCAACCCTACTGGGCGGCGATCGCGGTCGCTTCCATGCTGGGGCAGTTGGGCCTGCCTGGTGGTGGTATCGGCTTTGGCTACAGCGCCTTGAATGCTATCGGTGCTAACTATGAGGGTATTCCCGGTGCGTCTCTGCCCCAGGGCAAAAACCCGATAAAAAGCTTTATTCCCGTCGCCAGAGTTACAGATCTGCTGCTTCACCCTGGTAAGCGTTTTGACTACAACGGAGTGACTGGCATCTACCCGGAGATCAAGCTGGTTTACTGGGCTGGCGGGAACCCTTTTCATCACCACCAGGATCTCGTTCGCATGCGGAGCGCATGGCAGAGGCCCGACACCGTTATTGTTCATGAATGGTGTTGGAATGCCCAGGCAAAACATGCAGATATAGTGCTGCCTGCAGCAACCTTTTTGGAGCGCAATGATATCGCTTCATCCAGCAGGGACCCTTTCCTTGTGTATATGCAAAAAGCGGCTGAGCCTGTTGGGCAGAGTTTGACCGACTATGAGATTTTCAGCGAGTTAGCGGAAGAGCTGGGCGCAAAGGAAGCCTTCACAGAAGGTCGCGATGAAGAACAGTGGCTGCAAGTGATTTATGACGAAACCCGCATAAAGGCAGGTAAGAGTGGTATTGATTTACCAGACTTTGAGGATTTTAAAGCCAAAGGCTGGTTTGAAAACCCGGTTCCAAAAAAGCCCCGGATTTTGCTGAAAGATTTCCGCGAGAATCCTGTGGCGAATGCCCTTGGAACGCCAAGTGGAAAAATAGAGATTTTTTCTGAAACTGTTGCGGGCTTTGGCTATCAAGAATGCCCGGGCTTTCCATTCTGGAGTGACCCCAAGGAGTGGTTGGGGCAAGGCGCCTCTGCATATCCGTTGCACCTGATTTCCAATCAACCGAAAAATAAGCTGCATTCTCAGTTGGATCATGGCCCATATAGCCGAAAATCGAAGATAAATGGACGCGAACCCGTTGTTATTCACCCGGATGATGCAAAGCTCAGGAGCATTGTAGACGGAAGCTTGGTTCGCATCTTCAACGGGCGTGGCGCCTGTTTGTGCTCTGCCGTGGTGAGCGACGAAGTGCGTCCCAGAGTGTTGCAGCTGAGCACGGGATCCTGGTTTGATCCGCCACAGTCAGAGGCTGCAGAGGTATCGTGTCGGCACGGTAACCCGAATGTTCTTACCCGGGATGAAGGAACATCCCGCTTGGCTCAGGGACCGAGTGCATTGTCATGCCTCGTGGAAATTGAATTATTTAACGGCGAAGCATCGGATATGCCGATGGGCGCTTTTTCACCACCCGTAATTCATAGCGAGCCCGTTATGGGCTCATAGACCCTCTTCTTATTGGCTGCACAACACCTGTCCAGGGAAAAACATGGATTTACTATTAGAGAGCATCCGGAAATAAGCGCTTTGCCCGTTTAATCAAGTAAATACCCTTGATAGACCGGGTGTTTGTTATTAGTATGCAGGTTGGGATGGTTTCTTCCCTATGCATTTCTAAATTCAGTTGGATGGAGAACAACAACAATGTCCTTAAAAAAGAGATCAACTGGCGGAGAGCAACCGTCAGCGCTGGGTGCGCTAAACCTCCGTGTACCTTTTGTTCATTACAAAATAGAGATTCCGGATATTCTGCAAGGTGCGATTTTGTGTGTCGTTCCGCTGAGTATTACCGCACTGATGACATCTGTTCTTGGGATTCCATTTGAAATTGCGGTTGCTTTTGTCCTCCTTAACAACATTCTTTATCTGGTACACACGCACTTTGGAGATCCAACGGTTGCCGGTTGGATTACAGCTGGAATTCCCTTGTATGTAGCCTTCTTGTCGAGCTATCCAGAGGGGGATGCCAGAATACTGGCGTTAATTGCCTTACAGCTAACCGTCTCAGCTATTTTCCTTGGTCTCGGGGTGTTCAAGGGGGCAGATGCGTTGGTGCGGAAAATGCCTGCGTCACTGAAATCCGGCATTCTGATTGGTGCGGGCATTTCTGCAATTATGGGTGAGTTTGGCGCAGATGGCCGTGTATGGACGATGCCAATCACCATCTTGACCGGTGCTGTGCTGGGGTTTTTTATGTTGTTTTCGGAAACAGCAAGCCCACTTCGTGCTCGATACGGTTTCTTTCGCTTTGTAGCTCAATACGGCATAGCGGTACCTTTTCTGATCGCCTATGTTCTCGGCATTGTTATTGGAGAGGTTGATGCACCCGTCATCGAGTGGGGCTTCACCACCATTCCCTTGGGTACGATTGTACGAGAGTACAGTGTGTTTGGGCTGGGAATGCCGCCCCTACAGTACTTCCTTGATGCAATCCCGCTTGCGTTGGCGGCGTACATTATTGCCTTTGGCGACATCCTGGTTATGGACTCTTTGTTCAAGAATGCCGACGCTGTTCGCAAGGATGAAAAACTGATTTTCAGCCCGCGCCGCAACAGCATCATTGTGGGGATTCGTAACTTGGTGCATGGGATCATTGCCCCCTTCATCAGCTTGTCTGGCCCAGCCTGGACCGGTGGCCAAGCGTTGGTGATTAACCGCTACATGAATAACCCGCGTTCTGTGATGGACAGTTATTGGGGCGGTGCGACCAGTCTGTATTGGGGCATGACGATTGCTGTTGTGCTTGTGCCTGTGGTGACACTTTTCAAACCAGGCCTGAATATCGGTATGGCGCTGACGCTATTGATTCAGGGCTATCTGTGTGGGTACCTGGCAATCGAAATGCTGGATCGCCAGACCAACCTTGAGCGTGGCATCGCCGTTATTGTCGGCTCAGTGCTTGCTGTACAGGGTGCAGCTTGGGGTTTGGGGGTTGGTCTTGTGCTCTGGTTCTTCCTGGAGAAGAACTGGTTTGCGGATGCTTACGTTGCAACCCATCACCATCACGATGAAAAAACGGCGGACGATTCAGCAACCGATCAGCGTTAGTTGACGTCGGCAAAGCTTGTCTAAAAGAACAACTAAAGGTTTAACACAATGGAAAATATGTTTGAGCTTGGGCTCGATAAAACAGAGGCTAACCACACGCCTCTCACGCCGATTTCTTTTATTCAGAGAACCGCCTTGGCGCACCCGACCCGCACTGCGGTTATCCACGGCAGTATCCGTCGGACATGGGCAGAAACCTATCAGCGGTGTCTGAAGATGGCATCTGCCCTGCGCAAGCTTGGCGTGCGGAAAGGGGATACAGTGGCAGCACTGTTACCAAATATTCCGGAAATGTTGGAATTGCATTTTGCCGTGCCAATGATTGGAGCTGTTCTGAACGCCCAGAATACCCGGCTTGATTCCAAAACCATGACCTTCATGCTCAATCATGGTCGTGCAAAGGTGTTTTTTACTGATATCGAATACAGTGATCGGGCCCGCGAAGCTCTTAACGGTTGTGACGCCAAGCCGATAGTTATTGATGTTGATGATCCTAATTTCGCTGGTGGAGAATTGATCGGCAAGATGACCTACGAGGATTTGCTGGCCACAGGTGATGACGATTTCGCGTGGGATACGCCTGACGATGAGTGGCAGGCAATTGCTTTGAATTACACCTCGGGTACTACCGGAAACCCGAAAGGAGTGGTTTATCATCATCGTGGGGCGCACTTGAATGCCTTGAGCAATATCATTGGCTTTGGATTGCCATCAGGTGCGGTTTATCTCTGGACTCTGCCGATGTTTCATTGCAACGGTTGGTGTTATCCATGGGCGGTAACCGCTGTGGCAGGCACTCATGTGTGCCTGCGCTCTCCGCAACCGCAGCCAATATACGATGCCATTTCCGAACACGGAGTAACGCACCTTTGCGCGGCACCGGTTGTACTGAACATGCTTATCAACGCCCCCGAAGACGATAAAAAGCCATTCAGCCAGCATGTCACTGCCGCTACCGGTGGTGCGGCACCTCCCGCGGCAACGATCGCAGCTATGGAATCCATGGGGGTGAAAGTAGTGCATCTGTATGGTTTGACCGAAACCTATGGCCCCAGCCTGATCTGTGAGTTCCAGGATGAATGGCATTCCCTCGATGGCAAGGGCAAAGCTGCAAAAATGGCTCGCCAAGGGATACTGTCATTGTCCATGGCAGACATGATGGTGGCAGATCCTGTGACTCTGGAGCCAGTCGAGAAAAACGGTGAGGCTATCGGCGAGCTGTTTGTTCGAGGTAACTCGGTTATGAAGGGCTACCTGAACAACCCGGAGGAAACCAGCAAATCCTTTAGCGGAGGCTGGTTCCATACTGGAGATTTGGGGGTGTGGCACGCTGATGGTTACGTAGAAATAAAAGATCGTTCCAAAGATATCATAATTTCTGGAGGGGAGAATATTTCGACCCTTGAGGTGGAAAGTGCGCTCTACGATCACCCTGCGATATTGGAAGCAGCGGTTGTTGCAGCGCCTGATGATCACTGGGGTGAAATTCCCTGTGCGTTCATCACGTTGAAATCCGGTAATTATGACCTGACAGAAGCCGATATTGAAGCTTATTGCCGAGCAAACCTCGCCAGTTTTAAAGTACCCAAGAAAATAGTTTTTATGGATAATTTGCCGAAGACATCGACCGGAAAGTTGCAAAAGCATGTGCTGAGAAGTCAGCTTACGGAGTAAGAGAGTTTGTTTTAACCCAACGATTACATTTCCCCGGCTGATGCCGGGGTTTTTTATAGTGGTGCCTGGGTATGGGGGGAGGACTGGTGGAAGTGGGGAAAGGCAGTTGCTAGCAACGCTGTTATAGTAGATATGTTTTCTTCATACTGCTGGCGGGGTTTTCTGCCTTTTCCGGTGAGGGACAAGATGGTGTACAGGGCGCTCGGATTACTGAATCTAATGGTTATCGTGGTGCTTTCAGGTTGTAATTCCGAAAACAAAACTAAAGCCACAAGTGGCACTTTGGTTGATGAGGCTAACGCGGCTTCTGTGATGCTGGCTAGCGATATTTCTCTCGCGCTGAAGCCTGCCCAACTGGACTGGGTAGGCCAGAAAATATTTCAGAATGAGTGTGCTGGTCAGTATGAGTGCCTTGTTCACTGGAACGAATCGGAGGCCTTTCCCTCGCTGGGTATTGGGCATTTTATATGGTATCCGGAAGGCGTTAACGAGCGGTTTGTTGAGAGTTTTCCTGCGCTTTATGAGTATATGGAGCAGCGCCAGCGCGATATTCCAGAGTGGCTGCGTGAGCTTGAGCCTTTTGATGCTCCCTGGCCGGACCGGGAAACCTTTCTGAAGGTGGCTGATTCTCCTGAAATGTCGGAGTTGAGGGAGTTCCTGGCGGGCACTCAGGGTGTTCAAGCGGAATTTATCTTTCGCCGCGCGAAGGATTCTCTGGCGAAAATAATTGAAGCCGCGCCTGAGCCTCGTCAGGCCGATGTAAAAAGGCGTTTGCAGACGTTGAGCCAGACGCCGGGCGGCGTTTACGCGATTATGGATTATGTGAACTTCAAAGGTGAGGGCTTGTCTCCCGATGAGCGGTATAACGGTGAGGGCTGGGGGTTATTGCAAGTACTTCTGGCCATGCCCGCTGTAAGCGCATCGGTTGATTCAGATGCAGTTGACCCAGATAGCGCTGTGCCGGGCACTCTGGCTGAGTTTCGCAAGGCCGCGGGTGATGTGCTGGCGCGCCGGGCCCGGAATGCTGCCAATCCGGTTGAGCAGGATCGCTGGCTGGCAGGTTGGCTCAAGCGCCTGGATACCTATCGGGAGCCTATTGATATGTATTCAGTCCCGGGCGTATCCAACTGACAGGAGCGGCCGGCCTGCCTTAGCCTCTCTGCTGGGATTCTGGCAGGGTGCGGACATGAATGTCCCGTTGCGGGAAGGGGATGTTGATACCCGCTTCCATTAGGGCGCGTGTGATTGCTGCGTGTATTTCATGGGACAGCGGCATGATGTCCAGAAGGTCTTTAACAAACACCCGAACTTCAAAGTTAATGCTGCTGTCTGCAAGGCCAACACAGAAGACAGCGGGTGCCGGGTCGTCCACCACCCGAGCGTTGTCATGGGCGACCTGGGTGAGTATTTCCTGAACCTTGTCCACATCCGTGCCATAGGCAACGCCCACGCGGAGTATTACACGGGTAATCGGGTCCGAGAGTGTCCAGTTGGTCAGATCCTGGGTAACGAAGGTTTTGTTGGGAATGATTTGTTCTTTGTTATCCCAATCCACCAGCGTGGTGGCGCGAATGCGTATGCGCGAGACGGTACCGGTAATGCCATCAATGGTGACTGTATCGCCCACCCGGATAGGGCGTTCAAAAAGAAGAATGATCCCGGATACAAAGTTGGCAACAATTTCCTGTAGCCCGAAGCCAAGGCCCACACCGAGCGCTGCAATCAGCCACTGGAGTTTGGACCACTGAACACCTATCACACCAAGACAGATCACCACGCCCAGGAATACGAGAACGTAGGTCGTAATGGTTGTGATGGCGTAGCCAGTGCCCGGTTCGAGATGCATTCGGCTCAGTAACGTGACCTCCAGGGTTCCCGGCAGGTTTTTTGCCGCAAGAACAGTGCCGGCTGCCACGAGCAGGGCGAGCAGGGCGTCTGCAAGGGTTATGGGGAGCGGGTCGCCACCCTGAAGGTCCGTGGCAATCGTCCAGAGGGTGATGTCGTTAAATAACTGCAGGGCTGGGATAACGCTAGCCCATAGAAACAACAGGCCGGTGATAGCGAGAGCCGAGACGATTATCCTCAATAGCGAAGAACTTTGTTGGCTGATGTCCTGCAAATTCATTTCGGGCATGTCGAGGTTTTGCAGCACGCCTTCACCGGGAGTGTCGGCAGCCTCTCGGGCTTCCGCTGCCCTGCGCTCAGCGGCGCGCTGCTCCTGAAGGCGTTCAAGGGTGAGCCTGCGTTCACGCACAGAGAGCGCCCGTAAGCCCATGTAGTAAACCAGCGTATTAAAAGCCAGCCAGCAGATGGTGATAAACAGGTTGCGCTCCAGTTGCAGGGCCGTGTAGTGGTAGCCAATAAGGGATGCTCCAGCTAAAACGAGAGGGCCGGCTACGGCGATTACATGAAGCACCAGCAAAAGGTTACTTTGGGTGTTGCTCGCTCTCACTGCCTTCATGATGTGGTGTGCGAACACCGCCAGCACAATAGATACTACTGTAAAGAGCAGGCGGCCAAGGCTGTCGTCGAACCGGGCACCCTCGGGTGTCGAACTTGTCGATGTGGTGATCACTGCCACCGGAATAACAAACGCCATGAGCACGGGTAATTCGCGGCGGATAGCCAGCAGCGTGTTGGCGTTCCAGTGGAAATGACTTTCCCCAAGCCCGTTTTTGCGGGCAACATTGCGAACAAAAGCGAGTAAAAACATAATGAAGGCAGCGGCGGTAAAACCTTTTGACAGGGCGGCATAAAAGGCATTGCCTTCCATCAATACCAGGGCTGCAAGGGAAAATAGCAGCACACCCGGCAATGCCAGCAGAACGCTGTTGCTCAGTGCCTGCAGGGTGAAAGCGGTTCGGTCATGGCCCACATTGCCAATGTGGCGGCTATTATCCAGAAGATTGGTCATGATGGCCCTGCGCTTCACCAGCAATATAATGAGCGCCAGCGCTACAAGCCCGATACGTATGCCGCGTTCGCCCACAGAGCGAGTAATGGCGTCGCTCAAGGCATCAAGGCGCAGTTGCGAGATGAACCATTTGGCAGATTGGTACAGCTCCCCGGCGGTATCAGCGCTTACCACCGCAGCACTGGGAAGCCAGAAAAGTCTTTGCTGCAGGAGCTCCTGGTACTCCTTAACCTGATCCTGAAGGGTGGTCACCGTGCTGTAGTACTCATTGAGCACATCTATGTGTTCGGTAACGGCCTTGTGTAATTCGCGCAGCAAGCGCGAGCGACGGCTCTGCAGTTGGCCGCGGGCATCGTCTCCAGGGTCTGCAATGGCTTCAAACTCTTCCAGCCTTAGCTGCTCTTCCCGTGCTGTGGCAAGTTTGTCCTCAATGCCTTCAATCAGATCCGTGGCAATACTTTGTCTTTGCAGGCGCTCAAGCCTTTGTTTCAAAAGCTCGGCATAGCTGGCGGTTAGGTTCAGACCCGCCTTCTCCAGCCTCAGTTCAAAACTTTTATACTCATCTTGCAGGCGGGACAGGATGGATTCGGCGTAGGTCAGCCGTTCCCGACTTTCTTTAACGGCCGCCTGACGCTGTTCCAGGGAAATTTGCAGAGCACGGACCTGTTGCTGAATGTCGGCGTTAACTGTATCCGGCAGGTTGATCTCGGGGGGTGCTTCGTTATCGGCTTCCAGCTCTGGTTGCACGGCAGGTCGTGCTTCCTCCGGTTTCTCATCACCTTGCTGGGTGTTTGCATCCGCTTGCTGGGTGGAGCCTTCGGAGTCTTTGGCCTGGGCCGGAAGGACCAGCAGGTAGAGCAGAAACAAGCCGGCCAGGCATGTTTTCAGAGCTGTGTAGCGGTCAGGGCGATGCTTCATGTGCTGCGGTCCTCGCGTGGGCGCTCCCGGGCAACGGCTCTGTGCCATAAAGCAGGCATTGTCAGGGGGTGGTGAGCGGCATCTTGTGCAGCTCTGGCTCTTTACCGGGCTCCGCGGCCAGCCACCAGATATTTTTATCCCAGTCGCCCAGTACAATCCGTTTTGCCGGTTTGCCGTTTACCTCAAGGTTATGCTCAGCAGGCCTGTGAGTATGGCCATGGATCAGCAAAGGCACATCTTGGGCTTCCATAACGCGCACCACCTCTTCCGGCGTCACATCCATAATCTCTTCAGCTTTGCCACGGTTGGTGGACATGCTCATTTCCCGCAGTTGCCGCGCCATTTGCTGGCGGTCGTCAAGAGGGCGGGCGAGAATCATTTTTTGCATTTGCGGATCGCGCATTTTTGCGCGAAATTTTTGGTATTCCACATCGGCTGTGCAAAGACTATCGCCGTGCATTAGCAAGGCAGGGGTGCCGTAGAGATCGATTAGTGTTGGGTCATCCAGCAAGGTGGCTCCAGACCGAGCACAGAAGTCTTCCCCTATCAGAAAATCCCGATTCCCGTGCATAAGGAAAATACGGGTGCCACTATCGCTCAGGGCGCGAAGGGCAGTAGCTGCCTGATCTTGCAGAGGGGTGCGTTCGTCATCGCCTATCCAGGCTTCGAAGAAGTCACCCAGAATGTAGAGGCTCTCTGCACCTGGGGCTTTCTCTTTCAGGAAGCCAAGAAACGCCCCGGTAATGTCGGGGCGAGACTCTTCCAGGTGGAGATCGGAAATAAACAGCGTGGTCACGCTGCGTCTCCATCCTCGATAACGCTGGCCTTCTCAATGACTACATCCTCATAAGGAACGTCTTGATGTCCAGCATTCATGGTGGTGCGCACGGCGCGGATTGCGTTAACGGTTTCCATGCCTTCTACTACCTTGCCAAATACGCAGTAGCCCCAGCCTTCGGTAGTTTTGGCGGAGTGATCCAGAAACCCGTTGTCTTCCACGTTGATGAAGAACTGTGCGGAGGCAGAGTGTGGGTCCATGGTGCGTGCCATGGCAACGGTGCCTTTCATGTTGCTCAGGCCGTTATCTGCTTCATTTTTGATGGGGTCGCGGGTTTTACGTGCGGCCATGCCTGGTTCAAAGCCGCCGCCCTGTACCATGAAGTTGCTGATAACGCGGTGGAAGATAAGGCCATCATAAAAGCCGTCGCGAACATATTGCTCAAAGTTCTTTGCAGTTTCAGGGGCTTTTTCGTAGTCGAGTTCGAGCTTGATATCGCCGTGATTGGTTGTCAGCAGAATCATCAGGGTTTCCTGTTCTTGGGGTTTGAAAACGTTAAAGCGGGTATTGTACTCAAGAGTTTCCGGGGATGCATGAGTCCCACCAGGATTTATGAGTATAATAGACGGTTTACGACCCACTTCTTTTAATAGAGATTGTATGAGCGCCGAGCCGAAGAAAGCCCATAACTTTATTCAGAACCTGATTGAAGACGCCCTTGCCAAAGGCGAGCATACCGGTCAGGTGGTTACCCGCTTCCCGCCGGAGCCAAATGGATATCTGCACGTTGGTCATGCGAAATCCATTTGTCTTAACTTTGGCATCGCCGATACGTTTTCTGGTGTGTGCAACCTGCGGTTTGATGATACCAACCCGGAAAAGGAGAGTCAGGAGTACATTGATGCCATCAAGGAAGACGTAAAGTGGCTTGGTTACACCTGGGATGGGGAGGTACGTTATGCCTCTGATTATTTTGATGCCCTCTATCTTTTTGCCGAAGAACTGATCGAGAGAGGCAAAGCGTATGTGTGCGCCCTGACGGCAGAAGAAATGGTTGAGTACCGCGGCACGCTGACAGAACCGGGTAAAAACAGCCCTTATCGCGACCGCCCTGTAGAGGAAAGCCTTAAGCTGTTCCGGGAGATGCGAGACGGAAAATTCGAAAACGGCGAGTTGGTGTTGCGGGCGAAGATTGATATGGCTTCTCCGAACATCAATATGCGTGATCCGATTCTTTACCGCATTCGTTTCGCAGAGCATCACCAGACGGGCAATAAATGGTGCATCTACCCGATGTACGATTACACCCACCCAATCTCTGATGCCATGGAGGGGATTACCCACTCTCTGTGCACGCTCGAATTTGAAGACCACCGCCCCCTCTATGAGTGGGTGCTGGAAAACATCACTGCACCATGCGAGCCACGTCAGATTGAGTTCGCTCGCCTGAACCTGAACTACACCATTACCAGTAAACGTAAGCTTAAACGCCTGGTTGACGAGAATCTGGTGGATGGCTGGAATGACCCGCGTATGCCGACGATTTCGGGAATGCGTCGCCGGGGCTATACGCCGGAATCGCTGCGCGCCTTCTGCGACATGATTGGCGTGAACAAAGCTGGCGGAACCGTTGATATGGGGATGCTTGAGTTCGCTATCCGAGAGGATTTGAACGCCCGCTCTCCCCGTGCCATGTGCGTGATGCGTCCTTTGAAGGTAACTCTGACCAATTACCCGGCTGACAAGACCGAAACTCTGTCTTTACCCGTACACCCGCAGAATCCGGACATGGGGCAGCGTGAAGTGACCTGGAGTCAGACGCTGTTTATTGATCGGGAAGACTTTGTGGAAGAGGCACCGCGCAAGTGGAAGCGCCTGGCGCCGGATCAGGCGGTTCGCCTTCGCGGCGGATATGTGATGACCTGTAAAGAAGTTGTGCGGGACGCCAGTGGCGAAATTGTTGAGCTGCGCTGTGAGTATGACCCAGCTACTTTGGGTGTTAACCCTGAAGGCTACAAGCCCAACGGCGTTATTCACTGGGTGTCTGAGGCCGACAGCGTAGATTGCGACATTAACCTTTACGACAGGTTGTTCAATCACGAATTCCCGGATAGCGACAAGGAAGGTGACTTCCTGGATCACGTTAACCCCCAATCGCTCGTAGTTCTGAAAGGAGCGCGGGCAGAGAAAGGCTTGGCAACGCCGCTTGCAGACTTGCCATACCAGTTTGAGCGGGAAGGTTATTTCTTCTGTGATCAGGAGTTGACAGCCAAGGCCGGTAAACCGGTATTCAATCGTACAGTTACCTTGCGAGATTCCTGGGGTAAATAGATAGCAATTAAAGGTAAGCATTCGGGAGACCAGCTTTGATCAGGATTTACAATACGCTCACCCAGCAAAAAGAAGCCTTTACGCCTATCGAGCCTGGGAAGGTTCGTATGTACGTGTGCGGGATGACGGTTTATGACTACTGCCACCTGGGTCATGCCCGGGTGCTGGTGGCGTTTGATGTGATCACCCGTTACATGCGAAGCCGTGGCTACGATGTAACCTATGTTCGCAACATCACCGATATTGACGACAAGATTCTTCGCAGAGCAGAAGAAAACGGCGAGCCGTTTACCGAACTGACCGAGCGCATGATTGCGGCGATGCATGAGGATGAGGCGCGCCTTGGCGTGCTGTCACCCAGCGAAGAGCCAAGGGCTACGGATTATATTGCTGAGATCATTTCCATGATCAATACGCTGATTGAGTCCGACCATGCCTATGCCGCCGACAATGGCGATGTTTATTTTTCTGTAGCGTCATTCAAGGACTACGGGAAGCTCAGCAAGAAAAAACTCGAAGACCTGCTGGCGGGTGCACGTATTGATGTGCAGGAAGCCAAGCGCAGCCCGGCAGACTTTGCGCTATGGAAATCAGCCGGCGAAGGCGAGGTTAGTTGGCCCTCGCCTTGGGGTAATGGGCGCCCGGGTTGGCATATTGAGTGCTCCGCCATGTCTACCCATTGTCTGGGTAACACCTTCGATATTCATGGTGGCGGGCCGGACTTGCTGTTCCCTCACCATGAAAACGAAATTGCCCAGTCTGAGTGCGCTACCGGACACACCTTCGTAAACACCTGGATGCATGCGGGAGCTATCCGCGTAAACAAGGAAAAAATGTCCAAGTCCTTGGGCAACTTTTTCACGATTCGGGAGATACTGGAGACGTATCCGCCAGAAGTGGTGCGTTTTTTCCTGGTGTCCAGTCACTACCGCAGCCAGGTTGATTACTCTGAGGACAATCTTGCTGAAGCGGGTCGTTCTCTGGCCCGGTTATACCATGCACTGCGTGGTATAGAGCCCATGAGCTCAACCGATGTGCCTGAAACTGAACAGGATCAGCGTTTCGTTGAGTTGATGAACGACGACTTCAATTGCCCTGGTGCAATATCGGTATTGCATGCGCTGGCTAATGATATAAATCAACATCGTCGCGAGGGCCGTGAAGACGAAGCAAGGAAAGCGGCAACTGTGATGATCAGACTTGGCGATGTTCTAGGGATCTTGCAGCAGAACCCGGATGCTTTTTTCCAGGCTGATTCCGGCGGAGAACTGACAGCAGAGGGTATTGAGGCAAAAATCCAGGCTCGTGCTGATGCCCGCAAAGCCAAGGATTTTGCCGGTGCCGACCGCATTCGTGACGAACTGGCAGAGCAGGGTATTATTCTGGACGATTCCCGCGAGGGAACAAGTTGGCGGCGTAGTTAACGCTGATACCAAGGTCGCGTTGTACCCGGGGAAATGACCTTGTAAGGAACTTCCCGTATAATGCGCCCTTCGATTTTTCGAGCCCGGCTGCTCAACGGCTGTCGGGACAGGGCTAACCCACTGAGGCTAATTAACGATGACAGATCGCGTACAACTCGGCGGCATTCAGGTCGCAAAGAACTTGTATGACTTCGTAACTAACGAAGCAATTCCGGGCACTGGGCTGGATGCAGATAAATTCTGGGCGGAGTTTGACAAGATCGTAAACGATCTGGCGCCGAGAAATCGTGAGCTGCTGGCCAAGCGCGGTGCCATCCAGGAGAAGCTGAATAGCTGGAATAGCGAGCACAAGGGCCAAAAGCTCGACATGGCTGCTTACAAAAGCTTTTTGAAAGAAATTGGCTACCTGGTAGAAGAGCCTGCAGATTTTCGCATCTCTACTGCTAACGTTGACCCTGAAGTGGCAACCATGGCTGGCCCGCAGTTGGTAGTGCCAATCATGAATGCCCGCTTTGCACTGAACGCTGCAAACGCACGCTGGGGCAGCCTCTATGATGCCCTCTATGGTACCGACGCTATTTCTGAAGAGAATGGTGCTGAAAAAGGTCGCGGGTACAACCCGGTTCGTGGTGCCAAGGTTATTGAGTTTGCACGTAACCTGCTGGACAGCTCAGCACCCTTGGCGGCAGGCAGCCATAAAGATGCAGCTCTTTACCAGGTTGCTGACGGCAAGCTTGTGGTCAAACTGCAAAATGGCGAAACAACCGGCCTTAATGACGAATCCGGTTTTGTGGGATACACGGGCGCAGCTGATGCACCTACCGGCATTCTGCTGGTTAAGAATGGAATGCACTTCGAAATCCAGATTGATGCCGGCCACCCGATTGGCAAGGACGACGGAGCTCACGTTAAAGACGTACTGATGGAGTCTGCACTGACCACCATCATGGACTGCGAAGACTCTGTTGCTGCTGTAGATGCGGATGATAAAACTCTGGCATACAGCAACTGGCTCGGCCTGATGAAGGGCGATCTTGAAGAGACCTTTGAAAAAGGCGGCGAGCGCCTGACCCGTAAGATGAACCCGGATCGCGAATACACCGCAGCCGACGGTAGCCAGATCAAACTGAAAGGCCGCAGCCTGATGTTTGTTCGTAACGTTGGCCACCTGATGACCAACCCGGCTATTCTGCTAAAAGATGGCAGTGAAGTGCCTGAGGGGTTGATGGACGGCATTCTTACCTCCCTGATCGCCATTCATGATCTGAAAGGTGAGGGCAAGTTCCAGAATACCGCAACTGGCTCTGTGTACATTGTTAAGCCAAAGATGCACGGCCCTGAAGAAGTTGCGTTTACCAACGAATTCTTTGGTCGTGTCGAAGATACGCTTGGTCTGCCGCGTTTCACTCTGAAAGTCGGCATTATGGACGAAGAGCGTCGCACCACCGTTAACCTGAAGGCTTGTATCCACGCAGCCAAAGAGCGTGCCGTGTTCATCAACACCGGCTTCCTGGATCGCACCGGTGATGAAATGCACACTTCTATGGAGCTTGGTCCGTTCATCCGCAAGGGTGAAATGAAGCAGGCAGCATGGATTGGCGCATACGAACAGTGGAACGTAGATGTAGGTCTGGAAACAGGCTTCCGTGGCGTTGCACAGATTGGTAAGGGAATGTGGGCAATGCCAGACCTGATGGCGGCTATGCTTGAGCAAAAGATTGGTCACCCGAAATCTGGTGCCAACACTGCTTGGGTTCCTTCGCCAACAGCTGCGACTCTGCACGCGACTCACTACCACCAGGTGTCTGTTGCTGATGTTCAGAAAGAGCTGGAAAGCCGCGCTCGCGCAAGCTTGGACGACATTCTCACTGTGCCAGTAATGGAAGACCCTTCCAAGCTGACAGCCGAAGATATCCAGCAGGAGTTGGACAACAACGCTCAGGGTATTCTGGGTTATGTTGTGCGCTGGATTGATAGTGGTGTGGGTTGCTCCAAGGTTCCCGACATCAACGATATAGGTCTGATGGAAGACCGCGCGACTCTGCGTATTTCATCCCAGCATCTGGCTAACTGGCTGTACCACGGCATTTGCACCGACGCGCAGGTTGAAGAAACCATGAAGCGTATGGCGCAGGTTGTGGACAGTCAGAATGCCAATGACCCAAGTTACCGCCCTATGGCGCCAAACTTTGCCGACAGCATTGCGTTCCAGGCCGCTATGGATCTGGTTCTCAAGGGTCGCGAACAGCCAAGTGGTTACACTGAGCCACTGCTGCACGCATACCGCCTCAAGGCAAAAGAAAAGTTCGGCCAGTAATATCGGCTGATACAAAAAAACCCGCTTCGGCGGGTTTTTTTGTGCTTACTCTGATGTTCCGGCCTAATCTGGCGCGCAGCGCCGCTAGTCTTTACGCAGTTCGTTTGCGGAGTACAGAGTGTTTTGCAGGAGTGTCGCAATGGTCATGGGTCCAACGCCACCTGGTACCGGAGTGATATAGGCTGCGCGGGCGGAGGCAGTTTCAAAGTCCACGTCACCCTGCAATTTTCCGTTCTCCATGCGATTGATGCCAACATCAATTACCGTTGCACCGGGTTTTACCCACTCGCCTTTGATCAGGCCGGGTTTGCCTACAGCGGCAATGAGAATGTCGGCGTCACGAACATATCTTTCCAGGTCGGGCGTGAAACGGTGGCATACAGTTGTCGTAGCGCCTTTAAGCAGTAATTCCATGGTCATGGGGCGCCCTACAATGTTGGATGCGCCCACAATCACCGCGTGCTGCCCTTTATAGGGGGTGTTAATGCTATCCAGCAGGGTAATCACACCAGCAGGCGTGCAGGGCCGCAGCGCAGGCTTGCGCTGTACCAGGCGCCCTATGTTGTAGGGGTGGAAGCCGTCCACATCTTTGTCAGGGCGGATCTTCAGCAGAATCGGGTCTGCATCCAGGTGGCTAGGCAGAGGTAGCTGTACCAATATCCCGTCAACTAAAGGGTTTTCGTTCAGTTCGTCAACCAAGGCTTCCAGAGCTTGCTGGGTGGTGTCTGTAGGCAAGTCATAGGAGAGGGAGATAATGCCGGCGGCATCACAGGCTTTTCGCTTGTTGCCCACATACACTTCAGAGGCTGGGTCGTTACCCACCAGAACCACAGCCAGGCCCGGAGCCCGTAGGCCATTCCGGATGCGGGTCTCTACGCCGGCAGCGACTTCTTGTCTAACCGCGGCGGCAATTTCTTTTCCATTAATCAGTTTGGCGCTCATGTTTCGTCTTGTCGGTTGGCTTTTGCAAATAAAAGGGGCAGTATTGTCGCACGCTTGTCGCCTAACTCCAATTAGGAGGGTGCTGCGCTTTGTCGCAGTAAGCAGGGGATGCGCAGTGTCAAAATTACTGATTTAAGAGAGAATTTGATTTTCCTTGTTGACGAAGCGATTTTGCGACGGTAATATGCGCGCCAACTTTGCTGAAGCACGAATTGATCAGTTTAAACGGGGTATAGCGCAGTCTGGTAGCGCGCCTGCTTTGGGAGCAGGATGTCGGGAGTTCGAATCTCTCTACCCCGACCACTTTTCTGAATGTTCAGCTAGGCCAGGGGTCAAGCGCCCGTAGCTCAGCTGGATAGAGCATCGGCCTTCTAAGCCGAGGGTCGCAGGTTCGAGTCCTGCCGGGCGCGCCATTCAGGTCGTCGGCTTGAGCGGAAACGAACTGCTTCTTGCAGCAAAGTGTTGGGTGCAAACGCCCGGAAGTGATGTAGTAGCTTAGTTATGTTATCGAATATGCTGAAAGGCATGTCCTGATGTGGTGGACGTAGCTCAGTTGGTAGAGCTCAGGATTGTGACTCCTGCGGTCGAGGGTTCGATCCCCTTCGTCCACCCCACTTTTCCATGAAGTGTTTCCGTTATACTAAGCCTCCCTTTTCCGCATTTGAGTTTCAGGCTCGCTGGTTTTGAGGTTAAGTAAAGCGGGATAAGTATTTTAAAGTTTCGGGTTGTGGCGAAATTGGTAGACGCGCCAGATTTAGGTTCTGGTTCCGAGAGGAGTGGGAGTTCGATTCTCCCCAACCCGACCAATTTTTTAAAAAGCTCTTAGGTGGCACCTTAGAGCTTTTTTTGTATTCGATTCGCCAGAGATTATCCTGGGTGTTGTGCCAAAAATTCCGAATCTTCATTTGCCCCCCCCTTTGTTTTTCAGATTTCGCCCCAAACTCCCGGTTACAAGCGCTGAAGACATCACGTTCTATGAAACTACCCGTTGCAGATGATTCTCTCGCCGGGGCAAACCGTGATAAACTATCTGCTTTTAATTTTGGGTCCTTTCCGGGGAGTTTCCCGGGAATCGACTTTTAGTCATAATTTCATTCACATACTGAACCTGAATTTTGAGGATCTTCCATGCAAGTGTCTGTAGAAACGACCTCCAACATCGAGCGTCGCATGACGATTGGTGTGCCCGCCCAGGAAATTGAACAGGCGGTTCAGAAACGCCTGCAAGAAACAGCACGTACAGTGCGTTTGAACGGTTTCCGCCCAGGTAAGGTGCCCATGAGCGTGGTCAAGCGTCGTTTCGGTGACAGCGTTCGCCAGGAAATTGTTGGCGAAATCATGCGCGATAACTACATCAAGGCACTGCAGGAGCAGGATATCAACCCCGCAGGCTGGCCAAAGCTTGAGCCGAAGACAATGAAAGAGGGCGAAGATCTCGAATTTGTCGCCATTTTTGAAGTTCTGCCAGAAATTGAGCTGGGCGACCTGAGCAAGGTTTCCATCGAAAAACTGACGTCTGAGGTCACCGACAAGGATATCGATACCATGATCGATAACCTGCGTCGTCAGCAGGCAACCATGAAGTCAGTCAAGCGTAAGTCCAAGAATAAGGACGTGCTGACCATCGATTTCAAGGGATTTGTTGACGGTGAAGAGTTTGAAGGCGGAGCTGCAGAAGGCCACAAGTTGACCTTGGGTTCCGATCAGATGATTCCGGGCTTCGAAAAAGCTATCGTTGGCGGTAAGGCTGGTGAAGAGCTGGAAATCGAAGTGACCTTCCCTGAGGATTACCACAACGAAGACCTCAAAGGTAAGCCAGCGAAGTTTGAAATCAAGATTCATGAGGTTGAAGAGCCTCAGTTGCCCGAGCTGAATGCCGAGTTCTTTACCAAATTCGGTATTGAGGCGGAAGATGAAGCCGCATTCCGTGAAGAAGTGAAAAAGAACATGGAGCGCGAGCTGAAGCAGGCGGTGTCTAACAAGGTCAAGAATGATGTTGTAGATGGCCTTCTTGAATCAACCGAGTTTGAAATCCCGGCCGCACTGGCAGATCAGGAAATTGATCGCCTGCGTCAGGATGCAGTCCAGCGTTTTGGTGGACAAGTTGATTTTCAGCAGCTACCCAAGGAGATTTTCCAGGAGCAGGCTGAGCGTCGCGTGAAGACCGGCTTGCTGTTCCAGGAAGTTGTAAAGGCGAACGACCTGAAAGTCGATGCGGCTATGGTTGACGAAAAGATCCAGGAGATCGCGTCAACGTATGAACAACCAGATGAGGTTATTGCGCACTTCAACGGTAACCCGGAGCAGAAGAGTCAGATTGAATCTTCGGTTCTGGAAGACCAGGTTGTTGATTATGTTCTCACTCAGGCCAAGGTCAAAGAGAAGAAGGTCAAGTACGAAGAAGCCATTCAGGCAGGGCAGCCTCAGCGCTGATATTGGCGGCGTGGCAGCACCAGAGACAGGTGTTTTTGCTCCCCGCCCGCCGAATAGAGTGAGCAGCCGGCATGTCCGGCTGTTTTCATCTAGGCTTGAGGCTGGCAAAGTAACAGATGCATCAAAACAGTAGATGCTGTGGTTTGAAACCACGCCCCATTTTTCCATAAGGAGTTCAGGCGCATCATGACGCAGAAACCAATCGATAGTCTCGCAATGGATGCCAGGTCAGCCTTGGTACCGATGGTTATCGAGCAGACCGCCCGTGGGGAGCGCTCGTTCGACATTTATTCCCGTTTGCTCAAGGAGCGGGTGATCTTCATGGTCGGGCAAGTGGAAGATCACATGGCAAACCTGATCGTGGCGCAACTTCTGTTCCTGGAGTCTGAAAACCCGGACAAAGATATTCACCTGTATATCAACAGCCCCGGTGGATCGGTAACCGCAGGTATGTCTATTTACGACACCATGCAGTTTATCAAGCCCGACGTGTCAACCCTGTGCGTAGGCCAGGCGGCCAGTATGGGCGCCTTCCTGCTGGCAGGCGGAGCCGAAGGCAAGCGAGCTTGCCTGCCTAACTCGCGAGTCATGATTCATCAGCCCCTGGGTGGATATCAGGGTCAGGCAACGGATATCGAGATACACACCCGGGAAATTCTAAAAATCCGGAACACGCTGAATTCCATACTGGCTCACCACACTGGCCAGGATCTGGAAACCATCGCCCGTGATACAGATCGCGATTATTTTATGGACCCGACCCAGGCCAAAGAGTATGGGTTGATTGACTCCATACTTGATAAGCGTGTGTCGAATAAATAATACTGGCAGTAATTGCATCACCCCTGGCCGGCCTCAACTTGACTGAGGCGCCGGCAAAACGAGATCAGAGGTATTTCAATGGCAGATGAAAGGAACGGCAGAGGCGACGATAACGGCAAGTTGCTCTACTGCTCGTTTTGTGGAAAGAGCCAGCATGAAGTCCGTAAGCTCATTGCAGGGCCTTCGGTGTTCATCTGCGACGAGTGTGTCGACCTGTGCAACGATATTATCCGTGAAGAGATTCAGGAAAATGCACAGGAGGAGACGAGTGATCGTCTTCCGACACCCGCCGAAATCCGCAATACGCTTGATGAATATGTCATTGGTCAGGATCGCGCCAAGGTTGTGCTCGCAGTAGCCGTTTATAACCACTACAAACGCCTTCGTTATGGTGAAGGTAAGGGCGATGTTGAGCTTGGCAAAAGTAACATTTTGCTGATTGGTCCAACGGGTAGCGGTAAAACGCTGCTTGCTGAAACTCTGGCACGCATGCTCAATGTTCCGTTTACCATTGCTGATGCCACAACGCTTACGGAAGCGGGCTATGTGGGTGAGGACGTTGAGAATATCATCCAGAAGTTGCTGCAGAAGTGCGACTACGATGTCGACAAAGCCCAGCGCGGCATTGTTTACATTGATGAAATCGACAAGATTTCACGCAAGTCTGACAACCCCTCGATCACCCGGGACGTTTCAGGTGAGGGTGTTCAGCAAGCTCTGTTGAAGCTGATAGAGGGCACTGTAGCCTCTGTGCCGCCCCAAGGCGGACGCAAGCATCCGCAGCAGGAATTTCTGCAGGTGGATACCGGCAATATGCTGTTTATCTGTGGTGGTGCGTTTGCCGGGCTGGATAAAGTTATCCGTGACCGCACAGAAAAGAGCAGTATCGGTTTCTCGGCAGCAGTCGCAAGTCGGGAAGAGGACAAAAATACTGGTGACGTGATCAAGAATGTTGAGACAGAAGATTTGGTTAAATACGGCCTGATTCCCGAGTTTGTCGGGCGTCTGCCGGTTATAGCCACATTGACTGAGCTTGATGAAGATGCTCTTGTCCAGATTCTCACCGAGCCCAAAAACTCCCTGACCAAGCAGTATCAGAAGCTGTTTGACATGGAAGGCGTGGAGCTGGACTTCAGGGACGACGCATTGCGTGCTGTTGCCGGAAAGGCTCTTGAGCGCAAAACCGGTGCTCGTGGACTTCGCTCCATTATGGAGGCTACGTTGCTGGATACCATGTACCAGATTCCTTCAGAGCACGAGATCTCCAAGGTGGTGATTGATGAAAGCGTAATCAAAGGCGATTCAGAACCGTTCAAGATTTACGCAAATAATGATCACGCGAAAGCCGTGCCTGATGACTGACCGGGCTCTCAAGGCAGAGTGATCAGGTATCCTGAAGAAATGAAAAAAGGGGCGGAAACGCCCCTTTTTTAATGGTTTGTATCAACAGGCTGTTGTGCCGTGTTGTTTGGTAAAAAGATTGCAATTTCAGAGGTCGCCCCAATGAAGGGTGGTATGCTGAATGAAAAACCGTCAGAGGATTCCTTATGACCCGGATACCCCAAGATATCGTGCAAGAGTACCCGCTACTTCCCTTGAGGGATGTTGTGGTGTTTCCGCACATGGTGGTCCCCCTGTTTGTGGGCCGCGAGAAATCCATACAGGCGTTAGAAGCCGCAATGGAAGGAAGCAAGGAGATCCTTCTGGTGGCCCAACGGGACGCTTCCACAGATGAGCCAGGTCCCGATGATGTATTTGAAATGGGTACGCTGGCCACAGTTTTACAAATGCTTCGGCTGCCGGATGGCACCGTAAAAGTGCTGGTTGAGGGCAATGCCCGGGCCAAGATCAGTAATATCACAGAGGCCGAATACCTGTCGGGTGGCGCTACCCTGATGGATGAAGAGAGCCTTCCGGAGCGCGAACAAGACGTGCTTATGAAGACTCTTACGGATGAGTTCGAAAAATACGTGAAGCTGTCCAGAAAAGTGCCCTCGGAAGTCTCCAATGCCTTGACGGGTATTGAAGAGCTTGAGCGCCTCGCGGACACCATGGCCGCTCATCTTGAGATGCGTATCCCTGAGAAGCAGGAACTGCTTGAAGCTCTCGATATCAATCAGCGCGTGGAGCTTTTGCTGGGCAAGCTGGATGGCGAAATTGACCTGATTGAGGTTGAAAAACGCATCCGTGGCCGCGTCAAAAAGCAAATGGAGCGTAGCCAGCGCGAGTATTACCTGAATGAGCAAATGAAGGCTATCCAGAAAGAAATGGGTAATCTGGGCGAGGGTAATAACGATTTTGAAGAGCTGGAGCAGAAGCTTGAGGAAGCGGGCCTGCCGGAAGAGGCTCGTAAAAAGACAGAGTCCGAGTTGAACAAACTCAAGATGATGTCGCCCATGTCCGCTGAAGCTACGGTTGTTCGTGGCTATATCGACTGGATGTTGGCTGTGCCCTGGAAAAAACGCAGCCGGGTGCGCCACGATATCGAAAAGGCACGTGAGATCCTGGATCAAGACCACTACGGCCTTGATGAGGTCAAAAAGCGCATTCTGGAGTACCTGGCAGTGCAGAGCCGGGTGAAGAAGGTGAAAGGCCCAGTGCTGTGTCTGGTGGGGCCTCCTGGCGTTGGTAAGACGTCTCTTGGGCAGTCTATTGCCAGGGCCACAAACCGTAAATATACGCGAATGGCACTGGGTGGTGTTCGCGATGAGGCGGAGATTCGTGGCCACCGCAAAACCTATATTGGGGCGCTGCCGGGGAAGTTGCTGCAGAAGCTGGCAAAGGCTGGTGTAAAAAACCCGCTGTTCCTGTTCGACGAGATCGACAAAATGGGTATGGATCACCGGGGCGACCCGGCATCTGCCTTGCTTGAGGTTCTTGATCCTGAGCAGAACCATACGTTTAACGATCATTATCTGGAGGTGGACTACGACCTCTCTGATGTGATGTTTGTATGTACCTCCAACTCCATGAATATCCCTTCTGCGTTGCTGGATCGAATGGAAGTTATCCGGATCCCGGGTTACACCGAAGATGAGAAGGTAAATATTGCCCTGCGCTATCTGCTGCCGAAGCAGATCAAGGCGAACGGTCTGCGCAAAGATGAACTGGCGCTTAGCGAAGACACGTTGCGCGATATCATTCGCTATTACACCCGGGAAGCGGGCGTTCGTGGTCTGGAGCGTGAAATTGCCAAGATATGCCGCAAGGTTGTGCGCGAGCATGTCGAGGCCAATAAAAAAGCATCCATCACCATAGAGCCGGATATGCTTGAGCACTATTCCGGTGTGCGCAAGTTCAATTACGGTTTGGCGGAGGAAACCAACCAGATTGGCCAGGTCACGGGGCTTGCCTGGACTCAGGTGGGTGGTGAGTTGCTCACCATCGAGTGTGCGCTCACTCCAGGTAAGGGCAGGGTTGTTAAAACCGGCTCGCTTGGCGATGTAATGCAGGAGTCAATCCAGACCGCACTCACGGTTGTCAGAAGTCGTGCTGCGGGTCTTGGTGTGGCCGACGATTTTCATGAAAAGCACGATTTACACGTGCATGTTCCTGAAGGTGCCACGCCAAAAGATGGCCCAAGTGCCGGTATTGGCATGTGTACGGCACTGGTTTCTGCACTAACCAAAATTCCGGTGCGGGCAGACGTTGCAATGACTGGCGAAATCACTCTTCGGGGCCGGGTTTTGCCCATCGGTGGGTTGAAGGAAAAGCTTCTCGCTGCTCATCGTGGAGGCATAAAGACTATTGTTATTCCTGATGAGAATGTGAGGGATCTCAAAGAGATACCTGACAACATCAAGGAGTCGCTGGAAATCATCCCGGTTAAGTGGATTGATGATGTTCTGGACATTGCGTTGGCTTATGCGCCTGAGCCCGGCAAAGCCAAGTCATCACCTGAAGCGGCTTCAGCTAAACCCCGGGATGACGACGGAGATAGTGCAGAGCGCATAAATACACATTAAACACCATATGAGTTGTTGACACGCCGGAGAACCCATTGGTATAACTGTTTCGCCGTGAAGCAGCCAATACCAAGGGCTCCCGCGCAGTATGTGCCTATTCCGAACACCGGTTGAATGCCGAAAGGAATAAGAAAACCGAAGAATGGAATTCTCCGACCGCTTATGCGATAGTCGAGAACGTCCTAGAAAAAACAATCCAACCGAGAACATCTTCAACCTGAAAGCGAAGGGGTTTAGTGTGAACAAGTCCGAACTAATTGATGCAATTGCAGAATCAGCAGATATTTCCAAAGCCGCCGCTGGCCGTGCTCTGGATGCAATGACAAATACTATCACCGGTGCCCTGAAAGAAGGCGATCAGGTTACCCTGATCGGTTTTGGTACTTTCTCTGTTAAAGATCGTGCAGCTCGCACTGGTCGTAACCCGCAGACAGGCGCTGAGATCAAGATTGCGGCCTCCAAAGTGCCTGGGTTCAAAGCAGGTAAAGCCCTGAAAGACGCCGTCAAGTAACGGTTCTTTCTCCGGCGATGTCCCTCGAAAGGCATCGCCAAGAAGAATTCAAGGCGCATTCCTACAGGGTGCGCCTTTTTACGTTCAGTTAACCGGCAAAGGGTTTGGGAGAAGCATGCTTCAAGATATACGGGAAAATTCCCAGGGAACGATAGCCAAGATCATAATCGGTCTGTTGGTTGTGTCCCTCTCCATCTGGGGAATGGATGCCATCGTTGGCGGTTTCTCTGGTGAGCCAGAAGTAGCAACAGTTAACGGTGAGGACATTACGGAGCGGGAGTTCCTGCGAGTTGTCCAGATGGAAAGCCAGCGTCGCCTGGCCGGGATGGAGCGTCCCGATCCTGCCTTGCTGAATGAAGACCAGATCCGCAAAGATGTACTTGATTCGCTGATCCAGGAGCAAGTGCTGATTCAGGATGCCAGCGCCCAAGGGCTCGCGCTGAGCGATGCGGATATTGATGCACTTATTACACAGATGCCGCAATTCCAGGTAGATGGACAATTCAATCGGGATCGTTTTGTAGCCTCAGTGCGCAATCTGGGTATGGGTGTTGGCGAGTTCCGGGAAGCCATGCGGAAGCAGTACGTGGTTAACCAGATTCGTGCGGGCATTATGCAGAGTGGGTTGGTCGCGGATGAGAATGCTGAACAGCTTCTGCGTATTCAGAATCAGACTCGCAGCTTCCGGATTCTTGAAGTTCCCGCAAGTGCGGTGAACGATGATGTTGAAGTCACAGATGCAGATATCGAAGCGTTTTATGAGGGCAATAGCGCGGCCTTCCGCCTGCCAGAGCAGGTAGATGCTGCATATATAACCTTGTCGCTGGGTGCCATGGCTGAGAAGATTGAGCTAAGCCAGGAAGAGTTGGAAGTCTACTACGAGCAAACGGCGGGTGATCTGGCCCGCGAAGAGCGGCGCGCCTCTCACATTCTGGTTGAGGGTGGTGCAGACTCCGAACAGCTTTTGGCGACTATCAGTGAGCGTCTGGATGCGGGCGAGAGTTTCGAGGATTTGGCAAAAGAGTTTTCAATAGACACTGTTTCCGCCAAAGAAGGTGGAGACCTTGGCTTTGCTGGCAAGGGCGTTTACGACGAGGCCTTTGAGGAGGCCCTGTTTGCGCTGAACGAAGGTCAGGTCTCAGATCCGGTAACAACCAGCTTTGGCGTGCACCTCATTCGCCTGGACGATATTCGTCGCTCCGACGTGCCGCCACTGGCTGAGATTGAAGGGCAGTTGCGTTCAGAGCTCGCACTTGAGCGTGCCCAAGAGAAATATTCAGAAGTTCGTGCAGAGTTGGCCGATTCAGCGTATGCAGCGGACGATCTGGCGGGCCCTGCAGAAGAGTTGGGGTTAGAAATTCGTGAGGCAAAGGCAGTTACCAGAAATGGAGGGCGGGCACCCTTTGATCACGCAGGCCTCGTTCGCCAATTGTTCTCAGAGGACGTTCTTGAGGATGGCTACAATACCGAACTGATTGATGTGGGCGACAATGTATCTGTTGTGGCTCGTGTCCGGGAGTACCGTGAAGCCCAGCAGCTAGCGCTGAGTGAGGTTCGGGACGACATTCGCAATACCCTTGAGGCGCGAAGGACTCGTGAGCTGCTTGAAGAACGTGCAATTGCTGTTATTGAGGCGCTGGAGAGCGGTGAAGCGTTGGACGCGTTTAATGTTGGCGATTGGGAGCAGTTCGATGAGCAAGAGCGCAATGCCGCGGGTGTCTCACCACAGGTAATGCAGGCAGCTTTCTCTTTGACTCGCCCTTCCGATAACGCGCCAACATATGGCAGTGCTATGGTGCAGGGTGGTGTTGCTGTTATTGCCCTCGATGCTGTAAATGAGGGCGCTGTAGAAGACGATAGTGGAGACCTGGATCAGCTGCGTAGTTTTCTGGCTTCACTGGAAGGCCAGCGTGAGTATGCTGCGTATCAGCAGTTCCTGAGAAATACGGCTGAGGTGTCGCGCCCCTAGGCGAAACTGAGGCACTAAAAAACCCGGGCAAATTGAAACGTGCCCGGGTTTTTTATTGCCTGTAACTAATTCATGCCCGAAGCCTTCAATCCGGGTCTGATGGAAGGCGAGTGGGCATCAGGCTGTCTTTTATCTTCTTGAGGTGTCCGAGAAAATCCTGGCCTCGCTTCAGAGTTACACCAGTGGCCAGGATGTCGATGACCGTCAGATGAATGATCCTGGATGACATGGGCATATATACTTCGATGTCTTCCGGGGCGGTAATTTCAAGCGTGGTGGTACACACCTCTGAGAGCGGAGAGTTGGGGGTTGTGATGCCAATAACGGTTGCGCCGTTATTCCGTCCGATGCGGGCAATATCAACCGTTTCCTTGGTGCGCCCCGTGTAGGAAATCATCACAATAACATCGCCCACGCTTGCGCCGGCCGCCACCATTCTTTGCATCAGTGCGTCGTCATAAGACATTACGGGAATGTTAAAGCGAAAAAACTTGTGTTGGGCATCCAGTGCAACAGAGGCAGAGCCTCCCATGCCAAAGAAATTGATTTGCTTGGCCTGGATCAGATAATCAATTGCGATAGCCAGAGCTTTAGGGTCCAAAGCCAGGCGAGCCTTGTCCAGGTTAGCCATGGTGCTAAGCATGATTTTATCGGCAAATTCTGACACTGTGTCGTCAGGTTCAATGTTTTGGCCGATGTAGGGCGTGCCTGTGGCAATGCTCTGCGCAAGACGGATTTTGAAATCCGGAAAGCCTGTAGCGGAGAAACCCCTGCAAAACCGGTTGACGGTTGGCTCGCTCACATTTGAGGCCCGGGCTAAAGCTGCAATACTGTAGCGGGTGGCTGCGCTGGGGTCGCGAAGAATAGCTTCGGCTACCTTGCGCTCTGATTTGTTCAGAGTCTCCAGTCGGGACTGGATGTCTTCCAGCAGATTGTCGTCGCGAGGCGCTTGGTGTGCGGCCATCAAAGCTGCTCCCTGAATTTCTGATGGTTTCGATTGTTGAGCTATGAGCTGATTATACCGGGTTTATATCGTTTTTTGTGTAGTAAACGTATCATGGTTCTGGTTGCCCCTTGGATTCGTTCTGGCCAGGTGCCATTATTTAGATAAAGTTACTACATATAGGCTAATAGTAGGCCGTGCTCAGTGTCTGATTCACCGGAGGAATGCATTTAGTGGCAAATAGAATGACGACCCGTTGCGATATTATGTTGTTTGGCGCCCTAGGTGATCTGGCACAGCGAAAGCTGTTTCCTGCTTTTTACCAACTTGAGAAAGCTGGTCTGTTGGCAGACGGTAGCAGGATTTTGGCACTTGCTCGCAGAGAGCTTGATACTGAAGGTGTTCGCCAACAGATACGGAAGAGATTGGAGCAGCACGTTAAGCCCGAAGAGTTCGACCCTTCGGTAGCAGACAAATTTCTTCAGCGGGTCGAGTATCAACTTCTGGATTTCAACAACCAGGACGGATTTGAAGCACTTAACACCTGGCGTGCCGGGCAGAGCAATCAGCTTATTGTTTACCTGGCCAGTCCTCCATCCATGTACGGCGTTGTCGCACGTAATCTTAGTGCGGTCAGCTGCTGCACTGAAAAAACCCGCGTTGTAGTCGAGAAGCCTATTGGCCATGACCTTGAGTCGTCTCGCGTAATAAATGATGAGCTTGGAGAAGTTTACAAAGAGAATCAGCTGTTCCGGATCGATCACTATCTGGGTAAGGAAACCGTACAGAATCTGATCGCACTGCGCTTCGCCAACAACCTGTTTGCTTCACAGTGGGACCAGAATCATATCTCCCACGTGGAAATAACAGTCGCTGAGAGTGTCGGCATCGAAGGCCGCTGGGGGTACTTTGATAAAGCGGGTCAGATTCGCGATATGGTTCAGAATCATATGTTGCAGCTGTTATGCCTGATTGCTATGGACCCCCCTTCAGATTTGTCTGCCGACAGTATCCGAGATGAAAAAGTGAAGGTGCTCAAAGCTTTGCGAACCATGACACCGGATATGATGGATACTTATGTGGTGCGCGGCCAATACACGGCGGGAGCCAGTAATGGGAAGCCGGTTCCGGGATACCTGGGGGAGGACGATGCCAATAAACGAAGTGACACGGAAACCTTTGTTGCGTTGAAAGTGGAAATCGATAACTGGCGTTGGTCGGGCGTGCCGTTTTATATCCGCACCGGCAAACGCCTTCCGGAAAAGTTGTCCCAGATAATTATCCACTTCAAGCCGGCTCCTCACTATATTTTCGATCCGGATCAGAGGCATTTGGCAAATAACAAGTTGATTATCCGATTGCAGCCTGACGAGGGTATGTCGCTCAAAATACTCACCAAGGACCAAGGCCTTCACAAAGGCATGCGGCTGCGGCAAGGGCCGCTCGAACTGACGTTTTCAGAAGCCTTCGAAACCGAGAGAATTCCCGATGCCTATGAGCGGCTGCTATGGGAAATCATGAAAGGCAATCAGTACCTGTTTGTTCGGCGTGATGAAGTGGAGCACGCTTGGCGCTGGGTTGATCGGATTGTTCAAAACTGGAATGACGGCGGTGATCCGCCAAAACGCTATGCTGCAGGATCCTGGGGGCCGGTAGCCTCCATAGCAATGATCACACGGGATGGAAGGAGCTGGTATGAAGATGCCTGAACTGGATTTACCCCAAGGTATAGAGGCACGCTTTGAAACGACGCCTCAGCTGGTTGCTCAGCAATTAGCCGATGCAGTCAGTGATTTCCTGAAGGATCGACTTGATAGTGCTCCGCGTGCAAGCCTGGCAGTTTCCGGGGGCTCCACGCCCTTGCCATTTTTGCAGGCCTTGTCCCGCAAGGAGATAGATTGGGGCAGGGTGGATGTTTTACTGGTGGATGAGCGCTGGGTTGCAGAAACGGATGAGGCCAGTAATACCCGGATGGTGAAAGAAAGCCTGTTGCAGCATAACGCAGCGGCTGCCCGATTCTTTTCTCTGAAGCAGGCGGGTGCTACACCGGAAGATGGTTTGGCAGCGGCTAATGCCGAACTTGCTGCGTTGACGCGCCCGCTGGATGTTCTGATTTTAGGAATGGGTAATGATGGCCATACGGCTTCTCTGTTCCCGGATGCCCCTGAGCTTGCCCATGCCATGAGCCCGGAAAACCGGGAAACGCTGGCAGCAATGAGACCGCCGTCTCAGGCGCATTCACGTATTACGCTTACCTATGCCTTTATGCGCAGGGCCCGTTTTGTCGCACTGCACCTGAAGGGTGAGGATAAGCTGGAGACGTTGAAGAAAGCCTTAAGCGAGCCAGGTGGTGTGTTTACCATGCCGGTCCGTGGATTCCTGAAATCGGGCCTTCAGATTTTCTGGAGCCCCTGAGCCTTCTTTGGTCTTCCTAAAGCCCGTATGGAGAGAACATGAACTACGTGTCGGACTTTCACCGCGAACGCATCAAATCTGTTCTGGAAGCGTCTCAGCTTATGCCCGTTATAACCATCACCCATCCTGATGATGCAGTGCCGCTTTGCCAGGCACTCTTTGACGGGGGGGTTCAGGTAATGGAAATAACCTTACGGACCGAGCATGGGATTGAGGCGATCAAACGGGTGCGTGAAGCCCTGCCGCAGGCTTGGATTGGCGCTGGCACCATTACCTGTGTAGCGCAGTACCGTCAGGCGGAAACAGCAGGTGCACATTTTATCGTCACGCCGGGTGTCACTGAAACGCTTCTGGATTTTGCTTTAACGTCTGAGGCGCCGCTTTTGCCCGGTGTTTCAACTGCGTCGGAGTTGCTGCTCGGGTACGGCCTGGGGTACAGGGAGTTCAAGTTTTTTCCCGCCGAAGTAGCAGGTGGGCCGCCGGCCTTGAAAGCGTTTAGCGGCCCCTTCCCGGATGCCGTTTTCTGCCCTACCGGCGGTATTCGTCGGGAAACGGCCAGGCAGTACCTGGCCTTGAGCAATGTGCAAACAGTAGGGGGCAGCTGGCTAACCCCTGACGATGTGGTGGCGGCGAAAGACTGGGCCCGCATAACAGAAATTGCTGCGGGCAGCCGCTCGGATATCAGCTGATATCCGAGCCAACCCGCACTATCTTCATGGTATTGGTACCACCTTGCGCGTTCACATAGTCGCCCTTGGTAATGACTACCAGGTCTCCCTCGTCAACCACACCCAGCGTGACCAACTCAGACACAGCTTGGGCGTTGGTGTGCTCGTTGGGAATCTTTGCAGAATCAAACGGGACGGTTTGCACGCCGCGATACATGGCTACCCGGTGCTGCGTTGAATGGTGCCGTGAATAGGCGAAGATGGGCAGGCTGGATTTGATGCGAGACATCAGGCGCGGTGTGGCCCCCGTTTCGGTCATGCAGATAATGGCGGTGACCCCGTTCAGGTGATTTGCAGCATACATGGCCGACAGAGCAATGGCTTCGTCCACCTGTTCCATGCTTTCGTGAATACGGTGATTCGATTGGTGCATTGTCGGGTGCTTTTCTGCACCAATGCAGATACGCACCATCGCCTCGACAGCTTCAATCGGGTAGTCGCCCACGGCCGTTTCCGCAGACAGCATAACCGCATCTGTGTAATCCATAACGGCGTTGGCCACATCAGACACTTCCGCGCGCGTGGGCATGGGATTGGTAATCATGGATTCCATCATCTGGGTGGCTGTAATAACCGCCCGGTCCAGCACCCGGGCGCGGGCGATAATGAGTTTCTGAACCCCCACAAGCTCGGCATCGCCTATCTCAACGGCCAGATCGCCTCTGGCCACCATCACCACATCGGACGCTTCGATGACTGCATCCAGTGCCTCCACATCGTGAGCCAGTTCTGCCCGCTCGATCTTTGCAACCAGGCCTGCATTTGAGCCGGCTTCTTTAAGTAGCCGGCGAGCTGTGTGCATGTCTTCCGCCGTGCGCACGAACGACACGGCCACGTAGTCTGCCCCAAGGCGAGCAGCTGTCACTATGTCTTGTTTGTCTTTTTCAGTCAGGGCGTCAGCAGACAGCCCGCCGCCCCTTTTATTGAGACCTTTGTTGTTGGAGAGTGGGCCGCCAATCAGCACCTTGGACGTTATGCAGTGGTCTTCAACAGACTGTACTTCCATTTCGATGCGGCCATCATCCAGAACAAGGATGTCGCCCGGCTCTACATCGTTAATCAGTTGTTCATAGTCAATGCCGACACGTTCTTCAGTGCCGGCCTCTTTATCCATGGCGGCGTCCAGAACAAAGGTTTGCCCGGCTTGCAACGTGACTTTGTTGTCGGTGAAGCGGGCAATCCGAAGTTTCGGGCCCTGAAGGTCTGCCAGTACGGCAACAAACCGGCCCTGTGCTACCGCTGCTTCCCGCACCCGGCGGGCACGTTCGATGTGTTCATCCGGGCTACCATGGGAAAAGTTGAGTCGGGTAACGTCGACTCCCGCATTGATGGTGGCAGTCAGGGACTCCGCAGAGTCTGTAGCAGGGCCTAAGGTGGCGACAATCTTGGTGCGCCTGAGCATAAATAGTGATCCTTGGTTGTTGGGGTATGATCCCATGTAAATTTCGGAATTGATGCGGGTAACAATGCTTATTGGCTGGCTTCCATCAGTGCAACTGCGTTATCCAGCATCCGGTTTGAGAATCCCCATTCATTATCGTACCAAGCCATGACTTTTACATGACAGCCAAGCACGCGGGTATGATTTGCATCGAAAATACTGGAAAGCGCATTGTGATTGAAGTCGATGCTCACCAGCTTCTCAAGGTTGTAGCCCAGTACCGGGTTTGATTCAGCAGCAGTTTTTACCGCAGCATTTACTTCCTCAACAGAGGTTTCCCGTTTTGCAATGAATCCGAAATCCACCAACGATACGTTGATGGTTGGTACGCGCACGGCCAGGCCGTCCAGCTTTCCATCCAGCTCAGGGATAATCTGCCCTATGGCTGCTGCGGCGCCTGTATTGGTGGGGATCATTGACTGGGTTGCAGAGCGTGAGCGGTATAGGTCCGAGTGGTAAACATCGCTCAGGTTCTGATCGTTTGTATAGGAGTGTATGGTTGTCATTAAACCACTTTCGATACCTATGGTCTTGTGCAGCACATCGGCAATCGGTGCCAGGCAGTTGGTGGTGCAGGAGGCGCTGGAAATAATAGTGTGCTGCGCCGAGAGTGTGTTGTGGTTTACGCCGTAAACAATCATGGCATCGGCATCCGGGCTTGGTGCCGAGATAATCACTTTGCGGGCACCGGCTTTGATATGTGCTTCAGCTTCGCTACGCTTGGTGAATAATCCGGAGCACTCAAGTACAAGGTCAACCTTCAGATCGCCCCAGGGTAAGTCTTCAGGGTTGCGAGTAGCAGTGATAGCTATCCGATCGCCATTTACGCTGAGAGATTCGGCATCGTGACTGATGTCTGCATCAAAGCGCCCGTGAACACTGTCATACTTGAGTAGGTGGGCGTTGGTTTCCGCGTCGCTCAGGTCGTTAATGGCGACCACGTGAAGCCGCTCGCGGTAGTTGTTTTCATAAAGTGCGCGGAGGATATTGCGACCAATCCGCCCAAAACCATTGATTGCGATACGAATTGTCATAGTTTGCTTCCTGTTCTGCATTGTTTTGTTCGAGTTTACTCGAATCTTGTTTGTGATGTAGTAAATATATCAAGATTTCGGTTGGTTATGAACTGCTATGCTGTAGTTCGCGCCAAAAGAACGTAAAATTACTAACATTTGCTTTTGATGAGTAACAGACAAATAGATGGAGCCCATCATGAATCCGACGATTCACTCAGTTACCCAGCGAATTATCGACCGCAGCCGCGCTTCCCGGCAGGATTATCTTGGTCGGATGAATGAGCTTGCAGCTCAGTCGCCGCAGCGGGGGGCGCTTTCCTGCAGCAATCTTGCCCATGGCTTTGCCGCTTGCGGCCAGGATGACAAAGACACGTTGAAACTGATGAACAAGGCCAATGTGGCCATGGTGTCGGCCTACAACGATATGCTTTCTGCCCACCAGCCTTATGCAGGCTTCCCGGATATCATTCGCGAGGCAGCCCATGGCATGGGTTCTGCGGCCCAGTTTGCCGGTGGTACCCCGGCCATGTGTGATGGCGTTACGCAGGGCCAGCCCGGCATGGAGCTCAGTCTGTTCTCACGGGACACCATCGCCATGAGCACGGCAGTGGCTCTGAGTCACAATATGTTTGATGCCACGCTGCTACTGGGAATATGCGATAAAATTGTGCCGGGCCTGTTGATTGGTGCCCTCAGCTTCGGGTATCTGCCCACTGTTCTGGTGCCAGCGGGGCCTATGCCATCCGGCCTGCCAAACAAGGAAAAACAGCGCATCCGGCAGCTGTATGCCGAAGGCAAGGTTGGCAAAGAGGAGTTGCTGGAAGCCGAGAGCAAGTCTTACCACAGTCCGGGTACCTGCACCTTCTATGGCACGGCTAATAGCAACCAGTTGCTGGTGGAAGTTATGGGGTTGCATCTGCCCGGTGCCGCATTTTTTCACCCGAACACACCTATGCGGGACCAGTTGACCCGAGCGGCAACTGAGCAGGTAATCCGGTTATCCAGGCCACAGGGAGGGGCGCTTGGGCTGGGCGATATGGTGGATGAGAAAAGTATCGTGAATGCGCTGGTGGCCCTGTTGGTAACTGGAGGGTCCACCAACCATACCTTGCATTGGGTAGCGATCGCCCGCGCCGCCGGGATTATCATTGATTGGAACGATTACGCCGAGTTGTCGTCCGTTGTACCCTCCATGACCCGCATTTATCCCAATGGCGAGGAGGATGTAAATGCATTTCACGAAGCGGGCGGTACCCCATTCATGATTGGCGAGTTGTTGAATAAAGGCCTCTTGCATAACGATGTGGAAACGGTTGTCGGGCATGGTCTGGAACGCTACACACAAATGCCGGCGCTTGAATCCGGCAAGCTGGTGTGGCGGCCTGCAACCACCAAAAGCCTGCGTCCGGATGTGCTCAGCAGTGCCGCCGAGCCGTTTGCTCCTGATGGCGGCCTGAAAGTGCTGGAGGGTAACCTGGGGCGCGGTGTCATCAAAGTGTCTGCCGTTGCGCAGGAGCACCACAGGGTTGAAGCACCTGCCGTGATTTTTAATGACCAGAATGAATTGAAGGCCGCGTTTGATGCGGGTGAGCTGAATAAAGACTGTGTTGTCATTGTGCGTTTTCAGGGGCCGCAATCCAATGGCATGCCGGAATTGCACAAACTCACCCCATATTTGGGTGTTTTGCAGGATAAGGGCTACAAGGTTGCACTGGTAACGGACGGTCGTATGTCGGGCGCATCCGGCAAGGTGCCAGCGGCTATTCATGTGTACCCGGAAGCCAGTGCGGGTGGTCCTCTTGCCAGGGTCCAGGATGGCGACAGGGTTTGTCTGGATGCAGACAAAGGCTCGTTATCAGTCGATATTGACGAAGCCGAGTTTGCAAGCCGGGAGCTGGCGCGGCCAGACTTGTCCGGCTATCAGCGTGGCTTTGGCAGAGAGCTGTTTGGCTGGATGCGGCATGCCGTCAGCACGCCGGAAGAGGGAGCCAGTATTTTCGGGAATCAGCCGCTGTGATCCCGGAGGCGGGAACCAGGCAGATAGTTTACAGGTAGTGAATCAGGTTCTGCGGGTCGAAGCGGTACTGGCGGTTGTAGACACCATTGTCGGCTCGCTCACCAGCGGCAAGAACCATGGTGACCAGCCCTTTGCGGGGCAGTTTCAGTAGCTTCTGCACGCGGCACTCATCAAAGCCCTCCATGGGGCAGGAGTCATACCCATGTGCTCGTAATGCCAACATCAGGTTCTGTGCCGCCAAAGCAGTGGATTTGGTGGCCCAAACTTTCATTTCATTTACGGAATAGGGCCCACGGGGAACCGGGCGAGCCAGGCCTACGGCCAGCCCCAGAGTCTTTTTCGCCACCCCCAGAACTCCGAACGGCCCTTGATTGTAGTGAATAGGGGCAATCTTTTTGTAGTACTTTTCCACAATGGAGGGAAGCTTTTCGTCCTTTGGCCAGTCTTCCAGAGCAAGTTGCGCATGCTTTCGCCAAGTGTCTGGCCGGGCAACAATCGCGATCAGAACCGGGGCCGTGGTTGCTGCATTCTGGCCCAGGCAGGCTTCAGCAAGTTTGCTCCGTAGCTCCGGTGTTTTGACCACATAGAATTCCCAGGGCTGCAGGTTGCTGGAGTTGGGCGCCAGGGTGGCCAGTTCCAGGCAATCCTCCAGAACCGCGTCCGGGACGGGTTTGTCTGTGAACCGCCTTACTGAGCGGCGGCTGCGAACAACCTTGCGGAATTCCTCAACATCAATGTCCGGTAAGGAAAGATGGCCAGCTTTTGCGTTCATGTTTTATCCCTGGTTTTTGGCGGCGCCACGAGCGTTAAGGCTGCTTGCCCCTGCGAATTTCGAGCTATATGGTTACGGGAAAACGCTTTATATGCAATTGCCCGAGTGACGATAAGCCTATGACAGACAACCTTGCACAGCTGCCCTTTGATGAATTGGTTCGCCGGGTACGTGCGTGCACGATCTGTGCGGATGTACTGCCCCTCGGGCCACGACCGGTTGTGCAGTTGTCCAGAGAGTCCCGAATTCTTGTGGTGGGCCAGGCGCCGGGGAGGCGTGTTCACGAAACCGGCTTACCGTTCAACGATCCCAGTGGAGACCGGCTGCGGCAATGGATGGGCATTTCACGAGAAGATTTTTACGATGACCAAAAGCTGGCGATACTGCCCATGGGCTTCTGTTACCCGGGTACCGGCAAGTCCGGTGATTTGCCGCCACGGCCCGAATGCGCCCCGGCATGGCGCGAAGCATTGCTGGAGCGCTTATCCAATATCGGGCTTACGTTGGTAATAGGTCAGTACGCCCACGCCTGGCACCTGCCAGATGCGAAAAAGTCCGTTACCGAAAACGTCACCAACTGGTGCAATTACTGGCCGGATGTGTTGCCAATGCCCCATCCTAGTCCGCGCAATAACCTTTGGTTGCGCCGGAATCCCTGGTTTGAGCAAGAGGTGGTTCCTGAGCTTCAGCAGCGGGTTGCCTCACTGCTATAGCATTTTTCAGGTAGTCATCAAGCGCTTGCACATCGCCTTCAGAGGCATAAAGCCCTTGCTTGGTTCGGCGCCAAAGAATGTCTTCCGAGGTCATGGCCCACTCATTTTCCACAAGGTACTGCACCTCTTTCTCGTACAGGGTTCCTGCAAAGTGCTGGCCCAGGTCTACCACAGAGTTGCATCCATCAAGAATGTCCCGTGAGCTTGTGCCATAGGTGCGAACATACCGACGGAGGGTGTTTTCAGGTAGCCATGGGAAGCTTTGATGGAGTTCTGCAAACAGATTCTCCTTATTGTCAAAGTCGCCACCCGGCAACACGGCCGTTTTCGTCCAACGGCCACCGGCTTTGGGGAAGAAATGGCAGAGTTTGTCCGTTGCAGCCTCCGCAAGCTTGCGATAAGTGGTTATTTTTCCGCCAAAAACGGAAATGAGCGGCGCCTTGCCGTTGCTCTGATCAATCTCGAAGGAGTAGTCACGGGAGGCTTTCTGGGCGTTTTCTTCTTCGCCGTCCATTAGTGGCCTTACGCCTGAGTAGGACCAAACCACATCGGAAGGTGTCAGTTGGCGGGTGAAATGAGCATTCACGATGTCCAGCAAATAGTCAGTCTCCTCCGGGGAAATCTTTGCGTCCTTCGGGTCGCCTTCGTACTCAACATCGGTAGTGCCTACCAGAGAGAATTGATCCTCATAGGGAATAACGAACACTATGCGCTCGTCTTCATTCTGCAGGATATAGGCTTCCTCTTCCTGGTTAAGCTTGGGCACAACGATATGGCTGCCTTTCACCATTCGAATGGCTTTGGGGGCAGGCATGGAAAGGGATTCGCCAAACAATTTGCTTACCCAGGGCCCGGATGCGTTCACAATAGTTTTCGCGGAAACCGTTTTCTCCTGGTTGCTGACCATGTCACGAAGAGTGACTGTCCAGTCAGCCTCGCCACGCACAGCATTCACGCATTTGGTTCGGGTCAGGATGGTTGCGCCCGCCTGCTCGGCTTTTTTGGCTGTCAATACCACCAGCCTGGCGTCATCCACCCAGCCATCTGAATATTCAAAGCCTTTGGTAATATCCGGCTTTAGCGGCCCGGACGTATCAAATCGAATTGAGCGTGAGCCCGGCAGCAGTTCGCGCTTGGCCAGGTGATCGTAGAGAAACAGGCCGGTGCGTATCATCCATGCCGGGCGCAAATGGGGGCGGTGGGGCAAACGAAAACGCATGGGCCACATTATGTGGGGGGAGTTCTTGAGCAGGGATTCCCGTTCGGCCAGGGCCTTTTGCACAAGCCGGAACTCATAATGCTCAAGATAGCGCAGCCCGCCGTGTATAAGCTTGCTGCTGTTGGAAGAGGTTGCGGATGCCAGGTCGTTCATTTCACAGAGCAGTACTTTGAGGTTGCGCCCGGCTGCGTCCATCGCAATTCCGGTTCCGTTGACGCCGCCGCCAACCACAACAACGTCATACTGCTCATTCCCCATAGCCATCGTTATTCATCTCCTGACGCCACGGTACATGCCTGTTTTGTTAAGCGAAGGTTGCCGCAGCCAAATATGTTATAGGAACAGTATGCGAAAGAGTTTGGTGTTCGTAAAGGAAAAGATCGAAAATAAACGAAGATTTCAGACTACATGGAGCTTGATGCTGTTCTCTTTCAGAATTCTGGAGATTTCGGCGGGTGGTTTCTGGTCGGTAAATACATGGTCCGCCTGGGCTATGTTGCCTAGCCTGACCATCGCATTGCGGCCAAACTTGGAATTGTCTGCAGCAAGTAATACCTGGTTGGAATTCTCAATAATGGCCTGGGCTACGCGAACTTCCCGATAGTCAAAGTCCAGCAGGGAGCCGTCGTTGTGGATGCCGCTGATGCCAATGATGCCAAAGTCCATTTTGAACTGATTGATAAAGTCGCGAGTGGCTTCGCCAACAATGCCGCCATCGCGGCTTCTGACCTCTCCTCCTGCAATAATCACATGGAAGTCCTCTTTCGCCGAGAGGATGGAGGCTACGTGCAGGTTGTTGGTCACAATGCGCAAGTTGTTTTTTTGCAGCAGGGCTTTGGCGATGGTTTCCGTAGTGGTGCCAATGTTGATAAACATGGAAGAGTTGTCAGGGATAAGCGCCACCATGGCCTCGGCAATGCGCTCCTTGGCTTCCAGATCCATGATCTTTCTGGCCTGGTAGGCGGTGTTGATTGTGCTGGAATCGATGCCGGCGCCACCGTGATGCCGGCGAAGCTTGTTCTCTTTGGCGAGGTCGTTCAGATCCCTGCGGATGGTTTGGGGGGTTACCTTGAATTGGTCTACCAGCTGCTCGGTGGTTACAAAGCCATTCTGTTGGATCAGCTCTAAAATCAGATCCTGTCGCCGCCGCTGTGCCATTCAAATAACCTCCACCCTGTGTTTGTTCTTATCCGAAATAAGGAGCAGTTTTAAACTCTGCTAGAATAAAGTTTAGTCTTTTTAGCTGATTTATGCAGCATTTAGAGTCACTTATCTGTTCTGTATGGGGTGATTTTTTCGAAAACCCTTGGCATTCACGTTCAAAAAAGTAAACATGCGAACAAATAAGAACACGAGGACGAAATTACAATGAGCCAGTACCTGCTATCCATTGACCAGGGAACCACCAGTTCCCGGGCCATACTTTTCGATCTGAAAGGTAATATCCAAGCGGTTCGCCAGCAGGAGTTTCCCCAACACTTTCCTGAGAGCGGTTGGGTTGAACACGATCCGGAAGATATCTGGTCAACCGTCACCGAGACGTGCAGTGGGGTGATGGCAGAAGAATGTGGAGGCGATGATCAGGTGATTGCTGTGGGCATCACCAATCAACGGGAAACCACCATTGTGTGGGACAGGAAAACAGGTAAGCCGGTTTATAACGCAATTGTATGGCAAGACCGGCGAACAGCGGCTTATTGCAAAACCCTCAAAAGCGAGAGTCGGGAGCCCGGGGTTCACAGTAAAACCGGTCTGCTCATCGATCCCTATTTTTCAGCCACCAAAATCCGCTGGATTCTCGAGAATGTTCCGGGCGCCCGCGAACGCGCAGATCGCGGAGACCTGGCTTTTGGGACAGTGGACACTTTCCTGCTTTGGCGGCTGACGGGCGGCCGGGTGCACAAAACCGACGCCACCAACGCAAGCCGTACCCTGCTGTTCAATATTCATACCCAGCAGTGGGACCCAGATCTGCTGGAGTTGTTTGACATACCGGAATCCCTGCTGCCGGAGGTTCTGGATTCGTCAGACGATTTTGGCGAAATCACAGAAGTTGGTGAACTTAACGGTGTATCCGTACTGGGTGTGGCGGGGGATCAGCAGGCAGCGTTGTTTGGCCAAACCTGCTTTGATGTGGGAATGGCAAAAAGCACCTACGGTACCGGGTGTTTTTTGATGCTTAACACAGGTGAGAAAGCGCTGACATCCGAACACCGGCTGTTAACAACGGTTGCTTATCGGCTTGACGGCAAACCCACCTATGCCATGGAAGGGAGTATTTTTGTGGCCGGGGCTGCGATTCAGTGGTTGCGGGATGGTCTGCAACTGATTGAAAACGCCTGCGATACAGAACCGTTGGCGAAGGGCACACCAATAGATCATGGGGTTTACCTTGTGCCTGCGTTTACGGGCCTGGGCGCCCCTTACTGGGATCCAAACGCACGAGGGGCTATTTTCGGGCTGACCCGGGATACAGGCATCAAGGAAATCGTAACTGCTGGGCTGCAGTCGGTGTGTTACCAAACCAAAGACTTGCAAAAGGCCATGGAAAAAGACGGTATGCGCCCGATCACCTTACGGGTGGATGGCGGCATGGTTTCAAATAATTGGGTGCTTCAGTTCCTGGCAGACATTCTGGGTGCGCGAGTCGACAGGCCGTCTGTAGTAGAAACAACGGCTTTGGGTGTGGCATATCTCGCAGGTCTTAAGGCAGGTGTGTACGAATCGCTCGATGAACTCTCGGATCTTTGGCGGTGTGACCGTAGCTTTGAGCCCATCATGACGAAGCAAAAGCGCGACCAGTTGTATGAAGGGTGGATACATGCAGTGCAGAAACTCTGAAATATTTCTAACCGAACATTTGTGTTTTCGCATATGAAACCGAGAGTAGAAAATAAATTTTCAGTAAAAACAGGTGTTTGATTCTTTTATGGTGTAATTTTTTAAAAAACTGGTATAGGATTCGGATTAATAACGTCGAAAATAGATGCCCGAATGTTCGTTTTGGGTTCGGGCGTGCTTTATAAGAATAACAAGGAAAGCTTGTATGTCCTTAATGCTGGAGAACCTCTCCCGCACGGTCGACGGTGTCGATTACGTTCGGGATGCCAACCTTACATTCGAGGCAGGCTCCTTCAATGTGCTGCTTGGCCGGACGCTGGCCGGAAAAACCTCGATGATGCGGCTGATGGCCGGCCTTGATAAGCCGACGGAAGGCCGTGTGTTATATAACGGTGAGGATGTTACCGGCCAAAGCGTGCAGCGCCGTAACATTTCGATGATTTATCAGCAGTTCATAAACTATCCCACGCTTAGCGTTTACGAAAATATTGCGTCACCTCTACGCTTGGCCAAAATGCCCCCGCCCGAGATTGATCGTCGGGTTCGGGAAACAGCATCCATGCTGCAAATCGAACCTTTGCTGAAACGCTACCCACTTGAACTTTCTGGCGGTCAACAACAGCGCACGGCCATGGCACGAGCGCTGGTGAAAGATGCAACTCTGATCCTGTTCGACGAACCTCTGGTAAACCTTGATTACAAGTTGCGGGAAGAGCTCAGGGCTGAGTTGCGGGATTTGTTTCGTGAGCGCCAGTGCATTGCCGTTTACGCAACAACCGAGGCGAATGAGGCGCTTGCTCTTGGTGGCACAACAACCCTGCTACACGAGGGCCGAGTGGTTCAGAATGGCCCGGTGATGGATGTTTACCGTGCTCCGGTTAATACCCTTGCGGCACAGTTATTCAGCGAACCTCCCATGAATATTATCCGTGGCCGTGTGACCGATACGGAAGTGACCTTCGACGAGCATACACACCACGAGCTGACTCAAGAACTGGCAAAGCTGCCCCCTGGCGACTACTGGTTCGGCATTCGCCCCAGCCATATCACCTTGGCACCCGGTGTTGGTGATGATCTTGAAATGTCCATGGAGGTTGCCCTCAGTGAGATCAGTGGCTCTGAAACCTTTATGCATGTTGAGAACAGCCATTTCGAGATGGTGCTGCAATTGATGGGGGTTCACCAGCACCACACAGGTGCGCCGCTGAAGATCTACTTGCCCATGAGCAAGCTGTTTGTTTTCGATGGCAATGAGCAACTGGTACACACCCCATCCCGAATTTCAGGAGGCGCTGGCTGATGGCGGAAATTCAATTGAAATCCCTGGCCCACAGTTACAGTGCCAGTCCGTCAGGGCCAGATGACTATGCCATCCGCCAGTTGGATCATGTTTGGCACAAGGGTGGGGCTTACGCACTGCTTGGGCCTTCGGGCTGTGGCAAAAGCACCATGCTGAACATTATTTCCGGCTTGGTTCAGCCTTCCGAAGGGGAGGTGCTGTTTGATGGTAAACGCGTTAACGAACTATCGCCCCGCGACAGGAATATTGCACAGGTGTTCCAGTTTCCGGTGGTCTACGATTCCATGACTGTATACGAAAACCTGGCTTTCCCGCTCAAGAACAACAAGGTGCCGGCTGCCAAGATCAAGACGCGGGTGCAGGAGATTGCCGAAGTTCTTGAGATTGAGGACAAGCTCGATAAAAAGGCCAGGAACCTGACCGCCGACGAAAAACAGAAGGTGTCCATGGGGCGCGGTTTGGTGCGGGAAGATGTGTCTGCAATTCTGTTTGATGAGCCTTTGACCGTGATCGATCCCCAGCTCAAATGGAAATTGCGCAGGAAGCTCAAACAGATTCACGAGCAGTTCGATATCACCATGGTGTATGTCACCCATGATCAGCTTGAAGCCTCTACCTTTGCCGACAAAATTGCCGTGATGTACGACGGGCAGGTGGTTCAGTTCGGTACGCCCACAGAGCTGTTTGAAGCGCCTAACCATACGTTTGTCGGTTATTTCATCGGCAGCCCGGGCATGAACATTGTCGAGGTGGAAAAATGCCAGGGCGCTGTGCGGTTCGGGTCTGTTGAGATTCGGTTAGCGCCTTGGCAGCTGGATCGCCTTGTCGATATGAAGTCCAACAATATAAAAATTGGCATTCGGCCGGAGTTTATTGAGATTGTTCCCGCAAAATCTGACGACACCTATGAAGCGGAAGTCCGGGATGTGGAGGACTTGGGCACCTATAAAATTGTGACGGTGCAGCTTGGCGATCAAACGATGAAGGTACGACAGGATGAAGAGTTTAATGCCAGCATTGGCAGCCAGGTAAATCTTCTGTTCCCTGGGCAGTGGCTGATGCTTTATGCAGATGAATACCTGGTACAGGAGCAACAGTGATGGACAAGATCCCCGATAACAGAGCCTGGTGGCTCGTCCTGCCGGTTTTCCTTCTCGTAGCCTTTTCGGCACTCATACCACTGATGACGGTGGTGAACTACTCGGTTCAGGATATTTTCGGGCCTGGCCAAGCCTACTATGTAGGGACCGAATGGTTCAAAGAAGTATTAACAGATGAGCGATTGCAGGCTTCGTTAATCCGACAGTTTGCATTCTCCGGAGCTGTGCTGCTGATTCAGATTCCCCTTGGCATTGGCGTTGCCCTGATGATGCCCAAATCTGGCATCAAGGGTTCACTTTGTCTGATTCTGGTTGCCATACCGCTGCTGATTCCCTGGAACGTTGTCGGAACCATCTGGCAGATATTTGCCCGCGGGGATATAGGTTTGTTTGGCTGGGCGATCAATGAGATCGGCATCGACTACAACTACACCGGCGATACAGTAGATGCCTGGTTGACGGTTTTGCTCATGGATGTATGGCACTGGACACCCCTGGTCGCTTTACTCTGTTACTCAGGCTTGCGCGCCATACCGGAGGCCTTCTATCAGGCGGCAGAAATTGACCGTGCTTCCAAGTGGGCCGTGTTCCGTTACATCCAGCTTCCACGTTTGAAAAGCGTCCTGATTATTGCCGTGCTTTTGCGTTTTATGGACAGCTTCATGATTTACATTGAGCCGTTCGTTCTCACGGGCGGCGGGCCGGGGAGCTCCACAACCTTCCTGAGTCAGACCCTGACCACCATGGCAATAGGGCAGTTTGATCTTGGGCGTGCAGCGGCTTTCTCATTGATCTACTTCCTGATCGTATTGCTGATCTCCTGGTTGTTCTTCACAGCCATTACTCACGCCGATAAAGAAAAATAAGGAGAGTGTGATGAGGCAAACAGGTTTCAAAAACATCGGGATTGTCGTTTACATCCTGCTCCTTCTTACGCCGGTTTACTGGCTGCTGAACATGTCGTTCAAAACCAACCGGGAGATTCTGGGTGGCCTCACGCTGTGGCCGCAGAATTTCACCTTTGATAATTACGCTGTGATCTTCACTGATCCCAGTTGGTATAACGGCTACCTCAATTCCATGGCCTATGTATCGATCAACGTGGTCATTACCTTGCTGGTGGCTTTGCCTGCGGCCTATGCCTTCAGCCGTTACAAGTTCCTGGGGGACAAGCATCTGTTCTTCTGGCTGCTCAGTAACCGGATGGCGCCGCCGGCGGTATTCCTGCTGCCTTTCTTTCAGCTCTATTCGTCGATTGGCCTGTTTGATACCCACATTGCAGTGGCCTTGGCGCACTGCTTGTTCAACGTGCCGCTGGCGGTGTGGATTCTCGAAGGGTTTATGAAGGGTGTTCCTCGCGAGTACGATGAGATGGCCTATATTGATGGCTACAGCTTCCCGAGATTTTTTATCAAAGTGTTTTTGCCAATGATTCGCTCGGGTATCGGTGTGACTGCTTTCTTCGCCTTCATGTTTTCCTGGGTTGAGCTGCTTCTGGCCAGAACCCTTACCTCTGTGGATGCTCAGCCCATTGGCGCAATCATGACTCGTACCATAGGGGCGAGTGGTATTGATTGGGGTGTGTTGGCCGCTGCCGGCGTTTTAACAATAATCCCGGGTTTGTTGGTTATCTGGTTCGTTCGCAACCATGTGACCAAAGGCTTCGCACTGGGTCGAGTATAAGGAGAGTTCAGATGATTGCCTGGATGAATTGGACCCCAACGGTCATGGTGTTTTTTGCCGTTATTGCAATGATCCTTGCGGTAATGACCGTATACGAAATTGTATCTCCCTGCACTGAGCGCAAAGGTTTCCTGCCCATAGAAACTACCCGTGGAGACAGGTTGTTTATTGGTTTGCTTTCGGCGGCCTATATACATCTTACCTTTCTTGCGGTCAGTGACATCACGCTATGGATTGCGCTGGCGGTCTCGGTTGCATGGCTTTTGGTTCTGCTGCGCTGGGGGTAGCCGTAAGCAGTGGAATAAACTCACTGGAATGGTTGTAAAGAATTCGATACCGAACTATTTTTCAAGCAATGATCGAAACCGATCACTGAATGTTTTTCGAAAGGGAAAAAGATGTTCCAAGTGCTGTAACAAGCCAAAGCAGAGCGAAGCTGTACTTCGCTCAATCCACAATAAGGAAAATGAGGTTGGGCATGTTCAAAAACAACAAATATCCCAGAACTCTTCTGCTCAGCGCTGCGATCGGTGCTGTCAGTATGGGCTTGAGCTTGCAGGTTAGTGCTGACCAGTACTCCGATGCGGCTGAAAAGTGGGTAAACGACTCGTTCAAGCGGTCGACCCTCACAAAAGAGCAGCAGTTGAAAGAGATGGCATGGTTCATCAAAGCTGCTGAACCATTCCGTGGTATGCAGATTAACGTCGTTTCTGAAACCATCGCGACCCACGAATACGAATCCAGCGTGTTGGCCAAGGCCTTCAGTGACATCACTGGCATCAATCTTACCCATACCCTGATCCAGGAAGGGGATGTCATCGAGAAGTTGCAAACCCAGATGCAGTCCGGGCGCAACATCTACGACGGCTACGTGAACGACTCGGATTTGATCGGCACCCACGTAAGGTACGGCAAGGTTGTGGCGGTTGAAGATATTATGAATGGAGAGGGCAAAGACCTTACCCTGCCAACTCTGGATCTGGATGATTTCATCGGCCTCGATTTCACCACCGGGCCTGATGGCAAGTTGTATCAATTGCCAACTCAGCAGTTTGCCAACCTGTATTGGTTCCGCGCTGACTGGTTTGAGCGTGACGATCTGAAAAAGCAGTTCAAGGATATATACGGCTATGACCTGGGCGTTCCGGTTAACTGGTCGGCCTACGAAGACATTGCCGAGTTCTTCTCGGTACACGTTAAAGAGATAGACGGCAAAAAAGTATACGGCCACATGGACTACGGCAAGAAGGACCCCTCTCTGGGGTGGCGCTTCACCGATGCCTGGTTCTCCATGGCTGGTGCGGGCGACAAAGGCCTGCCTAACGGTTTACCAGTAGATGAGTGGGGCGTTCGGGTAGAGGATTGCCACCCCGTTGGTTCTGATGTCTCCCGTGGTGGTGCTACCAACAGCCCGGCTGCTGTATATGCGACAGAGAAGTACGTTGACTGGATGGGCAAATATGCGCCACCAGAGGCCACAGGGATGACCTTCTCAGAGTCTGGCCCTGTGCCTGCGCAAGGCAATGTAGCTCAGCAGATTTTCTGGTACACAGCTTTTACTGCCAGCATGATCGAAGAGGGGTTGCCAGTTGTAAACGAGGAAGGTTTACCCAAGTGGCGCATGGCACCCTCACCACGTGGCCCATACTGGGAAGAAGGTATGAAACTGGGCTATCAGGACGTTGGTTCCTGGACATTCCTGAACTCAACTCCTGAAAAGCGCCGCTTGGCAGCATGGCTGTACGCACAGTTTACCGTGTCGAAAACTGTGTCTCTCGAGAAGCTTGTTGCAGGCCTGACCCCGATTCGCGATTCCGATATCAACTCGGACGTTATGACGGAAATGGCACCCAAACTGGGTGGTCTGGTTGAATTTTACCGCAGCCCGGCACGGGTTCAGTGGACGCCTACCGGCACTAACATTCCTGATTACCCGAAGATGGCTCAGCTGTGGTGGCAGTATGTTGCCCAGGCAGCCAGTGGCGAAGCTACAGCGCAAGAGGCGCTGGATGGTTTGGCCAAGGCTCAGGACAGAGTTATGGAGCGGCTTCAGCGAGCTAACGTTCTGGCCACCTGCGCTCCGAAGCTTAACGAACCCCGTGATCCTCAGTACTGGTTCGACCAGCCGGGCGCACCCAAGCCCAAGCTGGCCAATGAAAAGGTGCAGGGCCAAACCGTACCTTATGACGAGCTGGTCAAAACCTGGGAAGATGCTCGCGAGAGCTGAGCCCGGAGCAGTTTGAGTGCTTTTAAGTAGCACTTTGAAGCAAATCTTACCGGTCGCGTTGGTACTCAGCAGCGCGGACGGTAAGACCTTTTATCTCTCCTCACAGAAACAATTGCACGTTTGTTCACTCACTGACATTATCCGTAATGCGTCTGCGTGAATTCGCGAGTATCGCAATACCGGATGAACCCGTGAGGGGAGGAGAGTTTCATGACGGCCAAGAATGCTCAGGACGAAATCATCCTCTGGCAAACCGGCCACTGCTACCTCGGTGAGGTTCTGGTTGCATGCACGCCCCAAGGTATATGCGCTGTTTTGCTGGGGGAAACCGCCGATGAGTTGCTTGAAGATCTGTCCCGCCGATTCCCCCATGCTGAACTCACCCATTCAACCGACTGTCGGGCGAACTGGTTTCATGAAGTGATGAATTACCTGATCGACAGCCGAAGCCCGCCATCTGTCCCGCTTGATCTCCGAGGCACTGATTTTCAGCGTAAAGTCTGGCAGGCTCTGCGAGAGATACCTTCGGGAAACTCCTCCAGTTATGGCGACATTGCCCGCAAGATGGGAATGCCCACGGCATCCAGAGCTGTGGCAGGGGCCTGCGCGGCCAATCCGCTAGCCGTCGTTGTGCCATGCCATCGCGTGCTGCGTGGCGACGGCAGTCTCTCCGGCTATCGCTGGGGCGTTAAGCGTAAACAGGCGGTACTTACTCGCGAGCAAGGGTTATCTGACCGTTGATGCATCAAAATCGTTGTAATGCCTTCACTATCTGCCGGTTTATCGGCTTGAATCCTTCTGTGTTTCTCCTGTTTTTCGTGCTGTTGCCTTCGGTGGCTCAGGCCGACTGGTTTCAGTATACCGATACCGCCATGACCACACCGGTGGAGCTTGAATTCTGGGCAACGGATAAACGCGCTGCTGACAACATTGCGGAAAGCGTGCTGGCGGTGTTTCACCAGGTAGACACGGATATGAGCCGTTACAGAGAGGACTCTGAACTCTCCGGCCTTAACCAGTTGGCAGCGAACGGCCCCGTACATGTTAGCTCCGGGCTTTATCAGGTGCTTAAAAAAGCCGAGGAGGTGGCGGTTCTCAGTGAGGGAGCCTTTGATATCAGTTTCGGGTCTGTTGGCTACCTCTACGACTACCGGGAGCGGCAACAGCCCTCCGCTGAAGAAATTCAATCCAGGCTTGGCCATATCAATTTTCAGGACATTGTTCTGGATGATAGGGCGCAAACAGTCTTCTTTCGCCAGCAAGGTTTATTGATAGATCTGGGCGGCATTGCCAAAGGGTATGCGGTCGATCTGGGTATCGAACTCTTGAAAGCGGCAGGTGTAAGCCATGCCCGGCTCAGTGCGGGAGGTGATTTGCGTCTGTTGGGCGACAGGCGGGGGCGGCCCTGGCTTGTGGGTGTTCGTGACCCTCGTTCAAAGACCCGAAATGTGGTGATGTTGCCCCTTACCGATCTCGCCATTTCAACATCCGGCGATTATGAGCGGTTCTTTATTGATGACCAGGGTGAACGAGTGCACCACATACTTTCCCCTGGCACCGGGAAATCTGTGCGGGGAGTGCAGAGTGTGACCATTATTGGCAGCGATGCGCTGACAACTGATGGTTTATCCACCGCCGTTTTCGTGCTCGGCCCGGAGAAGGGGCTGGAAATGATCGAGAAACTGCCGGATATTGATGCGATCATTATTGATGATCAGCGGATGATGCACTTTACGGAGGGGTTGGCACCCCCGGAATCGTGAAGGGGATGCCGGGGGCGCAAGTGTTATAGTTGTGCTTAAAGGGGCTAGCGGAGTTGCTCCTTTTCTAGACTATGCTGGAAAAGGCCATCAGTCTGTCCTTGCTGGCAGTATTGCCGAGCCCATGACCCTTGAACGTATCATCGAAGAGCCCTTCATCACCATTCAGTGCCATGTAGTTCAACAAAACAGTCTGCACTAATTGGTTTACGTTGTTTGCAGCCGGGCTGGAAGCTGTTTCCACAGATGCATCGCCCCGCATGAAGCCAATCTGGTTACGGATTGCTTGCGGTTGTCCGTTTGGGTTGTAAACCAGGAAAAATGACGCAGCGGTCTGTTGGTTATCTCCGGTCCACACACCTTTGCCTCTGCCATCTTCTGAGTCGTCCAGGGTGCCATTACTGGATACCGAGCCGTCGCTGAATACGTACAGCATCAACGGTTTATTCATTCTCGCAGCGTACTCCAGGCAGGCGCCCATGCAGCGGCCAGCCAGTAGATCCCGGCGCTCGCCGGTTGCCCGTTCGCCTGTGTGATAGTCATAGCCACCCATGGTGATAGTACCAGCACCCGCGTATCCGTTTACCGCCAGCTTCATGACAGATGCGGTCTTTCGGAATTCCCGATTGGCATTGAACTCCGCCTCGGTAAAAATTCCCTTACTTCCGACAATCTCTTCGTCTTTAGCCGGGTCAAGAATGGCCGGGTCGCCGTAGGTATCAATAATATCGGCGCTTTTGGCATAACCGCACCGTACCAGTTTTCGGATGTCCTCCTCGGCGCTGCTGCTGAGGCCGGTGCTGACGCTGTTCATTTTTGCGTCACTGATACGTTGAACGGCTTCCATTACAGACACCGCATCGGCTTGATTCAATATTGAGGTCAGATTGCCAACATCCACCAGACCGACTGCGTCCGAAGGCCGATCGATTTTGGTGGGGCGCACTTCCGGGTTAATGAGGTTCATGGGCGCCATGGAATTACCCCCCGATTCGGTGCTTTGCGAGCCAATCAGGGAGAGCAGGGAGCCGTTGGCACCAGCCTTGTGGATGCCGTACATGGGGTTGTGGGGGTTGTTGCCGGTGTCGTTTTCCGAACGTGCCGCAATGATTGCACCGTTAGTCAGCATGCGGGTCGCCATGCTGGTGCTTTGTTGAATGCCTCTCAAAAAACCACTATCCGAGTGAAATGCCAGCCCCAGCTCGGTATTCACAAACGTGGGATCGTTCGGAAGCATGTCGCCGGGCACACCAAGCTTGCTGTAGCCTGCCGTACTGAGAAAATCCATTTGCCCACCGGATTTGCCCATTAACACGTTGGAACCAGCAATGCTGGCGCCGCCGGCCAGGTCAAAACAGATAAATGGGATTTTCCCGGCACCTTCAATGCCAATTCCACATTCAGCTTTGATTTTGTCAGACAGCTCTGCAGCAGCCAATCTGGGGTTAGCGAGCAGACCCAGCATTGAAGTGCCAACAACCGTTGCAGTGCCGGCCCTGAAGCCCTGGGCAATGAACTCCCTGCGAGTCCTCGGTCGCCCGTGGTCGTTATGGAAGAGGGGCTCACCATTGGCCAGAGGCCGTTTAAGGGGTTTGCGTATAAACATGAGCGTAGTCCTCTACTGAACCAGGGTGGTGGCGCTGCCAAGCACAGCGGCACAACTTGCTTTAACAATGGTTTCGGTGCGGTCAGCCGGGCAAGCGTCGCCACCACACAGGGCGAGCTGGTCTATCAGGCCGCCCACTTCAGTTTGAATGGTCGCAGTACTGGGCTGGGAACTCAGGTTGTCGCCCACGAACCGGGCTAACAAAGGCCCGGTAATCAGGCTTTTGCCGCTGTGATCAAAGGCAGTTGCCGCAGGCGCCGAGAAATCAAAGCCCGGGAAGAAGTCTTGCCTTCTTTGGGCATCAGACACCAGCACATCACAGTACTGAATCGCCACCTGGGTAATGGCCATCTGGTGGGAGGAAAGAAAGCCCTTGATGTTCTCCACCGTGGGCAATTGCTGCTTCACGGTGTTGAAGGTATTTGCAATCGCCGGGGTTGTGCCTGGAATGCCTGTCATACGAGCCATTGACTCATTGATTTCATCAAAGGTTTTCAAACCTATGTCGGATGAAGGATCCAAGATTGGCGGTGCCACGGTTCCCGGTATTGGCGGCTCAGACCGTGAGAAGGTACTGCTGCCAAGCTGGTCAAAGGTCAGGAAGAATTCGTCGCTTTCAGGGCCGTTCTCAAGAGCGATGATGGTACCCAGGCGTGATAATGGCTGGCCCTTGCCTGGCTCATAGGAGCCGCTATCCAGAGTCACATCAAGGTTGGCCCAGGCCTGGCCCACCGTTGCCTCTTTACCATTTATACCCAGGCGCATGCCCTTGAGTGGAATGCCCGATGGCTCAACGGTTTCATCAAGACTGATAAAGAAGGGCTCGGTGAAGCGATAGCTGTAGTTGTCGAATACGCTCACATCAAAAACGATAAAGCTTTCTGGCACATCGATCAGGTGAGAAACGCCGAACAGCAGATAGAACTTCTGGCCCACGCCTACATTGAAGTTGGCCTTGACCTGTTCCGGTGTCAGCGCCCGGTTGTGGAAGGCGACCATACGAATGGCTCCCTGCCAGGGGGATCGGCCATCGGTTTCATTGCCCAGTACCAGGGCGAAACTGTCATCCCAATCGGAAAACAGGCCCGGGTCGTCCGGGTCCAGATCGCCGGAGTGTTCGCCGTTAACAAATATTTGTCGCCCTGTGCCCGCGCTGTAGTTAATCACCACGTGTTGCAACGTTGCTTGCAGGAGCTTGTCTCCATCCTGTGTTGCGAAGGGGATATTCTCATCACTGGTGGTGGTGCGGTGGAGCACTTCATAGCGCTGCAGGGTCTGGCTAAGTGTGACGTTTCGGGCAGTGGAAGAGCCGGAATAGGTGATGATTCTGGCGTCTTCCTGGGTAATGTTGCCCGGTGCGACCCAGGCTTCGATGGCGTATTCCCCGGAACCAGTCAATAAAGCATGCAGTTTGCTGCTGCTGGCGGTAGAGCCTTGGGCTTTGCCAGCGGGGGTTAGAGGGCCGGTTTCCGGCTTAACTTCGGGGCCAATGTTAATGCCCCAGCCGAGCACCCAGTCCACGTTTCCGCTGAGTGTCAGGTCCACTGGTGTAGAAACGCCGCTGGTGTCGTAGGCGATCTGGCCCTGGCCGGCTTTGAACTCGTACAGCGCGATAATATTGTCTTCAAAGCGCCCGCCGGAATTGGCGAGAAGGCCATCGGCATCCAGCACCAGCGCCTTGCTGGCCACCAGTGTAGGGTCCACCGGTTCGGGGGATAATGGCTCGGCGAACTGCTCAATAGCCACTTGCATCATGGCGGCAGACCAAACGCAATCCGTCTCGCCCCCATTCGCCCAACAGTTGTGGAAGTCCCGTTTCAGGCGCACAACAAAGCGGGAGTTCGCCGGGGTGTTCAGGTCTATTCTGCTTTTGGATTGCTGATAGGCGATATCAAGGTTGTCGCTGGCAATATAAGGTGTTTGGCCGCCGTCGCCGTGACATTCGGAACAGTATGTTTGTAGCACTGGATAAACAGTCGTTTGAAAGGCGTTGTTGTCTTCCGGGAAAGCAATGGTGGACCCCGGTGATTTGAGTTCAGGCGCTTGCAGTTCGACCGTTTTCACAGAGCCCTCTGCACCGTCAGCCCACTTGGCAATATAGGTGGTGATAATATCCGCACAGACCGCATCACTGGCTGCCCAACAGTTATGGCCTCCGGCTACTTTGGTCACCATAAGAGATTGAGACGGTGCGGTGAGATCCACAACCGTGTTGGCTTGGGTATAGGCACTGTTGATGTTGAGCGCATCAACAAAGGTTGGGGACTGGTCGCCTGCGCCGTGGCAAGAACCGCATCGATTGTCCTGTACCAGCTTGTCCCAGACGTTAACTTTGAAGTCTTGCACATCGTTGGTGGCAGGCGCTGGCCCGTTGTAGTTCACCCCGCCTGAGTTGGACGTGGTGTTTGGCAGCGCCTCTGTGGACTCACCACCGCAGGCGCTGAGCAGGATACTTGCCAGTCCCAGCAGCAAAACGGAGGCGGCTTTGCGAAGCAGGTTTAACCGGGGGAAAGTCAGCGTTTTCATCAGGTGTTACTCCCCGGCGCAATAGACAGCAGATTCGGCAAACACCTGCTTGAGATTGAAGTTCTGACTCCTGAAGCTGGAAATCATTGTTTCGACCTGATTGTGGTCTGCACTGCTGGAGGGTGGTCTGAGACACACATTCCTGAACACTTTTTTCACCTGACACTCCGCGAAGGCTTTCGAGGAAGCCCATTCCATGCCCAGGGTTTTTGCACCAGTACCCGAGCCGGAAGGGGCTCCGGGTACCGGGCTCCAATCCCAGCCCAGTCGGCGATTGGCACCCTCGCGCCAGTAGTTGTCCCAATGGTCGTTTGGTGTGACATAGCCAGGAGCAAAGGTAGTGGAGTTAATGAGGTACTTGGCCTGAACCCGAGACTGAGTGCCGGGATCGTTGACTGTGTTGTATATGAGCTGGCCCAGAGCACCGTCCGGGTCTGTATCCGGGTTGTACTCATAATCGTAATAGGCGAAAGCCTGGGTCATCGGGTCCATGCCCGTGTGGCAGCCCACGCAGTTGTTCAGAAATACACGGCTGTCGCCACCCGGGCTGCGGGAAACGTCCTGGCGGATTCTGTCCGGGGGCAGGTTTACGTCGGCCACCTGTTCAAGATCGCGACACATGTGGTTGATCAAGGTGAACCGGAACATGGCGCGGTTGGTTCCGGCGCTGAAGAAGGCCCTGGCAGCTGCGCGTGAGGTTATTACGCCGGCGGTGGCGTCACTGGGCAGACCTGTAACAGATGACTGGTTTACGCCTCGGAAGTTCTTTTTGTCGGAAAGATCGTGGCCAAGTTCCTCGATCTTCTCGTAGTGATTGTTGTTCGAGTTGGAATAGTCCGGCAGGTCATTCCATGTGCCCACGTATAAAACGTCGTCGTACAGCACCCTGCGGAAGTCTGCATCATCTCTTACCAGGCCGATCACTGTAGCGGTGTAATCGTTCAGGGGCACAAAAGGCGTCATCGCCTCATTGGTCCAGGGCGCCGCAAAGTTTTTCAGCGTTACATTATAAAAGGCACGATCTTTCATTGCGGTAAAGGCAGCATTGAGCGCTCTGTTGGCCGCAATGTCCTGAGCCATGTCATCTAGCACAGAGGCAGACGGAGGGACGCCTGCTATTCTGTCGTGAATTCGTTTGGCTTGCTCCCGCGGTCCTGCGCTGGCTGTGCAGGCAAAAGCGCCGGTTAGCAAAATCAGCAGTGACATACTGCATGCCTTGAATGCGCTGGCGCGCATCCCTGTGTTGGCTTTCATGTCGCTGTCCTCGATGGTTTTGGCTCGGGCACAATAGGCCAGTTTGACAATTGTTAATAGTTTATCCTTGCAATTAACGTGGGAAGTGTGGGGTGGGCCACGTAATTACATTTCCTTACGCAAAGCCTCTGGAGATGCAGGGTTCCGCAGACTTAATTTATGTCACGAATTTACTTTCTCCAGTGCAGCGACACTGTTTTCAAGGGAACCAGGGCGCGTGGCTCAGAAATCGACCAAGATCATCAGCTTGCTGGCCTGCCTGGGCCTGCTGGCAGTGCTTTCAGGCTGCTTGCCCAGCGCTGATAGCCAGCGAGTTGACCCCGTAGTGGTCGAAAATCCCGTGGTCTTTGTAAAGCGCCCGCTGTTATTCGACACTAACAGCGGCGCACTGATCGAGGACAACTTGGCCGATCCTTCCGGGTTTCGCCCTGGCGCGCGCCTGTTTGTAAAGGCCAGTGCATCCATTGATGCCCGCGCTATCGATGTGTCCTCCCGGGCGTTTACCGGCCCGGAGTTTCTGGATGATGCGGGGCGCCTGCTTTACGACGTAAAAGATCTTCACGTTTCCCACGACGGCAATCGCGCGCTGTTCGCCATGCGGGCACCGGAAATTGAGGGTGCCGATGAAGAAGATCAGCCCACCTGGAATATCTGGGAATATGATCATGCAGCCAACCTTCTGCGTAGAGTATTAACGTCAGATCAAGCAGCTCGGCGTGGCCAGGATGTGGCTCCAGCCTATTTGCCTGATGGCAGGATCGTATTTTCATCGACTCGCCAGCGCACCTCCAAAGCTATTCTCCTGGATGAAAATAAGGGCCAGTTCGCCGGCCTTGATGAAAACCGGAACGTGCCTGCTTTCGTTCTCCATACCATGGATGACGATGGAGAAAACATTCAGCAAATTACCTTTAACCAGAGCCACGACCTGGATCCACTGGTTACCGATGAAGGGTTTATTGTATTCAGTCGCTGGGACAATGCAGGTCAGACCCGTAACAACGGGGTGAACCTGTACCGGGTTAATCCGGATGGAACGGGGCTCTCCTACCTTTACGGCCGGCATTCCCACGATTCCGTTCCGGGAACACGCAATGTTCAGTACCTGAAAGCCCGGAAAACCGACTCAAACTCTGTGCTGGTGCAATTGCGACCTTTTGAAACCAACGATTACGCCTCTGCACCGGCTGAGGTGGATGTTCATAACTACGTGGAAGCTGTCCTGCGCATTGACGGTGTTGCCAGTGATGGCGGTCAGCGCCCACTGATTCCCGGCATCAGGCTTGATGGCGAACTGTCACTGAAGGGGCGCTACGGTTCTGTTTCACCTCTTATGGATGGAACCCACAGATATCTGGTTAGCTGGACACCCTGCCGGCTCAGTGAGAGGGCATCCGGCCGTATTGTGAACTGCACTGAAGAGCGCCTGGAATCTGATGCCTATGTACCTGCGCCGCCGGTATACGGGCTATGGCTGCTGGATGTGGCAAATGGCACCCAGAGGCCTGTGGTAGAGCCTTCAGAAGGAGAGCAGTTTGATGAAGCGATGCTGATGCGTGAGCGGCCACTGGAGGGGTTTATTCCCGACGCCCAGCCCATGGGAGATGCTGCGCAGCTAGCTGAAGATGGCTACGGCATTCTGCATATTCGCAGTGTTTATGACATAGATGGTGTAGATAGATCACCAAACGGTATCGCAACAACTGCCAACCCCTTGCTCACGAACGCAGAACAGCGCCCGGCACGTTTCCTGCGGCTTGAAAAGCCCGTATCCATGCCTGATGACAATGTGAAGGATTTTGATAACAGTGCCTTTGGTCGCAGCCGTGGGCAACTGATGCGGGAAATTCTGGGCTATGTGCCCATCGAGCCCGATGGCTCGGTGAAGGTAGCCGTACCAGCCAACGTCGCCTTTGCGATCAGCGTGCTCGATGCCCAAGGCCGAAGAACAAGCGACCGCCACCAGAATTGGTTATCAGTTCGCCCCGGTGAAACCATGGGGTGCCAGGGTTGCCACGATCCGCGGTCACCTGCCTCTCATGGCCGCCCTGATGCCGGCCCAGCGCCTGTTTGGGGTGGTGCGAGTACCACCAGCCTGCCTTTTCCTGGCACGGATCCAACCCTGTATGCAGATATGGGCGAAACCATGGCCGAGGTCTATGCACGAACACAGGAAATACGTCGGCCATTGCCTGACCCGGTTTATAGAGATGATGAGTGGGCGGATCTTGCCAGCAGCGTAGAAGATCGATCACTGGCCTATGAAAACCTGCAGACACCACCGCCAGTTTCAGGTGCATGTGCAAATGCGGATGAAGGTGCTTGGACCGCAAACTGCCGCGTAGTGATCAATTATGAAACCCATATTCACCCACTTTGGGATTCGAATCGGGAAGTGGTCGACGGGGGCGGTGCGGTATTAGACGATCACACCTGCACCTCATGCCACACCAATTCAGATAATGCAGAATCGCCAGTTGTTGCGGCTGCCGATCTGGACCTGACCAATGGGCCTTCAGATGCTAACCCATCGCACTTCAAGTCCTACCGGGAATTGCTGTTTCCAGACAACAAACAGGAATTAAACCCAGAGGGTGTTCTGGTTGATGAAATGGTCGACTCAGGAGAAGTCCTCAGGGACGAAGAAGGCGAGCCTATTCTGGATGAGGATGGTTTCGAGCAACCAATATTTATTCCGGTACCCGTGCCTGCAAGCATGTCAGTAAATGGCGCCTTGGCCAGTACACGATTCCAAGAAGTCTTCAGGTCAGGAGGCACCCACAGCGGACGACTGTCACCAGCCGAATTGCGCCTAATAGCAGAGTGGCTCGACATGGGCGCCCAGTACTACAACAACCCGTTCGACGCCCCGGATAACTAATCAGGAACTGACGCCACAACCATGCCCATTGCCATTCTGTTACTGATGCTCTGCTTACCCGGGATGGCCTGGGCCGGCTGGCTGTGGGGTGACGATGAGCCCGAACAGCGGGTTCAGGTTGTCGAGCCTTTTGTAGTCTGGCGCACTGGCCCTGCGGTGGGTTACCCGGTGTTCCACAGCAGCGAAAAGGGGGAATGGCTAACCCTGCTGCAACGGAAAACCGGCTGGATGAAAGTGCGGGATGGGAAGGGGCGTGAAGGTTGGGTAGCTGTGGCTGCTATAGCGCAAACCCAAGACGCAACCGGCGAACGCGTCAATCTCAGCGTGCCGAATATGAATGCGTACAGTGAGCGCACCTTTGAAGCCGGAATTCTGATGGGGGAGTTTGAAGGCAACCCCGTAACCGCAGGCTACGGGGGATACTGGTTTACCCCCAATCTCGCGGCAGAATTGTCGGGCTCACAGGTGCTGGGTAGCGCCTCGGAGATACTCATGGTGAATGCCAATATAGTGCACCAGCCGTTTCCCCATTTAAGAGTGTCACCCTATTTTACCCTTGGCGTCGGGCATATCTGGGTAGATCCGAAAGCAACACTGGCAGTGCCGGAAGAACGAGACAACAGCGTAGGCCATGCCGGTTTAGGTGTGCGTGTGTACATCACTGAACGGTATTTTATCCGGGCCGAGTTCAAGGACTACAAAGTCTTTACCAGCCGATCAACCAACGAAGAAGCGACAGAATGGAAAATCGGACTAAGCATCTTTTTCTGACCGGGTTTTGCCTGGCACAGGTCATGGCATTCGCGCCTCAGGTATTCGCGCAGGAGAGCGCCGAACGCGATGATCGGCCTTTGATTGAGCCCGATGTAAAACCCGTGCCGGTCAATGAGGCGCTGATTGATACCGAGAACTTCGAGATCGGCGGCTTTCTGGGCGTGATCAATATTGAAGATTTCGAATCGTCGTTTGTCTATGGCGGCAAGCTTACCTATCACCTGAGCGAATCCTTCTTTTTTGAGGCAGGAATCGGCTTTGCGGAAGGTGGCGAGACCAGCTTTGAAAATCTGGCGGGTAATGTGCAGGTGCTGACCGATAGTGAACGTGAGTACCGCTATTACAACATCAACCTGGGCTATAACCTTCTGCCGGGCCAAGCGTTTTTTAGCGAGAACTACGCATTCAATACCAATTTCTATCTGATTGCCGGCGCGGGCGCCACGGATTTTGGCGGCGATACCCGCTTTACCGTCAACGCCGGAGCAGGTTATCAGGTTTTACTCACAGACAGCCTTGCCATAGATATCGGCGTGCGCCAGCACTACTACCGCATCGATGTGGTAGGGGCTGAGAAAACCTCCATGAACACTGAAATCCGTACCGGATTGTCAGTATTTTTCTGAACACAGGAGCCATTTAGATGAACAACCCGGTTATAGCCATAGCTCTGGCTCTCACATTGTCCGGCGCTGCAATGAGCGTTCAGGCAGACGCCATCAATGTCCCGGCTCCGGACTTCACGCTGGAAAGCCGAAGCGGAGACAACATTCGCCTGGAAGATCATCGTGGTGAAGTGGTCATGCTTAACTTCTGGGCCTCCTGGTGCGGCCCCTGCCGGCAGGAAATGCCCCTGATGGATGACATTTACAGTCGCTATCAGGATCTGGGCTTCACCATTCTTGCGGTGAATGTGGATGAGAACCGCGATGAGGCTTTGCGTTTTCTGGAAAAAGTGCCGGTGGATTATCCCATTTTGTACGATCCTGAAAGCTCAGTGAGCCAGCTTTACGAAGTGCCGGCCATGCCCACAACCGTGATGATCGATCGCGATGGCAACGCCCGCTACATTCATTACGGCTACAAGCCGGGCTACGAAGTTGAGTACGAAGCCCAGATCAGAGAACTGGTGCGAGAGTGATTCCCGAGCGGGTAAGCGTTATGCGCAAACTGACCATCATCGCGCCTTTGCTATTGGCGCTGCTGCTTTCAGCAACGGCCGGGTGCAGCTCTGTCGAACCATGGGTCAAGCCTTATGAGAGGGATCGCCTGGCGGATCCGATCATGAGCCTGAGCCGCCATGGCAAAGCAGATTCCTACATTAACCACGTGTACCAGGCGAGGGAGTCGGCTCGTGGGGCGGAAGGTGGCGCAGGAGGTGGCTGTGGTTGTAACTGAACGCGCTCCTGTGGCCTTGCTGTTTCTCGTATTGATGGCGGCGTCTTCGTTTGCCCAGGCAGCAACCCTGCCAGTGGATAACGTGGATCTGTTTTATCACCGGTACGACGGCGGCGGTATGGAGATTGATGGCCCCGTAGTGCTTGCGCGCAAAAGTGTAGGCCCTCAGGTGTCTGTGTCCGGCCAGTATTACGTGGACATGGTGTCGGCGGCCTCGATAGATGTTTTAGCCACCGCCAGCGCCTATAAAGAAGAGCGAACTGAATACACACTGGGCGTAGATTACTTGTACGACCGGGCCATTATGAGCCTGGGCTTTACCAACAGTTCAGAGAACGATTACGAAGCCAACACACTCTACTTCACCGTTAGCCAGGAGTTTTTTGGTGGCATGTCCACGGTCACCCTTGGCTATGCGGCCGGCTGGGATGAGGTTGGAAAGCGCGGTAACGACAGCTTCAGTGAAGAGGCAGATCGCCGTAACTATCAGTTGGGCTTTAGCCAAGTGCTGACCCGCAACCTGCTAGTCGGGCTTGATCTGGAAGTGGTCACAGATGAAGGTTTTCTGCAGAACCCCTACCGCCAGAACCGTTATCTCGACCCCAACGATGCCACTGCGTTCTTGTACCAACCTGAGCGTTACCCGGAAACCCGAACCAGTACCGCGGTGGCCGCGAGAGCCATGTACCACTTGCCGTATCGAGCCTCTATCCGGGGCGAATACCGATACTTCACAGACACCTGGGGTATAAACGCGCACACCATTGAGTTGGGTTATGTGCATGCCTTGAACCAGCATTGGTCACTGGAAGGATCAGTGCGCTACTACACCCAGGGCGAGGCGGATTTTTACAGTGATCTCTATGCCTATGAAAATTCACAGACTCATTTGGCAAGAGACAAGGAAATGAGCTCTTTTTCGGGCACAACCTTTGGCACCGGCGCAGTGTACGAGTGGAAGCAAACATCCCTGCCGGGCATCAAGCGGCTGCAGTTCAGCCTGTTACTGGATTGGTTGAATTTCGATTATGACAACTTCCGGGATGTCACTGCGGAAGGCAATTATCTACCGGGCCAAGAGCCGCTTTATTCATTCGATGCGCTGGTAACCCGGGCATCACTGATTCTCGAATACTGAGTTTGCAGGAAACCTGACTATGACGGATTCACTGAAGACAATGGTTGTCGGCCTTCTGGCTGCACTCATGGTGCTCACGAGTGGGAGCGTGTTGGCGCAAACAGCGCCGGCCGACGACAGCAAAGCAGTTGCAGAACAGGTTCAGGATCTCAAAAAGAAAGTGATTCGCCTGAACCGGGATCTTTTTATTCTGGAAGAAGACCTGCTGTTCCCCGCAAGCACACAGTTTGCGGTGTTTCTCAGTGTTGATGCGGGCAAGTTTCTGCAACTGGATGCGGTAAAGCTAAAGGTCAACGGCGATATTGTGGCGTCTCATCTTTACACCGAGCGCCAGGTTACAGCCCTTGAGCGGGGTGGCATGCAGCGCTTGTACATTGGCAACCTGAAAACCGGCACCCATGAAGTGACAGCCTTCGTGGAAGGCATCGGGCCGAACAACCGCGCTTACAAACAAGCAGCTACTTTCTCATTTGAAAAAGGCACGGATACCGCGGCCCTGGAAATTCGCATTGAGGATCGTTCGTCAGATTACCAACCCATGGTGTCCATAGTGGAGTGGGAGTGATAAAGAACCTGACACTCAGCTCAAAGTTAAAAAAGCCCGGAACAGGCATGCGTCTGGCTGCGGTCGCTGTCGGCTGCCTGGCGCTATTATTCAATGCGCCAATTGCCACTTCAGAGGAGTCACCAGAGCGGGCCAAAGATCTTGCCTATGGCTGGGTGCTTTACAACTACCACCAGGGCGAGGCGTTTGAAGCCCTCACTCTGCTGGATGTAGCCCGTGAACGGGGTGGAATCCGTGGCCACGGCGACTATCCGGAACTGGTGGAAGTTGGGCTGATGCTGTCTTACGGCATGACCCGTGAAGCCCGTGAGCTTTTCACGGGGTTGCTCGAAGATGAAAAAAATGACCCCGGTGTAAAGCTCACGCCTGAAGTGCGTAGCCAGGCCTGGTTTTATCTGGGCAAGGTGTTTTACCTCGAAGGTGATTACCCGCTGGCCTACGAAAACCTTCAGCGCGTTGATTCCGACGTTTTGGAAGAAGCGGACGCCGCGCTCTACGCAGAATGGCTATACCTCAGAGCACAGTTAGCCATGATGTCTGACAGCTTCCGTGGTGATTTGAATGACCAGGTTGGTGATGAACCCCTGATTGAACACCTGCGCCAACGACTGACAGATTCCAGCCCATGGGCTCATTACCTGAACTACAACCTCGCTATGGCTCAGGTCGACGCTAATGATTTCACGGCAGCCCAGCAGAGCCTGCGAGAGCTCACTGCGGCTATGGAAGGCGAGACCCCTGGCGGCGAACTGCTTTCGGAGCACCAGGCCTTACTGGATAAAACCCGGCTTTCCCTCGCCCGTTTGTACCTCAGGGATGGCGAGTTTGATAAGGCAGTGGCACTGCTGGGCACCATGCCTCTGGATGGCGTGTTCGCCGACCGGGCCTTGTTTGATTATGCCGTCGCAGCGGCAGGCCAGGGAGAGATGCAAAGCGCTCTGAATGCGTTGGGTGCACTCTCCCAACGTGCACTCTTTCTGCCCTGGAGACAGCAGATTCCCTATGCAAAGGGCTATGTGCTTGAACAGATGGGGCAGCACCCTGAGGCACTGGAAGCATTTGCTCAAGCGGCGGCGCACTACGAAGCCCGTGTGGATGAGCTGATGGCTTCCCGGCAAGCACTGACCGAAGAGAGCCTGATGTCGCGCTTGAGCTTTCTTAGGGACAGCGATGAAATAACTACCGATGCCTACGGTCGTCTTCGGGTAACACCTGCGGATTTCGGGCTTTCAGAAATTCTGGCAGCGGAGCCATTCCAGCAGGCACTGAAGGAGCTGAACGAACTCTACCGAATGCAGGCACTGTTGAACCAGCGAGAGCGCCAACTCAGCACGTTTGAAACCATGCTTGAAACCCGGCAGATGCAAAGGGAACGCCGAAGTGCCGAGGCGCGCCTGGAACTGGAACAGCAGCAACCGGACGAGTGGCTTCAACAGCTCAGCGCATTTCGAGTGGCCATTGACGCAGCCCTTGCACAAGAGAATGCCGAATTCTTCATGACCACAGAACAGAAGGCACTGAAAGCCCGTTTAGGCAAAGTTGCCGCCACCCTTGAGCAGTTACCAGACGATGAGCGCACTGCCAGCCAGCGAAGAAAGTATCTGAGAATGAAGGCCTACTTCGACTGGACAGTAGCCAATGATTACGGTGTGAACCGCTGGGCAGCACAGAAGGAACTGCGAGAGCTAACGGAAGAGATGGCGCGTTTTCAGGCCCAAAGATTCGGGGTGGAAACTCTGACAGCAGACGACAGCGAGCATAGCGAGCTGGCGGGCAGGCTGGCTAACAAGTCCTTGGAGCTGCAAGAGCTGAAAACCCAGGTGCAAACGGCGTTGGGCGAGGCCCGAGGCATATTGATGAACCGGTTGGATGATGCCTTGCAACAACAAAGTGATGAGGTTCGCCGTTACCTTGTGGCCTCACGCCATGCCCAGGCTCGGCTGGCTGACCAGTTGTTCCGGGCAGGACAGGGTGTGGAGGCCGCTAATGATTAGCCGGAACCTCAACACTCGTCGTGATGGCCGTGGTGCTTTTGCGGTGTTGGCCAAGGGGCTTGTGCCCGTATTGGTGGCTATGTTGTTAGCTGGCTGCCAAGCACTCGGGTTGGGGCAGGGCGATGGAGAAATGCCTGCAGCCCGGCCAGGAACCCTGGCTTCCTTGACCCCGATAAAGCTCGACCGGGAAACAGATCCGGCAGTGGTTGAGGCTCAGGCCGGGCAGATGCCAGCGGGCAGTGTTTCCCTTGAGTCGGTTATGCAGAGCTACCGGGATTTGTTGCCCCTGGTGGACGACCCCCTCAAGCAGGTCACTATCCGGCATCGCCTTGCGGATCTCGAGTTCGCCCGCGCAGAACGCATAATGACCGATACCGCCGAAGATGATCTGTCTGGCTCTATTGCAGCCTACACTGGCCTGCTGGCGGAATATCCGGATCGTGAAGGGAATGACCAGATCTACTACCAGTTGGCCCGAGCCTGGGAGCTACGCGGCATGACCGTTGAGCAGCTGGCCGCGCTGGATGCATTGGTCACACACTACCCGGATTCTGCTTACTGGGTTGAGGCCCAGTTCCGGCGCGGGGATATTCTGTTTATCAACGGTCGCTATGCGGAAGCGGAACAAGCGTTTGAAGAGGTCACTCTGGTGAGCGCTGACCGTAGTGAAGATCCTTCCTTTTTGCTGAATGGCTATTACATGAAAGGCTGGAGCCAGTTCAAGCAGGGCGACTATCAACAGGCCTTATACAGCTATGTTGAGGTGCTGGATTTGGTTATGCCGGTAGAACAGGGCGCAGAACCACCAGACCAACGTTATCAGACCCTCACGGAAGACCTGTTTCGGGTTGTGGGCCTGTCGCTGTCTTACCTCGATGGTGCGGAAACCCTGCAAGCACTGTTTCGACAAGTGGGCAGCCGGCCCTATGAAGTACTGGTTTACCATCGCTACAGTAACCTGCTGATTGAGCGGGAGCGCTACAGCGATGCGGTTGACGTGTTTGATGCCTATATCGACGAGCACCCGGAAAGCCCCTGGGCTCCGCGGTATCACATGCAGGCCATGAGTACCCTTGAGCTGGCAGGCTTCGACAAAGCCATTCCGGCTCGCAAAGCCGAGTTCATAGAAAACTATGGCATCTACAGCGATTACTGGCCAGAGACGGATATGGAAACGCTCGCCTATATCGAAACCCAGCTGGAAACTCTGTTACCAGAACTGGCCGATCGTCACTATCTGCTGGCTGGGGAAGCCGCGGCAGGCCAGGGCAAGTTGAACGATAACGCAGAACAGCACTATCGCCAGGCGGCGGCTTACTATTCTGAATTTGCCGCCACTTTCCCGAATCACCCGCGCACCCCTGAACGCTTGTTCCTCTTGGCTGAAACCTATGTGGAGCTGGAAGAGTGGCAAGATGCCATTCAGTCGTTTGAGCGGGTTGCCTATGATTTCCCGGCCGCAGGCAAGATGCCCGAGCGTGCTGCAGAAGCTGGCTACGCTTCCGTATTGGCCTTCCGTGAATACGCAGAGACCTGGCTGGACGAACCAACGCAAAACCTGTTTGCCCTGCAGGAAATGCAGCAGCTTAATCGCCTCAGATTTGTGAATGCCTACCCCGAAGACCCCCGTGCGCCGGGCGTGTACTACATTGCTTTGCAGCGGGAGTTTGATCAGCAACACCTTGAAGAGGTTATCCCCATGGCCGGTCGCCTGGCCACCTGGCAGCCGGCAGCTGATCCTGTTCTGGTAACCGAGGCGCTGTTGCTGGCAGGCCACAGCCTGTTTGAATTGGGCCGGTATGGGGAAGCTGAGCAGTCATACCGGGACGCGCTTTCCATGATGCCCCTTGAAGATGAAAGGCGACCTGGCATTCAGGAGAACATGGCGGCTTCTGTATTCCGGCAGGCAGAACAGTTAGCCGAGGCTGGCAGCCTGGATTTGGCGGTGAGCGAATACCTGCGTGTTGGGCAGGTTGCGCCCGCGTCTGTGTTGAATGCCAACGCACAATACGATGCGGCCTCTCTGCTTATAGGCGCAGCACGGTGGGACGAGGCAATAGGTGTGTTGACCGGTTTCCGCTCAGCGTTCCTGGAGCATGAACTGGCGGCTACAGTGCCTGCCAAACTGGCCTTTGCTTACCGGGAAACGGAGCAGTGGGAAAAGGCCGGCGACGAGTTAAACCTTATGGTGGCTATGGCAACCACGCCCCAGGAACGCCGGGAAAACCTGCAAATTGCGGCAGAGCTATACGACAAAGCCGGCAATGAATCCAAGGCAATCGACACCTGGCGCAGTTACGCAAATCGCTATCCGGAACCTGCAGACATGTATATGGAAGCCGCCAACCGGCTGGCAGAGCTCTATCAAGAGCGGGATGATCTTGATCGCCGGGATTACTGGCTCCAGAAGCAGATGGATAAAGTGGATGACAACCCTGGGGGTGCAGATGACCGAATGCGCTACCTGGCAGCCTCTGCCTCTGCCATTTTGGCGCGGGATGCTCTGGCGCGTTACGACAGCATTCGCCTGACCTTGCCTCTGAACAAGAGCATGGTGGCTAAAACCAATGCTCTGGAAGCGGCGGTGAACGCCTATCAGAAAACCGCCAGTTACGGCATTTCATCGTTTGCCACGGAAGCAGGCTATCAGATTGCCCATATATACAGCCGCCTGGGCGTAGATCTGATGGATTCAGAGCGCCCGGAAGGGCTTAGCCAACTGGAACTCGCCCAATACGAGTTACTGCTGGAAGAACAGGCCTATCCGTTCGAAGACAATGCCATTGATATCCATGAGCAGAACATCCGCCGGGCCCGCGAGGGCATCTTTGATGAATGGGTGAAGCGCAGTTATGAATCCTTGCGCCGCTTGCTTCCCGGTCGCTATAACAAACCCGAGGTTACCGCTGGAGTCGTCAATGATTTGGGGTAGCAAACTGGTCTCAGCGTTTGTCTTGTTCTTGCTGCTGGGTGGCTGCGCGCTGGCACCAGAGGGAGAGGTGGCGCCTGATGAGGCAGCAGCATCTGCTGTAGAAGCGGAAATACGATTGCAGGAGGCATTTTCACAAGCAGTAGTGCTAATGGAAAATGGAGATGTTGATGAGGCCAGAGTGCGGTTTGAGAAACTGGCAGCAGAACATCCCGACCGCAGCGGGCCCATAGCTAATCTGGGACTCCTGGCGATGCAGGCGGGTGATATGGAGTTGGCACAACTGAGGTTTGAGCAGGTTCTGGTTCTGGATCAATCGCATTTGGTTGCTCTCAACAACCTTGGTGTTATTGCCAGGCACTCAGGCGAATTCACCTTGGCTGACGCACGTTACCGCGAAGCTCTTGCGGTAGACCCAGACTACTTGCCAGCCGTACTTAATCTAGCATTTTTGCTCGATATATACCTGGGCAAGCCTGAACAGGCGCTGCCTTTGTATGAACAGTATAAAGAGCTTGCTGAAGAGCCGGATCCGCGGCTGAAGGATTGGATATTCGATGCGAAAAACAGAATCTGACGCAAGAGGCAAAGCATGAACAATATCTTCAGAAGCCTTCTGCTGCCAGTCCTGGCCATGTTGTGCATTTCGCCGGTTCAGGCTCAGGATTCCGGGGTAGTAACCATTGAAGGCACCCGAATTCGTGGTGACCAGGAGGTACCGACAGTGATGTATCTGGTGCCCTGGCAGCCACCGACGGTGGATGAACTCCGTGCGCCCGATGAGCAATTGCTGGTGGAGCAGGCATTTGCTCCCCTGAATCGCTACGAATTTCAACGCCTTGTCCGCTACCACGATGTATTCAAAATGGAAAACACTTCTGTAGACAATGTAGAGGCAACACCTTGAAGGCCCAGTGAAATCCGACCGGCAGTGAGAGGTGCGTCACAGTGTTTCTGTGTTCGAGTGCAAACTACAACAAACCGCAACACAGACCCCCGCAAACTTAACCCCTTTGCAGTACCGTAGCGCTTAGACTGTTCCAAAACCGAACCATGGAGTGCCTAAAAAATGATCGATACCGCCGTTCGCTTTTTCCAGGAAGGTGGCTTTTTTATGTTTCCGATAGCCGTTGTGCTGATTATCGGTCTCATTGTGGCCATTGAGCGATACGTATACCTGTCTGCCCAGAAGATCACTAATCGCCGGGATTTCAACCGACTGCACCAGATGATTGCGAAGAAAGATTTCAAGGGTGCACTCAATTACGCTCAGGAATCCGGCACGGGCATGTCTACCATGATTGGTTATGGCCTTCAGAGATTGGCACGCCGGCAGGGTCGTGAAGACATCGAGTACGCTATGGAAGAAGGGCTGCTGGATGTGATGCCGCGCCTTGAAAAGCGCACCCAGTACTTGGCAACACTGGCCAATATCGCAACACTGCTGGGCCTGTTGGGCACCATTATCGGCCTGATTGCCGCCTTTACAGCTGTGGCCGCTGCCGACCCCGCGCAAAAAGCCAGCCTGCTTTCCCAGAGTATCTCCGTGGCAATGAACACCACGGCGTTTGGCCTTATGTCGGCTATCCCCATGCTGCTGGTTCATTCCGTTCTGCAAACCAAGACCAACGAAATTGTAGATAGTTTTGAAATGGCCGGCATCAAGGTGCTCAATTTGCTCAGCGACGGCTCTGGTGTTCGCCCGACTGCCCAGCCTCAGGCTGCACCTTCTTCTGCCCCGGCGGCAGCGTCGGCCTGATAATCAGCTAAAGGATTTCAGGCTATGAGACGTAAGCATCGTCGATTACAAAGCGAACCGGATCTCGATATCACGCCATTCATGAATCTCATGATTGTGCTGGTGCCGGTATTGCTTTTGAACATGGTGTTTGCACACACCAGTGTGCTTGAGCTCAACTTTCCCACGGGTGAAAGCCTTGCGACAGAGCAGGTTGAAGAGCTGCAGATACAAGTGGTTATTCACTCCGATAGCCTGGTGGTTGCAGATAATCAGGGTGGAGTGATCAAAGCGATTGAGCAGAGTGAAGGTGAGTACGATTACGCCCTGCTTAAAGACGTCATGAAAGAGCTTAAGAGTCGTATTCCGGAGAAAAAGGACGTGATTATCATGCCTTCCCGGGAGACCTCGTATCAGGTGTTGGTCAGTGTTATGGATACCGTCCGCTCCTACGATGCGGTCGTTGCAGGCAACCTGGTAGAGGCAGAGCTGTTTCCGGAAATCTCGTTGGGCGATGCGCCTGAAGAGGGCACTGAAAACGCAGAACAGGCAGGGGGGCAGTCATGAAAGAATCAGCAAAAGCCCGCCGCCAGAAGCGTCACCACAGGCGCAACAAGAACCAGAGCAAGATGAACCTGGTGTCGTTGATGGATATCTTTACGATTCTGGTGTTCTTTCTGATGGTTAACTCCTCGTCTGATGTGCAAGTGCTTAACCAGAGCAGCACCATCAAATTGCCGGACTCGTCTGCTGTGCAGCCACCCGGTGATGTGCTGGCGCTGACCGTAACCGACCAGGATATTCTGGTAAACGGACGTGCTGTTATCAAACGTGAGGTACTGCAGGCACTTGAAGGGCAGGTTGAGCCCGGCCTGAAGCAAGAGCTGGATTACCAGGCCAGTCGTTCAACCCAGCCAGCACCAGAAGCTGGGCGGGCGATAACGATTCTGGCTGACCGCGAACTGCCTTACGATTTGCTCAAGAAGATCATGTCGACCTGTGTGGATGCAGGGTATGCCAGCATTTCTCTGGCAGTTAACCAGCGCACGAAAGAGGGAGCCGGAGCATGACCCAGCGTTCGACCCTGAGGATGTCAGAAAACCGGTACGGATTGCCGTGGAGCGGTGAGCGCGGAGAACGCCGGCGGCTGCTTTCCATTGCGCTGGTTGTAGCGCCCCTGTTCGTGGTTTTTGCAGGTTATGTGAGCTGGGTCGAACTGCCAGAGAAAGATCGACAAGAGCGTGAAGCCTTACCGCCTCAGTTGGCTAAGCTGCTTGTGGAGAAGAAAGAGCCTCCCAAGCCGGTTCTGCCCGAGCCAAAGCCGGAGCCAGAGCCAAAGGCTGAGGTGAAACCGGAAGAGAAGCCGGTTGAAGTGGCAAAACCGGAGCCCAAGCTTGAGCCAAAGCCCAAGTTGCTGCCGCCAAAGCCAGAGGTAAAGGAGAAGCCGAAGCCTGAAGCTGTGGCCAAGGCTCGCGAAAAAGCAAAGAACACGGGCATTCTCGCGATGGGCAACGAACTGACAAAGCTGAGTACCCTCGCCAGCTCCATAAAACTGGATGCGCCGGTTACGCGAACAGCTAAGCCGATCACCAGAAAAGCAGAAGACACGCTTGCAGCCCGAGCCACCGCCAGTACAAAGAGTGCTGGAGTGGCCGAGGTTGCGCTTGAGCGTGAAACTCGTGAGATTGCTTTGGCTGAGCGTAAGAGGGCGGAAGTGGCGGAGACGGCTCGTGTGGCGAAAGCCAAAGAAAATGCGCGGCGCGAAAAGCAAGAAGTTGCTTCCCGCACTCGTAGCAAAGAAGAGTTAAGGCGCACCATGGATGCTAACAAATCTGCTATCTATAGCATCTATAATCGCGAGCTTCGTCGTAAACCATCACTGCAGGGCAGTATTACACCTGAGTTGGTGATTGAGTCCAGCGGCAGTGTTTCCCGATGCTCTGTGGTTGAATCAACACTGGGCGAACCTGGGTTGGAGAATAAAATCTGCAACCGTTTACTGCTTGTGGATTTTGGATCCAAGCCTGGGGTAGACCGCACCACCATCCGCTACCCAATTGAACTGCTGTCCAGCTGACAGCTGAGGGCACTAAACTTGCCCTCAGCTCAGGTCGCTACTGTACTAACGGATTTCTACGAAGCGCGTTTTGCTGCAGCTTCTGCAGCCTTCACTCGAACATAGCTCCCAGGAGCGTCTTCAATCACTGCGAGTTTGCCATCTCCAGGCACTCTGGCAGCAACCGAATCGCCTGAGTAATCCTGTAACCACTCCAGCCAGTGAGGCCACCATGATCCCGGGTGTTGCTCTGCATTTTCGAGCCACTCATCAGCATCCTTGCTCAGGGTGTTGTTGGTCCAGTAGCCATATTTTTCTTTATATGGCGGATTGATAACTCCGGCGATATGGCCAGAGCCGGAGAGCACGAAGCGGACATCACCGCCATGAACCAAAGCACCTTTATACGTCGTTTTCCATTTGGCAATATGGTCCTGCCGGGCTGAAAGGAAAAATGACGGTACATCAATTTCACTCAGGTTGATGGTTTCCCCAGCCATGGTCAGTGAATCCGGCTCAACCAAACGGTTGTTCAGGTACATTTCCCGCAGATAAAAGCTGTGCATTTTTGCAGGCAGGTTCGTGCCATCAGTGTTCCAGTACAGCAGATCAAACGCTGCTGGCTTCTTTCCTTTGAGGTAGTTGTTCGTCCAGAACGACCAGAAAAGCTCATTTTCCCGTAGCAGATTGAACGTAAATGCCATGGCCCGGCCATCGAGATAGCCCTTTTGTTCAAGCATGCGCTCAATGCCACGGATAGAGTGCTCGTTGATGAATACACCAATACTGCCAGGATCGGAGAAATCCAGAATGCTGGTCAGATAGGTGGCACTGACAACGGGGTTTCTGCCTTTTTTCTTGAGCCAGGCCAGGGTTGAAGCCAGAAGTGTTCCACCAATGCAGTATCCGAGGAGGTTCATTTGTTCTTCGTCGGTGGCAGCTGTTACGGCATCCATGGCGGCTAATGCACCTTCCACCATATAGTCGTCCCAGCTTTTGTCTCTCATGTCTGGCCCAGGGTTGCGCCAGGAAACGACGAAAACCGTCTGGCCCTGGTTCACCAACCATTGAATAAAGGAATTCCGGGCCGAGAGGTCCAGAATGTAAAACTTGTTGATCCAGGGCGGCACAATAAGCAGAGGGCGCTTGCTTACGCTTTCCGTTGCCGCTGTATACTGGATGAGTTGAATCAGATCATTCTGAAACACTACTTTGCCTGGAGTCGTTGCAAGGTTCACTCCGACTTCAAAGGCAGAGCGATCCGTCATGCCAACGTTGAAAAGCGAGGGGTTCTGGCGGAAGTCGTCGATAAATTGCCGGCCTCCATCTACCAGGTTCATTCCCTTTTGTTCCCAGGTTATTTTCAGAACTTCCGGGTTTGTCAGCAAAAAGTTCGAAGGGGAAAGGGCGCTGGTGAGTTGGCGGGCATAAAACAGCATCTGGTCGCGGCTTTTGGACGGTACGCCTTCCATGTTTTCTACCCAGCTCAGAAACGCCTGGGAGTTGATCAGGTACAACTGGTGCAGGACATCAAACGGCAGCTGTTTGTGCCATTCCTCTGCATTGAAGCGGCGGTCATCTGGTTCTGCTGGGGCAACTTGTTTTGTTTCCTGCCCGGTTAGTCGGCCATAAGTATAGGCGCCCAAGGCTGCTTGCTTGCGGGCAAGATCCAGTTCTGCACTGGCAAAGCGCAGCGGGTTGAGCAGCAGGTCTTGTGCCATGGCTCTGTACGCATCAGACATTTGCGTCAGAGTGGAGAGTTTGGCAGCATCCATAACGCCAGAGCCTCCAAGCAGCTTCTCAAGTTGCTGTTGGCCTTCGCGTACCTTTGAGTCAAATGTGTTAACTAACCGAGCAGTCGTTTTTTCAAGCAGACCCAGCATAGTGCGCTCCTACTCTTTGGAATCGGGAGTTTCTTCGGTCTGCCCGGAGACAGCTTTCTGCATTGCTTCACGGGCTTCAGTGAGGTAGCTTTGCCACTCTTTCCAGTCCTGAGTCATCTGCTCACTCATGGTTTTCAAGGTATCTGCCTGGTCGCTTGTGACTGTCTTAAGTTCATCCAGGCTACGAACTTCCGATACTTTTTTTGCCTGCTGCATGGTCACGTCAGCGTATCGGCGGAAGGCGCTCATCTGCATTTCTGCAGCTTTGCTGAACTGGTCAAAAAGTGTTTGGTTTAGGCGTGTGGCTTTTTCAAATATGTCGTTATTCATTGGGACAGCTCCTTTGCATTCATTTTGACATCGGCTCTATTGTGTCCTGATAAGCATGCCATATTCATGACAAACATCAATCCAGTGTTCGTCCTATACTGTAGTTTTGCTTAGCAGTATGGGAAGGGCCGTTTTTGGACCCCGGGAGGTGTTATATGAGCAATCGCAAAGCGGAACTTGAAACTCTGATAGAGGATCTGACAGAGAGGTTGGGCCGCTATGAGGCCCATCAGCACCGTGAAAGTGGAGCACTCGACAAGGATTCTGTCGAGCAGGCCCAGCAAATCCAGAATGATGAAGTGGTGGATTCGCTGGAAACCGAAACCCGGGCTGAGCTTGCCCAGATAAAATCAGCACTCGAGCGCATCGACCACGGGCTGGGTGATGTTTGTGAGGTCTGCGACGAAACTATTGACCCCCGAAGGCTCCAGGTATTGCCTTACACCACGGTTTGCATCGCCTGCGCTGAAAACCAGGCTGATACGCAAGAGTAGGAACGAGGAATAGCAAAAGAATGAAGCGCATGGAATGTTTGCATGCTTGAACAACCGATAACGGAGGTTTCGCAAGGTTATCCTAAAAGCCGGCTGATTGGTCTGTTTCTGGGGGCCGGATTTCTTCTCGTGACAGTACTCTTGCCACCTCCGGAGTCCATGACACCAGAGGCCTGGTCTGCATTGGGCCTTATGTTGCTCATGGCAACCTGGTGGTCAACGGAAGCCATCCCGATCCCTGCCACGGCTCTGCTGCCCATTGTGCTGGTGCCAGGGCTTGGTTTGGGAAGCATTTCCCAGGCGACGTCGCCTTACGCCAATCCGATCATCTTTCTTTTCCTGGGTGGATTTACCCTGGGCCTGGCGATGCAGCGCTGGGAACTTCATCGCCGTATTGCCCTGATGACACTCAAGGCGGTTGGTAACGAGCCTAAACGCCAGATTGCAGGTTTTATGCTGGCCACCGCTTTCCTGAGCATGTGGGTCAGCAATACCGCAACTGCCATCATGATGCTCCCTATTGGTTTGTCGGTAATTGCCATGATGGGCAACGGCCAGCACGAAAATGTTCAGCGTTATGCCACGGCACTGCTGCTGGCCATAGCCTACTCGGCCAGTGTAGGCGGTATTGCCACGCTCATAGGGACGCCGCCCAATGCACTGCTGGCAGCCTATCTGAGTGAAACCCAGGGAGTCTCGGTCGGGTTCGCTCAGTGGATGCTGTTGGGTGTACCAGTTGCTGCGGTGATGCTGGTTTTGATCTGGTGGTGGCTGACACGCAGGGATTTTGGTCTGACCGCGCAGAACGGTGCGGGCCAGGCTATACGGGACGAGCTAAAGGCTTTGGGCCCCATGACTCGGGGCGAAAAAATGGTGGCTGTCGTGTTCGTGCTGACAGCCAGCGCCTGGATTTTCAGACCATTGCTTTCCGCGAATATCATGCCTTGGCTAAGCGATACAGGTATTGCCATCTCCGCCGCTATCGCCATGTTCATCATCCCGGTCAACGTGCGAACCCAGACGTTTGTGCTCGATTGGGATACGGCCAAAGCGATTCCGTGGGGTGTACTTCTGCTGTTTGGTGGCGGTCTTGCCATGGCCGGAGTAATCAGTAGCTCCGGGCTGGCAAGCTGGATAGCCGCCAGCATGGGTGTCGCAAGCGCGCTGCCGGTGATCGTTATGATCATTCTGGTTGTCGCAGTCATTATTTTTCTCACTGAGGTTACCAGTAACACGGCAACTGCCGCAGCGTTTCTGCCGCTTCTGGGGGCGTTGGCGGTTTCTCAGGAGTCATCGCCGCTCCTGCTCACTATTCCGGCTGCCATTGCCGCCAGTTGTGCGTTCATGATGCCAGTAGCCACTCCGCCCAACGCAATCGTGTTCTCCAGTGGCCATATGAGAATAGGCGATATGATTCGTGCCGGGTTTGCCCTGAATATCATCGGAATGATCGTGGTTACTCTTCTGTGCTACCTGCTTCTGGACTTCGTGTTCACCATTTGAGCTGAGTGCGGATGCGTGTTGTTTTGCGTACCCGTTACCGCCTAACCATATCAGTGGCAGCCTCAGCTTCCCCGTTTTGAGAACCGTCTTCAGTTAACGTGCCGTTGCAGCACCAGATTTGAGGCACAGTTATCTTTAAACTCGCAGCTATTTCGGTATCTTGCCGTAACAATATGTAATCCAAAAAATGTCATGGATAACAAAAACAGGGATTTCGTCTGACATGCTGCTTGTGCTCGCTGGATCCATTCTCACGTTCGCCATAGTGCAGGAAGCCACTATGGAGGTGCCTTATGAAAAGGGGGCCGTTGTAATCGAGCATAAGGTTGATTCCAGCCCCGTGGAACTGCTCACAGGTTTTCGTATTGAGCCTTTGGTTGAGCAGAAATTCCGCAATATAGTGCGTCAGGCCTACGACTACAGTTGTGGTAGTGCAGCTTTAACTACAATCCTGAACTTTTATCTTGGGCGCAACCTTTCAGAGCGCCAGGTGATGGAAGGCCTCCTGCATTACGGTGAAAGCGATCGTATCGTCTCCCGCCGAGCCTTTTCCATGCTCGATATGAAGCGGCTTGTAACAGCCTTGGGTTACCCCTCTGGCGGCTTCCGCGCCACGATTGACGACCTGATTGACCTGGACCACCCGGCCATTGTTCCTATCCACCATGCAGGCTTCAAGCATTTTGTTGTGCTCAGAACCATCCGTGATGATCGCGTATACCTGGCCGATCCTGCGGTAGGCAATCTGTCTTTTACATTGGCTCAGTTTGAGGAAAAGTGGGACGACAACGTACTTTTCATTGTTTTCCCCGGCAGTGATAAGCCACTGGATAACCTTGAGTTGAAGGAAGAGGATTTGCGCTTTGTAGACGATCAGACAATGACGCTGCTGGCATTGGAGCGTATGCCAGAATTTTATGAGTCTACCGCCAGGCGCATTCAGAATTTGCTGGAACGCCAGAAAAACAATCCGGACGGCAGTGTTGAGAATACAAGAAAGCAACTGCATTACCGTCGCAACTAACATTGGTTGGGCGGCATGCCCGGCTCAGAACCATTACCAATAAAAAATAAGGGAGTCAGGATGAATCGTTGGTTTATGCGAGGTCTTATCCTTGTTTCCGCGGCAGGTATGCTTCCGGGCACGGCCCTGGCGCAGGATGACAATGTAGGCCAGGCGAGGGACGCGCTCGCAAAGCAGGAGGGTGATGAGGATTCTTCGCGTCAGCTTGAAGAGGTGTTTCAGGCAGCGGAGAAAAACTACTCCTTGCAGAAAAAGGGCAGTCACTCCCTGAACTACTCGTTTGATTATTCTTACACTGCCGACCAACGTCTGGATCTTGCCATTACAAATGGCTCCGTCCGCAATCTCGATGTAGTACCTTCGGCAACTCACAACTTTACCAACTCGTTTTCTTACGACTATGGTTTGCTGGACAACTTCACCATTGGTACACGGATTCCTCTGGTCGTAAAGTACGATTCTCAGGATGAGCTGAACACCTACGATTTTGGTGATATTTCTTTCACCGGCCGCTGGCAGCCCTTTGCTTATGTGCCTGGCAAGATGTCGACAACACTGTTCGGTACCTTCAGCAGTAAAACCGGTGTCAGCCCCTACGAGATAGATATCAATGAGCAGCTTTCAACGGGTAGTGGCTACTACTCCATTGGTGGCGGGGCGAGTCTTTCGAAGGTACTTGATCCGGTTGTTGTGTTCGGGTCGGTCAGTGCGACCTATAACCTGCCAGCCAAGGATCTGCAACAGGTTCGTGGTGCGCGGCTGCTTGAAGAAGTTGAGCCAGGGTTTGGGCTCTCCGGCTCTGCCGGTTTCGCATATTCGCTTTCCTACGATATATCCCTGAGCATTTCAGCTCAGCTGAGTTACAGCGACGAAACTATTCTCACGTTCTCCAATGGCGACCAGGCAATGGCCCAGGACCAGATGAGCGGTTTCCTGAGTATGTCACTGGGAACCCGTGTCAGCGATACCACAATAATAAACACCAGCCTTGGTATCGGCTTGACGGAGGACACCCCGGACTTCTCCCTGGGTGTGTCCCTACCCATTAATTTCTCCGGCCTCAAAGAGTGAATAGCGCCGCTGACAATTTAAAGGGAAGGGTAGGACTTCATGGGACATAACAGCCACAAGCGGCAGATTCTAGCGGCAATGGTAGCCACAACGCTTTCGTGTGGAGTACAGGCCCAGCTCGCGCAGAACCTGACCATTCACCCCAAAGCTCTGGCGCTGGGTAACGCTGTCACGGCGGATCCACCTGGACTAATGGCGATTCACTACAACCCGGCCGGCCTGACCAAGCTGGATGGCCGTCAGTTTGAAGTGAACCTGTTAAGCATCTATATGGACATTGATGCTGATTTTAATGCGCCAGATGGCTACGAAATATTTGGTATTGATGGCCTGGAAACTGACCCGCTTACAGGAAAGCAGCGAGACCCGGTTGCAAACACCCACAGTCACGCCAACAATGTGGCGCTTTATGTACCCGGCTACGGAATTTTGCGCATGCCCCCAGGGCCTGCTATAGCGCCTTCGGCAGGTTTCAGTATCAATCCTCCAGGTTCCAAGCTGACGTTTGGTAATGCGTTTTATTTGCCAATGGCAGCAGGTTTTTATCGTGAAAAAGATGACCCTGGCCGTTATCAGCCCCAGGCAACTGCACTACAGCGCACAACGTACCTTGCACCAACTGTGGGTTACAAAATCAATGATGAGTGGTCTGTAGGTGCCGGGATACACCTGTCTCACATGGGTATTGCTGCAGACCAGTACATGCGAGCTCCTAACATGCTGCTTGGCGTGGCAGAAGTTCTGCAAGACGCTTTCAACTGTGAAAGTGGTGATGAACCCCTGGCGCCATGGCTGGCACTTTGTGGTGGTAACGTAGGGCCTTGGGACGATATTGGTGCCTTGTCGATCAATGTTCAGGAAACCCTTTCGCCAACCTACACGCTTGGCGTTATGTGGGAGCCGGTGGACTGGTTTGCCTGGGGGGCAAGTTATACCTCCGAAGCCCAAATGAACATGAAGGGCACTTTTGAGATAGAGTACACCGATGACTGGTCCGGGTTCTGGCAGAGTGTTAACGGATCGGTTTTGGGCGCTATTACTTCTGCCATTCTGAGCTTGCCCTCGGGTGCGCCCAGAGAGTCCGGTAACGTGAGCATGGATCTGGTTTACCCCCAACATTTTCAAACCGGTATAAGCGTTGATGTTCACCCGAAACTCACGTTGAACGTAGACGTTGGTTGGACAGATTATGCCCAGTGGGATGCGCTTTTGTTCCGCTTTGACCGTAATCTTGAATTCCTCAATGCAGCGCGAATCCTTTCTCCGGACAACGCCACGCCGAACACCATACGATTACCACTGGGTTTCTCCAGCCAATGGAACTGGGCCTTTGGTGCAGAGTTTCACGCATCCTCACGCCTTGATCTGAGAGCCGGTGTCGAGATCCGGGATTCTGTAATACCGGACGACCAACGCTCGGTTATGGCCCCTTTTGGTGGTGCCAACCTGTACAGTGTTGGAATGGGGTATAAATGGGATAAAAATACAGAAATTGATATGAATCTCAGTTATCTGCATTCTGTAGAGTCGATTCCGGCAAATACCAGCTGTAATATTAACTGCGATAATATTACCAATATTATCTATAACCCATACGCAGGTCTGGATGTGAAAACATCTCTCCGCGTTGTGATGGCAGGCCTCAGCTTTCGGAAAAAATTCTGACGGCACGCCGTTTGGTGCTCAAAAAGGCGTATCCGTGACCACACGTAAATTACTGACAGTTGTTGCATGCATGGTTCTTGGTACGGCGCTATCCGGCTGTCAGATTGGTGGGTCAACGGTATCAGACAAGGAAGGTTATTTTTCCTGGGTGGATGAGCAAGGGCGTGTGCGATACTCGCCCATAGTCGAGGCGCCCGCTCAGGAGTCGCCTGTCAGTGAGAATACTGTCGAAGAGGAATTTACGACCGCCAACTATCCGGACGCAGAAGAGTTAAGGCGTAAGGGATACGTGCGCGATGGGGATGAGCAGCCTTATTTTACGTGGCGTGATGCTGACGGTACCCTTCGGACTACCTACTATCAGCCAGACACCCGAACGGATGAGGAAAAGGGCGCTACTGTGCCAGCCGTGGGTGCGACTCCGGCAACGGTGTATCTGGCCGGCGCCGTACTGGCTGAATCCGCTCCTGTGCCTGGTCACGATCCCGACGCTTTTGCCATTCTGGGGATAAAAGAAACGGGTGTTGATTATCTGACCCGGTTTTCCGAGACCTGTTGCAACACCCTGAACACGGAAGCTCATGAACGCTGGCAGGAAGGGCGTGAATTTGGCGTACGCTTGGAAGAGAGTTCTCCGGAACATCGGTTTCTTACCGGGGTGAGTCCTTACCAATTGATTGCCTTGCCCCAGACAGACCGGATTGGCGGCGAAATGTATCGCGTACGATCCTATGCTAACAAGGGTGTTGTGGTGCTATCCGTGTTGTTTCTCGATAGCGAATTGAAGCCGCTGCGTTTGGTAACCGATATGGTTTCCGATTTTGAACCCGAGAATTGGCACCGCCGTGGGTATCTGGAAACTCACATACCGGTTTCAAACACCCGTAAAAAGGAACATTGGATGCTCCTCTTTACCCGGGATGTGGATTTGCAGGGCCAGACAGTTATCGAAACCCGCCATGGCCTCCTTAGAATACCCCATGTGACCTCAGGTGAGATCGGGCTGACCACAGTGGACGCCCCCTAGGTGCTTCAGTCCTCCGGTTTGCTCAAATCCAGCCATTGTTGCGACAGCCAGTAAAAACCGCCTTCTTTGGCCGGGTGAGTGCAGTTATAGCGGAATCGGCGGCTATTGAAAGGCTTGGGTGCCTTGATTGCGATGTGATTCTCGGCCACCTTGAAATCGATTCTTCCCATACCCGAAGCAAAGCAGGTTAGCCTGGCAGGTTGAATTTCATCCGCGAGAGGTAGGGTAAGCGTTGGGGGGTTGGCCTCCATGATGCCATCAGGCAGATTGTTGGTGTTTATGGGAAAGGCTTTGCTGTTCAGCTTGTCTTTAAGGCCATTGAGTTGCCCATAGGTGTTGGCCATAGGAAATCGTGGCAACCGGGTCTTACCCGAAAGCGGCCCCGTAGCGCCGGAGTGTTGGCCGAACCCGTACCAGCCACGTTTGGCGACTTCTGCTTCAAGGGCTTCGTCGAATTCGCCATAAGGGTATGCAAACAGGGGAGGTGCAGCCCCAAGTTTTTGTTCAAGTTCAGCCTGTGCCGTATCCAGACTAAGAGTTATTCGTTTCTTCCAGTCAGCTTCTGACTCTCCCGGCTTTCGTGCCAGGTGACCGTGCCCGGCACTGTGGTTCGCAATTGTTACCCCATCTTTTGCGGCCACTTCTTTCAGTTGCGCCCATGTCATGTAGCCATGGTTCCCTACGGCGGCTGTGTCTACAAAAATCGTATAGGGCAAACCCCGCTCGTGGAGGATGTCCACACCTGTGCTGTAAACTGATTCGTATGCGTCGTCAAAGGTGATTGCGATGCGCTGGTCTGTCGATGGCGTTTCAGAAAACAGGTTGCTCGTGGCATCGTGTAAATCAACAACTGCAAGCCCCATCTCGGAAATCATGTCCAGTTGGGCTTTGAACAGTGATTCAGAGGTCGTAGTTGAAGGCGGAGTAGATTCGCTAATGTGATGATATTGAAGCACCACCAGATCAGCTTTTACGGAAAAGCTCGCCAGAATGAGTGATATCAGGGCGGCTGATAACCGGGTTTTTCTTGCGTTCATATCTGCTCCACCATTTGGCTGAAATGTGTTTTGAGAATGGCAAATGCCTGGTTAAGCGACTGTATCGCCTCTGTTTCTCCCCCGCGATCTGGATGAGCCTGCATTACGGCCCGTCGAAATGCCTGCTTCACCGTATTAAAGCTGTCGGGAATGGACTCGAATCCAAGAACTCTTGCTGCCTGTAAGGTCTCTGGCTTGCCGGGTCCTGAGCCTGTGTAGCCCGCCCAGAACCGGTCCATCATCTGTTGAACAGTTTCTTTCGGCAACTCGTACTGTGCCAGATCCAGGTAAAAGGTGCGCAGGTTGTCCACTTTACCAGGCACACCTTTCCCGGCGATTGTGTCCTGCCGCTCAATGCGAATACACAAGGGCGAGATATGCAGGCACTCACCTGCCTGTGCCAGAGTGTCTCTGAGAAGGTAAAGCACGTGGAACAGCAAAAAGTGCACCGGGTATAGCTTTTGGACGTCGTGGAACTCCAGATCGCCAATCAGATTCCAGGGCGAACGTTGAAGCTTTTTGATCAGGGAGAGCTCATCTATGCCTGCCGGCGAGCTGCGGAGCTCATGCTCAACAGCCACCAGCATATGCTGAATTTGTTGTTCCAGCAGTTTTTCGGACGAATTTTCGGCTAGCCTTTGTGTCGTGGCCGTAGAGGCCGATGTGATCTTCATAGCAGCAATGTTAGATTACCGGCTGCGTTCAGGGAAGGTTGCTCATCCCAGGAAGTCCCCCTTTGAACAGGGCGATCGAAAGATCGGTCGCCCGTTTTACCTCAATCTCGGTTTGCTCCGGATGTTGGTGAACCCGCTTTGCAACCAAAAGGCTGGTCTCGTAAGCAACGCCGAAGAAAATAGCGCAAAGAAATTCCGGATCGACATCAGGCAAGATGTTATGGGTAATGGCATCCCGAACATCATCTTCAAGGGATATCAAAATCAATTCGAGAATGCGCGAACCAAACAGTTCTTTAAGAGCGCGATCGTTACGGTGAGCAAGCTCGTATACCAGAGGATCCCTTGCGGTGGCACTGTAGAGCGCAAAATAGGAGCGCTGAATAAATTCCTCAAATGTTTCTGCAGAGCGCCGTGAGCTCGAGAGGTTTTCATTCAAGCCGCTAAGGAAGTCTGTGAGCAGAGCAGCAAAGATGTCCTGCTTGCTGCGAAAATAGTTGTAGAAGGTACCCGAGGCCAGATCCGTTTTCTTGATTAGGTCACGAATCGTCGTGTTCTCATAGCCTTTCTCTTGGAAGCAGATTCGTGCTGCACTGAGTATTGAGGCGTGATTACGTCTGCGGTTAAGCTCGCGCTTACCGATAGTTTCTTTCCCTGAGCTCAACATATCCATGTTAGTAACCTGTCCCTGAAAGAAGTGGATGCGTATAATCTCACGATCATTTCCCCACTGAACCCGAAAGATATGCCCGAAGTAATAAATGACAGCTCCGAACACACTTATAGTTCAGTATACGAACGTAATTTGAAATTGGAGCAAAATAAATTGCAAAAACGCCTGCGCCGTGACGTTGGCCAGGCAATTTCTGACTTTTCGATGATTGAAGCCGGCGACAAGGTAATGTGTTGTTTGTCTGGAGGCAAGGACTCATACGCCATGCTGGACATACTTCTCAATTTGCAGAAAAGCGCACCCGTATCGTTCGAGTTGATTGCTGTCAACCTGGACCAGAAGCAGCCGGGTTTCCCGGAAGAAGTTTTGCCGGAATACCTGGGCGCTATGGGAATTGAATATCACATCATCGAGAGAGACACATACAGCATCGTTACAGACAAGGTGCCTGAGGGGAAAACCACCTGCGGTTTATGCTCGCGGCTGCGGCGCGGTATTCTCTACAATTTTGCCGAAGAGCAGGGTGTGACCAAGATCGCACTGGGCCATCATCGTGATGATCTTCTGGAAACCCTGTTTCTGAATATGTTTTACGGTGGAAAGCTGAAAACCATGCCGCCAGTGCTGCACAGCGATGATGGGCGTAATACGGTAATTCGGCCACTGGCATACTGCCGAGAGAAGGATATCGCCAGATACGCAGAACTCAGGGAATTCCCGATCATCCCCTGTAACCTCTGTGGTTCTCAGGAAAATCTCCAGCGACAGGTTATCAAGGACATGTTTCAGCAGTGGGACAAGCAGCATCCAGGCCGGCTTGAATCCATGTTCCGGGCCTTATGTAACGTTGAACCCTCGCACCTTGCAGACCCCAATCTTTATGATTTTCGTGAGGGCAAGCGCCTGGGCGGTGTGCGCCAGGCCGTTCAGACTGCTACGCCCGAGCAAGGCACGGAGCAAAGCTATGGCCGCCTGGATGTTTTGAATATCTAGCGCCCATCGGGTTCACCCGTTGGGAGGTCGAAAGATCGGCTTAATGACCAATCAGTGCCATAAGCGGCAGCGTCCAGAGCCCAAAGAGAATCAGCAGGGCTCCGGTGAATTTGCGGAATGCCTGATTGCTTTTTAACCCGCTGATCCAGTTTGCAGCATAACCTGCGCCGAGCATGGAGGGCAGGGTGCCCAACCCGAAAAATACCATGGTCAGTGCGGCAGAACCCACTGTAGGTTGTAAGGCTGCCCAGCCCAGCGTGCTGTACACTAGCCCGCATGGCAGCCAACCCCAAAGGGCGCCGAGAGCGAGTGCCTGGCCCGCATGATTAATTGGTAGAATTCGGCTGGCGAGGGGCGATAAGCGCTTCCAGAGCGGAGCGCCAATGCGCTCCACATAGCGAATACCCTGCCACCATTGCCCCATGGATAGCCCCATAGCTATCAACAGTAGACCTGCAACCGAACGTAGCGCTATGCCGAGCTGTGTCCATTGATTTGCAGCGGTTGTGCTAAGCAGCGCGATCAGTGCCGCAATCAGTGCGTAACTGGCGATTCGCCCAATGTTATAGGCAAGCAGTAGTACCGACTGCCGTATGCGAAACCCCTTGCCAACGGGCAGCGCCATTGAGAGAGAAGCGCTTATACCTCCGCACATGGCAAGGCAGTGGGTGCTGCCAAGCAGTCCGATAAGAAAAGCACTGGGATAGCTTAGATACAGTTCCGGAGTCATGGCTGGCCAGGCTTGACCTCAGAACTTCCATCTTGATCCTGGGCGCCCTCGCTGGGTAAATCTTCAGCTTTTTTTTGCTCCTCTGTTCGCGCCTCCTCAGGAATCATGTCTTTGTCATCATCGTATAAAATCCGGTGTGCCGGGCCCTCCAGATCATCGTATTGACCATTCTTGACGGCCCAGGAAAACAGCAGAATGCCCATCACCACCAAAATCAGCATCACCGGTATCAGGAACACTACGACTTCCACGGAATAAACCTCATAATTAAAACCAGATGTTCAAGGTATCAGGGCGCAACCTGCGCGCCAACTTGCAATTTTTTGCTGTGAGTTTTGATGCGGGGTTGTGTACCAAGGCGCAACGCGTTGAGCACCACAATCAATGAGCTGAGCGACATGCCTATTGCTGCCAGCCAAGGTGGAACCAGGCCAGCAGCAGCGAGTGGCAAGGCGCTGACGTTATAGACCAATGCCCAAGCCATGTTCTGGCGGATGATTTTTCGTGTGCGGCGGCTGGTGTCCAGCGCCGCTACCAGTTGCATGAGCTGACCATTAAGCAACACTGCATCTGCTTTCAGCTGCGTCAGGTCTGCTGCCGTGCCCATGGCAACCGATATACCTGCACCAGCCATAGAGGGAAGGTCGTTGAGGCCGTCCCCAACCATCATTACCTGATGCCCTTCTGACTTCAGTTTTTGCAGAACCTCAAGCTTTTGCTCTGGTGAAGCTTGGCCAATCGCTTCATCGATACCCAGCATGTCAGCAATCTCGCGAACATGGCCGGAACGGTCACCACTGAGGAGCAAGGTTCGGATACCTGCATACTGAAGCGCTTTGACTGCCTGAGCTGCATCCTCCCGGGGCTGATCATCAAGCCAGAAACTGGCAAGCCACTCAGTGTCCGATGCCAGCCAGATTTCCATGCCTGTGTGAGGTTCAGATTCTGGCTCTGGCGCGTCGAGGTGTTGCGCTACAAAAGCTTTGTGTCCGATGAAAAGTGCCTGATCACCCAAGTGGCCAGAAAGTCCGCCGCCCAAGTGATTGCTTACCTTGTCAATTGCCGCTGATGGGCGGTTATGAAATACCTGTGCTATCGGGTGCTCAGAATGCTGCTCCAGGCCAGATGCCAAGCGTAAGCAGGTGTCTTTGTCTTTGCTTCCAATAACGCGGGTGTCAATCAGGCTCAATTTGCCCCGGGTCAGTGTGCCTGTTTTATCAAAGATCACCGTGTCGATGGCATTCATGGACTCAAGCGCATGGCCACGGGTGGGAAGAAAGCCCAGCCGCCGCAGTTTGACTGTGGCGGAGGTAATTGCTGTAGGCGTTGCCAGAGATAGAGCACAAGGGCAGGTCACCACAAGCACTGAAAGGGTAATATCAAAGGCATTGTCTGCCCCCGCCAGCCACCAGCCAATCCAGACTACGGGTGCCAGGATCAGCACGCGGCCCACAAACTTTCCTGCAATGCGGTCTGCCATGCGTGCCACGGGTGGTTTTTCCGACTGCACACGATCCAGTATCCGCAGAATGCCTGAGAGTCGTGTTTGAGCCCCTGATTTTTCTACCTGAATATCCAGCGGATTTTCACCATTAACGCTACCGGCATGCACCGTGTCCCCGGGAACCCGAGTCTCTGGCAGATACTCTCCAGTCAGTGCCGACTCGTTGAGAGTCGACTGGCCCTGAAGAATCACGCCATCAACCGGAAGGGTTTCTCCAGGGCGAATGCGCACCACGTCACCGGGCTTTACCTCGTGTGCTGGTATAACCTCTGTATCGTCGCCGGTAACCTTGGTTGCTACCGTTGGGTTAAAGCCTGCCAGGGCATTTCCGGTGAGTCCCGCGCGGTATCTTGCCTGCACTTCAATGTAGCGCCCAAGCAACAGGAAAAAGGTGAACATGCAAACAGATTCAAAATACACCTCTTCACCGCCCATGACGGTTACCCAGGCGCTGGCCACGTATGCGAGCCCGATAGCGATAGCGACTGGAACATCCATGGTCAGATGGCGGGTTTTCAAGTCCCTTAACGCATTACGGAAAAATGATTCAGCACTGTAAAAAACGACAGGAGTGGCTACCAGCAAACCAAACCAGCGGAAAAAAGACACAAGCTCGGGCGACAGGTCGCTGACCAACTCAAAATACAATGGGAACGCGAGCATCATGCTCTGGAAGGTCCCCATGCCCGCAACCGCCAAGCGAATCAGCATGGAGCGATTCTCTGCTTTGAGCTGATCCTCCACTGCATCCGGCTGATAGGGGCGGGCCGTGTAGCCAAGTTCATGTATGGCAATCAGCAAATCGCTCAGGCCAGCTTTGTCCTGTGCCCAAACGAGTCTGGCCCGCTGGGTTGTGTGATTCACAGAAAAAGAGAGCACACCGGGTTGTTTCTTCAGGTGGTTTTCCAGCAACCAGATGCAAGCTGCGCACGTGATACCGCCTATCAGAAGCTGCGCCTCCTGGCCTCCTTTGACCGGAGAAACAAATGCTTGTTGAACCAGTGGGTGGTCAAGCTCCCGAAGTCTGTCCAGCTCAGTGGCTGTAAGTTGGCGAGGAGTAACAGCGGTTTGTGTGCGGAGCTGATAAAAGCCGGTGAGGCCTTCAGTATGGATGGTCTCACACACAGCCTTGCAGCCCTGGCAACAGAAAAACCGAGTTTCGTCATCAAGCTGGAGACTAATGCGCGGCTCGCCATCAGCTGGCTCGCCGCAATGAAAGCAATCCACAGGGCTCACCCTTGGGCAGATCCTTTCGGGCTCATGTGAACCTTGCTGTCGCTCGGCAGGCGAGCCTCACCCTTGAGACGCCAGTGGTTGTCCGGGCCGCGAAGCTCGTAATACCAGCGCCCATTGATGTCCCCAAGCATATTGCCAGTGTAGTGACCATTGCCGTCGCTGCGGAACTGAATGGTGCGGTCGTTCTGGGAAAGCGTTGGGTGAAACAGGTTCAGGATCAGGTAGGGGAAATCAGCAGGCCCTTCCAGTGTGTTCACATTCAGCAGGATGCTGCGCTCTTCAAACGCCATGTCAGCGTTTAGCCCCATATCTGCAGCTGCCTGGTCGCGGGCTATCTCAAGGTTGATACCGCGGCCTTCCTTCGAGTAGTCATCGGTGACCATAGTGTCTCTCATGTTCGACGCTACAACCAGCATGAACATGCTAAAGGTAATGGCGGATAATGGCGCAATGGTCAGGAACCAGAACCAGGGCTGCCGATACCAGGGCGCTACTGTTGCTGTAGGTGCTTGTTGATTCATAACACTCAATCTCGTCTGTTTACAGATTGCCAACGGTGATCACTGAGGGTCACTGCGTTGGACCGACAAATCGGCTTTCAGTTTCCAGCTTCAGTGACGCATCCGTTCCAGACTGTGCATGGAATATTATTTCGTTATTCGACTGCGGGATCGATTCTGGCGGCACATCCACGACTGTCGGTAGTGAGCGGTTTTCGCCACTTGCTACTGACACCTGTGTTTGAGTCAGGATGCGGATGCCTTCGAGGCCCTTTACAGACAAGTTAAATGTCTGGGGTACTTCCGACATGTTCACGATTTTCAAGGTGTAAGAGTTTTCAATACGCCCCTCACCGTTAAAGTTGAACAGTGCTCCGCGATCCCTCAGAACATCCAGTTGGGCCGGAACGCGGGTAGCGATTACGAAGACTATTGCTCCGACCATGGCCGTAAGAACGGCGCCATAGCCAAATGTACGGGGCCGAAGGAGTTTTGACGGCTTCCCTTCGAGTTCGTTCTCGGTGGTGTAGCGAATCAGCCCGCGAGGATAGTCCATCTTGTCCATGATTTCATCACAAGCATCAATACATAGTGCACAACCAATGCACTCGTACTGAAGGCCGTCACGAATATCTATGCCAGTCGGGCACACGTGGACACACTGCCCGCAATCAATACAGTCGCCCAGGCCAACCTCTTCAGGCTTAACGTCCTTTTTACGACCGCCGCGGGGTTCACCCCGGTTGGGGTCATAGGAAACAATGCGAGTGTTGGGGTCAAACATAACAGACTGAAAACGTGCGTACGGGCACATGTACAGGCAAACCTGTTCACGCATCCAACCAGCATTGATGTAAGTGGCTGCAGTAAAAAACGTAACCCAAAAGTAGGCCCAACCATTAGCCTGAAGGGTGAAAAGATCAGAGATCAGTTCGCGAATCGGGTAGAAGTAGCCGACAAACGTAAGCCCGGTAAGCAAGGCAATGAGTAACCAGATTGTATGCTTGGTCGATTTTTTGAACATTTTTTCACGGGTGTTCGGGGCTTTGTCGAGCTTCATCCGCTTGTTCCGGCTGCCCTCAATGCGCTCTTCGACCCACATGAAGATAAACGTCCACACCGTTTGCGGGCAGGTGTAGCCACACCAGACACGACCAAAGAGTGTGGTGATGAAGAACAGGCCAAAGGCACAGATTATCAGCATGCCCGAGAGGAGAAAGAAGTCTCTGGGGTAGAAGGTTGCGCCGTAGAGGTGGAATTCCCGGGCGGGCAGATCAAAATGAATCAGCGGATTTCCGTCCAGGGTCAGCCATACGAACAGGAAATACATGCTCATAAGTACCAGCAAGCTAACGGTGCGGATGCGCTGGAACAGACCTTTTACTTCTTTAACGTAGATCTTCTTCCGGCTGGCATAAAGTTCAACCGTCTCTGGTTGTTTCTTTCCGCCCGGTTGCTCTGAGGAGGGATCGATCTGTTTGACCGGGATTTCATTACTCATGGGTACCTCCAGAAGGAGCTGTAAACGCAGGTGCGGAGCCTAAAAACAGGTTGATGATGATCTTTTCAAGCCTGTGCCCGCATAGACAGACACAGGGTTGAACAGACCATGCCGGGCTTGGCCCGGCAGGAAAGTCAGTTGGATAGGCTGTATACGTACGCAGCCAGAATCTGAATCTGATCGCTGGACAGACGACCGCTTTGGGCGGGCATCTCGTTCTGGCGACCGTGCAGAACTGTCTCTTTGATCCACTCGTAATTAGAGCCGTACAGCCAGATGTTGTCCGTCAGGTCGGGTGCACCAAGCGCCTGCATGCCTTTACCTTCAGGTCCGTGACAAGCAACGCAACCCTGTGCAAACACGGCTTTTCCAGCTTCTGCAGCAGCCGCATCTTTTTCACGACCACTAAAACTAAGAACGTAGTTGACCACTTGATCCACTTGCTCATTGGTCATGTTCGGCATAACGCCTTTAGCCGGCATGTTCCCCATACGGCCATTGCGCAGGGTCTCCAGGATTGCTTCAGGCGAACCGCCCCACATCCAGTCACCATCGGTCAGATTGGGGAAGCCAATCTGGCCACGTGCGGCAGTACCGTGGCAAACAGCGCAGTTGTTTGCGAACAGACGCTGGCCAATCTTTAGCGCGTCTTCATTCTTTGAAAGCTCCACTACCGGAGTCTGACCGAATTGCGCATAGATTGGGCCATACTTCTCTTCAGCTGCAGCAACTTCTGCTTCCCATTGATTGGTCGACGTCCAGCCTAACAGCCCCTTGAAGTTACCCAGTCCTGGGTACAAAGCCAAGTAACCGAGAGAGAAGATTACAGTTGCTACAAACAAGTAGAACCACCACTTGGGTAGCGGGTTGTCATACTCTTCGATGCCGTCGAAGGAGTGGCCCATGGTACGGTCGGTTTCCACATCAGTTGTCTGGCTCTTGCGTGTTGCGAAGAGTAGCCAGGCACAACCAAAGACCACCACGAGCACGATCACACTGATCCAGATGCTCCAAAAGGTACTCATTGTTTATTCTCCGTTTTTTCCTGTTCAAGAGTACGCTTTTCCACCTCGTCATCATCGAACGGCAGGTGGGCTGCTTCTTCGTTTGCCTTTTTGCGGTGGGCACTGAATGCCCACCAGATGATGCCGATAAAAACCGCCATCACCAAAAGGGTATGAACGCCGCGTAACTCGTTAATATCCATCAAATCACCGCTTGTCTGAAAGCACGGTGCCCAACTGCTGCAGATATGCGACCAGGGCTTCGATTTCAAACTTGCCTTCCACCTCACCTGGCCCGCTGGCGATTTGCTCGTCAGTGTAGGGCACACCCAGAGTCTGCAGAGCAGACAGCTTGGCTGCGGTGCCTTTGTGGTTTACCAAATCTTTAAACAGCCACGGGAAGGCAGGCATGTTGGACTCGGGAACCACGCTACGGGGGTCATACAGGTGCTGGCGCTGCCAGGCATCTGAATAACGTCCGCCAACACGGGCCAGGTCAGGCCCCGTGCGCTTGGAACCCCACAGGAACGGGCGTTCATAAACGAACTCGCCCGCAACGGAGTAGTGGCCGTAGCGCTCCGTTTCGGCGCGGAACGGGCGAATTTGCTGGGTGTGGCAGACGTGACAACCTTCACGGATATAGATGTCACGGCCTTCCAGTTCCAGCGCGGATAGCGGTTCAAGACCCTCAATGGGTTCGTTCACTTCCTTCAGGAAGAACAGCGGGAGTACTTCCGCCAGAAAACCGCCGCTAATGACCAGGATGATAAAGACAATCATCAGGCCAATATTTTTTTCTACAATTTCGTGTTTCATCTGGTCTCTCTCCGTTACGCCGCCTGAACCGCTGCATTGTCCTGGGCAACTGCATCTTTCTGGCGCACGGTCATGTAGACGTTATAGGCCATGAACAGCATACCGCTCAGGAAGATAACGCCGCCGAGGAAGCGCACAAAGTAGCCTGGGTAGGATGCTTCAAGGCTCTCAACAAAGCTGTAGGTGAGAGTGCCGTCGTCGTTGACTGCACGCCACATAAGGCCCTGCATGATGCCGTTAACCCACATGGCAACGATGTAAAGAACGGTACCGACTGTCGCCAGCCAGAAGTGAACGTTGATCATGCTGGTGCTGTACATTTCCTTGAGACCCCAAAGCTTGGGGATCAGGTGGTAGATCGCACCAATACTGATCATCGCAACCCACCCCAGAGCACCAGAGTGAACGTGGCCCACAGTCCAGTCAGTGTTGTGTGAGAGAGCGTTAACGGTCTTGATAGACATCATCGGGCCTTCAAAGGTGGACATGCCGTAGAACGACAGGGAAACCACCAGGAAGCGCAGGATGGGGTCGGTGCGCAGTTTGTGCCATGCGCCGGACAAGGTCATCATGCCGTTGATCATGCCACCCCAGGATGGAGCTAGCAGAATCAGGGACATGATCATACTGGCAGTCTGAGCCCAATCTGGCAGTGCAGAGTAGTGCAGGTGGTGACCACCAGCCCAAACGTAAGTCGCGATAAGTGCCCAGAAGTGAACGATAGAAAGGCGGTAGGAGTACACCGGGCGCCCAGCCTGCTTGGGAACGAAGTAGTACATCATGCCCAGGAAGCCGGCGGTAAGGAAAAAGCCTACGGCGTTATGGCCGTACCACCACTGCATCATCGCGTCGGTTACACCAGCGTATGCTGAGTAGGATTTGAAAGCACTGACCGGCAGCGCCATGTTGTTACCAATGTGGAGGGCGGCGATGGTGATGATGAATGCGCCGTAGAACCAGTTGGCAACATAGATGTGTGGCGTGCTGCGCTTGGTAATGGTGCCGAAGAACACCAGAGCGTAAGTAACCCAAACTATCGCGATAGCGATGTCGATTGGCCACTCCAGTTCTGCGTATTCCTTGGTGCTGGTAAAGCCCAATGGCAGCGTGATTGCTGCTGCAATAATGATGGCGGTCCAGCCCCAAAAGGTGAAAGCAGCCAGTTTGTCCGAAATCAGGCGGGCCTGACAAGTGCGCTGTACAACGTAGTACGATGTTGCGAACAGGGCACTACCACCGAAGCCGAAGATAACGGCGTTCGTGTGCAGCGGTCGCAAGCGACCGAAGTGAGTCCATGGCAGATCGAGGTTGAGGGACGGCCAGACCAGTTGTGCTGCAATCAACACGCCCAGTGCCATACCTACAATGCCCCATACCACTGTCATGATGGCGAATTGTCTCACCACCTTATAGTTATATGTCAGGTTCGGATTTTGTGTGCTCATAGCCTTACCAATGGGTTCAGAGAGGGAAATTATGCGGGCGCAAGTATGGAGAAACCATTAGCTGTTTGCAATGACGCGGGTCAACTCATGATAACCGTCAATTGCACCCAGAACAGCAGCATGGCACCTTTTCCCGTGCGTATACCCGCTGAGTTACTATGATAGCCTCGCAGTCGTTCAAGTTGAACTTGTCAAAATTGATTAAGAACAAAAAATACAGCGTGAGGCGAAATAAAACGTGTTGAATTTCAGGTTAAACGCCGCTCTGCGCAAGTACCGTGATGGCTTCATCTTTGTCCATCATGGGGACTAATTCAGCCATCAGATTGCGCCGGTCGTCGGAGTGGTACCAGCGGTTCCAGTCCGTTTCGGAGCGCCAGTTGGCCAGGGTGATCCGGTGGTTGGGGTCGTTTTTATCAACCAGCGTTTCACCGGAAATGAATCCCGGAGCTGCTACAGCACGTTGCAGAACCTTGCGGGAGCGTTCCTCATAGGCAGATTCAAGTGATTCAGCGATATGGCGTTCAATCAGAACCCGGATCATGCAAACCTCCAGATGTTTTAATGGTATAAACAGTAATTTAGCACGTATTTCTGAAAAAACAGATCATGCAGAAGAGGAGATTATTTGTGAGTGCTACCGAGTATGACGCTGAACTCGATACTAGTGGCCTGTTTTGTCCAGAGCCGGTGATGATGCTTCACAATCGCATTCACGACGTCGAGCCTGGAAAAGTTCTGCGAGTTACTGCAACAGACCCATCAACGACACGGGATATACCCAGATTTTGTCAGTTTCTGGGGCATGAACTGGTCACTCACATAGAGCAGGGCGACCAGTTTGTTTATTTCATACGCCGGGGTGAATAAAAGCATTTTTGTGGCTTTGATCTGGCTCGGGGATCAGATGGAGGGTGTGAGCCCATTTACATGATCCATGAACTGACTCCGGTTCATCTCACCCAGAACTCTCTGCTGCGCCATTTCTTCGCCATTGCCATTGTAGAACAGGATGGCGGGCGGCCCGAACAGCCCGAGCTCATCCAGCATGGCTTGCTGAGCCGGGGTGTTATCCGTCATGTCAATTTGAAGCAGCGTGAAAGGTTTGAGTGAGCTAATCACGTCAGCATGGCTAAACACGTTGCGTTCCATGATTTTGCAGGAAATGCACCAGTCTGCATAGAAATCCAGCATTACGGGGCGCCCCTCTTGCCGGGCTTGCGCTAGCAAGGCTTTGATCTCAGAAGGAGTTTCTACCCGGGCAAAGCCTGCGTGGCTATTGGCGTAATCCGCTGGTTGCCCCGGCTCCCCGCTGAAGGTTGTTTTGGCAACGAAAGGATCTAAAGGCGCGAGTGGATTGTTGGCGCCGGCAATAGCGCCTGCCAGCAATGCAAGGCCATAGGCAAAGAAGATCAACCCAAGGCCTTTCCTGGTCCGCTCCCAGCCGGCCTTGGCTGCATCAAAGGCTCCCAGTTGAACACCCGCGATAGCAACAAGTACGCCCCAGAGCGTCAGCCCAAGCCAGCCTGGAACCAGCCGCTCAATCAGCCATATAGCGACTGCAATCAACATAACACCATAAAAGTGCTTGACGGTGGTCATCCAGTGCCCGGTGGATGGCAGAAGCTTGCGCCCACCAACGGCCACAAGGATCAGTGGAATCCCCATGCCCAGCCCAAGCGCAAAAAGAGCGATACCGCCGACTGCAGCATCTTGCGTTGTCGATATGTAAAGCAGGCTGCCCGCGAGCGGCGCAGACACGCAAGGAGATACAATGAGTGCGGACAGAGCGCCTATTCCGAAAACACTGAAGACACGACCGCCCGTTAGTCGCTGGCTCGCGTCATTCAGAGGCTCGCGAATGAATCGAGGTAGTTGTATTTCAAACAAGTCGAACATAGATAGCGCAAATATCACGAACATCAGCGCGAAAACGCTGAGAACCCAAGGGGACTGCAGTTGAGCTTGCAAGTTAAAGCTTGCTCCGAGAAGTCCAGTGACAACGCCGGCCGCCGCGTAGGTGAGCGCCATTCCCAATACATAACTACACGCAAGCAGCATTGCATGCCCGGTTGTACGGGTGTTCTGGCTTGATACCAGTGATGAAATGATGGGGACCATCGGGAGGACGCAGGGTGTGAAGGTCAAACCAAGCCCCAGCAGCAAGAACAGGCCCGCGATCATTAAAGTGGACTGCTGGGATAAAAAGCCGGCAAGCCCGGTGGCGGAGCTTGTGTCTACTTTGGTTGGAGAGCCAGCTTGTCCTGAGCCCGTGTTATCGGGCGCCTGTGCAGCCGATCCAGAGTCCTGGCTCTGATAGAACAGTACCTCACGGGTCTGGGGTGGATAGCAGAGGCCGGCCTCCGCACAGCCCTGATAGGTTACTTCAAAGCGTGCTTCTCGAATGTTGTCAGGTAAAGTGACGGGCACTCTGGCTTCAACCGGGTTAAAGAAGACAGTGGTTTTTCCAAAAAACTCGTCTTCTGTTTCGGTGCCAGGGCTGGAATATTGTGGATTACCGGCACTCACCTCTGTGTTCAGAGGCTTGATGCTGATGCGATCCCTGTAAAGGTAATGCGCCGGTGTAATGTCCCAGAACAGGACAAGCGAACCATCTTCTATACTGTGGCTGAATGGAAGTGCCTCATCTGCCGGGAGGAATTGGTTTCCCTGACTGCCAAACAGGGAGTTACCTCCACTGAACGCCCAGGATGGGCCAGCGACTAAAAGCAGTAGAGCGAAGGCAAGCAGCAGTCTGACGGGGAATCGGCAATGGCGGGTGATGCTGGGCGCTGAGGATAATGCTGTCATGGAGTACACGATATTCCGTTTAGTGTCATGGCAAATTGGGATGCTGGCGTTACATAGTGGGCCAGCGACCCGTCGGTGGTCTGCGAGTGAGTGGACACGGTAGGTAACAGAAAGTTCCCTCTGGCATTGGGCGCGTTAAAGTCGCACAATAGCGCTCCAATGAATCACAGTCCAAACGATCTTATCATGCTGTTTAATGACCTGTTCCGGGAGACTTACCGGACAATTCTGGTCAGGGGCGGCGAAGAACCTGAATACCTGCCTGCAAGCAGTGCCAATGGGCTTGCGCAGATTGTTTTCGCTCACGGGTATTATGCCAGTGCTTTGCACGAAGTGAGCCACTGGTGTATTGCGGGTGAGCACAGGCGCACACTTCACGATTATGGCTACTGGTATTGCCCTGACGGGCGAACTGCTATGCAACAACACGCATTCGAGCAGGTTGAGGTGAAACCGCAGGCCATCGAGTGGCTGTTTTCAATTGCGGCAGGCTCGGATTTTCATATCAGTGTGGATAATCTGTCGGGAGCGGGAGCATCTGACGAGCAAGGCTTCCGATCCAGAGTGTTGGACCAGGCCACGAATTACCTGGCCAATGGCCTGCCGCAGCGAGCGCAAACCTTTTTTGATACGCTAAAGTATTTTTATGGAACCAGTGAGAATATCAGCACGGCTTGGCGCAAAGATGTCCGGCGAGTGGTTCCATTATATTCTGCTAAAGAACACTATGAGGCAAACTGAGACTCCATGACATCTGATCCAAAGAAAACCGCCAATCTGAGGTTCAGTGATCTGAATCTGGACAAGCGCCTGCTAGACGCTATTACTACTATCGGTTTCGAATATTGCACGCCAATACAAGCAGAAACCCTGCCCTGGACACTGGCGTGTCAGGACCTGATCGGCCAGGCTCAGACCGGAACCGGCAAAACGGCTGCTTTTCTTATCACCGCAATCCAGAGCCTTTTGGAAACGCCTATACCGGAAGGCGATCGTTTTGCTTCAGAACCTCGCGTTCTGGCGTTGGCACCTACCCGGGAGCTGGCTATGCAAATTGCCAAAGATGCAGAAGCACTGTGTAAACATACCGGTCATAAAGTGGTTACCGTAGTGGGTGGCATGCACTACGACAAACAACGTGAGCAGTTGCACAACGGCATTGTGGATATTCTGGTTGCAACACCCGGCCGCCTGATTGACTTCCTTGGTTCTCAGGATGTGTTCCTTGACCAGCTCGATATTCTCATCCTCGATGAGGCGGATCGTATGCTCGATATGGGCTTCATTCCGGATGTGAAGCGCATTATCCGTAAGTGCACTCCCAAGGATGAGCGCCAGACGTTGCTGTTCAGTGCAACCTTCAATCAGGACGTTCTGAATCTTGCATCCATGTGGACCAATAATGCCGAGTTTGTGGAAATCGAGCCGGAACAAAAAACCGCGGAACGAGTTGAGCAAACGGTTTACCTGGTGGGTGATGATGAGAAGCTACCCGTGCTTGTGAACTACCTCAAGCGGCCAGAAGTGGAAAAGGCGCTCGTGTTTGCCAATCGACGGGACCAATGCCGTGATCTGGAAGAGGATCTGCGCAATCAGGGCGTTAAAGTTGCTCTTATGTCTGGCGAAATTGCGCAGGCCAAGCGCCTGAAAACTCTTGATCAGTTTAAAGCAGGCAGTATTCAGGTTCTGGTTGCCACCGATGTGGCCGGGCGAGGTATACATGTAGACGGTGTTACCCATGTGTTCAATTATAATCTGCCAGATAGTGCTGAAGATTATGTACATCGCATAGGCCGCACTGGGCGCGCAGGAAAAACCGGCGTGTCTGTCAGTTTTGCAGGGGAAGATGATTCATTTGGACTTCCAGCTATTGAGAAATACATCGGACAGAAACTCAAAACAGCCGTTCCGGAAGAAGAGTTGATGGCCGAAATGGATAACCCGCCAATTACCCGTAGGCGCGGCCGTCGCCCGCAGCAAGGGCAGGGCGGACGTGGACCGGGTGGCCGTAGCCCACGCCCACGCAGAAACTGAGGCATCGAGAACTGACTATGTTGATTGTCGCAGATGAAAACATTCCGCTGCTGGAGGCTTTTTTCGGTGACATAGGTGAGATTCGGCGTGTCTCTGGCCGAACCATGAGTGCTGAGGATGTTCGGGATGCCGATGTCCTGTTGGTGCGTTCTGTTACCCGGGTTGATAGGGCGTTGCTTGAGGGAAGCCGTGTCTGCTTTGTTGGTACCGCTACAATAGGCACAGATCATGTTGACCTTGGATGGCTTGAGCAAAAAGGCATCCGGTTTTCAGCTGCACCAGGGTGTAATGCCAACAGCGTCGTAGATTATGTGCTGGCGGTTTTGAGTCTGTATGCTGAGCGTTGCGTGCTAGGTGATTGGACGCAGCTTAGCGTTGGCATTGTTGGTGTAGGTAATGTGGGAGGAGAGCTTGCAGAAAAGCTCTATCGCCTGGGGTTCAACGTTAAGCTTTGCGATCCACCCCGAGCGGAGCGCGAGCCTGATGGCGACTTTGCTTTTGTGAGTCTGGATGAAGCGCTGGCTTGTGATGTCATCTCGCTGCACACCCCACTGACGCGTGAAGGCAGGCATGTTACCTATCACATGATCGGTCAGAGGGAGCTTGCCGGATTAACCTCTGATCAGCTTCTGATTAATTCCGGGCGGGGCGAGGTGGTCAACAACGCCGAGCTGCGCGACCGTCTGGATGAAGCCGACGCGCCGCTGGTAGCTCTTGATGTTTGGGAGCAGGAGCCAGGGATCGATCCGGAATTGGTGAAAAAAGTCTGGCTGGCTACGCCACATATTGCCGGCTATAGCCTCGAGGGGAAGGTTCAGGGGACTGAGATGATCTATCAGGCGGTAAGCCAACTTCTTGGTCTGCCAACCCGCAAGCAGGCTGGACAATTTCTTCCAGAGCCAGCTCTGAGCAAAGTGTCGTTTACCAGTGCGGCGGAAGAGCAAGCCGCTATCTGTATTGCCTTGCGAGCTTGTTACGATCCGCGTCATGACGATGCGCGCCTGCGACATGCAATGAAGAAAACCTCGGAAGAAGAGCGCAGTGTCGCATTTGATCGACTTCGCCGTGATTATCCGGTTCGGCGGGAGTGCTCAAGCCTGAAAGTGCAGCTAAAAGGCACAAGCAAGTCCCTTCAGGATAATTTTCGCGCCATAGGTTTCAAACTGAAAGTTTGAGTGGTGAAGCTGCAGGCTAGTTGTCGCTGAGCCGCGGTTTAATAGCTTGGTTTGTTCGTGAATAGAGTAGCTCGCACAGCCTGCGCAATGTGCAAGGAATGGCGGTTTTTCAGTGTGGTGCGCAGAAGGTGAATGTGGCTGGAGAAATCTTCCTTTAGCGAAGGCGGCAATGGCCCCCCCGCAAGGTCGCCCGGGCCACTGAGTTCCTGCACCAGAGTGTCGGGCGCTGGCGTGCTCAAGCGTATAAAGGCCTCTTGGCTAAGCACTGCCTGATCAAGCGCGTCTTGCCGTATGGTATCCACATATCGAAGAAACCCTTCTTCTGCCAGCCATAACAGAGTGCCAAAACATGCCATGTGGCGTTTGCTGTGCAGGCCGAACTCATCTGGCTCGTCCGGGCCCGCAATATCCTCTACAAACAAGTTTACCCGCCGGGGGAAGGCGCTGTATAACTGCACAAGAGCAACGGCTGCGTCTTTGTAGAACTCTTCGATATGTATGTCAGCCATAAACCACTTCTTATTTTGCCTGTCGTTTTACTGTCTGTATTTGCTCAGGAAGTTACCGAGCCTGAGCATGGCATCTTCCAACGTGTCTTTGCGGGGCAGAAAAACAACCCGAAGATGTTGCTTGTCATCGACATTGAATGCAGAGCCCTGAACCAGAAGAATTTTCTCTTGTAGCAGCAGATCCAGAACCAGTTTTTCATCATTGACAACCGGGTGTATTTTCGGATCCAGTCGCGGGAACAGGTACAGTGCACCCTGGGGTTTAACGCAGCTCACACCAGGGATGTCGTTCAGCATTCTCCAGGCTGTTTCTCTTTGTTCATAAAGCCGCCCGCCTGGCGCGACAAGATCGTTGATCGACTGGTAACCGCCCAACGCTGTCTGAATCGCTAATTGTGCGGGAACGTTAGCGCACAGCCGCATGTTAGAAAGCATGTCTATGCCTTCCAGCAGATCCTTGGCCCGGTGCTTCGCGCCGCTGATGATCATCCAGCCAGAGCGGTAACCTGCAGCCCGGTAGTTTTTGGAAAGCCCGTTATAGGTAAAGAAGAGCACGTCATCTGCCAGCGAAGCAGTAGAGACGTGCTGTGTGCTGTCGTAGAGGATTTTGTCGTAGATCTCGTCTGAAAGCACAATCAGGTTGTGCTGGCGGGCAAGCTCGATAACTTGTTCCAGCAGTTCCTGGCTATAAACAGCGCCCGTGGGGTTGTTGGGGTTGATCAGCACGATCGCACGGGTGCGGTTTGTTATCTTTTTCCGGATATCGTCGATGTCCGGGAACCAGTTCTGTTCCTCGTCACAACGGTAGTGCACAGGTTTGCCGCTGGAAAGCGTTACGGCTGCTGTCCACAACGGGTAGTCCGGTGCAGGGATAAGCACCTCATCGCCGGTGTTGAGCATGGCCTGCATGGTCATCACGATCAGTTCGCTGACACCATTACCCAGGAAGATATCGTCTATGTCGACCTTCTCGATGCCTCTTTGTTGGCAGTAGTGCATGACCGCCTTGCGAGCAGAAAACAGGCCTTTCGACTCTACGTAGCCCTGAGCTTGCTGCATGTTGTAGATTACGTCTTGCTGGATCTCTTCGGGAACATCCAGCTCAAATGCGGCAGGATTGCCAATATTGAGCTTGAGTACCCGGTGTCCTTCTTCTTCTAACCGGCGCGCTTCCCGCATCACTACGCCACGTATTTCATAACACACGTTATCCAGTTTGGCGGATTTGTAGTAGTTCTGCATAAGACCCGGGCTTCCTCAGTCAATAAACGTAAAACAGGCAGCTGCCGTAAAGGCAAACCTCTATTCTAGCGGAGGCGGGGGTAACGGCAACAGGGGAATTGTGATGAATTATGGCGGGTTAGCACTATATTGCTTCAAAATTGCTTCAATTTCTGCTTGAGAAAAACCTTGCATGACTATGCTTTCCCATATAGCCTCCAATTAAATCGTGCACAATATAAAAGTGCCAGCGTGAAAAGCACCTGCATTCGCAGGTATTCATGATTCAGCCTAGGAGAAGCAGGTGGCTAGCAATTCCATATATGACTTCACTGTTCGAGACATCAAAGGCAATGAAAGGGCCATGGCCGATTATCAGGGCAAGGTTCTGTTGATAGTCAATACCGCGAGCAAATGTGGATTGACACCGCAGTTTGAAGGCTTGCAGTCGTTGCATGAAGAGCTGGGTGAGCAGGGCCTGGAAGTGCTCGGATTTCCGTGCAATCAGTTCATGAATCAGGATCCTGCTGATGACGATGCTATCAGCGAGTTCTGCAGCCTGAACTACGGTGTCGATTTTCCGATGTTCTCAAAAATTGACGTAAACGGAGATACCGCACATCCCTTGTTCAAGTTCCTGAAGGCGGAGGCGAAAGGGCTTCTTGGATCGGAAAAAGTGAAATGGAATTTCACGAAATTTCTGGTAGGTCGCGATGGTAAGGTTTTGCACCGTTACCCGCCCACCACCAAGCCTGAGGACATCAAGGCCGATATTGAGAAACTGCTGTAGGTAGTGATTTTGGACGATTTGCTAGCGCTGGATAACCAGATTTGTTTTAGTCTTTATACGGTCAACCGGGCGATTACCTCACGGTATCGGCCCTTGCTGGCAGAGCTTGGGCTAACTTATCCCCAGTATCTTGTGATGCTCGTACTTTGGGAGCGCGCCCGAACGGGCCAGGCAACTCGGGTTTCAGATCTTGGGAGCCGGTTACGGCTTGATTCAGGCACGCTTACGCCATTGCTGAAGCGACTGGCTCTGCGCGGACTCATCAATAGAGAGCGTAGTCGGGCAGACGAACGAGTGGTGGCAATATCGTTGACCCTTCAGGGTTCAGATCTCCGAAAGCGTGCGGCAGAGGTACCAGTGAAACTGCTCTGCGGCCTGGATGTTGAACCAGAGCGCCTGATTGCTCTGAAGCATGAGTTGGATGACGTGCTAAGGGCTATTGAGACTCAGGGTGCTGGAGCGGTGCCCAACGAGTGATCGCCTCACTCAGTTGGCTGCGGTTGTAGGGTTTGGTGATGTAATCATTCATGCCGCTGGCAAAGCAATCATCCTTGTCTCCCTGCATCACGTTGGCTGTAACTGCGATTATCGGCAGGTTTTTCCAGGAAGGGTTTTTGCGGATTCTTCGTGTTGTTTCGTAGCCATCCATCACTGGCATCTGACAGTCCATAAGCACCAGGTCGTAATGCAGTTGCCCTAGAGCTTCCAGTGCCAACTGGCCGTTCTCTGCAATGTCGACGTGGTGCCCCATTTTTTTCAATAGGGAGCGGGCCACCATTTGATTTACTTCATTATCTTCAACCAGCAGTATCCGTAACGGGTCTTGGGACGACTCCGTGCCCTTGGTTAAACCGAAGGCCTTTGAGGGTTGTTCCGTGCTCTTGATGTCCTTGTTGTTATATACCGGCAAAGGCAGGGTCACAGTAAAGGAGGTCCCTTGGTGTTCTTTGGATTCGACTGTTATTTTACCATGCATGCGCTCAACTAATTGGCGGCAAAGTGTCAGGCCCAAGCCTGTGCCGCCATACAAACGTGTGGTTTGTCTGTCGGCCTGAGAGAAGGGCGAGAAGATCCGGCGCAGGCCTTCTTTGCTCATTCCTATACCGGTATCGGACACGTTAATAGTCACGGTGCCAGCGGCGTAACTTGCGTCTATGCGAACGCTGCCCTTATCAGTGAACTTGATCGCGTTGCTTAACAGGTTGTTCAGTATTTGACGGACCCGGGTCGGGTCACCCAGGAATTGGCTCGGAAAGCCAGGTTCGGTTTCTGCAACGAGTTCAATCTCCTTTTTCCGGGCTTGCTGAGTATGCAGTGTTGCACACTCGTCAATTAAGCCGCGCACATCAAAGGGAATGGTTTCCAGGTTGAGCTTTCCGGCTTCGACTTTTGAAATGTCGAGAATGTCGTTAAGAATGCCAAGCAGGCTTTCACCTGCAGAAAAAGCGATTTCAAGGCGGTGGCGTCTGCTGGCGTCAGGCTCACTCTCCATAGCGAGTCCCAGCATGCCAAGCACGCCGTTCAGGGGGGTGCGTATTTCGTGGCTCATGCTGGCGAGGAAGTTTGCCCTTGCCCGGGCTCTGCGCATGGCGTCTTCTTTGGCTCGTATCAGTGCCCGGTTGCCCCGCTGCAGTGCCTGATTCTTGTCGGATATTTCCCGCGTCCGGCTTTCGACCTCATGCTCCAGTTCGCTGGAGTAATTTTTCATGGCACTTTCTGCTTCCCGCAGTTGGGCCAGGGTGATATCTATTGTTTCCAGATGCTGGTTGATGATCCCCACCATTGCGCCAATCTCATCCTGTTGGTGGCCTGGGGGGATGGGTAACCGTATCTTTTCCGGCGAACCTGCCTTTACTTCGCTCAGTGTGCTGATGACACTGAGCATTGGTCTTGTCAGCAACAGATAAAAAATGCCAAGTAAGGAAGCTGAAAGAATCAGGCTTTTCAGAAACCCGCTAATCAGCGTGTAACTCGCGCGCTCTAAAAACTGCAAGCCGTAGTGGTAAGTATCAATGGTTACAACAAGTTGCCCCAACGAGAGGCTGCTTAGCTGGGTAACCCGCAGTTGCTGGCTGAACACCATGCTTGAGCCAAACAGCCGGTCACTGATCCAACGATAGGGTGAGTCCTGGCTGCGCTTGCTGGCAGCCGCCATGGTACTGCCATCACTATCGACAATTCTGGCGTCAATGGTGGCCGGGTGTCGGAGGAGCCCGTGCAGCAACTCTTCAGCCAAGCGAATATCGATGTTATAGGCAATCTGGGAAGCGGGGCTGTGGCTGATTTCTATCAGCGCTTGAATGTCTCCCTCCATGGAGTGCCGGGCGGCAAAGTAATCCAGGGTGATTTGTACAATATTAAGAATAACCCCAAGCACCATCGCGATCAAAACCGTGTCGCGGGTCAGGCGATACGAAAGGCGGTGTTTGAAGCCTTTAGTCATCGTAGTCGGCTTTTTTCTTCCAATCTTCATCGTGAAGAAAATCGTCCCACTGTTTGTCGAGCTGTGAGCCAGATTCTGAAGCTTTGGCGTTATCCCCTTCTATGATCAGCGCTTCCAGCTCCTTGATCCGTATTCTGAAGCTTTTGACTGCTTTAACGGCAAGCGGGTTGTCCTGGGATTTGCCCATTTCTGTACTGGCCAGATGGTAAGCGTGGATGGCTTTGCGTATCTCGTTCTGACGGATAAGGTCGCGGGCCTGGAAAACATGCAAATCGGCATGAGTTTTGTGTACCAGAAACAAAATGTACTTGAGGTTTTTCCTGGCTGTTGCGCCGTCTATGCGGCCACTTTTGTGCATGGATTCAATCAGTTTGAACAGGTTTTGCAGCAGCTCTTTGGCGTAGTTCGATTTCTCAACTGAGTCGATCTTTACAGGCCTTACCTCGTCGCGGTTTTCCCGAACCAGGGTTTTTCTTTGTTGTGCAGACTCGCGCCACTTCCCGATGGGCAGGTCAGATTTGAGGCCGGCCAGGTCATTGCAGATATCTTCCATGCGTTTGAGCAATAAAAGCTTGAGTTCAGGAGTCAGATATTGCCCGGGAATATCAGAAAGAAGGCGGTCACACCGCTTATAGTTGTCTCTGAGCGCATTGATTTTCCGAAGACGCTCAATTCGTGCCTTTTCGCGCATTTGACTGACGACAATAACGACAATCGATATTACAACAATGGCTGCCAAGGCAAGAACAATAGTAGTGGTATTCATTTTAGTGTGATAACCCCGGCTTAATGGCGAGCAAGACTCGCGACAGAATTCTGGCGCGGCAGACCGATACTTCCGACAAGTGTCAGAAAGATTAGCAGAAATTCCGCATTGAATCCTGAATCATAAATGAAAGATCGTTTTGTTTATTGATTCTGTGAATTGTTCGCATGCTGTATATTAAAGGAATGAATGGTCGCGAGGCATGTATTCGGCCAATGGTTTTCCTTATGTCCGGGAGTTGCTTATGAATCTTTCACGTATTGATCTCAACCTGCTTGTTTATCTTGATGTTTTGCTGAGGGAGCGTAACGTAACCAAAGCGGCAAATCATCTTGGTATTACCCAGCCGGCAATGAGCAACAGCCTGCGCCGTTTGCGGAATTTGTTTGGAGATCCTTTGCTGGTGCGAACAAGCGAAGGCATGACCGCTACAGAGCGCGCACAAGAACTGCAGCCGTTGGTAAGAGGTATCCTGGCTGACATTGAGCAGGCAGTGCAGGAAAAAACGCCTTTTGAAGCCCTTGAAAGCCAAAGGGTGTTTCGCATTATGGCCAGTGACTATGCAGAATCCTGTCTGATGCCCAGGGTATTACGGCGAATCCGGCAGGAGGCGCCCCATGTAACTCTGGACGTTCTGACTCCGAGTGATGTCAGTTTTCTGGATGTGGAGCAGGGGCGTCTGGACATGGCCATTAACCGATTTGACAAAATCCCCCAATCGTTTCACCAGAAAACACTGTGGATCGAGTACTTTGCCTGTTTAATGAATGCCCGGAACCCGATACTCAAGCAGCCTTTTACCTTGGATACCTATTTGGATGCCAGCCATATATGGGTTAGCAAAACCGGCTTTGGTGTAGGTGTCGGGGTGAACCCGAACGATGTGCAACGGCTTGGTTGGGTTGATGAGGCTCTGACTCGCATGGGTAGCAAACGCCAGATTTCAGTGTTCACCCGGCATTATCAGTCAGCGATGCTGCTAGCGGAGCAGCACGATCTCATTGCCACGCTGCCGTCCCGGGCTGCCTGGCTGCAAAAAGACAATGCCAACCTGGTTGTAAAGATTCCACCTTTTGAGATTCCCCCTTTCGAATTGAAAATGGCTTGGAGCCCATTGTTGCAGCATAACTCGGACCATCAGTGGCTGCGTCGGTTGATAACAGAGGTGGCGGAAGAGGTTGATGAAGAGTTTGCACCCTTTGGAGCACGCTTTGAGTCGGCAGACACGCCCATGGCGCACCAATCAGATAGGGAGTTCCCGTAGTTCAAGGGAATTGTGACCAGTGTTCCACATACGCTGGAATTCTTCAGACAGCATCCGCACACGTCCGTTGTCGGAGAAGCCTGCAAATCCCGTTGGGCGGGTAAAGTCATGCCGATATAATACGCCTTCGCGGTCCGCAAGAAGGAATGGATGGTCTTCATGGGAGAGGTTACTGTTGATCAGCCTGAGGTCAATACGACTGGGCAATCGCCGCATAAGCTCCACGAGTTGGTGACGGCGCTTTATCAGCGGCTTGTCATCATGGATCAGCAGGCGAATTTCACTGTGCCTATGACGGCGGGCAAGGCCGGATATCAGTTCCCGGAACCTGGTGCGGTCATAAAGATCATGGTCCAGTATCCGGTCATACAGCCACAGCCGCTGGCTGGTTTGGCCAACCATAGAGTCCATCAGGCCAACAAGACTGCTCGCATCATCAAAGAGCCAGGAGTGGGCATCTGCACCCAGTTGCAAGGGCTTAGGTCTCTCCAAGCTGATTTTGAGCCCAATTAGCGCTGGTGCCAGACAGCGCATGTCCAAATGAGGTATGCCGGCATCGTCGTAGGGCTCGGAGCAAACATGAAACCCGGAGCGCTGATAAAACTCAATGGCGTGCTGCTGAGCAGACAGTTTTAATTCCTGGTACTCCCCGGCGGACGCTGTGATCAGGTGCTGAAGCAGAGCCTCACCGATACCTCGTCCGCGAAACTGCGGCAGTACGGCCATGCGCCCTATGTGGCCGGTTTCGTCCAGGGTTGAAAACAGTCTGGCCACGCCTGCCGGTGTGTTGTCTGGTAGCACCGCAAGAAAGTGATCGGCGATTTCGTCAGTGCTGTCCCATTCCAGCTCTGGCGGGACCCTCTGTTCTTCAACGAAGACTTTCTGGCGGATCTCCCGGATATGCCGCGGAGCAAGTTGCCAGCTGTATTTGCGAATCCTTATGGTCATGGCTTCACTCGAAATATACAGAGCCTTGATTATAAAGGTTGGTCAGCAGGCCGAGCAGAGCGGAGTCTTCGGCAAATTGCTTTAGCGCGTCCTTGTCGATGCGCGCCCCGGCACATATTAAAGGCGCAAAAGGGCGTGCTTCGCCTCTGAGCAAGAATTGCTCACCGTCAACAAACAAGGCAGTTTCGTCGTTTATCTCGTGATACGCAAAGCGGGAACCTTCATTCCAGCGTAATTGCTCGCCCGCGCGCATGGCCTCCGCCAGGTCGTGATCAGTCGCAGGTTCGTCGGCTGGCACCACCACATCCATGTTTTTGGGTGCTGTAGCGTATTGCCCAAACCATAAGGCTAGCTGGCGCTTATCCTCAAGCTTCTCGGTCAGAATGGCTTGTAGCCGGTCAATTACCGTCGGGGCGATAGTGCCGGGGTTCTCCTGAACCTGCAGGTCCGGGTCATTCATGTGCTCATCAGCCCCGGGCTGATTACACAGGAAGTCGGTAAACCCCGTAAGCAGGTCGTCTATGGTAGGTGCACGAAACCCTACGGATAAGGTAATACAATCATTTTCGGCAATGCCGTGATGGCCAATACCCGGGGGTAGATACAGCATATCGCCGGGTTCCAGAGTGACGGTTTCTTCGCCTTCCCAGCTGCTGAGGATGCGTAGGGGCGTGCCGTCTACTCGGGGTGACGTTGCGTCGCAGCGACCACCGAACGTCCAGCGACGATTGCCCTGTCCTTGCAGCAGGAATACATCGTATTGATCGTAGTGAGGGCCTACGCTGCCACCCTTGGGCGCATAGCTGGCCATAATGTCGTCCAGGCGCCAGTTGGGAACAAAGCGAAAGTGCTCCAGTAGATCGGCAACCTCAGGAACCCAATGATCCAGCCCCTGAACCAGCAGTGTCCAATCTTGCGCCGGCAGCTTGCTGAATCGATCTTCCGGGAAGGGGCCGTTATGCAGCTGCCAGGGCTTACCGTTATCATTTTCGATAATGATGCGGGACTCCACACCCTCTTCGCAGGCAAGGCCCGCCAGTTCTTCTGCATCGACAGGGCACTGGAAGCCGGGAAATGCCTGGCGGATGACCAGAGGCTTTTTCTGCCAGTAGTCCCTCAGAAATTCCGAAGGCGAAAGTCCGCCAAGCATATCCATGGTGCGCTTCCTCAAGTTAGATATTGCGAGCCTGATCAACGGCGTTGCCGATGTAGTTGCCCGGAGTGAGTGCCATCAGTTCCGCTTTGGCGCTGTCTGGCATCTCAAGGGTTTCCACAAAGTTCTGGATCACCTCGGGCGTCATGGCTTTACCGCGGGTCAGTGCCTTGAGTTTTTCGTAGGGCTTCTCAATGTTGTAGCGGCGCATTACCGTCTGGATCGGCTCTGCAAGCACTTCCCAGGCGTTGTCGAGATCTTCGTCAAGGCGCGCAGGGTTGATCTCCAGCTTGCCCAGGCCTTTCAGGGTGGCTTCGTAGGCAATCAGGCTGTGGGCAAAGCCGACGCCCAGGTTGCGCAGAACGGTGGAGTCGGTCAGATCGCGCTGCCAGCGGGAAATCGGTAGCTTGGCAGACAGATGTCCAAGCACTGCGTTAGCAATCCCGAGGTTGCCTTCGGAGTTTTCGAAATCAATCGGGTTAACCTTGTGGGGCATGGTGGAGGAACCCACTTCGCCTTCAATGGTTTTCTGCTTGAAGTAACCCAGTGAAATATAGCCCCAGATATCCCGGTCGAGATCAATCACGATGGTGTTGAAGCGGGCAACGGCATCGTACAGTTCGGCGATGTAGTCGTGGGGTTCAATCTGTGTGGTGTACGGGTTGAAGTCGAGGCCGAGGCTTTCAATAAACGCCTTGGCGTTGGCGGCCCAATCTACTGCAGGATAAGCAGAGATGTGCGCGTTGTAGTTGCCTACGGCGCCGTTGATCTTGCCCAGTATCTCTATGTCACCAATCTGCTTGATTTGCCGGCGCAGGCGGTACACCACGTTGGCGAACTCTTTGCCTACGGTGGTTGGTGATGCAGTCTGGCCGTGGGTGCGAGACAGCATGGGCTGGTCAGCGTGCTCTTTGGAGAGGTCGCCCAGCATATCGGCAACCCGGTTCATGGCTGGCAACAGGCCTTTGTCCAGACCTTCACGTAGCATCAGGGCGTGGGACAGGTTGTTGATGTCTTCCGAGGTGCAGGCGAAGTGAACGAATTCGGTGACTGCGTGCAGTTCCGGAACCTCGGCGATTCGCTCCTTGATAAAATACTCAACGGCTTTTACGTCGTGGTTTGTGGTGCGCTCGATCTCCTTGATACGCTCAGCATCTTGCAGGCTGAAACCATTGACCATTCCATCAAGGAAAGCGTTCGCTTCAGTGCTGAATGCTGGAACCTCAGTGATCTCTGGGTGCGCCGCCAACTGCTGGAGCCACCGGATTTCTACCGTCACACGGTTCCTGATCAATCCGTACTCGCTGAAAATACCGCGGAAAACGCTGACTCTGCTGCCATAGCGTCCATCGACCGGGGAAATGGCGGTCAGGGCGTTGAGTTCCATTGAAAACCTCTCAAATAATCAAAGAATCGAATCAGAAAAAAATGGGATAATCCATAATACACCAGCATGGCTGGTGAATCAGTCGCAACAGATCAGTTATCAAAAGAGCGGTTGGCTTTCTCTGCGAGTTGCCGGGCATGCTGGATCACCTTGCGGCGTGCCAGAATCAGTTGCCAGCGGCGTCCTCCGGATTGCCTCCAGAGCACTGCTGAGCGGATGCCCGCAAGCAGGAGTGCGCGAACTTTTGCTGCATTATCATCCTGTTGTAGCAATGATGGGTTACCGCTAACCTGGATGCGCAGGCTGAAGGTGCTGATGGTATCTGTGTAAATAGAGGCCAGATTGCTGATCAGGTTCGGATGCACAAAACCAAAATGACTGGCGGTGTGCCGGGCCTGCTCAATGCGGCTGCCAATCACTTGCAGCATATCCTTGTTCCGGTTGAGCTTGGATTCCAGGTGAATGAGGTTCAGTACATAGCGCAGCACCTCGATATCCTGCTGTTTTTTTTGTTCGCTCATAACCGCCGAAAGCGTAATCAGGCCTTCACGAATATCCGTCAATTCACCGCCATAAACATCAAGGGTGTTAGCGGGTTGGGTGGCAAACAGTGAGCGCAGGCAGGTTTCCATGCTGGTTTGGTTACAGCTACCGTTATTGGCAATTTGCTGGACCAGGTTGGCAGCTTGAAATACGCCCGCAAGTGCAAGGGTCTGGTCGTGTATCGACCGGCTCATAGGTGAGAGTCCTGAGTATGTGCAATGCGATCTGGCAGGGCTTCTCCGTCGCGCCAGGTTTCCGTAATAACGCCACCACCCAAGCAGATGTCACCGTCATAAAAAACAACGGACTGCCCCGGTGTTACAGCTCTTTGGGGAGCATCAAAAACAACTTGCACACCGCCGTCAATTACTGTGACTTCACAGGCCTGGTCCGGTTGACGATAGCGAGTTTTTGCCATACAGCGAAAGGACTCTGCTGGCGGCTCACCGGCAACCCAGTCGATCGGGTCGGAGAGTAAACCGCGAGAGAAAAGAAGTGGGTGATGCTTGCCCTGTACTGCAAGCAATACGTTGCGGTTCAGATCTTTCTCGGCCACGTACCAAGGCTCATCACTGAAGTTACTCAACCCACCGATACCAAGGCCTTGGCGCTGACCAATGGTGTGATACATAAGGCCCTGGTGACGGCCGATTTTAATACCATCCGGGGTTTCAATGTCACCTGGTTGCGCTGGCAAATACTGTTTCAGGAAGTCGCTGAATTTGCGCTCTCCAATAAAACAGATGCCAGTGGAGTCTTTTTTATCATGGGTGATGAACCCTTGTTGCTCAGCAATCCTGCGAACTTCGGGCTTTTCCAGTTCACCTACGGGGAACAGGGTTCGAGCGATTCGATCACCTGACACTGCATGCAGGAAGTAGCTCTGATCTTTGTTGCCATCCAGACCCTTTAGCAAATAAGCTTTACCTGAGCCGTCTGAAAGCGGGCGCTGGCGGGTATAGTGCCCGGTAGCGATATAGTCAGCACCCAAGGTGATGGCGTAGTCAAGAAATGCCCGGAACTTGACCTCTTTGTTGCAAAGAATGTCCGGGTTAGGGGTGCGGCCCGCTTTATATTCAGACAGGAAGTGCTCGAAAACACGATCCCAGTATTCAGCGGCAAAACTCGCAGTATGGAGTTTGATTCCGATAGCATCGGCCACAGCTTGGGCATCTGCCAGATCGGTCATGGCAGTACAGTATTCGGTGCCGTCATCTTCATCCCAGTTCTTCATGAACAGGCCTTCGACCTGATACCCCTGATCCTTTAATAGCCAGGCCGCAACCGATGAGTCGACACCGCCGGACATACCGACGATAACTTGGGCGTTTTCGGGTGAGCGGGATTGGGAAGATGTATTCGTCATGATAATTCGGGGCACCGGTGAAAAACGCGATAGTTTACCATTTCGCACCGGTTACGTCTGCGAATCAGCGATCACATCCAATGGAAAGCATCGACCACTTCGGTAATCCTCTATGCTTTTGAGAACCAGAGGGCTGCGCAACTTGTCACCTAGCTGCCGAATGTCGTCGAGTGATAGCCAGTGCGCAGCAATAATGCCTTTGTCCAACTCATCGGTTACCTGCTGTTGTGCCTTGCCAATAAAACAGAAGCGGTAGTAGGTCACTCCGTTTGCCGGTGCTTTATAAGTATAAAAGCCCAGAAAGTGTTCGGGCTCAATTTCCCAGCCGGTTTCCTCCAGAGCTTCACGTCGAACAGCATCCAGAATGGGTTCGTCTTCCTCAACATGGCCAGCTGGCTGATTGAAGACAATTTTACCACTGCTGCGCTCTTCAACCATCAGAAAGCGGCCTTGGGTATCTTCAACCACCACGGCTACCGTTGCGTGTGGGGTCCAGGTCATGGGTTTCGTCCTCTCCTTGGTTTGCTGGTCGAGTGCTTGTGTCTCGGGCGTTTTCCGGGTTGTGAGGTTGCAGGTAAGTGGATGGGTATTGTTCGGGATTCGCCCGGTGCAAGCCCATCCAGCGACCAGTCGCCAATACGATAGCGGATCAGTCGTAATGTTGGAAACCCGACGGCGGCGGTCATTCTCCGAACTTGCCTGTTACGCCCTTCGGTGATGGTCAGTTCAAGCCAGCTCGTGGGTACTGTGTTGCGTTGGCGCACTGGTGGAACCCGGGGCCAGATGTCCGGTTCTGCTATTTGTCTGGCTTTTGCTGGCCGTGTGGGCCCGTCTTTGAGCGTCACGCCTTGAGCGAGCTTGTCTATAGCGTTGTTTGAAATGCTGCCTTCAACCTGAACCCAATAGGTTTTTGGTACCTTCTGCCCAGGCGAGGCAATTCGGTGTTGGAGCATGCCATCACTGGTAAGTAGCAGAAGCCCCTCGGAATCGTAATCCAGCCGTCCTGCTGGGTAGATGCCCGGAATGCGAATCCAGTCAGCAAGAGTGCCCCGTGGCTTTTGCCTGCCAGCCATGGATTCATCAGTAAACTGACAGAGCACCTGGAAGGGTTTGTTGAATAGAATGAGGTCTGCCACAGAGTCGGCTCCAGGGCGGTGTAACAGTATGCGGCGATAAAGGTTACGCAGAAAAAGCAAGGTTTGAAAGCGCAAGGCAGACATATTTACCTTGCGCGAATAATTAAGCCCACCGGGTTGGTCCGGCAGAAAGATTCAGTCTGCGGGGGGCTTACCTGAGGTGTTTATCAGGAATTCGCGGCGCGAGATTGATAATGTCCTGGATCAGTTGCCGGCGCGGCCGCATCGGTTGCGCCCGCTTGCGTCTGCCCATCGGCCTGTTCATCGGGCACGATGTTCACAGCATGGACACCTTTGTCGCTAGGCTTTTTCTCGAAACTGACTGTCTGGCCTGCTTTCAGTGTCTTATAGCCATCCATCTGCACAGATGAAAAGTGGGCAAACAGGTCGTCACTGCAGCCATCTTCTATGATGAAACCGTACCCTTTGGCATTGTTGAACCACTTTACTTTGCCTCTTGGCATGATGAACTCCCCTGTTCTTTTGCTGTCACTTGTTGTTGTTAGTCATGAAAACCGGCTCTGAGTCTTAATTTTGCCAGTTTCAGTTGCACAACAATGTTACATGAAATGCTCATATGTTTACATTATTTAACACTACAGGTTAACTGTCGGCGAAAGCTTGGGTCGAGTCAATAGCCTGTATTGCGGTATTGTGTGGTTGAACCTAGTCCGGAAACGGTATCATGTTCGTATAGTTGATTATTTCACGCCCGGGTCTGGAACTGACTTGAAAACCCGGGACCAGGCAACCACATTAATGATTGAAGGACACCGATAACCGGAAAAGAATGATGCGGACTATCGAAAATTCTCTACTAGTATTAAACCAAGGGGAGGAAGAACTGCCTGGGCGTCATGATGAGCTCAGCGTTGCTCCCGAAAAGCCTGCACTGAAGCGTCCGGCACAATACAAGGTGATGCTTCTGAACGACGATTACACACCCATGGATTTTGTTGTGGATGTGTTGATGACATTCTTCGGAATGAATGAAGAAAAGGCGACGCAGGTGATGCTGCTCGTCCATACGCAAGGAAAAGCCGTATGCGGGGTTTATACCCGGGACATCGCGGAAACAAAGGCGGCACAGGTGAACCAGTATTCCTCTGAATGCGAACATCCGCTCCTTTGCGAGATTGAATGTGCAGACTGATAGACGTTGGGGTGGCCTATGCTGAGCAAAGATCTTGAAATTACGCTGAATACGGCTTTTAAAAGTGCCCGCGACAAACGCCATGAATTCATGACCGTAGAGCATTTATTGTTAGCTCTGTTGGAAAATGAATCTGCAGTGGGTGTGCTCAAAGCCTGTGGCGCAGATCTCAAACAGCTCCATGATGAGCTGGTCGAATTTGTGGACTCTACAACACCGCTGATTCCAGGTAGCGACGATGAACGCGAGACCCAGCCAACGCTCGGGTTTCAGCGAGTATTGCAGCGTGCTGTGTTTCATGTGCAGTCCTCTGGCAAGAAAGAGGTTACCGGTGCCAATGTGCTGGTCGCCATTTTCAGCGAGCAGGAAAGTCAGGCCGTGTACGTGCTGAAGAAACAGAGCATTGCACGGATTGATATCGTTAACTTTGTGTCCCACGGGATTTCCCGTGTTCAGGGCGCTGAAGATCAGGAAGGTATCGAGCAAGCCTCCCAGGAAGAAGCAGGCGAAGAGGGCGGGCAGTCCAAGCCGCTGGAAACATACGCAACCAATTTGAACGAGCAAGCACGTCAGGGCCGCATTGATCCGTTGATCGGTCGCGAGCATGAGGTTGAGCGCGTGGTGCAGATTCTGGTTCGCCGGCGCAAGAACAACCCGCTGCTGGTGGGTGAGGCTGGTGTGGGCAAAACAGCCATAGCTGAAGGTCTGGCCAAGCGTATTGTGGATGGTCAGGTGCCAGAGATTATTGCAGATGGTGTTGTATATTCGCTGGATCTTGGCGCTTTGCTTGCAGGAACCAAGTACCGTGGCGACTTCGAGAAGCGCCTGAAGGCTCTGCTGGCAGAATTGAAGAAACAAAATCATGCCATTTTGTTTATTGATGAAATTCACACCATCATCGGCGCAGGCTCTGCTTCTGGCGGTGTGATGGACGCCTCTAACCTGCTTAAACCAATGCTGGGTTCAGGGGAGATTCGCTGCATAGGCTCCACTACCTATCAGGAATTTCGCGGTATCTTCGAGAAGGACAGCGCTTTAGCCCGTCGCTTCCAGAAAATCGATGTGAACGAGCCGAGTGTTGAAGATACCTATCAGATTCTCAAAGGCCTTAAGCCGAATTTCGAAAAACACCACGATCTGGAATACACAGACCAGGCCTTGCGGGTGGCTGCCGAACTGGCAGATAGGTACATCACAGATCGCCACTTGCCGGACAAAGCCATCGATGTGATCGATGAAGCGGGTGCAAGGCAGCGACTGATGCCCGAGGACAAGCGTGTGAAAACGGTAGATGTCGCGGAAATTGAAGATGTCGTTGCCAAAATTGCACGTATTCCGCCCAAGAACGTGTCCACCAGCGACAAGGATCTGCTGCGCAACCTGGAGCGTGATCTCAAGATGGTGGTGTTCGGTCAGGATCCAGCTATCGAGTCTCTCACCATGGCCATCAAGCTTGCTCGTGCTGGCCTGAAGGCGCCAGAAAAACCGCAGGGTTCTTTCTTGTTTTCCGGGCCTACCGGTGTTGGTAAAACAGAGGTAACCAAGCAGCTTGCGAAAGCCCTTGGTGTTGAGCTGGTTCGGTTTGACATGTCTGAGTATATGGAGCGTCATACCGTCTCTCGCCTGATTGGCGCCCCTCCGGGATATGTGGGCTATGACCAGGGTGGGTTGTTAACCGAAGCCGTTAATAAGCACCCACATTGCGTTTTGCTGCTGGATGAAATCGAGAAGGCGCACCCGGAAGTGTTCAACCTGCTTCTGCAGGTTATGGATCATGGTACTTTGACCGATAATAACGGGCGTAAGGCTGACTTCCGCCACGTTATTCTCGTGATGACCACCAACGCCGGAGCTGAAAGCATGGCCCGTCGGTCTATGGGCTTTAGCGAGCAGGATCACAGCAGTGATGGCATGGAGATTATCAGTAAAACCTTTACGCCAGAGTTCCGTAACCGCCTGGATAGTATTATCCAGTTTGGCGATTTGCAGAAAGGCACTATCACTCACGTAGTGGATAAGTTCCTGACCGAGTTGCAGGCGCAGCTGGATGAAAAGCACGTGGTGTTGCATGTGGATGATGCAGCCAAGCTGTGGCTTGCTGACAAGGGCTATGATGTCACTATGGGTGCACGCCCCATGGCACGGCTGATCCAGGATAAGATCAAGCGCCCGCTTGCTGAGCAGATACTGTTTGGCCGGTTGTCAGAGAAGGGCGGGGATGTGTTTGTCCACCTCAAGGATGACGAGTTGGTGTTCGACTATGAGGACGAACCTGCTGAGGCCCTCTAAGGTGGCTGGCAGCTCTGCTGCTATGTATGGGCACTAACAAAAAACCGCTGCAGTAATAGTAATGCAGCGGTTTTTTTATACTTCAATGTCGCCTTTGTCTTAACGGGCGCGGTATACAATCCGGCCTTTGCTCAGGTCGTAAGGTGTAAGCTCAACCTTGACCTTGTCGCCGGTGAGGATGCGGATGTAGTTTTTGCGCATCTTGCCAGAGATATGAGCGGTAACAACATGACCGTTGCTCAATTCGACCCGGAACATAGTGTTTGGAAGGGTATCAAGAATAACACCTTCCATTTCAACGACATCTGACTTCGCCATTCAGTAAAAACCTCTATTGGGAAAACTTTTCGTAATTTTAAATTGCGCAATTCTGCCTGATTTGTAGCCGTTTGGCAAAGAGAGTTCTTTGATACACGTAAATAAGGGGGGCAATAGTCTCATGTTTTGGTGCTATTCGGTTTCTAAAGTTCGCCACTGGCCATCGTGCAGCGCTTCCATGGGTTTAAAGCGAGTTTTGTAGTTCATCTTCTGGCACTCTTTGATCCAGTAACCCAGATAGAGGTGCGGCTGTTCACGCTTTTTGGTTTCTTCAATCTGCCAGAGCACGGCGAAGGTGCCCAAGCTACGGCTCTCCAGTGCAGGATCGAATACGGTATATATGGCGGAAAGTCCGTCGTCCAGAACATCCACTGCAGCAAGCCCTACCAGCGCTCCATTTTTGCGCATTTCAAGGAACCAGGAGTCAGTGGAACCTTCTACCAGAAAAGATATGAACTGTTCCCGGGAGGGTGGGTACATGTCGCCATCTTTATGGCGTATCTCCACATAGTTGGCATAAAGTCGATAATAATGCTCACTGAAGCTGGCAGGTACCAGTGTGCATTCAATGTCGCTGTTTTTTTTCAGCACCCTGCGCTGGTTTCGATCCGGGCGGAATTCATTTACGTTCAGTCGTACCGGGATGCAGGCGTTGCAGGCTTCACAATGAGGTCTGTAATAATGCGAACCGCTGCGCCGAAAGCCCAGTGCAGTAAGCTGGCTATAGAGTTTCCTGTCGATGTGGGCGCGCGGATCGACGAACATGGTTGTCGCTTCGCGATCAGGTAGATAGCTGCAGTCGTGGGCTGGTGTTGCGTAGAACACCAGGGTTCTCAGACTACTCATTTATGCCTCCGGCAGGTTCCACTGCCAGTCGAATGTCCAGTTGGTCTGGTTCGGTTTTTTGTCTGCGTGCTCACTGATTATAGATAAGAACTCGCTCCTGGGTAGTGTGCGTGCACCCATGCTGAGAAGGTGGTCGCTTTCAACCTGGCAGTCCATGATGCGGTAACCCCAGATTTTTAGTTGATGGGCCAGGTGGACCATTAGTACTTTGGAGGCATTGGTTTCCAGGGAGAACATGGATTCGCCAAAGAAGCATTGCCCAATGGCCAACCCGTACATGCCGCCGGCCAGTTCGCCTTTGTTGTTCCAGACTTCTATGGAGTGGGCCACGCCCTGGCGATGGAGGGCGGAGTAACTGGCAATCATGTCATCGGTTATCCAGGTACCTTCGCTGCGCGTGGAGGCACACAGGCGAATTATGCGGCCAAAGACCTGATCGGCGGTTACGCTGAAGCGACGTTGGTTTAAGGTTCGGCGCAGGCTCCGGGATATGTGTATGTCTTCGGGGAAGAGTACGCAGCGTGGGTCTGGGGACCACCAGAGTATGGGTTGGTCGTCGCTGTACCAGGGGAAGATGCCGCTGCGGTAGGCGAGGATCAGGCGTTCTGTGGAAAGGTCACCACCTAGAGCAAGAAGGCCATCGGGGTCACCGAGGGCTTCTTCGGCTGGGGGGAACCACAGGTAGTCGGGGTCTAGCCAGGGTAGTGAGGTCATCCTGCTTCAGTTTTGTACCGGGTTAGTTTGCTTCTTGGAATTGGGAGTGTCAGCCGGAGGGTGGGGCCTTCTGAAACACGCTGTGAATACGTCCTTGTACGCTTGGCTCCGCCATCCATGGCTCCGCACAGTTTCAGAAGGCCCCACCCTCCGTCTTCGTCAGACTTAAATATTGCCTGCTCTTGGTGCAATTTAAGTAAGCATAGCCTCACCTGCCTTATCGGCGGGAAAGCTACCTTATTCAGTTTCGCTGAATTAGGTTTAACCCTGCTGATCCAGAAACTTCTCGGCATCCAGCGCAGCCATGCAACCAAAACCGGCTGAGGTTACAGCCTGGCGGTAAACGTGGTCGGCTACGTCGCCGGCAGCGAATACGCCCGGGATGCTGGCCTGGGTGGCCATGCCTTCGAGGCCGGACTGGATTTTGATGTAGCCGTTTTCCATGTTCAGCTGACCTTCGAACAAGCCGGTGTTGGGTTTGTGGCCGATAGCGATGAAGACGCCTGCCAGGTCCAGTTCACGGGTGGAGTCGTCCTTCATGCTTTTGATGCGCATGCCGGTAACGCCGGTACCGTCGCCCAGGACTTCGTCGAGGGTGTGATCCCAAACGATGTTGATGTTGCCGTTTTCGGCTTTGTCGAAGAGTTTGTCCTGCAGAATTTTCTCTGCGCGCAGGCTGTCGCGGCGGTGTACCAGGGTGACTTCGTCGGCGATGTTGGAGAGGTACAGGGCTTCTTCAACGGCGGTGTTGCCGCCACCGATAACGGCGACTTTCTGTTTTTTGTAGAAGAATCCGTCGCAGGTGGCGCAGGCGGATACACCCTGGCCTTTGAATTTTTCTTCGGATTCCAGGCCCAGGTACATGGCGGATGCGCCGGTGGCGATGATTAGCGCGTCGCAGGTATATTCACCGCTGTCGCCTTTGAGGCGGAATGGGCGGGTCTGCAGGTCGGCTTCGTTGATGGTGTCGTAAACGATGTTGGTTTCAAAGCGCTCGGCGTGTTTGAGCATGCGCTGCATCAGTTCCGGGCCTTGTACGCCGTCGTTGTCACCGGGCCAGTTGTCTACATCGGTGGTGGTGGTGAGCTGGCCGCCAACTTCAATGCCGGTGATAAGGGTCGGTTGGAGGTTGGCTCTGGCTGCGTAGACAGCGGCGGTGTATCCGGCGGGGCCAGAACCGAGGATGATTAGCCGGGAATGTTTGGTTTCGCTCATGGGGGGTCTCTCGTTAATTCGGTATGTGTCGGGCTCATTCGGAGCCAATATTGCGAGGAAGATCAAAAGCCTATCACGAATGCAGCAAGCTGCCAGTTGTTTTGGTCAATTCCCCTGATAAAGCCATGCTATCTACCTGCCCGGTCACTCCAGAACAGAGACGCTGGCCAGAAGTTGTCTTACCCGCTCTGCGCTTTTGCCGGATTCGCCTTGTTCCAGGCGGTGCTCGGCAATTGACGGAAATACGGCCTGAATGTCGTCCGGCAGGGCGTGTTGGCGACCTTGCATCAAGGCCCAGGCTTTTGTGGCTCGAAGTAGTCCGAGACCGGCTCTGGGCGACAAGCCGTAAAGCAACCCGGGCATCCGGCGGCTTTGATCCAGCAGGCGCTGTATGTAATCCAGTAACGCCGGGCTGGCAGTGACGCGGGTTACCTGTTCCTGAAGTTTTTCCAGGTCGGTTTCGGTAAGCAGGGTAGCAAGCCGGTCGGTCAATATGCGGCGGTCTTCACCTTCCAGCAACTCCCGCTCGGCTCTGGGGTCGGGGTAGCCAAGTCGAATACGCATCAGAAAGCGGTCAAGCTGGGATTCCGGTAGTGGGTAGGTGCCGCCTTGTTCTGTGGGGTTCTGGGTGGCAATCACAAAGAAGGGGTGTGGCAATGGGCGGGTTTCGCCTTCAATGGATACCTGGCGTTCTTCCATGGCCTCAAGCAAGGCGCTTTGCGTTCGTGGTGAGGCACGGTTGATTTCATCCGCAAGAATAACCTGTGCAAAGATAGGACCCTGGTGAAATACCAGGCTCCCGGCTTGCTTGTCGTACATGGAGTAGCCCAGTACATCTGCCGGCAGCAGGTCGTTGGTGAATTGAATGCGCTGATAGCTGAGGCCCATCACTTTCGCCAACGCATGTGACAACGTGGTCTTGCCCATGCCTGGAATGTCTTCAATCAACAGGTGGCCGCTGGCCAGCAGGCCGCAGAGAGCCAGGCGAACCTGGCGCTCTTTACCTAGCAAGATCTGGTTCAGTTCGGTAACTACGTTGTCCACCAGGTTTTTCATTCCGGGTTCAGTCCCTTACTCTTTTGAGAATGTCGCCATAAGCGTCGATGCGCCGGTCTCTGAAGTATGGCCATATGCGTCGAATGGACTCGCTGCGGTGGCAATCAAGGGTGACGCTCAGTATGCACTCGGTGTTGTCGTCGGCGCGAGCCAGGAATTCCCCCTCGGGGCCGCAAATAAAGCTGTTACCCCAGAACAGAATGCCGTCAGATTGCCCGCTGGGGTCCGGTTCTGAGCCAACCCGGTTGGGGGCAATCACCGGCAGGTTGTTGGCCACAGCGTGCCCACGCTGAACGGTAATCCAGGCCTCCAGCTGGCGGGCTTGTTCATCCGGATCATCGGTTATGTCCCAGCCGATGGCGGTAGGGTAAATCAGTATCTCAGCTCCGGCCAGTGCCATCAGGCGAGCGGCTTCCGGGTACCACTGGTCCCAGCAGACGAGAACCCCGAGTTTACCTACGGAGGTGTCGATGGGAGAAAAACCGCTACGACCATCGTTAAACTGGGCATCGCCGGGTGTGAAGTAAAACTTTTCATAGAAGCCTGGATCGTCCGGAATATGCATTTTGCGATACAGCCCTGCAATAGAACCATCGCTCTCAATAACCACCGCAGTGTTGTGATAAACGCCGTTCATGCGCCGTTCGAAAATGGAACCCACGATGACCACCCCAAGCTCTCGAGCGAGGCTTGAGAGCCTCTCGCTTGTGGGGCCCGGGATGGGTTCTGCCAGGTCGAATATATCGGTGTTTTCAGTCTGGCAAAAATACTGGGTGGCGTGAAGCTCCTGCAGGACGATCAATTGAGCACCGCCAGCAGCGGCTTCACGAAGCAGCATTTCAGAGGTGGCCAGGCTGGCGGCCTTGTCTTCGCTACAGGCTTGCTGAACAGCGGCAACTTTGAGTTGGTCAGCACGCATGCTGCGATTCCGGTGGTTGCTCATAGTGTGACGACTCCTTCGGGAATCTGCATGGTAACGCAATGCAGGCTGCCATGTTGCTTCACCAGTGGGCGGCAATTTATGGGGATTATCTCCCGGTCAGGGAATATTCCGCTCACAATACGAATAGCGTCTTCATCTTGAGGTACATCGTATATTGGTAGTAGTACTGCGCCGTTAATGATCAAAAAGTTGGCGTAAGTTGCCGGGAGGCGCTCGCCTTCATCACCAAGCACCGGGTCGGGCCAGGGTAGAGCGGTGAGCTTGTAGGGCAAACCATCGCGCTGGCGGAATTCCTGAAGGTCTTCCTCCATGGCTGCCAGAGCACTGTAGTGTTCGTCTGCCACATCCGGGCAGGTCACGTAGCAGATATGATCCGGGGCGCAAAAGCGGGCCAGAGTATCTATGTGGCTGTCGGTGTCGTCACCCGCAAGATAGCCGTGGTTGAGCCAAAGAATGCGATCTGCACCCAGAGTTTCGGCCAGGAGTCGTTCAATGGCACTGCGATCCATGGATGCATTGCGTGTAGGGGTCAACAAGCACTCGCTGGTGGTTAGCAAGGTGCCTTCGCCATCGGATTCGATGGAGCCACCTTCCAGTACAAAGTCCACTGCCTGCATGGGGGTGTTTCCAAATACACCAAAATTGGCAAGATGACGGTTCAGGGCGTCGTCTTTTTCCCAGGGGAACTTGCCGCCCCAGGCGTTGAACCGAAAATCCAGCAGGGTCGGAGCGCCGTCGGTGATTACGGTAATGGGGCCGTGATCCCTTGCCCAGGTGTCGTTTGCGGGTGCAGGCACGGCATGCACACAACCGGGCAGGTTTTGTCTGCTGGCCCAAGCGTTGAGATCGCGCTCAAGATCCTGCAATCGGATCACGTGTTCACAGCTGATAACCAGATGCTGGAAGCGCAGAATCGAGCGGGCAATTTCAAGAAATACGGGCTCAACCTCGTCGATAATTCCTGCCCAGTCAGTACCTGGGTGGGGCCAGGTAAGTACAACGGCACTCTGGGGTGCCCACTCAGCGGGCAACACGCGTCTGGATGTCACGTTACAGTCACCTTAAAATTGCAAAAGCCGCCATTCTAACCAAATGGCGGCGTATCGTCAGGGGGTGTATCCGGTGGTGCCGGGCGGAAAGGGCTTGGTCTGATAAATTCAGCGCTTGGGTGTGAGCACAGAGTGGATCACCCGGTCGCCCTCGAAATACACCACAAATTTGCCATAGTGCCACTGACTGATGGGCGGTTGCCCTATTGGGCCTTTTATGGAATCCGGCTGCCCCCAGGAAGCTCGTACCGACGCCTGCGTCATACCGGTGCGCGGCATGCTTTGCTGGTTCCTGTCGGCCTGGCTGCCCACAGGTACTCGAAGGTCTTCAGCGAATGCGCCTGAAAGCGGAGTCAGTGTGAGTATGATTGCAGTTGCCAGTGCGCCAGCCAGCGCTCGCTTCATTGTCATTGGTGATTCTCCATTAATTCGGGGGTCTCCGGTAAGCACTCCGGGACATGGATAAAACGTAATATCCGAGAAATACAGGCAAAAGTCACATGTTTTCGCCAGTTTACTCTTTTTGCCGTTGGCGAATCTGCAAGCGCATCACATGTCGGGCGATTTGCTGGCGATCACTATCATGAATCCGGATAAAGCCTGTGTGAACCCTTGCTCTGCCTGTTTCGTCGGCTTGTACGTCCAGAACCTGTGCCATGGCACGGGGTTGGAATAGTTCGGGGAGCAAGGTCATGCGAACTGCAAGCCGGTCCCCAGTCTGCCATGCTTGTGGGTCGCTGGAAAAGGCCAGGCCGCCCTCGCTTAGAGTTACGTCTTGCCAGTCGCCCGGTTGCAAGGGATTTTGCTGAAAGGCCATAATGCGCGCAAGCGTATCCAGCTTGCCGTTCAGGGACTTTACTAATCCGGTCAGCTGGCGATCCTGATCTGCAATGCTGGCGAGCTGAGATTTTATATCCTGATCGAGTCGCCTGAAATCGGCCCTCAGATCTTCCAGGTGGTCATCATCGAAAAGGTTGCTATCGGGATCGGCTGAATGCGGCAGTTTGCGGGCTTCCAGGCCAATCCGGTCTTCGATGCGGAAAAATTCCCGACGCTCAGGTAGATTGTCTGCCGATTCTGAAGGTGTGTCTTCGGTGTGCATTCGAGGCTCCGCGGGCAAGTATTTTAGCCAGAATGAAAAGTTTAGCAGTTTCCCGCTCCGCTGAAAGGCTGCGGCAGGGAATTCCAGACCACGACCGACCTGAAGGTAGCGACAGGCACCTCTCCATGTTCAGACCCTTATCGTTTTATATCGGCTTGCGGTATACCGCAGCCAAAAGACGCAACCACTTCATATCCTTCATATCCCTCACCTCCATGATCGGGCTGATGCTGGGGGTTGCGGTGCTTATTATTGTGTTATCCGTGATGAATGGTTTCGATCGGGAGCTCAAACAGCGAATCCTGGGCATGGTGCCCCACGCAGTGATCCAGGGCAGCGGACCGCTGGATGACTGGGAGTCGGTAGATGCTCAAGTGCAGCAGCATCCGAGAGTGCTGGCGGCCGCTCCGTTTGTTCAGGGGCAGGGCATGGTCACCGGTGGTGGCGATGTGCGGGGTGTAATGTTAAATGGCATTTTGCCTGAAGAGGAACGCTCCGTTTCCATCATCGAGAACCACATGATTGAAGGCAGGCTGGATGACCTGATTTCCGGTGAGTTTGGCATCATCGTGGGTCGAACCATGGCTGCCAGTCTCCGTCTGCAGTTGGGTGACAGAGTGACCGTGGTGCTACCGGAGGCGTCAGTGACACCCGCCGGCGTACTGCCCCGCCTCAAGCGCTTTACGGTCAAAGGTGTGTTCAGTGTTGGCGCCGAGCTGGATGGCAACTACACACTTATTCATATGGATGATGCTGCAAAGCTCATGCGAACCGGCGGGAAAGCCCAAGGTGTGCGGCTGTTGGTAGATGATCTGTTTGCAGCTCCAAGGGTTGCTGAACAAGCTGCAAGAGGGCTCTCCGGGCGCTACTATGTTTCCGATTGGACTCGAACCCATGGCAATCTGTTCCAGGCCATTCGTATGGAAAAAACCATGATTGGCCTGCTGCTGATGTTCATCGTCGCGGTAGCTGCGTTCAACATTGTTTCTACGCTGGTGATGGTTGTAACTGACAAAACGGCGGATATTGCGATTCTGCGCACCATGGGGGCAACGCCGGGGCGTATCATGAGAATTTTTATTGTGCAGGGCGCAGTGATCGGTTTTTTCGGAATCCTGATTGGCACCACCCTTGGTGTGTTAGGTGCGCTCAATATCAGTGCTTTCATATCCTGGCTTGAAGGTGCCATTGGTCAACAGTTCTTGAGTGCAGATGTGTACTTCATCAGCTATTTGCCTTCACAGCTTCAATGGCAAGACGTGGCCATCATCAGCGGTGCTGGTCTTGCCATGAGTTTACTTGCGACCATTTATCCGGCGTGGAGAGCTTCACGGGTAGACCCTGCAGAGGCTCTTCGTTATGAATAAGGACACTGATGCCATGAAGGAGACAGCTCTTGTCATTGACTGCCGGCAGGTTACCCGCACCTACACCCAGGGGCCGGAAAAACTGACCATATTCTCGGACATCTCCCTGGAAGTTGCAGCCGGTGAAACTGTGGCTATTGTGGGAAGCAGCGGCGCCGGAAAAACAACGCTGCTGAACCTTCTCGGCGGGCTCGACAAGCCCTCCACCGGGCAGATTTCAATCTGCGGAAAGGATATTCATCGTTTATCCGAGGCGGGCAGAGCGCGGTTTCGCAATCGCCACCTGGGGTTTGTTTACCAGTTCCACCATCTGTTGCCGGAATTCACCGCGCTTGAGAATGTCATGATGCCCTGTGTTCTCGGTAGCCTGTCAGTTAACGATGCGCGCGCCCGGGCCGAGGCAATCCTGCAAAGAGTTGGGCTTGCTGAGCGGTTGGAACATAAGCCCGGGGAACTCTCAGGAGGAGAGAGGCAACGTGTGGCCATCGCCCGCGCGTTGGTCAACGAGCCGGATTGTGTGTTGATGGACGAGCCCACAGGCAACCTCGACGAGCATACGGGCGAGGGGGTTCGAGCGCTTATTGAATCTTTACGGGATCAATTGGGGACTGCGTTTGTCATGGTTACCCATGATATGAAAATGGCGCGAAGCCTTGGGCGGGTGCTGAGACTTGAGCAGGGCCGGTTGGTTCAGGAGGCTTGATCGCGGGAGCGCCGCAGTTCCCTGCGCGCCCTGCGGCGCAGTTGCCAGTCTGTGCGGATTTTCCGGCGCCAGAGGAATTGTATTGCCAGATAGGCTATGCATGCAGAAACGGTGGCCACAACCATCGAGCCAAGGTATAGCGGAATGCCAATTTCCAATAATCTCTCGCTGAGCCAGGGCCACGAGAGCTGCAGGTCGAAGCTCAGTACTGGCCGGTTAAGTGCCCAGGCACCTACCTTATAATTGAAATAGAACAAGGGGGGCATGGTAATCGGGTTGCTGATCCAGACCAGCACAACAGACAGCGGCAGGTTCGCATTGAACCAAATGGCAAAGAAAGCGGCTGCAAGCATCTGGAAAGGCATGGGGATTAAAGCGAAAAACACCCCGATCAGAAATGCCCGGGAAACACTGTGTCGGTTGATGTGCCATAGGTTGGGTTCATTCAGGATATCGCCAAGAAATCCAAGCGATTGCATCGCTTGCACCTTTTCAGGTGATGGCAGATAACGTTTCATGAACTTCTTTGGCATTGGGAAGCTCTACCTTCAAGTAGAATGAAACTCTGGCGGCTAAGGATGTTGCCGACAGATGAAATTATCAGGAGGACAAGGATTGTCCGGAAGCTCTACAGTATTGGGCGTTTTCGCCTTTTCCTGCGGCGTCATCTTACTTTATAGATTGGAGGTGTTGCCAGCTCAAGTATGGTTGCTTGCCGCCGCCATACCGGTTTTATTGTGGTTTTCACCGCTACGAAGGTTATTGCCACAGTCGTTTCTTTCCCTTGTGGCAGGGCTTTTGTTGGGTGTGGCCTGGGCGGGCTTGTGGGCCCACGAACGCCTTGAGCAAAGGCTTCCTGAGGGGGTTGAGGGCGAAAAGGTCCAGGTTTCAGGTTACGTCTGCAGCCTTCCTTCGGTTGGCAGTTTTAACAGCATTCGCTTCAGCTTCTGTGCGACTCAGTGGTACGGGCTTTCACTGACCCCGGAAGCGCACAAGGCTCTCCCCAAAAAGTTGCGCCTGGCATGGTACGGCCAGCCTGGGGCCATGCTTCCCGATAATCAATTACGACTCACGGTGGTCCTGAAGAGGCCCCATGGCTCTTTGAATCCCGCAGGCTTCCGTTATGAGGACTGGCTTTTTCGCCAAGGCTATCGCGCGACGGGCTCTGTGCGGCATGCGACTCCGGACTCTTCTGTCATCTGCTCATACAAGTGTCTGTATCATTACTATTACGCCAGTTTGGCGCATTGGGTAGATCAGCGCTTTGGTCATGCCCGCCACCATCCTTTAATTGCTTCTTTGATGATTGGTAATCGCGGGCATCTGACTTCAGAGCACTGGGATGTTTTAAAGGCGACTGGCACCATACATCTGGTCGCTATATCGGGCCTTCACTTGGGGTTAGTGGCCCTGGGAGGCGGCTTCGTTGCTCGCCGATTCCTGCTTGCAGCGTTCTCTTACCGGCTTAGTGAGCGCTCCGTGCGTTTGGCTGTGTTTACCGTAGTGTTTAGTGCTTGCTTGCTATACGCGCTGGCAGCGGGTTTTACGGTGCCTACACGCAGAGCGCTGGTTATGGTGGCAGCTGGCAGTTGGATGTTGTTGAAAGCCCGTGAGGTTTCTGTGTGGCAGTCCTTTGTAATGGCGCTTGGACTTGTGCTCTTGCTTGATCCATTTGCCTCGCTGGATCAAGGGTTCTGGCTGTCGTTCGGGGCTGTGTCTGTACTGATTTATGTTTTCGCCGGCCGATTGGGTGGCACAGGCTGGCTGGCGGGCTTGTTTGTAGCTCAGGGAGCTGTGTTTGCCGGGCTTTGGCCGCTACTTGAAATGGTCGGGCAGGGCCAGCCGGTTGCCGGCTTACTTGCCAATATTTTGGCCATCCCCTGGGTTTCGATTGTTCTAATGCCTGTACTCCTGATTGGTGGGATTTTGGTAGCACTGTTTCCAGTTCTGTCAGAGCTGGTCATTCCTCTGATGGATGCAGCGCTTGGCGTTATGTCGGGGTTTCTTGGATGGGTTGCCAGCATGGCTTGGCCCGTATTTTATGGAAGCATTTTCGAAATTATCGGATTTGCGGTGTTGGTGTTGCTCATAACATGGGTTCCCTTTCGGGCGTTCAAGGCGGTCGGTATAGCTATCGCGTTAAGCTGGAGCCTTGCAGCAAGCTTTCCCGCTGATTCGGGTAACCCGAGTGTTGCGCAACCCGAAGTCAGAGTTTGGGATGTGGGCCAGGGTCTCTCAGTTATGTTGAGGGCTGCCGACCAGGTATGGCTTTATGACACCGGGCCAGAGGTGAAAGGCGTTTTCTCAGCCGCGGAATCCGTGCTGATACCCAATCTCAAGGCTCTGGGAATCAAACGTATCGATACGTTAGTTATAAGCCATGCCGACAGCGATCATTCCGGCGGAATTAACCAGATTCTGGCAGAGTTTAACGTTGGCCGGATTGTGACTGGTGAGCCCTCCGCGGTTCGTTCCAGGCTCGAGCGAGGCGAGCCAGTGAGTGTTGTTACGTGTGCGGGCGAGGATGTGCTGGGAGATGAGTTGCTGCTCTCATTCTGGCGGGCAGAAGGCAAGCTCAAAGGCAATGATGCATCCTGTGTTCTTGTTGCACGGCAGGGTGATGTCGTGGAGTGGTTTTTCCCTGGAGATATCAGTTCTGGCACTGAGGCCTTGTACCTGGAGGCGTCCAGAGCAAAAGTACAGGATCGCCGGCCCCCGGATCGCGTTGTAATTGCGCCTCATCATGGCAGTAAAACGTCATCTTCCGAGGCTTGGGTTCGAGAGCTTGCGCCAGGGCTGGTGATCTACACAGCCGGATATCGGCACCGATACGGCCATCCTCATAAAGACGTAACTGCGCGTTACCGGAGTGTCGGTGCTCTTGCGCTTAACACAGCTTGTTCGGGCAGTCTGGTGATGAAAATGATTGACGGGGTTGTGGAAACCACAGAAGCCCGCCATACGGCGCCCTTCTGGATTGCTGGCCCGGGCCTCACCAGAGCCGAGTGTAAAATACCGTGACATTGCGGGTGTGGCCTCGACCTGCAGCTATGCTAAAGTAGCGCGGCTTGTTAACAATCAGGGAGATCAAGCGTGTTCGAGCTGTTGAAAGCTGGTGGCATTCTTATGGTGCCAATCGTTGCCTGTTCCATTTTGGCACTTGCGATTATTCTGGAACGTTTCTGGACCCTACGGGCGTCCCGGGTTGCGCCACCTCAGACCATTAATGAGCTTTGGCGCTGGATCAAGAAAAAAGAACTGAATGGCCGCAAACTGAAGGCGCTGCAGAGTTCTTCCCCTTTGGGGCGTGTGCTTGCTGCCGGGCTCATGAATGCCAAACATGGCCGTGAGATCATGAAAGAGAGTATTGAGCACGAGGCCACGCAGGCTATTCACGAACTCGAGCGTTTTCTGAATCCGTTGGGAACAGTCGCAACAATAACGCCGCTGCTTGGTCTCCTGGGCACGGTCATCGGCATGATCAAGGTTTTTGCAGAGATCCAGCTAGCGGGCGTGGGTAATGCGGGCAATCTTGCGGGAGGTATATCCGAAGCCTTGATAACTACCGCTGCTGGATTGAGCATCGCTATCCCGGCATTGATTTGTCACCGTTATTTCATCAGGCGGGTAGACGAGCTGGTGGTAGGCATGGAGCAAGAAGCCATCAAGCTGGTTGAAGTTGTGCACGGTGACCGCGAAATTGACGTAGAAGGGGCCTGAACGCCGTGAAGTTCACACGCCAGAGAAGCCAGGAAGTTGGGGTTGACCTGACGCCGTTGATCGATGTGGTGTTCCTGCTGTTGATTTTCTTTATGGTCTCAACAACCTTCACTCGGGAAAGCCACTTGCAGGTAGAGTTGCCGGAGGCCAGCGGTGAACCATCTTCGGCTTCAGAGGTAAAGCAGATAGACGTTGTTATCAACGCCGAAGGACAGTACATCCTTAATGACAAGGCTTTGGTGAACAATCGCCGTGAGACCCTTGAGCGGGGAGTGAATGAGTTGTCCGAAGGCGACACCGCGCTGCCGTTCGTTATTACGGCTGACGCTCGCACTCCCCATGAGTATGTGGTCAGAGCCATGGACGTTGCGGGGCGCCTGGGCTTTGCCAGGCTGAGCATTACCACAGAACGTGAGGCCGACAACCAGTGAGCGATGCAGTTCCGCCACCAGTCCCCCAGGTTAAACCCGGTGATAGCTGGCAAACATACAAGCGCCTGTTGGCGTATGTTAAACCGTTTTGGCTGGCGTTTTCTCTGGCGGTTGTGGGCAATGTTATTTATGCAGCCGCCTCCACAGGCATGGCTGCGGCTATGGAGTACGTAATAGCTGCGATTGAAAACCCCACCGAGCAAAACCGGATTCTGCTGACGGCATTGATTGTGGGGGTGTTTGCCTTCCGTGGGCTGGGAACCTTCATGAGCCAGTATTTCATCAGTTACGTTGGCCGGCAGGTCATCAACTCCCTGCGTACCGATGTGTTCAACCGGCTAATGACCCTGCCGTCCCGTTATTTTGACGAAAACGCGGCCGGGCGACTGGTTTCAAAGCTGACCTTTAACGTAGAGCAGGTGGCAGAGGCCTCAACCAATGCCATCACGATTACCCTGCGGGAAGGCCTGACCATTGTCGGCCTGCTCGGCTTTATGCTGTATACCAACTGGAAGCTGACGTTGGTTTTTCTCGCCGTCGGGCCCTTAATCGCAGCGGTAGTAACCTACGCCAGCAAACGCTTCCGTAAAATCAGCCAGCGTATTCAGGGGTCCATGGGTGACATAACCCATGTGGCTTCGGAGTCTATTTCCGGCTATCGGGTGGTTCGTACATTTGGTGGTGTCGAGTATGAAAAGGCGCGTTTTCAGGAGGTTAATGATAAAAACCTGAAGCAAAGCCTGAAAATGGCCTCAACCCAGGCGATCAGCGTTCCTGTGATTCAGCTACTGGTGGCCATTGCGATTGCAGCGCTTGTCTGGACCATGCTGGCCCCGGAGATACGGGGCGAAATGACCACCGGGCAATTGGTTGCTTTTATTACGGCCGCCACCACCATGGCCAAGCCGATCCGCCAGGTAACCTCTGTGCATGCCAAGATTCAAAAGGGGGTTGCCGCCGCTTATGATGTCTTTGAAACCATTGACGAGGCGCCGGAACAGGACCCTGGTACTTTCGCCCCGGAACGGGTGGAGGGCAATATTGAGTTCGACAAGGTATCGTTTCGCTACAGGGACCAGTTCGACAATGTACTGGAAGACATCTCCATTGATATACCTGCAGGGCAGAGCGTAGCGCTTGTGGGGCGCTCTGGTAGCGGTAAATCAACGCTGGTAAGCCTGCTGCCCAGGTTTTACGAGTACACCGGTGGTGATATTCGCATTGACGGCCATTCCCTCAAGGATTTTTCCCTGAAAGCATTGCGGCGCCAGATAGCGCTGGTAACTCAGAACGTGGTGCTGTTTAACGACTCTATTGCCGCCAACATTGCCTATGGCGCACTTCGTCAATGCAGCCGGGAAGAGATTCGCGACGCAGCAGCCAAAGCCCACGCCCTGGAGTTTATCGACCGCATGCCGGAAGGGCTCGATACCATGATTGGTGATAACGGCGTGATGCTTTCCGGTGGCCAGAGGCAACGGCTGGCCATTGCCAGAGCCCTGCTGAAAGATGCCCCCATTTTGATTCTGGATGAAGCAACCTCGGCGTTGGATACCGAATCTGAACGACACATTCAGAAGGCTCTGGAAACAGTGATTCAAGGGCGAACTACTCTGGTTATTGCTCACAGGCTTTCAACCATAGAAAGCGCCGACAGGATTCTGGTTATGGATAACGGGCGCATTGTGGAATCCGGGCGCCATGAAGAGCTTCTTGCCTCCAATGGCGCCTATGCCCAGTTACATCAAATGCAATTCAGTGAACACTCATGAGCGGCTTGGTAGATCGCCTCTGGTACGGTAAAGGCCGGCCCCTGTTCTTGTTGACTCCTTTTTCGTGGCTCTACCGTTCTGTTGCTGAAGCAAGGCGGCGCAAAGCGACCAGGGAATATACCCAAAAGCTACCGGTGCCTGTTGTAGTGGTGGGTAACATCACCGCCGGAGGTACGGGCAAGTCGCCTTTGACTGCCTGGCTTGTGAATACCATGAGGGCGGCCGGCTGGCATCCTGTCGTTCTCAGCCGGGGGTATGGTGGCAAAGTTTCAGATCTCCCGCTACTGGTAACCCAGGATACATTGCCGTTCATTGCAGGCGACGAACCAGTAATGTTGGCTCAGGCAACGGGTGCACCTGTGGTGGTTGACCCGGACCGGCGCCGGGGTGCTGCGTTCGTCATCGACAATGCACTGGGTGATGTTTTGATCAGCGATGATGGGCTTCAGCATTACAAGCTACCACGTGATATTGAGATATCAGTGTTTGATGGCACTCGCGGTGTAGGCAATGGCGCACTGATCCCCGTGGGACCACTGCGTGAACCACTAAGCAGGCTGGATACGGTTGATTTTGTGATCGTGAACGGTGCAGCCAAAGCCGATGGGGCTGGCCGTGTTCCCCCGGAAGCGATGGCGGATATCAAACACCCCCACATGTATGCCATGAACCTTCAGCCTACGCGCCTGGTTAATCTGAAAACCGGAGAAACCCGTTCGCCTGAAAGCCTCCAGGGTCAGAAAATCCGTGCAATCGCCGGTATAGGAAACCCGACGCGTTTTTTTGATACGCTCAAGGCACTGGGTGCAAAGTTAATTGCCGTGCCTTTTCCTGATCATCATCGTTTTCGCCCTGAAGACCTCGGATCTGAAGCCGGACACATGTTGGTGATGACAGCCAAAGATGGTGTTAAATGCAAAAGCTTTGCACCGGATAATGCCTGGGTGCTTCATGTGGAGGCAAGTTTGCCCGAGGCCTTTTCAGAGGCAGTTCTTGAACAATTGCGGGCGAGCTTCTGAGCGCCTGTTTTCTAACTATCAGTGAGATTGCACTATGGACAAAAAGCTTGTGGCGCTGCTTGCTTGCCCGGTTTGTAAGGGTGAATTGAAGCTCAACGAGGCGAAAACAGAACTTATTTGCTACCAGGACGCCATGGCGTTTCCGATTCGTGAAGGCATTCCAGTCATGCTCGCGACGGAAGCTCGCACCCTCTCTACTGACGAGCGCCTACACAAAAGCTGAATAACCCTTTCTGCAGGATCGAACCCCTATGTCTTTTACGGTTGTGATTCCGGCTCGTTATGCCTCCACTCGTTTACCCGGTAAGCCGCTGCTGGATATTGCTGGAAAGCCGATGATTCAGCATGTTTGTGAGCGCGCCTCCGAAAGCCAGGCAAGCCGCGTGGTTGTAGCCACCGATGATATGCGTATCCAGGCGGCTTGTGAGACCTTTGGCGCGGAGGTGGTTATGACATCGCCCAATCATGTCAGCGGTACCGATCGCCTTGAAGAGGTGGTGCGCAAGCTTGGATTGGATGCTGACCACCGTGTGGTGAATGTGCAGGGGGATGAACCCTTGATTCCGGCTGCACTGATAGACCAGGTGGCTGATAACCTGGAGCGCTATCCGGAGGCTGCAATATCGACACTCTGTGAACGACTTCATGACGTGGAGCAGGTGTTCAACCCGAACGTGGTTAAGGTGGTATTTGATGTTGAGGGCATGGCGCATTACTTCAGCCGTGCCCCGATTCCCTGGGCACGTGATCACTGGCGCGATATTGGCAAAGATAACCTGACATCGCCCAGCGCCGGGGCTGCACTGAAGGACGGTACCGGATACTTCCGCCATATAGGCATATACGGATACCGCGCAAGGGTGCTTGGCGAGTTTGTTTCCTGGGCACCAGCGCCTACCGAGCAGGCGGAATCACTGGAGCAGCTCAGAGCGCTGTATAACGGCGCCCGTATCCATGTGGAGGTTGCCGTTGGAACGCCGCCGGCGGGCGTAGACACAGAAGCTGATCTGCAGCGTGTAAGAGCCTGGTTGGCTAAATCGATTAAAGCAGGAGAAAGTGAGGAATGAGTATGCAAGCCAGTGTGCTTTTTGTGTGTCTTGGCAATATCTGCCGTTCTCCAACCGCAGAGGGTGTATTTCGTAAACTGGTGGAGAAGGCTGGATTGCAGGAGCAGGTTTACATTGATTCCTGCGGCACCAGTAATTGGCACATAGGTAAGGGGCCTGACCCCCGCTCAATAGAAGCGGCAAGTAGCCGTGGGGTTGATATCACTAACCTCAAAGCGCGGCAGTTTACCGAGAAAGATCTGGATACCTTTGATTATGTAGTGGTGATGGATCGCCAGAACCTGGCCGATGTAAAAGACATCTGGCACCAGAATGGCGGCTCCAAGCCCACATTGTTTCTTGAGTACGGCAGCTCTGATCTCACTGAGGTTCCCGACCCTTACTACGGAGGTGAGGAAGGATTTGAGCATGTGCTTGATCTGATTCAGGAGGCTGGAGAGGGTTTGCTTCGGGATATTCAGGAGCGTATGGCGTGAGCCACGGGGCGGAACTTCAGGAGATGGTTGGGCTTTCAAAGCTCAATACCCTGTGCGTGTCCGCAACAGCAAAATACTACATAGATGTTGAAAGCCTGGATGACCTGCATAACGCACTGGCGTTGGCGCAAAAAAAAGGACACCAGACGCTGGTTCTCGGGAGCGGCAGTAATCTGGTTTTTGCCGGGGACTTCGATGGCCTGGTGATTCGAATGCGAATAGCGGCGCGCTATTGGGAGCAGGTTGACGATACAGGTGCGACATTGGTTCTGGGCGCCGGTGAGAACTGGCATGACGCCGTACTCTATGCAGCAGGAGCCGGGTATCGGGGCATTGAAAACCTGGCGCTGATTCCCGGCACGGCGGGAGCGGCGCCGGTGCAGAATATCGGTGCTTATGGTGTGGAGCTTTGCGATACCCTGATTTCTGTAACGGCCCTGGATCGTGAATCCAACGAGCTTGTGTGCCTTGATAATTCGGAGTGTGGCTTTGCCTACAGGGATAGCCTGTTCAAGCGCTCGCCCGGGCGTTACATCATTAGCGAGGTCAGGCTCCGGCTGTCCCGAACAAAACCCTTGCAGCTTGGTTACAGGGATCTTGAGGAATACCTCGGAGATACCGCCTCGCAGGATATGGATCCTTTAACGGTAGCGGAAGCCGTGATGGCGGTTCGCCGCCGAAAATTGCCAGACCCGGAAATGATTCCCAACGCAGGCAGTTTTTTCAAAAATCCGATTGTGCCTTCCGAGAAGTTCGATGAACTGCAAACCAGGTACCCACAGGTGGTTGGCTACCCCCAGAATGCCACGGTAAAGCTGGCGGCCGCCTGGTTGATTGATCAGTGTGGCTGGAAAGGCTATCGCAATGGCAAGGTGGGTGTTCATAACCGACAGGCATTGGTGCTGATCAACCACTCGGGCGGAACCGGGGCAGATATACTGGAATTGGCTTCTGAGATTCGTGAGTCGGTGCAGGAGCGCTTCGGTGTGGCTCTGGAGATGGAGCCTGGAGTGGTCGGGGGCTGAATGCCTCGAACGAGTACCAGGCCCCGCGTTGCCTGTGGTTCAAGGCCTTGTAGCCGGCCTTGAACCCGATTTCATTACTTTCTCTTCGATCAGACTTTCAGAGGCGATGCCTTGGTAAGCACCGGCAGAGCGTCTTCAATGGCAATGTCCTGCTTGTCTGCGTCTCTGCGTCCTTTGTACTCCAGGGTACCGGCCGTTAAACCACGGTCAGAAATGACAAAGCGATGGGGGATGCCCATCAGCTCCATATCGGCAAACTTCACGCCCGGGCGCTCTTTGCGGTCGTCCAGCAGTACATCGTAGCCGGCCTGCTGCAACTGCTCATAGAGCTTCTCGCCAGCTTCCGCAACCGCAGGGGTTTTGTGGGCATTAAGTGTAACGATGGCCACCTGGAAGGGCGCGATAGCATCCGGCCAGATAATGCCTTTTTCATCGTGATTCTGTTCAATAGAAGCCGCCACGATGCGGGATACGCCAATGCCATAGCAGCCCATATCCATGATTACGGTTTTGCCGTTCTCATCAAGAACCGTCGCGTTCATGGCGGTGCTGTACTTGTTGCCCAGTTTGAAAATATGGCCAACTTCAATGCCTCTGCGGATCTCCAGAGTGCCTTTGCCATCCGGGCTGGCATCGCCTTCAACAACGTTACGGATATCTTCAACCCGGCCCAGGGGCAGGTCGCGCTCCCAGTTAACGCCCGTCAGGTGGTAGCCTTCTTTGTTGGCGCCGCACACAAAATCTGCCAAGTGCGCTGCGCTACGATCCACAATTACTGGCACATTCAGGTTTACCGGGCCGATGGAGCCGGCTTTGCAGCCGATAGCAGATTCTATTTCTTCATCGGTCGCCATGGTCAGGGGTTCTGCCACGCCTTCCAGATTTTCTGCTTTGATTTCGTTCAGCGTGTGGTCGCCACGCAATATCAGGGCGATCAGGCCAGCATGGCCTTCTTCATCGGCTTGCGCTTTAACCAGCAGGGTTTTCACCGTGCGGGTGGCGTCGACGTTCAGAAATTCTGAAATGGCTTCAATAGTCCGCTGGTCCGGCGTTGCTACTTCCTTCAGTTCTTCAGCCGGAGCCGGGCGATCGCCAGTCGGAGCAACCGCTTCGGCCTTCTCAATGTTAGCGGCATAGTCGCTCTCTGTGCTGAAAACGATATCGTCTTCGCCAGAATCTGCGAGTACGTGGAATTCATGGGATGCACTACCACCAATGGCGCCCGAATCAGCCTGTACCGGGCGATAGTTCAAGCCCAGGCGATCAAAGATAGCGCAATAGGTGCGGTGCATAACCTGATAGGTTTCATCCAGAGACTCGGCGTTCACGTGGAAAGAATAGGCGTCTTTCATGATGAACTCGCGGGCACGCATAACACCAAAGCGGGGACGGCGTTCGTCGCGGAACTTGGTTTGTATCTGGTAGAAGTTGGCCGGCAATTCCTTGTAGCTGTTCAGCTCATTGCGAATCAGGTCGGTAATGACTTCTTCGTGGGTAGGGCCAAAGCAGAAGTCACGGCCATGGCGGTCGTTCATCCGCAGCAGTTCGCCGCCGTACTCCTCCCAGCGGCCAGATTCCTGCCAGAGTTCTGCTGGCTGAACCGCCGGCATCAGCACTTCCTGAGCGCCGCTTTTGTCCATTTCTTCACGAACAATCCGCTCAACCTTGCGTAAGGTTCGAAGGCCCATGGGTAGCCAGGTGTAGAGACCTGCCGCCAGTTTACGGATCATGCCTGCACGCAGCATCAACTGGTGGCTGATAACCTCCGCGTCAGACGGTGTCTCTTTCTGGGTTGCAATCAGATAACGGCTTGCTCGCATTGTGGTTTCCGTTCATTGGTGTTTCGTAGAAGGGTATTTTATAAAGTGGCGTTTATTGTACGGAGCCAACCGCACAAGGTACAGATTGTACGTGTAGTATCAGGATAAATACCCCAGTGGCAGGGCGGTTGTATCTATCACCCGTTTGAGCACGAAGCTTGAATGAACACCACTCACGCCCTGAATCCGGGTAATACGGTTGAGCAAAAAGTGGTGATAGTGGTCCATGTCTGGCACCACCACCTTGAGCATGTAGTCAGCATCGTGACCGGTCACCAGGTAGCACTCCAGGATTTCCGGGTATTCGTTTACCTGCTCCTCAAACGACGCAAAGCGCTCCGGCGTATGCCTGTCCATGCCAATCAGAAGCACCACCGTCAGGGACAAGCCCAGTTTTTTGTGATCAAGGACCGCAGCCGTGCGCACAATAATACCGGCATCCTCAAGCGCTCGAACACGCCTCAGGCAAGGAGAAGGGGATAGTCCTACTTTTTCTGCCAGTTGCTGATTTGTCAGGGAGGCATCGTTTTGTATCTGAGCCAGAATTCGCCGGTCTATTTTGTCAATTTGTATGAGTGTTTCTTTGTTTTTGAGCATAATCTTGCCGTATATGGGTATTTGTGAGAATAACTGACTATAAAATTAGCCTGATAGAGCGAAATTCGCAATCACCTGTCGCCCGGAACAGGTTAAACTGTTAGTTCCTTCTGATTACACCCGAACTGTTACGGAGTACAACAAACATGGCTTTTGATCATCGCAAATACGTGCCCTTCCAACCGATCGCTAAAACTGACCGTCGTTGGCCAGACAAGGTAATCGAAAAAGCACCCACCTGGTGTGCGGTGGACCTTCGCGATGGCAACCAGGCGCTGGTTAAGCCCATGAATGTTGCCCAGAAGCAGCGCCTGTTCGATTTGCTGGTCAAGCTCGGGTTCAAGGAGATCGAAATCGGTTTTCCGGCCGCGAGCCAGCCAGACTTTGATTTTTGCCGCAAATTGATTGAGGAAAACCGGATTCCTGAGGATGTAAAAATCCAGGTGCTGACCCAGGCGCGCCCAGAGTTGATTGAGCGCACCTACGAGGCGCTTAAAGGCGCAAAACGCGCCATCGTTCATGTTTATAACTCCACCTCAACAGTGCAACGGGAGCAGGTATTCGGGCTGGATCGTGCGGGTATTCGTGATATCGCGGTGAATGGCGCAAAACTGGTTAAAGACTTGGCTGCGCAGCACCCGGAAACAGAATGGACGTTTCAGTATTCTCCTGAAAGCTTTACAGGCACGGAGATGGATTTTGCCGTTGAGGTTATTGATGCAGTAACCGGCGTATGGCGCCCGGAGGAAGGGCAGGCGGTAATTATCAACTTGCCAGCAACTGTCGAAATGTCTACGCCAAACGTGTTTGCAGATCAGATTGAATGGGTGTGTGACCAGGTTCGCCATCGCGAGCATATAAGCATTAGTGTTCACACCCACAACGACCGCGGTTGTGGCGTTGCTGCGGCGGAACTGGCCGTTATGGCCGGAGCAGATCGCGTGGAAGGTACGCTGATGGGCAATGGCGAGCGCACCGGCAACATGGACTTGGTCACTATGGCTATGAACTTGTACTCCCAAGGCATTGATCCGATGCTGGATTTGTCAGGCATGGCAGAAATAACCGAAGTTGTTGAAGCCTGCACTGAAATTTCCACCCATCCGCGTCATCCATACGCTGGCGAGTTGGTATTTACAGCCTTCTCCGGCAGTCACCAGGATGCCATTCGCAAGTGCCTGGCACTGAGAAACGAAGGTGATAAATGGAACGTGGCGTACTTGCCCATTGATCCATTTGACCTGGGGCGCAGGTACGAAGAAGTGGTTCGTATCAATAGCCAGTCCGGAAAGGGTGGTGTGGCCTATGTTCTTGAGCGGGATTACAACATCAGCTTGCCGAGATGGTTACAGATTGAATTCAGTAAGGTGGTTCAGCAATCTGCGGAAACCAACGGCGGTGAAATTGATTCTTTGTCGATTCATAACCTGTTCGAGCAGCGGTATCTGAAGGTGCGGGATGAGTGGGCATTGCGCGGCTATGATCTGCATAGGGATGAACAGGGCGTTTACGCCGAGGTAACGTTTGGCAGAGAGTCTGCACCGATGCGCCTTGAGGGTCGCGGTCTTGGCGCTGTGGAAGCGGTCTCTGCCGCGTTGGAGAAGCGCTTCGGGCTTGCTATAGCCGTAGAGGCTTACGACGAGTTTGCCCTGGGGGAGGGTACCCGCGCCAATGCTCTGGCCTGCATACGCCTGACGGCCGGAGACAAGCTTTGCAGTGCTGCTGCTTTGGCTGAAGATACCACCTCGGCTACTTTGCAGGCGTTGTTGTCTGCGGTCGCCCTGGCGGTTGAGCTGAAAGCTATGGGCGAAAGCCAGGAAGCCAAGGCTGATCCAGCTATAAGTGCGTAAGCAGAAACCAATAAAGCAGAAAACAACAAGCCGGCACTCGTGCCGGCTTGTTGTTTTCTCATTCCCGTGAGGGGCAGAGAACGAAGAAAAACGCCTTATAGAGGCGTTACGTTTTCCGCCTGTGGGCCTTTGGGGCCCTGTGTTACGGTAAACTGCACCTGCTGACCTTCTGTCAGTGTGCGGAATCCGCTTGAACTGATGGCGCTGTAGTGAACGAAAACGTCACTGCCGCCATCTTGAGCAATGAAGCCAAAGCCTTTAGCTTCGTTAAACCACTTTACGGTGCCTGTTACTGTATCTGACATTGAGCTTTCCTGTATCTCTGAGATTTCCCCCCACGGGGCGCTGAAGATTTTCCACAGCAAAATCAGTATAGACCGACTTCATGGGTCGTCAACACGAATATCAGCGGTGGAGTTGCTCACTGATTTCCTCAAGAATGACAGGATCATCAATGGTGCTTGGTACGGCGTATTCTTCTCCGTCGGCAATCTGGCGAATAACCCTTCGCAGAATCTTTCCCGAGCGAGTCTTGGGCAGGCGGTCTACGACCAGGGCTCTGCGGAAACAGGCGATTGCGCCTATCTTCTCACGGACCATCTCGACGAGCTCTTCTTCCAGTTCGTCGTGATCAATGGTAGCTCCGTCTTTTATCAGCACCAGGCCCAGAGGAATCTGGCCCTTCATGTCGTCATGGGCGCCCACTACGCAACATTCGGCAATGGCGGGATGGGACGCAACCACTTCCTCCATTTCACCGGTTGAGAGGCGGTGGCCAGCCACATTGATGACATCATCTGTGCGACCCATAACGAAGACATAACCGTCTTCATCAATATAACCTCCATCGCCTGAGCTATAAAAACCCGGTATCAAATTCAGATAACTGTCCTGGAAGCGCTTATCATCGCCCCACACAGTTACCAAGCAGCCAGGCGGAAGAGGAAGTTTCACTGCAATCTGGCCTTGTTCTCCCGGAGGTACCCGGTCGCCACTGGCATCCACAATCTGTACGTTATAGCCGGGTGATGGAACGGTTGCCGAGCCGGGCTTGGTGGGCAAAACTTCAATCCCAACCGGATTGCAGCAAATGGCCCAGCCGGTTTCTGTTTGCCACCAGTGATCCAGTACGGGGAGCTGAGTATGTTCCCGGAGCCATTCATAGGTGGGTGGGTCCAGTCGCTCGCCTGCCAGGAATATGCGCCTAAGGGAGCTGATGTCATAGCGGGAGAGTTGATCAGCTTCAGGATCTTCCTTGCGCACCGCACGAAAAGCCGTAGGTGCCGTGAATAACAAGTTTACTTTGTGCTCTTGCACCACGCGCCAAAAGGCGCCGGCATCAGGGGTTCTTACTGGTTTACCCTCATAAAGTATGGTTGTGCACCCGGCAAACAGTGGCGCGTATACAATGTAGCTGTGGCCAACTACCCAGCCCACATCAGAGGCAGCCCAGAATACGTCGCCCGGGTGAGCGTCATAAACCAGCTTCATGCTGTACTTGAGTGCTACTGCATGGCCGCCGTTGTCTCTTACGACACCTTTAGGTTTGCCGGTAGTGCCAGAGGTGTAAAGCACATAAAGTGGATCAGTGGCTTTCACAGGCACAGGGCCGGTGGGCTCAGCGCTTGCCATCAGGTCGCCCCAATCGTGATCGCGACCAATCTGCAGTTGAGCTTTTACCTGCGGACGCTGATAAACCACGCAGAAATCCGGCTTGTGGGACGCCTGCTCAATGGCTTTGTCCACAAGCGGTTTATATTCGATGACCTTTGTAACTTCTATGCCACAAGATGCCGTAATCACCGCTTTGGGTTGAGCGTCGTCAATTCTTACCGCGAGTTCGTGGGCAGCAAAGCCGCCAAACACGACCGAGTGAACCGCACCAATACGGGCGCAGCCCAGCATCGCAATAGCAGCCTCCGGAATCATCGGCATATAGATGATTACTACGTCGCCTTTATTGATTCCTTGTGCTTTCAGGGCCCCGGCAAAACGTGCGACTTCGTCAGTGAGTTCTGAATATGTATAGCTGCATTTGGTGCCTGTTACTGGCGAGTCGTAAATGAGAGCTTTTTGATCCCCACGTCCGGCGCGTACGTTGGCATCCAGAGCTACGTCAGAGGTATTGAGAGTGGCATCCGGAAACCAGCGGCCATGGCCATTATCGGTGGCTTCCCAGATACTTTCAGGCGGCTGGAACCAGTCAATACTGCCCGCCTTGTCGCGCCAGAACTCTTCCGGGTTATCAATGGATCTCCGGAACTCTGAGTTGTAGTCCATACCTTCTGCCTCGTAGTGCTTGAGAGTTTTTATTGTCAATAAATCAACTTTAGGCTCTTTGAGGCGGTGATCCAGTAGACCATCGGATTAGTCTTTGGTGGGGGTGAGCCAGTTGCTCTGTGTGTTGACGGATTTTACCTCGGCGGTAACAGTGCCGTTTGCAACATGAGCAGAGATCTGATCGCCGGCGGAAACGTCTGGTGCGTTACGGATGATCTGGCCACGTTCATCGCGCACAATGGCGTAACCGCGCCCGAGGGTAGCCAGAGGGCTGACCAGGTTAAGGCTCCCGGCTGTATGTTCCAGTTTGTCCTGAAGTTTGGCCAGCACCCCCTGCATGGCCTTGTCCAGTTGGGAGGTGGAACGCTCAAGGGTTTCGCGGTTGCTTATAAGTTGTTTGCGAGGGGACTGCATGGCAAGCCGTTGCGCCAAATGAGTGCTGCGTATCCGGGACTGGTTCATGCGTTGCGCCATGGCTGAGCCAAGCCGTAGATCCAGGCCATCCAGGCGCTGGGCTTTTTCCTGAAGTTCCCGCCGTGGGTCCCGAAGGCGCGCAGAAAGATGCTCCAGCTTGGCACCCATTCGCTGAAATGCTCTCTTAACGGCATTTTCAAGCCGGAACTCGCGATCATTCACTTGCCGGAGCAGGTCTTTTTGGTCGGGTGTGACTTTTTCTGCGGCGGCGGAGGGCGTGGGTGCCCGAAAATCTGCTACAAAGTCGGCGATGGTGATGTCGGTTTCATGGCCAACAGCGCTCACTGTTGGAATAGGGCAGGCTGCGATGGCTCGGGCTACCGCTTCCTCGTTAAAACACCAGAGATCTTCCAGTGAGCCCCCACCTCTCCCGATAATCAGTACATCAGCCACCCCGTGTGCCTGTGCAAGGCCAATGGCCCTTACGATTTCGGCTGTAGCAGGCTGGCCCTGAACGGTTGTGGGGTAGACGGTAACCGGAATGCCAGGGCAGCGCCGAGCGAGCACGGTAAGAATATCGTGTATGGCAGCCCCCGTTGGAGACGTCACTACGCCGATATGTGAGGGCAGCGTGGGAATTGGCTTTTTACGAGCCGTTTCAAACAGGCCTTCGGCCTGCAGTTTGCGTTTCAATTTCTCAAAGGCTTGTTGCAGTGGGCCAAGACCTGCAGGTTCAATGTGCTCGACAATAATCTGGAAGTCGCCGCGGTTTTCGTACAGGGTCACTTTCCCGCGAATACGAACCTTGTCGCCTTCCTTGGGAATGCTGCGAATGCGCTGATTCATGCCACGGAACATGGCACAACGAATCTGGCACTTTTGATCCTTCAGGGAAAAGTACCAATGGCCGGATGAGGGGCGTGACAAGCCGGAAAGCTCACCTTCAACCCATACCTGCATGAAGCTGGATTCCAGCAGGTGCCTGGCCTGATGGTTCAGTTCGCTGACTGAAAGTGCTCTGGGCCGGGTATCCTGAAAAGCATCGTTCACCAAAAACTCCTGATCGGCTTATACGCAATAGCCGAAAAAAATGGGTGTAATTTACTGGAATTTCAACTACATGCGGTAAATGACAGGAAATTGTGCAGTTTACTGGCCTGCAACACACCTTTATAATAGGCCGATTACGCATTTTACTTTGCGGCTGCACTCTGTTTTATCTCCGGGTGCCGCACGGAAGGTTCAAATTTAGCACGTTCAAAAGGCCGATCCCAATGCTGCGAATTGTCGAAGAAGCTCTCACATTTGATGATGTTTTGTTGGTGCCCGGTTATTCCGAGGTTTTGCCGCATCAGGTAGACCTGCGCACCAAACTTACCCGGACGATTACGCTGAACATACCGCTGGTTTCTGCGGCCATGGATACGGTTACCGATGCAGAGTTGGCAATTGCCATGGCCCAGGAAGGTGGTATAGGCATCATGCACAAGAACATGAGCCCTGAGCTGCAAGCAGCTGAAGTTCGCAGGGTCAAGAAGTTCGAAAGTGGCGTGGTAAAAGATCCCATCACCGTTAGCCCCAAGAATACCGTGCGCGAGTTGGTGGAAATTACCATGGCCAACAACATTTCCGGCTTGCCGGTGGTTGATGGAACCGAGCTGGTTGGCATAGTTACGGGCCGGGATATTCGTTTTGAAAGTGGTATGGATACACCTGTACACGAGATCATGACACCGAAAGACAAGTTGGTGACGGTGCAGGAAGGTGCAAGCCTGGATGAAGTTAAAGAGCTGCTGCACCGCCACCGTATTGAAAAGGTGCTGGTGGTCAATGCGGACTTTCAATTGCGCGGTCTGATTACCGCTAAAGATATTCAAAAGTCGAAAGACTACCCGTTGGCGTGCAAAGACAGCCAAGGACGCCTGCGAGTGGGCGCAGCAGTTGGAACCAGCGGCGATACAGAGGCACGTATTATTGCGCTGGCCGATGCAGGCGTGGACGTGATTGTTGTAGACACAGCTCACGGCCACTCGCTTGGTGTAATCGAACGCGTGCGTTGGGTCAAAAAGCATTACCCGGAGCTACAGGTGATCGGCGGCAACATTGCTACCGGTGAAGCGGCGATAGCGCTGGCTGATGCGGGTGTCGATGCCGTGAAAGTGGGTATCGGCCCTGGCTCTATCTGTACCACCCGCATTGTAGCTGGCGTGGGTGTGCCGCAGATTTCTGCCGTGTCCAACGTAGCGGAAGCCCTGAAAGACCGCGATGTTCCCATTATTGCGGATGGTGGCGTGCGCTTCTCTGGCGATATCTCCAAGGCTGTTGTTGCCGGCGCTCACTGCGTTATGATCGGCAGCCTGTTGGCGGGTACAGATGAGGCGCCTGGCGAAATCGAGCTCTATCAAGGTCGCAGCTATAAAGCCTATCGCGGTATGGGCTCACTGGGCGCTATGGGGCAGGGGTCCAGTGACCGCTACTTCCAGGACGCCAGCAAGGGCATAGAAAAACTGGTCCCGGAAGGCATCGAAGGTCGTGTGGCCTGTAAAGGCCCGATGCGCAACATTATCCACCAGTTGATCGGTGGCTTGCGTGCGTCCATGGGCTACACCGGAAGCGCGAGCATGCCAGAAATGCGCACCAAGCCTCAGTTTGTCCGCATTACCGGTGCCGGCATGCGTGAGAGCCACGTGCACGACGTAACCATTACCAAAGAAGCGCCAAACTATCGCGTTAGCTGAGAACAAACAGCATGAGTGCGGCTCAGGACAGAGTCGCACAGCTTACTTTTTCCGAGGAATCTATGGCTCACAATATTCACGACCACCGTATCCTGATTCTGGATTTTGGTTCTCAATATACGCAGCTAATTGCCCGTCGGGTGCGCGACATAGGTGTTTACTGTGAAGTCCGTGCGTTCGATATTACCGATGAAGAACTGAAAGAGTTTAATCCGAAAGGCATTCTGCTGGCCGGCGGCCCGGAGTCAGTAACAGAACTGAACTGCCCCCGTGCGCCAGAAGGTTTGTTCGACCGAGGCATTCCGGTGCTGGGCATCTGTTACGGCATGCAAACCATGGCCGAGCAACTGGGCGGCCGGGTTGCCAGTTCCGAAAAGCGTGAGTTTGGCTATGCGCAGGTAAAAGTGCGTGCCAAAGGCCCTCTTCTGCAAGATATTACCGACCACCTGACGGCAACGGGTGACTCCCTGCTCGACGTGTGGATGAGCCATGGCGACAAGGTTGTGGCTATGCCGGAAGGCTTTGAATTGCTGGCCTCTACGGAAAGCGCCCCTATTGCAGCCATGCAAGACGTGTCTCGCAACCTTTACGGGTTGCAGTTCCACCCGGAAGTGACCCACACCCTGCAAGGCAAACGCATTCTTGAGCACTTTGTTCTGTCCATCTGCGGCTGCGAAGCTCTCTGGACACCCGCCAAGATCGTTGACGATGCTGTCGCCAAGATTCGCGAGCAGGTAGGTACCGATAAGGTGCTGCTGGGTTTGTCGGGTGGTGTGGATTCCTCGGTGACTGCTGCACTGCTGCACAAGGCTATTGGAGACCAGCTTACGTGTGTGTTTGTCGATAATGGCCTGCTTCGCCTGAACGAAGGCGATCAGGTAATGGATATGTTCGGCAACAGCATGGGTGTGAAAGTTATCCGTGCCGATGCGGAAGACCTCTTCCTTGAAAAGCTTAAGGGCGTTAGTGATCCGGAGCAGAAGCGTAAGGTAATCGGTAACACCTTCATCGATGTGTTCGATGAAGAAGCCGCCCGTATCAAGGATGTTAACTGGCTGGCCCAAGGCACCATCTACCCGGACGTGATCGAATCTGCCGCATCCAAAACCGGAAAGGCTCATGTGATCAAGTCTCACCACAACGTGGGCGGCCTGCCGGAAACCATGAAGCTGAAGTTGGTAGAGCCTCTGCGCGAACTGTTTAAAGACGAAGTGCGCCGTATTGGCCTGGAGCTCGGCCTGCCGTACGACATGGTGTATCGCCACCCATTCCCGGGGCCGGGATTAGGTGTGCGGATTTTGGGGGAAGTGAAAAAAGAATACGCTGAGATTCTTCGCCGTGCTGACGCCATCTTCCTGGAAGAGTTGCACCGCGCCGACTTTTACCACAAAACCAGCCAGGCGTTTGCTGTATTCCTTCCGGTGAAATCTGTCGGTGTTGTGGGGGATGCCCGTCGTTACGAATGGGTCATTGCTCTGCGCGCCGTTGAAACCATCGATTTCATGACCGCTCGCTGGGCGCATCTTCCGTACGAGCTTCTGGAAACCGTATCTAATCGTATCATCAATGAGATCAGTGGAGTGTCACGGGTTACATACGACGTTTCTTCCAAGCCCCCGGCCACAATCGAGTGGGAATGATGTTTTCCCGGGTCGCGTCTGGTTAGTAATGCATGGATTCAAATTTCAAACCCCCATAACTGGGGGTTTTTTTATGTCTACGCAGAAGATGTACAAACTGTGACCAATTGCCGATTTTAGAGGCTAATACCATCTGGTATTCTGCGATTAAAGCTGCACCTCAAAGCGCGGGAATATGCAGAGTGTTTAACGGTTTCTTCGTACCACGAAAAAACAAGGCAGGTTAGAGATATGTTGAAAGGGCAGCCAGCAACCAGAGAATCTGTCCATCAATTGTTTGATGCCGTAGACGCTATTTCTGTTCAGGGATACGATCAGGAGCGTAGGGTAATATATTGGAATAAAGGCAGTGAATTACTTTATGGATACACCTCAGAGGAGGCGCTGGGGGGGAAATTAGAAGACCTGATTATTCCTGAAAGCATGCGTGAAGGAGTTATATTTGCCCACAGGAGGTGGGTGGTTGATGGTATTAAAATTCCTGCCTCAGAACTTGTTTTGCGTAATAAGAACGGACAAGGTGTAAACGTTTATTCAAGCCATGCAATGTTTGTAAATGAGCGCAATGAGTGCGAAATGTATTGCATTGATATTGACTTGGCTGATGTTAAAAAGGCCCAGGCCGAAGCGGCATTGAAGGACAATTGGCTCAAGGCTGTACACGAAGCCACGCCTGATCTTTTTTTGCTGATGAAGGAGAACGGACACATTGTAAACTTCCATGCCGGTGATTTTGAAAAGCCTTACGTTAATCGAGATGGGATTGTTGGAAGTAATGTTGTACATGTTTTCCCGGAAAAGGTTGCGTCCAGATTTCAGGCGCACATTGCCCAGTCAATAGAAAAAGATTGTGTGGCCAGCTTTGAGTATGAGCTGGAGTTGGCTGAAGGCACGAGTTACTTCGAGGCCAGGCTCAGGCACTTGAATAGCCACAGACAGGTAGTCGCTATTGTTAGAGATATAACTGAACAATATAAGGCGTCTGAACTGATAAAAAGGCAAGCTTATTTTGATGCTTTAACCTCACTACCTAACCGGTTTCTGTCCCTTGATCGCTTGTCACAAATGATCAAGGATATGGAGAGGCAAAAGAAGAAAGCTGCCGTCGTATTTCTGGATATAGATGATTTCAAAAAGGTTAACGACTCCTTGGGTCATGAGGTAGGAGATAAACTGCTGGTTGAGGCCGCTAACAGGTTGAGTCTGACGGTCCGAAAGTCCGATCAAGTGGGTCGTTTGGGCGGTGATGAATTTATCGTTTTATTGCGGTCACTGAACGACGGTTACGACGCAGTTCATGTTGTAGAAAATTTGCTGGATGTTTTTCGAGAGCCTTTCAGAATTGATGGCAGAGAGCTGATTCTGACAACAAGCATTGGTGTTGCTGTTTATCCGGAAAATGGTAATACCGCCACTGACTTGTTGCGTAATGCCGATACCGCCATGTACCAGGCCAAAGCCTCTGGACGAAACACGTTTTCGTTTTTTACAAAAACAATGAATGACATGATTGTTCGCCGACTGGAGGTGGAAGAGCAATTGCATGGCGCATTGGAACGTAATGAATTTGAGGTTTACTACCAGCCTAAGTTCGACGTCCAAAGTGGCGATATGATTGGCGCAGAGGCATTACTGCGCTGGCATAATCCGGCTTTAGGAAGTGTAGGGCCAGATGAGTTCATCCCTATCGCGGAACATACCGGCTTAATTGTGCCTCTTGGAAGATATGTTATTCAGCAAGCGCTCAGGTTTTTGGTCGAGTGGAGGAGCTTGAACGAGCGGAGCTACATAATGGCGGTAAACCTGTCTCCCCGCCAATTCAGGGATAAAGAGCTGGTTGGTTATGTCGAAAAATGTCTCAGAGATGAAAATGTAGCGCCCGAATGCCTGGAATTCGAGATTACTGAAGGCGTGTTGATGGCGGGCCAGTCGTATGTAGATGATTCACTGAACGCACTTCATCGGCTAGGCATCAAGTTATCTATGGATGACTTCGGAACAGGGTATTCATCTTTAAGCTATTTGCGACAGTATAAGTTCGATGTGCTGAAGGTTGATCGTAGCTTTGTTAGCGGGATTACCAGAAACAGGGAGGATCGGGACCTGATAATCGCAGCTATAGCAATGGCTCATAGCCTGGGGTTGCGTGTTGTGGCAGAGGGGGTAGAGACGGGCCAGCAGCTTGGCTTGTTGCGTGAATTAGGATGTGATACTGCTCAGGGTTATTATTTTAGTAAGGCTTTGCCTGCACAAGCGATGTTGGATTTTCAGCATTCATAAACTCACAACGCAGATTCTGCGTTGTGAGTCTTCTCCTCGGGTGGCAATCGGCTTCAGGCACTTACTCAGCCGTTAACAGCATTTTGATAGCTTGCTCTTTTGCCGCTTCGCTGAAGATGTCGTAAGCCTTTTCTATTTCGTCAAGCTTGAAGCGGTGAGTGACCAAATCTTCTGGCTTGACACCGCCACTTTCCACTACTCTCATCAATACAGGAATGGTGTCCGTATTCACCAGGCCCGTGCGCAATGTTATGTTCTTGATCCACAAGTCCTGCAGCTTGAACTCAACGCTCTTGCCGTGCACCCCTATATTGGCAACATGGCCGCCTGCGCGCACAATGCTCTGGCAGACATCAAAGGTTTCGGGGATGCCCACCGCCTCCATGGCAACGTCGACCCCTTCGCCATCAGTCAGCTTGTTGATGGCTTCAATTGGGTCGCTGGCTATGGTGTCTGTGGCGCCGAGCATCTTGGCCATGGCCAGGCGATTTTCGTCCGGGTCGACCATGATTATTCGCGCGGGTGAGTAAAAGCGCGAGGTCATCAGGGCGGCTAATCCAATGGGGCCAGCACCGACTATGGCGACTGTGTCACCGAGTTTTACTTCACCGTTGAGGGCGCCAATTTCGTGCCCGGTGGGCAGAATGTCGCTGAGCATTACGGCTGCAGCGCGATCCATATCGTCCGGCAGCAGATAAAGGCTGTTATCCGCATGGGGTATGCGAACGTATTCCGCTTGGGTTCCGTCGATCAGGTGGCCCAGAATCCAGCCTCCGTCACGGCAATGGGCATAGACGCCGCGCTTACAGTAGTCGCAGCGGCCACAGGAGGTAACGCAGGAGATCAGCACTTCGTCTCCAACCTTGATGTTGCTTAAGCCTTGACCGACCTGTTCTACAACGCCAAGGCCTTCGTGACCCAGAATACGGCCGGGGGTGACTGCAGGCACGTCGCCTTTCAGGATGTGCAAGTCGGTACCGCAGATGGTCGTGTGTGTGATGCGAACCACCGCATCCGTGGGGTTTTCAATTATTGGCTTTGGTTTATCTTCCCAGCTGCGTTTGCCAGGCCCGTGAAATACCATTGCTTTCATGACGCTCTCTCCTTTGATGGTGCAAAGCTGCCAGCCACAACTATGGCCTATCTCACCATGCACGGGTTGGAATCCCATTCATTGATTCAAGTCAATATAAGGTGAGATGAGATGGCTGAATTCAAAGGGGAGTGCGAGGATTGTCCTGTGATTGGGGCAGCGCCATACAGGAGAAAAAGATGAAGAGTCATTACGAGCTCTCTCAGTATCTGCAGCAGCGTGGGGCGCTCAAATCCCCTCTACTGATCGAGAGTTTTAATGCCATTGACCGCAAAGACTTTGTCAGCCCAAGCTTGCAGGATGAGGCCTATGAAGATCATCCACTTGCCATCGGGGCAGGGCAGACGATCTCCCAGCCTTACACCGTTGCATTTATGCTGGAACTTCTTGAGCTTGGAGAAAGCGATCATATTCTGGACATAGGTTGTGGTTCGGGCTGGAGCACTGCGCTCCTGGCCCAAGCTGCAAAATCAGGTTTTGTGACAGGGGTTGAGCTGCTTCCTGAACTCCTGGATCTGGCCCGTAGCAATCTCGAAAAATACCCGTTTACCAATATCAGGCTGGAGTTAGCCGGCGAGGCCCTGGGTATTCCAGGGCAGACGTTCGACAAAATCCTGGTATCTGCCGCCGCAGAAGAGCTGCCTTCTGAGCTGGTTGATCAACTCAAGCCTGGCGGCATCATGGTGATCCCTGTTCAGAATGACATGGTTGTCATCTTCAAGCGTAAGGACGGCAGCACTGAGCAAAAAAAGTTCGCCGGCTTTCGGTTTGTTCCGCTTATTTACTGAGCGTCAGGGGCCGGTCAAGTGCCCTGAGTAAGCTTGCGTCGTGCTGATAGACATCGGGGCGGAAAACCAGCTCGCCGTCCGTGCCGGGGTGGACGGTCCAGTAGTGCAGAGTGACCGGAACCGACCGTTTCAGATGAACCTGGCGGGTTTTGCCTTCGGCAATCAATGAATCAATATCGGCTGCGGTGCCAGTGTCTTCAAAAAGCAGTCGCGCGAGTTCTCGCACTCCTTGGACTCGGATGCAGCCAGAGCTGAACGCACGCTGTTGGCGCGAAAACAACCCCTGGCTCGGCGTATCGTGCAGATACACCGAGTGATTGTTGGGAAAGCGCAGTACCACTTGCCCCAAGGCGTTTGTCGGCCCTGGATCCTGGCGCAGCATAATGCCGCCCGGGTTCCACCAGTCAATGGAATCAGGATCCAGCCACTGGCCAGAGAAGTTGAGCACGCGAATGTTTTGTCGGTCCAGGTAGTTGAGGTCGTTACGTATCCTGGGCAGCATATCTTCGCTGTATATAGTGGGCGGCACTGTCCAGGTTGGATTGATTGTCAGGTGGGTAATCGCTGAACGCAGTGATGGCGTGCGCCTGTAGGGTTGGCCCACCACGATGCGGGAGCGCCATATTTTGCCATTGGGCCGGAAATAGCTGATGCGATAACCCGCGATATCCACCAGCACAAAATTGTCCGCTTCGCCGTGCAGCATCCAGCGGGCACGCTCCAGATTTGCCCGAATCTGATTGATACGCACAGTGACCGGAACGTTCATTGCGGCCCGGGTTTGTCTGCCAACGATTCCATCTTCCTCAAGAAGGTGGTGTTGCTGGAAGCGTCGTACTGCATTGACAAGATCTTCGTCGTATTCATAGGTTTCAGGCAGGCTATGATTGGTTGGTGTGGCCGCCAACTTATCCGCGTCAGCGACGGCAAGTTCGCCGGTGATCGTTAGTCGTTGGCGCAGCAGAGCCACATCCTTATGAATGTCACCGGGCCTGAGTGACTGCTGGCGGTTAGGGAGTTCGGGCCAGCCACCTTGTCGCTCCAGATGGCGATATTGCGCCAGCCCCGCACGCAGGCGCTGATAAGGCGCCGCTCCGGGCCGTGCCAGAGCAAAGGCTTGCTCGAAGCGCTGCGCATCTATCGCCCGGGATATTGCTGGCAGGTTCAGTGGTGCGGCTATGATGGGCGTTTCCCATTCCGGATCAACGCTGTAGGGGTCAACTTTACCGCGCTGAAGGTGGTGGAGTACCGTTAGGAGCAGACGGCTGGCGCGCAATTCAAACTGGATTTGATCTTCCAGGGTTGCGGCGGCAGTTTGAAGCTCGCGATGCATTGATATCAGAGCAGCCGGCCGATAATCCGCAGCGTTTAAACCGTCGTTTTCCACCGTGCTGAGCGCAGAGGAAAATCCGGTAACGGCTTCGGTTTGTATCCACGCAGGGCGGCCCTCTCTGGCGGCATAAAAGTCTTGCACGATAGCCTGCTCGGTCGGCAAACGGTTTGCGAGCGCTTCCAGCAATGCTCGATCGCGTTCATAGGCGTGGGCGGATGGTGTTGGATGAAGCAACAGCATGATTGATAGACTTATAGTCATTAAGCGAATACCGACAGCCATCTCCCTCTCCTGTATGGTGCTGACAGAGCCTTTCCATTACGAAACTTATGGTTATAATACTACCCGATCTCAATACAGGTTTTCTTAATGCCCACGAATGTCCTGAGCCGATGGCTTTTTGGTACAGTTTTCTGCAGCCAGCTCTTGCTCGGCAATTTGCCTGCGTTGGCTAGCGACTATCAAGCTGGGACAGCTTCCGTGCATTCTACAGAGCACCCATTGCAGCTCGATAAAACACTTGTCAGGCTGGCACCTCAAGCCAACCCCCATGTTCTGCAGCTGGCGGCCCGAGCCATATCTTGCGCTGCGCCCGATGCTGAGCGTTTAGCGGTCATCGACTTCTCTTTGCCGTCTAAGCAGTCCCGTCTTTGGGTGTTTGATCTTAAGAATGAGGTGCTCTTGTTCAAGGAACTGGTTTCTCACGGCCAGGGATCCGGCAATGCCATGGCCAGCCAGTTCTCCAATGTGCCGGAAAGCCATCAATCCAGCATTGGTTTGTTCCGCACTCTCAATAGTTATCACGGCAGGAACGGCTATTCCTTGCGCCTTGAGGGTTTGGAGTCCGGCGTCAATGATCTCGCGTATCAGCGCGCCATCGTGATTCACGGCGCCGATTATGTCAGCGAGAGCTTCATTGAAAAAACGGGTCGTTTGGGCCGCAGCCACGGCTGCCCGGCAGTTCGCCAGGAGATCGCCGGAAAGCTGATCGACAGTCTTAAAGAGAATCAATACCTGTTTACTTACTATCCGGACTCGGAATGGCTGGCCAGCTCCGAATTCCTGAGCTGTGATCGTAGCGCTGGCCAACTCGCCCTGAACTGATCTGTATTAAACATCTTTGCTCCCGAGACCTGGGGGCGACCTCGAGCAATTGTTTCGCCCCCACAAAACCAATAGGCCTCCTTGTTTGCAGAAAAGATAGTGGTCAATTACTATCTTTATGTCGAGCAATTTATAAAAGCGAGAATCCAATGGCCAGCGGGCGGTTCAATAATACAAAGATGGTGGCTTTAATCGGCCTGTTGGGCGGAGTTCTCCTGATGGCGGTTCTTGTTTTCTTGAAGGAGAGGCCGGCACACAGCGAATTGAGTGCACCGCCTTTGGCGCTGACGGTTATAGAAGTACAAACCATGCCGTTCGCTCTGACTGCGCGCGGCTTTGGCATTACTCAGCCAGTACAAACCTGGCAGGCCGTTGCCAACGTCGCCGGGCGCGTTGTTCATCGTCATCCGGAGCTCAATAGCGGTACTTTGCTGCCAGCCGGCACCCTGTTGTTAGCACTGGATCCGGGGCGCTATCAGTTGGCGATTGCCGAGACGGAAGCCGAACTGGCCTCGCTGATGGCGGAGCAGTCTCAGCTTGAGGCAGAAACACGAAATACCCGCCACCTGCTGGAACTGGAAAGTGAGCGGCTGCAGTTGTCTGAAGATGAACTCGACCGGATTGCACGGCTCCTTGAGACTGGCGCCGTATCGCGATCGAGAATGGATGAGCAGCGCCGGGCCACCCTGGCGCAGCGCCAGCTTGTTCAGTCACTGGACAATCAGCTCTCCCTGTTGCCCTCAAGGCAGCAATATCTTGATGCTCAGATACAGCGGGCTAACACGCGCCTGGAACAGCGGCGTCAGGATCTTGAGGATACGCGCTTTGTTGCCCCCTATGACCTGCGTGTGCGTTCTGTGGAAGTGGAAGAACACCAATACGCAGCCCTCGGGCAACCGCTGTTTCTTGCCGACAGCATTGAACAAGCGGAGGTTGAGGCCCAGGTGCCCCTGGCCATGTTGCGCAGGCTTATGATGGCGGTTTCGACACCGGTTGATTCGCCGCAGACGGCGCTGGATATCACCGAACGCATCGATTTTCCGGCCATTCATAGTGAAGTTGAACTGACCGGATTTCCCGGTATGCGTTGGCCTGCAACCGTTAGCAGGGTGGCAAGTGGCCTGGACCCAGGCACCCGCAGTGGGCGTGTGGTGGTTACGGTAGACGAGCCTTACAGTCTTGCCAGTGCGCCTCAACGCCCTGCACTTCAGCGTGATATGCACGTGCAAGTCAGCTTTGCTGTCGAAAGCCCTCAATCTTTGCTGGCGATACCGTCTTCCGCGCTGCACCAGGGGGAGGTTTACTTGCTGGGCGAAGATAACTTGCTGCAAAGGCGTCCGGTTGCGGTGGCTTTCCAGCAGAATGGCCTGGCCGTTATAGAGGACGGTCTTGCGGTCGGCGAGTTGTTAATCACTGATGACCCCGTGCCCGCCATTGCGGGCATGAAAGTCGAGCCACATCGTAACAAGGATCTTGAACAACAGCTTAAGCAGCTGGCTTCGGGTGCAGCGCAATGATCCGCTGGTTTGCAGGCCACCCCACAGCTTCCAATCTGCTGTTGTTATTACTGCTGGCGGCTGGGCTGTTTGCGGCACCAAACCTCAAGCGGGAAACCTTTCCGGACTACCGGCCCGTTGAGGTCAGTATCGACGTTGTTTACCGTGGAGCCAGTGCAGCAGACGTGGAGGATGCCATCTGCGGACGTCTGTACGATGTGGTTAAAGGTGTTGATTACCTGGACGAAATAAAGTGTGTGGCACAGGATAACCTGGCCCGTGCTGTTGTCTCCATGGAGGCTGCCGGGGATTCGATCCGTTTTCTGAGTGACATCGACACTGAAGTCAATGCGCTTACTGATCTGCCTGCACGAGCCGAAAGGCCGGTGGTGCGGGAACTGCATCGCAGTGATTTGGTAGCGGCCGTTGCCGTCCACGGCGATATGGCACCCAATAGGCTGGAAGATTACGCACTGCAGCTTGAAGAACGCATCATGGCGTTGCCCGGCGTGGCCCAGGTTACTCTGCAGGGGCTTTCCCAGCGCCAGTGGCAGGTAGAGGTGTCACGGGCTTTGCTGGCGCAGTATGGGTTGTCGGCCAGTGATCTGGGAATGCGGCTTCGGCAACAGAGCATTGATGTGCCGCTGGGCACACTGGAGACTTCGGATCGCGACATTTTGCTGCGTTTTACCGACCAGCGGCGCAGCCTGCAGGAGCTTTCAGATCTCGTGGTGGTTTCAGGCAGGGGCGGTGGTGAGCTTACCCTGGGCCAGATCGCTACACTGCGGGAAGCCGGGGAAAAGCCGGAAGCTAAGATTCATTTCAATAACCAGCGCGCGATCGTGCTGGAAGTCAGCAAAACCCTTCGTGATGACTCGTTGAATGTGCTGGAGGGGCTGACGACGTTGATAGATGCTGAGAGCCAGCGTATCGGCGGGCCTTTGCAGCTGACCCTTACCCAGAACATGACCAGTATTGTCCGGGATCGCCTCGAAATGCTGGTGGGCAATGGCATAGCAGGGCTTGCGTTGCTGATTGTGGTTCTGGGTCTGTTTTTCCGCCCACGCCTCGCCCTCTGGGCCGTTCTGGGCCTGCCCGTGGCCTTTGCAGGTGCGTTTTTTATGATGAGCCTGGCCGGCTTATCCTTGAATATGATCACTCTGGTGGCACTGTTGATGGCGATTGGTATCGTAATGGACGATGCCGTAGTCATCGCCGATAACATTGCGGTTCAGGCCCGCGCAGGCGCTTCGCCTCTGGACGCGGTAGTGGAAGGCACACGGCAGGTGTTGCCCGGGGTGGTATCCTCTTTTCTCACGACCGTCTGGGTATTTGCGCCTCTGGCGTTTCTTGTGGGGGAATTGGGCTCGGTGCTCAAAGTGCTGCCGGTGGTTCTGATTGCTGCCTTGTTCGCAAGCCTTATCGAGGCTCTCTGGATTTTGCCGCATCATCTCAGAGGCAGTATTTTATCCATACAAGCGCCAACACAAACCCGTTTTCGCACCGCCTTTGACCGACACTTTGAGGCTTTCCAGGACCGCGTCGGCAGGCTGGCAGATACAGCCGTGCGCTGGCGGTATGCTGTGCTGGGTGGTGTGTTGTTCATCTTGCTGGGTACCGCTGGCTTTATGAGGGGCGGTCATGTAAGCACAGAAGCCATGCCGGATCTTGACGGCGACACGCTGGAAGCACGGCTTTTGCTGCCTCAGGGCTCGCCACTGGAGCGCACAGAAATGGCTGCCACTCAGGTTGCAGACGCCATGTGGCATCTCAATGATACCCTGACGCCTGAGCAACCTGACGAAGCCGCGCTGGTGAATGCGATCCAGGTGCGTTTCAATTACAACCCCAGCGCTCAGGAGACCGGTGCTCACGTTGCGACGGTGATGGTCGATCTGCTCAGTGCCGAGGTGCGAACCATGACACTGGATGAGCTGACAGTTGCCTGGCGCAAACAGATCGGTGTTATCCCCGGGCTTTCAAGTCTGATTATTCAGGAGCCGGGTTTCGGCCCCGCCGGCATACCCATCGAAGTGCGACTGCAGGGGTCGAGTCTTGACGATCTCAAGGCAGCTGCTCTGGACGTGGGCGATCACCTGAACGGTTATGATGCCGTTTATAACATCATCGACGATCTTCGCCCCGGCAAACCACAACGAACATTTTCTCTCAAAGAAGGTGCCGCTGCGTCAGGGCTGACCGCAGAAATGGTTGCATCACAATTGCGTGCGGCATTTCTGGGGGAGATTGCCGACACCCAGCGTATTGGCAGGCGTGATGTTGAGGTTCTGGTTCGCCAGGCGGAGGGTGACAGATCCAGCCTGGACGATCTTGCTGATCAAACCATTTTGCTGCCCGATGGCCGCCAGATGCCGCTGGAAGTTGTGGCCGATATTCATGATCAGCGCGATTGGGCCATGATTACTCGCGTTGACGGTCAGCGCACAGTGACAGTTCAGGCCAATGTGGATGCGAGCAAGGCGAGTGCTCAAGCCGTTGTAAACGATATGCAGGGTGAATGGTTGGCGGAATTAAAACAGCGTCACCCGAATGTTGAGGTCAGTTTCGAGGGGCAGGTGGCCCGTTCAGCAGAAACCGGTGGCTCCATCGCCCGGGGGTTGTTGATCGGGTTGCTGGGTGTATTTGTAATACTGTCGTTCCAGTTCCGCAGTTATGCCGAACCGCTGATTGTAATGCTGGCGATTCCGATGGCGTTCGTGGGCGCGTTATGGGGGCATGTGCTGCTGGGCTGGTACATTTCCATGCCGTCTATGATCGGTGCTGCGTCGCTGGCTGGAATCGTGGTTAACGATTCCATTCTGCTGGTTCAGTTCATCAAAGAGCACCGTGGCAAGGGGGTGAGTGCGGTTGTTGCGGCGGGGCAGGCAAGTCGTGACAGGCTGCGGGCCATCCTCATCACGTCTACTACTACCATCGCAGGATTATTGCCCTTGCTGGCTGAAACCAGTGTGCAGTCAGCCGCTATCAAACCCCTCGTGATTTCGGTGGTGTTCGGCCTGCTTGCAACCACTGTTCTGGTGCTGGTGATGATTCCCGCTGTGTATGTGTTGTTTGATGATTGGGGGTGGACAAGAAATGAACCTGCTGAGAACGAATAGCCCGAAGAGGGAACAATGGAAAAGATAAGACAAAAGAACCTTCCTGCCGACGAGCGTCGTAACGTGACGGTGGAGGCCGTGATTGATCTTGCTGCCTCAACAAACCCGGGTGATATAACAACAGCAGCCATAGCCAGGCACATGAAGTTGACCCAAGGAGCGCTCTTTCGGCATTTCCCGAACAAGGAGGCAATTTGGCAGGCCGTTATGAGATGGGTGGCTGAGCGACTGATGACGCGCATCGAGAAAGCCGCAGAGGGAATAGAGTCGCCTCTTGAAGCAATGCAGGCCATGTTCATGGCCCACATAGCTTTTGTTTCTGAGCATCCCGGGGCGCCCCGCATGCTTTTTGGTGAGCTTCAGGGTGCCAAGCCAACGCCGGCAAAGCGGCTGGCCCACGAACTGATCAAGCAATACTCAGAGCGCTTGAATGGTCTTTTGAATGCGGCAAAATCCCGCGGGGAGTTGCCCCCTGAGCTCGATAACCAAGCCGCAGCCACTTTGTTTATAGGCACGGTTCAGGGATTGATCATGCAGTCGCTAATCTCTGGTGATATGGCGCAAATGCGCCAAGCTGCACCAGGGTTATTTGCCATTTATCGTCGGGGAATCGTTCACCCATAGTCAGAAGGGCCGCAAAGATGGCTTGGCTTACCCGGTTTGCTTGGTAAAAAAGCCGATTAATGGTATTTTCGTGGCGCTTATTGGGCCAGCCAGCATCATATCTATACAGGGCTGCTTTCAGCAGAGCCGCGTTTATGCCGGAAACACAGAACACCGATGAATACTGGATGGCGCGGGCGCTTACGCTGGCAAACCAGGGTGCATCTTTGGGCGAGGTGCCGGTTGGCGCTGTTGTGGTTCGGGATGGAAAAGAGTTGGGTACAGGCTTCAATGAGCCAATTACAGGTTGTGACCCAACTGCTCACGCAGAAATTTGTGCCTTGCGCGATGCAGCAGCGAGAATCGGGAATTATCGCCTCACCGGTGCAACGCTATATGTAACCCTGGAACCTTGCACCATGTGTGTTGGCGCAATAGTACACAGCCGAATCAGCCGACTTGTATATGGCGCTCTCGAGCCTAAGGCTGGTGCAGTTGAATCTGCCCGACGCACACTGGATGAGCCGCAATTTAACTGGCAGGTGGAAACGGTGGGTGGCATTCTTCAGAATGAGTGCAGCCAGGTGATCAGTGACTTTTTCAGCCGTAGGCGGGCCGAAATCCGGCAGCGGCGCAAACAGCATTCAGGGAAGGAGTAGTTCTGTATGAAAGTGCTCGTAACCGGCGGCGCCGGATATATCGGCAGCCATGTGGTGCGTCAGTTGGCCGAAGCTGGCCATGATATCGTTGTGTTCGATAATCTCTCAACGGGCTACCGCTGGGCTGTAACTGCCGGGGAGTTGGTTGTGGGTGACCTGGCCAACGAAGCCGAAATTGACCGGGTGTTTTCCGATCACCAGTTTGAGGCAGTTCTGCACTTCGCAGCAAATATCGTCGTGCCTGAGTCTGTTTCCAACCCACTCAAGTATTACAGCAATAACACCCGCAACACGCTGAATCTTCTCAAAGCGGTTGATAAGTACAAAGTGCCGTACATGGTGTTTTCTTCAACGGCTGCTGTGTACGGAATGCCCGAGCAGACAGTGCTTACTGAAGATCTGCCATTGGACCCGATCAACCCGTATGGCGCCTCGAAAATGATGAGCGAGCGGATGATCACAGACTATGCAGCGGCGTCCGGTCTTGATTACGTTATTCTCCGCTACTTTAACGTAGCCGGTGCCAACCCCGATGGCCTGCTGGGGCAAGCTACCCCGGAAGCGACCCACCTGATCAAGGTCGCGTGCGAATGTGTTACCGGCCAGAGGGACGGAATGAGTATATTCGGCACAGATTACGACACCAAAGACGGCACCTGTGTGCGGGACTACATTCACGTTGAAGATCTTGCCAGTGCCCACGTTATGGCGCTCGATTATATGGCCAAGGGTGGTGAATCAAAGATACTGAACTGTGGTTACGGTCGCGGTTTTACTGTGCGAGAAGTCATTGATGTGGTGCGCAAACAGTCTGGCGTTGATTTTCCGGCCGTTGAAGTCGGTCGCCGTGCTGGAGATCCGGCAGCGTTGATGGCTGATAACGCATTGATTAAAGAGACTCTGGGCTGGCAGCCTGCTTATGACGATCTGGACACGATTGTGGGCACTGCGCTGGCGTGGGAAGCAATTTGGCAAAAGAAAAAAGCCGCTTCCGGTCAGTAAAAAACAATTTTGATCACATTGATAATGTCGGGATTTAAAGGATGAAAATAACGATTTTTGGTACGGGTTATGTTGGGCTAGTGACTGGAGCCTGCCTGGCAGACGTTGGCCACGAAGTACTTTGCATGGATGTTGATCTGGCAAAGATCGACAAGCTGAAGAATGGCCAGATTCCCATTTTTGAGCCAGGTCTCGATAACATCGTAAAGCACAACGTAGACGCCGGGCGGCTGGAGTTCACTACAGATGTTGAGGAAGCCGTCAAGCACGGCGCCCTGCAGTTCATTGCTGTGGGCACGCCCCCTGATGAAGATGGCTCTGCCGATATGCAGTACGTTACGGCCGTAGCCAAGTCTATCGGTCAGTACATGGAAGATTATAAAGTCGTTGTGGACAAATCCACAGTACCTGTTGGGACAGGCGACAAAGTGCAAGCGGCAGTGCAGGCGCAGCTCGACAGCCGTGGCTTGGATCTAGAGTTCGATGTGGTCTCCAACCCTGAATTCCTGAAAGAAGGCGCAGCAATCAACGATTTCATGAAGCCTGACCGCATCGTGATTGGCACAGACAGCGAAAAGGCCGCGGATCTGCTTCGGGAAGTGTATTACCCGTTCAACCGCAGCCATGATCGCATGATCTTCATGGATATTCGTTCTGCTGAGCTAACCAAGTACGCCGCCAACTCCATGCTGGCCACCAAAATCAGCTTTATGAACGAGATTGCCAATCTGGCTGAGCGCCTGGGTGCTGATATTGAAGCGGTTCGCCGCGGCATAGGTTCAGACCCCCGAATCGGCTACCACTTTATCTACCCCGGCTGCGGCTACGGCGGGTCCTGCTTCCCTAAAGACGTTCAGGCTCTGGCACGTACAGCGGCAAGCTGTGGCTATGATGCGCGCTTGCTCAATGCGGTAGAGGAAGTGAACTACGCTCAGAAGCATGTTCTTTTTGACAAGATCAGCCACTATTTTGATGGCGACCTGAAGGGCAAGGTTGTGGCAATCTGGGGGCTGGCATTCAAGCCGAATACCGATGATATGCGTGAAGCCTCAGCCCGCACCTTGATGGAAGATCTATGGAAGGCCGGCGCCACGGTTCAGGCGTTTGATCCGGAATCCATGGAAGAAACCCAGCGCATCTATGGCGATCGTGCAGATTTAACCCTGTGTGGCACCAAAGAACAGACCCTTCGCGGCGCGGACGTGTTGGCAATCTGCACTGAGTGGAAAGAGTTTCGCTCGCCAGATTTTGATGCCATCAAATCAACACTGCGTGAGCCTGTTATATTTGATGGTCGCAATCTTTACGAACCGGAAATACTGGATCGCCACGGGTTGATTTACTACGCGATTGGTCGCGGACGTAACCAATTCCAGTCGTGATGATCTGCCCGCAGGGGGAAACACGGAGCCAGCGATGATACAAGGTCAGGAATTTCGTCTTCACGAACGGCTGGCAGCCGACACCATCAGCTTGGGTCGCAGCAAGCTGTGTGAAATCCTTTTGATGAACGATCAAGCCTGGCCCTGGGTTATCCTGGTACCTGCGGTTGCAGGCATTCGGGAAATATACGAACTCAACCCCGAGCAGCAGCACCTGTTGCTTCGAGAGTCGTCGGCTCTGAGCCGTGGCATGATGGCGGTTTTCGGAGGCGATAAGATGAACGTCGCAGCCCTCGGCAACATGGTGCCCCAGTTGCACCTACATCATATTGTTCGCTTCGAGGGTGATCCGGCATGGCCGGGCCCGGTTTGGGGAAAGCAACCACCGGTTCCCTACGATGAGGGACGGCTTGCCAAGGTGAAGCAGGCGCTTGTTCCAGTGTTGTCAGAACTTGGCGTCGCTTGATCAGTTCAGGTTGCTAATGGCGCCGGTTACCGGATTGATGCGTGCTTAGCCATCATTTGCGAGCCAATAAGGATCATTCTGAGCTCGGTTTTCAGTTTGATCTTTAATTCTTCGCGCTCTTTGGGCGTTGCGTCCAGTGCATCTGCACCCTGGTTAAACACCAGCGTTACCATAGCTTCTGCAACCACGCGGGCATCAGACAAGGGCTTATCCCGCTCTTCCGCAAAGCGCCGAAGGTCATCGGCCAATTCCGTCACGAAATGATCAATCTCGGCTTTAATGGCGGTTCGGAACGGCTTGGAGCCCCCGGTTCGCTCCCGAAGCATCAACCTGAACAGGTTGGAGTTTTTGTCAAGATACTCCATAAAGGTTTCGATGGAGGTTGAGATGGCGCTGCCATCACGGGCAATGCGTTTGCGAGCCTGTCGCATCAGTTGCCTCAGAGCTACGCCACCTTCGTCCACGAGTACCAGCCCCAGCTCATCAAGATCCGCAAAGTGACGGTAGAAAGACGTTGGCGCAATGCCTGCCTCACGGGCGACTTCCCGTAGGCTAAGACTCCCGAATCCGCGATCCGGGCTCAGTTGCGCCAGGGCGGCATCCATTAGTGAACGCCGGGTGAGAAGCTTCTGCTCGGCTCTGGTTGACAAGGTTAGGGCTCCAGCAATAGGTGAGTGCCGTAGTCTAGCCGTCTGTTACCAGTGAGGGAACCCGCCATTGGTTGCCTGGCACATAAATTTCAGTGCCAGCTGTCTTGCGGGAAACATGCCTGATTTTCGTAACCAATATGTTTATAATAAGCCTCTTTTTGAGAAACTCTCTTGCCAGTTTTATTGGCAGGCAGGAATAAAGTTAGCGGCAAGCGGGCGTATGGGCTTTCCGAAACCGTGCGGAGCCATGGATGGCGGAGCCGAGCGTACAGGGAGGTATTCACAGCGTGTTTCGGAAAGCCCATACGCCCGCTTGCTTGCACGCTGAATCGAACATCAACATTAATCCAAAACACCAGACACTACGGGAACCGGTATGCGCAGTCATTATTGCGGTGGGATCAATGAATCTCACATCGATCAGGAAGTTACACTCTGCGGATGGGTACACCGCCGCCGCGATCACGGTGGGGTTATCTTCCTGGATTTGCGTGACCGCGATGGTATTGCGCAAGTTGTGGTAGATCCGGACACCGAGGAAAGCTTTGCGCTTGCAGAGAAAGTGCGTAGTGAGTATGTGGTGAAGATTAAAGGCCTGGTGCGCCGTCGCCCTGCAGGCACTGAAAACAGCAATATGCCTACGGGCCAGGTTGAAATGCTCGGCAAGGAAGTCACCATCCTGAACGCCGCAGCCACACCTCCATTCCCGCTCGACGAGCATGTAGACGTTGGCGAAGATGTGCGCCTGCGCTATCGCTTTGTGGATCTGCGCCGCCCGGAAATGCTGAACCGCCTGCGCTTTCGTTCACGGGTAACCAGCTATATCCGCAACTACCTCGACAGTAACGGCTTCATGGATGTGGAAACCCCCATCCTGACCCGCGCAACGCCGGAGGGCGCCCGTGATTATCTGGTGCCGAGCCGCACCCACGAAGGTTCTTTCTTTGCGCTTCCGCAATCGCCTCAGCTGTTCAAGCAGATGCTGATGGTGTCTGGTGTAGATCGCTACTACCAGATTGCCAAGTGCTTCCGTGATGAGGACTTGCGTGCAGATCGTCAGCCTGAATTTACCCAGGTAGACATCGAGGCGTCATTCGTTAACGAAGAAGATCTGATGAACCTGAACGAGGACATGATTCGTGCCCTGTTCAAAGACGTCATGGGCGTTGAGTTGCCGGAATTCCCACGCATGCCCTATGCAGAAGCTATGGATCGCTTCGGCAGTGACAAGCCGGACTTGCGTATCCCGCTTGAGCTTCAGGATGTGGGTGATCTGGTTGCCGGTGTTGATTTCAAGGTGTTTGCAGGCCCGGCAAACGACCCGAAAGGTCGCGTGGCAGCTCTGCGGGTACCCAAAGGTGGCGAGCTGAGCCGTAAGCAGATCGATGAGTACACCAAATATGTGGGCATATACGGTGCTAAGGGCCTGGCGTACATCAAGGTCAACGAGCTGTCCAAAGGCGTTGAAGGTCTGCAATCACCCATCGTGAAGTTCCTGGGCGATGATGTTGCAATGGCTGTAATCGAGCGTACCGGTGCAGAAGACGGCGATATTGTGTTCTTCGGCGCAGACAAGACGACAGTGGTTAACGAAGCGCTGGGCGCGCTGCGAATCAAGGTGGGACACGACCTGGATATGCTGACCAGTGAGTGGGCGCCAATGTGGGTTGTGGACTTCCCGATGTTTGAGGTTCTGCCGGATGGCGGTTTGACCGCTATTCACCACCCCTTCACAGCGCCAAGCTGCAGCCCTGAAGAATTGGCTGCTAAACCGGAAACGGCTTTGTCCCGTGCTTACGATATGGTTCTTAACGGCACCGAGCTGGGTGGCGGTTCTGTTCGTATCCACAGTGATAAAATGCAGCAGGAAGTGTTCCGGATTTTGGGCATCAGTGAAGAAGAATCTCGCGCCAAGTTCGGGTTCCTTCTGGACGCACTCAAGTACGGTTGCCCCCCCCATGGTGGTTTGGCTTTCGGCCTGGACCGACTGCTGATGTTGATGACGGGCGCGAGTTCGATTCGCGATGTGATTGCCTTCCCGAAAACCCAGAGCGCAACCTGCCTGATGACTCAAGCGCCGGGTGAGGTAGATGAAAAGCAGCTGCGTGAGCTGAACATTCGTCTGCGTAAAAAGCCTGTAAAAGGCTCTGATGACCAGGCTGCACAAACCGAAGAGAAGTAAGCAGGGCATTGATGTGGCGATTATTCTGGGTGTCGACCCCGGCTCAAGGATCACCGGTTACGGTATTATCCGGGCTGAAGGCCGGCACATAGAATACATCGACAGTGGCTGTATCCGCATGGGTGAGAAGCCCATGCCGGAGCGCCTCAAGATCATCTTCCAAAGCCTGGCGAGCTTGATTGGCGAGTTCCGGCCTGAGGAGTTTGCCATTGAGCAGGTGTTTATGGCCCGCAATCCAGACTCCGCACTCAAGCTAGGGCAAGCCCGTGGTGCTGCTATAGTCAGTGCGGCCACCAGCGGGTTGGTGGTGCATGAATACTCAGCCCGGCAAGTAAAACAAGCGGTGGTGGGCAAGGGCGGTGCCGAAAAATCCCAGGTACAGCACATGGTTCAGGTGTTGCTGTCACTCTCCCGAAAACCCCAAGCTGACGCCGCCGATGCTCTGGCCATCGCCTTGTGCCATGCGCACATGAATCAAAGCATACTGAGAGTGGCAGGGAGTGGCGGCAAGTCGCGCAGCGGTCGCGTGCGACAACAATAACAGCTCTGCGGAGCGGCAGGAGGTAATCCTTGATAGGTCGTATCCGAGGTATTCTGGTCGAAAAAACACCCGGGCAGGCACTCATCGAATGCGGTGGCCTGGGTTACGAAGTTGATATTCCTTTCACAGCCTTTTACCACCTGCCAGAACCCGGGCAGGAGGTTACCCTTCATACACATTTTGTGGTTCGCGAAGACGCTCAAAGCCTGTACGGATTTGCCTCACGGCTTGATCGTGATTTGTTCCGGTTGCTGATTAAAGTGAACGGTGTAGGCCCCAAGGTGGCTACCGGGATTCTTTCTGGTCTGGATGCGCAGCAGTTTATCCGCTGCGTGGAAGGGCGTGATATCAAGTCACTGGTGAAGCTCCCCGGGGTTGGCAAAAAAACCGCAGAGCGCCTTTTGATCGAGATGACAGATCGGATCAAGCAGCTTGAGGGGCAGTTTATACCTGCTTCCGCGGGAGCAGATGTGGGTAGCGATGAGGCTCTCCAGTTGGCAGTTACCACGCATAATCCCGCCGACGAAGCAGAGGCGGCGCTGATTGCGCTTGGATATAAACCTCAAGAGGCCGCACGGGCAATCAGCAAGGTGGCTGAAGAGGGCATGAGCAGTGAGGCCTTGATTCGTCTGGCTCTGCGTAACATGATTCCAGCATGATGACCTGACTTTAATGTGTCGCCTGTATAGCGCCAAACCTGTAGAGAGCGTAACGTGACACCCAGTTGGCTGTTTGTACAATTGAGTCACTTTTGGTTTGAAGTGGCAGCCTATTGATTTCCCTTGAGCGGATATGTAAATGATTGAATCCGATCGGCTGATCTCAGCCCGGGCAGGAGACAACGAGGAGATTCAGGATCGCGCGATCCGGCCAACGTTGCTGGCAGAGTATGTGGGGCAGCCCGCGGTACGGGAGCAGATGGATATCTTCATCTCGGCAGCGCGGGGCCGTGGGGAGGCGTTGGACCATGTACTTATTTTCGGACCGCCGGGGCTGGGCAAAACCACACTGGCCAATATTATTGCCAACGAAATGGGCGTGTCGATCAAAACCACGTCCGGGCCGGTGCTTGAGAAGGCTGGGGATCTCGCCGCCATGCTCACCAATCTGGAAGAGGGCGATGTCCTCTTCATTGACGAGATTCATCGCTTGAGTGCAGTGGTAGAAGAAATACTGTACCCGGCCATGGAAGACTACCAGCTGGACATCATGATTGGTGAAGGGCCGGCAGCCCGTTCGATCAAGCTCGACCTGCCACCGTTTACGCTGGTGGGCGCAACCACCCGCGCAGGCCTGCTAACCTCACCCTTGAGGGACAGGTTTGGAATAGTTCAACGCCTCGAATTTTATAACACGGCAGATCTTACCCACATTGTCGGTCGGTCCGCTCGGCTTTCAGGTGTGGATATTGATGAAGAAGGTGCCTACGAAATAGCGCACCGTTCCAGAGGCACCCCCCGCATAGCCAATCGCCTTTTGCGACGGGTAAGAGACTATGCAGAAGTGCGCGCGGACGGACATATCAGCGCAGACATTGCCGACCAGGCGCTGAATATGCTGAAGGTAGACAGCCAGGGCTTTGATCATATGGACAGACGCCTGCTGTTAGCAATGATCGAAAAATTTGACGGCGGGCCAGTGGGGGTCGAAAGTCTTGCTGCTGCGATCAGCGAAGAACGCGGAACCATCGAAGATGTTCTTGAGCCCTTCCTGATTCAGCAGGGCTTTATGGTTCGCACGCCCCGTGGTCGTATGGTGACATCTCATGCCTATCAACATTTCGGCATAGTGAGGGAACCCGCGGAACCAGAAGGAGGTTCCCTTTGAGCGATACTGGCGCCCCAGCTGGCTTTCTATGGCCTGTCCGGGTTTACATTGAGGATACCGATGCTGGCGGTATTGTGTTTCACGCCAAGTATCTTCATTACATGGAGCGTGCCCGCACAGAATGGGTGCGCAGCTGTGGAGTCGGGCTTCGAGCCGGGTTGGCAGACAATATAAGCTATGTTGTTCAAAGGCTGTCTATTCACTACGCAGTACCTGCAATGCTCGACGATGAGTTAATGGTTAGTGCTGAGCCAGTGGCCTTTGGTCGTGTCTGGATGGAATTCAGGCAGAGAGTATTGCGCAAGAGTGATAACAAATTGCTGTGTGAAGCGAGTGTACGAGTGGCTTGTATTGCTCTTGATAGCGGGCGGCCAAGGCGCTTGCCGGAGAACATGCTTGAGCTGCTGGAACAAAATCGTTCGAAGCTCGACTGAAGAAAATTAATCAAAACACGAGATAACCCAGGAGTAAGTGGTGGATTCGGAACTATCAGTCTGGAGTCTGATTGCAAATGCCGGTGTGTTGGTTCAGCTGGTTATGTTGTTACTCGTTGCCGCATCGGTGATTTCCTGGGCGCTTATTTTTCAGCGTTTGCAGGTGTTTCGAAAAGCCCGGCAGGCGCAGTTGGCGTTTGAAGAACGCTTCTGGTCTGGAATGGATCTGGGGCAGCTCTACCGTGAAGTCAATGCGGACCCTACACCTTACTCTGGTATGGAAGCGCTATTCCGTGCCGGGTTTAAAGAATTCTCAAGGCTGCGCCAGCAAAGCCGTGATGCCGATGCAGTTATGGAGGGCACTCAGCGAGCTATGCGAGTGGCCTTCTCCCGTGAACAGGAGCGACTTGAAACCCACTTGCCGTTTCTGGCGACTGTGGGCTCAACAAGCCCCTATGTAGGCCTGTTCGGTACCGTGTGGGGCATTATGAACTCATTTCGTGGCCTGGCTCAGGTTCAGCAGGCAACGCTGGCAACGGTCGCACCTGGTATCTCTGAAGCATTGATTGCTACAGCCATGGGTTTGTTCGCGGCAATACCGGCGGTTATTGCATACAACCGCTTCTCTGCAACCTCAGATGCCTTGCTGAAGAATTATGAAACCTTCGCAGAAGAGTTTTCCAGCATCCTGCATCGCCGTGTTCACAGCGCCGAGAAAGGCGCATCCTGATGACGTTTTTGGTTAGCAGATGGAGCGCACCGCTATGAAAGGCATGGGAATGATGCCCGAGAATCGGAAAAAGCCGATGTCGGAAATCAACGTTGTTCCGTACATCGACGTAATGCTGGTGCTACTGATTATATTCATGGTCACGGCACCTATGCTTACGCAAGGCGTGAAGGTTGATCTTCCGGAGACGTCTTCACAGCCGATTCACGCTGACAAGAATGTTGAATCGATCATTGTATCGGTCGACTCAAACGGAGCCTATTACGTAGAAATTGGTGATAAAGGTAGTGATCCCATGGCCCTGGCTGAAGTTCGGGCGCAGGTAGCAAAAATTCTTTCTGAAAGAGCGTCTCGCGACATTCTCGTGCGTGGTGATGAGAACGTCGATTACGGCACCGTGGTTCGTTTGATGGCAGCTCTTCAGGGGGCAGGGGCGACCAGTATAGGGCTGATAACCGATGCAGCCCCGGACGAAACGTGAGATCAGCGCAGGCGGAGTTGTTGTGACAGGTCAGGAAAGGGAATACACCAGCACCGGAGTGCCGCCCTGGAAGTCACCAGTTGCACTTTCTGTGGCTTTGCATCTGCTTATTGCTGGCGTTGCACTGGCGGGGTGGTCTTGGTCTTCTCCCATCAAGGAGCCGCCGCCCAGTAGTATCTCGGCGCGCTTGATTACCCAGCAGAAGCCGGAACCGAGCCCGGTTGTTGAGCCGATAGACCAGCCAGACAAAGAGCAGAAGCGTAAGGAGCTGGAAAAACAGAAGCAGGCAGAACTGCAAAAACGCCAGAAAGAGGAAGAAGCGCGCAAGGCTGCGGAGCAGAAAAAGCGCGAAGAAGCCAAGCGGAAAGCTGAAGAGCAGGAGCGCAAGCGCAAGCGCGAGCAAGCCAAAGCTGAAGAGTTGAAGGTTAAAGAAGCCCGGGAAGCCGCGCGCCAAAAAGCAGAAGCCGAAGCAAAAGAGCGCGAGCGCCGTGCGGCAGAAGCGGAAGCTGAAAAGAAACGACAGCAAGAAGCCAAGCGTAAGGCAGAAGAAGAAAAACAGCGCAAGGAAGAACAGCGAAAGCGCGAAGAAGCCGAGCGTAAAAGGCAGGAAGAGCTGGCTCGTAAAGAAGCGGAGCGCAAGCGGATGGAAGCAGAGCGTAGGCTACAGGAGCAGCAACTGGAGGCTCAGGCAGAACAGGCCAGAAAAGCCCGAGCGGATGAGGCTCGCCGCCAGGAGCAGGCCGCAGCTGCCAGGGCCCGTGAAGCCCAGATGCTGTCTGAGAGTCAAAAGTATCAAGCATTGATACGTGAAAGGCTCAGCCAGGCATGGTATCCGCCTTCATCAGCCACTGAAGAAATGACGGCGCGTTTGCAGATTACTTTACTGCCCACCGGTGAGCTGGCCAGTGTAAAACTGGTGGCCAGTAGCGGGAACACAGCGTTCGATAATTCTGCCTTGGGTGCAGTAAGATCTTTGAATCGGTACCCGGTGCCATCTGAGCGGGACACGTTTGAAACCTATTTCCGCCAGTTTACGATCGAGTTCAATCCTCGAAGATTGAGATAAGGATGCGGGCAATACCATGAAACACAAGACGTCAATCAAGCTACCAGGGGCAGTTTTTACGGCGGTTGTCGTGATGCTTGTGGCAGCCACCAGTGCTCAAGCCGAACTGTTGATCCGAATTACCGAGGGGGCAGACTCTGCAATTCCGTTATCTGTGGTGCCGTTTGCAGAAAATGGCACCATGCCTGCCGGCGATAAGCTGAGCAGCATTGTGCAGGCGGATTTGGCAATGAGTGGTGAGTTTCGCCCTTTGCCTCCAGAGAAAATGCTAAGCCTGCCGTCGAAACGCTCTGAAGTATATTTCCGGGACTGGCGGCTGCTTGGTCAGCGTTATGTGCTCGTGGGTGAGCTTACCCGTAACGGTGACAGAGTCCAGGCTCGTTACGAGCTGTTTGATGTTAACCGTGAAGAGCGGATTCTTGGTGAAACCGCAGCAGCGCCAGCGTCAAACATGCGCTCTCTGGCCCATCACGTTAGCGATAAGGTGTATGAGGCCATCACCGGCGTTCCTGGAGCGTTTTCGACCAAACTGGCCTACGTAACCCTCGAGCGGTTGAATGGTAAATCGGTTTACCGGCTGCAGGTGAGTGATATAGACGGCAAGCGCGCCAGAATCCGTCTTGAGAGCAAAGAGCCGATTCTATCGCCGGCATGGTCACCAGATGGCAAACAACTGGCCTACGTGTCTTTTGAAACTGGCAAGCCGGTTATTTTTGTTCACCATCTCAGCTCGGGCCAGCGCACGAAAGTGGCAGACTTTCCCGGATTGAACTCTGCGCCTGCCTGGTCTGTTGATGGTCAATCGCTGCTGATGACCTTGTCAAAAGACGGTAATGCTGAGATTTATGAAATGAACCTTCAATCCCGCAAGGTAACAAAACTCACTAATCATTGGGCCATCGACACCGAAGCTGCCTGGGATAGCGCAGGGAAGGGTATTTTCTTTACCTCGGATCGTTCAGGTGGACCACAGGTCTATTACATGGCTAAGCCCGGAGCTGAGCCAAGACGCCTTACGTTCGGCAGCCGCTACAATGCTCGTCCTCGCCCGGACAGTACCGGCAAATATGTGTATTACGTGCACCAGCGTGACCGGGCCTTCACCATTGCCCGCACTAATCTTGAAAACGATGAAGAAACGGTGCTTACGCGCACAGAATCCGATGAGTCTCCCAGCGTGTCGCCAAATGGCCGCATGTTGATTTATGCCACTAAACAAAGTGGTGAAAGCGTACTGACTGTTATTTCAGCAGATGGCGGTGCCGCCTACAGCCTTCCCGCGTCGAAGGGGGATGTTCGAGACCCGGCGTGGGGACCTTTTGTTCAGTAGCGGGTGGTTATACAGGCATCCAACTGAAAAAGCAGAAGTTCAAGTCAACCAACGGAAAGGAAATAATCATGAAGTTGTCAGCTCAATCCAAAGTAATTGCACTGCTGTTTTCTGCAGGCCTCTTCGCTGGTTGTAGCACCACTGGCGAAAGCATGGAAGACGGGGCTTACGGTTCCGATGTTCAGCCTATCGACCAGGACGGCGGTTCTACCGTCTACGGTGGTGGCGATCAGGGTGGTATCTCTTCGTCTTCAATGACGGAAGAAGAGCGCATGGAAATCCAGCAGCAGATGGAGCAGGAAGCCTTGCGCGACATTACAACCTTCTATTTTGACTTCGATACCTCCGAGATCAAGCCTGAAGCCCGTGACGTACTCATGGCCCACGCCCGCTACCTGTCCGGTAATCCTGGCCAGAAGGTTCGCCTTGAGGGGCATGGTGATGAGCGTGGTTCCAAGGAATACAACCTGGCTTTGGGTGAGCGCCGCGCGAACGCCGTTCAGCGTTTCCTGATTGTAAATGGGGCTTCACGGGGCCAGATGGAAACCATAAGCTATGGTGAAGAGAAGCCGGCGGTAATGGGCTCGACAGAGAGCGCGTGGGCACAGAACCGCCGTGTGGAACTCGTATTCGAGTAAACCCACATACAACATCAGGTTAAATCCATGAGAAAGCAGCTCATGGCGACAGTGTTTTTCCCGCTTGCCTTAGGGCAGGCGGGAATGGCGCTGGCGCAATCATCTACATCCGCATTCCAGAGCAATGCCTCAGAAGCTCAGCGCAAGGCTAATTCCAGCCAGGCCACGTCTGAGCTGTTTTATATGATCCAGCAACTCCAGGGCGAAGTACGGCGCCTGCAAGGTGAAACTGAAGAGCAAAGGCATCTTATAAAACGCCTGCAGGATCAGGGCAGGGACCGCTACATTGATCTGGACCAGCGAATTCTCGACCTTTCAGAGAAGGTGTCTTCTCAGCCCCGAGTCGCAGATAGCACAGGCAAAGGAACCGGAAATAAAAAAAACTCAGCTCAAATACGTGAGTATCGTCAGCCTGATGCAGAAGAGCGTAAGGCATACAACGAGATTCAGAATCTTATCCATAGCCAGAAAAAGTACGACGAAGCCATTAGCCGGCTCTATGAATTCATAGACAAGTACCCTGAAGGGGATTTAACGGTGAATGCCTACTATTGGCTGGGAGAGGTGTACCTTGTCAAACCGCAGCTGGAGCAGGCGCGACAGGCATTCTCCATTGTGGCAACCCGTTATGCGGACCATCGCAAAGCATCGGACGCTGTGTATAAACTGGGGATTACTCTGGATCGGCTCGATAAAAAATCCGAGGCTCGCCAGCAGATGGAGCAGGTTTTGAATGACTATCCGGAAAGTGATGCTGCAGGTCTTGCGAGGAAATTTCTGGGCGCGAATAAGGGCTGATATTCGACGATTTAAAAAAATATTGGAAAACATGGCGCGAAAGGGTTGAACGTCGGGGAAAAATCATTACTATATGCGCCTCGCTTGGGTCGTTAGCTCAGTTGGTAGAGCAGTTGGCTTTTAACCAATTGGTCGATGGTTCGAATCCATCACGACCCACCATATTCGATATTCCAGGGCAGTTGCTGAGCCGCTTTGGAATCGATCAGGGTCCAACACTGATCACTTTTTTTGGGTCGTTAGCTCAGTTGGTAGAGCAGTTGGCTTTTAACCAATTGGTCGATGGTTCGAATCCATCACGACCCACCATTTTTCAGCGCTTGAGTCGTTCAAACCTGGCGCTTTGAAAGAAAGACCAAAAAGTTAGATTTTATAAAGCTGCAGAGATGCAGCTTTTTTTTGCTTTGCATTTGCCCCTCCCTTTTGTGTTATCTGCCCGAATCAGACACACCTTCTCCAAAATCTGAAAAAACCTGCGGTTTTCAGCTATACATTGATCAGCATCAATTTTCTGTTGATGAGTTTCCGTGCCGACTGGCTTTTATCCGGTACTGGTCTAGTCTGAACATGGGTTCAGATTTAATCGTGTTTAAACCACCAGCCAGTAAAACGCTAAACAAAGCGGAGCACTCATGGTATCTGCATTTGGTTCTGGTGCCTCATCCGGTATAGAACGCATTATTCAGGAGTATGTCCCGGGTAAGCAGGTAACCTTGGCGCATTTGCTCGCGAATCCCACTGAAGATCTTTGTCATAAGGTTGGTGTCGAGCACGCGGAAGCAATTGGCATCCTTACCCTGACTCCCGGCGAAACAGCGATTATCGCCGGAGATGTGGCGACCAAATATGCGTCAGTAAAGATTGGATTTCTGGATAGGTTTTCGGGCGCGCTCGTGCTCACTGGCAGTATAGGGTCGGTAGAGGAAGCGTTAAGTGCCATTTTGTCTACGCTGGAGTCGTCATTGGGGTACAGAGTATGTCAGGCAACCCGGACGTAAGTGAAAGCAGGCTGACGCCAAACCTGGCTGATTTCGTGGTGGTGGGCGACGTGGGCAGCGGCAAAACGGCACTGACGCTTGCGCTGCTCGAATCCAGTGAGCCGGTAATGAAAACCCAGGCTGCCGTGTTTCACCCCAGCCAGGTGGTCGACACGCCAGGCGAGTTCACCAGCCGCCCCGCATACTACGGCGCCTTGCTTTCTACCATTGTCGACATCAGCACGGTTGTGTATTTGCAGCCGGCTGATAGCAGGGCCTTCTCATTGCCACCGGGGCTTCTGCATGTGTATCCCGACAAGCGTGTTATTGGCGTCGTCAGCAAAATTGATTTGCCAGATGCCGACACCGAAGCGGCCTGCCGGGTGCTGGCGGACCATAATATTTCCCCGCCGTACTTTCTTACTTCAACCGCAACGGGCGAGGGGATTTCTGCCTTGCGATCTTTTCTGATCAGTTTGCAAACACCGAATGCCAGTATTGGTGCCGGCGAAGAGTGTGCTGAGTGCGCTAGTGCTGGCGAAAACGAGTTTTGATACGAATCTGATAGGGGCCGGATTATGAAATCTCTGTTAACGGCTGAGACAATCAAGGAGCTTCACCAGAAAGGACAGACGTCGGTGGAGATTGTTCCGCGGCAAACAATCATTACGCCAGAAGCGCGGGATGTGGCTAAAAAGCTCGGAATGAACATCGTTGATGTTCCGGTTGGCAGCAAGTGCCACAAGGATCGCGAGCCTTTGGTCGACAAACACTCTGGCAGTCTGCAAGCGATAAAAAAGGCGGTCAGGGAAAAACTGCCCGCCGCGCACCAGAATTCCAGTTTGCTTGACCAGCTCATCGAAAAAGCGCTTAAGGAACTGCAGCACCAAGAGGAGGTGGGTCCCTCCTTTGAGCGGGAGAAAGCACCCAATGGTGTCGTTCTTGTACGTGGCAGTTCTGTTAAACCCGGAAAATTCGAAGGCGCAAAAGGTAAGCCAATAGGGCTGACGGATGTGATTGGTGCTGCCGATAATAGCTCCATTGCAGCCGGGTATATGCAATGGGAAAACTGCAGCTTCCCCTGGACCCTCAACTACGACGAAATTGATGTGGTTCTGGAAGGCGAACTGCACATTACCTGCGGCAATAAGACGCATATCGGAAAGCCGGGGGATGTGTTCTTTATACCCAAGGGTGCAGCTATCGAATTTGGGTCGCCCGGGAAAGTACGTTTTGTGTATGTGACTTATCCTGCGGATTGGTCAGCGCAATAAAAGGGGTTGTAGCTATGCCATCCTGGATTACAGAAACCAGTTTGCGAGCCGAGCATGGTCTGGCCCATGGCAGTGAAGTGCACCTGCCTGAAGGAGCCAAGCTTACCCCGTCTGCAAGTCAGCTGCTCGCTGAGCGCAAGATACGCATCAAGTATATCGGTGATGACGGTCGGCTGTTTCTACCCGATGAAGCCGAGACAGGTGCCAATCAGAAAACGCCCGTTCATCCTCTTACCAGCGCGAACAAACGCCCAGGGAACATTTGCGCGGTTTGCAACAGCCAGGTCCAGAAGAAAACCCAGTTATTGACCCTGCTGGATGGCGAAAAGCTGGTCCCCAAAACCCACCCCGTGATCGCACTGCGTGGCAAGCTTGATACGCTTATTTCCCAAACAGTGTGGGTGCAGGGCCAATTTTCGGAGAGCTTTGAGAAGCATCCGGCATTACGCCATGCACTAGCAGACCTGAGGTCCTTCATGGGTAACCTGCTGCGCAGTGAAGTCACCGGTGAAGAGCAGACCCAGATCAGCATGGGCGACCTGAATGACGAAACCATTCACCGCATCTCCCATAACCCCCTGAAGTATCTTGGTCACGATCACATAGTTCCCGAGCTGAAACATGGTGTGAACGTGTCGCTACTGAATGTTCTCAGGGCTATGGCCCGGGAAGCAGAAGTCGTGGCCTGTCATGCATTTCAAACAGACAGTTTTGATCTCACACGGCCGGATATTGTTCAGGGGCTGAACCGCCTGAGCAGTGCTTTATACGTTCTTATGATTATGACCCTGGTGGTTGAAACAACCGGGTCTCTGCCGGACCTTGGAGGAATTTCATGATCCGGATGATGGAGCAGTGCCGGAGCGCCTGTCGCAAAGCCCCCAAGCGCATTGTTTTTCCTGATGCGCTTGATGTGCGGGTTTTGCAGGCGGCAAATGAACTGAAAAAGCAAGGGTTGGCGGAACCGGTTTTCCTGTGTAATCCGTTTGAATTTCGTGATTACGCTCACAGCGCAGGTTTGGCGATGTCGTCATTTTCAATCGTAGACCCGCTGCGCTCATCCTGGATGGATTCTTTTATCAGTGCCTACCTGGATGAAAACGAGGGAGTCGGCAGGGAAGAGGCTTATACGCTCCTGAGCGATCCACTGTATTTCGGCGCCATGATGGTTAAGTGCAAACAAGCGGATATCTGCATCGCGGGAAATGTGTCCACCAGTGGCGACGTAATCCGCGCAGCCATCAAAGTCATCGGAGTTAAGGGCGGTGATAAAACCGTGTCCTCATTTTTTCTGATGTCTACGGCGGAGGGCACTGATTTCAGATTGTTCGCCGATGCCGGCGTGATACCTGAGCCTACCGTGGAGCAGCTTGCGAGCATCGCCATCGATTCGGCCCACAGTTTCGAAACCCTTACGGGTGAGAAGGCGCGGGTTGCGCTTCTGTCGTTTTCTACCAAGGGCAGCTCGCAGCACCCTGCTGCCCAGCGCATACGGAAAGCCTTCGAGCTGGCTAGCACACGGGAACCATCACTGATCATTGATGGAGAATTGCAATTTGATACGGCTATTGTGCCTTCGGTTGCGCTGAAAAAAGCACCCGAAAGCCCACTGAAAGGTAACTCGAATGTTCTGATATTTCCGTCACTCGATGCGGGAAATATCGCTTACAAGGTTGCCCAGCGCTTGTGCAACTACATGGCGCTGGGGCCGATGCTGGTCGGTTTGGCGAAACCTATGCATGATTTATCACGGGGCTGTACTGCCGACGAAATCGTCGATGTGGCCGTTGTGGCGTCATGCCTGGTAAATAAAGAGTAGTAATACCCTGAGGAGATTTAACCATGAATGAAGCACTTGGAATTATTGAAACAAAAGGCCTGACAGCTCTGATTGAAGCCTCTGACGCGATGGTCAAGGCTGCCAGGGTTGAACTTGTTGGTTACAAGCAGATTGGCAGCGGCCTTGTCACTGCCATGGTCCGGGGTGATGTGGCGGCCTGCAAGGCTGCGACAGACGCCGGTGCAGCTGCCGCGCAGAGACTGGGTGAGCTGGTGGCTGTACATGTGATCCCACGTCCGCATGGCGATCTGGAAACTATTTTCCCGATCAATCCTGCGGCGAAGTCTTCATCTGGTTCCTGAGGAAGTCAGGGGACCCTGACAAAGGTTTATGCCGATGAACGCAGTCTGGAAGCAGACTTCAGAAAAAGCCGTAAGGCATGAGGGTACAAGAATGATGGAAGCACTGGGCATTATTGAAACCAAGGGCCTGACGGCTCTTATAGAGGCCTCAGATGCCATGGTTAAGGCTGCCAGAGTAGAGCTGGTGGGCTATGAGCAAATTGGTCATGGCTACGTCACTGCGTTGGTTCGAGGTGATGTGGCCGCGTGCAAGGCGGCGACTGACGCAGGAGCCGCCGCAGCACAAAGGCTAGGTGAGCTGATAGCGGTCCATGTTATTCCACGGCCACACGCAGATCTGGAAGCCATTTTTCCGATTCTGCCGAGAAAAGCGGCAGAGCCGGGGAAACCGAACCAGGGGAAGAAAGCATAGGGCCAAGGTTAACTGATCTGGAAGAAATCCCATGAGACTTGCAAAGGTTATCGGTCAAGTCGTTGCTACTGTCCGCAGCGAGCGTTTAGGGATGGATAAGCTGGCCTTGGTCAAGTTTATCGATCAGGACGGAAAGGAAGAGAGCTCAGTTATGGTGGCAGCTGACAGGCTGGGCGCGGGGGAAGGTGAATGGGTGCTTGTGGTCAGCGGCAGCTCCGCCCGGATGTCAGTAGACGGCACCGGCCAGACACCCGTTGATTTGAGCATCGTGGGTATTATCGACGAAGTGACCGGCGGCTCAAAAACCTGGTTTCAGAAGTACCAGCGAAACTATTAGGCCACGGTTATAGGGTTGTCATCAGTTTCAGGGCAACCATGGGGGGAGATGGAAGATGCAAACGGATGCAAAGCAGATTGAGTCCATCGTACGCCGCGTTATTGAGCAGTTGCATTCTCCGCAGCGTGACGGTGAAAACTATGGCGTGTTCAGCACGCTTGATGATGCCGTAGCCGGGGCTCAGAGCGCTTATAAAAAGATACGGACGATGGCGCAGAGAGAAGCGATCATCGCGGCTATCCGGCGCATGGGTAGTGAGCATGTTAAAGAACTGTCCGAACTTGCCGTTCAGGAAACGGGGTTTGGTCGGGTTGAAGATAAAATACGCAAACACCAGTTGGTTCTCGAAAAAACACCCGGGATTGAATCCATAGTGCCCACGGCCGTTACGGGTGATCACGGGTTGTCGCTTATTGAGAACGCACCCTGGGGTGTAATAGCGTCCGTTACACCTTCTACCAATCCGTCTGCAACCATCCTGAATAATGCTATCAGTATGATTGCGGCCGGTAATTCGGTTGTGTTTTCCCCGCATCCAGCAGCCAAGGCCGTATCGCAGCGCACCGTGCAGTTAATTAACCGTGCCTCTGAAAGTGTGGGCGGGCCTGCAAACCTCGTAACCTGCGTTGAAGAACCCACGATTGAAGCAGCCACAAGGCTGTTCAGCTTTCCCGGCATCCATCTGCTTACCATTACCGGCGGCGAAGCCGTAGTGAATGCAGCCCGCAAAGTAACCGACAAGCGCCTGATTGCCGCAGGGCCGGGTAACCCTCCGGTTGTGGTAGACGAGACTGCAGACATAGAGCGAGCGGCTATCAGCATCGTTCAGGGGGCTTCGTTTGACAACAACATCATCTGCGTTGATGAAAAAGAAATAATTGCCGTAGAGTCGATTGCGTCAGAGCTGAAAACGGCCATGTGCCGGCACGGTGCTGCGGAGATCAATGCAGATCAGGCTGACGCTGTAGCGAGGCTCGTTCTGGCCGGATACCCCGGTCCGAATCCGCATCCGAAACCGGAATGGGTTGGGCGCGATGCTGAAAAAATCGCGGCCGCTGCAGGTTTCAATGTTCCGGCGGGCACTCGCTTGCTCGTTACCGAAACCGAGCGCGATCACGCGTTCGCCACCACAGAGATGATGCTCCCGGTAATTCCTCTGATACGCGCCCGTGACGCAGACCAGGCAATTGATTGGGCAGTGGAACTGGAAGCAGGCAATCACCACACGGCAGCCATGCATTCCCGCAATATCGACAACCTTTCCCGTATGGCCCTCGAAATCGATTGCAGCCTGTTTGTAAAAAATGGTCCCTGCCTTGCCGGATTGGGTGCGGGAGGAGAGGGGTGGACATCCATGACGATATCCACTCCTACCGGAGAAGGCGTTACCAACGCGAGCACGTTTGTACGCAAACGGCGCTGCACCATGGTGGATTCGTTCCGGATCGTCTGACAAGGAGAGCGTAATGAGCAGGACAATGGCCGAGGTTAACAAGTTGCTTGAGAAAACTGCCGGCCTGATCAACAAGGACACCGCCAGCCCTTTCCAGGGAAAAGTCAGAGTAGGTGTCGACCTGGGTACAGCCGACATTCAGACCATTGTGCTGGACGCGAATGGCAACCCCCTTGCCGGCTATATGGATTGGGCCAATGTCGTTCGTGATGGGGTTGTGGTGGATTTCTTCGGGGCCAGCCAGATTGTTCGGGAACAGGTGCGGCGAGCCAGTGAAAAGCTGGGCATTACTATTGAGCATGTCACCACATCCTTCCCACCAGGTACTGATTCCCGCATATCGACGAACGTAATTGAGGCCGCCGGCCTTGAAGTGGCAGATGTTATTGATGAACCCAGCAGTGTTGCCCGGCTGCTGCAACTTGATCATGCCGCAGTGGTAGACATTGGGGGTGGTACAACCGGAACGGCCATTATCGAGAAGGGCGAAGTCGTTTGCTCCCGGGATGACGCAACCGGTGGGCGGCATATCACGCTGACCCTCGCAGGGCACTTCGGCATCCCCTTTGAAGAAGCAGAAGAAATGAAGCGCGCCACGAAAGACCTGGCTTTGTCCCGACTGGCGTCGCCAGTCATTGCGAAAATGGCGGACATCGTTCGAAGCCACATTGCGGACTCTAAAGTGCCGGCTATCTATCTGACCGGAGGCTCCTGTGCGTTACCGGGATTCCTTGAAGCCTTTGCGGCGGAGTTTCCGGATATTGAGGTTGTGCTTCCATCGCACCCCCTTTACTTGACGCCTTTGGCGATCGCCAGTTATTCGAGCGCTCTCCAGGCCAAAGCGGCGAGGGTTGGTTGATATGAATTCGCGAGAGCAGGCACTGGACAATGCGTTGATTGAGAGCATCGTTACCCAAACGGTGGATGAGTTGGCGCCCCGTGGTCTGTTCAATTTCAATGCGCCCCGCCAAACCCTGATGGGCGAGGGCGCCATCCTGAAAATTGGCGACAAGCTTCGCCAGCTAGGCGCCTCGCAGGTGCTAGTGATTGCCGACCGCGTGGTGCATGAACAGGGATTGATGCGGAGCATGGAAAGAAGCCTGGAGCGAGCAGGCATCAAGTTTACTATCTATCCGTGTATTACCCGGGAGCCTGACGAAACCCTGGTTGCTTCTGCCACTGAGTTACTCGCCCGCAACCAGGCTGACTTTGTGTTGGGGTTTGGCGGTGGATCTGCGCTTGATGCCGCCAAGGCCATCGCCCTTGCGGGAACCAGCCAGAGCAGTTTGCAGCAGTTGGCGGAACCGGGTTTCGCCGGTCGCCGGGTTATAGGTTTGGGAGCCGTGCCAACCACTGCAGGCACAGGATCGGAAGTAACGGATATCAGCGTCATTATGTGTGCTGACCGCTGGCACAAATTTGTAATCAAACATGTGGACTTGATGCCGGATCTCGCCATTGTCGACCCGGGACTGATGCTGGATCTGCCTCCTTTGGTCACAGCTGCTACGGGTATTGATGCTCTGACTCATGCCATAGAGGCCTATGGCGCGCGAAGCTCCCATCCGCTGGCAAAAGCCTTGGCTATCTGTGCCGTACAGAGCATCGCTGAGGCACTGCCCATTGTAGTGGGCAACGGTGGCGATATTGCAGCTCGGCTGACTATGGCAACCGCTGCCTATAAAGCCGGGCTGGCATTCAGTAACTCCGGGCTTGGCCTGGTTCACGCAATATCCCACCAGATTGGTGCCCGCTATCGGCTAGCCCATGGCATCGCTAATGGAATACTCCTGCCTTATGTCATGCGATTTAACGCTCTGGTGTGCCAACGGGAGTATGCCGCCATAGCCCACATGCTGGGTGTTACTCGCACGGGAATGACCGAGCGGGAGCAATGTATGGCGTCCATCGATGCTGTCCGGCAGCTGTTGGCTGATCTTGGTTTACCCGGAAACCTTGCAGGCACCAACATTCACCGGGACGACTTTGCAGCCATTGCAACCGATGCCCTGGCGGATGTGTGCATCCGGGACAACCCAAGAAATGTAACCGAAGCGGATATCGTGACATTACTCGAAGAGGCGTGCGGCAATAAGAATAACTTGTGATTCAACTGTTTGCAGGAAGGCGGAGAACCGACTATGGAAATGTTAAACCAGATCATTCTTTATATCATGATGACCTTCATGGTCATCGGTGCACTGGACCGGGTGTTCATGCAATTCGGTGGCTCTGAACCGGTTCTTGGAAAACTTGGCCTTCGCGGCGTAGGGCGTTCCATTTCCGGTGCAGGCAACGAGTTTGAAGAAGGTTTCCAGGCCATGGGCGCACTGGCACTGGCCATGGTCGGTATTATTGCCATGGCGCCAGTATTGGCGAAGATATTGTCTCCGGTTGTAGTGCCCATCTATACCTTCCTTGGCGCTGACCCTGCAATGTTCGCCACTACACTGCTTGCCAACGATATGGGGGGCTACTTTCTGGCGAAGGAAATGGCCACGGCGGTAGACGGCAGCATAAACTATGGAGCCTGGATGTACGCCGGTCTGATTCTCGGCGCCATGATGGGCCCCACCATTGTATTCACCATTCCTGTTGCCGTTGGCATCATCAAAGAACAGGATCGCCCCTACCTGGCTTCCGGGGTACTCGCGGGCATTGTGACCATTCCCATTGGCTGTATTGCTGGCGGGCTGGCTGCCATGGCGTCAACAGTTCTTATACCCGGTACTGAAGAGGCCATACAGTTCAACCTGCCGCTGATTTTCATGAACCTAATCCCGGTTATTATCGTGTCTGCCCTGATAGCAGCCGGCCTGTGGTTTATGCCCAACAAGATGATCAACGGATTTTCAATTTTTGCGAAATTCCTGGTCGCCTTTATCACCATTGGTCTTGCCGCTGCTGTGCTGAAAACCACACTGGGCATAACGCTGATTCCCGGCATGGATCCGATTTTCATGTCGCCAGGTGATGAGCCAGGCATAGATATGCGTGCGATCGAAGTCATTGGTTCCATCGCTATCATCCTGTTGGGTGCCTACCCGATGGTGTTGTTGCTGACCCGCTGGTTCGAGAAGCCATTGCTGAAGATGGGCAACGTGCTGGATGTGAACCCGACGGCAGCCACTGGCCTGATTGCCACCCTGGCCAACAACATACCCATGTTCCAGGTAATGAAGGATATGGACAGCCGCGGCAAGATTCTTTGCTCCGCGTTTGCCGTCAGTGCCGCGTTCACCTTTGGCGACCACCTGGGTTTCACCGCAGCAAACAAGCCAGACATGATCATGGCTGTCATCATCGGCAAGCTCGTTGGTGGCATCACAGCTGTTCTGTTCGCGATGCTGCTTGCAGACCGGATGATTGCGTCTATTGAAAAGAACGGCAAGCCGGCCTCTGAGTCATCCACCCCAGAAGAGGCGGAAGGTCAACTGTGAACAGAAAAACCGTACACAGTGTCGGTATTGATATCGGCACTACCACAACCCAGGTGATTTTTTCACGGCTCACCATGGTAAATCGGGCGCCTGTTACTCAGGTGCCCCGGTATGAGTTTGTGGAACGGGAAATCTTTTATCAGAGCCCTGTCAGGCCAACACCTTTGCAAGACGAGGGCACTGTAGATGTGCCCATGCTGCAGGGTTTTATCGATGAGCAATTTGCGGCAGCAGGTGTTGCTCTGGACGACATCGAAACCGGCGCGATCATTATCACCGGCGAAACCTCCAAGGTGAAGAACGCCAAAGATACCGTATTGGGGTTGGCTGAGCGCCTTGGTGATTTTGTGGTGGCAACTGCGGGGCCTAACCTGGAGTCTGTCATCGCCGGCAGGGGCAGTGGTGCCGGAGAATATTCGAAGCGGAACCATGCCCGGGTACTGAACATAGATATTGGTGGTGGAACCAGTAACTACGTGGTGTTTAACGGTGGCCGCGTGGAGGACACAGCCTGCCTCAATATTGGCGGGAATCTCATCAAAACAGATCGGTCGGGAGCGATAACCAGAATTCGGGAGCCGGCAAAGCACGTCATTGAATCCCTGTTCGGAGAGGGGCTTTCGGAAGGCCGCACCAGTGTGGATCAGCTTGAAAAGATCGTCGACCGTATGGCGCAGTTGGTTGTTGATGTCATCGTTGGAAATCACTCAGAGCTGTGCCAAAAGTTGATGATGACCCCTTACCTCAGAGAGGTCAGTGAGTTTGATGCGGTGTTCATAAGCGGCGGCGTAGGTACCAGCTATTACAGCCTGAAAACTGAAGAGATTGATCCCTTCCATTGGCAAGACATAGGCGTATTGCTCGGTGGTGCGTTACTGAAGCATCCCACGTTATCTGGCATGAATGTCCGGGTACCTTTGCAGACCCAGCAAGCCACGGTGATCGGCGCAGGTGCGTATTCTATGTCGCTCTCCGGAAGCTCAATCTGGCTGAATGTTGATTCGCTGCCTATCCGCAATATACCGGTGGTGGAGCCGCAGATTGACTGGGAAGCCAGCGATCAACCACCGGTATGTCAACAGATTATCGAAGCCGCAAAGCGCATGGATTTGCGTTTGCGCGAAGACAGCTATGCGATCGCCTTGGGCAGGGACATGCCTATGAGCTATCGAGCGGTGCATCACACAGCAAAAGAGATTGCAGACTATTATCAGCAGCATGGCAATCGCCAGGCGCCTGCAATCATTGTGACTGAAAATGATCTGGGCAAGGTACTGGGGATGGAGCTGCAACCCCTGGTCGACCCACAGAAGCTACTGGTTATTGATGAAGTGCGTGCCGTTGCCGGTGATTACATTGATGTCGGCGAAAGTTTTTTTGGCGGGGAAGTTGTGCCATTAACCATCAAATCTCTGGCATTTCCTGCCTAGAGGGGGAGGTTTTCATGATCTTAAAAACAACACTGTTCGGACAGGTTTATCAGTTCCGTGACGTAAAGGATGTGCTCGCGAAAGCAAACGAGCTCCGTTCCGGCGATGTGCTTGCAGGAGTGGCGGCAGAAAGTGCGCAACAGCGTGTGGCGGCAAAGCAGGTGCTGAGCGAAATGCGCCTGGAAACACTGCGGGAAAACCCGGTGGTTCCTTATGAAGAAGATGCAGTCACCCGCGTTATACAAGATGGCGTAAACAAAGGTGTTTATGAAGATATCCGGCACTGGACAGTCAGCGAACTGAGAGAGTACATCCTCTCTGATGTGCCAACCCGGGAAGACTACGAGAGATTGCGCAAGGGCTTGACGGCAGAAATGGTCGCCGCGGTATGCAAAATCTGCTCGAACGGCGACCTGATGATAGGTGCCAAAAAGCTCTATGTAATCTCCAAGGCGAATTGCACCATCGGCTCGCCCGGGACCTTCTCCGCCCGTCTGCAGCCGAATGATACCCGTGATGATATCGACAGCATCATGGTTCAGATCTACGAAGGCCTCACCTACGGCTGCGGTGATGCAGTCATCGGGGTTAACCCGGTTACTGAATCTGTGGAAAACACCATCCGCATTCTTAACAGCATCCAGGAAGTGACCGATAAGTGGAGTATTCCCACTCAGGGCTGTGTGCTATCCCACATCTCGAACCAGATGGAAGCCCTGGAAAAAGGCGCTCCCGGCGGATTGCTGTTCCAGAGCCTGTCGGGTACCGAAAAAGGCCTGAACGAATTCGGTGTGACGGTGGATCTGCTGGATGAAGCCTATGAGATGGGCAAGCACTACTGCAAGCTCGCTGGCTCCAACATGATGTACTTCGAGACTGGGCAGGGGTCTGCGTTGTCTGCCAACGCTCACCACGGCGCTGATCAGGTGACCATAGAGGCGCGAAATTACGGCCTGGCAAGGCGTTACAAACCGCACATGGTGAACACGGTAGTGGGCTTTATAGGGCCGGAATACCTCTATAACCATCAACAGATTACACGGGCAGCACTGGAAGACCATTTCATGGGCAAGCTGACCGGTATTTCCATGGGCTGTGATGCCTGCTACACCAACCACGCTGAAACCGATCAGAACTCTAACGAAAACCTCGTGGTTCTGCTGGCCGCAGCCGGTTGTAACTTCGTGATCTCTCTGCCCTTGGCCGACGACATCATGCTGAACTATCAGACCAACAGTTATCACGATATCGCAACCGCGCGACAGCTGCTTGGCTACCGTCCCGCCCCGGAATTTGAGGCCTGGATGGAGACCATGGGCCTGATGAATAACGGCAAGCTCACCGCCCGTGCGGGCGACCCATCCATCTTCTTTGATTGAGGTGACGACCATGGACGAGCAAACAATTCAGAGTATCGTCAATTCGGTGCTGCGTGAGCTGGGCGAGGAGGCACCCCCGGCGGGGCAGGTAACCCGTGTTCAGCCCCAGAGCAACGGTTCACAACAAAACAACCCTCCAGCCTACAAACCCTCTGCAGCCGCCGGTCAGCAGTCGGAAAATCAAGGTGACAGCCTCGAAGATCTCAGCCTGGAAAAATTTATTCGCTGGAATGGAGTCGAGGATGCGCATAACCCGTCGGTAAATGACGATATGGTCAAACAGACGGCAGCACGGGTATGTCAGGGGCGGGCCGGCCCAAGGCCCCGCACTCGTTCGCAGCTGCGCTTTCTTGCTGACCACTCGCGCTCAAAAGATACGGTGGTCAAGGAGGTCACTCCGGAGTGGCTTGAAAAGCAGAATTTGTGGGAGGTTCAAACCAGCATTACCGATAAGGGCGAATATCTCACACGCCCCGATCTCGGCCGTAAGCTTTCCGATGAAGCCAGAAAGATCATTGGTGAGCGCTGCAAGAAATCACCGCAGGTGCAAGTGGTTATATCAGACGGGCTCAGTACCGATGCCGTAACCAATAACCTGGATGAAATCATCCCGCCTCTTATGAAGGGTCTTGAAAGCGCCGGCTTTTCCGTTGGTACCCCCTTCTTTCTGCGTTATGGCCGGGTGAAAGCCCAGGATGAAATAGGCGATCTGCTGCAGGCGGAAGCCAACCTTCTGCTGATTGGAGAGAGGCCCGGGCTAGGGCAGTCTGAAAGTCTGAGTTGTTACTGTGTTTACAAGCCTACCGCTGATACGGTGGAGTCAGACCGCATGGTTATTTCCAATATCCACAAAGGCGGTACACCGCCCATAGAAGCGGCAGCCGTTATCGTTGATCTGACACGGAAAATGCTGGAACAGAAAGCGAGTGGGCTAAAGATGAAACGCTGAAGCCAAGGGCTCAGGCACATAGTTCGGAGTTTTTATAAAAAGACTCCCGGCAAGATACGAAAGGAGCACCATCATGGCAATTCGGGATGAAATCAGAGCAACGGTACTGGCTACCCGTGTTATTGCGTCGGTTGATGACGCAATGATGAAACAGTTTAATCTCAAAAAAGAGCAGCGCTGCATTGGAATGATTACTGCCGACAGTGATGACGTTACCTATGTGGCACTGGATGAAGCAACAAAAGCAGCACAGGTTGATGTGGTGTATGCACGATCGTTCTATGCGGGTGCTGCCCATTCATCGGGCCTGTTATCCGGCGAGGTCATCGGCATCATCGCCGGGCCGGGGCCTGCAGATGTTATTGCCGGGCTCCAGCGTGCGCAGGAAGTTATCGAGAACGAAGCCTGCTTCTACTCCGCCAACGAAGAAGGCAGTATTGCGTATTTTGCCCATCTGGTATCCGCCACAGGGGGCTACCTGTCGAAAGAGGGTGGCATGAAACGGGGCGAATCCATGGCGTATCTGATTGCGCCGCCACTGGAGGCGATGTTCGGTATGGATGCAGCGTTAAAGGCCGCTAGCGTAAAAGTGGCTACTTTCTTTTCGCCACCTTCCGAAACCAACTACGGTGGCGGGTTTTTGACCGGTAGCCAAGCGGCTTGCAGAGCAGCCTGTGAGGCCTTCGAGGAGGCAGTTCTGGCGGTTGCCGGAAACCCAATTGATATATGAGTGGCTCTATGCATATGAACGCTCTAGTTGAAAAGGTCAGGAATGCGGGTGTCGTCGGCGCTGGTGGCGCAGGGTTTCCCACGTACGTGAAAATGCAGACGCAGGCAGACGTTCTGATTGCCAACGGCGCTGAGTGCGAACCCCTGCTTTACAAGGATCAGACGATTATTCAGCGGTTTTCAGCCGAACTCCTTCAGGGAATGACGCTATTGATGGAGCAAACAGGTGCTGGTCGGGGCGTAATCGCCATCAAGGACAAGCACGAGGATTCAATCGCTCACATCGAAGCTCTCCTGCCGGAGAACATTGAACTCAAACGAATGCCCAACATGTATCCGGCGGGCGATGAATATGAGCTGGTTTACGAGATAACCGGTAACCGTATCCCGGCGGGTGGCCTGCCCAAGGATGTCGGTGTCGTTGTTCAGAATGTAGAGACGCTGGTGAACATTGCCCGGGCTGCAGAAGGTAAGCCTGTTACCTGTACCATGATTACCGTGCATGGAGAGGTCGAGAATCCCTTCACAGCCTGGTTGCCGATCGGTATGCGCTTTGCGGATGTCATCAGCTTGGCAGGGGCCATAACCTGTGATGACCCAGTGGTCATAGATGGCGGTGCGATGATGGGTGAGGTGGTTGACGACCTGGATATGTCAATTTCGGCCGTGAGCAGTGGATTGCTGGTACTGCCTCGAGACACCAATCTCGTGAAGCGGCGCTCGGAAACCGAGCAGCAATACAAACGTATCGGTAAATCCGGTTGTGACCAGTGCACCTTGTGCACCGAAATGTGCCCCAGATACCTGCTTGGCTACCCGATACAGCCGCATCTGGTTATGCGATCACTGCTGACTACCGGTGAGGTCAGCGAGACCTTGTCGGTTCATGCCCAGGCTTGCTGTGAGTGTAATATCTGCACTTTATGGGCGTGCCCGGAGCAACTGAACCCCAGGGATATCTGTGTCTCAACCAAGCGCGATCTCAAAAAAAACGACCTGTGGCTCACGCCACAGCAGTTGCAAGGCCAGACCCGTGAAGTACACAGTATGCGTGAATACCGGGCAGTGCCATCAGAGCGCCTGACCCGCAAGTTGGGGCTGGCAAAATACGACAGCAAAACGGCACATTGGAAAGATGTGGATGTGGTGCCTTCCCGGGTGATTATTCCATTACACCAGCGCATGGGCGCGCAGCCCGAAGCGATCGTTAAAACCGGGGAAACAGTCGCAGAGGGTGCTGTGATTGCAGCACCGCCGGGCGATGGAATGGGCGTCCCCCTGCATGCCAGCATCAGTGGTAAGGTAACATTGCTGGACGGCTTCATTGAAATTAACGCTGCAAACTGACGCGGGCTCTAACAGGAATTGATCATGAGTAACAAAAGTGCGATCGGAATGATTGAAATGAATTCAATCGCGAAAGGCTACGCGGTCGGCGATGCAATGTTGAAAGCGGCTAATGTTGAAATTGTTTTCAACCGCACCATCTGTCCGGGTAAATTCATGGTTATGGTGGCAGGTGATGTAGCTGCCGTTGAGTCTGCCATGTCTGCTGGCATGGAACTGGGGAGCGAAACCATTGTGGACGAACTGATCATCCCCAATGTGCACTCGTCAGTATTTTCCGCTATCAGTGGTACCCGGGTTATCGAGGAAACCGCAGCACTGGGTATCATCGAGACCTTTTCGGTGGCCACGATTATTCAGGCGGCAGACGCAGCAGTCAAAGCGGCCAATGTTGAGTTGATCGATATTCACCTCGCCATGGCGATTGGTGGCAAAGGCTTCCTGACTTTGACTGGCGATGTCGCTGCCGTTACCGCAGCGGTGGAGGCGGGCACAGATTTCATCAAGAGTAAGGGCCTGCTCGTGGACAAAGTGGTGATCCCCCAGCCGCGCAAAGAGATCTTGACAGACAAGTTATAGCCCGGGCAGTGATACTCTTGCCTGAAGTGATATACTCATGTGCAGAAAGTAACTGAGAGTACCCGTACATGACTAAAGCTGAAGACCGAATCCTTGTTCAGGAACACCTGGCCCATGCAGCAGAGCCAAAGCAGCTCAGCGTGGATGAAAAGGCGCGGCTTGAAACCCGTATCAAGGCTGTCCTCAAGGAAAAAGACGCCGTGCTTGTGGCGCACTATTACACTGACCCTGACATTCAACGCCTCGCAGAGGAAAGCGGCGGCTGTGTCGCCGATTCCCTGGAGATGGCCCGTTTTGGCAACCAGCACCCGGCAAGCACTGTCGTGGTAGCGGGTGTGCGCTTTATGGGTGAAACGGCAAAAATCCTGAACCCGGAAAAAACCGTTTTAATGCCAACGCTTGAAGCCACCTGTTCGCTCGACGTGGGTTGTCCTGCAGACGAGTTCTCGGATTTTTGCGATCAACACCCAGACCGCACTGTGGTGGTGTATGCCAACACCTCGGCAGCCGTGAAAGCTCGCGCCGACTGGGTGGTTACGTCAAGCTGTGCGCAAGCGATCGTGGAAGACCTGGATGCACGGGGAGAGAAAATACTCTGGGCTCCGGACAAGCATCTTGGCCACTATGTGCAGAAAACCACCGGGGCCGACATGCTTCTGTGGGACGGATCCTGCATTGTGCACGAAGAATTCAAGCACCGCGGGCTGGAAGATCTCAAAGCCCTTTACCCGAATGCCGCCATTCTGGTTCACCCGGAATCGCCAGATGCGGTTGTGGAACAGGCGGATGTGGTTGGCTCAACCTCACAGTTGATCCACGCGGTACAAACTCTGCCGAACCAGGAATTCATCGTTGCTACAGACAATGGCATTTTCTACAAAATGCAGCAGCTTGCACCGAATAAAACGCTCATAGAAGCGCCTACAGCAGGTCATGGTGCCACCTGCCGAAGCTGCGCCCAGTGCCCATGGATGGCAATGAATGGCCTGGAAAACCTGCTGCATGTGATCGAACATGGCGATCAGGAGGTGCTGGTGGATGGGGAAACTCGCGAGAAAGCCCTCAAGCCTCTGCAGCGCATGCTGGACTTCACTGCCGGGATGAACCTGCAGGCTGCAGGGAACGCCTGATTCCAGCTGCCTCAGCGCGATTGAAGGCGGCTGGTGATTTCGCCTAGTCGCTCGCTCACCACTTGTCTTTGGGCCGAGCCGGCAGGCAGTTTTTCCTGTGCCTGCCGGAGCTGCCTTTGGGCAGACTGCAAATCTCCCATGAGAGCATCGTATTCTGCCCGGGCCCGGTGAACGCCCACAATGTTACGGGCCATGCCCTCGGCTTCTGCCAGCCGCAGCCACAGATATTCCTGTTGCGGCATTCTGCGGGTCAGTTGTTTCAAGTGCCCGGCCGCCTGAGTACCGTTGCCCGCAGCAATTTCCACATCTGCCAGGGTTGAAGTAATCGGATAATTGCCGGGATTTCGGCTTAAGGCTCTTGCAAGAACGGCTCTGGCTTCACCGAGTTTGTTCTGCCGGATCCTTATCTCTGCCAGGGTCACCTGAAAGGTAATACGGCCCGGATTGCTTTTAAGTAGCTCGTTGATCACCTCGGCCGCCTGTTCAAGCTGGTTGTTGCTGAGATAGGCGACGGCCAGTCCGTAACGAATCGCCTCATTACTTTGAGCGTCGGGCTTTCCCAGATAGCTTTCAAAGGTGTCTACGGCAACCTCGGGTGAGGCCGCATAGTGCACCTGTAAACGGCTGCGCACCAAATGGTATTCCTGGCCGTCGCGAACGGTCTTCTCGGGATACTGTTCTGCACGGTTGCGGGTGTCGGCTACCCGGCTCTGGGTCAGAGGGTGAGTTGAGAGATACTCAGGCATATTGTTTCCCTGCAACCGGTTCTGCCGCATCATGACCTCAAACATTTCGGGCATTCCTCTCGGGTCCATCCCTGCCATTGCCAGAATATCCAGGCCCACGCGGTCTGCTTCCTGCTCGTGTAAGCGGCTATAGGCCAGCATGTTCTGTATTGCCAGGGCCTGAGTGCCGGCAATAGCAGCAATGCCTATATCGGATTGAGTGACCGCAGAAAGCACGATACCGGCAATCATTCCGGCAAGGGTGAGGGGCGCGCTGGTTTCCTGTTGCTCCAGGCGCCGGGCAAAATGACGCTGGCTGAGGTGTGCAAGTTCGTGGGCGAGCACGGATGCGAACTGCTGCTCTGTGGCTGCGTTGAGAAACAATCCGCCGTTAACGCCTACGATTCCCCCTGGTACCGCAAACGCGTTGAGGGCAGGGCTATCAATAAGCGCCAGGGTCAGGTCGCGGTTTTCCAGCGGCGCTGAAGGCACCAGCCGGTAAATAATGGCACTGAGATAATCGTAAACCAGAGGGTCGGTTATTCGTGGTGCCGACCGTCGGATCGAAATCATTACCTGTTGCCCGATGTCGCTTTCCTGCTGCCCGGAAATAAGGCCGCCTCCGGTTCCGCCGATGTCTGGCAGGCGGGTATCCTGGGCCTGCAGAGCAGGGCTCGTTACCAGCGCAAAAATCAGAATGATGGCTGCTGAAAGCCTGGGGTAACAGCGAAACTCCCTCAGAACGTCATTCATGTAGTGCGGTGTGCTCCTGATTAACAGCTATTGTGATGCAATACAGTACCACTGGAGGCATAATGCCGGCTTGCAACTTTCATGTCTTGTAATGGTGCACCTTCTGTATGGCTGATCGTACACTGGATACGTCCGGGCTTCGCTGTCCCATGCCCTTGCTGAAAACAAAGCTTGAGCTCAATAATATGTCTCCTGGCGAAAAGCTTGAAGTAATTGCTACAGACGCAGGCTCTGCCCGCGACATCCCGGCCTTTTTGGAGTTGTCCCGTCACCGATTGGTGAACTCCTCGGAAACGGATGGCCATTTCCGCTTTGTTATTGAGTGCGGCAGCTAATCTCCCGGAGTTCCTTGATGTTCAGAATTTTACGCGGCCTTGCGCACAAATACTTTTCAGATGAAGAAGCTGTAATTCTTTTCCTGATTTTGGTGATAGGCACATTCTTTGTTATCTGGTTCGGGGCCATGCTGGCACCTGCCATCGCCTCCCTCATCATCGCCTTTATTCTGCAGGGACTCGTTACCCGACTGAATTCACTTGGAGTGCCTGAAGGTGTCGCAATACTTGGCGTGTTCCTGATGTTTCTCGGGGTGCTGGTGGGTTTTCTTTTTGGAATGCTGCCGCTCATATGGACCCAGATCAGTGCCCTTGCAGGCGAGGCACCCAGGATTATCGGTGAGTTGCAGACCTACCTTGAGTTGCTGCCGGAGGAGTATCCACACCTTATCTCTGCCAAAACCGTCAGTAACCTCTATCAGCAGGTAAACACAGAAGTAGGGCACATGACCCAATGGCTGGTTTCCTTTTCGCTTTCCAGTATTCCCGGTCTTGTCGCACTGCTCATTTATATGGTGCTGGTGCCAATCCTGGTGTTCTTTTTTCTGAAAGATCGTGAAGTTCTGCTTGGGGCTATTTCCAGGCTACTCCCGCCCCAGCGCCCGATGATGCTGCAGATCTGGCACGAGGTGAACCTTCAGAGTGCTAACTATGTTCGCGGCAAGGCCGTGGAGATTCTGATCGTGGGTGGAACAACCTATGTGGCCTTCAAGCTTCTGGGTGTTCCCTATGCAGCGCTTCTGTCACTTTTGGTGGGATTAAGCGTTGTCATTCCATACATTGGTGCGGCTGTCGTGACCGTTCCGGTAGCCGTTATTGCGTTGTTTGCCTTCGGATGGGGTAGCCATTTCATCTGGGTAATGGTGATATACGGCTTGATTCAGGCGCTGGACGGCAATGTGCTCGTTCCTGTGTTATTTTCGGAAGTGAACAGTCTGCATCCAGTTGTTATCATCATATCTGTGTTGTTTTTCGGTGGCATCTGGGGGTTGTGGGGCGTTTTCTTTGCGATTCCGCTGGCGACCATGTTGAAAGCTGTATTCTTTGCCTGGCCGGTGAAGACGCCTGTTTCCCCAGCCAGTTCGGACCAAGTGTAATTTAATTCTCTTGTGTCAGTTCGTGCCCAACATTACCATATTCGTTTTATTCGGACGGAGCTTTTATGATTACGGGTAGCCTTGTCGCACTGGTCACGCCCATGCATCCAAACGGTGACATTCACTGGGAGCATCTGGACAAACTGGTGGACTTTCATCTGGACAACGGTACTAACGGCATTGTTGCTGTAGGAACCACCGGCGAATCCGCAACGCTCGATCAGCAAGAGCACTGCCGGGTAATCGGTTACATCATCAAACGCGTGAACGGGCGTATTCCTGTTATCGCCGGCACCGGCGGCAACAGCACCCGCGAAGCCATCTATCTGACCACCGAAGCCCACAAACTGGGTGCGGATGCCTGTCTGCTGGTTGTGCCTTATTACAACAAGCCTACCCAGGAAGGTCTTTATCAGCACTTCAAAGCCATCGCAGAAGCGGTACCCGGTATGAGCCAGATGCTCTACAACGTGCCCGGACGCACGGCCTGCGATATGCTGAATGAAACCGTTCTGCGGCTGGCCGACATTCCGAACATTGTTGCTATCAAGGATGCCACGGGCAACATTCCTCGGGGTTCAGAACTGATTGAAGCGCTCAATGGCCGGCTGGCGGTTTATTCCGGCGACGATGCCACCGCAGCAGAGCTGATGCTGGCAGGCGCCAAAGGCAACGTGTCGGTTACAGCAAACGTCGCTCCCAAAGGCATGTCTGAACTCTGTGCCGCGGCCATCGCGGGCAACCGGGAAGAAACCGAACGTCTGAATGAGCTTCTGATGCCTTTGAACCGCAAACTGTTCCTTGAGGCGAACCCCATTCCGGTAAAATGGGCGCTCCAGCGTATGGGCATAATCGGCGAAGGTATACGGCTGCCATTGACTCAGCTCAGTGAGAAGTTCCACGAGGAAGTGGAAGAAGCCATGGCCGCCTCGGGTGTACTCTGAGTTTGCCGATACAAACCCTGAAACAGTCCCACACAGAGAGAAGGCCGATGCCGGTTCTTTCAAGAACCCGTAGTGTTTTTGCTTTTCGTCACATGGCTACTGCGTCCGGATTGCTGCTGATCACAGCAGTATCCGGCTGCGGCTTGATTGAAGATCGCTCTGAACGCTATGTGAATGAAAGCGAAGGGGATGCCCTGGTTCTTCCGGAAGCAGCAGATACATCCCGCTTTTCGCAAGTAATGCCCATCCGGCAGGTAAACCCGGCAGATGCAAGTAAAATGTATGTGTCTGATATACCTCGTCCTCCGGACATGACCGCCGAGATCCTCGAAGAAAACTACCTGGTTGAAGAGCTGGATGGCCGTGCCTGGTTGTTGGTAAACGATGTGCCAGGGCGTATCTGGCCAGCCGTAACGGCTTATATGAATGAGCAAGGCCTGGGCGTTGCCCACGACAATCCTCAGCTGGGCCTGCTGCAAAGTGAGCTTGCAAACTTCAGCATGCGCGCCCGCGAACTTCTTGAGCTTTCCAGTGCACCTGCCGAGGCAACCACGGCAGAGCCAAAAGCAGTATTGCAGGTGCGTATAGCACCGGGGGTTCGCCGCAAAACCACAGAGATTCAGGTGCGGAAGCTCACTTCCGATGGCATGACAGAAGCTGAATCAGCCTGGCCTGGAGAACTGATTCCCTGGCGCGAAATTACTGTGCCGTCTGTCAATCAAATCGCCTTGCAGAAACGCCTTCTTGCCGATTTGGGCGAGTTCCTCAAAACCCGCGAAGAGAGTAAAACCTTCTCCCGTGCAGCCTCAGGCATGGTCGCCAAACCCTTGGTAAGGCTCATATCTGAAAACGACAGGCCTCAGGCGATCCGTATGGACCTGGATTATGGGCGTTCCTGGGCTGAGGTTAATCGCGCGCTCGTAGAGTCGGATGTCGGCATACTTGATCTTAACCGCAGTGAAGGCTGGTTTTTTGTTGATTTCCGCAGTGCCAGCGAGCGTGAGCCGGGCTGGTTTAGCTGGTTCAGTGATAAAGAGAAGCCTCGCCATACCCATACGGTCAATCTGGTTGATCGCGACGGCCAGATACAGGTTACAGCTCAGAATGCAGAGGGTTACAGCGGCGACCGGCTTGCCGAAGATTTGCTGAAACAGCTGTTCGATTACCTATACTGATTTAGAAGGAGTGCCTGCACTGCAGGCCTCTATTTCGGAGACTTACGATGGAAAAACGCGAAGAACTTTACGCAGGCAAGGCAAAATCCGTATACCGCACCGACGATCCGGAGCGCTTTGTCCTGGTCTTCCGTGACGATACGTCGGCATTTGACGGCGAAAAGAAAGAACAGCTCAACCGCAAGGGCATGGTAAACAACCGTTTCAATGCGTTTATCATGGACAAGCTTGAGGCAGCCGGTGTACCAACACACCATGAGGGTTTGTTGTCCGCGACGGAATCGCTGGTCAAGAAGCTCGACATGATCCCTGTAGAATGCGTTGTGCGCAATGTCTCTGCAGGTAGCCTGTGCCGCCGCCTGGGCGTGGAAGAAGGGCTGGAGCTGAACCCGCCAACCTATGAGCTGTTCCTGAAAGATGACGCTCTGCATGACCCTATGGTGAACGAATCCCTGGCAGTGAGCTTCAATTGGGCAACAGAAGCCGAACTCGCGCGAATGAAAGAATTGACCTACAAGGTAAACGGCGTTCTGAAAACTCTGTTTGATGAAGCCGGCATGCTGCTGGTGGATTACAAGCTGGAGTTCGGCCGTAGCGGCGGAGAAATTGTACTGGGTGATGAGTTCAGCCCCGACGGCTGCAGGATCTGGGATAAAGAAACCCGAAAGAAGATGGACAAGGATCGCTTCCGGCAGGGGTTGGGCGACGTTATCGAAACCTATGAAGAAGTTGGTCGTCGCATTGGTATCAACTTCGACTGATTTAACGCCATAAAATCAACCAGACGCTAAAAAACACAGGTGCACCATGCGAAAGCTCACACTAGCAGTAGGCAGTTCTTTAATCCTGGCAGCCCCACTGGCCCAGGCCGACATTGTGGGCCTTGGAGCTAGCGTTGGCTACTGGGATACGGATGTGTCTGGAAAGGTAGCAACAGGCAGCGATTCTGTTGATGTGAATGATGAGCTTCGCCTCAAAGACGATGGCAAAGCCAACGCCAGCATTTACCTGGAGCACCCTGTGCCCTTGCTGCCGAATGTGCGACTGGCTTACACGCTGATTCAGCAGAGTGGAAATGGCACGCTTACGAGTGACTATGGCAACGTTAGTGTTGGCAACGTGCGTTCTGAGCTTGACCTTGAGCAGCTGGATCTCACTCTGTACTACGAAATCCTGGATAACTGGGTGAACCTGGATCTGGGTCTGACAGTTCGGGATTTTTCAGGTGAGCTTTTGGTGACTCAAAGTGGCAGCACCCCTGAGCAAACCAAAGCCGATGCTGTATTGCCACTAGGCTATATCGCCGCACGCTTTGACCTGCCGCTAACCGGCGTAGCTGTTGGCGCTGAAGGCAACTTCATTGCCTATGACGGTGATTCCATCCGCGACTTCAACGTGTACGGCCAGTTCAGCATTTCTCTGCTGCAACTGCGCGCAGGCTATCGCCAGATTGCCGTCGATTACGAAGATGGCAGCGACCTGTTCGATGTAAAAATCGACGGACCGTTCATCAGTGCGGGCGTTACTTTCTAAGAGAATTTATCGCCAATTGGCCGATTAAAAGGGAGCGAAAGACTTGAAGATTCTGGTAACGGGCACCGCAGGATTCATCGGCGCGCAGCTGGCGCACCGGTTACTTGAGCGGGGAGATGAAGTCATCGGCGTTGACAACGTTAACGACTATTACGATGTCAATCTCAAGGAAGCCCGGCTTGCACGCCTTACTGGACGCCCCGGCTTCACAGAAGTGCGTCAGGACGTTGCAGACCGCTCTGTAATGGCCGACATCTTTGCAAAGCATCGCCCCGAACGAGTTGTGCACCTTGCTGCCCAGGCAGGTGTGCGCTATTCGATTGAAAACCCCAATGCCTATGTAGATGCTAACCTTGTTGGCTTCATGAACATCCTCGAAGGCTGCCGCCATAACCAGGTGAAACACCTGGTTTATGCATCCAGCAGCTCTGTTTATGGCGCTAACGAGGCCATGCCCTTTGCTGTTCGCGACAATGTGGATCACCCGTTAAGCCTGTATGCGGCCTCAAAGAAAGCCAATGAGCTGATGGCCCATACATACAGCCATCTCTACGGGCTACCAACCACTGGCCTGCGCTTCTTCACGGTATATGGCCCCTGGGGCCGCCCGGATATGGCGTTGTTTATCTTCACCAGGAAAATTCTTGCAGGTGAGCCCATCGATGTCTTCAATCACGGCCACCACAAGCGGGATTTCACCTACATTGACGATATTGTAGAAGGCGTTATCCGCGCTCTTGATCAGGTAGCACAGCCCAACGAGGAGTGGAGCGGAGCAGCGCCTGATCCAAGCACCAGCAAGGCCCCGTACCGCATTTACAACATTGGTAGCAACAACCCCGTTGAGTTGTCCCGCTTCATAGAGATCATTGAAGACAGAACGGGAAAAAAAGCGCAGAAGAACCTGCTGCCTATGCAGCCTGGTGATGTGCCTGCCACCTACGCCAATGTCGATGACCTGATCAGTGACGTAGGGTACAAGCCGGAAACCCCCGTGGAGGAGGGCATAGCCAGGTTCGTGGATTGGTATCGCGACTTTTACAAAGTCTGATTCAGGAGGCGTTGCCGAAGCGCTCTGCTAGCCAGGCATTAATATCATTGGATTCATACATCCATTGTTCGCTGCCGTCCTCATTCTGAATCCGCAGGCAAGGCACCTTCACATTACCGCCGCCCTGTTCCAGTTCGGCCCTGTGGGCTTCATTGTGCTGTGCATCCCGTTTCTCAATAGTCAGGTTCAGCCGCGTAATTTGTTTGCGTACCTTGACGCAGAATGGGCAAGTCTTGAACTGATACAGAGCAAGCCGCTCACAAGCTGCATCCACTACCTGTTGTTCTTCTGGACTGCGTTGCACGGGCTTTCCGCCGCCCAGCTTTTCGCTCAGTAGCACAAAGGGTGTCAAAATAAGACGTAACGTCCGGAAAAAATAACGAATAACCACTCGCATTGAATAAACCTTTAATTCGACAGATGAAATTCAGTGGGCAGTATAAAGCAAAACCGGTATGGTTCGGGTAATCAGCCTGCATACGTAAGTTTTAGAAGGAACTGCAAATGAAGTCGATCTCCCTTTGGGATTTGCCCACACGACTGTTTCACTGGCTTTTAGTGATTGCTGTTACAGGCGCACTGGTGTCCGTTAGCCTTGGTGGCACCTGGATGCTGTGGCACGAACGCTTTGGTATCGCCATCGTGGGGCTGATCAGTTTTCGTTTGGCATGGGGCATCGTTGGGTCCACCTACGCCCGCTTTTCGCAATTTGTTCCGGGGCCTTTTTCAATTGCTGCGTACTTGAAGGGGGAGTGGCAAGGTTTGGGGCACAACCCCTTGGGCGCTCTTTCTGTGCTGGCGATGCTGGGGCTACTGGGGTTTCAAGCGGTTACAGGCCTGTTTGCAACGGATGCCATAGCGTTTAACGGGCCACTTTACCGTGCGGTATCGTCTGGCTGGAACGATACAATCACCTCCTGGCACAAGCTGACGGAATGGTTCATTTATGGCTTGATCGGTCTGCATATCGTAAGCGCTTTTTTTTATACGCTGGTTAAAAAAGACAACTTGATCACACCGATGATCAGCGGACGCAAAAAAGTCAGTAAAGAGCATGGCGAGGAGAGAACCGGTGGTGGCCTGATAGCGCTTATTATCGCATTGGCGGTAGCAGCATTTGCAGTTTGGGTAGCCACTGGCGGGCTATTGTCACCCCCTCCGCCGCCGCCACCCGATCTGGGTTGGTAAGCGGCAGCAAAGTGGGTTACTGGTAAGGCTTACTCGGCACGGAACTCGTCGTGGCAAGCCTTGCATGACTTCCCGACTTCGCTGAACTGAGCAGCCAGGGCGCCTTTGCCGCCGCCATTCGCTGCGACTTCCTGAAGCTTGTTCGCAGCCTGCGCAAAGCCAATGGCAACCTCGCGAGCTTTTTCTGGCTTATCAAAAAACACTGGCTTCAGCCTCGTGTTGTCGTTTTTGTCGTTGGCGGAACCAGGGCCAAAGAGCCCGCCCAGCCCGGAGTTGGCTACTGAGGCAATGGCATTCGCCGCTGCCAGCATTTGTTGCTCGTTATAGGCAACAGTGCCGTCAATCGCCTGAGCCTTGATCTTACCCATATTCCACGCTGCAAACGTAAAGGCGCTTTGGCGGGTTTCAATCTGCTCTTCTACATCCAGTTGGGCTATAGCAGGGGTGGCTACGGCGGCGCTTAATGCCAAGGCCGCGAAAATTCCGGTTTTACGCATGGTGTTTATTCCTCTCTCGTCTATCAAAATAACTACAACGGTAAAGCCAGGTTGATGATTTCACATATCGGGGACGGTTTACATCAATAATGCCGTAAAAAACGGGTAAATCCAGTAGAGGTTTGGCAAATCGCAGGCGGGAATGTCTGAAAACAAAAAAAGCCAGTTCTCACGATCTCCGTAAGTAACTGACTTTCTTGGCAGAATTGGTAGGACCACCCAGATTCGAACTGGGGACCTCTACCATGTCAAGGTAGCGCTCTAACCAACTGAGCTATGGTCCTAATTCTGCAACGAGGCGCAATATACTGATTATACCGCCGCTGGTCAACCATATTTTATCGGGTTGAGAGATTCAGAGTGCTCCGAGGTTCGCAGTCCCATAGTCGTGTCGAGTTATTTAACAATAACAAACTGGGTGAGTTAATAGGGTGTTGATAATGTTCGTCTTTTTATAGTTGGTTCGTGTTTTGCTATGGAACAGCCGAGGGAACGCAAGATGTATAAAAAAGCGACCCGTCCACGAATGAAAATGGAGTTCATACTATGAAACGAATTTTGCAGGGTGTAGCACTTTTTTCCACGGCGGTAATTTGCCAATCCGCTTCCGCGCTGGTGATTGATTCCACCTCTACCGATGGCAACGCCATGGCGAACGCATTGGTAGGGTCAGGTATTACTATTTCCAACGTGAATTATGTAGGCGGAAGTAACCAATCCGGCTTCTTTTCCGACGGGTCATCGGTTCTCGGGATAGATAGCGGCTTGATCCTGACCACTGGCAGCGCATGGAGTGCCCCAGGCCCCAATACGTCCGATGGCGCAAGCACCACTGTTGGTACGCCTGGTGATGCGGATCTGGATGCTCTTATTCCTCAGAACACACGCGATGCGGCCGTCCTGACATTTGATTTTGAATCAAATTCGGGCGATTTGTTCTTCAATTACGTTTTTGCTTCCGAGGAATATAACGAGTACGTCGATTCTAGCTTCAACGATGTCTTTGCCTTTTTTGTTGATGGCGTCAATATCGCCGAGGCTCCTGACGGGCAGGCAGTCAGTATCAATAACGTAAACTGCGGTAATCCCTATTCCGGCATAGGTCCAAATTGTGATTACTATAACAACAATGATCTAAATGATGGCGGTCCTTACTTCGACATCGAATACGATGGCTTCACTGATGTGTTTGTCGCTTCGATACTTGGCTTGAGTGCCGGTTCCCATTCGATGAAGATCGCTATTGCTGACGCGGGGGATTCTGCTCTGGATTCTGCTGTTTTCCTGCAGGGCGGAAGCTTCTCTGATACTCCTCCTGAGGTTTCAGTCCCGGAGCCCGGCAGTTTGGCCCTGTTGCTGATGGGGTTAGGTGGTCTGGTTGCCACTCGGCGGAAGCAACATAACTGATACCCTTCTGTTAAAAGCTTCATCCGGACAATTCGTTTTTACAGGCATGTTCGGGCGTCAATAAAATGGGCCGGTGAAAAATCCACCGGCCCATTTTTATGTTTTTGTTTAACCTACCCGTCCAGATAAACAGGTTTGGAATTTTATTCGAGCGTCAGCAGCTATTTGGTTTCCCTTTTTTTCTTAATGCGGCCCGGAGCGCTTTGCTTAAAGCATTCCAGCGGTTAACAATCAACGCCGCGAAGATCAATCCGCAACCGGCCAGTTGCATGGGCGCCATGGTTTCGCCAAACCAGCCGGCCGCAAACAGCGAAACCCAAACCGGTTCCAGCACCAGAATCACCGCACCGTGGCTGTGGGTGGACAAGCTTTGGGCATAGGTTTGCACAAGGAATCGGCCTGCTGTGCCCACAATCGCACTGGCGAGTACCCACCAGATCAGCAGTGGAGGTGGGTTGGCGAATGTGGGCTGCCATGGCTCCATAAAGAGCGATTCAACCAGAGTAAGCGTTCCAACGGTAAGTAACGCAATGGCGGTCAGGGGCAGTGCGGGGATGCGGCGCTTTTCGATGGATTCGCCTTTACGATTGATCGCCGTTCGCTGATTGGCTGCCCGCGTATTGAGTGTAAAGTACAAAGCAAAAATGGTTGCGGCTACCACAAAGAAAACCTGGCCTGCTTCCGGTTTAAAGCCGTTTTTAAGGGATAGTAGAGCCAGCCCCGCTATGGCAACCGGAATAGCAAACCAGGTACTTGCCGGTTGCGCTTCTTTAAAAACGATACGCGCGATAATTGGTACAATCACCACACCCAGGCTCGTGAGAAAGGCGCCTTCCCCCATACTTGTGCCGTGAAACAGCCCCATCACCCAAAAGCTCATGGCAATGCCAAACACCAGGCCAACGCCAATCCCACGCTTTAGTTGATCCACATCCAGGCGCGCCAGTGAGCGCCACGCAAACAAAGCCAGAAACCCGCCCGCAATCAGAAAGCGAAGTGCCATAAACAGCAAGGGCGGCATCAGCAGGATGGCTTCTTTCGAAAAAATCCAGCTTACAGCGGCAAGCAGGGTGACTGTTACAAGAAGCAGGTCAGATTTATGGGCGTCAGACATTGAGTGAGAACTTCAGTTTGGGGAAAGTAAGTATTCCGGCAATGTATAGTTAGCGAACTAAAAAAGAAAGGTGACTTTCGGTGTATTTGTCTCAGCCAACTCTGTGCATAAAGCCGTATCTAAGATACATTCAAGATTAACCTACTTTCCGGGCAAGCTAGCAAAGGTGAGAATCATGCGTTACCTGCAGACATTCAACAACCGGCTGCGGCAGATGCGTGAAGCCGAGTGTCTATCCTTCCAGGATGTTGCTGAGATCTGCGGGGTCGATGAGGCGCAGGTAAAAAGCTGGGAGGCCGTGGATGCGAGGCAGCGCTCTTATCCTGATCTATCAGCGTTGTTGGACTTCTGCATAAAAACCGAAACCCCTTTGGAAGACTTGTTAGACCTCGCGGAGCCTGGGGGGGAGGGCCAGCTTGAATTGTTGGGGTTGGCCTTCAGCAACAGCGACGACCTTTCGGTAGCGTTGAAAGAACTGGAACAGGAGATAAACCGGGTTCAGTTGTCAGAACAAGAGGTGGAACTGCTGCGCCGGTTCCGCAAGACAACTGCGGAGAACCGGCGCATGATTTTGCAGATTCTGGGTGCCTGAGCGCGCTTGATGCCGGCCCAGGCTCGCCATAGATCCTATTTTTTCTTGTAAATATTCTCGTAAACGTGATTGGTTGCTTCTACAAAGCCATCAATGCTGCCGCAATCAAAGCGCCGGCCCTTGAATTTGTAGGCCAGCACGCAGCCATTCTTCGCCTGTTCTAGCAGCGCATCGGTAATCTGGATCTCGCCATTCTTACCCGCCGGAGTGCGCTCCAGAATATCGAAGATGTCCGGGGTCAGAATGTAGCGACCAATGATCGCCAGGTTACTTGGGGCGTCTTCCGGTGCAGGCTTTTCAACCATATCTGTCACGCGATAAAGCCCGTCTTTCATGGATTCGCCAGCAATAACGCCGTACTTGTGAGTTTCATCCGCCGGCACTTCTTCAATGGCAACAATGGAGCAGCGGAACTGATTGTAAAGCTTAACCATCTGCGCCAGCACGCCATCCTCACCTTCGTTCGGGCCAACACAAAAGTCGTCTGCAAGCACAACAGCGAACGGGTTATCGCCCATCAGGTTGCGACCACTAAGAATCGCATGGCCCAGTCCCTTCATTTCAATCTGGCGGGTGAACGCAAAGGTGTTGTTGTCGATCAGGTCTCGTATAGAAGAAAGCAGGCCTTCTTTTCCAGAACCGGCAATCTGATGCTCCAGTTCGTAGCTAATATCAAAATGGTCTTCAATGGCGCGCTTGCCGCGGCCGGTTACAAAGCCAAACTCATGAATGCCGGCTTCAGAGGCTTCTTCAACCCCGTACTGCACCAGAGGTTTGTTAACAATCGGCAGGATTTCTTTCGGCATCGCCTTGGTAGCAGGCAGGAAACGGGTACCGTAACCGGCAACCGGGAAGAGGCACTTCTTGATCATTTGATTCGTCCTTTGGTCGGGATTCGTGGCAGGTCCATAATTTCGGAGAGTTTACCAAGTTATCCGCCCGAATGGAGAGGGCAAACAGGCTTCATTGCGTTTTGCTAACCAACAGCACGGGTCGGGGTCTTGTAAAGGCATGATGATGACATTTGAGGTATTACTTGTAAGTGTCGCCATAACCTACTGTTTTATCGATTATTAAAATTGTAAGTTTTGGAAATAGACACTGGATTCTCCAGCCTCATTTTTTTAGAGTGCTGAGGCGGATCTTTTAAGAATCTTTATCGTGATTTTACTGTGCTGAGGCTTTGCGTGAGAACCATTCTGCTGGCAACCATGATTTTTGGCATTGCTGCTGGCCAGGCTTCAGCTAACAACGTGAAGTCTCGCGGCGAGTCGCCCTTATGGGATCTGTATCCGGCCGATCTTCTCCAGTCTGTTACGCAATATGTCGCTTCACATGTTGAGTTTTCCGGTGACTCCAGCCAGAGCAACGACAGAGCCAATGGTCGACTGAACCTGACCAGCAATAACCTGATCTGGTCCCAGCACGTGCTTGGCCTGGATTTTAGTGACTCAGTGGCAAGAGAAGGGAGTGCCGAGTCTACGACGCTGGCGTTGCGTTATTCGTTCCCACTGGCGGGAAGTGATTTCCGGATAGACCTTGAAAACCGGGATTATGCCGGTGCGGTGAGCGATTCCGGGCAGCGTTACGATACCTATGGTGAGCGGCGTAACCTCAGGGTAACTGGAAAACGAGGGCTCTGGTCATGGCAAGGCGTTGAGTTGGGCAGTGTGTTTTCCCACGCCAGTAGCCGAAGCAGTGCCTTCGAAGACGAAATATGGGTAGAGGATGCCTCTCACCAGCTTTCCAGCTTCGGGCTTCAAGGCAAGGCCTCGCGAGCATTGGTCGGCGGCTTTTTCGCTACAACGTCTTTAACGGCAATCGGCGGGCTGGATTCAGAAGAGACAACAGGTGCTTCAGGCTACAGCAGTGATTCTGATGGTTTCCACAAATTGGCAGTGGAGGCGTCTCTTAGCCGCGAAGTGTTGAGCTGGAATCTTGGCCTGAACGGGCGATATCAGTTTGCACCGGGAGACTTACCCTCCTCCGAGTACATGGTCGTGGCCGGGCCAAGCCTTATGCGGGGGTTTAATGGCCAGACTGTACGGGTTGTTGAAGGTGGCTTGCTGCGGTTGAATGCACGCAGTCCTGGCTACCACTGGCCGTATGCATCCGAGCTTAACTCCTCGATCACATTATCCCTGCTACAAGGCTGGGCACCCTATTCGGAGGCACAGTCAGACCGTTTTGGCAGCACCAGTGCTGGCGAGATCTCGTTACAGTTGTATTCCAGAGATTTTCGTGCAGACCTGAGTGTTGGGCAAATGCTTGATGCCTCCAATAGCGCGATCCTCATGCCCACCAGCCCGGATCTTTCCTTTTCCATTTCAGTCGACATCTGACAGACGCTTGCCGATAAGACTGCCATTCTGTGGTGTCCAAAGCCTCATTCAGCTATGGATTGTTTACAAAATAGACGGCGGATTGTTGACAATAGTGAGTATTATGAGTAGATTTTGTCACTATCACGTCAACATTGTCGACAAACTATGCTGGACACTGCACCACAAACCTACACGCGAGCAGATGAAGCCTTTGATTGTCTACAAACGGCAATCGTAAAAGGCGATCTTGCTCCGGGTGACAAAATCGGCGAGCTGGATCTCTGCTCCCGCTTCGATCTGACCCGCGGCCCGCTCCGGGAGGCCCTTGGCCGGCTCGAGTCCCGCGGACTTTTGGTGCGACGCCCCCATGCGGGGGTGCGAGTGGTGTCGCTAAGCGCGTCGGAACTAGTGGAGTTGTACCGCATACGGGAAGTCATGGAAGGCCTCGCCGCACGCCAGGCTGCAGAACGCATGACCGACCAGGAAATTGCCGACCTGCGGGCTACGCTCGATGCCCACGAAACCATGATCGACGAAGCTCATGGACAGGCCTATTATCAGGCTGAAGGGGATTACGATTTTCACCACCGCATCGCCACGGGCAGCCGGAACACCAAGCTTGCTCAAATGTTACTGGGTGACCTCTATTACATGGTGCGAATGTACCGCTATCGATTAAGCACCTCTGCGGGACGCCCCCATCGAGCCCTTGGGGAACACCGCCGTATACTTGAAGCCATTGCCCAACGCGATGGAGAGCTCGCAGAATTTCTGATGAAAAGACACATCAACGCCGCTCGTAAAAATATCGAGAAAAAGATTCAGGAAGGCGTTTTAACTATCTGATGGCACCAACCATTTAAAGAGAAGGAATAAGCATGGCGAACAAACTATCCCCGGGCGCGCGTTTTCGCAAAGCCCTGAACGACAACAAGCCCCTGCAGATCGTAGGTACCATTAACGCATACGCCGCCATGATGGCCGAACGAGTAGGGCACCAGGCTATCTACTTGTCTGGCGGCGGTGTGGCGAACGCCTCTTATGGCTTGCCGGATCTGGGCATGACCAGTCTGAACGATGTGATAGAAGATGTACGTCGCATCACTGCCGCAACCGACCTGCCGTTGCTGGTAGATATCGATACGGGTTGGGGTGGCGCGTTCAACATTGCTCGCACTATCCAGCAGATGGAACGTGCTGGTGCCGCCGCGGTTCACATTGAAGACCAGGTAGCTCAAAAGCGTTGCGGACACCGCCCAAACAAAGAAATTGTCTCCAAAGAAGAAATGGTTGACCGTATCAAAGCGGCTGCCGATGCTCGTGAAGACAAAGACTTCTTCATCATGGCCCGCACCGACGCCTTCCAGAAAGAAGGCCTGGAAGCAGCCATCGATCGCGCCAAGGCCTGCATCGAAGCGGGTGCGGATGGCATTTTCGCAGAAGCGGTGACTGAGCTGGAACACTACAAGGCGTTCTCGGAAGCTCTGGGCGACGTACCTTTGCTGGCGAACATCACCGAATTTGGCGCCACACCGCTGTATAATCGTAAAGAGCTGGGCGAGTCCGGTGCCGCAATGGTTCTATACCCGCTTAGCGCTTTCCGCGCCATGAACAAAGCGGCGGTTACTGTTTACGAGAACATTCTTGAGAAGGGCGATCAGAAAGACGTAGTTGATCTGATGCAGACCCGTATGGAACTCTACGATTACCTGAACTATCACGACTTCGAGCAGAAGCTGGATCAACTTTTCCAGCAGTCAAAATAATTAGAGGAGAGACATCCATGGCAGAAGCAAAGAAATTAGGTGGCGCAGGCCTTCGCGGGCAAGTCGCTGGTGAAACCGCACTGTGTACCGTTGGTAAAACCGGAACTGGCCTCACCTATCGTGGTTACGACGTAAGCGATCTGGCAGATAACGCCCAGTTTGAAGAGGTAGCTTATCTGCTGCTGCGCGGCAAGTTGCCCAACCAGCAGGAACTGGATGCTTACAAGAAGAAGCTCCAGAGCCTGCGTGGGCTGCCTGCAGCACTGAAAACTGTTCTTGAGCAGATCCCCAAGGATGCTCACCCCATGGACGTAATGCGCACCGGCGCCTCCATGCTGGGCAACCTGGAAACCGAACAGGACTTCAGCGAGCAAGACGACAAAATCGACCGCATGCTGGCCCTGTTCCCATCCATCATCACCTACTGGTACCGCTTCGCCCATGAAGGCGTACGCATAGAAACAGAAAGTGATGTGGACTCCATCGGTGGCCACTTCCTCGAATTGCTCCACGGCAAAAAGCCCAGCAAGCTGCACGAGCGGGTGATGAACGTCTCCCTGATTCTCTACGCAGAGCACGAATTCAACGCCTCCACCTTCACGGCTCGTGTATGTGCATCCACGCTGTCTGACATCCACAGTTGCGTAACTGGCGCTATTGGCTCCCTGCGAGGCCCACTGCACGGCGGTGCCAACGAAGCGGCCATGGAACTGATTCAGAAATTCCAGACCCCTGAGGAAGCAGAAGAAGGCTTGATGGGCATGCTGGAGCGCAAGGAAAAGATCATGGGCTTTGGCCACGCGATCTACAGCGAATCCGATCCGCGCAACGTGATCATCAAGAAGTGGTCAGAAAAGCTGGCTAAAGAAGTAGGGGATACGGTTCTGTACCCGGTATCCGTACGCTGTGAAGAAGTGATGTGGCGCGAGAAGAAACTGTTCTGTAACGCAGACTTCTTCCATGCCTCGACTTACCACTTCATGGGCATCCCGACTGAACTCTTCACGCCGATCTTTGTTATGTCCCGCGTATCCGGCTGGACGGCACACGTGAAAGAGCAGCGTGAAAACAACCGGATTATTCGCCCAAGTGCAGAATACACAGGGCCGGAGCATGCTGAGTGGGTGCCGATTGAAAAACGTGCTTGAGTGAATTGAATACCCCCTCTCCCCCAGCCCCTCTCCCGCGAGGGGAGAGGGGAGTTGAATTGCAGTTTCGCTTCCCGAAGGAGAGCGAAGCTGAGCTACCAGTTCCGAGCTCTCAGAAGATGGGAGTCTAGTCTTTATCCCCTCTCCCCTCGCGGGAGAGGGCTAGGGAGAGGGGGCCAACACATTCCGATCAAGAGTATCTCCATGAACACCAATTACCGCAAACCCCTACCAGGCACCGACCTGGACTATTTCGATACCCGCCAGGCCGTTGAAGATATTCAAGCCGGCGCCTACGACAAGCTCCCATACACCTCCAGAATTCTGGCGGAACAACTGGTGCGCCGTTGCGATCCCGATGCACTGACGGACTCTCTCAAGCAGCTGATCGAACGCAAGCGGGATCTCGACTTCCCCTGGTATCCAGCTCGTGTAGTTTGTCACGATATTCTGGGCCAGACCGCACTGGTGGATCTCGCCGGCCTGCGTGACGCAATCGCCGAGAAGGGCGGTGACCCAGCCAAAGTAAACCCGGTGGTTCCCACCCAGCTAATCGTGGATCACTCCCTGGCCGTAGAACACGCTGGTTTCGAGAAAGACGCCTTCGAGAAAAACCGTGAAATTGAAGATCGCCGTAACGACGATCGTTTCCACTTCATCAACTGGACGAAAAAAGCGTTCAAGAACGTGGATGTAATCCCGCCGGGTAACGGCATCATGCACCAGATCAACCTGGAGAAAATGTCTCCGGTGGTGCAGGCCCGCCCGGATGGTGAAGGCAAGAAGGTTGCCTTCCCCGATACTTGTGTAGGCACAGACAGCCACACGCCAATGGTTGATGCTTTGGGTGTTATCTCCGTTGGTGTGGGTGGCCTGGAAGCCGAAAGTGTGATGCTCGGCCGTGCCTCCATGATGCGCCTGCCGGATATTGTGGGTGTTGAACTCACCGGCAAGCTGCAGCCAGGCATTACCAGCACCGATATGGTTCTGGCCCTGACTGAATTCCTGCGCACAGAGCGCGTAGTAGGTGCCTATCTGGAATTCTACGGCGAAGGCGCAGACAGTCTCACCATCGGCGACCGTGCCACTATCTCCAACATGACGCCAGAATACGGCGCCACGGCTGCCATGTTCTACATCGACGGCCAGACCATCGACTATCTCAAGCTTACCGGCCGTGAAGACGAGCAGGTGGCACTGGTAGAAAAGTTCGCCAAGCACACCGGCCTCTGGGCAGACGCGCTTAAGACTGCTGAATACGAGCGCATTCTGAAGTTTGATCTGTCTACCGTTGTTCGCACCTTGGCTGGCCCATCCAACCCCCATGCACACCTGCCAACCTCTGAGCTTGCTGAGCGTGGCATTGCCAGTGAGTGGGAGCAGGAAGAAGGCAAAATGCCGGATGGCGCAGTGATTATCGCTGCCATCACCAGCTGCACCAACACCAGTAATCCTCGGAATATGGTTGCTGCTGGTTTGATTGCACGCAACGCTAACAAGTTGGGCCTCACCCGCAAGCCTTGGGTGAAGACGTCCCTGGCACCAGGGTCCAAAACCGTCGAGATGTACCTCAACGATGCCAAGCTGTTACCCGAGCTGGAAGATCTGGGCTTTGGCGTGGTCGGCTTCGCCTGTACCACCTGTAACGGCATGAGCGGTGCACTGGATCCGGTAATCCAGAAAGAAGTGGTTGAGCGTGATTTGTATTCAACAGCGGTGCTTTCCGGTAACCGTAACTTCGACGGTCGGATTCACCCTTACGCCAAGCAGGCGTTTTTGGCCTCTCCGCCGCTGGTAGTGGCATACGCGATAGCCGGAACCATCCGCTTCGACATCGAAAAAGATGTGCTCGGCTACGACAAGGACGGCAACGCCGTAACCTTGAAGGATATCTGGCCAGATGACGCAGAAATCGATGCTATCGTGAAAGAGTCGGTGAAGCCGGAGCAGTTCCGCAGCACCTACATCCCGATGTTCGACGTCACCCAGGAATCCCACGCCAACATCAGCCCATTGTACGACTGGCGCCCGATGAGTACCTATATTCGCCGTCCGCCATACTGGGAAGGCGGCATGGTGGGTGAGAAGGCTCTTAAAGGCATGCGTCCATTGGCTGTACTGCCTGACAACATCACTACAGATCACCTGTCACCGTCCAACGCCATCCTCATGGACAGCGCTGCCGGTGAATACCTGCACAAAATGGGCGTGCCAGAAGTAGACTTCAACTCCTACGCAACCCACCGTGGCGATCACCTCACGGCTCAGCGTGCAACCTTTGCCAACCCGAAGCTGTTCAACGAAATGGTGTTGGATGAAAACGGCAAGGTGAAGCAGGGCTCTCTTGCTCGTATCGAGCCGGAAGGTAAGGTAACCCGTATGTGGGAAGCCATTGAAACCTACATGGAACGCAAGCAGCCGCTGATTATCATCGCTGGTGCGGATTATGGTCAGGGTTCCTCCCGCGACTGGGCAGCCAAAGGCGTTGCACTTGCGGGCGTTGAAGCGATTGTTGCCGAAGGGTTTGAACGTATCCACCGCACCAACCTGGTTGGAATGGGTGTTATGCCACTGCAGTTTGAAGAAGGCACAACGCGCAAGACCTTGAAGATTGACGGTACGGAAACCTTTGATGTGGAAGGCAAGCCGGCACCTGGCGCCAAGCTGACGCTGATTATCACTCGCAAGGATGGTAGCTCAGAGAAAGTGCCTGTTATTTGCAGGCTGGATACAGCTGAGGAGTTGTCCATTTACTCCGCGGGTGGTGTGCTGCAGCGGTTTGCTGAGGACTTTTTGCAGTCTGAAGGAGCAGCATAAGGGAGGACTAAAGCCCTGCTTTAATACCTCTCCCCCTCTCCCCAACCCCTCTCCCGCCGGGGGCGAGGGGCTTTACTGCACTGCTCTCAAGCTTGGGAGTCAAACTCCCAATACAGGCAGGCCATCGCTATGTGTTCCCTCTCCCCTCGCGGGAGAGGGCCAGGGAGAGGGGGGCGAGGACAATTCCTTACTCCACACCCCAAAACCAAACACCAAAGGAACCCCCATGCCCCACAAACCCCAAATAAAAATCCCCGCCACTTACATGCGTGGCGGCACCAGCAAAGGCGTCTTTTTCCGCCTGGAAGACCTTCCTGAAGCCGCCCAAAGCCCAGGTAAGGCAAGGGACAACCTCCTGCTGCGAGTCATCGGCAGCCCAGACCCCTACCAAAAGCAAACCGACGGTATGGGCGGCGCCACCTCCAGCACCAGCAAAACCGTTATCCTCGCCAAGCCTACCCAGTCGGACCACGATGTGGATTACTTGTTCGGTCAGGTGAGCATCGACAAGCCCTTCGTGGATTGGAGCGGCAACTGTGGCAACCTCACAGCCGCAGTAGGCGCCTTTGCCATTAATAGCGGCTTTGTTTCAAAAGACCGTATCCCGGAAAATGGCACAGCGGTAGTACGCATCTGGCAGGCCAATATCCGCAAAACCATCATCGCCAACGTGCCCATTACCAACGGTGAAGTGCAGGAAACCGGCGACTTTGAGCTGGATGGCGTAACCTTTCCCGCCGCAGAAGTGCAGGTGGAGTTTATGGACCCAGCCGATGGCGAAGGCTCCATGTTTCCCACCGGCAAGCTCGTGGACGAGCTGGAAGTTCCTGGCGTTGGCACCTTGAAAGCCACCATGATCAATGCAGGTATCCCCACAGTGTTCATCAATGCAGACGCCGTCGGCTATACCGGCACAGAACTGCAAGACGACATCAACAGCGATCCCAAAGCCTTGGCGATGTTTGAGACCATCCGCGCCCATGGTGCCGTAAAAATGGGGCTTATTCAGAACATCGAAGAAGCTGCCGCCCGGCAGCACACGCCAAAAGTCGCTTTTGTAGCACCGCCGGCGGACTACACCGCATCCAGCGGCAAGAAGATAAACGCAAACGATGTTGATGTGCTGGTACGCGCGCTCTCCATGGGCAAGTTACACCATGCCATGATGGGCACTGCAGCCGTTGCTATTGCAACCGCAGCAGCGATTCCTGGAACTCTGGTGAATCTTGCGGCCGGTGGTGGTGATCGCACGTCGGTCACCTTTGGCCATCCGTCAGGAACCTTGCAGGTAGGTGCCGAAGCGAAAGAGGTGAACGGCCAATGGACTGCTACCAAAGCCATCATGAGCCGCAGTGCTCGGATTCTCATGGAAGGGTGGGTAAGAGTGCCTGAAGATTGATGTAGTTGCTTGACGATCATGAGTCGGGAGCGCGGCTGTTGCCGGCTCCCGGTTGGCATCAATCAGGATTGCTTGCGCTTGCGGTTACGCAGGCCAAGACCCATCAGGCCAAGCCCCAACAGGGCAAAGGTAGAGGGCTCAGGAACCTCAGAAGTAACTGAGGTGATAACCCCTCTCAGAGTCGCTGTATTTTCCAGATTTTCTTGCGTCCAGAAAGTGTCTGTCAAAGATCCATTGTTGAAAAAGCCCAGCAAATCAATGAAGTATTCGGTGCCATCGATAGAAACACTATCAGTCGCGCCAGCATTCAAAATGAACGAGACTTCGTCGGCACATCCGTTGATGTTAACGCCATAGCCGTTGGCACCCCCATCTGCACAAGGGTTGCTCGAGTTCGGTGTTTCATTATGAGTAAAATTAAAAAACGAAGTCAGGCTATGGCTTACGCTGTCAATTTCCAGTTGGGTCTGAACTTCAAGCGTGGCTGAGGTCAGGACTGTGCCATCGTCATAGATTGGAAAGTTGAAGTGGGTGAATGTGCCGAGATCAAATGCGGTTTCTTCAGCAATGTTCCAGATTGGCGCCAAAGAATCGAATTGATAACCACTCTTCTGCGTATTTGGATAAGCCGGGTTGCCCCAGGAGATTCTATTATTGGTTCCACCATTTGCAGAACTGGTTGTAACGCCTGCCGGATTTGTTGCCGTCCAGGAGCCGTTAACGCTGGTGATGTCTATGAGTGCAGCAGATGCAGTTGCTGTTGCCAGCGCTGACGCGGCAATGCCGGCAATAACAATTTGTTTAATCATTGTGATGACCCTTCATTTGCTCATTATGTGTGAAGTTGCGAGCGCTCTCTTATTAAAAGCTCGCAGAGGGTAAAGCAAAAGCTATGCCGCCTGATAAGAACTTGGTCTTTGTTATTGGTTTTATTAAAGAAATCCGCCATCCTGGAATCTCTGTGAGTTATGGTAGTGTAAGGAAACCTGACACATGTGTGGGCTAATCCTCCCGGCTGCTGGCTTGTCGTTTTGCTCATTCACTCTAGTTAAACCGATGATCCGGAGTGGCAAGGGGAAGAGTGCTTTCTGGCCCCTGGGAACAAACCGGGCTACCTTTTACCCATACACCCAAAAGGAGACGAGTGATGACAACATTTGATCTCAACGAGCGCCCAGACTACGACGATGTTCTGCAAAAACTTACAGACTACGTTCTGACGTATCAGGTGAAGAGCAAAGAAGCCTGGAATACAGCCCGCCATTGCCTGATGGACACGCTTGGCTGTGGCCTGTTGGCGCTGCGCTTTCCGGAGTGCACCAAACACTTGGGGCCGGTTGTAGAGGGCACGGTAGTTCCCCATGGCGCTCGTGTTCCCGGTACATCATTCCGGCTGGACCCGGTAAAAGCAGCCTGGGATATCGGCTGCATTGTGCGGTGGCTTGATTACAACGACACCTGGCTGGCAGCAGAATGGGGGCACCCTTCCGATAACCTGGGTGGCATTCTCGCCGTAGCCGACCATCTGTCGCAAAAACGCGTTGCAATGGGCAAGGCGCCGCTCACCATGCGTGAAGTGCTCGAAGCCATGATCATGGCCCATGAAATCCAGGGTGTTCTGGCTCTGGAAAACTCCTTCAACCGGGTAGGGCTGGATCACGTCATCCTGGTGAAGGTTGCCTCCACGGCAGTCACCGCCAAGCTGATGGGCGCCAATCGTGAACAAATGCTCTCAGCACTCTCCCATGCCTGGGTAGATGGGCAAGCGCTGCGAACCTACCGCCACGCGCCCAATGCCGGTTCCCGAAAATCCTGGGCGGCTGGCGATGCTACTTCCCGGGCCGTTCGCCTTGCAGATATAGCCATGCGGGGCGAGATGGGGATTCCCAGCGCTCTGACAGCACCCCAGTGGGGCTTTTATGATGTGCTGTTCAGTAAAACCAATAAAGATCAGGCCCTCAAGCCGGAAGACCAGCGCCAGTTTTCGTTACCACAAGAATTCGGCACTTATGTGATGGAAAACATATTGTTCAAGGTGTCCTTCCCTGCTGAGTTTCATGCCCAGACTGCAGCTGAGGCGGCCGTCACGCTTCATCCACAAGTAAAAGACCGGCTCGATGAGATCGACCGAATCGTGATAACCACCCACGAATCCGCCATACGCATCATCTCCAAAGTGGGCCAGCTTGCAAACGCAGCAGACAGAGACCACTGCCTGCAATACATGACGGCTGTGCCGCTTATCTTTGGTGACCTGGTGGCGGAACACTATGAAGACAGCTTCCACGAAGCCAACCCCATCATTGATGAGCTGCGAGACAAGATGGAAGTGGTTGAGAATGAGCAGTACACCCGGGAATATCTCGAAGCAGACAAGCGTTCAATTGCCAATGCCATTCAGGTGTTCTTCAAGGACGGATCAAGTACAGATACGGTCGAGGTGGAATACCCCATAGGGCATCGCAGGCGCAGGGAAGAGAGCATTCCGCTGCTCGCCGACAAGTTCCGGGCTAATCTGGCAACCCGTTTCCCGGCGCAAAGGTGCGAGCAGATCATTGAGGCCTGCAGTAACCAGAAGAGCCTGGAAACGACGCCAGTTCACGAGTTCGTGAACATGTTCGTTATCTGAGGCGGCAGACCCCGCTTTTATTTTCTGCCTGGCGACAGCGGTTTTACATTGTCCGGTACGCTGATGCCTTCTTTGCGGGCGGACTGGTCCTCGGGGAAGATGGCGGCCAGCCGGCTATCAATACGCTCCAGGGCTTCCGCCATGCGTAACATGGCCTGAGCTACCCCGACCATTTCGCCCGAATGCCCGCTTTGCTCCAGAGCGGGCTGCTCTCGCTTTTTCAGACCGGTCAGCTTGGGAGTATTTGTGGGCAGTTCATCACCCAGCAAATCATGGCGAATGGATTTCAGATCATGGGGGTCGATAAACGGCCGATCTTCTGAATAGGCGCACATCATCATGCCGTCACAAAGCTTGTTGATCAGCCGGGGGATGCCCTTGCTGAGCTTGTGAATCTCGCGAACCGTATCACCATCAAATAATTTGTTGCCGCCGTGACCGGAGACCAAAAGCCGGTAATCAATGTATTCGGCGGTTTCCTTCGCGGAGAGGCCTTCGAGGTGGAAAAACAACTTTACCCGCTGGGCGAGCTGCGGAATATCAAGAACCGCCTGTTTCAACTCCGGTTGCCCTAGCAGAATAACCCGCATTGAAGGGCCGCCCATACTTTCCATGCCGGCCAGCATGCGGATATCTTCCAGATTCTCCCGGGTAAGATTCTGCGCCTCATCAATGGTCAGCACCACCGGCGTACCGGCTGTCGCCATTTTCTCCAGATAGTCGGTAATCTGGAACAGCATGGCTACCTTGCTGTCGTCCTCCACCTTCATCCCGGCCTTGCGAAGAATCAGGCCAAAGAGATCCCGGGATTCCAGGTTAGTGTAAGCAATGTTGAGCAACTTCAGATTGCCGTCAAGATTCCGAATGGTCTTCTTCAGCAATGTGGTCTTGCCCGAACCTATCTCCCCACTGATAACTACAAAGCCCTCAGAACTCCAGATAGCAGAAGACATGTACACATAAGCCCGGGAATGCTGCTGGCTCATGTAAATAAAATCGTCTTCCGGCGTAATGCGGAAGGGGTGTCTGTGGAGACCGAAAAATTCCAGATACATATTCAGTTCCTGTTCAGCTCAGTTCCCTGAATCAAGCGAGGCGCATCATTTGATCGCTGCACAGCAGGGTTTTGTCTGGTTCATAGGCATTATAGCTTTCGCTGACGGTTCCAAACCTGAAATCCCCGAGTAAGCGTTCGAGGCGACCGTAGCACTGGTCCAGATTAGTATAATGCCGGAAGCGGGAAAACCAGCTTGCGTTATTGTAACGTGGCTGCTCCGGGTCGATTTCCCAGGGGTGCAGATAAAACATTTGCGGGCGGGCGCCAAAGCCCGAGGCATTGCGGAAGAGGTAGCGGAATACCGGGTAAGGGAATTGGCGAAAATAGCCCCCCCCTGCAGCCGGAATGGAAAGCCCCATTATATTAGCCGTGGTCAACGGGAATTCACGGATAATCGCGCCGCTGGCGGTCTGGATGGAGTAGGGCGCTGTGGGCGAATCGGGAATACCGTAATTATCGTGCCGAATCGGGAAAATACTCGAATCCCAGGTAAAACCTGCCTCACTCAGTATATCCAGTGCCCAGAGAGAATCGCGGGTAATGGAATAGCTGGCTGCGCGATAACCCTCCACAGATTTACCGGTGATATCCTCCAGCAGGGCTTTTGATCGGATGGTTTCGTCCCGAAACACATCCTGGGTCTGCCGGTAAATCAACTGGTGGCTGTACCCGTGGGAGGCGATCTCATGGCCGTGGTCGGATAATTTGCGAATCAGGGCAGGGAAACGTTCGGCAACCCACCCAAGCACAAAAAAGGTTGCCTTCACATGGTGCTTTTCAAAAAGCTCCAGCAGGCGCTCAGTATTCTGTTCTACGCGGGAGGGTAGGGACTCCCACTGGTCTGGGCGGATTACGCCAGAAAGAGCCGCAACGTGGAAGTAGTCCTCTACGTCGATGCTCATAGCGTGCAAGGGTTGGGGTCGATCCTGACTAGGCATGGGTACTCCTTTCCAGTGGCACCAACAATAACTCAGTGCCGTTGGTACAATTTTCACTCACCAGCCGCGTAAATACAATTCTTGATGAAAGTTATGACCGCCCACGATGAAAAACAATGTAAAACTCTGCTGCCAAAAGATACAATGAGTTGAGATTAGGGGCTAGCCAGAGCAGAATAGGCCACTAATAAAAAAGGAACCGGCGGAAAGGGTGTCGCTCAAAGAAAATCCGAGCGTGAGCTGCCGGAGAATTTGATGTTGGTCTGGCGCAGGTTGTTGTACAGACGACAAGGAAGTTCGGCGTGACGTATATACGGTTTAGAAAACACTATCTGCATATTCCCTATCTGGTGCTCGCAGCACTGGAGTTCGCCGTACTTTACTGGATTTTTTCTTCCTTAAGTCTGTTGCTTTCACTCGCAGGCGTCGGTTACCCCTCCGTTGATACCAATGTTTTGTCAGCAAGCCTGTTCGCTCTGATTCTTAGTTGTGGAACACTGGCCATGGGCGGCTATCTCGCCATGGTTACCGAGAGTTTGTCGGCACTGTTTTTCCGTACCCTGGTTGCCTACTGCTTTGTCGGCGGCATTGGATTAAAACTGCTCTACCTGGTGGTTCCTTCCGCAAACCCCGGAAGTACAAATCTGTTCTGGGCGGTTATTTGTGCTTCTCTGGTTGTCATTGTGATGCGGCTTGTATTTCTGCGGGTTGTGGATTCGAAACAGCTCGTTCGGCGGGTGGTCATCTTCGGTGCTGGCGATTTTGCGGCCAACCTGCTTGATGAATATGAGCGCAACATGCGGGCGTTGGGTGTGCGAATCATTGGCTGCATCTCGGACAACCCAAACGTGTCTGTCGATGCTGATAAAGTGCTACCAACACCCTTCGATTTTTACCAGTTCTGCCGCCAGAATGGGATTTCCGAAATTGTTGTCGCCCAGCAGGAGCGTCGCCGCAATGAGGGCGGGTGGTTGCCCGTGCCCGATCTTATGGAGTGCAAACTTCGTGGTATAGCCATAACCAACGGCATAGATTTTTATGAGCGTGAGCTGAAAAAAGCCAAGCTGGACCTGGTTCACCCTTCCTGGATCGTTTTTTCAGAAGGGTTCAAAGCATCCAAAACCCGAGCCTTCGCCAAGCGTTCCCTGGATTTGCTGATCAGTCTCACGCTGCTGGCGGTTATGCTTCCGTTCATTATCCTCACAGCACTGGCTGTGTTTCTGGAAACCGGGCGGCCCATCCTGTACAGCCAGAACCGTGTAGGCATGCTGGGCAAGGAATTTCGCATCTACAAGTTTCGTAGTATGCGCCAGGATGCAGAAAAAGATGGCAAAGCTCGCTGGGCCTCAGCCAATGATAACCGGGTAACCCGGGTAGGCGCGTTTATACGCAACACCCGCCTGGATGAACTGCCACAGATCTATAATGTGATCAAAGGCGAGATGAGCATCGTCGGGCCGCGCCCGGAAAGGCCTGAGTTTGTCTCGGAGTTGAAAGAAAAGATTCCGTTTTACGATACCCGGCACTACGTAAAACCTGGCTTAATGGGTTGGGCACAGCTTAAATATCCCTATGGTGCATCGGTTGAAGACGCCAGGGGCAAGCTGGAGTACGATCTTTATTACTCTAAAAATCACAGCCTTTTGATGGATTTCCTGATCATGATTCAAACCGTGGAAGTGATCCTCCTGGGCAAAGGCGTACGATAATTGTTCTGTTAACCAAAGCTGGAAAACAATAAGGGATTGGAGGGGGTTTTATGATGAGTATCACGTTTATACGGATGGGCTTGGTAGCGATCCTGGGTCTGCTGATCACTGCCTGCTCAGGCTTGCCGTCTTCCATCGAAATGCCGCCGGCATCCGAGTTAGAAGTAGAGCCTTATGAGATTGGCTTGGGGGACACCGTCACTGTGCACGTATGGCGCAACCCCGAATTAGGCCAGTCCATCGTGGTTCGCCCGGACGGTTTCATCTCCTTGCCTCTGATGGGCGATGTGAAGGCCGAAGGCAAAAAACCAGAAGATCTGGCGTCTGAAATCAGCGACACCCTGGGCGAGTATATCCGCACGCCGGAAGTAACCGTAATGGTTACCAGCCCGCTCAGCAAAGAGTTCCGTAACCGTATCCGGATTACCGGCCAGGTTGCGTCGCCGCAATCCGTTGCCTTCCAGCCCGGCATGACGGTACTGGACGTTGTACTCATGGCTGGTGGCGTTACCGATTTTGCTGCCGATAGCCGTGCTGTTTTGCACCGGCAAATCAAAGGCGAATATCAAAGCTTTGGGCTGGATCTGGAAGCCATTCTTACAGACGGCGATATGCGCACCAATCACGGGCTGCAGCCGGGTGACGTTATCAGCGTGCCCCGTAAGCAGCTGTTCCGAGGCGAGCTCTAATGGATATACAGTTCATTATCGATACCCTTCGTGCGGTAAAGCTTGAGCTTTTCCGGCACAGGTTGGCAGCGGTTATCATTTTTATGATCGTGACAGCAGGGGTGTTGACACTGGGCTATGTAACACCGAAAAGCTACACATCTCGAGCGGTTCTTTACGCCGATCAGTCCAACATTCTCCAGCCTCTGCTAAGAGGCAAAGCTGAGATGACTCAACTGGATCGCATCAACGAAGCCCGGGAAATGATGCAAAGCCGCTCATTTCTCGAACAGATCGCTCTGGATACCGGGCTGATCAGGGGCGGAGAAACCGATGCTGTTCGTAACGGGAAAATCAGTAGTCTACGCAGGCAGGTAGGTATTCGGGTATCAAACCGGAATTTCCTGGAACTCAGCTATACCAGTGGCAGCCCGGACGAGTCCTTTCAGGTTCTGAGCGCCGTATTGAACCGCTTTGTTGAACGCACGGTGCGCAAAAAACGCTCCGAGAGCCAGGGCGCGTACGAGTTTATTGATTCCCAGGTAAAAACGTACCAACGCCAGCTCGAAGAAGCTGAGCAGCGCTTGAAAGAGTTTAAATCCGCCAATCAGGATGGCACCGAGGGCAGCGTGCTGGCCAGAATTGAAGGCCTGCGCAGGGATATCGAAAACCTGAAACTGGAAATCCAGCAAACTGAATCCGAAGTCCAGCTTACCCGTCACCAGCTCAACGACGAACAGCCGGTTCGCCGCATCACCATCGACCCCGGCAAGTCGTCTGCAGAACGCAGGTTGGCCGCCATGCGCCTGGAACTGGATTCCTTGCTGTTGCGCTACCATGAGCGTCATCCGGATGTGGTGAGCGTTCAGGACCAGATTGCCGATCTCGAAAAACGAGTCTCCACGCAGACCGATGAAGACCGGGATGGCGGCGTTACCGAGGTCATGGAAAACCCGGTATACGAAAATCTTAAAATCCAGCTGTCCGACAAGACAACACGGCTGGCCGTGCAAAAAAACCGCTTGGCGTCACTGGAACGGCTTCTTGAAGAATCCTTCGAACGTTCCCAGCGGGTTGCAGAGAACCAGGCGCAGCTTTCAGAGTTAACCCGTGACTACGACGTTACCCGCGGTGTATACGAAGACATGCTGCAGCGCCGGGAAAAAGCCCGGCTTTCCATGACACTGGACGTTCAGGGCGAGGGCGTAAGCTACAAAATCCAGGAGCCGGCTTCGTATCCTACCCAGTGGGATGGCCTTCAGTTGTATCAGGTAGGTCTTGCAGGGCCATTCCTGGGCAGTGCGATGGTACTGGGCTTACTGGTTATGCTGGTGATGTTTGATCAGCGCGTTCGTTCGCCGCGGGCGTTGCAACTTGCCTTGCCGGAATCTATCCCCGTGTTGACAAGTATTCCTCACTACCGAAGCACCTGGAAAGACCGTTTGTTGCGTAAAGATGTGCTGTCGATTCTGGTACTGCTGGCGGTTTTCATGGCAGCGTATCTCGCCGTTCTGGTGTTCAGTGTTATGGGCATTACCCCGGAACAATTGATTAACAAAGTTGGCGAACTAACCGGGCTAGGGGGGGGCAGCAATTGATGGACGAAAACAAACTCTACAATGCGCTTCTGAAAAGCCAGGAAGAACAACGCCAGCTCAAGCTACAGCGCGGTGAGGCCAAGGCCGAAGACAACTTTCGCAAAGAGCGCCCCTACGCAGGTTCCGACAGAGACAGACCAAATTGGGTTCAGGTCGAAACCAACGATAACGAACACCCACCCACGGTATACGACTCAGCGGTGTCGTTAGCGCTCATAGGCAACCCGCGGCCCTGGAGCCGTGAGCAGTTACGAGAGCGGAAGATCATTTTCTCCGGCATGGCTGATAAAGAAGTCATGGACGCCTACCGGGAGTTGCGAATCCAGTTGCGCAACCGCGCGGGTGAGGGCAAAAGTTTTACTGTGATGTTCAGCAGTCTTGGCAATGGCCCGGGCGGCCTGCTAACGGCCTATAACCTGGCGGCAGCATTCGCACTGGATTCCCAAACCTCCGCGTTGCTTGTGGATTGTGATCCATACAGCAACGAACTGATTGGCCTGGTTTCCAGCCCGATGAGCAGCGGCGTTACGGATTTTGTCGCCGACCGGTCCATAGCGATCAAATCCATCCTTTACCCCAGCGGTGTTGAGCGCCTCACAGTGATTCCAGCAGGCACTCAGGCATCCTCGGCAGTCGAGCTATTTTCTGCCGTGCGCATGCGAGAACTGATGACCGAACTCAAGGCCCGCTATCCGGATCGCTGCATAGTGCTGAATACACCGCCTTTCCGGGAGAACACCGAAGCGCGGATTCTCGAACGCTTTGCAGATCAGATCGTCTTCGGCGTTCCTTTTGGCGAAGTCACCGGTGAAATTATTGAAGATTCGGTGGATGCGCTTGGGTCTGATAAATTCTCCGGCCTGATTTTTCAGGAGTAGTGGCATGGAATACCGAGCAGGGAGCACAATTAAATACAGCCTCACCGCATCTAATGCTGGCACCCACTTTATTGGCGCCTGTCTTGCGGGTGCTATTTGTGTGGCTTGGCCTGTTGCAGCAAGTGCGCAGAGCCTGAGCGACAATGTTAAAACGCTCTCCGGTTCAGCCTCGGTATTTACCGGCGTTACACACACCCGAACCGACCGGGGTACGTCTACCGATACCAACACAGAGCCCAGTGTGGGGCTTTCCGGGCAGGTGGGTGGCAGTCTGCAGAGCGGGGCCAACGCCCTTGACTTGCGATATGGAGGAACCCTGGAAACACGCCGGGACACAGCCGACGGCGATCAGACGGACCGCAGTTCCATCACCGGTGCCTCCCGCTATACCCACTTTGATCCCGGCAGCCGCTTCGATTTCAACCTTGGGCATACGGTCAGCTCCGTGCGGGACAACACCGGGTTTGTGGTCAACCCCTCCAGTTACGATACCCGGAATACCCTGAGTGCAGGTGCCGGGCTGCGTTTTTATCCGGGCCAACTCTCCACCCTGCGGTTTTTCGGCCAGGCCGGTCGTAGCTTTGGCGAAGGCACCCTTAATGATCAGAAATCCTACACCGCTGGCAGTGAGCTTTCACGGCGGCTGAGTGAGCGCTCAACAGGTAGCCTAAACGTCAGTCGCAGCTGGTCTGACGAAAGTAATACCGACCTCACCATTGATTCCGCGCAGCTGGTATACAGCCTGCAGCTGGAAAGTGGCAGTTTCAGCATTGGAGCCGGGGGCAGCAAAGCTGAAACTGAATATGCTAGCGGCATTACCAGTGACTATGAAGCGGTAACCGGTTTTTTAGAGCGCAGCTGGGTTACCAGCGACTGGCGTACTGCGGTGAAATACGACCGCAGTATGTCTGACAGCGCCACGGATCTCTCACTGAATGTGCCACCTGATTTCTCTTTTCTGCCGGATAGCATTCGGTTGCAAGATCTGGTCGTCACCGATTCATTGTCGATTACCCACAACACCCAACAGGTGTGTGATGCCTGTAATCTTGGGGTATACGCCGCAGGCTCTCTCCTCGAATCACAGGTTTCCGGAACCACTACCCATGAGTACCGTGCCGGTATTAATCTTGGCTATCAGTTAACGTCGCTTCAGCGACTGAACGTTGGGTATAGCTGGCAAGGCGATGCAGATGAAGACGCCGACGTTATTGTTGATCAGATTCACCGAATTAACATGGGCTGGACGCGACAGCTTGCTGAATATACGAGTTTTGGTGTTCAGTTCAACCAATCCTATCTGCGCTCAAAGGGAACCAGAGACGATCAGGATCAGTATGAGCTGCGCCTTGTACTGAGTCGTGGTTTTGCAATGAGCGGGCAACGTTGATTACACCTATGTTTGAACAAAAAAAGGAAATACGGCTTCCGCCGGAGACACCGCCGCAATTGATAGTGGTGATCGATACCGAAGAGGAGTTTGACTGGAACGCCGAGCCAGATGCCAAGGCAAACCGGGTTTCTGCCATGGCGCACATAGATCGGGCCCAGAACATCTTCAACGAGTATGGCATTTGCCCTTGTTATGTTATTGATTACCCGGTAGCCAGCCAGCCCCAGGGCTATGGCCTGCTTAAACAGTTTGCCGAGAAAGGCCAGTGCGAAATCGGAGCCCATCTCCATCCCTGGGTGAATCCGCCCCAAGAGGAAGTGCTGTCACGCTCAAACATGTACCCGGGCAACTTGCCCGAAGGCCTGGAGCGGCAGAAGCTCAGTGTGTTGCGCGACACCATTGAGCAGAACTTCGGCCAGGCGCCGGTTGCCTACAAAGCGGGTCGTTACGGCTTCGGGCCGAATACCACCGGGATACTTCAGGAGCTGGGGTTCACTATTGACATGTCCGTTTGTCCACCTTTGGATTCCAGGGCAGACGGCGGGCCAGATTATCGCAGGTATAACGCCCACCCATTCTGGTTTGGCGGGTCGGATAAGCCCATTCTTGAAATCCCCTGTACCGGTGGGTTTATCGGTTGGGCAAGCCCGGTTGCAGTGCCACTGTACGAAGCCGCGCAGCGCCTGCGCAAATTCAAGGCACCGGGCATTTTGGCCCGGCTGGGGGCAGTAGACAGGCTGATGCTTTCGCCCGAAGGGTTTACGCCGGCAGAGCACATCAAGCTCACAAGGGCGCTCTATAACCAGGGTGTGCGCACATTTACCTGGAGCTTCCATAGCCCAAGCGTTGTGCCCGGCAACACCACCTACGTACAGAACGAAGCCCAGTTAAGGGCGTTTCTGGACAGTTTCCGACAGTTTTTCGATTTCTTTTTCAATGAATTAGGCGGCCAGGCGTCTTCGCCCAACCGCGTTCGCAAGTATATGGAGAGTAAGGCATGAAGGTGCTAGGGATATCCCCGCTAGACAAGGACTCAACCGTTTCGATCGTTGAAGATGGCAATATTCTCTTCGCTGCCGGTGAAGAGCGCTTCACCAGAACCAAGCAGCAATCCGGTTTTCCACGGCTGGCGCTTGAGAAAGCACTTTCCTATACCGGCCTCTCCATGAGCGACTTCGACCTGGTGTGCTATCCATTCCTCACCTGGGAGAATGAGCAGAAGCTGTTCACAAAAAATCTGGAAGACGAAAAGGCGTTTATCAAAGCGTTTCAGCCCAAGGATTTGGGCCCACAGATTAAAGAAGCGCTAAGCCGGGTGCCAGATCGCAACCAGCCGATCCATGGCCTGCAGCACCCCAATGCCATTATGGAAAAGGGGTTTCTGCATAACTCTTATTACAACATGGCTGGTGTACAGAAGCTGGCGTCTAATAACGCGGCGCTGAAATCTTCCCGGCATTGGGGTGAGGGCGCCACCGAGTCGTTCCAGCAGTGGGAAAATGAACTCACTCAAGGCTTGACCGAGATGGGCTGGAGCAAGCCCGTCAAGCGCATGGACCACCACCTTTCCCATGCTGCCAACAGTTTTCTGTGCAGCGGTTATGAGCGGGCATTGTGTGTGACCCTGGATGGCTATGGCTCCGGGCTTGCGGGTTCCGTGAGTGAAGGGCGGGATGGCAAGATCCACCGGCTGCACAGCCTGCCATACCCTAATTCACTCGGCACACTCTACGAACACGTTACCTCCAGCCTGGGTTTCAAACCGAGCCGTCATGAAGGCAAGATTGTAGGTTTAGCCTCCTATGGCGATCCGGACATTCTGGGCGAAATACTTCTCTCTCGTATTGAACAGAAGCCTGGCGATTTCCGTATTTATGAAGCCAATAACGTGTTTTTCTCCCGTTACCTGGCATCCAGGTTCCCGAAAATCGACGTCGCGGCTGCTTACCAGTATGTGCTGGAGAAAGTTGCCACGAACTACATCCGTTACTGGGCGGAAAAAACCGGCATAGACACCATCGTGCTGTCTGGCGGTGTAACCGCAAACGTAAAGCTGAACCAGCGTATTTTTGAAATCGAGGGAGTGAACCACATCTTCGTTTATCCAAACATGGGTGACGGTGGCTGTGGCACAGGGGCTGCCCTCTATCACAGCTGGCCAGGGGGCGTTAAACCTTCCATTACCAATAGCTACATGGGGCCAGACTATTCCGAAGCGGAACTGGAAAAGGCACTGAAGGCGGAAAAATTGCAGTACCGCCGCCCTGAGAACCTGGCTGCCGAGGTTGCTGCGCTGATTCACAGTGGCGAAGTGGTTGCTCGATTCGATGGCCGCATGGAATACGGTCCCAGGGCACTGGGCAACCGCTCCATTCTCTACCATGCCCGGGAACCAGAGGTGAACCAATGGCTGAACAAGCGCCTTGGCCGCACCGAGTTCATGCCGTTCGCCCCGGTAACCCTCTACGAAGCTCGCGAGAAGTGCTACCACAACATCAAAGGCGCAGAACACGCTGCCGAATTCATGACCGTGACCTTTGACTGTACCGACTTCATGAAAGAGAACTGCCCGGCCGCCGTGCATGTCGATGGCACCGCCAGGCCTCAGCTGATTCGGCGCGAAGCCAACCCGGGTTATTACGACATATTGGTTGAATACGAAAAGCTGAGTGGCATTCCAAGCCTGATCAATACCAGTTTCAATATGCACGAAGAACCGATCGTGAACTCCCCGGAAGACGGTGTGAGAGCCTTCATTCAAGGTGCGCTGGACTATCTTGCGATAGGGCCATTCCTGGTAAAACACCCGAACCCGGGGCATTAAGCAGGTAACGGATATAGCACCATGACAGCAGGATCGCTGACTGTGACAACCGAGCCAGCCGCCGCGTGCGCCACCTTACGCAGCGACTGGCTGGATCTGGAGCGCCGTGCACAACCCACGGTGTTTCTTTCCTGGCAATGGCTCGGGCATTGGCTGCATGTTTACAAACCAGATGCCTTAGTACTTCGTGTAATGGAAGGGGATCGGCTGGTTGGCCTGGGGTTGGTGGTAGAAACGGATGAGCGCCGACACGGTGTTCTCAAATCCCGCTGCCTGCGCCTGCACCAAACTGGCCACAAATTGCTGGATCAGATCTGGATAGAATACAACGGCTTTCTGGCTGAGTGTGGCAAGGAAGATGCTGTAGCCAAAGCCTGCCTGGGACACCTGTGCCGTGAAATGCCGGGCTGGGACGAGTTTATTCTGGGCGCCATAGATGCCGATGAGGCAGACCGATACGCGCAGATTACCGGCCTCTACAAACATCTGCGCTGGGAAGCACCCTGTTTTGGCGTGGATCTGGATGGCCTGCGCCGAAGCGGTGGTCATTATCTCGATACGCTTTCACGAAATACCCGGCATCAGATCAACCGCGCCCATCGGCTTTACGGTGAGCGCGGCGAAGTAAAGCTGGTGCGCCCGGACTCCACAGAGGAAGCGCTCGCAGTATTTGACCGCATAGGCCCAAGGCACCTTAAGCGTTGGGGTGATGGTCCCGACCAGAGCGGGTTCGCCAACCCGGATTTTGTTCGCTTTCACCGGGAGCTGATCCGCGCGCAATGGCCGGAAGGGGGCGTTGATCTGGTTTCTCTGATGGCGGGCGACGAAGAGATTGCCTGCTTTTATAACCTGCTGCACAACCAGGTCGTCTACTTCTATCTGGGTGGCATGGCCGTTGAAACGGACAACCGCCTCAAGCCGGGTTTACTGGGCCATAGTTTGTGCATTGAAGACTATCGCCACCACGGCTTTCATTATTACGATTTCATGGGCGGGGATGAACGGTACAAATCCAACCTGGGGCATTTTCATCGCAACCTGGTTCAGATCGCCTTGCAGCGCCCCCGCTTCAAACTGAAGCTTGAAGACGTGGCGAGGCGAGCAAGAAACCGTTGGCTTAAAGAGGCGAGTGCCGGCAATGAACCTTGAATTACAAGCCCGGGCCTCCCGATTTAACGTATTCCCGGCAGACGAATACAACCGTTATGTTGCAGACCACCCCCAAGCAACGCCTTACCATAAGAGCGCCTGGCTGCAAGCCGCAGAGAGCGCCTATGGCCACACGGGGTGGTTGATCAGTGTTCACCATAATGAAACGCTCTGTGGTGTGCTGCCCCTGGTGGAGGTAAAACCACCCATTGGTGCGAGTAGCCTGGTTTCTTTGCCATTCTGCGATTTAGGCGGAGTGCTGGCAGACACCGCAGAGATACGACAGCGACTGATTACTGAAGCCCAAACCCTGGCACAAACAAATCGCATCAAAACCCTGGAAATCCGTGAAGGCGGAATGGCACTGGATACCCAAAACGATGCAGCGCTGCCCGGCAACACAAAAGTACGAATGCTCTGTGGTCTGCCAGAGAACAGCGAAGCCCTGTTCAAAAGCTACAAGCCCAAACTCCGTAGCCAGATTCGCAAAGCAGAGAAGAACGGGCTAAGAGCGGAGTTGTGCACAGAAGCGAACGCCGTGGATCTGTTTTACGAAGTGTTCGCCCGGAATATGCAAAGGTTAGGTTCGCCGGTACACAGCCTGCAATGGTTTCAGGAACTGAAGGCTGCTTATGGTGAGTCAATGCTGATTGGCATTGTATTTCAGGACGCAAAGCCTGTTGGCGCAGGCATAGTGTTACTGGGCGGAAAAGAAGCTTGCATCCCCTGGGCTTCCACACTGGCAGAATTCAACCGGCTGGCGCCTAACATGCTGCTGTATTGGACGTTGCTGAGCCACGTGTGTGACATAGGTTACACCCGATTCGACTTCGGCCGTTCAACACTGGATGAAGGCACCTATCGCTTTAAAAAACAGTGGGGCGCTCAGCCCTATGAATTGATCTGGACAGAATACCCTGGCGGCAAATCAATCCCGCAGAGTGCACCAGCAAGCGCTAATGGGATATCTACAGCCTCCCGGCTCCGGCCTCTTATTGAAAACATCTGGCGACGCTTGCCACTGCCATTTGCCAACTGGCTTGGCCCAAAATTGAGACGATACATCACCCTATGACGTTTGTACTGTTGTTAACACTGCTTTGCCTCGCCGTACCCGTGTACGTGTATTTCGGGTACCCGGTGATATTGTGGCTGCTTACCCGTGGCCTGCCAGAGATCACCCACCGCCGGGGCGAGCACAAACCTTCAGTGGCATTGATTATTTCCAGCTACAACGAAGCAGACGTAATCCGCGAGAAACTGCAAAACGCGCTGGAGCTGGACTACCCGCAAGAGCTGCTCCAGATCATTGTGGTATCAGACGGTTCAGACGACGGCACAGATGAGGCCGTAAAAGAGTTTGAAGACGACCGAATCCTGTTGATCCGCCAGGAAGGCCGGTTAGGCAAAACCATGGGCATCAACCTGGCCATGGAACAGGTAAAAGCCGACATCACCGTATTCAGCGATGCTAACGCCATGTACGCCACCGATGCCATCAGCAAACTGGTACGCAACTTCGCAGATCTGGATGTGGGTTACGTGGTGGGCGCAGCCCTCTACACTGATGCAGGTACCGGTGCCAGTGCGCAAAATGAAAACCTCTACTGGCGCTACGAACTGGCCATCAAAGCCATGGAATCCCGCCTGCATTCCGTCGTGGGCGGCGATGGCGCTATCTACGCCATTCGCACCAAGCTGTGGGAGCCGCTGCAGCAGCAGGACATCAATGACTTTGTGAACCCCCTGCAGATCATCGCCAAAGGCTACCGGGGCGTGTTCGATGCAGAGGCAAAGTGCTTCGAAGAAACCGCCGGCGATTTCGATCGGGAAGTGGCCCGCAAAGAACGCATTGTAAACCGTAGTATTCGTGGCCTGATGCGGGTAGGGCAGGTAATGAACCCTGCGAAATCAGGAATATTCGCATGGGAAGTGATTTCCCATAAGTTGCTCAGGTGGTTGATCCCGTTGTTCCTGCTCGTCGGTGTTTCAGGTAGCGTGATTCTGGCTTTCGCAGGTTTTGGCCTGTTCAAGCTTATCACTGCAGGCACAGTGTTGATCTTAGCACTGACGCTTGTGGGGCACCTATCTGAAAATCGCAACCAATTGCCCAGCTGGATTGCCACGCCTTATTACTTTGTGATGGTGAACGGCTATGCGGTGCGAGGTATTGTGAAGGCGCTGCAGGGGCGGACTCAGGTAACGTGGAATAGTGCCAGAAACACAGAAACAGGGAGCGTTCAGAGTGACATGCCAGTGAGTAAGCTACGTGTACTTCAATTCATTACCCCGGCCGGTTTTTATGGGGCAGAGCGTTGGGTTCTGGCGCTGGCCAACAACATCAACCGAGATGACGTTATCTGCGATCTTGCAGTCACCCGGGAATCTCCGGATCAAGATCTTTCGGTGGCCGAATACTATCCTCGCGATGATGGCCAGCAGGTTTATTACCTGGACATGAGCGGGCGGTTCGATTTTCGAGTGGTTAGCCAGTTGTGTGATGTTATCCGCAACAACAAGATTGATGTCATTCATACCCATGGATACAAATCGGACATATTAGGCCTCCTGGCCGCCAAGCGAACGGGTATTGCCTGTGTGAGCACACCGCACGGATTCTCCGGCAAGGTGGGTTTCAAACTCGCCACGTTTATTCGTATTGGCACTTACATGCTTCGTTACTTCGACCGTGTTGTTCCGCTGTCGGAGGAACTGATGGACGACATGAAGCGATTCAAAGTGCCCGAAGCCAGAACATCGTTCATCCGCAATGGTGTGGACCTCACAGAAATTGATGCAGCTTTGGCAAATCTGCCTCAGGTAAATGCCTCTGATGAAGATTCCCCAATCATCGGCTTTATCGGCCAGATGATTCCCCGAAAGGGAATACCGGATCTTATAGAGGTTTTTGACCAGATCTACCAAGCGCAGCCAGACCTCCGTTTGCAATTGCTGGGTGATGGCAGCCAAAGAGTGGAGTTGGAACAACAGGCGGCACAACTGAAAAGTGTTAACGCCATAGAGTTTTTGGGTTTTCGAAGTGATCGCCTGGAACTGCTGTCCAAATTCAGTTTGTTCGTTATGACCTCGTCACTGGAGGGCATTCCCCGGTGCATGATGGAAGCCATGGCCGTAGGTATTCCTGTGGTGGCTTATGATATTCCCGGTGTCGATCAGCTAGTAGAGCATGGCAAAACAGGCTTACTAGCACCCTTTAGTGACAAGGCTGCACTGGCGGCCTGTTGTAAGCAAGTTTTGGAAGACCCCGAACTGGCGACCACGCTTAGCCAAAATGCCCGGGAGATGGTGCATGCACGCTACTCTGCCGCCCGCATGGCCGATGAATATGAAGACTTGTTCCGGGAGCTGACCGGTAAAGCCAAACCTGTCTCCACCACAGAACCCTATGTACAATCCCTGGCAAAGCGAGAGGTGGGTTAATGTGTGGATTGGCGGGCTTCCTTCGCACTGCCTCAACACCGGGTAGAGAAGCCCATCAGGGCTGGCTCGAGAACATGGGGCAGGCCATTCTCCACCGTGGCCCGGATGCAGGTTCAACTTGGCTTGATGACTCGGTAGGTCTGGTACATCGAAGGCTGAGCATCCTTGACCTGAGCGACGCCGGCATCCAGCCTATGGTGTCCGCATCCGAGCGCTATGTAATTGCCTATAATGGCGAAATCTACAACTTTCAGGAGCTGCGTGACGACCTTTTAAGCCAAGGCCATAGCTTCCGAACGCGCACAGACACGGAAGTTCTACTTGCGCTTTACGAGATACATGGCCCCCAGTGCCTCCACCTACTGAATGGCATGTTCGCACTGGCCATTTGGGATCGCACCGCCCGAAAACTGTTCCTGGCACGGGATCGCCTTGGTAAAAAGCCGCTGTATTTCTACGAGGCCAATGGGCAGTTCGCATTTGCGTCAGAGCTGAAGGCTCTCACACCCGCTCCCTTCGTTAAAACCGAGTTACGGCACGATGCAATCAAAGACTTTTTTGCCTACCAGTATGTGCCCGACCCGAAAACCATCTACAAAAACGTCCACAAACTGGCACCAGGCTATTGGTTAGAGACGGACGGCTCCCACACACACCAGCAACAGTATTGGGATGTGTCATTCAACTCTCCTTTAAGTGCGAACCTGGATGAACTGCAAGACGGCCTCTACAACCTGATTGACGATGCCGTTCGCCTGCGCATGGTAAGCGATGTACCCCTTGGCGCATTCTTGAGTGGCGGTATCGATTCGAGCGCGGTAGTGGGGTTGATGGCCGGCCATACCAGCCAGCCAGTCACAACCTGCGCCATCGGGTTTGATTCCAAGCGGTTTGATGAAGTGCACTGGGCCAAGAAAGTGGCCGAGCAATTCAAAACTGATCATCACGAATTTACCGTGAAGGATAATGTCGCAGACAGCCTCGGCAGCATTGCTCGCTTTTTCGATGAGCCCTTTGCAGATCCATCTTTTGTGCCCACCTATTTCGTATCACAACTGGCCCGCCAGAAAGTCACCGTGGCACTGGCGGGCGACGGTGGGGATGAGAATTTTGCAGGCTATAGCAAATACTACACAGATCACGTTGAAAACCGGTTACGGGGCCTGTTCCCAGCAGGAATTCGCCACAACCTGTTCCCCAGCCTTGCCCACCTGGCAGGAATGGTCAACTCCGGCCCTACACGCAAAGCCAAATCACTGTTGGGAACTCTCGCTCTGGAGCCGGATGAAGCCTTTTTTATCACCAACAGCTTCTTTCGCAGAGATGTGTGGAACGATCTCGTGACCGGGGAGCTGAAACGGGAAACCCAGGAGTACGATCCTGCGGACATTACCCGAGCCCATTACAAGAATGCAGACACGGAGGATCATCTTTCCAGCATTCTCTATACAGATATAAAAACCTACCTTCCCGGGGATATTCTGGTAAAGGTAGACCGCATGAGCATGGCAAATTCACTGGAAACCAGGGCCCCGCTTCTTGATTATCGAGTGGTGGAATACGCTGCGCAGATACCAGCGGCCCTTAAACTCCACGGCAAAGAAAAAAAGTACATTCTGAAAAAAGCGTTTGAACGCCTGCTCCCAGAAGATGTTCTGTACCGAAAGAAGATGGGCTTCTCCGTGCCCTTGGCGCACTGGTTGCGCCATGAATTGAAGCCTACCGTTGAGCAGCTTTTGCTGGCTTCAAATAGCGGCGTGGCCAACTTCTTTGAACCTGCAGGCATCCGCAAGCTATGGCAAAAACACCTGGCAGGGGACGACCAGTTCACACAGGAGCTATGGTCGCTACTGGCCTTTGAACTCTGGTGGCAGCAGTATCAGGTGAGTGCATGACGATGGAAAAACGCAACAAGGCAATACAGCCATCCCAAGCGCTACTGCGGGTTCTGCACCTCACCTTCAACATGGGGATCGGCGGCACAGAGCAGGTTATCCGGCAACTTGTTGAAGGCATGAGATCCGAAGGCATCGAATCTGAAATTCTCTGTATTGATGGGCACATAGGCCCTATTGGAGAAGCGCTTCAGCAGTCCGGTATACTTGTTCATGCGATAGCGCGAAAGCAGGGGTTTGACTGGTCGCTGATTGCAGCAATCCGAAAGCGCGTGAGGGAGGGGTGCTTTGATGTGGTGCACTGTCACCAGTATACGCCTTGGGTGTATGGGTGGTTGGGAGCCTTAGGAACAAGTGGCAAAGTAGTCTTTACGGAGCATGGACGTTTTTATCCGGACAGGTACCGCTACAAAGCAGCACTTATAAACCCTGTGTTCGCTTTATTAACACCCGCCATTGTAGCTATTTCATCGGCAACCCGAGATGCCTTGGCCCGCTATGAATTTATTCCAAAATACAAAGTCAGGATTATCTACAATGGGATATCACCGCTGGTCTCAGACGAGGAAGCGGTGAGAAAGTTGCGGAAAGAACTAGGTATTCCAAACGGGGCGTATGTGGTAGGGACGGTTTCCAGGCTCGACCCAGTCAAGAATCAAGCTATGATGTTGCGCACCTTTAAAATGCTCCTTGAGGAGCGCCCGGATAGTTGGTTGTTGATAGTCGGCGATGGGCCGAGTAGACCGATGTTGGAAAATATGGCCGAAAAGCTCGGGATTGCTCACAGAACGAGCTTTACGGGTTTTGTTAATGCGCCTGTCCATCATTTGGCAATGATGAATATATTCCTGCTCTCCTCGTTCACGGAAGGCACTTCAATGACGCTGCTCGAAGCGATGAGCCTTGGCATACCGACTGTCGCGACCAATGTTGGTGGTAACCCGGAGATTCTGGAGGATGGAGGTTCCGGCGTTTTAGTGCCAAGTGATGATGCAGCATCTTTCCACCAAGCTATCTTGCTTTTAACAACCGATGAGGATTCTCGAAAAGAGAAGTCAAAAGCTGCAACCTCAGCGTTCAGGAATAGATTCTCTAGCGAAATTATGGCTGACCAATATGCCACTATCTACAGATCTATATGCAATTGAAAAATGCAGGGAAATTTGTGCGAATAATCCAGGAGGATGAATCATGGAATTAGGCATTGTCATGCCGCTCAAAGCTAAAGCTGTTGCAAAAGATTGGTCAGTGACGAGCGAAAACTTGAAGGCGACAGTAGATAGTGTGCTGGCACAAAACTCTGATGCTTTCCATGCCGTTGTTGTTGGGCATGACTGCCCCGCATTTTTCGCAGAGCAGTCTTATCAGGATAGTAAATGCGAGTTTTTGCCTTATAGTGATTTTGAGCCTCCAAAGGCGGGGCCAGATGAACCGGAAAATCAGTTGAAGTATGAGTTTGATCGCTGTACCAAAATTCTTCGGGGTATTATGCACCTTAAGCAAAAATACCCGTCGATTACTCATTGGTTTTCTCTTGATGCAGACGACCTGGTCAGAAATAACTTTGTTGAGGTGCTTAAGAAACATGAGCAATTTGATGCGATTATATTAGAAAAAGGCTATTTTTACTTTAAAAACACTGGCATCTTTCATGAAGAGAATGAATTTAGTGCATATTGTGGATCCAGCTCAATAATTTCAGATAGAGTTTTCGATTTGCCAAGCCAGGTTAATGAAAAAAGCTATAGGGATACGCCGTTTGGAAATATTTCTCATGTTCACATGAGGAAGCGATTGCATGAGGGAGGCTGGTCAATAAGCATCCCTGAGGAAAGGGTAATAATGTATGTGCGTGATAATGGCGAAAATATAAGCAATGATGCTTTTCGTAAAACATATTACAATCAATTTAAAAAGCTTGCTAAGCTGATTTTAAGGTACAAGTTCGTGGGAAAAGATGTCAAAAAATCTTTTGGCCTTACGTAATATGTTTATTTATTTCTAAGAAAAGCCTCAGGAAGACTGATGTCCAAGTTTGCTTTGTTATTTTTAATGGTTTTTTTTGGCGGCATTCTTAGTGCTTTGCTTTTTACACCTGTAGCATCTTTTCTTGTCTACCAGCTTGTCTATTTCTTGAATCCGGATATTCGTTGGTGGTCTGCAAGCATTCCCGGAATCAGGTATTCATTTATTACAGTAATTGTGATGTTTATGGTGCTTCTTTCCCGCTATAGTAGTTTGTCCTTGATTGCTCCTTGGAAAGAACAACCTGTTTTCAAGTGGATGCTAGCGTTAGTCGCACTTTATTTTATTTCTCTGATGTTTGCTGTTGTACCTGAAGTACATAAACGCTTTGCAATTGATTTTGCAAAGCTTGTTTTAATCGTGATGATTGCATATAAGCTAGTGCATACAGAAAAAGCACTTGATGCATGCCTTTGGGCTTATATCGTCGGAGCTACGTATATAGGTTACATGGCTCGAGAGGTGGGTCGAGATGGTCAGGGCAGGGTAGAAGGTATCGGTATGGTTGACACTGGTGGTGATGGCAACATGACCGCTGCTGCGATGGTACCGGCATTGATAATGCTTATATATCTGGCTTGGTTAGGGAATAAAAGGATCAGGTTTTTTGCGCTTGTATGTGGTGCCCTTATCGCCAATGGCATCGTGCTTATTAACAGTCGGGGCGCATTCCTGGGAGCCTTGGTTGGTGGCTTATTTTTTCTTTTCTTTATGATTTTTTCGAAATATCAAAGAAAAGGCCAGCGTGGAACTGCCATATTTATAATCTTAGTGGCACTTGGCGGCACGATATATGTGGCAGATGAGCTTTTTTGGGCTCGAATGCAAACGATTCAGGAAGTTGACGATGGCGGGAAAAGCGGTTCTCATCGGATAGATTTTTGGATGGCAACATTCGATGTGGTCCGAGATTATCCGCTGGGAGTTGGTATCCAGGGCTACACCGAGTTGAGCCCCAGTTATCTTCCCGAGCACTATTTTGAGGGGCGAAAAATAGGTAAAGCCGTGCATTCAACCTGGTTTCAGATGTTGTCGGAGCTTGGCTGGCTTGGGCTTTTCTTATTAATCGCACTTCTAGTTTCAACATTGAAGTTGTCTAAACGTACAAAACAGCATCTCTTGGATATGGAGAAATATAACGCTTACTTCAAGGTGTTAGCACTGGAGGGGGCGTTAATAAGTTTTCTGGTGGCGGGCAGTTTCATCGATAGAGCCAGGTCAGAAGTGCTTTATTGGTTGATTTTATTCATTGCAATAGCAGCCAATATATATTTATTTCGCGATACACACCAATCAGATGATACGAGCCTCAAAACACGTAGTTAAGGAAGTCTATAAGTCATGAAGGGATTAGTGTCTGTTATCGTGCCAGTCTATAATCGCGCCCACCTTGTGGCGGAGACTATAGAAAGTATTCTTCTTCAATCTTATAAATCTGTTGAAATTGTCTTGATAAATGATGGATCTACCGACAATTCACTGGCTGTCCTCAGGGAATATGAGAGTAGGTTTCCAGATCGGATTCGCGTGATTGACCAGCCAAATCAGGGGCAGATCATCGCTAGAAACAATGGCATTAAGAGGGCTCGTGGAAAATATATCGCGTTTCTCGACAGCGACGATCTCTGGATCGAGAATAAACTCGAGTGGCAAATACCTCTATTTAGTGAAGGGGTTGGGCTCGTCTATGGAGGCGTCGAACTGATCAATGAATACGGGGATACCACGGGCTTTGACCCCTGTGATGCCGCTATTCAGGGCGAAATCTACCCACAGTTATTGGTCAAAAACAGAATGACGGGGGGATCCGTTGTGGTTCTACGGGAGGCACTGGAGAAGGTCGGAGTGTTTGATCCCGAATTCAGCGCCGCAGAAAATTGGGATCTCTGGCTTAGAATCTGCAAAGAGTACCAAGCTCGGCTGGTTGACAAGCCGGTAGTCAAGTATCGGCTGCATCAAAATAATATGTCGAAGGATGTGGCGTTAATGCAACATGCGAAGTTGCAGATTATGGAAAAACACTGTGATAAAAAGTCGCCGGACAATTTGGTCGCACGGTATTCCAAAATGGCAGAAGCCGATCTTTTCTACCGATTAGGTGTGTATTATTTTTCGCAGGAGCAGTTCGGAGAAGCGATTCGGAACTTTCTGCGAGTGATGGTAATCTCCCCATTCTACGAGGACACCCCAGTGCGATTACTTAGAAGTTTGCTTGGAAGCCAAGGTAACCGCATGCTTCGAAAGTTCAAAAAAACGCACTGATGTTCAGGTTACTTCACTATTTTATCGAAGTGCCAACTTTACTAATTCTCTCAGGTGTGTCCAATTGCCCAGTGTAAAACAGGCTATTCTATATTCGTCTCTAGGACGATACCTTCTAATGGTCATTGGCTTGATAAGTTCCATGGTCATGGCCCGATTACTTTCGCCGGAAGAAATCGGCACCTTTGCTATTGCAAGTTCGGTGGTCGTGATCATGGCAGAGTTCCGAATGCTTGGAGCGAATACCTACCTCGTTCGACAGGCTGAAATAACCAGTGAGAAAATTCGGTCAGCCTATGGCCTTACGATATTAATTTCGTGGAGCTTGGGCATAGCGCTCGCTACGGCGTCATCCTCATTGGCAGGCTTTTTTCGGATAGAAGGACTGACTTTTGTTTTTCTTATCCTCGCTTTCTCTTTTCTGTTAGCACCTTATATCAGCATACCTGATGCTTTGTTAGCAAGAGACTATCGTTTCCGGGAAATCTTTACTATTAATTTAACATCATCCGTGATTCATTTCGGTGTGGTGGTGGTTCTCGTCAAGAATGGGCACAGCTTTTACTCATTGGCCATTGGCCAAGCCACCTCAATATTCGTGAAGTTCGTGCTAAGCCTGTACTTTACTCGTGAAATAAAAGTCTATATGCCGAAATTTACCGGAATCAAAGAGATTGCTAAGTTGGGTGTGTTTACATCGGTGAGCCACATAGTGCGTAACTCACAGCAGACATTTCCTGACATGTTGATTGGTAAGTTAGGTAGCCCGACGCAGGTAGGCCTTTTTTCCCGCGGACTCGGTTTTACTATGTTCATCTCAACTCTGCTGCTCTCCGGTATATCTCCCGTCGCGCTGCCTTATTTTTCAGAGATAAGGAACAAAGGTGAGGATGTGGTAGCAGCCTATCATCTCGCCTCAGAGTTGATTGCCGGTATAGTGTGGCCCGTTCTTGCAGTAGCCAGTGTTGCGAGTCTTCCCGCTATTCGACTGATGTTTGGAGATCAGTGGGATCAGGCTGCACCCATTGCTACTGTGGTCGCCTTCTGGGCAATCCTACGTTCTGCTCATGTTATGGCGCCCAATGCAATGATCGCAGTGGGTAAAGAGAGTTCTATGTTAGTGAAAGAAGTATTAGTTTTTACAGTGTTTCTAGTGAGTACATCAATTGCGTATATACAGTTAGGAATGCCGGGGGTTGCATATGCATTCGTGTTTTCTGGTTTTACTGACTTCCTAGTATCGTCCTGGTTTATGAAAAATAAAGTTGGAGTGGGCTTTCTAAAATATTGCGTTGGAATGAGCAGTAGTGCTCTTGTTGCAATTATTTGCTGGAGTGCAGTCAGTTTACTTGATTGGTACATTTCATTTGATGATACATCTCCTTTCGTGGTCTTGATATACATTATATGTGTGCTTCCACCAGTATGGGTTCTCTCGATTTTAGTTTTAAGGCATCCGTTGAAAAAGCAATTCGGCGAAATTTACCAAAAATTTTTTTCTAGGGAGACTCTGAATAAGTCTCAAAATCAGCGATAATACGGCCATCGTCAACCGCACAGGATTCGTTGCCACCATGGATCAGATTACCTTCTCCGAAGCCGAGTACCAGACCAAGAA
>NZ_NIHC01000005.1 GCF_002806945.1 Marinobacter salexigens
CCTATCTGAAAGATATTCTGACGAAACTGCCAACGCAGAAAAACAACGCCATTGATGAACTGCTACCGCACAACTGGAAGCCTATGAGCATTAGCAAGGTGTGATGGGCGGACGCTTACGCTACTGTTTGGGGAATGAGACGTCCTGGGAAAATGCAAGATAGCGTTGGTAGGACCCGCACCGGTAAAGTGCGATGAAGCAACCACAAGGGGGCAGCCTTAGTCCCCTTGTGGCTATGCACGTCAACAAATTATTGGCTGATGGTGACCTCCCCATTTGCCAGAAGGTTCGCTTGAATGTCCGCCTCACTAAACCAGAGCTGGCGATAATTTTTATCGGAGTAGCGCTGACTCTGGTCGGTGAAATGGGGCGAGCCTGAGTCTGATGACTGAGAGTAGCTGGTTAGCCCGAAAGCTACAGGGCCTTCGTCAGTAAATTCCAGGCCAAAGTGCCAACTGGTTCCACGGGCCATCTGCCATCCAATATCAGCTTGTTCAGATAGGCCTGCGGTATTTGGCAGGGTCTTTGGTGCAACTCTCGGGAATACAGTGTCTTCAGCAACCGGACTGGTTACAACACCAATGGCATTGAAAGCACCATCGATCGAACCATCTCCGCCATGCCACGCGTAAGAACCGCCAAGCTCAACTGGTATCCCGCCTGGGGGCACGCCGCCCGATGGCTGGTAGTATTGAACATCACCAAGAGCAGCGTTGTAGGCAATATTCACAGAATCCAGTGCTTCCAACCCATCTGCCAATGCAACTAGCATTACATCATTTTCGGTACCCTTGGCGGTCTGCGAGGGTGTAGACGGCGTAGCAACAGGGTTGGCTGCATCGAACGGTACCGTCAAGTCGTCCGCAAAATCATTGCGGTAATTCGCGATGAAAACGCGAAATACGTGGGCTCCAACACTGTCAGTATTATATACACCGTCCCAGTTTTTCAGTACGCCACAAGCCTCATCTACATCGCGAGCTCCACCTCCTGACAGATTGACAGGATCAGTGCCTATAGCAGCACACCGGGCTCTGAGTTCGCTCAGAAACATGTCGGAGTACCAAGTACGATTGTTGTAGATGACCTTGATCAGGTCAATTGCACCAAACTTGGCGTCTTGGCCTGCTGGAGCGCGGTCAGCAAACCCCTTCTCCATCGGATTCTGGAGCATGGTAATACCAATGCGTGTACGCGGGTTTAGCGGCGTTTTCTCTGAACCGAACAGGGGCGAGAATCCCGTCAGAAACTCGCTCGGGTTAGTTGCCCAATAACTGTCATTGGAGTTTTGAACCCAGTCTTTACGTGTCAACTGCGGGCGCTGGTCAAATGGCACTATGCCGTTGCACTGGCCTTCAATCCAGTCATCACGTGATGTACTCCCGTCTAAAAGCGTGAGTCCCCCTTCAAACAGTTCGTTGTAGCCCGCGTTTACCGATCGTTTGAAATCAACAACGGCGAGCGATGCAGCTGATAGATTCGGTACCGAGCTACTGTCAATGTAGTAGGCATTGCCCTGATCATCAGCGTAGGTCGAGTTCGTCCAAAGTGTGCTACCACAATTTTGAAAAACTGCCTTAAACTCCCCCAGATCAGATGCGCGGCTCATTTTCAGCCAAGTATCGAGTAGTTTTTTGGTGCTGGCGTTGGCATCACGATAGCTATAAGCCTTGCCGTTAGCCCCCCAAGCGCTCAACCCACCGTCGGTGACAACATCTGCCGCCAACATCGGGCCATACTCTGAGAAATAGAAAGTTTTCTCAAGCACCGTTGGCGTAGGCATGCCGTTGTTCACTTCAATCTGATAAGTTTCTGATGTAATAGGTTTCTCTTTACCGTCTTTTATATAGGTAAAGTTGTCACCATCTTTTAGAGTCAATTCGTAAAGTGTAAAGCGGCGACTGGTGGTTACCGTATGGGACCACGCCAGATTCTCGTTAAAGTTGATCAGGGGGATCGCTGTTCCCAGCAATCCGGCACCGTTGACGTTCAAATACCCGGGAACGGTCAACTGAGCCTGATACAGTCTGCGATGGCCGGTGTAGGGGAAGTGTGGGTTAGCGAGCAATGCACCTCTACCCTGCTCCGACATATCGCCACCAATACCCCAGGCATTACTGCCCAAACCGATATCCTGGTAGTCAGTCTGAGCACCTGCATTTACTCGGGCACTGGCAACAACCCGCTTCATCTCTTTGCTCAGCGTGTCATCCGCGCTGTCCGTTACGCTCATCACCTGCGTAGGCTGCGGGGAGTCGCCATCTGGTACAGCAAGAAAGACAGCACCGGTGGCAAATAATGCGCCGCTGGCATACTGACCTACGATTCGATAGTGTGCGAACAAATCAACCGGGGTAATTTCCTTTACCCAAGGTTGGTCCCTGCACTCCAGCGGCAGCTCTGCTGATGCCGTCTCGCTCACATACTTGTTATAGCCTGCGGTAAACCCTTCAATCATCGCTCCGGTTTCAGGGCTTAGTTGCGAGTACTCCTCTTCAGCGCCGCTCAATATTTTCTGAGCTTTATAGCTAAAATCGTTGATGATATTTATCTTTCCAGGCCCAGGCCCAAAATACTTGGCCCGCTCACTCCGGGCTTTAACAATGGCCTCAGCCAATAAGCAAACATTATCCTGCGCCTGGGCGTATCCATGCCCAAATGCAGCAGATTTCAGGTTGTCTGCCTTGATGTGTGGCACACCTCCGGTCGTTCTGCGGATCGTGGCCTCCAGCTTCCCATCTGCCGGAAAGAGGTTGGTATTCAATTCAGGCTCAGAAGGCCCAGATGATGAACTGCTGCCATCGAAGCAGCCGGTCATCATTGTGCCTCCCAAAAGCACAAGCGCTGCGCCGCGCGATAGTTTCGCGGCTCGATTTCTTATGGTTTTCATAGTGGCCCTTTATAATTGTTAATACGGGATTCGCCATGAATGGCGACACTACTAAACCTAGCAGATGCTTGTGGAAACTGAACCCTTATTCATTTACTTGCCTCACAAATCATACTTTCTAATTAGGTTTCCCTGCCTATTTCTTCAAAGGCTGGCCAATCCGCGTCGTCGCCGCAGGCGTCTTCTCAAACTTAATCGGAAACCCAATCTGCCTCTGCAACGTCCCATCCCCACGATCAACGCCAATCACCATATCCCTGGCTTTTAACTGAGGATGTTCAGCCGCCTCAGCAATCGTCAAGACCGGTTCCACACAGGCATCCACATCAGCAAAGATAGCCTGCCACTGCTCCAACGTTTTCTGCTGTATCTTTTCACTCAGCGCAGCTTTGAATGCTTTCTGGTGCTCAGGGTTCTGGCTCAGGGCAAAGCTCTTCATATCCGCCAGCTCAAGAATATCGCACAACCTTGTGGAGAACTGTGGCTCCAGGCTTCCTACAGATAGCCAACGGCCATCCTGGGTTTTGTAGTAGTCATAGAAAGAACCACCATTGAGCATGGCGCCCTCGGGCTTCTGCTCCTGGCCACCAGCCAGGTTAGCGGCACCGGCCATACCGTTGAGCGCGAAGGCGGCGTCGGTCATGCTGATATCAACAAACTGCCCTTCTCCGGTTTGCTGGCGATGGATCACCGCTGCGAGTATGCCCATTACTGCGTGGTGGGAGCCGCCAGCTACGTCCGCAATCTGGATGCCCATGGGTGGGGGGCCGCTGTCTTCACGGCCGCAATGGCTGCTAACGCCGGCTATGGAGAGGTAGTTTATGTCGTGCCCTGCCCGGTCTTTGTATGGGCCTGTCTGGCCATAGCCTGTGATTGCACAATAGATGAGTTTGGGGTTGATGGCTTTCAGGGTTTCATAACCAATGCCCAACCGGTCCATAACACCGGGGCGAAACTGTTCGATCACTATGTCGTAATCCTTCACCAGTTCCAGAATCTTTTCCCTGCTGCCTTCTTTTTTCAGGTTGAGCGCCAGTGACGTCTTACCCCGATTGAGAAATGCATGGGCAGTGCTTACGCCAGCATCGTGGGGCGGCATCACACGGGTAAGGTCTACCCTGTCTGGCGCTTCTACTCGCAGCACTTCCGCGCCCATATCTGCCAAAAGCATGGTGGCGTATGGTCCGGGCAGTAGTGTGCTGAAGTCCAAAATTTTCATTGAAGTCAGCGGGCCAGCCATAGAGTTCTCCTTAATAAGTGATAGTTTGTTCTTGGTCACCCCATGCTGCATGTTTTTGGCAACAGGGCCAACCACCTGTTGCGCCATAACGATTAGCCAATTCTTACAGTGGCTTGGGTTGCATTGTGACTAGGGGGTTTTATGATGGGTCTGGTTTCAAAGGGATTGCGAAAGAAATGTCTGATCTAACCGTTTCACGGCACTTTGTGCAGGCTGCCCTGTCTGGCGCTGAACGCTTGGGGCTGGATACCGGAAAAATGCTACGGGATGCGGGCATTTCCCCGGACCTTTTGCGCATTGAAATGGCCCGGGTTAATAGCGATCAGTTCAGCTCGCTGTTGCAGATTGCATGGAGCCGCATGGACGATGAGTTCCTGGGTATGGGCCCACGGCGAGCTCGGGCCGGCACCTTTGCCACTATGTGTGCTCTGGTTATCGACTGCCCGACGCTGGAAGCGGTTTATCAGCGCGCCTACCGGTTTTCCCGGCTGTTTGATCCCATGGTCACAATGGAACTGAAAGCCGGCGGGCAGAAAGCGCAACTGGTGTCCCGTATTGAAGGCGAGATTCACGACCCGGATTATTTTTTGCGCGAGAGCATTCTGGTTATCTGGCACCGTTTGGGGAGCTGGCTGGTAGGCCAACCAGTAGAGTTGGAGAAAGCCGAGTTTAATTACCCCAGGCCTGCTCATGGCGATGAGTATCGCCATATTTTCCATTGTCCTCTGGAGTTTGACTCTGACTGCACTGCGCTTACCTTCGATAAACGCTTTCTTTCGGCACCTGTTATCAGGGACAAACCGGAAATTTTACAGTTCCTGAAAACCTCGCCAGCCGACCTGCTCTCCCGCCCGGATGAAAGCAACACTTACACCGGGCGAATCAGAGGGCTCATCGGCCGCGACTTTTCAAAACCCCTACCCGACTTTGAGTGGATTGCGGGCGAGATGCACACAAGCCCACAAACCCTGCGCCGCAGGCTAAAGCAGGAGAACACGTCGTTTCAGGAGATCAAGGATTTACTGCGCAGGGATATGGCGATTTACTATTTAAGCCGGCAAGAACTGTCCATTAACGATATTGCAGAGAAGGTAGGCTTCACAGAGCCCTCAACCTTCCACCGGGCTTTCAAGAAATGGACAGGCGTTACCCCGGGCGCCTATCGCGAAGGCGAGCGGGGCAACCTCAAAACCGAGCACTAAGAGCTAAGAGCCTGAAGGCGCCTGCAAGTTGCGAATCAGCCTGCCCAGAGTCTCTGCCACTTCTTCTGCCTGGCTCCGACTGTGCGAAAGCTGGAATAAGCGCGAGCCGTCGCGCGGGTCGTACACCCAGCAAGTTGCCAAGGCAGGCTCACACCGCCATTCCACCTGCGGGTTCACCCCAAACACCGGGATTTGACCAGTTGTGCGTGTAGCGCCACCAGAGCTGTTACGTTTGATCTCCTGATACGCAATGGCATTTCCGCTGATGTTCAGGCGGTATTCAATATCCGCCGGCCGGTCCAGGCGCACAACCGCCTGATCCTTTCGCCATCCTGTAACACCCAAGAGGCTGTTGAGGTGCAACACCAGCGCTTCGCGGTCTGTGTCTGCCAGATACAACTTGCGCAAAGATTCAGCCCGCTTATTTCCAGCCGGTTCAATCACCGCAACTCTGGCCTCGCCATCAGCCTGAGGCACCTGGGTTTGTACTTTTCGCGCACGCTCAATGTCTGTGATGAGTTTCAAGGCATTCTGGTAATGGCTTCCCTCCACTCCCGCCTTGGTTACATAAGCCTCTAGCGCCGACTGAGCCTCATTAAAGTGAGAAGACTGGAGCATCACCCTGCCACGGTAGTAGTAGTAATCAGCCGGCTTTTCCACATCCAGTAGTTGCAAACGATTAAGATACTCACTGGCTTCGCCCCAGCTTTCAGCATTAACCGCCTCCTCAGTGGCCAGCATCAGCCGCCGGGTTTCATGCTCCGGTGCCAATGCGGCTGCCTGGCCCGCCATGAGCGCCGAAACTATAATCGCCACGCTGGCCAGCTTGCGGCCTTTTAACGCCCAACCCGGTAATCGGCTGTTCCCCAAACCTACTGCCATGGTACTTACTCCTGATCGTTATCTGCACCAATTGCCTGTTTTTCCGAATCCGGCTCTTTGCGGGGCTCTTCCTGCTCAGAATCCACCTCCGCCTGATCCATAATGGCTTTTGGCAGCTCTTTTTTCACTCGAACACCAAGCTCAACAAATCGGTTCGCTTGAGATACAAGATTGCCGCGGCCCCGGGTAAGTGTGTTCATGGCCGAGTCGTAGGTCACCTGCGCGGTATGGAGTTGACCACCGAGTCGCTCCATGGCTTCCACGAATACCCTGAGTTTGTCATAAACCGCGCCCGCACGCTCCGCAATTAAACGCGCATTTTGACTCTGTCGCTCATAGCGCCAGATGTTTTCAACTGTGCGCAGGGTTGCCAACAGTGTTGTTGGTGTTACTACAATAATCTTTCGTTCAAACGCTTCCGAGAAGAGGTTCTCGTCCTGCTGAAAAGCCGCCACAAAGGCCGGCTCTATGGGCATAAACAGGAAAACAAAATCTGGTGAGTGCAAGCCGCCCAGTTGGCTATAATCTTTTTCACTGAGGGTGACAATGTGACTGCGCACGGCTGCCACGTGTTCTTTAAGGGCCCCTTCTCTGGCGCGCTCGTCTTCTTCCGTAACCCACTTCTGGTAAGCCACAAGCGACACTTTAGAATCAATCACCAGGTTGCGGCTATCTGGCAAGTGCACAACCACGTCCGGCCGGAGCAACTGGTTTTCGGCATCCCGATAACTGCCTTGGGTATCGTATTCAATGCCTTTACGCAGCCCGGATTTCTCCAGAACCCGCTCCAGAATCAATTCGCCCCAGTTGCCCTGGATTTTCTTGTCGCCTTTAAGGGCCCGAGTAAGATTGGCAGCTTCTTCAGTAATCTGACGATTAAGATCCTGCAGTGACTTTATCTCGCTGCGAAGCGCCTGTCTGTCCCGGGTTTCTGTGGTATAAACATCCTCTACCCGCTTTCGGAAGTCCTGTAACTGATCACGAAAGGGATTGAGAAGAGTATCGATGTTTGTTCGGGTTTGCTGAGTAAAACGTTCGCTTTTCTGCTCAAAGATCCGGTTAGCAAGATTTTCGAACTCTTGCTTCAGCGTATCCCGGTTGCGCTCCAGCAATGCAAGCTTCTCCGCTGCCGATCGCCGCTCTTCCTTCAGTACCACCTGCTGTTCTCGCAATAGCGCACGGGCCTCATTCAACTCACTCCCAAGTGCGTCAATCTTCGCCTCCTGACTTTGGCGCTCTTCCAGTAGTTCTTCGATTCGCCGGCTGTGAGCTGCAACATCAGATTGCAGGCCTGCAACCCGGCGCTCCGCCCTGACCCTTGCCCTAAGCCCCGAAATACCAACCAAAACTGCAACCAGCAGGCCTACCAATGCAGCCATCATCTCTGGCCGGGACACCACAAAGTCGCTGACGGCATCGGGCACAGGCAAAACTCCTCTGATACGTTCAGTATTTGTCCGGATTAACGTGAGCTTACTCACGTATTACATTCTATAGGAACGCAACAGCCTTTTCGCCGGCGGTTTTTGCTATGAGGCACATGCACGGGCTGTATCACGATTGCTTGGCAATTTGGTAATGCGCCCAGATCCAGCTCTGGACGCGCACCGTAATATCCATTAAAAGAGTCTGTATCGCCCAAAAATAATGGATTACGCTTTTTTAACGGCTTTTGAAGCCGGTACCGAACCAAACTGGACTAATGACCATGCTGAAAGAACTCTGGCGAAAGCTGGGCGCTGATTTTCGACAGACAGCCAATCCCTTCAGTGGATGCGGAGAAAGCGATCCTGACTATTATGGTTCAGACGATTTCAGGCTTCTCCCTCACATCACCCACACAGGCGAGTTCCATCTTGAGAGGCTTACTGCCCTTCTCAAAAGCCGGTACGGAAAAAGTCCCGACGTAGATGCCGCAGGCACTGACGACGCAATACGCGACCTTATCGTTTTTGCCGCCAGGGTTCAGGACCAGGACGTACAAAAAGAGCTGCTTCTTTTTTACCTCAACTGCTCACCGGTTATTCAGGAATATTTACGTTCCGACGAGATTCTCGGCACCAACCACTTCCTGTTCCGCTAAGCAGTTACGTCCGTAGATGGCATCTCTCCCTTAACCAACTGTAAAGCAAATACACACGTCGGTTGTTGTATACTCCTGCCCCGGATGTTCTCCATTATTATTTTTCAAACCGTCACGCTTACTTCCATTCCAAGTGTGGCCGGCAACCGGCTCAGAGGTTATTCATGCGTTCTAAACAATTGCGAGCTGGTCTATCGACGTTGTCCGTTGCGGTTTTAGCAGGCGCTGTTCTGCTTACGGGTTGCTCGGCAGACAAGTATTTCATGGTTCCCAAATCCGACTTGGGCGAACTCAGCAACTCGGTACAAACCCAGCGTGCGACACTTGTCACCATGGAAAACAACGCGACGGTTCGCCAAAACACGTTGCTGGAGCATAACGACGCCGCAACGCAAAAAGTGCTGGAAGCCATTGCAACACAAGTTGCCAAACCTTCTTGTCCGCCCATTCCGGCCCAGAAAGCATGCCCGGACAGTGACAGAACAAAGGGCCGGGCTGATCGACTCAAAGGCAAAGTGATTGTTGGTGAAGTTGAAAACTTTTATCTGGCTGGCCCCGGCCTGATTTACAAGGCACGTATTGATAGCGGTGCTGAAACGTCCTCCATCGACGCACGCAACATTACCCGCTTCGAGCGCGACGGCAGCAACTGGGTTCGCTTTGATGTGCCTGTTCCTGGCTCAGAAGAATTTGTTACCCTCGAGAAAGAGATTTCCCGGCGTGTAAAGGTGATACAGGCAAGCGCAGAAGGCGCTGAACGGCGGGTAGTTGTGGAACTTCAGTTCTCAATTGGCGACCACCAACAAGTAGCAGAGTTTACGCTTTCAGACAGGAGCAACCTCACATACCAGGCGCTTATCGGCCGCAACGTACTGCGGGATGTCATGCTGATTGATGTCGGCAAGGAGTATGCGACAGAGCTGCCTGAATCAATTCGCACAGATAACGACAACGGGAATTAACCGTGAGCAGCCCCTCCCGCCTACCGTTTTATATCGCTGTTTTTCTGCTGATTACTGCAGGTATTTCACTCGCCGTTTGGCGGCACGTTGAACTGGGCATTCCCTGGCTTACCGGGGAGCAACACCCGGTGTGGATGGTTGAAGCCCGGGTAGATTTTAATGGCTCTAATCAACCCGTAGTTGCAAGCCTTAACGTTCCCGAGCAACCGCCCGGATTCAGAATTCTCACAGAGCAGGCTGCATCGCCAGGTTATGGCTTTTCGATCATCGATAAGTCTGGTAGCCGGCGCGCTGAGTGGACAAAACGAGAAGTAGCGGGCCCGCAAACTCTGTACTTCAAGGCACAATTTATACCCGACCCCGGGGCAGAGCCCATCCCTCCAGCCCAGCCGCCAAAAACCAGGCGTCTCTTCTGGGAGGAGCCCCAAGCCACCGCTGTGCGGGAAATTCTGGCGCAGGCGGAAGCTCGCTCAAGCACTCCAGAAAGCATGACACGGGAACTGATTCGGCTAATGCAGCCAGACACCCGCGTTCAGAACACAACGCTTCTCGTATCTGAGGACAATTACCTCCAGTTGCTGGTTAATATGCTTAACCACTCCGGCATTCCTGCGCGCACGGCCGATGGCCTGAAGCTTGAGGACGCCCGCCGGAGGCAGCAACTAACGCCCTTCCTGCAAATATATAATGGGGAACGATGGCTCACCCTGAATCCGAAAACTGCTGCTCAGGGCGTTCCCGATGACCTGCTGCTTTGGCGGCAAGGCTCTGAATCTTTGCTCGATGTTGTGGGCGGAGATAACTCCGAGATCAGTTTCTCCATACTCCGCCAAACCATACCAGCGCTCCAGCTAGCCGCCATGCAATCTGATGGCAACGGCTTGGGTTTTCTGAGCTTCTATGAGCTTCCGATTGAAGAGCAGAGCATGTTCCGCATGCTTTTGCTACTGCCTCTCGGGGCGCTTGTGGTGGCCTTCATGCGCATCGTGATTGGCATCCGAACCTCGGGTACGTTCATGCCGGTACTGATTGCCGTGGCATTTGTTCAAACCACACTGGTACCGGGCCTCGTTGCCTTCCTTTCGGTGGTGTCTATTGGTTTGGCAATGCGCGGATACCTCTCGAGCTTGAACTTACTGCTCGTGTCACGGATATCTGCCCTGATTATTCTGGTTATTTTCATTACCGCAGGCCTGAGCATCTTTGGTTACCAGATGGGTTTCAATACAGGTATGACCGTAACCTTCTTTCCTATGGTGATCATCGCCTGGACGATTGAGCGAATGTCGATTCTTTGGGAAGAGGAAGGCGGCCAAGAGGTACTGGTGCAAGGTTCTGGCAGTCTGTTCGTTGCAATTTGTGCTTACTTATTAATGAGCGCGCCCCTTGCAGGCCACCTCACATTCAACTTCCCCGAACTGCACCTGACAATTCTGGGGCTGATTCTATTGATGGGTCAATACACCGGCTACAAGCTCAGCGAGCTCAAACGCTTTACCGCAATGAAGGTCTACGACTGATATGGACTGGATCTCTCCGCGCGCACTGAACCGCCTGGGCATGTTGAACATGAATCGGCGTAACGTGGATTATATCGCTCGTTACAACGAGCGTTCGTCCTACCCGCTGGTAGACAATAAACTCAAAACCAAGCTGGCTGTTGCGGAATACGGCGTAAAAACACCAAAGCTGCTGCAAGTTGTAAAACACCAGCATGAAATCTCTCGCTTCAGGGAGATGGCTGAAGGGCTGGCAGGCTTTGCCATCAAGCCCGCAAAGGGATCTGGCGGCAAAGGTATTACAGTGATCACCGGCCGGGATGGCGACGGCTATGTGAAAGCTTCGGGCGCTCGCGTTGGCGCTTCGGTGCTGGAACGACACCTGACTAACATTCTGGCCGGCCTTTATTCTCTGGCAGGCACACCAGACGTCGCCATTGTTGAAGACTTGGTGGAGTCCGATCAGTCACTGGCCCGCTATTCACATCAGGGCGTTCCTGACATCCGCATCGTCGTGTTCCAGGGTTACCCGGTTATGGCTATGCTGCGCCTTGCCACCACGGCATCTGATGGCAAGGCAAACTTGCACCAGGGCGCAGTGGGCGTGGGTTTGGATCTGGGCACAGGCAAAAGCCTGAACGCCGTGCAGTTCAACCGCCCCATTACACTCCACCCTGATACTGGCCTGCCTCTGGAAAACATCAATATTGATGCCTGGGACGAGATGCTGGAGATGGCGTCGCGTTGCTACGAAGCAACTGGTTTAGGTTATATGGGTGTTGACCTAGTAGTGGATGCCCACGATGGCCCACTGCTGCTTGAGCTGAATGCCCGACCTGGCCTGGCAATCCAAATGGCTAATGGCCGCGGCTTGCTGCCAAGACTGCGAGCAGTTGAAAGCCTCAAGCGCCCCCACTTCACACCCAGAGAGCGCGCGAATTACGCTATGGAAACCTTCGCCAGCCTTTAATCCCTGAATACCAGGCATAAAAAAACCGGAGACAAGCTCCGGTTTTTTTATGCCTTGCTGTTTATGTCATCTCGCCTCTTGCGATCAGCAACTTGCGCTCATGGGTCAAGCCTTTCAGCAAGCCCCAGGTCATGATCAGCAGAATCGCCGTGAACGGTAACCCGGCACTCACAGCAGAAGCCTGGATAGCGCTCAACGCATCTGCGCCACCGCCGAAGATCAGCGCAGCGGCAATAGCGCCCTCCATAATCACCCAGAACACACGCTGTGCAGTGGGTGCATCCGTTTTACCACCTGCAGTCACGCTATCGATCACCAACGAACCGGAATCCGATGAGGTTATGAAAAACACCAGCACCAGCACAATCCCGACAAACGACAGAATTTCTGTCAGCGGAAGGTTTGCAAACATCTGGAACATAGCCAGAGACACTTCAGTGATGCCCTCTTCTGCCAATGCACCAATGCCCTGATCAATTTGTTCAAGCGCTGCACCACCAAAGGAACTCATCCATACTGCGGTAATAATGGTGGGGATAATCAGCACAGCTGTCACAAACTCTCGAACCGTCCGTCCCTTGGAAACCCGCGCGATAAACATGCCTACAAATGGCGACCAGGAAATCCACCATGCCCAATAGAACACAGTCCAACCACGCATCCAGGCCTCGTCGTCACGTCCGAACGGGTTACTGAACGCCAGCGCGTTGCTTACATAGCTGGAACTCGTTGCCCAGAGATTTTCCAGAATACTCATGGTGGGGCCGGCAAAAATAACGAAAAACAGAAGAATCCCCGCCAGCGACATGTTGATATTGCTCAGTACTTTGACTCCGCCATCAAGACCCCGCAGAACCGAAATCAGTGCAACAGCCGTTACACCAACAATGATCGCCATTTGAACGTTGATGCCGGAACCCATGCCAAACAGGTAATTAAGGCCAGAGGCGGCCTGTTGTGCACCAAACCCGAGGGATGTCGCCAAGCCAAAAATTGTGGCCACAACCGCCAGAGTATCGATGATATGGCCCGGCCAGCCCCAAACTTTGTCTTTCAAAAGCGGGAAAAACGCCGAACGAATGGTTAGCGGCATATTCTTGTTGTACGCAAAGAACGCCAGAGAAAGCGCAACAATAGAGTACACAGCCCAAGGGTGAAGGCCCCAATGATACATAGTTCCGCCCATGGCAAGCTTGCGCGCTTCAGGCGTGTTGGCCTCAACCCCGAACGGCGTACCGAACCAATCGGTGTAATAAGCAACAGGCTCTGCCACAGCCCAGAACATCAGGCCAATACCCATGCCTGCGGCAAACAGCATTGAAAACCAGGAAAGGGTAGAAAAATCAGGCTTGGCATCCATTCCGCCCAAGCGAATCTTACCCACAGGCATAAAAATCAATGCAATACACACCACAACAAATACGTTGGCACTCAGCAGAAAGAACCAGTCGAAGTTTTCGATGATGCTGTCTTTTGTCCCAACCAGCAGTTCGTTAGCCGCTGTGGGGAACATGAGGGTCCCAACGACAAAAATCACCACCAGTATTGAAGTAATCGGAAATACAGGTGCGTGCAGATCCAGCCCGAATGGTCTTACGTTATCCTGGCCGGCTACGTAATCTGTTTGATACTCGTCTTTAATTACGTCGCCCACGTGATGGCGCCTCCTGATTCTGAATTTAGTATCGGAAATTCGTCATAATCCGGGTTCAAATGTTACCGACGCGCCATGTTAATGTTTTGAGCTCAAAACATCAAAAGCACAGCATGTACACTTTTAGCATAGACCAAAGGCAGAGCAGTAAAAGCCAAAAACGCCAGCGGTCGACTATCCGCCAGCCGCCGTATCGATATACTGCTATCTGAGAGAAACGATCCGAGCCATTCACAACCCTTAAGGAATCAAGCGAGAAACCCATGCAGAAAACATCCACATTTCCGATGCGCTACTCAGCCTATGTGATAAGCATTGCTGGCTTTCTTGTTTCTCTGGTTCTGAGCCTGCACTTCAAGGCAGGCTACATCTTCCCTGTCATCTTTGGTGCTCTGAGCACTCTTGGCACTTACGACCTGCTGCAGAAGAAGCGCACGATCAGCCGCAACTACCCGATCATGGTTCACTTTCGCTACTTATTCGAATCCATAGGCCCGGAAATTCGCCAATATTTTATCCAGTCAGATAACGACGAACAGCCATTCTCAAGAGACCAACGCACCATTATTTACCAGCGTGCAAAAGATGTGCTCGACAAGCGCCCATTCGGCTCACAGCTTAAAATGTACGAAGATGGTTTCGAGTGGATCAATCACTCATTGAGGCCATCCAAAATCGCGGATAGCAATTTCCGCGTGCAAATTGGCTCACGCTGCGCCAAACCCTACAACGCAAGTATTTTTAACATTTCAGCCATGAGTTTTGGTGCTCTCTCTGCAAACGCAATTCTCAGCCTGAACACTGGCGCAAAAATGGGTGGCTTTTACCACGATACGGGTGAAGGCTCCATTTCCACCTATCACAAACAACCCGGTGGCGATCTGGTCTGGGAAATTGGCTCCGGCTACTTTGGCTGTCGCAACAAAGACGGAACATTCAACCCTGAGATGTTCAGGAAAAACGCCACGCTCGATCAGGTAAAAATGATAGAGGTCAAACTATCTCAGGGTGCGAAACCGGGCCATGGCGGCATTCTACCCGGGGCCAAAGTCACACCGGAAATTGCCGAAGCCCGAGGCGTGTCGGTCGGTGAGGATTGCGTTTCCCCTCCCCAACATTCGGCTTTTTCCACACCGATTGAACTGCTTGAATTTATGGACCGATTGCGTGAGCTTTCAGGAGGCAAGCCAGTGGGTTTCAAACTGGCTATCGGCCACCCATGGGAGTGGTTCGCAATTGTAAAAGCCATGCTTGAGACTGGCCGAAAGCCGGACTTTATCGTAGTAGATGGGGGAGAAGGTGGCACAGGCGCTGCTCCCCTGGAGTTCATCAACCGTATCGGCACTCCCATGACTGAGGCACTGCTTCTTGTGCACAACACGCTGGTGGGCACCAACCTGAGAGAAGACATATCCATCGGTGCTGCCGGAAAAATCACCTCAGCCTTCAATATTGCCCGCACGCTCGCCCTGGGCGCAGACTGGTGCAACGCTGCGCGTGGCTACATGTTCTCACTGGGCTGCATTCAAGCCTTGAATTGCCATACTGGCCGATGCCCAAGCGGTGTAGCTACCCAAGACCCGAGGCGGGGAAAGAAGCTGGACGTAGAGGATAAAAGCCAAAGAGTATACAACTTCCATAAAAACACTATGGAGGCCCTGCAAAATCTTCTGGAAGCCGCCGGCTTACGCGATACCTCGGAACTCGGTCCTGAGCACATTGTGCGCCGCGTATCGAAAACAGTGGTGCACTCATACATAGATCTGTTTCCCTTTCTGGAACCCGGCGCCTTGCTTGAAGGGAAAACCGGCATGGCAGTCTTCGATAAATACTGGGCCGATTCGCAACCCGATAGCTTTGACCCACCGGAATTCGTCCAAAAACTCAGGGAAACCAAGCTACGTTAGAAATTTTAGAGCGAAATTCACTGTGCCTGTTTATTTTCATCTTGGGCTAGTGTAGACTTCGCTCCCGCTAAGCCACTGAGATTCCTCTTTTAAGTCTCAATGGCACTCGCCAGCAAAGCTCAGCTTTGAAACGGCGAACGTTAGCGAATCGGGGCGTAGCGCAGCTTGGTAGCGCACTTGCATGGGGTGCAAGGGGTCGTAGGTTCAAATCCTACCGTCCCGACCAAATTCCCCAATCAAGCCAGACACTTACAGGTGATCTGGCTTTTTTGTTTTTTTGGCAGCGCAAAACCAACTCAATAAAAACTCGAAACCTTCTACGCTGCCACTACCTCAACCCGCCGAATTTCACTCTGTGCTGACACGTAACTTGCAACGTCGTACGAACTTATGCCTACCCCAGCACTTTAGTCCGAAACCCGAAACACCAGGTTTGCCGTCACCGGGACTGCTGTTGCGATAGACGACAACCCGGCAATTTCGCGCAGGGCTTCAATAGCTCCAACAAAGCCAAAGGCTTTCGCTTCAACCAGCAACGGCTGTTCAGTGCTGACGGCAACGCCGCTGTTGGCTAGTTTTACAATCTTCATGCGGGTGTCGTAATCCTGCACCTGACCGTGCAGCGACAGCGTCAGGCGAACGTCTTTGCTTTCAGCAGTACCTTCCGGCATTTGCTCGAATGCTGCAGCATCAATCTGGGCAGTCACTGTGGCTACTGGCATTGTGTCCGTCTCAAATAGCATCTCGCGCATGCGCTCGTCGCGGATCGGAATGTCAGTGTCAACGCTATCCAGATGAACAACCACATTCACCTTTCCATCATCACCAACCTTCCCTTGCAGCTCTGCAAAGCTATGTATTTCGGCGGTTGTACCGTTTTTGATCGATACGAAGTGCAGTGACGAGCTCTCTGAGTCGAGCGTCCAGGCTGCATGCACGCCCAGAGACGTCAGACCAAGACCGGCCAACAGCAAGCTGGATATAATATATTTTTTAAGCATGAAGCCATCTCCAAATTGCATTGTTAATCTGAACATCAGCGAAAAACCTTACGAAGATTTACTTGATAAACAAACTTAACCACCGTGCTTAGTATATTAGTCCAGGTTTCTTGCACCTGCCTGGCGAACAAACAAGCCTGCACTAGCGAGAATATTACCGGTGAGCACTGGCGAATGTGGTAGATCAAGACGGGTGAGAATGGATGAGTAAGCGCATAAAACAACTTCACTCCCTACCCTCCCGACCATATTTTAACGACAAAGGGCGCATCCGAAGATATACCCTTTGTCGATATTGAATCGCTGCACCCCCTTATTCCATAAAGATATGAATAAATGATTTAATATTCTTTCAAGCTTTAAGCTGCCTTTGTTAGATTACTTCCCATCAAATCATCTGGTTTAGGGGATTGTCATGCCAAGTAAACTCAAAGGCCTGGTCACCGGTCTTGCGCTAAGCGCTTCACTCTTTGCACAACCGGCGGTGTCCGCCGACCGTGAACTGCTTAACACCTCCTATGACATTGCCCGGGAACTGTTTGCTGCTTACAACGTGCACTTCAACCAGTACTGGGAAGAGAAAACCGGCGAAACGCTTGAAGTCAGCCAATCTCACGCGGGCTCCTCAAAGCAGGCACAGGCCATCATCCAGGGCTTGAAAGCTGATGTAGCAACCTTCAACCAGGTTACCGACATCGATATCCTGCACGCCCGTGGCGGCCTGATTCCAGAGAACTGGGCTGAGCGTTTGCCTAACAACAGTTCGCCCTACTACTCCACCATGGCCTTTTTGGTGCGCAAGGGTAACCCGAAGAACATTCAAAACTGGGACGATCTGATTAAAGAAGATGTGGCCCTGGTGATGCCCAACCCGAAAACCTCAGGCAACGGCCGCTACACCTATCTGGCAGCACTGGGTTATGCTCAAGACCGCTTTGGCGACGACCAGAAGAAAATTGACAGCTTCCTGCAGGATTTCCTTTCTCACGTGAAGGTATTCGACAGCGGTGGACGCGGTGCAACCACCACGTTTATCGAGCGTGAGATTGGTGATGTTCTGCTGACGTTTGAATCAGAGGTTTTGAACCTGGCCGACCGTTACGACAATGGTGAATATGAAGTTGTCACACCCAAGGTAAGCTTTTTGGCAGAGTTCCCGGTTACCTGGATCGACGAATACGTGAAGCAGAACAAAACCGAGGATCTTGCTAAAGCTTACTTGGAGCACCTGTACAGCGAAGACGCCCAGCGCCTGCTGGCTGGATTCAACTACCGGGTTCACGATGAGACGGTGAAGCAGGAAACGTCAGACCGCTTTCCAGAAGTAAAGCTGCTGCCCATCGACGCCATTGCTGGCAGCTGGGAAAACGCCACTAAAGAGCACTTTGCCAGCGGCGGCAAGCTCGACCAACTGCAGCGCCGGCGGTAATTCATGTCCACGGCTAACCAAGCCAGCGCTGTGATCTCTCAGCGCTGGCCACGGATCGGAAACCGCAGCAAGCGGGTACTACCGGGGTTCGGTTTGAGCCTCGGTATTTCGCTTCTGTTTATCAGCCTGATTTTGATGCTTCCACTGACCGGGCTGGTGATGGAAGTTTCTGCCATGAGCTTCGATCAGTTCTGGTTTGTGATCACCGACCCACGTGTAGTCGCCTCTTACAAAGTTACTGCTTTGGCAGCGCTAGCTGCCTCATTGTTTAACGGCCTCTTCGGATTGCTTCTGGCCTGGGTTCTGGTGCGTTATGAATTCCCTGGAAAGCGCCTGATTGATGCAGTAGTTGATTTGCCATTTGCGTTACCAACAGCTGTCGCCGGCATCGTTCTCGCCACACTGTTTGCAGAAAACGGCTGGTACGGTCAATGGCTGAGCAAGCTGGGCATTGAGGTTGCCTTTACGCCTGTAGGCATTGTTGTAGCCATGGCATTTACCAGCCTGCCTTTTGTAGTACGAACGGTTCAGCCGGTACTGGAAGAGCTCGCCCCTGAAGACGAAGAGGCGGCTGTTAGCCTTGGCGCCAGCGATGGCTTGGTATTTCGACGGGTAATCTTTCCTGCCCTTTGGCCGGCTCTGCTGACTGGTGTGGCCTTGTCGTTTACCCGCAGCCTGGGTGAGTTCGGTGCCGTTATCTTTATTGCAGGCAACATGCCTTACGTAAGCGAAGTCACTAGCCTGATGATTTTTGTCCGCTTGCAGGAATACGACTATGCAGCGGCCAGCGCCATAGCGTCTGTGGTGTTGATGGTGTCGCTGGTGATGCTTTTTGCAATCACCCTTTGGCAAGCCCGTTACCTTAAACGCGTAGAGGGGCGCTAGTTTCATGAATGCCTCCCAATCTTCCCGGCACCGCCGTGTTGGCGACACCCCGGTAATAAAATGGCTGTTGATCGGCATTGCTGTAGCTGTGGCACTGGCTTTGTTAATAGTGCCTTTACTCGTGATTTTTGTTGAGGCATTGGGTGCTGGCTGGGGAACCCTGGCAGATAATCTAACGGATCAGTACACACTACATGCCATTGGCCTCACACTGTTTGTAGCTGCGCTTACCGTACCTCTTAACCTGGTTTTTGGTACTGCACTGGCTTGGCTTGTTACACGCTTTCGTTTTCCCGGCCGCAAGTTACTGATCACTCTGATTGATATTCCGTTTGCGGTATCTCCGGTTGTGGCCGGCTTGTTGTACCTTCTGCTTTACGGTCGCAATGGTTGGGTTGGCAGCTGGCTGGCTGATTACGACATGCAGCTGATGTTTTCCTGGCCTGGCATTGTGATGGTTACCGTATTTGTTACCTGCCCGTTTGTTGCCCGCGAACTGATCCCGCTCATGCAACAGCAAGGCAGCGAGGAAGAAGAAGCCGGTGTGGTGCTAGGCGCCTCTGGCTGGAGGATATTCCGCACAATCACTCTGCCCAACATCAAGTGGGCGCTGATTTACGGTGTGGTCCTCACCAACGCTCGGGCAGTGGGCGAGTTTGGTGCGGTATCGGTGGTGTCTGGCAATATCCGCGGGCAAACCAACACCCTCCCCCTGCACGTGGAGCTGTTGTATCAGGATTACAATATCGTTGGCGCGTTTGCCAGCGCTTCATTACTGGCCGGTATTGCCGTATTTACGCTGGCTGTTAAAGGTTTCGTGGAATGGCGACAGACACGCACTTTGAATCGTCTGCAAACAGAGGAGACAGCGTAATGACTATCACTGTTGATGGCATCAGCAAGCGTTTTGGCAAATTTCAGGCGCTCAACAACGTCTCTCTGGATATACCTGAGGGAAAACTGACAGCACTACTGGGGCCATCAGGTTCCGGAAAAACGACACTGCTACGCATTATTGCTGGTCTGGAATCTGCTGATAGCGGCCAAATTGCCTTCTCTGGCCAAGACGTAACCAAACTGCACGTGCGTGACCGCAACATCGGTTTTGTGTTTCAGCATTACGCCCTGTTTCGGCACATGACCGTTGCGCAAAACATCGCATTTGGCCTGGATTCGTTACCCCGCAAACAGCGCCCTCCCAAAGCGGAAATTCAGAAGCGCGTTAACGAGTTGTTGGAAATGATCCAGTTGCCACACTTGGCTAATCGCTTCCCCGCTCAACTCTCTGGCGGTCAAAAACAGCGCGTAGCCCTTGCCCGCTCCATTGCCACACGGCCTAAAATTCTGCTCTTGGATGAACCTTTCGGTGCTCTGGACGCCAAGGTGCGTAAAGACCTGCGGCGCTGGCTACGGAATTTGCACGATGAGTTCCATTTCACCAGTATTTTCGTGACTCACGACCAGGAAGAAGCTCTGGAGCTATCGGATCAGGTAGTAGTCATGAGCCAGGGTAATGTGGAGCAGGTAAACGAGCCGACTGAGCTTTACGCCCGCCCTGACAGCCGTTTTGTGTTCGATTTTCTCGGGCAGGTAAACGTGCTGTCGGGCGAGGTACAACACAGCCGTTTGAATCAGGGCAACGCCTGGGTCACCGTGCCCGGCATTGAACATCAGGGCAACGCACAGCTTTACCTGCGCCCTCATGAGGTACGCCTTGCTACAGCGCCTGTAGCCCATGCCAATCTGCCACTGCGTATTGAAGCGGTCAGCCTTATCGGTTCTGAAGTGCGGGTTGAGTTGCGCCCCGAGGGCTGGGCCAGCGAAGGCTCGGATAACATCTGGGAGGTTGGCATAAGCCACGCCGAGTTTAATCAGCAACGCCCGACTCGCGGCGACCTGCGTTATGCAGTACCAGAAATCGGGCATCTGTTTACAGACAAGGATACCCAGCCGGCAACAGTCAACTGGGCCGAAGCAGAATCCCTCCCCAGAGTTCGCTTGATCAACTGAGGATTAGCTCCTCTTATTCGAGCACTCTACCCGGAATCAACAGAAACGGCGAGGAATGGTCTTTTCCCAGGTGTTCCGGAATACCTCCTTGCCTTCTTCATAGGCCTGCATGCTGTTTACCAGATAGAAGTTGTCTGCATCGCAGGAAAGCCTGCTCTGTGTTTCCACATGAATACTGATATCAGCATCACTCAGATCCACTTCCCAGTTTGACTCGGTTACCGCGCTCAAAGGATCATTCTCCTGGATGCGCCAGATGTTGTGGTTTTTTGTGCCGTAGGTAATGCCATTGTGATCCAGCATGCGCAGGCCTTCGTCGGAAAAATCGTCCAGTACCCACTCATGAGTGGTCAGGGATTTGATGACCTGCCGAGTACGGCTGCCCTCCCGAAGGATGGTCTTTTCCAAGGGTTTGGCAGTTTCAGCCTGAGTAAACGGCAGTTCGGTCAGCACAGGTTCCGCACATTGGGGCACCAGAATCTGGCTACGATCAAGATCCACTTCCAGCCTGGCCAAAGAAACCGAGGGCCAGATCTGTGGCCAGTAAGTGGGGCTCAAGCTGATTTCCAGGCGGTGCCCGGCTGGCAGTTGATACCCTATGGCATCCAGCCGGAAGCTCACATCAAACCACTCATCCACGGGCAAGGCCTCGGGGCTTGCGTGGGAATGGCGGTGGGTAAGATTGAACTGGCCGGCGGTGATGTAGGTTTTCTCGCCAGTGGGCGACACATCGGTTAAGCGAGCGTGCACATTGCCCGTGGGCTGATCACTCTTCAGCCACAAATTAACGCGGGGGTTGCCCAGCAAATTGAGGGGTTCATCGGCTACCGGCAGAGTCCAGGTGGCGGCCAATGCATTATCAATTGTCTGGTCATCCGGCAGATCGCCCTCCTGACCGAAGGGGCAGAACACACCGGAGTACATACCATGGTGCTGGCGATTAATCAGCGTTTGCTGGCCTGATAAAGACTCCATTACATCCACGCTGGAAATATCTGTAGCCAACAGATCCACCCACTGCCCTTCCCGGTAGTCATAGCTGGTCTGGGGCGCCACGCTGTCCTGCAAGTACACAATAAAGCTGTCTTCGTGGGGCTCGCTGGTGGCGTCAGTGGCCAGCCAGCGATCGAACCAGCTTATACACTCCTGCAGATAGCCAATCTGGGGGCCTGGAATGGCAAGGTCGGGGAACTCATGGGCCCAGGGGCCGATGATGGCGCGCTTGGGCACGTCGAGATTGTCCATAAGCCGAAAGACTGCATCGGTATAGCCGTCTGCCCAGCCACTCATGGTGAGCACAGGAATACGGATGGCGCTGTAATCCTCACAAACCGAGCCTTGCTCCCAATAGACATCGCGCTGCTGGTGTTCAAGCCAGGTTTCTACAAAGGGTGGCGTTTTCTCCATGCGCTCCAGCCACATGTCTCGCCACTGGTCTCCAACAAACCGTGGGAATGGCGGGCGGGCGTTATAGGCAAACATGGTGGATGCCCACCACAGCATGTCTGAACCCATCAGGGTACCGCCGCGATAATGCACATCGTCGGCATAACGGTCGTCGGTGGAGCACAGGCTGATGATGGTTTTCAAGGCCGGGTGATTGCGGACCGCCATTTGCAAGCCATTGAAGCCACCCCAGGATTTGCCGATCATGGCAACATTGCCCGCAGACCATTCCTGCGCGGCAATCCAATCGAATACTTCCAGGCAATCCTCCTGCTCCTGAACAGGGTATTCGTCCTGGATAATCCCGCTCGAATCGCCCGTACCCCGAATATCTACCCGTATAGCCGCATAACCGCAGCCGGCAAAATATCCATGGCGGATCTCATCCCGCAGGGCAGTAAACTCATCTTTCCGATACGGAAGATACTCCAGAACCACGCCCCGGGCTTTCGCCAGGCCTTCGGGCAGCCAGAGCTTGGCAGAAAGCACGGTACCGTCGGAAAGCGGTATGGGTGTATGCTCCGTTACCTTAACGCTATAAGGCAGATCGGTCCGTTCACGGATTTTGCTGTAATCTACATCAAAAACGCCCATTACTGCTCCTCCTGCAGGCCGTGATCCTGGCGCAACCAGCGCAAAATAGACACGGTCAAAAGTATATAAATGATGAGTATCGGAATGGCCACCATAACCGTCGACGACTGCACAACCTTCAACCCGCCAATCAAAAGCAACGATATGGCCAACACCGCCATGAGTATGCCCCAGGTAACCGTGTGCCAAACCGCGGGCTCTTCACCATCCCCGGCGGAGGTGGATGCGGTAGAGGCTAATACAAATGATGCGGAGTCCAGCGAGGTGGCCAGAAAGATAAACCCGAGAACCACAAAGAACAGTACGGCAATTTTCGCTAGCGGAAGGGTATTGAGTACATTGATAATTGTTTGAGCATTGCCGTTATCCGCCATACTCTGCACAACATTGAACGCCCCGGACAGTTGCAGGTCCATGGCATACCCGCCCATCACTGCAAAATACAGCCAGCCACCCAGGGTACCCCAGGCCAGCATGTTCACGATCACAGACTTGATGGTGCGCCCTTTTGATATGCGCGCCACAAACAGGCCAAGGAATGGCGCTGTGCAAGCGAACCATACCCAGTAGAACACCGTCCAGTCCTGAGGGAAACCGCTCTGGTGAACCGGGTCTGTGTAGAAGCTCATACGTAAAAAGTTTTGAGCCATCTGCCCAAAACTGTCGGTGAAGTAAGACAGCAAAAAGCTTGTAGGACCTACAATCAGCACAAAAATCGCCAGGGTAAGTGCCAGGTACACGTTGATGTTGCTGAGTTTACTGATACCCTTTTCCAGCCCCAAGGTGGCACTGGTCAGATAAATAACCGACCAGATCAGGATAATGCCAATACTCAGCGGAGTGGATTGCTCAAAGCCAAAAAGATCGCCAATGCCGGCAGCGATCATCGGCACGCCAAGCCCCAGCGAGGTACCCAGCCCGCCAACCAGAGACCAGATAACCAAGATATCAATGATGCGACCAATCCAGCCATCTGCCTTACTGCCAAGCACGCCCTTGCAGGCCTGGGAGATTTTGAGCGATTTGTTACCTTTATTGTAAAGCGAGTAGGCAATCACGATGGTGGGCAGAGTGTAGATAGCCCAGGCCGAAACGCCCCAGTGGAACAGCCCGTAACTCAGTGCCCATTCGGCGGCTGCGGCAGTCTGGCCTTCAATCTGAAACGGCGGGCCCTGGTAGTAGTACATCGGCTCTATGATCGACCAGAACATGATACTGGTACCCATCCCGGCGCAAAACAGCATGGCACCATAACTGAAATTTCCGAATGCCGGGCCTGCGGCATCATCACCGAAGCGGATTTTTCCATAACGCCCAGCCGCAAACCACAGCAACAGAATAAAGATGCCAAACGTCAGAAATTCGAAGACCCAGTCCATCTGGTGGGTGATCATGCTTAACGCCTGCGTAATCACAGGCGCGACAGTGTCCTGAAAACCTACCAGGAGCGCCGTAATGACCAGTAGTACGGCAATAGCTGGCCAGAACACATAAGGATCGAGTTTTGATCGTTTCTGCATCTTCATAGTTCCTGAATATTATTTTTGGCACAGGCACTGGTGCGGGACGCTATTTGCTGCCCTTTTTAAGGCGGGGGAGTAGGAAACTGTCATGTTGAAAAGCGCCGCAGGGCCATGAGTGGATTTAGTTGGCGCTCAAAGAGTATAAGGGCAAGGCTTTAGCTGCAACTTCTCACGAACTTCTGCCTGCCCCAGCTTTTTAGTCTACAATCCGAAACACCAGATTAGCCGTGACCGGGACTGCGGCTGCGATAGACGACAACCCGGCAATTTCGCGCAGGGCTTCAATAGCCTCAGTGAAGCCAAAGGTTTTTGCTTCAACCAGCAATGGTTGTTCAGTGCTGACGGCAACGCCGCCGTTGGCCAGCTTTACGATCTTCATGCGGGTGTCGTATTCCTGCACCTGACCATGCAGCGACAGCGTCAGGCGAACGTCTTTGCTCTCAATAGAACCCTCCGGCATTTGCTCGAATACGGCGGCTTCAATCTGGGCCGTTACTGTTGCCGTTGGCATGGTTTCCGTCTCAAACAGCATCTCGCGCATGCGCTCGTCGCGGATAGGAATGTCGGTATCAACGCTATCGAGATGAATATCCACATTCACCTTTCCATCATCACCAACCTTCCCTTGCAGCTCCGCAAAACTATGCGTTTCGGCGGTTGTGCCGTTCTTGATTGATACGAAGTGTAGTGACGACTTATCCGAGTCAAGCGTCCAGCCTGCGTGCACGCTCAGAGACGTCAGGCCAAGACCGACCAACAGCAAACTGGGTATCACATATTTTTTTAGCATGAAGTCATCTCCAAATTGCATTGTTAACCTGAACATCTGCGAAAACCGTACCAAGATTTACTTGATAATCAAACTCAACCATGGTGTTTAGTACCTTAGTCCAGATTTCTTGTACCTGCATGGCAGCTCATCGGTGAGCCGCCCTGAAACCACGAAAGGATGGCACATGATTTTCGGAATCGCCTGGTTCATGATGATGTGGTTTGGCTTGCTGGTGGTCGCGCTGCTGGCAGCAGTGGTGTTTGTACGGCGTCAAAAACACGATACCGAGGACGAAACGACCAGCCACCCGCAACAAAGCGAGGCCCAACGACAAGTACTTGAAAAGGTTAAAGGAATGCATGCCGCAGCTGAAGGTCTCCGGGGCCGGGCTCGTGTAAAGGCACTGCGTCGCTACATGGATAGCATGAGCGACGGCCTGGAACTCGTCTCGGAAACCCACCCGCCTGAAAGCGGCGCACCGAAGGGGGAATGGGTGATTGCACCCGGATCAGATCCCAGCCGCCGGATTCTCTATATTCACGGCGGCTCCTGGTTCGCCGGCAGCCCCAAAAGCCATCGCGCCATCACTGACCGGTTGTCGAGGCTGGCCCACGCCTGCGTATTCGCCATTGATTACCGGCTAATGCCGGAAAACCGCTATTTGGACGGCATTGTCGACTGCCAGCAGGCGTACCGGTGGATACTGGACAACGGCCCGGACGGCAAGACACCGGCCAATTTTGTGGTGGTCGCCGGGGACTCCGCAGGCGGCAGTCACACCCTGGGGCTGATTACCTGGATACGAGACCAGGGGCTGCGAACACCGAATGCAGCTATTGCCCTGTCGCCCTCTACCGAGCTCATGCTCACATCACTGAGCAAACGAGCCAACCTGAAAACCGACGCCATGTTGGGACCAACTGTTGAGAAACTGGCGCGGATACCTCTGCCGCTACTTTGGTGGGGAACGGTTTTGGGCATGCGGGTATTGCCCACCAACCCAATGGTATCCCCCTTGCGAGGAGAGCTCCATAATCTTCCGCCAACACTGATTCACGCCAGTGAATCGGAACTATTACTGGAAAATGCCCAACGGTATGTCGCAAAAGCACAGGCGGCTGGCTCGCCGGTGGAACTGAAAACCTGGCCCGACATGGTTCATGTGTGGCACCTGTTCACGCCCTTGTTACCGGAGGCGGAAGAGGCCTTCGAACATATAGGAGAATTTCTGGTGCGGACGGAAGCACATTCAGTGAACCAGGATCAGGGCGCCCTTCACATTTCTTCATGAACCTGGCCATAGGCCAGCATCGCGAACAACCCGCGGCGATCAGCCAGGTAAACATCACAATAACCAGCAGTTCGTACCCCTTCGCTGATGGCAACATCCACACCATTGCCGCAATGAAAAAGCCTGCCGGAATACCACGCAAAAATGTCTCGCCCGGGGTCAGCTCCGCCAAGTGGTGCGATATATCCAGGATGGCCGTATTGCGCTACGGAATCCCGCGCTTTTCAGGAGCGTTACTCCGACCGGCTTCCTCGTCACTCATTTAACCATTGCTATTACGACGACCAGAAGCGTTAGTGGCACTCAGAGACTCCGGGCCAAATGCCCCACCGGTAGATTGGGGTCCCCCTGGGTTCGCTTGATCAACTGAAGGTCACCGCCTCAGGCCCAATATCCCTTCAATCTGTTACCATGGCCTAAATTCCCAATAAAGAGCTGAACCATGATGGATGCAAACAAGTTCTACATTAATGGCAAGTGGGTTACACCTGAGGGAACCCAGCACCTGGAAGTGATCAACCCTTCTGACGAGAAAGGTTTCGCCACAATCACCCTGGGCTCACAGGCCGATACAGATAACGCCGTCGCTGCTGCAAAACAGGCCTTCCCGACGTGGTCGGCCACTACCAAAGAGCAGCGTATCGAGCTGCTGGAACGCCTGTTTGAAACCTATAAGGCCCGGGCAGAAGAGATGGCCCAAACCATCAGCCAGGAAATGGGCGCGCCTATTGATCTTGCGCGCAGTGCACAGGTTGGAGCTGGCGCAGCGCATCTGAAAAACACCATCCGCGCACTCAAGTCCTTCAACTTTGAACACCCACTTGGTGAGCATGCACCGGACAACATTATCCTGCATGAGCCCGTGGGTGTGTGCGCGCTGATAACACCCTGGAACTGGCCAATGAACCAGGTAATGCTGAAGGTAGCTCCGGCTTTGGCCGCCGGCTGTACGATGGTTCTCAAACCTTCAGAAGTTTCACCCTTTTCAGCCATGCTTTTAGCAGACATGATCGACAGCACTGGCTTCCCACCGGGCGTGTTCAACCTGGTCAATGGCGACGGCGCCGGCGTTGGCTCGCAACTCTCCGAGCATCCAGACGTTAATCTGGTGAGTTTTACCGGCTCAACCCGCGCAGGCAAAGCCATCACTATTGCAGCAGCAAACACAGTGAAGAGGGTCGGCCTTGAGTTGGGCGGTAAGGGGGCCAATATAATTTTTGCAGATGCGGATGAAAAAGCGGTGACCCGCGGTGTACGCCACTGTTTCGCCAACTCAGGCCAATCCTGCAACGCTCCTACTCGAATGCTGGTGGAAAAGTCTGTTTACAACCAAGCAGTGGAAACTGCCGTGATGATCGCCAGCAAAACCGACGTGGGCCTTGCAGGCACTGAAGGTCGACACATCGGGCCCGTAGTCTCCGAACAGCAGTTCCAAAAAGTTCAGGGACTGATCAAAAAAGGTATAGAGGAAGGCGCCAGGCTAGCGGCGGGCGGTGAAGGCCGACCAGAAGGTTTTGAGAAGGGCTATTTCGTAAAGCCAACTGTTTTCGCGGATGTCACTCCCGGTATGACCATCTGGAGCGAGGAAATTTTTGGCCCGGTCCTCTCTATTACGCCTTTTGAAACGGAAGAGGAAGCAATAGAGCTAGCAAACGATACCGTTTACGGGCTTACCAACTATATTCAGACCTCCGATAAAGAAAAAGCACGCAGGGTTGCCAGGCAAGTCCGATCCGGCATGGTGGAGATCAACGGAAAACCCGGTTCTGCAGGCTTTCCATTTGGTGGCATGAAACAATCCGGCAATGGCAGTCGCGAAGGCGGCGCTTGGGGGCTGGAAGAGTTTCTTGAGATTAAGTCTGTCACCGACTGGTAATTCTTACCCCTGACGGCCATAAGGCCGACCAAGCGCCCCGGAGAACGCCGGGGCGCTTGTTTTATAAGCCCGTGACATCAATCCTGCCACGCGACAATTTTACTCTTCCCTTGCGCTCAAGCTCTTTCAGCAACCGACTGACGACCTCTCTGGCGGTTCCAAGCTCTACACCGATCTCTTGATGAGTGATGTGTATAGGGCTGCGGCGTGCCTGGAGCCATTCCTCAAGCCGCTCATCCATTCGGCGAAATGCCACCTCTTCCACCAACAGCATCAGATCGTCAAGACGCCGCCCGTAAGATTCCATAATCCCCAAACGAAAATCGGCAGACTGATCCATCAGCCTATCGAACAAGCCCCGAGGAACCATGGCTGCTTCAGACTCTTCCTCCACAAATGCCTCTGCCCTGTAACCATGCCCGGTCATCAGGCAGCCAATAGACAGAGTGCATATGTCATCCGCAGCCATACGGTAAAGCACAATACTGTTACCAGACACGCCAGTCATTTGAACTTTTACTGAGCCACTAAGCATCAGGGGCAGGCCCTGACAATGCTCACCTGCCCGGAACAGAACCTTGTCTCGCGGAAAGCGCATAACCTGAATACTTTCAAGAGCCTCCATCCGAAGCTCCCTGGGCAGTGTATCTAAAATACTATGATGCAGCATCAACTCTTCCCTGGGCTTTAAATAAGAAAGGGGTCAGTGTGACTTTATCACTGAACGGGCACAGGGTGCCGGCTAAAGTAGGCATTGTAGCCTCATACCAACACAGGAGAAGGGATTATGAGCGTTAATATGGGATCTGCAGACAGAATCATTCGTGCCATTGTTGGCATTGTACTTCTGGCGCTGGTGTTCGTTGGCCCGCAAACTCCTTGGGGCTGGATTGGTATTGTGCCTTTGGTGACAGCGCTCGCAGGCAACTGCCCTGCGTATTCACTGCTGGGGATTAAAACCTGTAAAAAGCAGTAGATTGACACATTGGCCAGGCTGAACAACTGGCACAAAAAAGCCGAAGTGATGAAGAATCGCTTCGGCTTTTCTATATAAAGAGGCTCTTGTCTATTTTGTTGGCGCGTTCAGTACGTCCAGAACCTCTTCCAATTCAGTAATCATTTGCCGGATAAGCTGCTTGTATTGGGTCGTGTCATCTTTTACTTCATGGCTACTAAGCTTCTGCTTGGCCCCACCAATAGTATAACCCTGCTCGTACAACAAGCTGCGTATCTGGCGTATGGTTATCACATCCGCACGCTGGTAGTAGCGGCGGTTCCCGCGGCGCTTGACAGGTGACAGCTGCGGAAACTCCTGTTCCCAGTAGCGCAAAACGTGCGCCTTTACAGCGCACAGCTCTGCTACTTCACCAATCGTAAAGTAACGCTTCCCGGGAATGGTGGGCAGTTCGTTGTTATGACTGGGTTCCAACATACGCTTCTACTTTCTGTTTCAGTTTCTGACCCGGGCGAAACGTTACAACGCGTCGTGCGCTTATAGGAATTTCTTCACCGGTTTTTGGGTTTCGGCCCGGCCGCTGCTTTTTGTCTCGCAGATCAAAGTTACCGAAACCCGACAGTTTTACCTGCTCGTTGTGGCTGAGTGCGCCTCTGATCTCATCGAAGAAAGCTTCCACCATTTCCTTGGCTTCGCGTTTGTTCAGACCCAATTCTTCGTACAAGCGCTCCGCCATTTCCGCTTTCGTCAAAGCCGCCATGTCTCAACTCCTCAGTGTTGCCCCCAGCTCTTCCTTCAGTGCGTCGATAACACCATTAAAGAGTGAATGCACTTCATCTTCATTCAACGTACGTTCAGGATGTTGCCAGAATAAGCTGAGCGCCAAGCTACGATTACCCTCGCCCAGGCTTTCTCCTTGATACACATCAAACGCACGCAACGCTGTCAATCGCTCGCCGGCATGCTTGCGGGCTACACGCTCTACGTCAGCAAACGAGACTTCACCACCGATAATAATCGCCAAATCCCGTCGAACTTCCGGGAATTTCGAAATTTCTTTGAAATTAGGCACATATCCAGTAGTGATTGAATTCAAGGATAGCTCAAACATCAGAATGGTGCCATTAAGTTCAAGATTTTTCTGAACCTGTGGGTGTAGCGTACCCAGCCACCCTACATGCTCTCCATCCCTAATGAGCTCAGCAGTCTGGCCAGGGTGTAAAGCCGGGTGTCGGCTACCAACAAACCCGATTTGAATACCCAGCAAACTAAAAAGCCCTTCCAACTCACCTTTTACATCAAAAAAATCTGTAGTTCTGCGACCATTCACCCAGTTTTCAGGATATTGCGGGCCAACAACCACACCGGCCAACATGGGCTGTTGTTCAATCCGTTGGCCATCTTGCAGAAAACGCAAACCTGTCTCGAACAAACGTATCCGTGGCTGCTGGCGATTCTGGTTGTGAGCAACCGTTTTCAACAAGCCACTCCAGAGGGTGGTTCGCATAACGGACAAGTCTGAAGAAATGGGATTCGCCAAGGCGATACCTTCATGCTCAGGATCTACCTGCGCCTGCACTTTTGGATCTACAAAGCTGTAGGTAATCGCTTCCTGATAGCCATGAGAAACAAAGTAACTCTGTATCGCCGACACTGGCCGAGTTGCTTCGTCATTTAAGCGCAACCCAAGCGAACCCGTAGGCTCGGTGACGGGAAGATTGTTGTAACCATAAATGCGGCCAACCTCTTCGATCAGGTCTTCTTCAATGGATATATCAGGGCGAAAGCTGGGCACGAGAATTCGCCAGCCATCTTTCAGGAGCTTATCAACACGCAACCCTAACCGGATCAGGATTTCTTCAACCGCTGTACGGTTAATTTCCAGGCCGAGCACATCCGCCAAGCGCTTGGAGCGCAGATCGATTGTGCGCGCCTTTGGCAAGTGTTTGGCGCTGGATACCTCAACAATTTCCCCAGGCTCACCGCCTACAATTTCCAGCAACAGTTGCGTTGCTCGCTCCATAGCGTCGCGGGCAAGTTCGTAATCCACACCACGCTCAAAACGATGAGAGGCATCCGTATGTAGACCATAGTGTCGCGCCTTTCCAGCAAGCGTAATCGGGTCGAAGTAGGCAGCCTCGAGCACCAAATCACGGGTTTTTGCATTTACACCTGAATGCTCCCCACCCATAACGCCTGCGATGGCTATTGGTTTTTCATGATCGGCAATCACCAACGTCTGTTCAGTAAGCTCAACTTCCTGCCCGTCTAGCAGTACAAGCTTTTCAGCGGGGCGCGCCATACGAACAACAATGCCCGTACTAATCTCATCGCGATCAAATGCGTGCAGGGGCTGCCCCTGCTCCAGCATTACAAAGTTGGTCACATCCACCGCTGCATCAATAGAGCGCAAGCCGGAACGACGGAGTTTCTCCTGCATCCACAAGGGCGTTTCGGCTTGAAGGTTCACATTCCGAAGAATGCGCCCCAAGTAGCGCGGACAACCTTCCGGTGCGTCCACACGGATATCGGGAACCTCTGAGTGCACAGCCTCTACTGGCTCAATATGTGGTGCTTCTGGAACCATGCTATTCAAAACGCCCACTTCGCGAGCAATGCCTTTAATAGAAAGGCAATCGCTACGGTTGGGAGTCAAATCCACGTCGATGGCCACATCATTCAGCCTGAGGTAGTCACTCAAGGACACCCCAACCGGAGCGTCAGAGGGCAACTCCATCAACCCTTCATGGCTTTCTGACAATCCTAACTCGGATTCCGAACACAGCATGCCCTCAGAAGGCTGGCCGCGAAGCTTCGCTTTTCGAATTTTGAAATCTCCGGGCAGAACGGCACCAACCACTGCAAAAGGTACTTTCAGACCCTCGCGCACATTGGGCGCACCACACACAACCTGAACAACCTGAGCACCATCGCTCACTTGGCATACACGCAGCTTATCGGCGTCCGGATGGGGCTCAACGGACTGAACTTCTCCAACGACCACGCCCTCAAACTTGCCAGCCACAGGTTCGAAGCCATCGACTTCCAACCCTGCCATTGTTATCTGATCCATCAGCTCCTGAGAACTGATTTCCGGATTAACCCACTCGCGCAGCCACTGCTCACTGAATTTCATGCTGATTGCCTTGTCCTGATGCGGTTTCGACTGTTGATTCGGATGCCGTAAAACGTCGTATTAACGGAATTGGCGCAAAAAGCGCAGGTCGTTCTCAAAGAACATGCGCAGATCGTTTACGCCATAACGGAGCATGGCAAGGCGTTCGACGCCCATACCAAACGCAAAGCCGCGATATTCCTCGGCATCAATGCCGCAATGTTCAAATACTTTCGGGTGCACCATGCCGCAACCCATAATCTCCAGCCACTTGATGCTGCCATCGGCTTCACGCCCCCACTCAATATCCACCTCTGCGGAAGGCTCGGTGAAAGGGAAGTAAGAAGGCCGGAAACGAACCTGAAGGTCCCGCTCAAAAAATACTCGCAGGAACTCCTCAACCGTGCTTTTCAGGTCTGCAAAGCTGACATCCTTCTCAACCAGCAACCCCTCAACCTGATGGAACATAGGGGTATGGGTCATATCCGAATCGCAGCGATACACCCGCCCGGGGCAAATCATGCGAAACGGTGGCTTCCCCGCTTCCATGGTACGGATCTGTACCGGAGAGGTGTGTGTACGCAACAAAGTGCCAGGGTTAAAGTAGAAGGTATCGTGCATTGCCCGAGCCGGGTGATGGCCTGGAATGTTGAGGGCTTCAAAGTTGTGGTAATCGTCCTCAATCTCCGGCCCCTGCTCTACGGTATAACCGGCACGGGAGAAGAACTCTTCTATACGTTGAAGAGTGCGGGTAACCGGGTGCAGGCCACCCAGATCCTGGCCCCGGCCAGGCAAGGTTACGTCAATCGATTCACCAGCAAGCTTTTGCTCAATGGCAACTCTCTCCAGGTCACTGCGCTTGACGTTAATCGCCTGCTCAACCTGTCCTTTTGCCTCATTAATCTTCTGGCCGGCTGCGGGGCGCTCTTCTGCAGAAAGTTTGCCCAAGGTCTTTGCCTGCTGAGTAATGGCGCCTTTCTTGCCAAGATATTCCACACGAATTTGATCAAGCGCCTGCAAGCTGTCGGCATTTTCGACTGCTGCTAAACCGTCCTGAACCAGTTGCTTCAGGTTTTCCATTGACCCTGCTCCAAACCAGAAATGAGGATTTCAAAAAGAAATCTTTAAACAAAAATAGGGGAAGAGCGTGCCCTTCCCCTATTAAACGGTGCCTGTTGCGCAGATTAAACAGCGCCTGGCACTCGATCGACTCGTAATCGATGAAAGAGCTAAGCGATCAAAGGGATGCTTTTGCAGTCTCAACAACAGCAGCAAAAGCCTGCTGCTCGTTCATGGCCAGATCAGCCAGAACCTTACGATCGATTTCAACATTTGCCTTCTTCAGGCCAGAGATCAAGCGGCTGTATGACAGGCCGTTAGCCCTGGCACCAGCGTTGATACGAGCAATCCACAGCGCGCGGAACGCACGCTTACGGTTACGACGGTCGCGATACGCATACTGACCGGCTTTGATAACCGCTTGTTTGGCAACGCGGAATACACGACTACGAGCGCCGTAGTAACCCTTGGCCTGCTTTAATACTTTCTTGTGACGACGACGTGCAACCACGCCACGCTTAACACGAGCCATACTTTAATCCTTCTACCTTGAAACCGTTGTGAGTGTATTCTGCGTTATTTACGGAGCATACGCTTTACGGAAGCCACATCAGACTTGGCAACCAATGAAGTACCACGCAGCTGACGCTTACGCTTGGGACTCTTCTTGGTCAGGATGTGACTGGTGAAGGCTGACTTGTGCTTGAAGCCGGTAGCAGTTTTCTTGAACCGCTTGGCCGCTCCACTTTTCGTTTTCATCTTAGGCATTTTTTAAAACTCCGCATTCTGTTTTTTTAAATACATCAATATGAATCTGAACGACGAAACCCCCGCCTTAGGCAGGGGCTCCATCACTGAGTCAAATTCACTTCTTTTTGCGGGGAGCCACAACCATGGTCATTTGCCGGCCTTCCATTTTCGGCCGCATTTCTACCTGGGCAATCGACTCAATATCTGCTTCGATGCGCTCCATGAGCTTCATACCAATTTCCTGGTGTGCCATCTCACGGCCACGGAAGCGGATAGTGATTTTGCCGCGGTCCCCGCCTTCAAGGAAACGTACCAGGTTGCGTAGTTTTACCTGATAATCCCCTTCTTCAGTTCCTGGACGGAACTTAAGCTCTTTGACTTGTGTCTGCTTCTGCTTCTTTTTGGCAGCTGCCTTCGCCTTTTTTTCGTCGAAGACCTTTTTGCCGTAGTCCATTATTTTACAGACGATCGGATCGGAATCTGTAACCTGTACCAGATCCAGGGTCGCCTCCTCAGCCATCTTGAGGGCGTCTGCGATCGGAACTACACCTACCTGAGTGCCCTCGGCATCAATCAGGCGGACTTCAGTTGCATCAATATTCTCATTGATCGGCGCCTTTGGAGTACGCCCACCCCGATTCGTTCGCTGTTTAATAGTTAAATCTCCGTCTTGATTCTGCCCTTACGCTCAACATCTTCTTTCAGAAGTTGTTCGAACGCTTCGAGCGATAGAGTTCCCAAATCTTCGCCTTTGCGGGTTCTCACCGCAACAGCGTTGTTTTCGACTTCTTTATCGCCGACAACGGCAAGAAAGGGAACTTTGTTAATTGTATGCTCGCGGATTTTAAAGCCGATCTTCTCGTTTCTCAAGTCAGCATTAACCCTAAAGCCTAAAGAATCCAACTTTTTCGCCAGATCCTGACAATAATCACGCTGATTATCGGTAATATTAAGGATTGCCACCTGTGTTGGAGCCAGCCAAGTGGGGAATGCCCCCTCATACTCTTCAATAAGGATACCAATAAACCGCTCAAAAGAGCCAAGTACGGCCCGATGCAGCATAACCGGCGTTTTACGCTCAGAGTTATCTGCAACGTACTGGGCGCCAAGACGGCCAGGCATGGAAAAGTCTACCTGGATAGTGCCACACTGCCACACTCGACCGATACAGTCTTTGAGAGAAAACTCGATTTTTGGGCCGTAGAACGCACCCTCACCCGGCAACAACTCCCAATCAACGCCTTCGCGGTTCAAAGCCTCTTCCAAAGCGGCTTCGGCTTTATCCCATACTTCGTCTGAACCCACGCGCTTTTCAGGGCGTGTAGAAAGCTTGTACAGAATCTCTTCAAAGCCAAAATCTGCATACACCTCATGAAGAAGCTCGATAAATTTTGACACTTCCGGCTGAACCGCATCCTCTTCACAGAAAATGTGAGCATCATCCTGAGTAAACCCACGTACTCGCATCAAACCGTGCAAGGCACCAGAGGCCTCATTCCGGTGACACGAACCGAACTCCGCAAGCCGTAAAGGAAGGTCCTTGTAGCTCTTCAAACCCTGGTTGAACACCTGAATATGACAGGGACAGTTCATAGGCTTGATGGCGAAATCGTGCTTCTCGGATTCTGTGGTAAACATATCATCACGGAACTTGTCCCAATGACCGGACTGCTCCCACAAATTGCGAGACACCACCTGGGGCGTCCTGATTTCCTTATATCCATGCTGGTGCAACTTGCTCCGCATGTACTGCTCGATTTCCTGGTAGATCGACCAACCGTCCGGGTGCCAGAACACCATGCCTGGCGATTCTTCCTGCATATGGAAGAGGTCCAGTTTTTTACCGAGCTTTCGGTGGTCACGTTTTTCTGCTTCTTCCAGGCGGTGCAGGTAGGCTTTGAGGTCCTTTTTGTTACCCCAGGCAGTACCATAAACCCGCTGTAGCTGTTCATTGTCGGTATCGCCGCGCCAGAAAGCCCCGGAAACCTTGGTCAGCTTGAAGGCTTTAAGCTTGCCAGTGCTGGGTACATGAGGGCCGCGGCAAAGATCGATAAACTCCCCCTGACGATAGAAAGACAGATCCTCATCACCAGGAATGTCTTCAATAATCCGGACTTTATATTCCTCACCCATTTCATCAAACAGCTTTACCGCTTCACTGCGGGAAAGCACAGAGCGGGATACGGGGATATCCTGTTTGGCGAGTTCTTCCATGCGCTTCTCGATTCGGGCCAGGTCTTCATTGGTGAAAGGCCGATCGAACTTGAAGTCGTAGTAAAAGCCGTTGTCTATAACCGGCCCGATAGTCACCTGTGCAGAAGGGAACAACTCTTTAACCGCCATGGCCAGTAGGTGAGCCGTAGAGTGGCGGATAACATCAACACCCTCTTCATCACGCTCAGTAATGATTGCCAGTTCGGCATCCTGTTCGATCCGATAGCTGGTATCCACAAGCTTGCCATCCACTTTGCCGGCAAGAGCGGCTTTGGCAAGGCCGGCACCAATGTCGGCGGCGACATCATGGACAGTTACGGGTTCTGCAAAACTACGGTGGCTGCCATCCGGCAGGGTTATGACGGGCATGAGAAGCTCCTGTTAATTGCTCAGCGGTGATCTATACCAGAGATCACATGGTGACAGCATTCCGCGATACAAACCGCGAGCCGTTTCGGGGGGCAGTTTAACAGAAAAAACCCCGACAGGTTAATGCCGGGGTTTACTTAGAGCCATACCAAGCGGTTTTACTGCCGGGCTATCAGTTTACTGGGCCGACGGCACAAAAGGAGGCCGCTCACCTTCACCAGCCCTGCGCCGAAGCTGTGCAAAGGCAAGAAGGCCGAGCAAGAGCAGTGCCGGAATGAACATTAACTCTTTTGGCGGGCGCGGGTTTGGCACCTGCACCACATCAACTGTCCAGCCAAAACCCAACCCGGCTTTTTCTGCATCGCTACCAAAGTTGACAAAATCAACGTTCATAACATCGCCGGCCTCGGACACCTCCAACCCAGCAGCCGCCAATCGCTGCTCTGGTGTATCAGCTGCAGGTAATGGCAACTTCAGGTACTTGGACACATCCTCACCCGAAAACGACATGCCAGTGGCCTGCAACACGATAGCCTGATCCGGGGCAATATCATCGATATGCTCCATCAGCTCTGAACCGGGACGATCAATGGCGGGCGGGTATATTTCATCCCACCAAAAGCCGGGGCGGAACAGCGTAAAGGTAATCAGCAGAAGGCCAATGGTTTCCCACCAACGGGTTTTGGTAAACCAGAAGCCCTGAGTGGCTGCCGAAAACACCAGCATGGCAGTCACAGCACTAAACACCGTCACCAACAAGTCAAACCACCCTGTCAGCCCAATCAACAACAACTGAGTATTGAAGATGAACATAAAAGGCAAAATGGCGGTTCGTATATCGTAGGTGAAGCCCTGTATACCCGTTCGTATTGGATCTGCCCCGGATATCGCTGCGGCAGCATAGGCAGCCAGCCCTACTGGCGGCGTGTCATCCGCCAAGATCCCGAAGTAAAATACAAACAAGTGAACGGCAATCAAAGGCACCAACAAACCGTTTTCTGCACCCAGTGTTACAATAACCGGCGCCATGAGGGTAGACACCACAATGTAGTTAGCCGTAGTCGGTAGCCCCATCCCAAGTATCAGGCTGATAACTGCAGTGAAAGCCAGCATCAGCAGCAGATTACCGCCGGAGATGAACTCAACAAACTGAGTCATTACCAAGCCGATACCGGTCAAAGTAACCGTTCCCACTACAATGCCTGCAGTAGCTGTAGCCACACCAATACCCACCATGTTGCGAGCACCGGTGACCAGCGACTGGGCCAGATCCAGGCCTCCCTGTTTCAGCCCACCCGTGTAATTACCACTGTTCTTGAAAAAGGCCTTCAGTGGGCGCTGGGTAATGATGATAAACACCATGAACACGGTAGCCCAAAAGGCCGATAGCTGTGGCGAGAAGCGCTCCACTGTCAGGCACCAGACCAGCACAACGACTGGCAACAGAAAGTACAACCCGGTTTTTACCGTGGGCCCGACTGGTGGCAGCTGCTCCATGAGTGAATCCGGAGCATCCTCCTCCAGATCGGGAAAGCGCGAGCCGTAGCCCACAAGCCCGACATAAATAGCCACCAGAAGCGGCGCAAGTATCCACATGGCGGCGCTGCCGAACACGCCTTTCATCCAGCCAACTCCATAATATACGGCCAGAGTCAACACACTCAGCCCCAAGAGAAGCATTACCCACACGAGCATACGCTGGGCGAGGGTCGGCTTGTTCTGGCGCTCAACCCCCTTCATATTCATCTTGCAAGCTTCCAGGTGCACAATATAAATGAGCGCCACGTAGGAAATCATCGCCGGCAAAATGGCATGCTTGATCACTTCAAGGTAGGAAATACCCACGTACTCAACCATCAAAAATGCCGCCGCACCCATGATGGGTGGCGTTAACTGCCCATTGGTTGAGGCTGCCACCTCGACCGCGCCAGCTTTGGTGGCCGGGAAGCCCACCTTTTTCATTAGCGGAATGGTGAAGGTTCCCGTGGTAACTACGTTTGCAATGGAGGAGCCGGAAATAACACCACTGAGACCACTGGCGACGACCGCCGCTTTTGCAGGCCCTCCACGCATGTGGCCAAGCATGGCGTAAGCCACCTTGATAAAGTAATTTCCCGCTCCAGCGCGTTCTAGCAAAGCGCCAAACAGAACGAACAGGAAGACAAAACTGGTAGACACACCCAGAGCAACACCGAATACACCTTCGGTGCCAAGCCACTGGTGCGATGCGAGCTTGTTCAGGCTTGCTCCTTTGTGGGAAATCACATCCGGCATGTAGGGGCCGGCAAGGGAGTAAACAATGAATACACCCGCAACAATCGTAAGGGGAAGGCCCAGCGCGCGGCGGGTAGCCTCAAGCAACAGCACAAGCCCGGTCAGGGCCACTACAAGGTCCTGCGTGTTAGGTGAGCCCGGACGGCTTGCTAACTGGTCATAAAAAACATACAGGTATGACGCCGTAGCCGCTGCCGCTAGTGCGAGTATCCAGTCAAAGACAGGCACTTTATTGACGTGCCTGCCTCGAATCATTGGAAATGCCGCAAATGCCAGGAATGAGGCGAACGCCAAGTGAATCGAACGCGACTCTGTAGAGTTGAGCACGCCAAATTCAAAAATATAGGGTAATGGTGATGCTATCCAAAGCTGGAAAAGAGACCAGAGCAAAGGAACAACAAAAAGAATGATCGCAGCAGATCCGGTAGCAGCCCTTCCACCGGATTCGGTTTGAAGAAACTCCTCCACCTTCTGCTTATCGATGCCATCCCCGACTCTCGGGTCGCTATTGGTCATAGCAGAATCCTGTAAGAGGGAAACAATAGATTAATTAAGGCTGCGGGCAGAATTCGCCCGCAGCTATTTCATGCGCCTGGGATCAGATTACTCAATCAGGCCGGCTTCTTTGTAGTACTTGGCTGCGCCAGGGTGCAGCGGAGCACTCAAGGCATCTGAAACCATTTCTTCCTTCTTCAGGTTTGCGAAAGCTGGGTGCAGACGCTTGAAGCTGTCGAAGTTTTCAAATACCGCTTTGACAACCTCGTAAACTACTTCGTTAGGCACATCCGTTGAAGAAACAAAGGTTGCCGCCACGCCGAAGGTGGTTACGTCGTTATCAGAGCCACGGTACATGCCTCCGGGAATGACCGCCTTCCGGTAATACGGGTTGTCATCAATCAGTTTTTTAGCTGAATCGTTGTATACGTTCACCAGAACGCTGTCACACGATGTGGTTGCTTCTTTGATTGCACCAGAAGGGTGACCGACCGTGTAGAAGAAGGCATCAATGTTGCCATCACACAGAGCCTGAGATTGCTCTGCAGCCTTTAGCTCGGCAGCCAGAGAGAACTTGTCCATGGTCCAGCCCATTTCGTCCATCAGAACCTCAGCTGTGGCACGCTGGCCTGAGCCTGGGTTACCAACAGAAACCCGTTTGCCAGCCAGGTCTTCAAAGTTCTTGATACCTGAACCCTTGCTGGCGACAACAGTAAACGGCTCCGGGTGCAGGGAGAACACAGCACGCAGATTTGTGTTGGCACCACTGTCTTTGAACTGGCTGGTGCCATTGTAGGCGTGGTACTGCCAGTCAGATTGAGCAACCGCAAGATCCAGTTCGCCCTGGCTGATCGCGTTCAGGTTGTAAACAGACCCACCCGTACTTTCTACAGAGCAGCGAATACCGTGCTCTTTACGATCCATATTAACCAAGCGGCAAATAGCGCCACCTGCCGGGTAATAAACGCCGGTAACACCACCGGTGCCGATAGTAACAAAACGTTGCTCCTGTGCGGAAACAGCTGTGGAGGCAGCGCCCAGAGTAACAGCCGCAGCAACTGCGAATGCAGAGGCTTTAAGTTTCAGTGTCATGTCAATCATTCCTTATTGTCATCGTTGTATTCAACTACCCGCCTGAAGACTCGGGCAAGCATCGCGCTCAAATTAGAACATAGACCACTTTACGCGATAAATAAAGTCTTGATTCGCACGCTAACCGATTGAGCAGACAACAAAAAAGCCCGCAGTTAGCGGGCTTTTATTTCAGCTGCTACCAATTCTATTTTGCAGCGCGTGACTTGGCGATCATATGATCCGGCCGCAGCAGGAATCGTGCGAGCGCAGGCAGAAGCCAGATGGCTCCAATCATATTCCACAGGAACATGAAAAACAGCAAGAAGCCCATATCTGCCTGGAACTTGATTGGCGAGAAGATCCAGGTCACCACTCCAAGCCCCAGCGTAACACCCGTAAACATGACAGCCTTACCGGTTGAGCGCAGAGTTTCAAAGTAGGCTTCCTGAAGCGGCTTGCCTTCCAACAGATACCTTTCGAGCTTGCTATAGATATAGATACCGTAGTCCACACCAATACCTACACCAAGAGCAATTACCGGGAGGGTCGCCACTTTGATGCCAATACCCGACACAGCCATGATCGCCTCACAAAGGATCGACGTTAGCCCCAGTGGGACAACAATACACAACACAGCCCGCACAGAGCGGAAGGTCGCAAAGCACAAGAGGCTCACCACGCTGTATACAAGGATAAGCATCATATCCTTGGCACTGGCAATAACCTCATTGGTGGCCGCTTCAACCCCGGCGTTACCCGCCGCCAGTAAGAAGGTGTGCTCATCGTTGCTGTTTTCCCCGGCAAATTTCTCAACCCTCTCAACCACAGTTTCCAGGGTTTCTGCCTTGTGGTCTTCAAGGAACACCAGCACCGGTGTCAGGCTGCAACTGGTGTTGATTAGCCCAGACGGCGCCTCACGGATAGACGCGTTTATGATGGTCTGGTTGCGGGAGATCTCATACCACTTCCAGTTACCCTCGTTAAGTGCCTTGGTAACAATTTTGGAAACATCGGCAAGCGAAGCAGACGACTGGACACCCGGGGTGTTCTGGAGTTCCCACTGCAAGGAATCCATAGCTCGCAGAACATTGTACTGGGTGCATTGTTCTTCCGGCGTCTTGACCATCACAACCAACACATCAGCACTCGTAGAGTAATTATCGATGATATAGGCGTTATCCAGGTTGTAGCGCGAATCGGCACGAAGTTCAGGGGCGCCCTGGTCCAGATCTCCAACTTTCAGATCCTGCTTGTGGTAAAGCCCAAGACCCAAGCCGACCACAGCAATAAGTAGTGAAATCGGCGCGACGCCAGGGTGGGCAAAGTAGGACATCAAACGCCACTTGCGATCTTGCTTTTCACCCTGGTTCTGTACGTGACGAATACCGCCTTTGGAGATTCCAAGGTAGGACATGATCAGTACATGGAGCACCAGATTGGTGAGGATTACAAAGGCCACACCCAAACCAGCCGCAATAGCAAGATCACGGATAACGTCTATCTCGATGAAGAACAGCGTGAGGAAGCCGAATGCGTCGGAAATCAGCGCTAGCATCCCCGGAATATACAATGCACGGAATGCCAGGCGAGCGGCAGTTACCGCATCAAAGCCTTTAGCAGCTTCCACTGCCATGGCGTTTACAATTTGCACGCCATGGCTGATGCCAATGGCAAATACAAGGAAAGGTACCAGTACCGAGTATGGATCCAGCCCATAGCCCAGAAGTCTCAGGGCGCCTAACTGCAGAAACACGGCCACAATAGAGGTAAAAACAGGCACCAGCGTACCTTTGATGCAACGGGAGTACCAGAACAGCAGCAAGGTTGTCAGAAGAATGGTGATACCAGCAAACCAGGCAATCGAACCAATACCCTCAATCAAATCCCCAACTTTTTTAGCAAAGCCGACAATGTGAATTTTTATATTGGGGTTTTGTGCCTCGTATTTATCTCGTATTTTTTCTTCCAACTCTCGAGAGAAGGTTGCGTAATCCAACGGCTCACCGGTTTCCGGGTTCCTCTCATAAAGAGGCGCATACACGATCGTGGATCGGAAGTTATCTGATACCAGCCGCCCCACTTCGTTGGAGCGAAGTATGTTCTGGCGCAGGTTTTCCAGGCTGGCAGGTGAGCCGTCGTAGTCATCGGGAATAACGATACCGCCCTGAAATCCTTGTTCTGTTACCTCCACCCAACGAACGTTCGATGTCCAAAGGGTTTTCAACCCCGAACGATCGACACCATTAAGATAAAAAACCTCATCGGTGATCTGCTTCAGAGTTTCCATGTACTCTGCGGAGAAGATATCACCGGTTTTGGTTTCCACAGCAATACGCACAAAGTTGCCAAGGTTTTCCAGGTCATTCCGGTGATCCAGCATGTTGATAATGTATGGGTGCTCAAGCGGAATCATCCGCTCAAAACTTGCATCCGGCTGGATTTTTACAGCGTTATAGCCCAAAAACACCGTTAAAAGCAGAAAACCTATTAGGATCACCGCACGATTATTAAAAATCAGGCGTTCCAAAAATGGCTCTGCCTTGGGCGTGGTCAGGTAGTGCTCACCCCTGTCATGGTTCGGGTTGGACATTCAAAAGCCCCTCTATTATTTATTCAGTTGTTGCCGCATCAGGGCGTTATTGGAGGTTCTTTCCGCGGGCGTCGGTAATTTTCACGCCGCTTTCACCTACGACAAGAAGGTTGGTACCGGTTACCGGAACAACACTCATAATACCGGCCCGATCGTTTCGGAAATGCTCACGAAACGTTTCTGCGCCATTAGTGCTCATAAGTACTGCACCACCATTCCCGACCAGAGTAATCCGACCATCGTCAGCTACGGCGCCATCGTTAAGCGTCGCACCTGCACTGTTTGGAACCATTCGCCAACTCTTCCCGAGATCTGTTGAAAACAACATGTTGCCACGCAGACCAAAGGCTAGAAGTTCATTAACCCGGCCAGTTCCGATCACGCCAAACAAAGAGCCCTCATAAGGGCTTTCCCGGCGCTCCCATGTATCCCCACCATCTACTGAAATATGGATCTGCCCTGCCTCTCCAACAATTGCAAGCGCGCCGCCAGTAATAGGGGCAATGCTGTTGAGGTGGAAGTTCTGTGCGTTCTCGATTTGTGCCGCCCAATCACTCCAAGTCTGGCCGCCGTCCTCTGTGCGCAGGATCATGCCATAAGCGCCTACGACAAATCCGTGCTGGTCATCTTCAAACCAGACACCCAGTAGCGGGTTTACCGGACCGATATCCAGGTCTGACTGCATGTTTTCTAAGATAAAAAACAAGTCATCCATCGCCCACTCAAGATCTGCTTTCTCGGAATCCGGAGCCGCTTCAATACGCTCTTCCATGGCAGCAATCTGATCTTCCATGCTCGCAATCGCCAGCTCGGCCGCGTCCGTGCCAGTTAGCTGTAGACTCCAGTTCTCACCGCCATCTTCGGTATGCAGCACCACTCCGCTGTGGCCAACCGCCCAGCCCTGGCTTTCATTACCAAAATCTACAGCCGTCAGGGTAACGGACACAGGCACACTACCCTGAACCCAGGTTTGCCCGTTATCGTCCGAGTATATGATGTGCCCCCTTTCCCCAACCGCAACTATGCGGTCGCCCGTGCGAACTGCGTCGTTAAGGAGGTTCGTAGAAGCCAAATCGGTTTGCCGCGCGGGGGTTTCAATAATATCCGGCAGCGCAAACGCCGTTGGCGCCACCCAAACCATGGAAAGCCCGAGACAGGCCGCCCCGAGAGTCTTGCACATCAACCTTTTAGCCATGCAAATTGCCTATTGTGTTGTTTTAACTGTATGTCTCTGGCCGGAAGTACCGGCAATAAACGGCAAACAAACCGGCACTTGGGGTTACCGGCATGTGATATCTCGACCTCAAGCAGCGAGACTGGTGCTACCAACAAAGAGTGCGCGCCTTAGCGAACACTCCGACGGCGCAGGGAAGCCGGTGAATAGTAACGCTTGTTCGGAACGTCGTCAGTAAGGACCCGTGTATTGGGCTCTTCCGTATCAAGGCCAAGTACGTGATAGCGGCGGGCCTGTAAATCATGATAGACGTCCAGAACCGTCCACACACCTGGAAGTTCATAATAATTTTTTGCCATGCCCATGGTTACACGCCACAACTCGTCACGACCATCATACTGATCCAGCAAAACCGTGTTCCAGCTGTCTTCATCCACGTAGAAGCGGCGCTTGCCGTATATATGCCGAGCCCCCTCTTTCAGCGTGGCCTCAACCACGTGCACACGGTGAAGTTCCCAGCGTGTGAGATCCGGATTCAAGTGCGATATGCCGAGTATTTCGGAATAGGGTGTACCTTTTTCGCCGATGCGGTAGTTGTTATACGGAATGTAAATTTCCTTCAATCCCTCGTAAGACCAGTTGTACCGATCCAGAGCGCCGTTGAAAATATCCGAATCATCCGCTGTGCGAAGGTTATCTGCAGATGCAATGGGCGAATCATAACCGAGGTTGGGAGCCCTTCTTACCCGGCGCTGCCCAGCGTTATAGCCCCAGCCATTTCTTGGGCTGACGACCTGGTTCAGGGTTTCATGGATAAGAATGGCACTGCCTGCAAGTCGTGGTGGAGACTGAGTGAAAGAGATGTAATAAAATATTACGTTATCCAGTTCACTCTCTCCTCCCTCAGGGTTATAGAAGTTGAAAAATGCTTCCTGTTGAGAGGTCACCAGCGAGTAGTTACCGTTAGTTTGGACAGCAACCTCACTGGAGCGACGCGTACCTGAAATTCCACGCCAACGCGTCAGATGATTCCAGATAACCTGCCAGGCTTTTTCCTCGTTATTGCCACTCAGAATCGGAAAAGGGTAGCCGCCATAAGCACCTTTGAGACCTTCACCCTTACCAACAATCTGTGCTTCAACGGCATTCTCACGGGTGTTCTCCGCAACCCAATCAGGTATTGCGTGAGTGCGGCGGGATTTGTATACCGGCACGCGAAAGCTGGTGGGATAGGTTTCAAACATTGCCAGAACGCCGTCCGACAAATGCTCAGCATACTGGTCTTTATTGGACGCATTGATGGTGAAAAGCACTTCATCGTTCGGGAAGGGGTCAATGTGATGCTGGCCCGATCCGTTATAGCCAGCCGGCGGCTCTGAGAGACCTCCAGTCCATGCCGGAATTGTGCCTGATTCATTCCCGGACTTTATGGAACCGAACGGGGTAAGATCCCGGCCGAGACGGGAAGCTTCACTGGGAGAAACTGCAGCCCAGGAAGGCGCTGATGCTATCGAGAGGGCGAGCAGGCCCCCGAGTATCGCACTCTTTTTATAATTCATAGATTGCCCTGAATTCAACTGGAAGCCTGTAGAAAGGCTTTTTTATTATTGCCTGACGGAAAACAGGCTTTCTGAAAGATTAACCGATCCGTCAAGGTTGTCTATCGACCGAAAGTGCGATTTTGTAACTGGCTGCATGCAGGGCTTCACATGCAGCCAGTTCCTACCGTGTCTACGTTCAGGCTTCAAGGCTCTTATGTACCACCTCGTAAAGATCGGCCGACAGTTCTGGTTTGTCCCGGATCTGCTCCAGAGCTGAACGCATCAGAGCACTGTAACCAGGAGCAAACTTCTTCCAGCGGGTTAGCGGCGTGACCAGTCGGGCTGCGATTTGCGGGTTACTATCATCCAGCCGGCACACTTGGTCGGCGAGAAACCCATAGCCCGACCCGTCAGGACTATGGAAGGCCGCCAGATTCTGGCCAGCGAAGACACCAATCACCGAGCGTATTTTGTTGGGATTTTTCCAATCAAAGGCGGGATGTTTGAGCAGCGATTGAATCTGCGGCAACTGGCCAGCGCGATCACTGGACGACTGCACCGAGAACCACAACTCAACAACCTGGGGATCGCTCTGGAACTGCTCATAGAAATCCTCAAGCGCTCTGCTTCGCTCCTCTGCGTAATCGGAGTTCACCAGCGCTTTCAAGGCTCCCATGCGATCGGTCATATTGTCTGCATTTTGAAGCTGCAGAGTGGCAAGATCGCGACCGGCTTCGTCATTAATCATCAATAGCCAGGCCAGCGCGGTGTTCCTCAGGCTTCGGCGAGCAACGGATTCTGGCGTGAGGTCGTAGCTTCCCTCACTCGCGTTCCGGTGGTAGCAGTCAATTAAGTCATCCCGCAGGGATCCTGCCAGGTGACCCAGCACCCGCTCGCGCACACGGTGAATGGCAGCAACATCCGGGCTGTCCGCCAGCTCTATGAGATAAGCTTCAGAGGGCAACTGCAACATCTTGGCAACAAGCGCTTGGTCGAGCGCCACATCCCCAAGCAAGCTACGGTAAGCAGCAACCAGCTGCGGCTCTATTTCAGTATCCTCAGGCGCGCCGATCAGTGACTGGATAACATCAACAGCGAGACGCTGACCAGCATCCCAGCGGTTGAAGCCATCCGGGTCATGGCTCATCAAAAACACCAACTGCTCGCGGGTCCAGGGGTAAACCACCCGCGCCGGTGCTGAAAAGTGGCGCAGCAGCGAGGGCACCGGCTTCTGAGCCAGGCCGTGGAACTCGAACGTATGGCTTGCTTTGGTCAACTCAAGAATACACTCGGTTGGCGCGTTCGCTGCATCTTCGGTGCTTTCCAGCTTGAGGGGCAAAGCCTCTCCATCCGTGCCCAGCAGACCGAGAGCAAAGGGTATATGCTGCGGCTTCTTGCCCGTCTGGCCCGGAGTGTCCGGAATATCCTGTTGAACCGTCAAACGGTAGATTCCCAGTTCTGCATCGTAGGCGTCGGACACAGTCAGTACCGGTGTACCGGCCTGGTCGTACCACAAACGGAACTGTGTGAGATCCCGGCCAGACGCATCTTCCATCGCTTTAACAAAGTCGTCGGTGGTGACCGCCTGACCATCGTGGCGCTCGAAATACAGATCACTGCCTTTGCGGAAGAGTTCTGGCCCGAGCAAGGTGTGAATCATCCGCACCACTTCGGCACCCTTTTCATAGATGGTAAGGGTGTAGAAGTTGCTGATTTCCATATACGAAGCCGGGCGTACCGGGTGCGCCATGGGACCTGCATCCTCTGCGAACTGAGCGGTGCGCAGCAATGTAACGTCTTCAATGCGCTTCACCGTTGGTGAGCCCATATCCGCAGAAAAAGCAGAATCCCGGAACACCGTGAACCCTTCTTTCAGACTCAACTGAAACCAGTCCCGGCAGGTTACCCGGTTGCCAGACCAGTTGTGGAAGTACTCATGGGCAACAATGGATTCAATGCGCTGGAACGCGAGGTCGGTTGCGGTTTCCTGACTGGCCAAGACGCAGGACGAGTTGAAAATGTTCAGTCCCTTGTTTTCCATGGCCCCCATATTGAAGTCATCTACGGCGACAATCATGAAAATATCGAGATCGTACTCTCGGCCATAAACCTCTTCATCCCAGCGCATGGAGCGCTTGAGAGAATCCAGCGCATGCTCACACTTAGCGGCATTACGTGCCTCAACGTAGATACGCAAATCAATGTCCCGGCCGGAACAAGTGGTGAAGTTATCCTTTTTCTCAACCAGGTCACCCGCCACCAAGGCGAACAAATAACTGGGCTTGGGGAAAGGGTCTTCCCAGGTTACAAAGTGGCGACCATTTTCCAGATCCCCGCGTTCAACGTCGTTACCGTTGGACAGCAACACCGGACAACTGGCTTTGTCTGCCTCAATCCGAGTGCGATAGCGAGCCATAACATCCGGCCGATCCGGGAAATAGGTAATGCAGCGGAAGCCTTCGGCTTCACACTGAGTGCAGAACATGCCCGAAGATTTGTACAACCCCTCAAGACGGGTATTGTTCTGGGGCTCGATCCAGGTCACGACCGTCAGTTCGAACCGGGCTGGCACCTTGGCTATCACAAGCTGTGCGCCGGTCTCTTCGTAATCATCGCCTGCTGCCAGCTTTTTGCCATCCAGCACAACTTGCTCCAACTTGAGACTGTCGCCATCCAGCATCAGCGGCGCAGCCGCGCCCGTGGACTCCGGGTTACGGCGCACCGCAAGAGTGGCGTGTACTCTGGCGCCTTCCTCAAAGAGCTCGAAGCGAAGATCAACGGTATCTACCAAGTAAGCAGGTGCTTTGTATTCGCTTAGACGGATGGTCTTTGGCTGACTTGTGCGCATTAATTATCTCCAGATTTCCAAACCATAGGACACCCCAAAAAGGTCATGCCAGGCTTTATAAGTGCGGGCGGACACGGGATGGTTTAAGTATCCATTACCCTGAAGCGGACTTCATAACCGGTAAACTTACGAATATTGATCACGCCGGTGTCGAAGATCAGATACTGGCCCTTGATGCCCTCAAGAACCCCCTCCACTTCCGGTGTTTTATCCAGGTTATGGGTTTTGATTTTTTCGGGCCAGGTCTGCACGGGGTAACTCAGACCAAGTCCCCGCTCATCCACCTCACGAATAGCATCCACACCATGTTCTTGACGCAAAATGGCAATATCATCGGCAATCAATGCCAGTATTCGCTCGCGCTCGTGCTCAAGATCCAGCTCTGCAACATCGCCCCTGAGCATCGCGCGCCAGTTCGTGCGATCAGCAACATGTGCTTTACAGGCCACCTCAACAAGGCCTGAGAGATGGCGAGTGGCTACTCTCAGCATGGGTATCGCGTCCACAGCGCCTTGATCAATCCAGCGCGTTGGTACTTGAGAGCCACGGGTGATCCCGACCTTTAAGCCAGATGAGTTAGCCAGGTAAACCACATGCTCAATCATGCAATGCGTTTCACCCCACTCTGGCTCACGGCAGGTGCCAAGATGATAATGGCATTTTTCAGGACTCATAATGCAACTATCGCAAGCCGCCAGCTTGCGGAAACAGGGGTAGCAATAACCCTGATTAAAGCTCTTTTTGATTGTTCGGTCGCAATGAATGCATCGGATCACGCCCTCAAAATCAAAGCGCAGAGGTTTGCCAATGAGCTCGTTCAACGCTACTCGAGCATCACCCACAGCCAAAACATAGGACACAGGATCGCTAGCCTCTGTGGGCATTTTCCGGAGTCGCCCGGTTACATCCACAATATCGCTCAAGATTTGACCTCAACAAACTGTTCAGGATCGATGTTGTTACCACCTGACTGAGTGCGTTGCACACTGGGATCACAGGCGGTGCCCGCCTTGCTGCCACGATCAAGATATCCAACGCGCTCTTGCTCGGGAATGTTGTGCAGGTTTTCGTAATAGATAACGGCCTCCAGGCTTATTTCCCGCTGCTGGGGCGTGAGCTTCCGACCGTCTGGCCACTTGCCCAGCTCAATTGACCGCTTCAGGCTTTGATAAACGTTCGGGTCCAGCCGCTCGATAAGTTCTTCGTAAGTCATCCGGTTCTCCTGAAAAAACCTTCATGAAAAAGTAGAGGAATCGTTTGACAGACTCAAACGGTAATGATTATCATTGCCTTGCCGAATGAGGACGAACTTTCGTATCATTTGGTCTCTCTCATCAGGAGCAATTCGCTTCTTTTACACCCCACCTCTGGTGGGGTTTTTTATGCCTTCCCTTTATGGCGGGCCGGCAAAATGGCTGCTAGCGCCAGGCCTGCAACAAATCCACCCAAATGCGCTTCGTTTGCCATACGCCCCAGCCCCAGCATTTCTGGCAAGGGAGTAAAACCAATTACCATCCACACAACGGCAAAGGTTACCAGCGCAGGTGGGAACTGGAACCTTGGTTTCACTCTCTGGCTCAGCCAGCAATAACCCAGAATGCCATACACGACCCCGGAAAGGCCGCCAAAAAACGGCCCGGACACTACATATTGAAGCCCGTTGGACACAAGGCTGGTGACAACAAAAAGCAACACCAGCCGGCCACGACCATCAAACCATTCGATCTGGCTGCCCAGGAACCACAGCATCACGGAATTAAAAATAATGTGGGTCCAGCTGAAGTGCAGAAAATCGGGGGTGAACAGCCGCCAGACCTGACCACTGGCCAGCGTTGCAGAAAGCGCGTCAAGGCGTTCAGTCAGAGTACCCCAGTCGTGATCCCGGGGATCAATGATCAACAGGTTGACAGTGAACTGGTTGCTGCCCAGGCCGGTGAACCATGCCATCAACACACCCACCACGATGATGCCCAGCACCAATGGAGCATGACGTGGAGATGGTTGCCAGCGCCCCGCCACAAACACAGGTGAGCGATTTTGATGCTCAACGGCCTGACGGATTTCGGGCTCGGCGAGGAATCGGTCCAAAGCCTCCAGAACCGGCTCGGCATGTTCCGGATGCTCCAACCACAACACCTGAAAATTACCCTCAGCGGTGATTCTATGGGGGACGCCCCGGCTTCTTAGCCATTGGCTGAACCCGCCAAGATCAACACTGGTATCCAACTGCTTTACTCGGTACACAATTTACCTTGCCTCGCAGGATCTACAGACCGACAAGCCGCACAACCACATTAACGGGCGACGCTGTCTTCACTGGTGGGGTAGTCCGGGGAATCCTGGTGATCCCGAGCCACATTCACCCAGACAAACTTGTCCGGTGAAAGCACTCGCTCACCATCCATACGGTACGCCACCAACCTGCCGTACTTCACGGCGCTATAATCTATACAAGCTACGTTAGGTTTCAATGGAGCAGGTTCGCTGTCCATCCAGTAATGACCAACGAACACTGGCGGCGCATCCAGTGGGTAGGTAATTAGCTGCTTACGCTCGTCCTCGGTCAAAACCCGGCTGGCCACCTCCGGAGGCAAAGGGTCGGGCTGGAACACTACGTCAGCATAGGTGCGTGGGTTATCTGCCCAGAACTTTGTCCGGAAAAACTCCCGAACATAACCGTCCCGCCCGGTTATTTTGAGACCGTGAGGAAGCCGCAAATCTGTGCCTCGCAAAAGGGTATCCATAACCTGCCCGGCAAACGACTCGATTGCAGCAGAGGCGTGAAGGAAATCCTCATCAATGCAGGCGCCTCCCTGCAACTGTTTGAACTTCTGTATGAGCTCATCATCCCAGCAAGCATGCACTGCCCGAAAATCGTCTTCCTCAATAAACAAAGGAATAGTGTAAAACCACTCGAGAAAGTCATTCCATTCGTAAGGATGAGCTTCAAACTGATCCAGAGTCTCCCGGATCAGCCGGTCGTGGCGCGGGTTGTGCTCGCGCAGCCATGTCTTGCCACTACCGGCTCGCGCACGGGTACAGTAGCCCAGAGCGTTGTACTCATGGTTCCCCATCACAATACGCGCCGAACCGCGCTCAACCATGTTCCTCACCAGGTGCAAGGCTTCACGAATTCTGGGGCCACGGTCAATAATATCGCCAATGAATACAGCCTGCCGCCGCCGGTGCTGGTAAACACCGTTCACCTTGCTATACCCCATCTGCTCTAACAGCATGGCAAGCGTATTCGCGCAACCGTGAATATCGCCGATGATGTCGTAACCACGACTTGCAGTATGATTCTTTCCAGCCATGATCAACTCGCTGCTATTTCACTTGCCCAGCCCAGCTTGTCGCGGCAGGTGGCATAGAAATTATGGTCTGTAGGGTGAATCAGCCGCACTTTGAAAGGCTTTTTGGCAATACGGATAATGTCACCTGGCGCGCAGGCAATATTCATCTGGCCATCAAAGCTGATTTGCGGATAGGTTTCATTGGTTTCTCCAATAACCAGTTTTATCTCACTCTTACCATCCACCACAATCGGGCGGCTACTCAGGGTGTGCGGGAACATGGGCACCAATGCAATCGCATCCAGCTTAGGGTGCATAATCGGCCCTCCGGCTGAAAGCGAATAGGCCGTAGAACCTGTAGGAGTGGCCACGATCAGGCCATCTGATCGCTGGCTGTAGACAAAGTGACCATCGATATACAAATCAAAGCCGATCATCCGGGTGGATTTACCCGGGTGCAGCACCACATCATTCAAAGCTGTACCAAAACCCAGCGGCTGCCCGTTGCGTTCAACGTTGCCGTCAAGAAGAAACCGGGTCTCTTCAATGTACTCTCCTGCAAGCACCTTACCGAGACGTTCTTCAAGGTCTGCAGGTGAGATATCTGTAAGAAAACCCAACCTCCCCCGGTTCACACCCAGTAGTGGAATCTTGGATTTGGCCAATTCCCGGGCTGCGCCCAGCAGGCTTCCGTCACCCCCCACCACAATAACCAGATCGCATATTTCGCCCAGCAGTTTTCTGCTGGCGACCTGCAAGCCGTGCCCAGGCAGCATGCTGGCTGTGTCTTCCTCAAGAATTACGTGGTAGTGGTTGGCGATCAGGTATTGTTTCAGTTGGCGCAGTGATTCAACCACTTTAACACTGCCCATTCGACCTATAACGCCTATGTTTCTGAATTGCTCCATGAAGCTTCCTGTGGTGTCGCCTTTATCAATCTGACCTACAGTCTAACCAAAGTTACTCCGATACTGAAAAAAGTTCTGAGATGACTTGGTTGTGGCTCCTTGCTTTCACGGTTGATGGTTCTCACAACGGTCGTCGAAACCAGGACGGAACTCACCAGGCTGACTAACCCGCATCAGCGGTTCGCCACAAAGGGCATCATTATCTGAGCGATGTTGGCAAACCGGGTTCTCATAATGCTCAAGCCATTGAAGGTATGCAGGTTCATTCAAACCGCAAAGTTCCGCTGCATAGGCCGTTGGGTTGCGAAAGTAGGTCTCAATTTTGTCGTAAGGAAGGGTTAAGTGACCGACCCCCGCGTGATAGACAACCAGGAATGCAGATCCATCCTGCAGGTGGCCCATAACGGTATTTTCCGGAGGTTTCCGGTGCCGAAGCTCGTGCACCTCCTGCTCGAGGGCAACAAGCTTTTCATCCCGATGCTCCAATTTGCGCTGCTTGCGCTCCAACTGTTCCCTCAGCAAAACAAGCTCTGCAGTGGCGTTGACATCATCCCGGTCGTTTCCAACACTGCCAGAAGCCACTTGTTCCTGCATGCTGAGGTACTGCTGGTTTCGTTCTGCCAAGCGCTGCCTAAGCTGTTCGTTGCCAAGGCGCTGACGCTCATACTTTTGTTCGAGATCAGCGATCTCGTTACCCAGCGCCTTGATCTCGAGCCGATGCTCTCGCTGCACCTCTGAAAGCATGTCCCGGTGCACGCTCTGCAGGGTCTTGATGCGCAAGCGCTGTTCGCGGATCAATTGCGCCAGCCGCGTTCGATCAGCACCGATACGGGATTCGTCATCCAAAGCCGAATCCTGCTCTCCAGCACGCAGTACAGGGATATGCTCTTCATCAGGGGGAATATGGCGAAATTTCAGTGTATTGGCGCTGACTGTTTTGCGGATAAGCTGGAAGTGATTGTTGCCCGGAGTCATATCCGGGTCCCACAACTCAGATGCGTACTGAGGATCCGGACATTGACTGCGACAGACTAGACGAATAGCGCCACTGCCCATATCCGGGCCCTTTGCGCCCATGCGAGCAAGTGCTTCGATGGGCACATTCCAGCTGCTGTCAGCTCGGCCCTCTTCATCAAACCAGATGCGAAAAAACACAAGCGCATGCACGAGAAGGTCGCTGCTCAGCTCAACCAGAACCGCTTTCACATCCGTTTCAGCCAGATCCGATAGCCCGACATAACCATCGAGGAAAGCCCCGAACTCGCTGGCTCGCATCTGCCGGGCCACCTCGTTGCCTTCAACAAAGAACACCGCCGAATAATCGTCCGTTGCCTGGCGGGCAGATACCATTACAGACTCTCCAATATCAAAAAACTCTCTGAAAGACTAAAAGCTTATAGTCTAGTCAGAGAGTCTCCGATGCACAGGTTAAAACTGCAACGTTTTGTGATCAGCCTGAGATCAGGTCGGCATTAGATCTCCGCAGCCAGTCGGCTACCCTGATCAATTGCACGCTTGGCATCAAGCTCTGCAGCCACATCTGAGCCACCAATCAGGTGTACAGGCAGACCAGCTGCTTCAAGCCCGCCCTGCAGCTCACGCAGTGGCTCCTGGCCAGCACACAGAATGATGGTATCTACCGGCAGCACCCGATCTTCGCCTTGCTCTGCACCCTTGGGGGTAACAGTAATGTGCAGGCCTTCGTCGTCAATCTTGCGATAAGTGACGCCAGGCACCATCTGCACATTGCGATTTCTGAGAGAGGTTCTGTGAATCCAACCCGTGGTCTTACCCAGGTTCTTACCCACTTTGGACGTCTTACGCTGAAGCAGGAAGACTTCGCGGGCAGGCTCAGGAACTTCTGCCTTTACGCCTTTAATGCCTCCTCGGTGCTCAACGGTCAGATCCACACCCCACTCACGCATGAACAACTCAGTGTCCAGTGCCGCAGAGGTACCCTTGTGAACAATGAACTCAGACACGTCGAAGCCGATACCACCAGCCCCGATCACAGCGACCTTCTGCCCCACTGGTTTGCGTTCAAGCAGTGCGTCCAGGTAGCCAATCACTTTCGGATGATCAACACCTTCGATATCCGGTGTGCGCGGCTCTACGCCCGTAGCCAGCACAACCTCGTCAAACCCACCCGCCTTTAAATCATCAACATTTACACGGGTTTCAAGCCGAACATCTACACCATGCTTATCCAGCATTACACGGAAGTAGCGCAGGGTTTCGTAGAACTCCTCTTTGCCTGGAATCAGCTTGGCTACGTTGAACTGCCCGCCGACCTCTTTACCCGCGTCAAACAGAGTCACCTTGTGGCCGCGCTCTGCGGCGACAGATGCAAATGCCATCCCCGCTGGGCCTGCACCCACTACAGCGATCGATTTGGGTGACGCAGTTTTCACATAGGTCAGTTCAGTTTCGTGACAGGCACGCGGGTTTACCAAACAGGATGTCAGCTTGCCGCTAAAGGTATGATCCAAACACGCTTGGTTACAGCCGATGCAGGTATTGATTTCTTCAGCCCGGTCTTCAGCAGCTTTCAGCACAAGATCTGCATCCGCCAGGAATGGGCGTGCCATAGACACCATATCTGCAGCGCCTTCTGCCAAAATTTTCTCGGCAACATCCGGCATATTGATACGGTTTGTGGTGACCAAGGGAATGCTAACTTCGCCTTTAAGCTGGGCAGTTACCTGAGTAAAAGCACCACGGGGAACTGAGGTGGCAATCGTAGGCACGCGGGCCTCGTGCCAGCCAATGCCTGTGTTGATGATGGTTGCACCAGCCTTTTCAATTTCCTTGGCCAGATGCACCACTTCTTCCCAGGTGCTTCCGTCTTCGATGAGATCCAGCATGGATAGGCGGTAAATCAGTATAAAATTCTCGCCCACCCGCTCACGCACACGGCGAACAATTTCAATTGGCAGGCGAATGCGGTTTTCATAGCTGCCACCCCACTTATCGGTGCGATGGTTGGTGTGAGATACAATAAACTGGTTAATGAAGTAGCCTTCAGAACCCATGATCTCAACACCGTCGTAGCCCGCTTTTTGAGCAAGCTGGGCACATACAGCGTAATCTTCAATCTGCTTTTCAATACCGGCTTCGTCCAACTCTTTGGGCTTGAACGGGTTAATAGGAGCCTGAATAGCAGAAGGGGCAACCAGCGCAGGGGAATAGGCATAACGACCAGCGTGAAGAATCTGCATGCAGATTTTCCCGTCCGCTTTGTGAACGGCACTGGTGATTACCTTATGCTTTTCCACTTCGTCGTCGTTGGTCATCTTGGCTGCGCCCTGGAACACGCCGCCTTCCGGGTTAGGCCCAATGCCACCAGTTACGATAAGGCCAACGCCGCCGCGAGCCCGCTCAGCATAAAATTCAGCCAAACGCTCAAAGCCGTTTTTAGCCTCTTCCAGGCCAGTGTGCATGGATCCCATCAGCGTGCGGTTGCGCAGTTTGGTGAAGCCCAGGTCCAGCGGCTCAAGCAGATTCGAATACTTGGCAAGGCCCGGTGTCGTATTAGTAGTCATCATTGGTCTCCTCAGAATGGTCACTGGCAGGGTCTTGGCCGCCCTGCTCTTTTTAATGCTGTCTAAAGTACCCATGCGGGTTGCTTTCAACAATATCCCTGAATAACATTATATTATCCTCAGATGACAACTGGTGGCGGTTGAACATGAAATCACCCCTTTCTCAGACCCCCTCGGACCGCAACCCCCTCGGCGACATCAGCGTTCTATATGTTTCGGTACTGCTCCGCGCCGCTGAAGCAGAAGGAGTAAATGTTCAAGAGCTTGCACACCGCTTTCAGCTTCCCGAACAAACTCTCACATCGTCTGCAGCCAGAATCAGCATTCCTCGCTTTATGAGACTGGGGCACGCCGCCATCCAAGCCTGCGGCAATACTGCACTAGGTCTGCGGATGGGGGCTTTGACCAGGCCCGTTGATGCTGGGCTGGCAGGCCTTGCAGGGGAATGCGCCAGCACTGCAGGAAGCGCAATACAAACACTCGTCCGCTATTCCTTGCTAACCAGTCGAAACAGCCGGGGCACACCCAAAGCCAAGCCGGAAAAGCGAATGCTTGAGTTTTACTCCATACGACCCTACAACCCATTCAACTATTTTGTTGTGGATTCTGTGCTGAGCGCCTGGACGCAGTTTCTCCGCACAGTGAGTGGACGCTGGGATGTATTGGAAAGGGTATCTATAGAGTACCCATCGACTGGAATGGATGAGCTTTTCGAAGCCTGGTTTAGTTGCCCGGTACAGTTTGGAGCTGCCAAAAACAGCATAACCGTGCGACAAGACATATGGAGGCAAGACACTCTGCAGGTACAATCAGCCATGCATGAAAAGCTAACGCAGCTATGCGATGTGGAAATGCGGGAGATTCAGAGAGGATGGACGACGGGTGATAGAGTAAAGAGCCTGCTCACGCCCCTTTTCCGGGGAGAAACACCGAGCCTTGAGACCATTGCTTCGAAGTTGGGGGTTACGCCATGGACACTGCAGCGGCAACTTGCCTCTGAAAACACAGGCTTCAGGGAGTTGATGGATGAAACCAGAAAGCAGTTGGCGAGAGACTATATTCGGGAAACGGAAACGTCGCTGTCTGAAATTGCCTGGCTACTCGGGTTTTCCAACCCAGCGGCACTGCACAAGGCATACCGCCGCTGGTTTGAAATAAGCCCGGGGGAACACCGGAAACAGTTCCGTGCCTCCCCTTAGCATTACTTGTTCAGGTGCTCTGCGTGGAATCGCAGGTGCTCCCCAATGAAGCTGGCAATGAAGTAATAGCTGTGATCATAGCCTTCGTGGCGATTCAGAGTCAGCGGATAACCACTCTCCTTTGCCGCGGCTTCCAGCGCTTCCGGTTTGAGCTGCTCAACCAGGAAGTTGTCAGCCTCACCTTGGTCTACCAGCGCCGGTACAAACTTCGTGGCCTTTTTCATTAGCAGGCTTGAGTCATATTCAGCCCAGCTGTCGGTGTCTTCACCCAGGTAGGCAGTGAATGCCTTCTTACCCCAGGGGCAATCCACCGGATTACTGATCGGACTGAACGCCGATACCGACTTAAAGCGCTCAGGATTGCGCAGCGCCAACACCAAGGCACCGTGACCACCCATGGAGTGGCCGAAAACTGACCGCTTATCACTCACCGGGAAAACAGACTCGATCAGGTTCGGCAGCTCATCAAGCACATAATCGTACATGCGGTAGTGTCGGTTCCAGGGCGCCTGAGTGGCGTTTACATAGAACCCTGCCCCTTTACCCAAATCGTAGGCTTCATCATCAGCCACATCGTCACCGCGCGGGCTGGTGTCAGGCGCGATAATCGCAACGCCCAATTCAGCAGCCATTTGGTGAGCCGCTGCTTTCTGCATGAAGTTTTCATCTGTGCAGGTCAAGCCAGACAACCAGTACAGAGCTGGAACCTTGTTACCGTTGGCTGCCTGCGGTGGCAGATAAATAGCGAACCGCATATCGCAATTCAGCGTTTCTGAATGGTGAGTGTACTGCTTGTGCCAGCCACCGAAACTTTTGTTTCTACTGATATTTTCAATATTCATAATAATCTCCCTGATAAATGGTCACCCGCGCTCTGCACAGGCGACCCTCCTCGTTATTTGTCAAAGTGAATAACGGTACGAATACTCTTGCCTTCATGCATCAAATCGAAGGCCTCATTGATCTGCTCCAGACCCATGGTGTGAGTAATGAAATCGTTCAGTTTGAATTCACCTTTCATATACTGCTCAACAATTCCTGGCAGCTCTGAACGCCCTTTCACGCCACCAAAGGCAGACCCTCTCCAGACTCGGCCTGTGACCAGCTGGAAAGGACGGGTGGAAATTTCCTGGCCTGCACCGGCTACACCGATGACAACCGACTCACCCCAGCCTTTGTGACAGCATTCCAGCGCCGAGCGCATCACATCAACGTTGCCAATGCATTCGAAGGAGTAGTCGACACCGCCATCGGTCAGCTCAACAATGACTTCCTGAATCGGCTTGTCGTAATCCTTCGGGTTAATACAATCGGTCGCGCCAAGCTGACGGGCAAGCTCAAACTTGCTCTCATTGATATCAATGGCAATGATGCGACTGGCTTTTGCCATGGTGGCACCGATGACAGCTGATAGGCCGATACCGCCCATGCCGAAGATGGCCACAGTGGCGCCCTCTTCCACCTTAGCGGTATTCATTACTGCGCCCATGCCGGTGGTAACACCGCAGCCCAACAAGCACACTTCTTCCAATGGAGCTTCCTTGTTCACTTTCGCCAAGGAAATCTCTGGCAGTACGGTGTATTCGGAGAAGGTTGAGCAACCCATGTAATGGTAAATAGGCTCACCGTTCAAAGAAAAACGAGTAGTGCCGTCCGGCATCAGGCCTTTGCCCTGGGTTTCACGAATCTTCCCGCACAAGTTGGTTTTACCAGAGGTACAGAATTTACATTCGCCACACTCAGGGGTGTAGAGCGGAATTACGTGGTCACCCACTTCCAAACTGGTAACCCCTTCGCCGATGGACTCCACAATACCGCCACCTTCGTGACCCAGAATGGTCGGAAATATGCCTTCTGGATCTTCTCCCGACAAGGTGAACGCATCGGTATGGCAAACACCGCTGGCAATAACGCGAATGCGCACTTCACCGGCCTGCGGTGGCATCACATCCACTTCTTCAATAGACAGAGGCTGTTTCGGGCCCCAAGCGATAGCGGCTTTGGATTTGATTGTTTTAGTCATGTGGCTCTCCGGTCTATGTTTTAGCTCTGGCAGAGGTTTCTGCCACCATGAAGAACATACTATAGTCTATCGTCCTGATTGATAATCCCATATTATATAAACTCACCTTTACCAGTGAGTAACAATTGGAAAGAGCAAATTCCAAAATATTAGCTCTATCCGAATGGGCTCAAACGACAGCACGGGAAGCAGAACATGCATATTTGGGAAGGGGTAAGTGAATTTGTAGCAGTGGCGGAAGAAGAAAGCTTTACCGCTGCAGGGAAGCAATTAGGAATTTCTACCGCACAGGTAAGCCGCCAGGTCAGCGCACTGGAAGCCCGGCTTTCAACCAAATTGTTTTACCGCACCACTCGCAGGGTTTCAGTGACCGAAGCCGGACAGATTTACTACCAGCAATGCAGACAAGTGCTCGACGGGTTAGAAGAAGCGGAACGCACCATGACCAACCTGCAGATGGTGCCAAAGGGGCAACTGAGGCTGACAGCGCCTGTAACTTTTGGCGAGAAAAACATTGCCCCGCTGGTGAACAATTTCGTGCTGCGCTACCCCGAACTACAGGTACAGCTCAACCTGACCAACCAAAAACTGGATTTGGTGGCCGGCGGTTACGATCTGGCAATACGCTTGGGCAAACTGGAAGATTCCAGCATGATGGCAAAACGACTCTCATCAAGAACCCTGCATGTGTGCGCCTCACCCGCATACCTCTCGGCTCACGGAACCCCACACTCCCTTTCAGAGCTGGACAAGCATAACTGCCTTCAGGGAAACCTGGATTACTGGCGATTTCAGGTATTGGGCAAGCCACATAACGTTCGCATAAAAGGCAACATCGTGTGTGACAGCGGTTGGGCTCTGCTGGACGCAGCCTTGAAGGGCATCGGCATAGTTCAGTTGCCGGATTACTATGTTCAGCCAGCTCTCGCCTCCGGAGAGCTCGTCAGTTTACTGGAGCCTTATCAGGAAGCCGATGATGGCATCTGGGCCATCTACCCTCATAACCGACATTTGTCGCCAAAGGTTCGCATGTTGCTGGACTACCTGAGCGAATCCCTGCAAAAAACTGAGAGCACGCCAAACTAGCGCAATGAGATCAAGGCAAAAGGCACAGACTAAAACGAAAAAAGCCGTTAACTGCTATGCAGCTAACGGCTTTTCGAAATAGTGGCGGAGCGGACGGGACTCGAACCCGCGACCCCCGGCGTGACAGGCCGGTATTCTAACCAACTGAACTACCGCTCCACTGTTATTACCGATTGCTTTTTCAAATGCTTTCAAAGCAGTGCAATCTTTTAGAGATTACTCGGTGACAACGAGAGCGCATTATATAGAGGTAACCGCCTAAGTCAACGCCCTTTCTGACAAAAACCAAAAAAAACCAAATATTACGGGGTATCTACCATCGCATCCTTGCCTTGAGCCAGCTTTCGATACTCAATAGGGGTCATGCCAGACCAGCGTTTGAACGCGCGATAGAAGGTGCTTGGCTCAGAAAATCCAGTGAGATAAACAATCTCATCAATGGACTCGTCCGTTGTTGCCAGTAGCTGCCGTGCAAGCCGATAGCGGAAGTCAGCAAGTATCTGGTTGAAGCTGGTTTCTGCTTCGGTAAGCCGGGTGCGCAGCGTGCGAGGCTTTATGTCCAGCCGGGTCGCTACAGAATTCAGTGTCACTTCGCCGCTATCCAGCAACTCGGCAATAATTCGCTCCACCTGCCCGACAATGTCCTTTTTCTCAAGGCGGGCAACCTGCTCGCTGGCAAAGCGCTCATGCAAATCCAGAAGCTCGGGCTCTGCGTGGGGGGATGCACGAGAAAGCAGACTTACAGGAAAATACAGGCGGTTTTCATCCGCACCAAATATCACCTCGCAACCCAATACTTCAGCAACGTATTCCTTCCCCTCTTCCCGCTCATGCTCAAACTCGACCCGCGACGGGCGGAATTCATTATCTGTGATAGAGCAGAAAAAACTGAGCAATCCCTGTACAAAGCATTCATTAAAATGCCGCAGGCGCCGGACGTCATCCGAAGCTGCGTCTAAGACCATGCAGGCATTCTCGCCCTCAATAAAAAAATCTGTATTGGCAGCGTCACTCAGCAAACGCTGATAATTTTGTGCACGACGCAAACCTTCACCGAAGGTTGGGCTACTGAGAAACAAATACTCCAGAACCTGCCCTTTGTAGGCCGGCAGAAGCTGCCCGAGATGCAGCCCGATATCAGGGTCTCCCGAAACATCTTCTACAGCCTGCCAAAAAAACAACTGGGCGCTATGGGGCGTGCGAAGCTGGTCGGTGTAGACATATTCCGCATTCACACCAAGCCGGCTGAAAACAAGATCGGTATCAAGCCCCTTCTTTTTCATTGCCTCATAGATAAGGCGCAGCATCACGCCCGCATCACGTAGTTCCTGCATAGAGTCCCGCTTGTATTTATTGGATACTACTTTGGCCCGGTTGGCCGAAGCGAACCTAGACTAACGTCTTACATTAGAGCATATCAGGCCATCGACGCACAGTTGTACCAGAATCCCTAGACATCAGGTACCTACATTTAAGATGCTTTAAGCAATCTGTAATACCCTAGCTATCGACGCACCGCCCTTCAGGGAGAAACATTCATGTCCGACACGCTTATATACCGGGATACACCACCCGCGCTACTTCCGCTTTTTGGCAAGGCTGTGCTGCCAAAAAAAGTCAGCGCTGAGGCCAACATCAGGCTGCCGGAACTCTCGGCCAAGCTTCTGTACGCAAAGACCTCCAGCAATGACCTGAAGCAATACGAACGCGTATGCGGATTTCGGCCTAGCAGCGACATACCAATTACCTGGCCTCATATTCTGGCGTTTCCTCTGCACTTGAAACTGCTGACCGAAAAAGCCTTTCCACTGCCATTGCTTGGGCTGGTTCATCTGCGCAACAGCATTACCCAACATAGGCCAATCGGCAAAGGGGAGATTCTGGAGCTGGAGGTTAAACTGGGCGGGCAGGAACGCACTGGCCGGGGCATCGAGTTCAGCGTAAACACCATCGCTCGCTCTGCGGGCACGATGGTATGGGAAGGCGATAGCACTATGCTCTTCCGCCAGCCTGATCCAAACGCACAATCCGGTGAAAAGAGCACGCCTCCGCCTCTTGAGCATTATCCGAACACGGTAGACATCAAAGCGGCAGAATCCATAGGGCGCCAGTACGCGAAAGTCTCCGGCGACAGCAATCCCATTCACATGCATGCGCTGAGCGCCAAGGCTTTCGGTTTTCCCCGCGCGATTGCACACGGCATGTGGAGCAAGGCGCAGGCACTGGCCATTATGAGCCAACAGGATGGATGGCGCTCAGGCCCCGTCAAGATAAGCTGCCAGTTCAAAAAGCCGGTATTTTTGCCGGGAACCGCACAATTGAACTGGCGGGAAGGAAAAGACGCCTGGGACTACCAACTGCTGAATGGCCGAGGCGACGCACCTCATCTCAGCGGTCGCATCGAGTGGCTCTAACAAGGCTCAGCGGGGCTTTCATCATCGCCTGGTGAGGGTGATACAGCTACGGGAAGGGTAAAATAGAATCGGGCGCCGCCATCTTCAGGGCGCTCAAAGCCTATATCGCCTCCCTGGGCTTGTATCAGGGAGCGGCAAGTGGGCAAGCCAATGCCCATACCTTCGTCTTTGGTGGTATAAAAAGGTAGAAACAGGTTTTCTTCAGCGTCTTCCGCCAGCCCCACACCATAGTCCCGAACCTCAACCCGAACGCTGCCATTATCGGCAAGCTTTGCGCTTACCTCCACAGGTTGGTTAGTTTCATTGCTGCGAGTGGCCTCGAGCGCGTTTCGAATCAGATTAAGAGCAACCTGCTGAACTTGGATCGGGTCAGCCAGAACCTCCGGCAAGCCCTCAGCTACAACAAGTTCAATCGCACCATCGTTATTGCGCGCATCCACTTCTGCAAACTCCCGCGTATCCTCAAGTAATGCAGAGACAGAAAGCACTTCCTTGCCTGTTGCGGGCTTTTTCACAAAGCGTCGAATTCGCCTGATAATTTCACTGGCACGGTGGGACTGAGCTTCGATCTTGTCGAGGGTTTCCTGCAGCAAGCTCAAGTTCGGATTCTCAATGGACATCATCCGCTTGGAGACCCGAGCATAGTTGGCAATCGCCGTCAGCGGCTGATTAACCTCGTGGGCAACACCAGCTGCCATTTCTCCCATGGTGGTCAAGCGGGATATGTGTGCCAGCTGGTTACGCTGCTCCTGCACAAGCGCCCTTGCCTCCTCCAACTCCCGCTCGCCATCAAGCTCAACTGTAATGTCCCGGAACACAACCACTGCACCACGCAGCTCTTCACCTTCGAGCTTGGGTGTAGAACGATACTCAGCTGGGAAGCCTGTTTCATCTGCCCGCAGCATTCTGATGTCGCGCTGGTTTTCTGAAACCCCTTGGTGGCAGGTAGCGTGAACCGGAAGCCCGCTCGGGCACTGAGCCGCTGTACTAAAGTGGGTTTCAAAAAAATTGCGACCTACCAGATCCTCAACAGGGCACCGCATAATGACGGCTGCCGCAGGGTTCGCAAACTCGATCATTCCATTCTCGTCGAGGCCGTATATGCCCTCACTGATCGAATTAAGGATGCGTGACTGGTCACTTTGAAGTTCGCGATTGCGCGCCTGTAACTCGCGCTCAAGCCGGATAACACGGGCGTGGGTTTTAACCCTGGCAATCACTTCCTGAGACTGGAAAGGCTTGGAAATATAGTCGGCACCACCGAGGGAGAAGCCTTTAACTTTTGCCTGCAGATCATCCAGGGCCGAGAGAAACACCACCGCACAATCGGCTGTCTCTGGATCGGCCTTGAGGCGTTCACACACCTCATAGCCGTCCATTTCTGGCATCATGATGTCGAGCAGGACAACTTCAGGCTGATGGCGATGGGCTAAGTCCAAAGCTTTTTCGCCCTCATTGGCAATCAGCAGCCGATAACCTTTGTCTTTCAGTGTCTCATAGAGAACTTTCAGGTTCTGTGGATTGTCATCCACTAACAGAACCGTAACCTCTGAATTATCACAGACAGCTTCAGTCATATAGTAAAAGGCCGGTCAAAAAGATAACCGCATGATGCCGGCCAGATTACCTCCCGTCGATAAGGTTCTTTACGGACAGCACCATGCGGACCAGGTGTGCCAACGAATGAGTCCCCATCTTATGCATCACCCGGGAGCGGTGAATCTCTACCGTACGCTGGCTGATTTCCAATTCGATAGCGATCACCTTGTTAGCCTGACCTTCTATCATTCGATCCATGATTTCATGTTCGCGAGGCGTCAGGCTTTTAACCCGGCGTATTATTTCCTGCTTCTCATCGAGCGTTTTTCGTTGTTCGTGGTCCTGCTCCAGCGCAGCTTCAATTTTCTCAAGAAGCGCCTCTTCGCGATAAGGCTTCTGGATAAAATCCACCGCACCTTCTTTCATGGCGTCGACTGCCATTGGCACATCGCCATGCCCGGTCACGAATATGATGGGAAGAATGGAACGCTTCTCGTTTAGCTTTTTCTGCAGCTCCATGCCGTCCATACCCGGCATACGGATATCCAGTACGATGCAGCCTGCCATCTTTTCGGAATAGTCCTTAAGAAACACTGCCGCATTCTCATAGGTTTTGACCAACTTGCCATCGGTTTTCAGTAGTAGTTCCAGTGAATCACGAACGGCTTCGTCGTCCTCTACCACGTATACAGTTTGCTGGATATCAGTCATGGGTGTGTTCTCTCCTGTCTGTTTTATTATGGCGACCGGTCAGTGAATTGACGGATCTTTCTGATCGTCCCGGGCGTGCTCCTGGCGCTCGTGCTCACGCATTTTCTCAAGCCGTTGCTGGATAATGCCAAAAACACTCTGTTTCGGATAGTTGCCTTTGCTGTCTACCTTACCTGCCGGCATTCCCAGCAGTAATGTCACCGCTTCTTCAACACTTGAAACAGAGAAAACGGAAAACTGCTTTTCCCGGACTGCCTGAACCACTTCACTGTCCAGCATCAGGTTCTGAACATTGTTTGCAGGCACAATGGCGCCCTGCGTACCCGTCAGCCCACCCTTGAGCTGGCAGGTGGCAAAGAAACCTTCAACCTTTTCATTCACGCCACCAATGGGCTGAACCTCGCCAAACTGGTTAACGGAGCCTGTGATAGCCAGGTTTTGTAATACTGGAACCCCGGACAGCGAGGAGATAAGTGCACAAAGTTCCGCAAGAGAAGCACTATCACCATCAACCTCTCCATAGTTTTGCTCAAAGGTCAGGCTAGCGGACAGGTGCATCGGATCGGTCACCGCAAAATGCGAAGCAAGCCATGAGCTCAAAATCATCACACCCTTGGAGTGAATATTGCCGCCCAGCTTTACATCCCGCTCGATGTCCATAATGCCCCCGTCGCCATAATAACAGGTGGCCGTTACCCGGTTGGACAAGCCAAACTCAAACCCTCCCGTAGATAGAACAGACAAAGCATTAACCTGACCAACAACCGAACCTTGCGTGGATACCAACGTAGAGCCGTCTCGAATCGAATCATAAAACTGATCACGGATACGGCTGCTGCGGTATTTCGCACTCTCGAGTGCCCTTTCCACATGAACATCCTGAATCAGCCTGGCGCCGGCCTGGCGGGCCCAGAAATCAGATTCCCGGAGCAGATTGGCAATGTTTGCTGCATGCAATGAAAGCCTGTCCTGATGCTCTGCCATACGGGCACTGTGCTCGATAATCCTTGCCACGGCCTTGTTGTTGCAGTGCAACAGGCTCTTTTCTTTCACCACGCTGGCAATAAACTTCGCATACATAACCTGGCTTTCTTCGGAGCGATACATCTCATTCTCGAAGTCTGCAGTAACCCGGAACAGCTCAGCAAACTCTGGGTCATATTCCTGCAACAACATCCAGGTTTCGCGATCACCGAAAAGCACAAGCTTCACATCCAGCGGGACTGCTTGCGGTTCGATGGAGATGGTGCCCGAAAGTGTAAGCTCTCGCTCAAGCGAGTTGATCTGAATACACTTCGATCGCAAGGCACGCTTGATCCCATCCCACACGAAAGGCTGCTCCAGCACTTTGATAGCGTCCATCAGAAGATAGCCGCCGTTAGCTCTGTGCAAACTGCCCGCCCGAATCAGTGAAAAATCGGTAAATACCGTGCCCTTGTATGTGACATTTTCGACGTACCCGAAAAGATTGTGGTACGTGGGGTTGTCTTCCACCACCATCGGGACTTCATTGGTTTTCTGATGCACAACCACATTCACGAGGTAACGACGCGGCATCTTCTTGTCGAGCGAGGCATAGGCAATCGCTGCCTGCTCTTCGTTATCGTCAAGAAAAATCTCCAAATTCTCCACCAGATCTGCCCGCACCGCTTCAAAGTAAGCCACCACATCCGGAAGACTCTTGTAACTCTCAATCAGCTCATCAATCTGATGGCCAGATATACCTTCCAGAGTTTCTTTATTCAGCGCCTGCTGCTTGTCGGCATACTCCTGCTCCCAGTCCGCCAATTTACGGAGCGCCTGGCGCAGCTTTTTCTCAAGCTTGTTGATTGAGTCTTCGTACTTGTCCCTCTGAGCATCCGTCAACGCCTTGAACGTGTCTGCGGTATGTGGTTTATCGCCATTCATCGCTACCAAGCGGTAACCACCGGGGGTTGTAATAGTGAGGCTGACTTTCTTGCGGCGGGCCTGAGCTGCCACCTTCTCAAGCTCATCTTCCTGCTTCTTTCCATACTCTTCCTTGAGCTGTTCAGAACGTTCCAGAAAGCTGTCACTGTCGAAAGTCTGTGGAATAACCTTAACCAGCCGACTCATGAGCTTTTCCATATCCTGCTTGAGCTGTGCACCCTTACCCGCTGGCAATTGCAGCAGCTTGGGAACCCGGGGCTCTTTAAAGTCTGCGACATAACACCAGTCGTGGCTTTGCTGCTCAGTATCCTGATGGTGCTCCAGATACCGCAGCATCATCGTGCGCTTGCCCAGGCCATTCCGCCCTACGGCATACACGTTATAACCACCGTGGGGCATAGCCAGCGCAAAGCGCACAGCTTCCTGGGCCCGATTCTGGCCCACAATTTCTGCCAGGGGCTCCAGTTGCCTGGTCGACTTGAATGGTAGGTCTTTCAAAACACAAGCTTTGTAGAGCTGCTGCAGAGACAGTGACTTCAAGGTTGGGTCCTGTAACGGTTAACATATTTGCCGGCCATTGTAGGTTTTGTGAACCGGTCTGTCGCGCCTGAGAGGCAAAATGGTGAGAAAGCTTTCTTGGCAGGCTGTTTTGTATCGTTCCGCATGCCTCCTTAATTTCCCCGCTACCCCTGCCCGCCACTCACTACACTTTACCTTCCGGCTATCACCCTTTAGTCTTACATGCAGATATAACAACTAAAAATACCGATCGGATGTCAATTTACGATGAGTGATTCTGAAGATCGACGACTCAAGGACCGTTATGCAGCCTCGTGCCTCGGGGTGCAGGTACGGGAACGCGGTTGGCTCAAAAAAGCCAAGCCCTCTTTTCAGGCTACCTGCCTTGATCTGAACCGCTATGGAATGGCTTTGCTGTGCCCACGACATCTGGAGCCTGGCACCAATCTGCTTATGGATTTTGAAGGGAAATACATTAACGAATCGAAAGTTTGCGCCCGCGTAGTGGAGTGTCGCCCATTCCAGACAGGCTACCGCGTGAGTGTCCAGTTCAGTTATTATCTGAACAAAAAAGGTTACTCCAGAGCAGTGGATAATGCGCTCTCGCGTATTGAAGGTTTCTACAACCACCTTGCCAGTTAGAGCACCCCTTAGAACAACCCGGCATCCAGACTGGCCGCAACGTACATCCCCAATTCCCGGCACTGCTCTTCAAACCCATCCTGATACTCACCACGGCACATCAGCGGCTCTTGAACAAGCTTCCAGCGCAACCCGGTAGTGATGCTTTCGATAGCGCGCCGCGTCCCTGTGCCGTCATGGCCTGCGCGGATGTAAAAAGCAAAAGGGAGACCCTGGGTTTTCTCCAGGCAGGGATAGTAGCTGCGATCGAAGAAATCCTTCAAAGCGCCACTCATATAGCCGAGATTTTCGGTGGTGCCGAGGATAATGGCATCACAGGCAAGAACATCATCCGGGCCGGCGTCCAATGGTGCCAGCACGGTTACGTCTACATTTTCAATATCTTCATGGCCTGCACCCTGCGCGACCGCATCGCGCAGGGTGAGGGTGTTCGGAGAAGGCGCATGAGAAACAATAAGCAGTTTCTTTTTACGGTCCACAGTACACCTCCGATATTACTTTAGAGCAGTTCGCCGGCTGGCGCCTCTGCTTCCACGGCGTCTTTCTTATCAACCGGTTTTGGCATCAGCCTGTCACGAACCTTAGCCTCAATTTCCTGGGCCATCTCAATGTTCTCTTCCAGGAACTTACATGCATTGGCTTTACCCTGGCCAATTTTATCGCCGTTATAGGCATACCAGGCGCCAGACTTGTCCACAAAGCCCTCTTTAACGCCCATATCGAGCACTTCGGCCATGTGATAGATGCCTTTTCCGTAGAGGATCTGGAACTCTGCCTGACGGAAAGGAGGAGACACCTTGTTTTTAACCACCTTCACACGGGTTTCGTTACCCACTACCTCATCACCATCTTTTACTGCGCCAATGCGGCGAATGTCCAAACGTACAGAGGAGTAGAATTTCAGGGCGTTACCACCGGTGGTGGTTTCCGGGCTGCCAAACATCACGCCGATCTTCATACGGATCTGGTTAATAAATACCAGCAAGCAGTTGGCATGCTTCACGTTACCGGTAAGTTTACGCAGTGCTTGTGACATCAGGCGAGCCTGCAGGCCTACGTGGCTATCACCCATTTCGCCTTCAATCTCGGCCTTTGGCGTAAGGGCCGCAACGGAGTCAACAATGATCACGTCTACCGCGTTAGAGCGCACCAGCATGTCTGCAATTTCCAGTGCTTGCTCACCAGTGTCTGGCTGGGAAACCAGCAAGTCGTCTACGTTAACGCCCAGCTTTTCCGCGTAAATAGGATCCAGTGCATGCTCAGCATCAATAAAAGCGCAGGTTTTACCGGCTTTTTGTGCTTCAGCGATAACCTGCAGGGTCAGGGTTGTTTTACCGGAGCTCTCAGGGCCGTAAATTTCTACAATACGACCATAGGGCAGGCCGCCTATGCCCAGCGCAACGTCCAACCCAAGGGAGCCGGTGGAGACCGCAGGAATGGCTTCGCGGGGCTGATCGCCCATTTTCATCACCGCGCCTTTACCAAACTGGCGCTCAATCTGGCCCAGCGCTGCGCTCAATGCTTTTTTGCGGTTATCTTCCATCAGTGCAAACCCTCTGTTGCCTTGGCCAACGGCGGAATAAACAAGCCGTTGGAAATATGATTAATCGGGAACCCATACAGTGGTAAAACAGCAAATTCCCTGTATATTTGAACAGTATTAAAACATACCCCGAGAGAGAGGCCAACCCCTGCCAGTGTGAAAGCCTTCAGGTTTGCTGCAAAAACCGGCTAACCCCCTGCAAGGCAAAGAGAACCGCCTGTCGCCTCACCTGATCACGGTCACCACTGAAATACTGAACAACCGCTTCGGTGCGGTCAATGCGATCACCCCAGGCAAACCAGACCGTGCCCACCGGTTTCTCCTTACTGCCCCCACCAGGCCCGGCTACGCCGCTGATAGCCACCGCAACATTGGCACCCGTTGTAGCAAGTGCACCGGCCACCATTTCTCGTACAACCGGCTCACTGACGGCACCATGGTTAGCCAAAGAGGCATCTGTAACGGCCAATAATTTTTGCTTTGCTTCATTGCTATAGGTTACCAACCCACCCACCACATAGGCAGAAGAGCCGGCTTTATCGGTAAGCACCTTGGCAACCCAGCCACCGGTGCAGCTTTCGGCCGTCACTACGGTTGAGCCCTGCTGTAGCAACTGCGCTGCTAATTGATCCCCTGCTTGTTCGAGTTCGTGGTCACTGGCAGGCATAATGGTCTCCCTCGTTTCATCACGGGCTTAATTTTCCTACAATCCGTGGCTTCATCCAAAGTAAGATTATCCGGACTCGTTCATGTCAGCAGCTCAGAACAGTAAACCCCAGCACACACCCATGATGCAGCAATACCTGAAAATCAAGGGCCAGCACCCGAATGAACTGGTGTTCTATCGCATGGGTGATTTTTACGAACTGTTCTACGACGACGCCAAGAAAGCCGCAGAGCTGATGGATATTACCCTGACTGCAAGGGGGCAATCCGGCGGCAATCCGATTCCTATGGCGGGCATCCCCTTTCATTCCTCTGAGGGCTACATTGCCCGCCTGGTGCGTGCGGGTCAATCCATTGCCATTGTTGAGCAAATTGGCGACCCGGCTACCAGTAAAGGCCCGGTTGAGCGCCAGGTGGTGCGCATTGTTACGCCCGGAACCCTGAGCGATGATGCCTATTTGGAAGACCGCCGCGACAATCTGCTGGTTGCCATCTATCATGCCCGGGAGCAGTTTGGTTTTGCCTCACTGGATATTTCCAGCGGCCGGTTTGTGGTGTCTGAGCTGAATAACCTGGAGGCCCTGCAAGGCGAGCTGCAAAGGCTTCGCCCTGCAGAGATTCTTATCAGCGAGGAGTTCCCTTATCAGGACATACTGGCCGACCTGACTGGCGTGCGCCGCCAGGGCCCTTGGCTGTTCGAATCCGATACCGCACGCCGGGTAATAACCCAGCAACTGCAAGTTCGTGACCTCACCGGGTTTGGTTGTGAGGATCTCAGCTTGGCCATTTGCGCCGCCGGTTGTCTGCTGCAATACGCAAAAGAAACCCAGCGCACTGCCCTGCCCCATATCCGAAAACTGACCCGGGAGCGCCGGGATGAAGCCGTGATTCTCGACGCCACGAGTCGCCGTAACCTGGAGATTGATATCAATCTCATGGGCGGGCATCAGCACACGCTCGCCTGGGTGATGGACAAAACCGCCACCTCCATGGGGGGTCGTGAGTTACGGCGCTGGTTGAATCGTCCATTGCGGGATGTGGGTACAGTGCAGCAGCGTCAACACGCGGTATCTGCACTGCTGGATGGCTTTCATTACGAACCGGTACACAGCCTGCTCAAAGCTGTTGGCGATATCGAGCGTGTGCTGGCCCGGGTAGCTTTGCGCTCGGCCCGCCCCAGAGATCTGGCCCGCCTGCGGGATGCCTTCCAGGCCTTGCCGGAGCTGCAGGAAACCCTCAAGCCCGTAAACTCTCATCACATTGTGAAGCTGGCCAACACGATTGGCGAATACCCTGAGCTTGCCGACATGCTGGAGCGCGCGGTTATCGATAACCCGCCTGTGGTGATTCGGGAAGGTGGTGTCATTCGCGAGGGCTTTGACGAGGAGCTGGATGAACTGCGCAACATCAGCGAAAACGCCGGCCAGTACCTGTTGGATGTGGAAACCCGGGAACGGGAGCGCACCGGCATCAGCACCTTGAAGGTAGGCTACAATCGGGTGCACGGCTATTACATTGAAATCAGCCGGGCCCAATCTGACCAGGCGCCGGTGGATTACATTCGCCGCCAGACCCTGAAAAACGCCGAGCGCTTTATAACGCCTGAGCTAAAAGAGTTCGAAGACAAAGCCCTGAGCGCGAAAAGCCGCGCACTGGCCAGAGAAAAAGCCCTGTACGACCAAGTACTGGAAACTGTTGCAGAACAGCTGGCACCCCTGCAAGACGCAGCACAGGCGTTGGCAGAGCTGGATGTGATCAGCAATTTCGCCGAGCGTGCCACCACCCTGCGCTTTGTGCCTCCGGAATTTCGCGATGAGCCAGGGTTTGATATTGAAGAAGGTCGCCACCCGGTGGTCGAGCAGCTTCTGGATGAACCTTTTGTGCCCAACAACCTGCTAATGGACTCCCAGCGTCGCATGCTGGTCATTACCGGCCCAAACATGGGCGGTAAGTCCACATACATGCGCCAGGCCGCACTGATTGCCTTGTTGGCTTACACCGGCAGTTTCGTGCCTGCCAACCGTGCTGTTATGGGGCCTGTCGATCGAATTTTTACCCGCATGGGCTCATCCGATGACATTGCCGGCGGGCGCTCCACCTTTATGGTGGAGATGACAGAAACCGCCAACATTCTGCACAACGCCACTGAATTCAGCCTTGTATTGATGGATGAAGTGGGCCGGGGCACCAGCACCTTCGATGGTTTGTCGCTGGCATGGGCCACGGCAGAACAGTTGGCAAAGGAAATCCGCTGCTACACCCTGTTTGCCACCCACTACTTTGAGCTTACGCAACTGGCGGACGACCTTGAACTGGCTGTAAACGTGCACCTGACTGCAACCGAGCATGACGACAGCATCGTGTTCCTGCATAACGTACACGAAGGCCCTGCCAGCCAGAGCTATGGTTTGCAGGTGGCAAAGCTGGCGGGTGTCCCCCAGAACGTTATCCAGAACGCAAAGGCACAACTGAAACTGCTGGAAAACAGCGCAGTGCCCGCAACCGCTCAGCCCTCAGCCGTCGCTGAGGCAAGCCAGGCGCAGCCCGAGATGCACAGCCAAACCGTTTATCAGGGCGACATGTTTGCCAGCGCAGAACCCAGCGCCGTAGAAGAAGCACTGCAAAGCCTCGACCTGGACGATTTATCACCCAGAGAAGCCATGAACCGGCTGTATGATCTGAAAAAACTACTGAAAAACTGATGAGAAGTTGATCTGGGTAATAAGGTTATAGCAGTCAAACGCTTGCGACAGTGCGACCTGCTCCCTACAATATCGCCCATTAAAATATAACCATGGAGCGTGAACACCAAGCTCCCGATGAGATTGACCACTGGACCAGGGATCTGATTATGGCGTTTATCGTTACCGATAACTGCATCAAGTGCAAATACACAGACTGTGTTGAAGTCTGCCCGGTAGACTGCTTCTACGAAGGGCCTAACTTCCTGGTAATCGACCCGGACGAATGTATCGACTGTGCACTGTGTGAACCCGAGTGCCCTGCCGAAGCGATTTTCTCGGAAGACGAGCTACCAGCAGATCAGGAGCAGTTCGTAGAACTCAACGCCGATCTGGCAGCCAAATGGCCCAACATCACCGAGAAGAAAGACCCTCTGCCAGACGCCGAAGAGTGGGATGGTAAACCTGACAAGCTGCAATATCTGGAGAAATAATCCCGGGTCTACCTCTATTGCGAAGGCCTGAAGCAAAAAAGGGAAGCCATCATGGCTTCCCTTTTTTGCTGTCAAAATCCCGGCGGCCATCTCACGCCGGCAAGCAAAGCCTTAATCTGACGGCACCAATATTTTTTGAGCGGCTGCAGATTTATAGAAGGCTGACAGGCGCCGACGCACAAGCGCTTCAACATAGCCCTCTTCCTGAAGTAAGCCGATAATCGGAACAGCCCAGGTTTCAACCTCGGCCATGATCACGTCTTGGGTCACACCCACATCACCAAGCAAATCAGTTAGTGGCCGGTCGCCATATTTAACAAAGAGGTGCGCAACCACAGCCCGGGCACATCCTTCAAAGTAGGCGGTTTTCCGGAACTGCAGCCAAAGCTCGTAGCCCAGCACCACGAACTCCTGAAGCCCCACATCACCAAGCCCCACCTGAAGATCTTCGATGCTGCGGTCCTCTACAGCTATCCAGGCAGCCAAAATTGTATCTCGCACTTCTTCATCCGAGAGCGCCCGCTGCAGAAACTGCTCACTGCGGTTAATAATCCCCGGCAAGCTGTCTGACAACCAGCTTTTCAGTCGGCGCTCAAAAGTTTCATCCAGGCCCGGCACAGCCTTGTTAGCCATGCGCTTGCCAAACTTCATCATAGAGCCAACACCAGGCACCGACTTGGTAATCAGGTTGTCTTCATAGAGATAATTCACGATTCCTTGATAGACCACGTTCGACACCAGCTCCTGATAAACCGGGTGCGCCATGATTTCACTGATTATCCGCTCACGCTGCTGCCTCAACTCAAGCATTTCTTCCACAAAGCCGGTAGCTTGGTCGCGAGTGATAATATCTTTCAATTTTGTATTGGACTGAACCTGAGCATTCAGCACCTCGGCCGCCATCTCTCCAGCAAGCTCGGGAATACCTGCATCCAGCTCCATATCCACAACAACCCGCTGAATCGTCCCCATAACCCTCTCTTCCGTGGCTATGTGATTCAGCGTAATAGAACCTGCATGATCAAGAAGCTCACTAACCTCCTGCTTGAGAAACTTATGGAGTTTTGCTCCCTTTAATGATGCAACCTCATGTTTTACATGCAACTCCAGCAACTGACTGGCGGGATCAAGCTTGTCCTTGGTCATGGTTTTCGTGGCCCTGTTCGAGTGATGAGTCACAGCATAAATCACACTGAATACAGGAGACTAACACGTAGATCTGGAAGACGGGTTCGCCAAAATGCAGTTAATTGACTGCGGCCGGGCCAGTGCCAGCCGCAGCGGAAGCAATTTCTGTAAATCGCTGAATGAACAATTAATTCTACTTTCAGACCAAGGCTCCTGGCTCAAGATCCCGGAGGCTCTTCTCCAACAGCGCTCTGTTGTCCTGCTGCCAGGGGTGAAAACCCTTGCGAAAATACGCCAGAAACTCAGGTAGACATTGGCGCAAGATACCGGGCTTGCCCCATAAAAAGTTGAGCCCGCCGGCCCAGGTACACAAACTCCAAAGTTTACCGTCGGTTTTCAGCAAGCTACAGGTGTTCAAAAAGGTGTACTTGAAGAAGTTCCAGGTTACGAACAGAAAAATAATGCGCCTCAGGCTCTCGTTACCCACACATTTCCGATAGACGTCAAACGCCACCGATTTATGCTCGGCTTCTTCTATGGCATGCCAGCGCCAGAGCTTCGCCATAACCGGCGCTGCACCTTCTAACCACTCAGGATGACTTAAAATGGCATTTGCGAGTACCGCCGTATAGTGCTCTGCTCCGCAGGTGCCCGCGAGTTGCCTTTCAGGGGAAAGCTTTCCAACCCACTCCATGTGCTTGCGGAAACGTCGGTCCAGCCCTTCAATATCGTAACCCCGCGCCCTCAGCGCCTCGTTATAGGCTTTGTGCTCCCGACTGTGCAAAGCTTCCTGGCCAATAAAGCCGCGGATTTCGGCTTTAAGTTTTGGATCTTCAATTTTGTCACGATAGAGTCGCACTGCATTAATAAACTGCTGTTCACCATCTGGAAACTGAAGCGATAGCGCATTAAAAAACGCCGTGCGGAATGCATCATCACTATGCCAAAGTGTTTTCAGATCTTCACTGACATCAAAATGCAGGTGTCGTGGTTTAACGGAAACCCCCTCGGGAGTGGAGCTGACAGACATGACTGCCTCCTGCTTTTATTTATTATAAATTGCAATAGCTGGACAAATAATCGACAGCAGTTCCAGTTTACTGTTCAGGGCGAGATAGAAGGAAGGGCGAGGCGAGAAGAAGGGACAGTTTGTCACAAAATGACAAATCGTCAGCGCGTCGAAAAATCGGGAAAATCATTAAAACCTGGCAAAAAAAGGGGAGGCATCCAGCCTCCCAAAGATATACAGGGGTTATTTCAAGTGAGCCCCGGCACAAGCCGGGAGCAGCATCAAGTCTTTTCAGCTTCCTCAGCGCCCGGAGCTTCAGGGTCGGAAGTAAAGCCGAGCAGCTTGGTTCTTTCGATCAGCAGGTAAAGAACCACACCGGTGCCAAGCCCCCAACCAGCCCCATAAACAGCCAGTACCACGCCCATGGTGCCGGCGATACCGCGTTCGGTATTGTTCTCCAACTGCTCCAAGCCAACCATCAAGCAGATATAGCCAGTCAGCAAAAGCGTCAGGGACAGTGCAATGGGCAGCACGGGCTGGAAAAAGCTCACCAACGGCAGGATAAACAGGGCAATAAAGCCAGTAATCCAGAAGGTACCGCCGCCACTGTAGATCGAATCCATAGCATTTCGGCCATACTTGTAGCGCTCAGCCATGGTTGCAGTTACAGCCGTCCAGATTGGGCCTGCAAGACCAGGGTAGGGAGCGAAAAAGGCATGCCCACCGTTACGGATGGCAGTCACCAGGTGCACCCGGTCGATACTGTTGTCGATATCCTCATCTTTACGGAGGTGATCGACACGGTTCATCAGGGACTGCCCTACTACGATATCCCCGAAGGCAATAATGTACGCGATAACTGCTGTTGGAATGGCGTAGAGGAACACCTCAGGATTAGGGAATCCCACGGAGAACGGCAGGTAATTCCATAGCTCATCGAATGCCGGCTTGGTAATGCCCCACTCGACATTAGGAACGTCGTACTCCCCGGTCGCGAAGCCCACCAGAATAGCCACGACCATACCCGGAACCATGCCGTAATTTGCAATCTTACGTGCAATGGAGTTGGTCTCAACAAAGCCTTTGAACGACACAGAGAACATCAGATACAAGCAAACCAACCCACCAACAATCAGAGATATCGGTGTATTGGCCAAGCGACCACCTGCTTCGATTTCTCCCATCAGTGCAGCAATACCGGCACCAATAATAATGCCGCCTTTCATCGAACGGGGTATCAGATCCACCAGCTTACTTCCCAAGCGGGTGACACCAAGAAAGAGAAAGATAATAAACACCAGGAACTGCAAGGCAAACATTGCCTGTATGGCCTCAGGCCCTGGCTCAAAATCACTCAGGAACAACAGCACAACCGGAATCCCCGGCGTTATCCAGCCAGGTACCAGAGGAACACCCAACAAGGCGGGCAACATAAAACCGATACCGCAGATCACGGCATAAGCCAGAGCTACGTCGTAGGGAACACCCAGGTATTTTTGCAAAAGAGGGATCATGGCAAGGCTGACCACAAACATGATCAAAGCCTGAACCATCTCCGCAAATTCCCAGCGGTAATGCACAAAAGGAAGGCGAATCTTAAACGGACCAGCGGGCCAGTAGGGCTGCTCTTCTCCGGTCTTACGATGAAACATTTGCATAGCAGGGGCTCCCGCACACGCTTCTTGCGCATGCCTGTTTTATGTTGTTTTTGTTGCAATATCCGGCAGCGTCAGGACTTGCGCTGCCGGTCAGGAGATCAGTTCAGCTCTTTGGCCTGATCCCGTAGCAGGAACTTCTGGATCTTACCCGTAGAGGTCTTGGGCAGTTCCGAGAAAATGATCGTTTTGGGTACCTTGAAGCGAGCCAGGTGTTCGCGACAGAAATTGATAATGTCAGCCTCGCTCACATCCCCCGCTTCCGGTTTCAGGGTCACAAAAGCACAGGGAGTTTCTCCCCATTTCTCATCCGGGCGCGCCACTACAGCCGCCTCCAAAACGGCCGGGTGTCGGTAAAGCGTATCTTCAACTTCAATGGTGGAAATGTTCTCACCACCGGAGATAATGATGTCCTTGAGGCGGTCCTTGATCTCCATGTAGCCGTCTTCGTGCCAAACAGCCAGATCCCCGGTATGGAACCAGCCGCCCCGGAACGCTTCCTCGGTAGCTTTGGGGTTCTTCAGATAGCCTTTCATTACGGTATTGCCACGCAGGAAGATTTCACCGATGGTTTTGCCGTCTTTGGGCACTGCTTCCATGGTGTTAGGGTCGCCCACCAAGGTGCCAGCCAGGGTGTGGTAACGCACCCCTTGGCGTGCTTTGATTTTGGCTCGGTCGTGCAGCGGCAGCTCATCCCACTCGGACTTCCACGCACACACGGTTACCGGGCCATAAACTTCCGTAAGGCCGTACACATGGGTCACCTTAATGCCCATTTCCTCAACGGCTCCAATTACTTGAGCAGGTGGCGCCGCGCCTGCAATCATTGAGCGAACCTCATGATCAATGCCCGCCTTCGACTCAGGCGGCACATTCAGCAAGGCGTTTAACACAATGGGCGCGCCGCACATGTGCGTAACCTGATGCTCCTTGATCAGTTGCAAGATCTTTTCGGGGTCTACACGACGCAGGCATACGTGAGTGCCCGCCATGGCGGTAATAGTCCACGGGAAACACCAACCGTTGCAGTGGAACATGGGCAACGTCCACAAATACACAGGGTGCATCCCCATCGACCAAACGGCTTGGTTACCCAAGGCGTTGATATAAGCACCCCGATGGTGATAAACCACCCCTTTGGGATTACCGGTGGTGCCGGAGGTGTAATTCAGTGAAATCGCATCCCATTCGTTTTCCGGGAAGCTCCACTCAAACCCCGGGTCGCCCTCCTGGAGAAAGGCTTCGTAGTCCAGATCGCTGACCTGAACGCCTTCACCGTATTCCGGATCGTCAACATCAATAACCAGTGGCTTGTTTTCCAGCCGACTGACAGCATCGCGCACTACTTCGCCAAATTCGCGATCGGCAATCACCGCCTTGGCTTCACCGTGTTCGAGCATGAAGGCAATAGCTTCCGCATCCAGCCGCACATTCAATGTGTTGAGAACCGCCCCGAGCATGGGCACACCAAAATGGCATTCAACCATGGCAGGAATATTTGGCAGCATGGCCGCCACAGTATCTCCCCGCCCGATTCCTCGCCCTTTCAGTGCCGAAGCCAAGCGACGCGAACGGTCGTAAGTCTGCGACCAGTTATAGCGAACAGCCCCGTGAATGATAGCGGGGTAGTCCGGGTAGACGCTGGCCGTGCGTTCGATGAAATCAATCGGGGATTGAACAGCGTAATTGGCATCAAGGGGCGCAAGGCCCTGATCGAAGATCGAGGTCATGGGGTATTCCTCTTTTGTGAGCCTATTGTTCTTGTGTCGTATTTAGAAAAGCCGCTAGAGTAGCCATGGATTCTTATAGTGAGAATCTTATTTAACAGAAGGGAAACTAGGAATTGCACCAAGGTATTATAGTGCAAATACTATACGGCATCCCACTGCAAGAGAGTCGATTACTACTATGAGTTTTAGCTTGTCCGATGCAGACCCGCAACCCGGTTTGGTACTGGATGGTTCTGCCAGCACTTTGCGCAGCAATCTCGCCGCAAAAACAATGTGGGTAAGGAGTGCTCTGGCGGGCCCCTCAGGCATCCTTCCAACGAATGTTCAAGCACTGATTACTGCGGCACTGACACAGGCCCGGGCAATCGAAGATGTAGAGGCCCGCTTCAACAACACTATCCTTCTATGGACGTTTATCCCCTGTCTGAAAACCGCCGAGGTACTGGCCCGTGGCCGGGATGCCACAGCCGACATCCTCACCCGCGACCAGGCCATTCGATCAAACCGTCTTTACCGGGTGATCACTGAAAACACCACCGACTTAATCTCGCGGCATGCTCCTGATGGGCGCTTCATTGATGCAACACAAGCGTCGTGGCGTCTGCTTGGGTACCGTCCTGAAGAGCTGCGGGGCAAGTTTCTGGAGGAAATTTTTCACAGTGATGGCTCACTTCAGCAACTGACAGAAGCCCGAAACCGCCTGAGAGATGACGGCTATGCCACTATGACCCTGGATCTCACCCACCGTGACGGCAGCAAGCGGTGGTTCGAGATCGCAAGCCGAGCCATCAGAGAAACCTATACAGGGGCGGTTGTTGAAGTAGTTAGCGTATCCAGGGACATAACGGCCAGAGTGGCATCAGAAGACAACAGCCGCAGGTTGGCTGATGAGCTTGCGCGCACATCAAGGCTGGCGACGCTGGGCGAACTGGCCTCCAGTATCGCTCATGAAATGAACCAGCCTTTGGCAACCATTGTTAACTTTGCCAGTGCCAGCCAACGCTACCTGAAAAGTGCCAACACTCAACCTGAACACTTTGAGCGTGTTGACGATGGCCTGGACAAGATCATCCATCACGCCAATCGCGCCTCGGAAGTCATCAAACACCTTCGCACCTTCCTGCGCAAAGGCCGAAACCGCACAACAGATGTGCTACTGAACGAAACCCTTACAAAGGTTGCCCAGCTATGCCAGTGGGAAGCTGACAAATACAGTGTAGAGATAATCTGCACGCCATCCGACCGCAAGCCCACAATCATTGCAGATCAGGTATTGCTGGAGCAGGTACTGATTAACCTGATCCGCAACGGTATGGAGGCGAACGTGGAAGCGCGCGCTGCAGAAACGGCCACCACAAGTTCCCGCCTGACACTCTCAACATCGGTGAACAGCGACGGAGAAACGCTGATTGAAGTTACAGATGAGGGTCCTGGCCTTGACGAGCAGGGCATTAGGCAAATGTTTCAGCCATTCTACACAAACAAACCACAAGGACTAGGGCTGGGGCTCTCCATGAGCCGTTCCATTATTGAAGGCTTTGGCGGCTTTCTGGATGCCCAAACGGCCGCAACAGGCGGCCTTATCCTGACCTGCCGCTTCCCGGCAACAGCCACAAAAAATCGAGCACCCATTACGGAGATTGCACCCGATGAGTAACGAGTCCACCCCGGAGGCCTCCACCGTTTACTTGGTTGATGACGATGCTGGCATGCTGGAATCCACCCAATGGTTACTGGAATCAGTTGGCCTGAACGTGCAAGCGTACAGCGACGGTCGAAAGTTCCTCGAGGCTCTGGAAGACAACCAGGGCGGCTGTGTGGTGCTGGACGTGCGGATGCCGGGCCTCGGCGGGCTGAATGTTCAGGAAGAGCTGCAAAAACGTCGTATTGAGCTGCCTATCATTTTCGTATCCGGCCATGCGGATGTGCCTATTGTAGTGCGGGCGTTCAAATCCGGCGCCTTTGATTTCATCGAAAAGCCATTCAACGAGCAGCTCCTTCTCGACAGCGTACAGCAGGCGTTAGAGTCCCATCATCAATCCAGCCGCCAGCAGTTTGGAGACGAGAGTACTGACGCTCTCATTTCAACACTCACGCGCCGTGAGCGGGATGTGTTTCTGCCTATGGCCCAAGGCTACACCAGCCGCGAAATTGCCGACCAGCTGGGCGTGAGTGTAAAAACCATCGATCTCTACCGGGCCCGCGTAATGAAACGTCTGGGCGCGGAGCGGCTGCCCGATGTGACAGGCATAGCCATCACCGCTGGCCTGCTGGACCCATCGAACCTGCGGGTTGAGCTTGAGCCTTGAGGCAACCCGACAGCCAGAACAGCAACACTGGGTGGTAACATTTCACAACCCCCTGCCCGAGCTGCACTTTTACAGTGAGCGAGAGGTCGCGCAGTTTGCCAGCTATAAGGCTCCGCACTACGCTAAGCGTTTGTTACCGGAGAATCGCCCATGAAACACCCCATCTATCAGGTAGACGCGTTTACCAGCAAGGTTTTCAAAGGTAATCCGGCGGCGGTCATGCCCCTGGAGGCATGGCTTCCCGCCGACACCATGCAAGCATTGGCCGCCGAGAATAACCTGGCAGAAACAGCATTCTTCGTGCGCCAACCCGGCCCCGATGGCGAGGACTTCCACATCCGCTGGTTCACTCCGCTCAGAGAAGTCCCCCTGTGCGGGCACGCCACTCTGGCCAGCGCCTGGGTCATTTTCAACAAGCTGGGTTGGCCCGAAAACACCCTTCGCTTCCATTCCAAAAGCGGTCCCCTGGGCGTTCATAAAAGGCCGGGCGACTGGCTGGAGCTGGATTTCCCCAACCTTTCGATCGAAGAACAGAAAACACCTGCAATCATTAGCGAAGCCCTTGAAAATGCACCCGCAATGGCTTTTCACGTGCCAGCGGATACTAATGACATGATCGTTATGGAAAACGAGGCAGCGGTGAAAGCGGCGCAACCAGACCTGCGACTACTGAAGCAGTTGGGCAATATGGGACTGATTATTACGGCCCCTGGCGAACAGGTGGATTTTGTCAGCCGCTACTTCGCCCCCGGGTCAGGCATTGATGAAGACCCGGTTACCGGATCGATTCACAGTGTGCTGGTGCCCTACTGGGCTGAAAAGCTCGGCAAAACGAAGCTGGTAGCACGGCAGCTGTCTACCCGGGGCGGCGAACTGCGCTGCGAGTTGAAAGGTGACCGAGTGGCCATTGCCGGGCAAGCCGCTTTTTATATGGAGGGCATGGTTCATCTGGAATGAGCCATAAAGCCACACTGAGACTGGTATACTGCGCGCCACATAAACCAATCGGCGGGCAGTAATGACAGCAAGTTCCAGCAACCAGTACGATGTGATCATTATCGGCGCCGGCGCGGCCGGCCTGATGTGCGCTGCGACCGCAGGCTATCGTGGGCGTAAGGTGCTGGTGATAGATCACGCCAACAAGCCAGGCAAAAAGATCCTCATGTCTGGCGGTGGTCGCTGCAACTTCACCAACCTCAACAGCTCGCCTGCCAACTTTTTATCGGACAACCCTCACTTCTGCATTTCCGCTCTGAAGCGATACACACCCCAGCATTTTTTGGATCTTGTTGAACGCCACGGCATTGAGCACGAAGAAAAAGCCGCCGGCCAGTTGTTCTGCAAAGACAGCGCGAAAGATATAGTCGCCATGCTGCTGACGGAATGCGACTGGGCCGGCGCGGAAGTCCGTATGAAAACCAGCGTTAATACTATTGCCCAAGCAGATGGCTTCTACCATGTGAACACCAGTTCCGGCAGCCTGACGTGCAAATCTCTGGTCGTCGCCTGCGGAGGCTTATCCATCCCCACCATGGGCGCTACGGGGCTCGGTTACGACATTGCCCGGCAGTTCGGGCTCACCGTTCTGCCAACCCGCGCTGGGCTGGTGCCTTTTACCCTGCACCCGGAACTGAGGCAACAGTTGGCACCTCTATCCGGCATAAGCTGCCCGGTGGATGCAGCCTGCAATAATCAAAACTTCCGCGAGCCCATGCTGGTCACCCACCGGGGCCTGAGCGGGCCATCCATGCTGCAGATCTCCAGCTTCTGGCAGCCCGGAGACCCTCTGTCCATCAACCTGCTACCGGATCGCAACATCCACGAAGATCTTCTCGCCCTGCGCAAACAGAAGCCTCAATCCACGATTGCCCACTACCTGGCCCAGCATCTGCCCAAGCGTTTCGCACAGGCATTCACCGAAATTTATGGCTGGAGCGGCCCACTTCAGGGTTACAAGAACAGCGACCTTGAGCAGGTTGCAGACACACTGAGGCAATGGACGGTCAAACCCGCAGGAACAGAAGGGTACAGAACAGCGGAAGTGACACTGGGCGGCGTGGATACCCGCCAGCTTTCATCAAAAACCATGGCGGCCCTGGAGCACCCAAACCTGTATTTTATCGGTGAGGTTGTGGATGTAACCGGACACCTGGGCGGGCATAATTTCCAGTGGGCCTGGGCATCGGGGGTGGCGGCTGGGCTATCAGCTTAACCTGATAATACCTTTTCGACCACATGCCACCAGCATTGAGCCACTTCGGTCAGAGCGCTATTATTAATCCACAATTTTGAACGAGACACAGTCCTATGAGCACAACTTCCCCCTACGACAACCTCCCCGACGCACAGGGTTTTTTTGGCAAATTCGGCGGGCAGTTTGTGCCGCCGGAACTGAAGCAGGTTATGGATGAAATAAGCGCCGCCTATCAGGAAATCCGCCAGCGCAAGGATTTTCAGGATGAGCTGGCCTACCTGCTGGCAGATTATGTTGGCCGCCCCAGCCCGATTTTCTACGCGCGCCGGTTATCCGAGAAACTCGGTGGGGCGCGCATCTACCTGAAGCGGGAAGACCTCAACCACACCGGTGCCCACAAGATCAATCACTGCCTGGGAGAAGCCTTGCTGGCGAAGTTCATGGGTAAAACCAAGGTGATTGCAGAAACAGGCGCAGGCCAGCACGGGGTCGCCCTGGCAACCGCTTGCGCCTTGGTGGGCATTCCTTGCGAGATTCATATGGGCACGGTAGATATTGCCAAAGAGCACCCGAATGTAACCAAGATGAAGATCCTGGGCGCTACGCTGGTTCCGGTAACGCGCGGCACAGCCACGCTGAAAGATGCCGTCGACAGCGCTTTCGATGAATATCTGACAGACCCGCAAAATTTCATTTACGCCATTGGTTCCGTTGTGGGTCCACACCCTTTCCCGGGAATGGTTCGTGATTTTCAATCCGTGGTTGGCCGAGAAGCCCGCGCGCAGTTTATGGAACGCTACAAGAAACTTCCGGATTACATAGCTGCATGCGTAGGCGGTGGCTCTAACGCTATGGGCATTTTTACCGCCTTCCTGAACGATGAGAGCGTCAAACTGATAGGTGTAGAGCCAGCCGGCGAAGGCTTGGATACTGAGCGACACGCGGCAACCATGACACTAGGCAAACCAGGCCAGATACACGGCATGGCCTGCTATGTACTCGAAGACGATGAAGGCAATGCTATGCCAGTTCATTCCATCGCTTCCGGGCTGGATTACCCAGGCAGCGGCCCACAACACAGTTACCTGAAAGACCTGGGCCGCGTGGAATATGCTTGTGCCAATGATAACGAGTGTCTGGACGCATTCATGATGTTGTCGCGGGTAGAAGGGATTATTCCTGCACTGGAAAGCGCCCACGCGGTAGCTTGGGCAATACGCGAAGCACCCGAAATGTCGCAGGAACAGTCCATCCTGATCAACCTTTCAGGCCGGGGTGATAAAGACGCGGATTACGTGGCAGAAAAGCTGGGGCTATGAGCCCCTGAAGTACCGTCTGAATGTCAAATAAGCGCAGACCCCACCACCCGGAATCCGAGTGGTGGGGAAGAAAGAAGGATTGAAATGGATCCTTAGCGAAGAACAACCAGCGGCTTTACTGCGGTCCTCAGCATGTCAGTCGTAGTACTGCCAACAAAGAACTGTCGAATGCGGGAGTGGCCATACGCACCCATCACCAGGATGTCGATATCCTGCTCTTCCTGATACTTGTGCAGCGCCTGCTCAACATCACCAGACAGCATGGTCAGAGTGATTTCAGTATCGAGCACCTCCAGCATTTGCTTTGCTTTTTCCAGCTGACCTCTGTGCTCCGCAGTGTCTGCCCCAACCATAACCAGATGCAATGGCACGCCTTTTAATACCGGGCTGCCTGCCAGCAACTCGACCCCTCTAAATGCAGTGGCGCTGCCATCAAATGCGAGCATGGCAGTGCGCGGCGTTGAGAAGGTTTCCGGCACCAGCAGGATGGGGCGATGCACGCTGCGGATGATCGTTTCGAGTTGGCTGCCGATACGGGAGCCTCGATCAGAGCTGCTCTCCCCTTGCAGGCCCATTACTATCAACCGGGTTTCATCTTCAAGTGCCAGTAAAGATTCGGTCAAATCTCCATGGCGCTGGCGTTTTCTGATTTCGCCGACACCCGCGTTCTCAAGCCTGCGAGCTGCCTCGTCCAGCATGTGATCACCGTGTTCAAGAGCCAGTTTGGCTCGCTTTCGGTCCAGCTGTGCCAGTTCATCCAGCAGTAACTCACGACTACCCAAGCCAATATTCCCGGCCAGGTCCGGCTCTGACGGATAGCGTTCCTGATCCAGCACATGCAGAAGGGTCAGGGGTGACCCCATATGTTTGCTTGCCCAGGCCGCATAGTCACATACCGCTGGCGCGGCGGCTGAGCCGTCAATGCAGGCCACTACCTGCAAGGTATCCTGCGTGTTCTCAGTTGTATTTTGCATATTAATGGCTCATCAGCTGATCTATGCCTTCCGGCTTGTCGTGCACGCCAAAACGGTCAACGATGGTGGCACTGGCCTCGTTCATGCCAATCACTTCCACCTCTGCACCATCACGCCGGAACTTGATAACCACCTTGTCGAGAGCACCCACAGCGGTAATGTCCCAGAAATGCGCACGGCTCACATCTATAACCACTTTATCGACCACTTCACGGAAATCAAACGATGCAACAAACTTTTCCGAAGAACTGAAAAACACCTGGCCCGTTACCTTGTAGGTACGAGTGCCTGCTTGTTCATCAAGAGTGGACTTAACTTCCATAAAGTGACCAATTTTATTGGCAAAAAACAGTGCCGCGAGCAACACGCCGGCAAACACGCCCAACGCCAGGTTGTGGGTCACTACCACAACGCACACAGTGACCAGCATCACTATATTGGTCGAAAGCGGGTGCTCTTTCAGATTGCGAATGGACTCCCAGGAGAAGGTACCGATAGACACCATGATCATGACTGCCACCAGCGCAGCCATCGGAATCTGAACCAGTATGTCGTCCAGCACTACGATCATCACCATCAGGAACACGCCCGCGGTGAACGTGGAAAGCCGACCGCGACCACCGGATTTTACGTTGATCACCGATTGCCCAATCATTGCACAGCCAGCCATACCACCAAACAGACCAGACCCGATGTTGGCAATGCCCTGCCCCCGGCACTCACGGTTACGATCGCTTTCGGTATCAGTCAGATCGTCCACAATGGTGGCGGTCATCATGGATTCCAGCAAACCCACAACGGCCAGCGGAATGGAATACGGAAGGATAATCATCAAGGTTTCAAGAGTCAGGGGAACATCTGGCCAGAGAAAAATTGGCAGCGTGTCGGGCAGTTCACCCATATCGCCCACTGTGCGCACGTCGATGTTGAACATGACCGCCACAATCGTTAGCGACACAATGCAAACCAACGGCGATGGCACGAGCTTTCCTAGCTTAGGCACATAAGGGAACAGATAAATAATGCCCAGCCCGGCAGCCGTCATGGCGTATACATGCCAGGTTACGTTTGTGAGCTCCGGAAGCTGAGCCATAAAGATCAGGATAGCCAGGGCATTCACAAAACCGGTCACCACCGAGCGTGACACGAACCTCATCAAACCACCCAGCTTCAGCCAGCCCGCGACTATCTGAAGCACACCAGTTAGCAGCGTGGCGGCCATTAAATACTCCAGCCCGTGCTCTTTAACCAGGGTTATCATCAATAGCGCCATGGCGCCGGTTGCCGCTGAGATCATACCCGGGCGGCCACCCACAAACGCAATAATCACGGCAATACAAAATGAGGCGTACAGCCCGACTTTGGGATCCACTCCTGCGATGATCGAGAAAGCAATCGCTTCCGGAATCAACGCAAGAGCCACCACGATCCCGGCGAGCAAATCGCCCTTAATGTTGGAAAACCATTCGGCTTTCATTGTATTTACCATAGCTTTGGGTACCCGGAAGGTTGTGCAAATTAATGAACTGGGGATTGCCGTTACAGAAAATGCAGATTGCGGCAAATAAAGGGCGCGAATTCTATCAAATTACCGGTTCCGGCGTAAGGGCGCCTGTCCCCCTTGGCTTGCCGGCTGCTATGATTCCGCTAACACCACCCACTTGAAGGAGTTACATTCGTTCATGGACGATGTTGCATCCCAATTCATAGCCGCCAATCAAACCACCTTGAATCTTGCTGTGGCACTTCTTCTTGGCGCAATCATCGGCCTGGAGCGTGGCTGGGGCGCCCGCGCGCAAAAATCTGGCGAGCGTATAGCAGGCATTCGTACCTTTTCTCTGACTGGGCTTCTGGGGGGCATCTCTGCCGTTCTGGCGGAGGAAATCACGGTTTGGGCGTTCCCTGTCCTCCTGCTCAGCGTGGTTGCGATGGCGATCGTTGCTTACAGTGAACGGCTCGATCACATTCGCAACTTCAGCATTACCGGCATGGTCAGCATGGTACTCACCTTCTGCTTTGGCGCTATAGCTGTTGCAGTAGATCCTGTGATAGCCACCACCGCTGCGGTTATTACTGCCATTATTCTGGACAACAAAGAAGAAATTCATGGCTGGGTGCACAAGCTGAAGGCCCATGAGCTGGATGCGGCACTCAAGCTGCTTGTCATTTCTGTAGTGATGCTGCCGCTGTTGCCAAACGAGCCCATGGGGCCTGGCGGCGTACTCAATCCCCGGGAAATCTGGTGGATGGTGGTGATGATTGCCTCTATCTCCTTTGTGGGCTATTTCGCCATGCGGTTGGCAGGCACCAGCAAGGGTATTCTGTTTACCAGTCTGTTTGCCGGGCTTAGCTCTTCCACCGCACTAACCCTGCATTTTTCTCGTCAGGCAAACCAGCATCCGGCATTGAACGCACAGTTTGCCACCGGCATTCTGATCGCCTGCGGCACCATGTTCCCCCGCATATTGGTGTATTGTTTTGTCATCAACCGTGAACTGCTGCCCAGCCTTGTCTGGCCTGTGGTGATCATGACAGTACTGCTTTATGTGCCAGCACTCCTGATTTGGCGCAGGAATTCCGGCACAAGTGAGGTCAGCCAGCCGACCCTCAGCCAAAACCCGCTCGATCTCAAGTCCGCTCTGGTTTTTGGAGTGTTGTTGACGGCTATTTTGCTACTCGGCGACTTCCTGAAAGACTGGTTGGGAGATACCGGGATTTATATGCTGGCCGCCACTTCGGGCATTGCGGATGTAGACGCGATCACCCTGTCCCTCACCCGCATGTCCAACAACGGCTTGGCCATGGACGCTGCCGTTCTCGGTATCGTTATTGCGGCTGCCACCAACAACCTGGTCAAGTCCGGCATGGCCTGGGTGATCGGCAACCGAAAAACGGGATTCTATGTTGCTGGCCCCATGGTGCTTTCGCTGGGGGCGGGGCTTTTGGTGGCTTGGTTACAGTAGTTGGGACAAATGAAAGCCTGTTCATGAAGATCCGCTAAAAAACACGTATATTCTGTGGTCTGATTCATTATCCCAAAGGATACGTTAATGCTGTTTGCAATGATCATTGGTGGTCTGATTGGTTACGCCTTTGGCAAGTTCCCCGGTTTTCTGGTGGGGGCCGCACTGGGTGCGTTTTTATTGAACCGCGCCAAAAGCCGCCTGATTGGCAAACTCCAAAACATTCAATCCGGTTTTATAGAGTCTGTTTTTGCGGTGATGGGCGCCCTTTGCAAAGCCGACGGCGTTGTCTCGAAAGACGAGATACAGATGGCCGAGACGATGTTTGTCCGCTTTCGCCTTAACGAAGCCCAGAAAGCAACAGCAAAAGCAGCGTTCAGCCGTGGTAAAGCCAAAGACTTTGATCTGGATGCCGAACTGAACCACTTTTTGAACATCAGCGGACGGCAACCGGCCTTTCTGCAGATGTTTCTCCAAGTACAGGTTTCGGCAGTTGCCGCAGATGGCGTAGTACATCCGGCTGAACACGAAATGCTGGTGCGCATAGCCCGCGGCCTCGGCCTGCCCGAAAGCCAGGTGGACCAACTGGAAGCCATGTTGCGCGGTGCACATGCAGGCCAAGCTGGCGGCCAGCGCTCTACCGCCCAGCAAACCGATGATGCTTACAAGGTTTTAGGGGTTTCCCCATCAATCAGTGATGCAGAACTGAAAAAGGTATACCGCAAACTGATGAGCGAGAACCACCCAGACAAACTTGCGGGGCGCGGGTTACCAGAAAGCATGCGAGAAATGGCTGAAGAGCGCACCCAGGAAATCACCCACGCCTACGACGTTATCAAGGAATCCCGGAAAAACAGCGCCTGATCCGGGGGTTATGCAATCTGGCAGCCCCCTCCTCTCACAGGCTCGGTAAAGTTTACGAGCCTGTGAACTCATACCTGAAATGACATGTCGCCATGTTTTGCGTTCGAGTAGAGTAACTCCCAGCTCAAGCGGTTTCGCCCCGAATCGCTTTAATTATAAGGGAGATGCCTTGAATGCCCGCTACTGATTCACCGAAAACTGCCAACGTGTTTACTAATGACGCCCTTGGGAATGATGACGCAACTGCTCTGGCGAAGCGTGTGCGCAGCGGTGAGGTGTCAATTACCGAAGTAACCCAAGCGGCTATTGCGCGGCTGCACAAGGCAGAGCCACTGGTTCACGGCGTTGCCGCAGAACGCTATCAGTTGATGCTGGAGGAAGCGGCTAAGCTGGATAACAAAAAAGACTTGGCAAATGCGCCGTTCTTTACGGGCGTTCCCACCTTTATCAAAGACAACACCCATGTAGCAGGATTGCCCACCCGGCAAGGGTCGGCGGCTATTCCTGCTGGGCACCCTGTAAACCACACAAGCCCTTTCGCTCAACAGATGCTCGCCCAGGGTTTCCTGTGTATGGGCAAATCCACCATGCCAGAGTTTGGATTCAACGCATCAACCGAACCGGTTCATGATGCGCCTACCCGCAACCCCTGGAACCTGGATTACTCTTGTGGCGCTTCGTCTGGTGGCGCGGCGGCACTGGTGGCAAGCGGCGCGGTTCCTGTTGCTCATGCCAATGATGGTGGTGGTTCTATTCGGATTCCGGCGGCTGTTTGTGGGCTCATAGGGCTTAAACCGTCCCGCGGGCGTGTAATTGAGAACGATGCGGCGAAGTCGCTACCCATTGATATTCTCAGTGATGGCGTAGTCACCCGCACCGTTCGGGATACAGCCAACTTCATCTATGAGGCAGAGCGGTATTACCACAACCCGAAACTGCCCTTTATTGGCAAAGTGGAAGGCCCATCTGGCAAGCCGATGCGCATTGGTATGGTTATCGACTCTATCAACGGCCACAAAACCGACGACTTGACGCGCCAAACTGTTGAGGCTGCTGCTCGCGTGCTGGAAGCTCAAGGCCACCGTATTGAGCCTGTGACAACACCGGCAAACTCGAACTTCCCAGATGATTTTGCAATGTACTGGGCGCTACTGGCCTTCGGCATGAAGTTCAACGGACGAAAGATCGCACATCCGGACTTTGATAAACGGCGGGTAGACGGGCTAACTCAAGGCCTGGACAAGATGTTCAAACGCGGCTTCTGGAAGATGCCTGCAGTGCTCTGGCGTTTACGGCGGGCCAGATATGAATTTGCAGAAGCCACTGCAAGCTTCGATGCAGTGCTAACACCCGTCTTGGGGCATACAACGCCAAAACTGGGTCACCTTAGCGCGAAAGTGCCCTTTGACACACTGTTTGACCGCCTGACCCAATATGCAAACTTCACCCCTTTGGCAAACGTCACTGGCACGCCTGCCATATCTGTTCCCATGGCACTTACGCCAGAAAACCTGCCTGTTTCGGTTCATCTGATGGGTAAGTACGGGGATGAGCGCACGCTGCTTGACCTTGCCTTTGGCCTTGAGACTGAACAAACGCTGAACTTTAAAACTCTGGGAAAATAGAAAGCACTTCCAGGAAGCTTGGCTCGGGAGCGGCGCCGACAGACAAGGGCATACCGGTAGCAGGGTGAGCGAACTCGATACAGGTAGCCGCAAGCATTAACCTGCCTCTGCCGAACCTTTTGGCAAAGTAACGGTTATGCCGCCCCCGGCCATGATTGGCGTCGCCAATAATCGGATGGTTCAGGTGTTTCATGTGGCGCCGAAGCTGATGTTTGCGCCCGGTATCAGGGTAAAGCTCAACCAATGCATAGCGGCTGGTCGGGTAGGTTTCAATTGCGACTGGGATCTCGGTGGTTGCCAGTGTCCGAAAGCGGGTTCGGGCGTCCCTTACTGGCTGCTCCAATCCTTTCAGCCTGCGATCTTCCGGCTCTTCCCGTAACGGATGATCAATAATTCCTTCCTCCACCGGCCAACCTCGAACTACTGCCTGGTAGGTTTTCTTCACATCTCCCGCCATCATGGCCACGCCCAGGGTTCGAGCGGTTGCCGGGTCCCTGGCGAAAACGAGCACCCCAGAGGTTGGCCTGTCCAGCCGATGGATCGGGTAAACATGCGCACCGCCATTGAGTGCGCGGGCGTATTGCAGGGCAAACTCGGTTTCGTGACGATCTATCGGGCTGCGGTGTACCAGCAGCCCTGCAGGCTTGTGAACCACCAGCAGCCAATCATCTCGATATAATTCCGTCAGCGGATTGTTCATGAAGGCTTTGTGACAAGACCTCTCAACTTCGCGTTGATCTTGTCACCCAGCACCAGCATCGCCGGTGTGAGCAGTAGCGTCAGAATCGTGGCGAATGCCAAGCCGCCAGCAATCGCACTGGACAGCTGTGCCCACCATTGCGTTGATGGCGCCCCCAGCCCGAGCGACGGTGTAAGCAGATCGACATTCACGCTCAAAACCATCGGCATCAATCCCAGTACGGTCGTAATTGCAGTGAGGAGTACGGGGCGCAAACGCAGACAGCTGGTTTCCAATGCTGCCTCATAAGCTTCCAAGCCCTCTTTCTTCATCTGGTTATAGGTATCGATCAGGATGATGTTGTTGTTCACCACTATGCCCGCCAAAGCAATGATGCCCATGCCCACCATCACGATGCCAAAGGACTGACCGTTCAGCAGCAACCCCAGAAGAACACCGGCAGTCGAAAGAACGATCGCAGAAAGAATCAGGAAGCTCTGATATAGCGAGTTAAACTGGGTCACCAGAATGAGCAGCATCATGGCAATGGCCACCAGAAATGCAGATACGAGAAAGTTAGAAGCCTGCTGCTGATCTTCGTTCTCACCCGCAAACTTCACCGATACACCCTCTGGCGTTTCAGGGAGTTGTGCCTGAAGAACTTTAAGTAGGCTATCTACCTGCTCACCCTGCCCTATATCCGATTTGATGGTGACAGTTCGCTGGCCGTCTACCCTTGCTAAACTGCCGGTCTTGTTTCCAGGTTTCAGATCCAGAAACTGTGATAGCGGCACTTGCCCCCGTACTGTGTTAATTGTCTGCCGCTGCAGGTGATCCAGTTCACGCCAGTTATTGGGAACCCGCACTACAATATCCACTTCATCACGAACATCTTCTGGCCGGTAGGTTGCCAACACCAGTCCATTAGTAACCAGGCGAACGGCACTGCCTATACTGAGTACGTCGGTTCCAAAACGTGCAGCGGCCTCACGGTCGACTTCCAGCTGCCACTCGATGCCCGGCAGGCTTCGGTCATCTTCGATGTCCACAAAACCACCCAAAACCCGCATCTGGCGTTCGATCTGGTCGACATACCGGTTAAGTTTACTGCTGTGACGGCTGCTGACCTGAAGCTCTATCGGTTTGCCACCCGCCGGGCCACTTTCCTGCTTACGAAACTCCAGCTCGATGCCAGGAATATCCTCAGTGCGAGCGAGGAAGTCATCCAGAATGGCACTGGCGGGGCGGCGAGTGAACCAATCAGTAAACTGAAACTGAAGTACACCAATCACGTCGGGCGCCATCTGTGTGCTGGCGCTCAGCATTGAGCGCGCATACACCGCTTTCACTTCCGGCATGCCCTGCAACCGGTCCTCGACCTTTCGCACTATGGCATCTCTCTCCAAAACAGACAGATCGCCCCGGGCGCGAACCTGCACCTGTGCCGAATCCGGCTCCACACTTGGGAAAAACTCTACGCCGTAATTGAATTTGCCATAGGCGAGATAAATCATCACAACCACGCCCAGCACACCTAGCAAAGTGAAACCGGGGTACGACAGCAGTGTTGAAAGCATCTGCCTGTAGCCATGCATCATTCGACCGCTTTCACTGACAACCCGGGCGCGATGTCCACCGCTCACACCACCCAGAACTGGCAAGAATACCAGCGCCATGGCGAGAGACGCGACCAGACAAATAATCACGGTAATAGGCAGAAATTTCATGAATTCGCCCACGACACCCGGCCAAAACAGAAGTGGGACAAATACCGCAAGCGTTGTAGCGGTTGAAGCAATAATCGGCCAGGCCATGCGGCTTGCGGCCTCAGCCCAGGCACTTTTTACACCGTGACCGTCAGACAGGTTTCTGTCTGCCAGTTCCGAAACCACAATGGCGCCGTCCACCAGCATACCCGCGACCAGTATCAGGCTGAACAACACAACAATGTTGAGGGTGAGGCCCATTGACCAGATCACCAGAATACCCGTCAGGAAGGCGCCGGGAATAGTAAGCCCTACTAACAAAGCGGAACGCGGCCCCATAGCGGCAATAATCACAATAGTCACCAGCACAATGGCCGTCAGTACGTTGTTGAGCAGGTCGCTGAGCAGGTCGCGCACTTCATCGGATTGATCCATGATGTAGCGCACCTCCAGAGCATCCGGCAGTTGTGGCTGTGCCCGGGCAATCAATTCCCGTACCTGCTCCACGGTTTCAATAATGTTGGCGCCACTGCGTTTCGAGACCTCCAGCACCAGAGCCGGCTCACCGTTGATGCGCGCAAACCCGGTAGGGTCTTTAAAGGTTCGCTGCAACATGGCGACATCTCCGAACGTCACCACCGTATCACCATCAACTTTGAGGGGCATGGACATAACGTCTTCGATATTCTCGATAACACCGGGCACTTTCAGGGTCATACGGCCATTGCCGGTGTCCAGCGATCCTGCCGCCACCAGCTGGTTATTACGGGTGACCAGGTTGCCAAGCTGATCGAAATCAACGCCGTACCCCTCCAGTACTTGAGGGTCCACCACGATTTCCAGAAGATCTTCCCGATCGCCGCCAATATCAACCTCCAGTACCTCAGGAATTGCCTCGATGGCGTCCTGAAGCCCTCGGGCAATCGTGATCAACTCTCGCTCAGACAGAGGCCCGGACAGGCCGATGGAAAGCACAGGGAACAGCGACACGTTGATTTCATTCACCCGTGGTTCATCCGCTTCACGGGGGAGTTTGCTGCGGGCTGTATCCACTTTTTCGCGAACATCCTGGAGAGCCGTGTCCGGGTCAAAACCGGCATCGAACTCCAGCATTACCGAAGCGTGCCCTTCGGAAGCCGTGCCGCGCATCTCCTTTACGCCCTCCAAAGAGCGTAATTCCTGCTCCATGGGGCGAACCAGCAGTCGCTCAGCATCTTCCGGGCTTATGCCTTCCAGAGCCATGGAGATGTAAATCATCGGAATGGTGACGTCGGGATTTGCTTCCCGGGGGATAATCTGGAACGCCGCAATGCCGCCAAGTGTCAGGAAAAACAACGTTAGCAGTGTTGTACGGCTGCGATCTATGGCCGCAAAAACAAGTGTGCGCATACTGCTCAGCCCCGCTCTTCAGAGGCGTCTACAGGCTGAACTTGCTCGCCCTCATTAACAAAGCCCGCACCACGAGTAATCAGGCGAGTTTCATCAGGCAAGCCCGTCACCCAGGCGCCATCTGTGGCCACACTGAGCAATTTCACCGTGCGAAAAACAACCTTGTTTTGCTCATCGACATACTTCACCCCCGGGCGCCCATCGTCTCCTAGGGACAAGTAAGCCGGGGAAATAAACGTGGCCTGGACATCCGCCAGCGCAACACGGAGATTGGCGCTTCCGCCGGCTATGCGTTCTTGATCAGGGTTTTCCACAGCAACTTCTATGGCAAAGCTTCGGGTTTCAGGGTTTGCAGCACTCGCCACAAAGCTGACCACACCATACAGAGCTTCTCCATCCAAAGGGCGCACCCGCACTTTCTGGCCAGGTGCTACTTGCGCAACAGACTGTTGGGGCACCTGCCCCTTAGCTTTGAGCCTGTCTATTCGAACCAGCTCATACAAGGGCGAGCCAACCTGCACCAAACTACCGCTCTCAACCTCTTTACGGTTTATCACGCCATCAAACGGCGCCTTGGGCTTGAGGTGGGAAACCGCAAGCTGCGCCCCCTCCAACTCTGCTCGAGCAGCCGCCAGATCGCTTTCTAAACCAAGAGCTTCCGACTGGGATGCGAGATTTCTGGAACCCAGTTTTTGCACAGCAGACAAATCGGCTTCCAGCTGCTTAACCCGCGCCTGCCAACGCAGGACTCCTGCACCACGACCATCTTCTGATAGCGTTAAAAGTACGTCGCCCGTCTTTACCGAGTCGCCAAGATCCGCCGCAATGGTTTCTACCGTACCGGCAACCCGGGCACTCACCGTTACGGCACGCCAGGGTTCCAATTGCCCCTGTAACAATAGCCCTGGCTCATATAATTGCGCGTTGAGCCTTGTAACCTGAACCCGTGTGAGCTCTTTTTCTGCAGCTTTGGGCTCTGCGGGGGCATCAGTGTTTGCCACTTTGACCTCGCCAGTGGCCAACCAGATAATCAGAGCAATCACAACGATCAAAGACAGACCTAGCGAACTCCATTTTGCTTTACTCATTAGATACCTACATAGCCTGCATTTGGTTAACCATGGCCCGAAAACGACGCTAACGAAAAAATAAAAGATCGAAACGGTTGCAACCCGATCAAATCGTGGGGTAGATTCTACACAGATTCCTTTTGCTAATTCAGGCCAGATTGTCGTTTTTATGAACATCAACTCAGTAATTATTCTTGCAAAGCTCGTCCTGGTGGTAGTGATACCTTCCGGGGGATTTTGCGTGGATAAGCGGGTGAGATAGCGACAAACCTGACAAAAACACCAGAAACCCCCGGCACCGCAAGGTCCCGGGGGTTTCTTTTTTACGGAAGAAAAAACAGGAAATATAACGATGAACGGCGCACAGCATATTCTTCAAGCGTTCCACCACCACAACATCGAAACCGTTTTTGGTTATCCCGGTGGCTGCATCATGCCGCTATACGATGCACTCGTGGATGATGTGGGCGTGGAGCATGTGCTTTGCCGCCACGAACAAGGCTGCGCTCTGGCTGCCGACGGTTATGCCCGGGCCAGTGGCAAGCTGGGCGTTTGCATTGCAACCTCCGGTCCCGGTGCGACCAACCTGATTACCGGCGTTGCCAACGCCTATCAGGACTCGATCCCCATGCTGGTTATTACCGGCCAGGTTCCCTCGGCGCTGATCGGAACAGACGCCTTCCAGGAAACCGATGTATTGGGAATGACCCTTGGCATCGTCAAGCACAGCTACCTGATTGAAACTGCCGACGAGTTGCCCGGCATTCTTGAAGAAGCCATAGAGTTGGCGCAAATCGGGCGCCCGGGGCCGGTGTGGATTGATATTCCGAAAGACGTCTTGCTGACGGAGACAACGGCTGCGCCCACCAGATCTACTGCCCAGCCACAAGCAACCAGTCCCGATCTCAGTAGCGCAATCACCCTACTGCGCGATGCTCGCAAACCGCTGCTTTACAGTGGTGGTGGTATCAGCCTGGCCCATGCAGAAGACAGCTTCCGGGAATTTACCAAGTGCTCGGAGCTGCCCGCCGTAGTAACGCTGAAGGGAATTGGAAACGCCGGCAAACACAGCGCTCACAACTTGGGTATGTTGGGTATGCACGGCTCCCGAGCGGCCAACCGGGCCGTGGATGAATGTGACCTGCTTCTGGTTATCGGCGCCCGCCTGGACGACCGCGCCACCGGCAAACTGGACGGATTCGCTCCGAATGCCCGCACGATTCACATTGACGCCGATGCGGCCGAATTCAACAAGCTCCGCAATGTGGATGTCGCGGTTCGAGGCGACCTGAACAGCATTCTGAACGAGCTGACAAAGAGCCTCACAGACGCGCCTTTGGCAATCAGTGATTGGCGCAAACAGTGTCAGACCTGGCGCACAACAGGTGGGTTCCAAGCGGCGGACAACGAAGAACCATTGGCGCCCATTACCGGCCCGGCCTTCATCAGCCAGCTTTCCCGCACAGCACCGGACGACACCATCATTGCCTGTGACGTTGGCCAGCACCAGATGTGGGTTGCCCAGCACTATCAGTTTGACCGCCCCCGACATCACCTGACCAGCGGTGGCCTTGGCACCATGGGCTTTGGTTTGCCCGCAGCGATTGGCGCTCAGTTTGCTAACCGCAACAGCACCGTTATCAATGTAACCGGCGATGGCTCCTTCATGATGAACGCGCAGGAACTGGCTACCATTCGCCGTTACAACCTGCCGGTAAAGCTGATCATCATGGATAACCAATGCCTGGGCATGGTTCGCCAACAGCAGGAGCTGTTTTATAACAACCGGGAAAGCCACATCAACCTGGACGACAACCCGGATTTTGTAGCCATGGCGAGGGCTTTCGATATCCCTGCCCTGAAAATTGATCGCACGGACCAGGTTCGGCGCGGTATCGAAACCATACTGGCTTATAACGGCCCCATGCTGCTGCATGTAGCCATTGCCCGGGAAGAAAACGTGTGGCCGATCGTAAAACCAGGTGGAAGTAACAAGGAAATGATTGATGAAACCCGCCGCACTGCCGCGGACCAAAAGGAGAAAACAGCATGAACACTGAGAGCAGCTGTAAAACGCCCAGCTATAACATTACCTGCAAGATGAGCCATGAAGCGGCCGCGCTCGAGCGTTTGTGCCAGGTGGTTCGGGTTCGTGGCTTTCGCATAGCGAAGATGGCGGTGGAGACAACAGACGGGGCTCTGCAGATCGCCCTGACCATTCAAGGCGCACGCCCGGTGGGCATGCTGCAGTCTCAGCTTGAGAAGTTGCACACGGTCGCTGAGGTTAAACTTGCTGCACTCGCGGAGGCTGCAGCAAGCCGGATTGCATGATCCCGTGTAAGCAGGGAAAGCGTGAACTTGCCCTGCTTACAACCACATCAGATCAGTTCTATAGCGACCGCTGTGGCCTCACCACCGCCTATGCACAGAGCCGCCACCCCACGCTTCAGCCCTTTCTGTTTCAGGGCATTGATGAGCGTAACAATGATACGGGAGCCGGATGAGCCAATGGGGTGCCCAAGTGCACAGGCGCCGCCGTAGACGTTCACTTTCTCGGCATCGAGACCCAGCTCGTTAATGGCCAGCAAGGAAACCACTGCAAAGGCTTCGTTGATCTCGTAAAGATCCACATCGTCCTTGCTCCAGCCGGCTTTTTTCAAGACCTTCTCAATCGCACCGATGGGTGCCAAGGTGAACTCTGCGGGCAGTTGGGCGTGGGTGGCGTGGGCAACAATTCTGGCCTGAGCCGTCAGGCCTCGGGCTTTTGCTTCTTCCGCAGACGCCAGCACCAGAGCGGAGGCGCCATCACTGATGGAGCTGGCGTTGGCTGCTGTTACTGTGCCGTCTTTTTTGAAGGCCGGCTTCAGGTTGGGGATTTTCTCCGGGCGGGCATTGCCGGGCTGCTCGTCTATCGCTACTTCAGTATCGCCGCCACGGCCGGAGACGGTTACCGGGCAGATTTCCGGCTCGAACCAACCATTATTAATGGCCGCGTTGGCGCGTGTCAGAGACTGAATGGCAAAATTGTCCATCTGTTCGCGGGTAATGTTGTAGTCGTCTGCGCTTTTTTGCGCGAACACGCCCATCAGGCCGCCTTCGTAGGCATCTTCGAGGCCGTCGAGGAACATGCTGTCGATCACCTGTCCGTGGCCCATGCGCATGCCGCCACGGGCTTTTGGTAACAGGTACGGTGCCTGGCTCATGTTTTCCATGCCGCCGGCAATCATGATGTTGTTGGTGCCTGCTTTGATCTGGTCATGGGCCATGATCACGGCTTGCATGCCGGAGCCGCACATTTTGTTCACAGTGGTGCAACCGGAGCTGTCTGGGATACCTGCACCACGGGAAGCCTGGCGAGCGGGCGCCTGTCCGAGTCCGGCAGGCAATACGCAGCCCATAATTACTTCCTGAACATCCACTGGCTGCAGTCCGCTGCGCTCAATGGCAGCTTTGATGGAAGTGGCGCCTAACTCGGGAGAGCGTACAGAACTCAGGGAGCCCATCATGCCGCCCATGGGGGTACGGGCGGAGTTCAGGATTACTACATCAGGTATTGGCATGGTGTTTGTCCTCAGTGTTTGGTGCGCGGTCAGGTGCAGGGCGGCCTTTCAGAAACACGCTGTGAATACATCCCTGTACGCTCGACAAAAGCCATCCATGGCTTTTGACGGTTTCTGAAAGGCCGCCCTGCACCTGACCGTTCAACATTGGCGTCTGTACGCAGGATTGATAAAGGTTAGCGACCTAAAACCGACCGGGCGATAATCTCCTTCATGACTTCCGAGGTGCCGCCGTAAATGCGCTGTACTCGGGCATCCATAAAGGCGCGAGATATTGGATATTCCGTGGTGTAGCCATAGCCGCCGAACAACTGCAGGCAACCATCCGCTACTCGGCACTGCATTTCCGTGGCGCTGTACTTGGCCATGGAGGCGGTTGCTGCGTCCAGTTCACCCGCTTCGTACTGACTGATGCACTGGGATACAAACGCTTTGTTTATCTGGTAGTCGGTTTCCATGCGGGCGATTTCAAAACGGGTGTTCTGTAATTGGGCCAGCTTCTGGCCGAACAGCTCCCGCTCTTGTGAGTAGGAAATGGTCAGATCCAGAGCGCCTCTGGCTGCTGCTACGCCCAGCGCGCCGATAACCAGCCGTTCCCGTGGCAGCTCCTGCATCAAGTAGGCAAAGCCTTTGCCCTCCTGCCCTACCAGTGAGGTGGCTGGAACGCGCATATCCGAGAAGAATAACTCGGAGGTATCGCCGCTGTGCTGGCCGATTTTGTCGATATTGCGGCCTTTGCTGTATCCCGGCAGGCTGGTGTCCACCAGGAACAGGCTGATGCCTTTTGCTCCGGCCGAGGGATCGGTTTTCGCCGCAACAATCACCATGTCGGCATGCTGGCCATTGGTGATGAAGGTTTTTGAACCATTAAGGATATAGTCGTCGCCGTCTCGCACCGCGCTGGTGCGCATGGCCTGCAGATCACTGCCGGCACCTGGCTCGGTCATGGCGATGGCGCCAACCACTTCGCCCGACACCATTTTGGGGAGCCACTGCTGCTTTTGCTCTTCGTTACCAAGGTGGCTGATGTAGGGGGCGACTATATCTGAATGCACCATTACGTTGGTGGAGAGCGCACCAAAACCCATGCGGGCAAGCTCTTCGCCCACCACTACGGAGTATTGGAAAGGCGCTCCATATCCGCCGCAATCTTCAGGAATATCCACACATAACATGCCGGCATCGCCGAGGGTATTCCAGAGTTCACGGGGCACCAGGCCAGATTGTTCCCAAGCCTCGTAGTGGGGCGCAACTTCTGTTTCCAGAGCTTTGATGACAGATGCTCTGAACAGAGCGATTTCTTCCTGATCCACTGGGTTAGTCATTGCGCTCTCCTGTATTTAATCGGATTTATTTAGGTGCCATGCGAAGTGCGCTATCCAACCGGATGGTTTCGCCGTTCAGAATAGGGTTGCGCACCATCTGATCCACCATCATGCCAAACTCTTCAGGCTTACCCAGACGCTGCGGGAACGGCAGGGTTGCTGCCAGGCTGTCCTGAACTTCCTGTGGCATGCCAGCCATCATGGGTGTCATGAACAGGCCAGGTGCAATGGTGTTCACGCGAATGCCTTCGCGGGCCAGTTCCCGGGCGGATTGAATGGTCAGGGCAACCACGCCGCCTTTGGAAGCACTGTACGCTGCCTGTCCGATCTGCCCTTCGTAAGCGGCAACGGACGCCGTGTTGATGATCACACCACGCTCACCGTCTGTGTTGGCTTCGCGCTGGGCCATTTCGGTCGCGGCGAGTCGCAGAATGTTGAAGGTTCCAATCAGGTTAATTTCGATAACCTTGCTGAACTTCTCCAGGGGCATAACCCCGTTGCGGCCCAGTATTCTTGCTGCAGGGCCAATGCCCGCACAGTTCACTGCAATTCCACACAAGCCATGAGCTTCACGGGCAGTTGCTATTGCCGCTTCCGCGCTTTCGGCAGAGCTCACATCGCAGTGCACAAAAATTCCGCCAATATCTGCAGCGACTTTCTCGCCCTGCTCTTTTTGCAGATCGAAGATCGCTACTTTGCAGCCTGCAGCCGCCAGCGCCCGGGCCGCGCCTTCGCCAAGCCCTGAGGCTCCACCTGTCACAATGGCTGGTACATTATTGAATTCCATCAACTTCTCCCTTCTATCTCGGAGTTTTTTCGGCAGCGATTAGCTGAATGGGCCAGCCCACACTTTACGTTAACGTAAACTGTACCCAATTCAGCCTTAAAAAGAAATTCGACTATCCAATCAATTAATGCGTTCAACAATCAACGCAATACCCTGGCCACCGCCAATGCACATGGTGATCAGGCCGTAACGGCCACCGGTGCGCTCAAGTTCTGCCAACGTTTTAATGATGAGAATGGAGCCGGTAGCACCCACAGGGTGCCCCATAGCAACAGCCCCGCCGTTCGGGTTTACCTTGTCTGCTGGCAAGCCCAGCTCCTTACTGACGGCAAGCGCCTGTGCTGCAAAAGCTTCGTTGGATTCGATTACATCCAGGTCTGCCACGCTAAGGCCGGTTTTCTCCAATACGGTTCGTACCGCAGGGATGGGGCCAAGGCCCATGACGCTAGGATCTACCCCGGCAAAGGCATAACCCACAATCCGGGCACGTGCTTTCAGGCCACGCTTTTCGGCTTCTGCTGCGCTGGTCAGCACCATGGCAGCCGCACCATCGTTAATGCCAGAAGCATTGCCGGGGGTAACTATGCCGTCTTTGGTAAAGGCGGGCTTCAAGCCTGACAGGCTTTCGGCTGTGGTGCCTGCGCGTACGTGTTCATCCTGCTCAAAAACAACTTCCTTACGGCCCTGCTTTACAGTTACCGGCACAATCTGTTCTTTGAAGTAACCGTTCTCAATAGCCTGGCTGGCACGGCGGTGGCTTTCCGCTGAGAATGCATCCAGATCTTCACGGGTAAAACCGTACTTTTCTGCAATGCGCTCAGCAGTCATGCCCATGTGGCCGCTGCCAAACGGATCGGTCAGGGTTCCCAGGGTCATATCAACCGCTTTACCATCACCCATCCGCAAACCCTTGCGAACGTTGGGCAGCACATAGGCGCCCTGACTCATGCTTTCGGCACCGCCAGCCAGGGCAATCTGGCTATCGCCCATCATGATCATTTGTGCGGCACTGATAACCGACTGCACGCCAGAACCACAAAGGCGGTTTACGTTGAATGCAGCAGAGCCCTTCTGCAGGCCTGAGTTCAGGCCGATGTGCCGGGCTACATAAGCGTCAGCCGGGCCGGTAGGGATAATATGGCCAAACACCGAATGGTCGATGTCTTCTGCAGGCACACCTGAACGACTAATCGCCTCTTTGGCTGCGCAGGTTCCAAGCTCAGCCGGGGTCAGGGAGCTCAGGCTACCGCCAAAACCGCCAATAGCGGTTCGGGCACCGTCGAGAATGACAACATCAGTAAGTTTCATTGATTGTTCCTCAAGATTTGGATGACTGGAATTCCACTGAGCGCATAATCTATTTGCCCAGCATGGAGCGGGCAATCACTTCTTTCATAATTTCCGAGGTGCCGGCGTAGATTGTCTGAACGCGGGCATCCACAAAGAATCGCGATACAGGGTACTCCACGGTATACCCATAGCCGCCAAATAGCTGCAAGCAGTCGTTGGCGATATCGCACTGCATTTCCGTGAGCATCAATTTCAGAATCGCAGCTTCCGTTGGCCCCATCTCGCCGTTCAGGTAGTTCCCGATGCACTGGTTCAGATAGGCTTTGCCCACCTCCAGCCGTGCTTTGGCTTCGGCCAGTTTGAATCGGGTATTCTGAAAATCCGCAACCCGCTGGCCAAACGCCTGGCGTTGTTGCACATAATCCAGAGTCAGTGCCAGCACACCCTCAGTTGCCCCCACTGCTTGAGCAGCCACACCCAGGCGCTCACGGGGTAACTCCTGCATCAGATAGGCAAAGCCCTTACCTTCTTCGCCAAGCAGAGCGTCGTGGGGTACCACAAGATCAGAGAAAAATAGCTCTGCCGTATCGCTGGCATGCTGGCCTATTTTACGGATGCCCTTACCGCGGGTGAACCCGGGCAGGCTGGCATCCACAAGGAAGAGAGAGACACCCTTGGCGCCGGCCTGGGGGTCGGTTTTGGCGCATACAATCACCAATTCCGCCTGCAAACCGTTGGTAATAAAAACCTTGGCACCATTGATGACATAGCCATTATCCGTGCGCTGGGCCGTGGTACGCATAGCCGCCAGGTCACTGCCTGCACCCGGCTCGGTCATGGCGATGGCACTGAGAATATCCCCCCGGATCATCGCCGGGAGATACCGCTCCTTCTGAGCCTCCGTACCAAGATGCAAAATATAAGGCATGACGATATTGGCGTGGATGTTATAGCCACCGGCCAGACCACCAAAGCCCTTGCGGGCAATTTCCGAGATCGCCAGCTGAGAAACTTCAAAGCTCGCAGCCGCTCCCCCGTATTCTTCTGGCATATCAATACCGAGCATGCCGGCTTGCCCCAGCGTGTTCCAGACTGAGCGAGGAATTGCGGATTGTTCTTCCCACTCGTCATAGTGCGGCGCAATTTCCCTATCAAGAACCCGGTTGATCATTTCATGAAACAGCGCGGTATCGTCTTGGTGTCCGGACATAGGTAACCTCTCAAGTGGCTCTGTCAACAAACCCATTAGTCTTCTGATTATTCAGGCAGCCAACCATTTAAAGGGTTATCCTGTTCCCCGGGAATGGCCGTACAAGCCGAAAAAATTGACACAATACGCACTTGATCAACTGTAGATATGCCCAAACCGCAATCCATACCCCACATCGCGAACCACTACCTCCAGGCCTCAATCCGCGGTGCCGAAAGGCAAGGGTTGAGCAAAAGCATCTTGCTGGACAGCGCCGGGATTCCCATTGAGTGGCTGAACAAGCCCGAGCAACTGATTACCGAACAACAGCTTACCCAGTTGATCAAGAGCGTGTGGCGTGCAACCCGCGATGAATTCCTGGGGTTATCCACCAGTCCCTGTAAAAACGGCACCTTCGCGTTAATGGCAGACTACTGCCTTGATTCCGCTTCCCTAGGGGCCGTGTTTCGCAAGAGCGCCCGGGTTTACAGCATCGCCTGTAACAATGTCGATATAGGTTTGGGGGAAAGCGACAGCAACAAACTGGTGTTTTTCCGCCTTAGCCTAGACGATGCCAGCCAGGATACAGACCACATGCTGCAGGAATTCCTGCTTCTTATGTGGCAACGATTCGCCTGCTGGCTGGTGGACCAACAGATCCCATTTGCTACAACCTGCTTCAGTTATCCCGCGCCGAAACATGTTAACGAGTATCGCGCCATGTTCCCGACTGAATTGCAGTTTGAAGAATCTGTGTGCGGCTTCTCTCTCCACGAAAAATACCTGCAACTGCCCATTACCCGGAGCGAAGCAGAGCTGGAAACGTTTCTGAAGGAAGCTCCGGCCTACATACTGCACAGGCCCGACAACGACGATAGCCTGCGCAACCGTGTTCGCGCCTTGCTGGCAAGCCAAAGCCTGAGCAACATGCCCAGCCTGGGTGACATTGCAGAGCTATTGCACATGACACCAAGAAGCATAGGCCGTAAGTTACAGGAAGAAGGCACCTCCCTGCGCCTGATCAAGAACAGCCTACGGAGGGAGTACGCCATAAAACTCATGAGCACAGAAAACCTGAGCGTGGCGGACATCAGCGAACGGGTCGGCTTCTCGGAAACCGCCTCCTTCTGCCGTGCCTTCAAACGTTGGACGGGCAAGTCGCCCTCGCAATGGGCTGACAAATAACCATGTAGTGAATACATCTACTTGGCTGATTGGGTCAATTTTTTCGACTTGAGAGGTCATTCCCCAAGCCAATGCTTCTTTGAGTTAATGCCAGCTCTACCAATATAAAAACACCAACAGAGGTACTTGCATGAACAACAACAGCACACCTGCTTCCAGTTCGCTGCCATCGGGTATTGCCCGGGCACTGCGCAACACCATAGGTGATGCCCTCGCCCGCTCTGCGCGCACTCACAACAGCCGCACAGCTCTGGCATTTGACGACCGGACCTGGACCTTTTCCGACATTCACACTGCGTCAAACCGCCTGGCTCACCGCCTTATCGAGCTTGGGCTGATCAAAGGTGATCGTGTTGGTGCTTATGGCAAGAACTCGGATGCCTACCTGTTACTTTGGTTGGCCTGTGCAAAAGCGGGGCTGATTCATGTGCCTGTTAACTACGCGCTAATTGGCAAAGAGCTAACCTATGTAGTGAATCAATCCGGCTGCAAAGCCCTGTTTTTCGATACGGATCTGCAGCCGCAAGTAGATGAAGTTAAAAACACAGTGGAGGTTGGCGTATATGGAACCCTTCACAGCGGACAAAACGACAACAATCCGGACATACTGGCACTCGCACTTGCAAGCGGGGAAGATACAGCACCGGACGTAGAGCTTTCAGACACAGACGTTGTGCAGATTCTCTATACCTCCGGCACAACCTCCGATCCTAAAGGTGCCATGCACACGCACCGCTCACTAATGAGTCATTACAGCGCCTGCCAGTACCATCTGGACATTCGCGACAGCGACCGTTCTCTTGCCGCCCTTCCTCTGTACCACTCTGCGCAGATGCATGTGTTTTCCATGCCCATGCTGCTCAGTGGCGGTTACAGCCGGTTGATCAATACACCAACACCGGATGCCATTCTCGGGCTATTGGCCAGCGAACAACTCAACGCCTTTTTCGCGCCACCCACCGTGTGGATTGCACTGCTGCAGAACCCGCAATTCAACCCGGAAAAACTCCAGCATATGGACAAGCTCTACTACGGTGCCTCCATCATGCCTGGCCAGGTGGTCAAAGAGCTGGGCGAAAAACTGCCGGGCGCAGGCCTCTACAACTGTTACGGCCAAAGTGAAATTGCACCTCTGGCAACGGTGCTGCTACCTGAGGAACACACAGAACGCCCTTCATCCGCTGGCCGCCCCATGCAGACCGTGATGACCCGCATTGTGGACCCGGTAACCGGCAAAGACTGCAAGCCTGGCGAACAAGGCGAACTGGTACATCAATCCCCCCAACTGATGGTGGGCTACTGGGCAAAACCCGAAGCAACCGAAGAAGCTTTCAAGGATGGATGGTTCCATTCTGGCGACCTGGGTTACCAGGATGAAGAAGGCTATATCTACATCGTTGACCGCATTAAAGACGTGGTGAATACCGGCGGTGTTCTGGTTGCCAGCCGTGACGTGGAAGAAGCACTCTATCAACACGAATCCGTGGCAGAAGTTGCTGTTATCGGTGTGCCCGATGAAAAGTGGATTGAAGCTATCTGCGCTGTTGTGGTACTCAGAGACGGGCACACCGAAAACTCAGACGCTTTGATGAGTCATGCCCGCGCCAAACTCGCAAGCTTCAAAGTGCCCAAACACATCCACTTTGTAAGTCAGCTACCCAAGAACACGGCAGGCAAACTGCTGAAAAGAAAACTCAGAGAAGACCTCTCCTAACGCCTATACCAGCTGGTTGGCTCACACCACTTCCTCAGAGTGAGCCTGCCAGCTATCGGCCCCTTGGCGGCCAATCTGCCCATTCAATAAGCTCACCTCATGCCCAGCAAATGACGCAAAACAATCCAGCTCGCCCAAAAAACTTTACGTTAACGTAAACTTCCTCTAGTCTGACTAAAAAGAGGGGGGACCAACATGAGCGAAAAGAGAACATTCAGTATCAGTGAACTCGCCAGTGAATTCGATGTGACCACCCGCAGCATCCGGTTTTACGAAGACCAAGGGCTACTAAAACCAACACGGCGCGGGCAAACACGGATATTCAGCACAAAAGACAGAGTGCGCCTAAAGCTCATCCTCCGGGGCAAGCGCATGGGTTTTTCATTGGCTGAAACCAAGGAAACTTTTGACCTGTGGGATGAAACCCTCACTGGCAACGAAAAACAGCTCCTGAAAATGCTGTCGATACTGGACGATAAACGAACGCATATCGAGCAACAGAAAGCCGATATAGCTATGGCAGAGCTGGAAATCAATACAAGAGAAGCCCACTGCAGGGAGGCTCTTGCGGAACTACAGAAAAAGAAGCAACAACAAGAAAAAGCAACAACCGAACAGCCGGAACACATCCAGGTACATAGCTAACTTGCCCAGCACTCCATTTGCAAATAACCAACTGGCAGAACAATAGGCGAACACACATGAAATCACAATACTCAGAACTGAACTTCGGCCTTGGCGAAACCCTCGACATGCTGCGCCAACAGATCAACGCATTTGCGGCAAGCGAAATCGCCCCCCGGGCTGAAGAAATCGATCGCAGCAACGAGTTCCCCATGGACCTCTGGAAAAAGCTCGGCGACATGGGCCTGCTGGGTATTACCGTAGATGAAGCTTATGGCGGTTCCGACATGGGCTACCTGGCCCATGTAATCGCCATGGAAGAAATCAGCCGCGCATCTGCCTCTGTTGGCCTGTCTTACGGTGCACACTCCAACCTCTGCGTAAACCAGATCCACCGCAACGGAACCGAAGAGCAAAAGCAGAAGTACCTGCCCAAACTCGTCAGTGGTGACCACATAGGTGCCCTGGCAATGTCCGAGCCTAATGCCGGCTCCGACGTAGTTTCCATGAAACTGAATGCCAAAGACGCCGGTGACCACTACCTGCTCAACGGCAACAAAATGTGGATCACCAACGGCCCCGACGCCCACGTTTACGTTATCTACGCAAAAACCGACGTAAAAGCCGGCTCAAAAGGCATCACCGCCTTCATCGTAGAGCGGGACTACGAAGGCTTCAGCCGGCACCAGAAGCTGGACAAGCTCGGCATGCGCGGCTCCAACACCTGCGAACTGGTATTCGAAGACTGCAAAGTACCCAAAGAAAACGTACTCGGTGAGGTAGGTAAAGGTGCGAGAGTCCTCATGAGCGGACTCGACTACGAACGCCTCGTCCTCTCCGGCGGCCCGCTGGGCATCATGCAAGCAGCTATGGACGTTGTTGTCCCCTACATCCGCGAACGCAAACAGTTCGAAAAGGCCATAGGCGAGTTTCAACTGGTTCAGGGCAAGGTGGCCGACATGTACACCTGGATGAACACCGCCAAGTCCTACGTTTACATGGTTGCCCAGTCTGCCGACCGCGGTGAAACCACCCGCAAAGACTCCGCCGGTGCGATTCTCTACTCAGCAGAAATGGCTACCAAGCTTGCGCTGGACGCCATCCAGCTTCTGGGCGGCAACGGCTACATCAACGACTATCCAACAGGCCGATTGCTGCGGGATGCCAAGCTTTATGAAATCGGTGCAGGTACATCAGAAATCCGCCGCATGCTCATTGGTCGGGAACTGTTCCTGAACAACTAAGCAGTAGCTTCGATCCAGACACCCGCCAAAGCAGATTTGTTTTGGACGGCCAGCACCAAGGTACATCAAGGGGTTGGTGGGGTGTCTTTCCGGGAATGTCTGTGGCCAAGGATGGCCACAGTCAAGCCCACATGGATGTGCTCGTAGCGCTTCCCGGAAAGACACCCCACCAACCCCGAAGCCCCGACCCTCGAGGCCAGGAAAAATGACGATACTCCAAAGCAAAATAAACCCAAGATCTGAAGAGTTTCAGGCCAAGCAAACAGCCATGGCAGAAGCCGTCGCAGACCTGCGGGAAAAAGTCTCCACCATCCAGCAAGGCGGCGGCCCCTCCTACCAGGAACGCCACATCGCCCGCGGTAAACTCCTGCCAAGAGAGCGCATCAACCGCCTGTTGGACGACGGCTCGCCCTTTCTCGAAATCGGCCAGTTCGCCGCCTACAACGTCTACGATGAAGAAGTCCCCGCAGCCGGAGTCATCGCCGGCGTAGGCCGCGTCTCCGGGACCGAATGCATGATCATCGCCAACGATGCGACCGTTAAAGGCGGCAGTTACTACCCACTCACCGTCAAAAAACACCTGCGCGCCCAGGAAATCGCCCTCGAAAACCGCCTGCCCTGCATCTACCTGGTAGATTCCGGCGGTGCCAACCTGCCAAGGCAGGACGAAGTATTCCCCGATCGCGACCACTTCGGCCGCATCTTCTACAACCAGGCCCGCATGTCTGCCGACGACATCCCCCAGATTGCCGTCGTAATGGGCCTGTGCACCGCCGGTGGCGCCTACGTGCCTGCCATGGCCGACGAATCCATCATCGTACGCAACCAGGGCACCATCTTCCTGGCCGGCCCTCCCCTGGTAAAGGCTGCCACCGGTGAAGTCGTTACCGCAGAAGACCTCGGTGGCGCAGACGTACACTGCAAAACCTCTGGCGTTGCGGATCACTACGCCGAAAACGACGCCCACGCGCTGGAAATTGCTCGACGCTGCGTCTCCAACCTCAACCGCAAAAAGCCGGTTCCGGTAGAGATACGCAAACCCAAAGCACCTCTCTACGATCCCAGCGAAGTCTACGGCATCGTCGGCACCGACCTGCGCAAACCCTTCGACGTACGGGACGTTATCGCCCGAACCGTCGACGGCTCCGAATTCGACGAATTCAAACGCTACTACGGCCAAACCCTGGTCACCGGCTTTGCCCACATACACGGCTACCCAGTGGGCATCATTGCTAATAACGGCATCTTGTTCAGTGAATCCGCCCAAAAAGGCGCGCACTTCATCGAGCTGTGCTGTCAGCGCAACATCCCGCTGCTGTTCCTGCAGAACATCACCGGTTTCATGGTTGGCCAGAAGTACGAAGCCGAAGGCATCGCCAAGCACGGCGCCAAAATGGTTATGGCCGTGGCCTGCGCCAACGTACCCAAAATTACCGTACTGATCGGCGGCAGCTACGGCGCCGGCAACTACGGCATGTGTGGCCGCGCCTACAGCCCGGATTTCCTGTGGATGTGGCCAAACGCCCGCATCTCGGTGATGGGTGGCGAACAGGCTGCCGGTGTGCTGGCTCAAGTTCGTCGTGATGGTATGGAACGCAAAGGCCAGGAGTGGAGCGCAGAAGAAGAAGCTGCCTTCAAAAAGCCCATCACTGACACCTACGAAGAACAGGGCCACCCTTATTACGCCAGCGCCCGCCTTTGGGATGACGGTGTCATCGACCCGGCACAGACCCGGGAAGTGGTTGCCCTCAGCCTCTCTGCCACCCTCAACCGGCCGGCGAAGCCTACACGCTTCGGCGTGTTCCGGATGTAATCGGGGAGAAGAAACATGACAAACAACAACGTTCAGAGTGAACAGGAATCAGCTGTTCTGCTCAACCGCCGCGCCCAGGGCGTGACCGAAGTCGTGCTGAACCGGCCTGACAAACGCAACGCCTTTGATGACGTGATCATTCAGCAACTGATCAGCGCATTCACAGAAGTGGATGCTGACGCCGAAACCAAGCTGGTCATTCTGCGCTCAGAAGGTAAACACTTCTCCGCCGGAGCCGATCTTGGCTGGATGCGCCGCATGGCAGACAACAGCCAGCAGGAAAACCTGGACGATTCCCGCCAACTCGCTCGTTTGATGGACTGCCTCAATCATCTCAGCAAGCCCGTCATCGGCCTTGTTCAGGGTGCAGCCTACGGTGGCGCCGTCGGCCTCGCCGCCTGCTGCGACATAGTTATTGCCACGGAAACCTCTAGTTTCTGCCTGAGTGAGGTAAAGCTGGGACTGATTCCCGCGGTGATAAGCCCCTATGTGGTGCGCGCCATTGGTGAACGACAGGCCCGCCGTTACTTCATTTCAGCGGAAGTATTCAGTGCCCGGGAAGCTGAACAGTTCGGCCTTGTGCATATTGTCTGCGACGACATCGACGCCATGAACGTCCGTTGTGACGAGATGCTGAAGCAACTTGCCCAGAATGGCCCGGAAGCTATGCAAGCCGCAAAAGACCTTGTATTTGCCGTCAGCCACAAGCCCATCGATAGCGCTGTAATAGACGACACTGCGCACCGCATTGCTGATATTCGCGTAGGCGAAGAAGGTCAGGAGGGGCTAAGCGCCTTCCTGAACAAACGCCGCGCCAACTGGATTCCGGAGAGCCACTAACATGTTCAGCAAAATCCTTATTGCCAACCGGGGCGAAATCGCCTGCCGGATTATCCAGACTGCACACCGCATGGGTATCCGGTGCGTGGCTGTTTATTCCGATGCAGACGCCAACGCCCTCCACGTTTCCATGGCAGATGAAGCCTTCCACATTGGCCCAGCGCCAAGCTCGGAAAGCTATCTGCGTAGCGACAAAATCATTGAGATTGCCAAGCAAAGCGGCGCCCAAGCTATCCACCCCGGCTACGGTTTTCTTTCCGAGAACACCGGGTTTGCCGAAGCCTGTGAGGCCAACGGCATTGTCTTCATCGGCCCACCTTCTTCAGCCATTGCAGCCATGGGCTCCAAATCTGCCGCCAAAGCCATTATGGAAAAAGCAGGCGTACCTTTGGTGCCTGGCTATCACGGCGACGACCAGAGCCCCGAAACCCTGCGTGCCGAAGCTGAAAAGTGCGGCTTTCCGTTGCTGCTGAAAGCCGTCGCTGGTGGCGGTGGTAAAGGTATGCGAGTGGTCGAGAACATCGGTGAGTTTGATGATGCTCTGGCCGCGGCCAAACGCGAAGCCAAGAACGCTTTTGGCAACCCCGACATGCTCATCGAACGTTACCTGACCCAGCCACGCCACGTTGAAATTCAGGTGTTCTGCGACGAAACCGGCCAAGGCGTGTATCTGGCCGAACGCGACTGCTCGGTTCAGCGCCGCCACCAGAAAGTCCTGGAAGAAGCGCCGGCCCCCGGGCTCAGCGAAGAAACCCGCAAAGCCATGGGCGAAGCCGCTGTTAAAGCCGCCCAGGCCATCAATTATGTGGGCGCGGGCACCGTAGAATTTCTCTACGATGTAGACGGCTCCTTCTTCTTCATGGAAATGAACACCCGCCTGCAGGTGGAGCACCCGGTTACTGAAATGGTAACTGGCCAGGACCTGGTGGAATGGCAGTTGAAAGTGGCTTGGGGTGAGCCCCTGCCACTGGAACAGTCACAGGTAAAAACCCGTGGCCATGCTCTGGAAGCCCGTATTTATGCCGAAGACCCGGATCAGGATTTCCTGCCTGCCACTGGCAACCTGCGTTATCTGAGCACGCCCGATGAAAGCGCCCATGTGCGTGTCGATACCGGTGTGATCGAAGGGGATGAGATCAGCATTCACTACGACCCCATGATCGCCAAACTGATCGTGTGGGACGAAACCCGTGAGCAGGCCATCAACCGCATGGTTCAGGCGCTGGAGCACTATCGGATTGCAGGGGTAAAAACCAACATCCGCTTCCTGCACGCCTTGGCGGATTCACAGCCCTTCCGGGAAGCGGATCTTACCACCGGCTTTATCGACAGCCACCGGGAATTGCTGTTCCCGAAATCGAAGCTCGATACCCATAAAGCGCTGGTGCTGGCTGCTGGTTTTGTATTGGAAGAACGCAAATCCACCGAGTCTGTGAGCACAGATCCCTGGTCCCCGTTCGGTCGTCGCAACAGCTGGCGCCTGAACTCGGAATACGCCCAGCCCCTGCAGTTGCAGGTAGGCGACGAGATTCACGATCTGAAAATTCTGGAAAAGGATGATCACTACCAGGTATCCGTGGATGGCAAGGTTTACAACCTTACTGCCAAACTTGAAGGCGACGCGCTTCAGGCGGTGGTCGATGGCCACAGGATCAGCATTCACGGCAACTTGCACAATGACCAACTCGTGCTTTTCTACGAAGGTGACACCTTCCAGTGCACCCTCTACCAGGAAAACCATGGGTTTGAAGACCTGGCTCCTGAAGGCGGCCTGACCGCACCCATGAACGGCGCCATTGTGGCGGTACAGACCAAGGTGGGTGACACAGTTTCAGCGGGTCAGACACTGGTCATCATGGAAGCCATGAAGATGGAACATGCCATCAAGGCACCTGCCGATGGCGTGGTCAGCGAAATCTTCTTCACCGAAGGTGAGCAGGTTTCAGAAGGCGCGGAGCTGATTGCTATTGAGGTCAACGAATCGAGCGGTGAGGAGGCGAGCTAATGGCCTTTCCAAAACAAGTGCGGCTGGTCGAAATGAGCCCCCGGGACGGTCTACAAAACGAGGCCGGCCCGGTGATCGCCACGCACATAAAAACCGGGCTGATCGAACGACTCGCAGATTGCGGTCTTGATCATATCGAATCCGCCAGCTTTGTCTCACCCAAGTGGGTGCCGCAAATGGGGGATGCCACTGAGGTAATGGCCGGCATCAAGCGCAAAGCCGGTGTACGCTATTCGGTTCTGACCCCAAACCTCAGAGGCTTTGAGAATGCTCTGGCGGCGGGTGTAGACGAAGTGGCGGTATTCGGCGCGGCGTCTGAATCTTTCAGCCAAAAGAACATCAACTGTTCCATTGCAGAAAGCCTGGAACGCTTCCTGCCAGTGGTGGAGGCAGCGAAAAAGCACAGGATTCCGGTGCGGGGCTATGTCTCCACTGTGCTAGGTTGTCCCTATGAGGGGGAAATTGCTCCCGAGCAAGTCGCCAGGGTTGCCAAAGACTTGGCTGACATGGGCTGCTATGAGATTTCGCTGGGCGATACCATTGGCGTAGGTACCCCATTGAAAGCCAAGCGTATGCTCGAGGCTGTGGCAAAAAACGTTCCGATAAAGCATTTGGCAGCGCATTTTCACGACACCTACGGACAGGCACTGGCCAATCTCTACGCTGTACTGGAAGAAGGCGTGGCGGTTCTTGATGCCTCGGTTGCTGGTCTTGGCGGTTGCCCATATGCCAATGGCGCATCTGGTAACGTCGCGACGGAAGACGTGCTCTATATGCTCAACGGCTTGGGCATAAGCACCGGCGTGGATCTGAACAAACTGGTGGCTACCGGCGAATGGATAAGCAACCAGCTCAAACGAAACAACGGCTCTAAAGTAGGCCAAGCCCTAAAACCTTAAGGATCTGACATGAGCAAAAACAAAAATGTTGTCGCGCTGGACCTCCCTATTCCAGACATGAAAGATCTTCCCGATGATGTCCGGAAGTATTTCGAAGTCTGTATTGAAAAGCTTGGCATGGTTCCCAATGTGCTTACCGCTTTCAGCCAGAACCTGAACCAGCTGGACGGCTTCTCTCGTCTCTATAATGAGCTGATGATGGGTGAAAGCGAGCTCAGCAAGCTTGAGCGGGAAATGGTTGCTGTGGTCGTTTCTTCAGAAAACAAGTGTTTTTATTGCCTTGTCGCCCATGGAGCTGCCGTGCGAGTTATGAGTGGTGACCCGGCGTTAGGCGAACACCTCGTGATGAACTACCGATCCGCCAAACTGGATAAACGCCAGCGAGCCATGCTGGATTTCGCGTCACAGCTTACCCGCTCACCGGCAACAGTAGCGGAAGCTGAAGTGCAAGCACTGCGGAATGCAGGCTTCAGTGATCGCGGAATCTGGGATTTAAGCAATATAATCGGCTTTTACAACATGTCGAACCGCGTGGCAATTGCCAGCGACATGCGCCCGAACACTGAATACCACAGCCAGAGTCGCTAACAGGCTCAACAATTTTCAGCCCGCAACCACAAAAACAAATGGAGGCAGACAATGAACCAGACTCTTCCAAGCTACACCAGCGGCACCTCTGAAACCCCACTGCTGGGCATGACCATTGGCGAGATGCTCGATCGCACTGCCAATAAATACCCCGACACCGAAGCTCTGGTGTGCCTGCATCAGGACATTCGCTGGACCTACAAAGAATTCCTTGCCAAGGTGAACGAAGCAGCACGAGCTTTCCTGGCCATCGGCGTCAAACGAGGCGATCGCGTGGGCATCTGGGCACCTAACCGTTATGAATGGACGGTTACCCAGTTTGCTACCGCCAAGGTCGGCGCCATTCTGGTCAATATCAACCCGGCTTACGGCATGCATGAACTCGAGTACGCCATGAACCTGGCTGGTATCAGCGTGTTGGTAACCGCCGATAGCTTTAAAGCCTCTGACTACCGCAAAACACTTTATGAATTGGCCCCGGAACTGAAAGCCAGCACCCCTGGCAAGATCAAGGCCCAGCGGCTTTCGGACCTGCGCGCGGTGATCAACCTGGATACCGAAAAACACGCCGGCATGTGGAGCTGGGGCGAATTCACCGAATTTTCCAGTGATGTCAGCCAGGACGAACTAAACAAGGCACAAAGCCAGCTTCAGTTCGATGACCCCATCAATATCCAGTTCACATCGGGCACAACCGGCAGCCCCAAAGGCGCCACCCTCACCCACCACAACATTCTGAACAACGGATTCTTTGTGGGCGAAAGCCAGGTTCTCACCGAGAAAGATCGGCTGGTTATTCCGGTACCCTTGTACCACTGCTTCGGTATGGTGATGGGCAACCTTGGCTGCATCACCCACGGCTCCACCATGATCTACCCGGGCGAAGGCTTTGAGCCCAAAGCCGTCCTGCAGGCGGTGCATCAGGAGAAGGCAACCGCCTTGTACGGCGTGCCCACCATGTTCATTGCAGAACTTGCCGAGCCGGAGTTTGAGTCCTACGACCTCTCCACCCTGCGTACCGGCATCATGGCAGGCTCCATCTGCCCGGCCGAGGTAATGAAAAAGGTCAACGGCAAGATGAACATGAAAGAAGTTCAGATCGCCTACGGCATGACTGAAACCAGCCCGGTATCCACTCAAACCAGCTCTCTTGATCCCTTCGAGAAGCAAGTCACCACCGTGGGCCGCACCCAACCGCATCTGGAAACCAAAATCGTCGACCCGGGAACAGGCAACGTTCTGCCCCGTGGCGAGATTGGTGAACTCTGCACTCGCGGCTACAGCGTAATGCTGAAGTACTGGAATAACGAAGAGAAGACCCGGGAAGCCATAGACGCCTCCGGCTGGATGCACACAGGTGACCTGGCCACCATGGATGAAGAAGGTTATGTGCAAATCGTTGGCCGCATCAAGGACATGGTGATTCGTGGTGGTGAAAACATCTATCCGAAAGAAGTTGAAGAGTTCCTGTACACCCACCCATCCATTGAGGAAGTTCAGGTAACGGGTATTCCTCATGAGTCCTACGGCGAAGAGTTGATCGCCTGGGTGAAACTGCGCCCTGACGCAGATCCGGTAGGTGCAGACGACTTAATCGCTTTCTGCAAAGGCAAGATTGCGCATTTCAAAATTCCCCGGAACTATAAATTCGTGGAAGAATTCCCGATGACGGTTACCGGAAAGATTCAGAAATTCAAAATGCGCGAAATATCCATTGAGGAACTGGGACTGAAGTAAAAACTCTGCAGCAACCGCAAGCCCCGGCGCTCTTTAGCTGAGCCCCGGGGCTTTTTTGATCTCTAAATTCTGTTTGACTACCCGTCATTTTCGTGATGTTATCACCAGTAACATTGTTACCACCGATAACATTAGCGAGCATGAATACCCATGGCGAAACCTGCCTACCACCACGGTGACCTGCAGCCCCAGGCACAGTTGCTGGCGTTGGAGATACTCAGAACCCAAGGGGATGCCGCCATCAGCTTGCGTGCCCTGGCCAAGCAGCTCGGCGTAAGTGCCCCGGCTCTATATCGCCACTTCTCAGATCGCGAAACCCTCTTGGCGGAACTCGCAATTGAAGGTTTCGAAGCTTTACGTGACCGTCTGCAAGCGGTGGATCAGGAAATGCCGCGTAAGGCTTTGATCGATATTGGGCTGGTGTATGTCGCTTTCGCCCAGGAAGAGCCCAATCTGTATCGCCTTATGTTTGGCGGTCGCGTACTACCCATGGGGGCGCACCCGCGCCTGGATGCTGCGGGCAAAGGGGCATTTGAAGTTCTGGAAAGCACCGTAGCCCGCGCCCGCGACCTGGGCTACCTCAAGCCCTCCCCCGTATCACTGATGACAGCCGCCGCCTGGTCTCTGGTGCACGGGCTGTCGCAACTCACTATCGATGGTCATTTGCCCAGCGCAAAGGCCGAACCCATGCTGACCGAAGGCGTTCTCAGCTTACTGCTGGATGGCTCCCGGTCTGACAAACAACAAACACAACAGGATTAAATAAATGAGCAGCCCAAAACCCAGTACCATCCGCGTTGGCAGACGTTATCGTGAGAAGCGCCTGGACGGCCCCTACGATGCCATCATTATTGGCTCCGGTATCGGTGGCCTGACTGCCGCAGCCTGCATGAGCAAAATGGGTAAAAAGGTGCTCGTTCTAGAGCAGCACTACACTGCTGGCGGATTCACCCACAGCTACGACCGTAACGGGTACGAATGGGACGTGGGCGTTCACTACATTGGTGACATGGGCGCAGACCACACTCTGGGTAAGCGGCTGTTCGACCACATCACGGACGGCCAATTGAAGTGGGCACCAATGGACGCCAACTACGACCGTATCTACATGGGCGAAAAGTACGTGGACCTGGTAGCCGGCCCGGAAGAATTCCGTGCCGAGTTGGTCAAAGCCTTCCCGGAAGAAGAAAAGGCCATAGACACCTACCTGGGCTATCTACGCCAGGTATCCAAGGCCATGCCGGCGGTTGTTCTGAGCAAGGTATTGCCAAGCCTGGCTCTTGGACCACTAAGCATGCTTGCGAAACGTAAGGCGCCAGAGTTCCTTAACAAACCTACCCGCGAAGTACTTGAAAGCATCACCAGTAACCAGGAGCTGATTGCTGTGCTTACCGGCCAATGGGGCGACAACGGCCTGCCACCCGCCCAATCCAGCTTCATTGTCCACTCACTCATCGCCCGCCATTACCTGCACGGCGGCTACTACCCGATTGGTGGCGCCTCTGAAATGGCCAAGACCATTATCCCGGTGATTCAGCAAAGCGGCGGTGAAGTCTTTACCTACGCTGATGTGACCGAGATTCTCATCGAGAAAGGCAAAGCCGTGGGCGTTCGCATGGCCGACGGTGCAGAGATTCGCTCGCCATTGGTCATCAGCAACGCAGGCGTCTTCAACACCTTCAACAAGTTGCTGCCAAAAGACGCGCCTGAATGGGGCTACTATCAGGACAAACTGAAAACCGTTAAGCGTTCCATGGCCAGCAACTGCCTGTACATCGGCCTGGAAGATACAGCAGAGAACTTGGGCCTGCCGAAAACCAACTACTGGATTTACCCCGGCACAGACTACGAAAAGCATGTGAAAGACTTCGAGGAAGATCCGGAGAACAACGATATTTCGCTGACCTATATCTCCTTCCCCTCGGCGAAAGACCCCAGCTTTCTGGAGCGCTACCCTGGCCGGGCCACCATTGAGATTGTGGCACCTGGCCCCTTCAAATGGTACGAAGAGTGGGCCGACAAGCCTTGGGGCAAGCGTGGTGAAGACTATGAAGCGAAGAAGGAAGAATTCGCCCAGCGTCTGCTCGCCAAGCTTTACGAGAAATTCCCGCATCTGGAAGGCAAAGTGGATTACTACGAGCTGTCCACCTCCCTTTCTACGGACTACTTCTGCCGCTACAGCGAAGGGGAAATCTATGGCCTCGACCATACTCCCGATCGCTTCGAACAGGACTGGCTAAAGCCCAAGACCCGCATACCCGGCCTGTACCTCACCGGCCAGGACATAATGACCGCCGGAGTAGTGGGCGCCATGCTGGGTGGTTTGCTGACAACCGTTGCTGTGAGTGGCTTCAAGGGCATTCCGCTTGCCAAAAAAATGTTTGTTGGCTGATAAGCCTGATCCTTTCCAAAGCCCTGTACTTGGAAAGAAATACACTTTCACAGCCACTTAACAGGAATAGAATCAACATCTAGCCGACTGCCAGCAAAAGCACAGCCTTTCGTCTCGCAGTCGGCTAATCCTCTCGCGACTTCTTGCAATTCAATCACTCTGACTCTCAACTAATCAATACCCCACTAACCCTGTTTTGGCTAACCCACTGCGACAGGAAAAAACCAACCATTAAAACTATTGATGCAGATCAAACTTCATGAAAAGTATACAAATTTTTACAACGGTGACGATGTATTCATTTTCTCAAAACTATATATTGATTCGATCAAACGCTTGTTTAACACGAAAAGCTACAGAAAAATCGTCGATTACTCCCTGATCACGAGTTGTATGTTTTAGCTTTGAGGAGCTTATGAACAAAAATAATAAAGAATCAAAAGATAAACACCATATTGCATCCACAGATACTTTCAGTCCGGATGAGTGCCTGCTGACAACCTTACGTCGGGCAGTGGCTAATGGGCAGAACATACATATTGATGGCGGCGCTCATGGCAGCCTGGTTATTCTGGGCGCCAGTGAAGAGTATTTTTCTGAAAACCCGAACCTGGCGGAGTTCCTTCAACTTTCTCCGGGCAAGTTCCGCATTACCGTTATGGCTCAAAACGACAGCAACACCTATGCCGGCACGGCATGCAGAGACATCAATGAACTGATGTGGCAAGCAGCTTACTACGCTTCAAATGGCCGGCTTATGAGCGGGTATCACCGTAGCGATGTAGTTGAACTGGAGTCCTGGCCAAACCTGACCCGACTCCCCCACACCCCCAATACATTTGGTATTCTGACGCTATTTTACAAGCACCCAACCTCTGTTGCCCTGGCTGCAAGATTGCTGAAAGTCCCTGAGGCGGAAGTCAACCAGATATACACTGCCGCGCGTGCTTCTGGCTATGCGCGAGCCATAAACCGAAAAGCTGAAGAACCCCACATAGTACCCCACCCCAAACAGAGCCTCTTGGCATCATTACTCAGGAAACTCACGGGGAATTAGGGGCTTAACATGGAACAAAAATTCATTTTTGCCGGCCCAGTGGGCGCGGGTAAAACAACAGCCATTCGTGCGATCAGCGATATCGACGTGGTAAGCACAGAGCGCAAGGCCAGCGATCATGTTGCCTTGCGAAAAGACACAACAACAGTCGCCATGGACTACGGCACATTAGAAATTGATGATCACCAGAAAATTCATCTTTATGGTACGCCCGGGCAGACCCGGTTCAGCTTCATGTGGGACATTATCAGCATTGGCGGGCTTGGACTGATCATATTATTGGATAGTAATCGGGAAGACCCCCTCGCAGACCTTGAGCTGTACACAAAAGCCTTTCGCCCTCTTATAAATAAAAGTGGGGTCGTTATTGGCATAACCGGGATGGATATGAATAATAAAAATAACTTGGCCATTTATTATAAAAAACTCGATGAGCTTGGAATTAAAGCCCCGGTTTTTGAAGTGGATGCGCGCAAGAGAAACGACATTATTATTTTATTGCGTGCGCTTTTGGCCATGCTGGATCCGGGTGTCAGGCGTTCATGATCGCCCCTCCAAACCCATACAATAAATTACAGATAGAGACATCTCTGGATTGTATGCTGCTCACAAGTGCCGCTACAACAGATCAGTTTTTAGGGCAAGAATGCACAAATATGAGTAGCTGCCATGTACAAAATCGATTATTTGGAAAACAGCTACGGTTGTAACTCCAATGAAACCGTTCTTGAGGCCATGCTGAGACACGGCGTGACCTTCCCTTTTTCCTGCCGGAAGGGCTCCTGCCACTCCTGCATGCACATTGCTGAAAAGGGCACACTGCCACCTCAAGCCCAGAAAGGACTGCATCCGGAGCAGGTAGAACAAGGGCTGTTTCTACCCTGTCTTTGTGTACCAGTAGACAATTTGTCTATCTCGCCAAGAAAGAAAAAACTGGCTACAGAAAGAGCCACAAAACCCCAGGCAGGCACGTTATTATCCCCGGACCCAGAAATGTGGGAAGCCCTGGATAACGGCCGCCTGTTAGCCGAGATCATGAAGGATTTCTATGCTCGCGTTTATAAAGACGAGAGGCTCTCACCCTTTTTCCAGGGCGTGACACAACAAAGAGCCCGGGAAAAGCAGCACCTTTTTATGCGACAGCAGTTCACAGGCGAGAGAATCTATCTTGGCGATAAGCCCAAAAATGCCCATCACTGGATGGTGATATCCAACGACCTGTTCGATTACAGAGAGGCCATCATGGTGGACTGCTTGAAACGCCAAGGGTTGCCTGGCCATCTTATTGAGCGGTGGCGTGCGCTGGAAAACAGCTTTAGGGCCGACATTGTCAAAGATGAGCCCTGGCCACGAACAATCGGAGACATCGAGATACCGGTATCGGGCTACGGAGAACTTACTCTGGACAGCGGTTCCCTTTGCGACAACTGCGGTGAAGAGGTGAATGAAGGCACTACCATTCGGTATCACTTGCGTTTGGGCACCATCTACTGCCCTGGCTGCACTGCATCCTCGCTGACACCTTCAACGTGATAACCAACAAGACATACGGCGCTTTGGCTGGTAATTAGGCTGAAGAGGCGGCACGACGGCCGCCTCTCTTAAAACTATTCCGAGACCTGCGGTTCAGAGCGTGCAGTGCTCTCACGCATCCTCTGTACCCACTTGTAGAACATGGGCACCAGAAGAGTTCCCAGCACGGTAGCAGAGATCATACCGCTAACCACCGTGACACCAAGGCTAACCCGGCTACCCGCTCCAGCACCGGTGGCAAACACCAGTGGCAGCACCCCGAGCACGAACGACAGGGCGGTCATCAACACTGCCCTGAAGCGCAGTACGGCAGCCTTGTTGGCAGCCTCTTCTGCAGTCATTCCTTGATTTCTTAATTGAATCGCGAATTCAACAATGAGAATGGCAGTTTTTGTGGACAGACCAATCAGCAGCACCATACCCAGTTGGGCGTAGATGTTGTTCGCCAGACCTGTCAGCCAGAGACCCACGAGTGCCCCAAACACCGCCACGGGCACGGCTCCAATAACGGCAAAAGGTAATGCCCAGCTCTCGTATTGGGCCACCAGAAACAGATACACAAACAGCAGCGCCAGCATGTAAATGTATGTGACCAGGTTGCCAGCTTCCAGCTCCTGCAGACTCTGGCCAGACCAGGCGTACTCGTAGCCTTGCGGCAACTTTTCTGACAGTTCCTCCATAGTGCGGATGGCATCACCGCTTGAGAACCCGGCAGCGGGTTCACCCGATATAGTGACTGAGCGTTTCAGGTTGTAATGGGCAATACTCGAAGGTCCCAATACCGGTGTCAGGGTTGCCAGCGTCGATAGCGGTACCATGTCACCGTCGCTGTTGCGCACAAAATAGTACGACAGATCTTCCGGGCCGGTGCGGAATTTACCTTCAGCCTGCAGCTGTACCCGATAGTTTCGGCCAAACAGGGTGAAATCGTTCACGTACAACGAACCGAGCTGGGTCTGCAGGGTTGCAAAAATATCAGACAGCCCGATTCCCAGAGTCTTGGCCTTGTTGCGATCTACGTCCAACCGGTACTGGGGTATATTGGCGCGGTAGGTACTGTAAACCCGGTTAACTTCCGGGCGACTGTTGGCTTCGAAGATCAGGCCGTTCATCACCTGAGTCAGCTCGGTCACGTCGCGACCGAGGTTGTCCTGAAGGCGGTAGTCAAAACCCGCTGTCAGCCCGATACCGGGAATAGGTGGTACGTTGAACACCATGGTCTGAGCCTCAGGCATGCTCCATAACCCGGAGTACAGGCGCGCCACCGTCGCGTCCACACTCAGCTCGTCGCTTTTACGCTCGGCCCAATCGCTCAAAATAACAATGCCCAAACCATGGTTCGAGCCCGCACCGGCCAACAGCGAAAAGCCAGACACCGAGATAAAATCATCTACCGCTGGGTCATCCAGTATCATTTCTGTTGTCTTTTTTAACACCGCCTCAGTGCGCTCCTGTGAGGCGGCGACCGGCAACTGCACATCCACAAACAGAAAACCCTGGTCTTCCGGTGGTACAAACGCCGACGGCACTGTGCTGAACAAACCCGCGCTGGCCACAAGCAGGGCCAGCACCGCAACACCCACCAACGTACCCTTGCGCAGCATGCCTTTGACAATGCCCGAGTAGCCGGTTGTACTTACGCCGATAAAGCGTTCAACAGGCCGCAACCAACTTGTAGTCTTGTTCGCACCGCCGCCCAGCAAAACACTACACAGCGCCGGGCTCAGCGTTAAGGCGTTGATAGAAGACAACACCACTGCCACCGAAATGGTGACAGAAAACTCCTGGTACAGTTTACCGGTAATGCCCGGCATAAATGCGACGGGCACAAACACTGCCAACAGCACCAGAGTAGTGGCAATTATCGGCGCGGTCACCTGCTCCATGGCCTTGGTGACGGCCTCCTTAATTGGCAGCCTTTCCTCGCGCAATATCCGGTCAACGTTTTCAACTACCACGATGGCATCATCCACCACAATACCAATAGCCAATACAAGACCGAACAGAGTGATGGTGTTGACGGAAAACCCGATCACGGCCATCACCGCAAAGGTGCCAATCAGCGATACCGGGATGGCAATACTTGGAATAAGCGTGGCGCGCCAATTTTGCAGAAAGAGAAACACCACCAGAATCACCAGCCCGACAGCCTGCATCAGTGTGATAATCACTTCCCTGACCGACTGGCGAATGTACTCGGTAGAGTCAAATTCTATGGTGTGGGAAACGCCGTCAGGAAAGCCCTGTGCAAGCTCCTCAACGGTTTCTTTTACACGTTCAGCCACGCCCAGAGCGTTGGCGTCGGAACGCTGATAAATCACGATAAACGCGGTTTCCTCATTGTTCATCAGCGCCGTTGAGGTGTAAGATCGGGAGCCCAGCTCAACCCGACCGATATCATTCAGTCGTACAAAACCACCACCCGCTTTGGCGCGGATAATAGTTTGGGCGAACTCTTCAGGATCTGACAGGCGTTCATCGGTCTGGATGGTGTACACAAATTGTTGTCCATCCGGAATCGGTGCCTGTCCAAGCTGACCCGCTGCAACAATCTGGTTCTGCTCGCGCAAGGCGGCCGCCACATCAGACACGGTCACCCGCAAAGAGGTCATTCGCTGCGGATCCAGCCAGATGCGCATGCTGAAGTCTTTTGCGCCCATAACTTCAGCAGAGGCCACACCCGGTACCCGCCCCAGCTCTTCAATAAGACTGGTGGACGCGTAGTTACTTAAAAATACCGCGTCCAGTTCAGGCCTGTCGGCCAAGAGGTTGATACCCATCAGCATGTCACCCGACTGAGTGCTAACCGTGACTCCCTGACGGCGAACTTCTTCCGGTAAAAAAGGCTCAGCCAATGCAATCCGATTCTGCACATTTATTTGTGCAATGTCGGTGTCGGTACCGCTCTCGAACGTGAGTGTCATGGTGGCACTGCCGTTACTGGACGCGGTTGATTCAATATAAATCAGATCTTCGACACCATTGAGCTGCTGCTCGATTGGTCGTACTACCGATTCTTCAACAATTTGCGGGTTAGCTCCGGGAAGCACCGCCGATACCCGAATGGTGGGTGGCGACATGTCCGGGTACATATTGACCGGCAGTTGCTGCAACGCAAGCAAACCTGCCAACGTGATGATAATAGAAATAACAAAGGCAAAACGAGGGCGATGAATGAACACACTACTGATCATTAGCTAGCCCCATTATCGCTGGATTCGGCCTCGCTGAACACGCCGGTTTTCGGGTTGATCGCTTTGATAATCGGCTTCACCTCTATCCCGGAGCGAACTTTCTGCAGGCCTTCTACGATGACTTGCTCACCGGCTTCCAAGCCACTTTCAATAGCCAGCATGGCCCCTAAACGGGCGCCCGTTTTAACGAAGCGCTGAACCACTTTGTTCTGATCATCTACAACCAGCACAAACTTGCCTTCGATGGTTTCCTGAATAGCCGCTTGCGGTACCAGTACCTGCGCTGCACCAGTGGCGCCTTCAATTTTCAGCGTTACGAACAGCCCCGGCAGCAATACCGCGTCAGAATTGGAAAATACCGCGCGCATCGCAACAGTACCGGTTCGGGCATCGGTCTCCACATCGGTAAAGTTGAGTTGGCCATCCTGGTCGAAGCGCCCGCCGTCCGGCAAGGTCAGGGACAGCGACAAGCCATTGGTAACGTCTTCATTTCTGCCTTGGGCGGCGCGGCGAAACGCAACGTAATCCGACTCATCCAACTGAAACTCCACGTATATCGGATCGGTAACCAGCACGTCGGCGATAGCCCCGCTTGCTGGGCTAACAATGGCGCCCTCATCGTAATTCTGCCGGCCTATCCAGCCATCAAAAGGTGCCCTGATCACAGCGTAGTCAACATTGGTTTGTGCTATCTGAACAGCTGCCTCTGCAGTTTCCAAACGGCTCTGGGCCATGTTAAAGCGGTCTTTGAGCTTGTCGAGGTCGGCATCCGACAAATAGCCTTTGCTGGCAACGTCCTCGCCTCGGGTGAGGTTTCTTCGCGCGGAGTCCAACTCTGCCCGCGCCGCAGTCAGCTCGGCTTTGGAGCGCTGCAAATCTGCTGCTACCCGGGTATCTTCAAGCTGGACCAACACCTGACCACGCTCTACCTTTGCCCCTTCAACGAACAAAATCTGTTTTATTTCTGCTTCGATGCGCGCGGTCAGGTCTGCTCTGGCGGAAGCGGCCGTCCGGGCCACAAAGTCACGGGACGGCCGCACTTCAGTGGCCTCCAGCTTCACTACGGAAACGGGGACAGGTGGCGACGAAAGCGGCGCAGCAGGCTCAGAACAGCCTGTAACCATTAAAAGTGTACACACAGTCAACGAAACCCACAGGATGAGCCGTAGTGGAGAACTACACGAGAAGCTGAACATTTCTATTTCCTGTTTGATGGTGGGGCTGGACTGGGCTCTGTTATCTATATGGAAAGCCTGCACTTAGATTAAACAATACTGCGGCCAATGGCCACGGATTCATACCAACCATCGAAACGACAGATGCGGAACCGCTGTAATAGCTTCTGTGGCCGCTTCAAGTGAACAAACCTGAAACAGAAAGGGCCACCTCAAGAGGCGACCCTTTGCTTTTACTTCCCGGGGCTTTCCGTGCTACCCAATATTTTTCCTCACGAATTTCTGAACCTCGCCAACAATACCGCTACGGAAGGCCAGTACGGTGATTACAAAGATAGCCCCCAGAATCGGATCCACCCAATCTCTGAGCGGGCCCTGTCCAAGTTGGTACTCTATATTAACAACCAGGGTTGCGCCCAGTACCGGCCCCAGCAATGTTCCCATGCCGCCCACCAGCGTCATCAGAATGACTTCGCCTGACATATGCCAGTGCGCGTCGTTCAGAGAGGCCAGCTGGAACACCACTGATTTCATGGATCCGGCCAAGCCTGCAAGTGCAGCTGAGATTACAAATGCCAGAACCTTGTAGCGATCAACTTTATAGCCCAAGGACACAGCACGGGGCTCGTTCTGTTTAATCGCCTTCAGTACATGGCCATATGGGCTGCTGACAATCCGCTGAATCAACAGGTAACAGGCAAGAAATACTGCCAGCACGAAGTAATACATGTTGAGATTGTCTTCAAGGTTGATAAGGCCAAACAGCTCGCCCCTTGGCACGCCATGTAACCCGTCTTCGCCACCGGTAAAGGATGACTGAACAAAGAAGAAGAAGACCAGCTGCGCCAGAGCCAGGGTAACCATGGCAAAGTAGATGCCCTGGCGACGAATGGACAGAAGTGCAAACCCCAACCCCAGCACTGTAGCCATTAGCGTTCCCGCGATAATACCCATCTCTGTGGTGAGTCCGCTGTAGTTGCTGAGCAGGTAACCCGTCGTATATCCGCCAGTGGCCAGAAAGGCCGCATGGCCGAACGACAGCAAGCCGGTGAAGCCGAACAACAGGTTGAAGGCTGCCGCAAAAAGCGCGAAGCAAAGAATTTTCATCAGGAACACTGGGTAAATTACAAACGGTGCCAGTAGCAGTAGCATCAACAAGATACCGTTCAGCACCAGCTTTCTGCGATCCTCAGCTTTTTGTTGCTTCAGAATCGTTTTCTGGATGGAGGATTGAATATCGATCTGGCTCATGATTATGACTCCTTGCCGAACAGGCCATGGGGCCGGATCATCAGAACGATTACCATGACCAGGAAAATCACGGCAGATGAGGCAGGCGGGTAGAAAGTCTTGGTTAGCCCCTCCACCACACCCATGAGAATACCGGTAATAATGGCCCCACCGATGGAACCCATGCCACCGATAACCACTACAGCAAACACCACAATAAGTATGTGAGAGCCCATTACGGGAGTTACTGAGTAAATGGGCGCGGCCAACACCCCGGCAAAAGCTGCCAGCATGACGCCAAACCCATAAGTAAGGCTCACCAATAAAGGTACATTGATACCGAAACCCTGCATTAGCTGTGAGTCTTCGGTGCCCGCGCGGAGGTATGCGCCCAGTTTGGTTTTTTCAACCATGAACCATGTGCCGAAGCACACAAGCAGGGCCGCTACGATAACCCACGCCCGGTAGTAAGGCATGAACATAAACCCAAGGTTTACGCCACCTTTAAACATATCCGGCATTGCATAACGAAGACCAGACACACCATAAATATTGGTTAGTACACCCTGCATTATCAGGGCGACGCCGAAGGTCAGCAGCAAGCTGTAAATATGATCCTGCCCGGCAATGCGGCGAAGAAGAAAATACTCTACAAACACCCCGACAATGCCAACCAGAACAGGTGCCAGGAACAGGGCCACCCAGTAGTTCACATCAAGGGCGTCGAACATGATGACCGTGGCCATGGCACCCAGCATATACATGGCACCATGGGCAAAGTTGATAATTTTGAGGAGGCCGAAAATAATGGCCAGCCCGAGACTCAGCAGCGCGTAAAAAGCACCGTTGATAATCCCGATCAGAAGCTGGCCAGAAAGCACCGCCATGGGCACGCCGAAAATCATGGACATGTTGCTAACTCCAGAAGCAGCACAGACGTTGAGTCAGTTTTTATTGTTGCGTAATGCCTTGAGTAGTCTCTTGAGCTCCCCGGCAAACGCAGGGGAGCTCACTTGCCTACACCTTAATTGCTGCTAACCAGCTTGCACTTGCTGTCTGAGAGCGGGCGAAACGCTTCATCAGCCGGAATGGTGCGTAGGATTTTGTACAGGTCCCATTCGCTGTTCGACTCTTCCGGCGTTTTGACCTGCGCAAGGTACATATCATGCACCATCCGACCATCTTCTCGGATGCGGCCATTCTTGGTGAACATGTCGTTGATGGGCGTATCCATCATCTGCTTGCGCACAGTTTGAGAATCATCGGAACCTGTCGCTTCAATAGCATTCAGATACTGAATGGTGCTGGAGTAGATGCCCGCATGCACCATGGTTGGTCTTACGCCTGTTTCCTTCATGAAGCGGTCAGACCAGGCACGAGCTTCTTTGTCCTTATCCCAGTACCAGCCGGTAGTCAGCTGGATACCCTGAGCGGTTTCAGCACCCAGTGCGTGAACATCGGTCAGGAACAGCAGCAACGCCGCCAAGGTTTGGCCAGACTGCGTCAGGCCGAATTCCGAAGCGGTGGTAATCGCATTGGTGGTATCTGCTCCGGCGTTTGCCAGGGCGACAACATCAGCACCGGAAGCCTGTGCCTGCAGGATGAACGACGAAAAGTCAGGCGTTGGGAACGGATGGCGGATACTGTCCACAATTTCCCCGCCATTGGATTCAACCATGCGAGTAACGTCTGATTCCAGTGAGTGCCCGAACGCGTAGTCGGCTGTCAGGATATACCAGCTTTTGCCACCTTCCTTGACGATCGCAGTAGGTGTACCAACAGACAATGGGTATGTGTCATATGTGTAGTGAATGTGGTTCGGCGTACAATGCTCGTTGGTAATACTGGATGCGGCAGAACCGTTGACCAGACCAAGCTTGTTATTCTCTTCGATAACCTTGGTTGCAGCGATGGTCACTGAGGATGCAACAAGACCAGCCACCATATCGACGTTATCGTTTTCCAGCCAACGGCGCACGGTGCTGGAAGCTACGTCCGGACTGTTACGGTCATCTGCGGTAACGATTTCGATTTTGGCACCTTTTACAGTACCCCCAAAATCAGCAACGGCCATTTCCAGAGCTGAAAGACCGTTCGGGCCTGCCAGATCGCGATAGGTACCAGACATATCAGCCAGATAGCCAATTTTTACGGTGTTGTTGCTGATTTCTGCTTGGGCGCCCCCCACCATCATGGCTGATGCAACGGCTGAGGTCAGAAGCTTTTTCATAATTGTCATTATTATATCTCCGCGACTGTTTTGTGTTGGTTCGGGTTATTGTTGCTATTGTTTTGCTTTAACACACACCCTATTCGGATTCAGACACCCAAATAGCGATCCAGCACCGGCTGCTTTGCCTGCAGTTCGGCGGCACTGACTTCTTCCACAATTCGACCATGCTCAACCACGTAATGCCGGTCAGCCAAAGGCGCTGCAAAGTGGAAGTTCTGCTCTACCAGAATGATAGTAAGCCCTTTGCTTTTCAGATCGACCAGAACCTCACCCAGTTTTTCAACAATAACCGGTGCCAGGCCTTCAGTAATTTCGTCCAACAAAAGCATGTTGGCACCAGTGCGCAGAATGCGCGCCAGTGCCAGCATCTGTTGCTCCCCGCCTGATAACTTGGTGCCCTGACTGAAGCGGCGTTCATAGAGATTGGGGAACATGGTGTAAATTTCTTCCAGGCTCATGCCTCCACTGCGCACCACCGGCGGCAACGTAAGGTTTTCATGAACACTGAGGGACGCGAATATGCCCCGGTGCTCGGGGCAATAACCGACACCTAGCCTGGCAATATTGTGCGGGGCGCAAGACATGGTCTCTTCCCCGTTTATCATGATAGAACCAGTGCGACGGCCCACCATGTTCATGATCGCTTTGAGTGTGGTGCTTCTCCCCGCACCATTACGGCCGAGCAGCGTGACTAACTCGCCACGGTTAACGACTAATTCGATACCGTGCAGAATATGAGATTCACCATAAAACGCATGCAGATTGGAAATTCGCAGCTGTTCGTATTTCTTTACCACATCCTTACTTATCATTGGGCGGTCTCCGCTTCGGCTTCCGCTCCCCGTTCACCACTGGAACCGGTTCCCATGTATACCTCGCGAACTCGGGGGTCTGCAGACACGGCCTCATAATCACCCTCGGTAAGCACTGAGCCCTGTGCCAACACCGTTATTCGATCACACAGTTTGGAAACGACACTCAAATTGTGCTCAACCATCAGAACAGTCCGCCCCTCAGCCGCCTTGCGCACCAGCTCCACAACGCGATCAACATCTTCCGTTCCCATGCCCTGAGTCGGTTCATCAAGCAGCAGTATTTCCGGCTTCATAGCCAAAGTAGTTGCCAGCTCAAGAGCGCGTTTACGGCCATAGGCCAACTCAACCGTCATGGTGTTCGCAAATTCAGTCAGGCCAACAGATTCCAGAAGCTCCATGGCGCGCTCGTTAAGCCGGTTCAAAGAGGCACCAGACTTCCAGAAACTGAAAGAGCTACCTTCGAAGCTTTGTAGCGCAACACGGATATTTTCCAGGGCTGTCATGTGGGGAAACACGGCGGAGATCTGAAACGAGCGAACCATGCCTCTACGGGCAATGGCCGCTGACTTCAAGGGTGTAATGTCTTCGCCTTTGAAGAGAATCTTTCCGCGTGTCGGAATCAGGAACTTGGTAAGCAGGTTGAACACAGTTGTTTTCCCCGCACCATTTGGGCCGATCAGAGCGTGAATTCGGCCTTTCTGAATCTTCAGATTCACGTCGTCGACCGCAACAAAACCCTTGAACTCTTTTACAAGGTTTTGGGTCTCCAGTACGTACTGGTCACTCATGAGCCAATCTACCTTTTGTTATTGTTGTATGCTTATGCTTACTACCTACAGATTAGATTGACGTTTACGTTGACGTCAATCTAATTCTCATGTTTTTTTGGCGGTATCGAGTAGGTCATCGTTGAGTGGGCGACAGGCTCGTCTCCACCTTCGGAGTACACAAAAACCTCCCCCACCCCCATGGTCCGGCCCACTTTCAGCATGGTTGCTCTTGCCCAGATCGGCGTATGAGCTGCCGGTTTGCGCAGAAAATTGATATTCAGATTGGTAGTTACTGCTAACGGCACCAGCCCAATTCTGCTCAACAACGCAGCATAGAGAGTGACGTCTGCCAACCCCATCATCACCGGCCCGGAAACAGTCCCTCCGGGCCTGAGGTGCCCGTCGTCAACATCCAGGCTCATCTCTGCCCAGCCATCACCGAGCTTCCTCAGGCTGCCGTAGGCGGCACCCTGGGGAAACTGCTCCTGAAGAAACCTGTCCAACTCCTCAAACGTAACTTTCATGAATTCGGCTCATCTTGCGCCCGATTACGAAGTACAAAGCGCTGTATCTTGCCACTAGGGGTTTTTGGAAGCTCATCCACAAACTCAATTTCACGGGGAAACGCGTGGGTGGAAAGTCGCCGTCGAACCAGTTCCTGCAACTCGTCCCGCAAGGCCTGATCATCCGCAGGTTGCTGATCGCCTTTGATAACCACGTATGCCTTGATGATAGAACCTCGCTTCTCATCCGGTTTTGCAACCACACCAGATTCTGCAACCGCGGCATGTTCCAGCAATGTGCTTTCCACATCTGCGGGACCAACCCGGTAGCCAGCCGTCGTAATGATGTCATCGTCTCGGCCACTGAATGAGAAACTGCCATCACCGTGGCAAATCGCCATATCGCCCGTGAGGTAGTAGCCTTTCACAAAGGGGTCTTTTTCGCCCCAGGTGTATCCATCAAAGTGAAACAGTGGGGATGCTTTTACATCGACCGCAATCTGCCCCACTTCACCTGCGCCTACTTCTTCGTTTTTCTCGTTAAGGGCGACCACCCTGTGACCCGGGGAGGAGTATCCCATTGACCCCTCGCGCACAGGATGCGCAAGGGCGTGGAAATTGCAGCAAGTCATACCGGTTTCGGTCTGACCGTAGTGATCCGTAACCGGGCAATAATGGCGGTTCTTGATCCAGTTAACCACTTCCGGATTCAGGGGCTCACCGGCACTGCTGGCCACACGAAGCCCGAGATTTTCGCCTTCTGGAAGGACATGATCATTGGCTTTAAGAAGGCGATAGGCCGTGGGGGCAGCGGCAAGATTGGTGATTTTGTATTTGCGGATCATGTCGTAGGTGGATTCAGGGGTAAACGCTCCCGGATTGAAATGGGTGGCATGCCCCATAAGCAGCGGCCCGACAACTGCATAGTAAAGACCGTAGGCCCATCCCGGGTCCGCAACATTCCAGAACACATCGTCGTCGCGCAGGTCAATGGCGTATTTCATGTAAACGTAGAAAGCCATCAACGCTTTGGCTGGTACAGCCACGCCTTTCGACTTGCCCACGGTGCCAGAGGTAAACATCTGCAGGAACGGATCAGTGCCCTTGATCGTGACCGGTTCAAAGCCAGGCTTCTGTTCATCGAGCATACCCCGGAAATCCGGAACGCCAGTAGCCGCCTTTTCAGCGTCAATACAAAGTACTGGCGGACAGTTCTTAACTTCGGTGAGCTTGGGGTAGTTTGCCGGATCGGTCACTACCAGCTTTGTTCCCGCACGCTCAAGGCGATATTCGATAGCGCCCGACCCGAAAGCTGTAAACAGCGGCTGATAGACCGCACCTGCCCGCAGTGCTCCGGCGATCACAATCAGTAACTCGGGACCTCTTGGCAGCAAACCGGCAACCCGGTCGCCTTTACCAATGCCCTGAGAGGCCAGATAGTTCGCAAAACGGGCGGATTGCTCTTTCAGTTCGGCAAAGGTGAGCACGCCGTCGCCGCCACCGTCTTTTTCGTAATAAAGCGCGACTTTCTCTGGGTCGGTCGCCCACTTGTCACAAATTTCGTGGCAGACGTTCAGCCCGTTTTCCAGACTTCCATCCAGGATGTCCGCTTCAAGGGCTGCGGGGTCAAAGTTATTATAGACGTCTGAGTATTCCGGAAGGCTCATGATCAACTCCTGCTATTTTTATCATTAAATGCATGGCTGAAGATTTAACACAGCCTTCACCTTACGTAAAGGTAAACTTTAGGCGCACACTCCTCCGAAATGCGGTCAATTGCTGAGGATAGGGTAAAGCCCATCACAGCCCACCATAGGGTCGTCGCAATTCACCACAATATCCGAACGCGCTATCACGTAGCCCTTCCCGGTTATCGTGTTTTTCACAAGGCTATAGCCACCTTCCTGCTCTGCAGCAGTGAACTGACCAACAAAGCATGTTTCCCGCAAGGACACAGTTTCAAGCTTGTCCCCTGGGCGGATAAGACCTTCGTGATGCATCAGGGCCAGCCGTGCTGAAGTGCCTGTTCCGGTAGTGCTTCGGCAAATCACGCCCGGATGCACATAGGTTGCTGAGCGGGAGCGGAAGCACCCTTCAGCCACTTGCTCCACTGGCCCCATAAAATGCAGGAAAGGCAGTGGCCCCACATCCCCTAAGCTATAGTGAGAAAACACCTGCGCCGCGCGAATAGCCTCAACAATCACGTATGCAGCCTCTGCAAGCTTACGCTCTTCATTCGGAACAAGATCGAAACCCAGTGATTCCGCATCCACCAGTGCATAAAACCCGCCACTGTAAGCCACACTGAATGTGACGGAGCCGAGTGATGGCACCTCAACACTTGCACGATAGGTATCTATGTAACTTGGCATACCTTCACAGGTGATCGCTTCAACCACACCCTTTGCAACCAATGCATCGATACGAACCAAACCAGCCGGAGACTCCAGAAAGAAACTCTGCCTGCCCTCCTTTTTGGACACAATTCCAGCCTCGAGTACGGCGGTTGCAGTGCAGATAGTATTGGAGCCGGAATAAATCGGGTACCCCATCACTTCCATAATGATGTAGCCGGCTGCAGCCTGAGGGTCGGAAGGTGAAACCAGCAAATCCACAGACATTTCGGGTATGCCATAGGGCTCTTCCAACAGCAATTTTCTCAACCCATCGGCGTGGTCACGCAGATACTCCATTTGCGCCCGCACACTGCCACCCGGCAAAGTACCAATTCCGCCAGTCACAATGCGACTGACATCCCCACCGGCGTGGGTATCCATAAGCTGGACAGTCAGTTCCTTTTTCATGCACGGTCCTCCAAAGACCAGGGTTTGCCGTGGGTTTCCCACTGCGAATCAGGAACTATGACAATTTTACCGAGATAACTGCTGCCTCGATTTGTGAAGTAGCGCTCCGCCTGGTGCAGCTCCGAAAGCCGGAAAGCGCCATGGAGAACAGATTTGAGTTGCTCGCCGCGAATCCATTCGATCAACTGCTCCGCCTCCTCTCGGGTGCCGTGGGACACGCCAAAGATCTGCACCTGATACAGGTAAATTCGCGTCCACAGGATTTCACTGATGTTTCCACCACTGGCACCGGCAATGCTCAGACGAGGATAGGTTTTACGGGCGCTCATATCGAAAATCATGGCGTCGATGAAGCGGTCAGTCATATCACCGCCCACCAGGTCCATAATCGCATCAAAGGGTTTACCGCCAGTGTCTGCCTTTACCCGCTCCACAAAGCTGTCCATATCGGAGCGATCAAGTACAGATTCCGCGCCCAACCCCACGAGAGCTGCAGCTTTATCCGGTGTGCTCAGTGCATAGGGAATGGCCCCCATAATCCGACAAAGCTGAATCAGCGCTGTTCCAACACCGCCACTGGCTCCGGTGACCAGGACTCGCTCGCCGGCTGCCACATGAGCCGAGGTGAGCATGTGCATGGCCGTCTGATACGAGCACATTCCCATTGCTGCGAGCTGTGCATCCGCCAGAGTTTTATTCTGTATGCGGTGGAACTGGTCTGAAGGCACAGCAACGTATTCCGCGTAGCCACCATCTGCACCATGGCCGTAATAATCCGGGGTAAGGTTTATATCCCGGCGACTGTCCGCGTAGATATTGAAATCCAGCAACCCCCGCTCGCCAACACGGCTATAATCAACGCCCTCGCCAACTGCAACAACACGGCCAGCGATGTCAGCGCCCTGAATTCGAGGGAAAATCAGTGTGGGCTTGCCACCCATCTGAAACGAGGTGGTCTCCCCCTTTTTGGTGGGATACAGCCCTTCCCGGGCTTTGCGGTCAGTGTTGTTTTTCGCAGTCGCGGTTACCTGAACCAACACCTCCCCCGGTGCAGGGAACGGCGTGGGTACGTCTTTGTACTCAAGCTTTTCAATATCACCATGGCCGGTAAGAACCATGGCTTTCATGGTATTCGGGATCATAGGTGAACCATCGTCCCTGCCTGAGGAGTGTAAGCTATCTCTTCAGGATAGGAGACATTCACCGAGGCGCCAGTTAGTGATGAAAGCTTCCGCGTTTACCCGGTGCCACACTAACGGGCAATCACCTTATAGATGGGCCGTAACCTGGGAATCTGTTTCAGAACCACCTGAATAACGGTCATCAGCGGCACCGCAAGCAACACGCCTACAGGCCCCCATAGCCAACCCCAGAAAAAAATCGAAACGAAAATAATCACTGGGTTGATGGCCATACGGAAACCGTGAATCCAGGGCTCGATGAAAAAACCCACCATGGTGGTCAGGGCCAGGTAGCCAACCGGTGCGATCGCCATCATCCACAGGGTGTCCAGGCTTACCACCGAGACAACCGCAAGCAAAAGAATCGTAAGAATAACGCCCAAATAAGGAATAAAACGGGCAAGTCCAGCAACCAACCCCCATACCGCAGGATCTGGCAAACCCACAGCCCATGCCATAAGGCCCGTTGCCACCCCTACTGATGTATTGCTGATGCCAAGCACAGCCAAATATTGGGCGATCTGACGCTGAGAATCCCCACTAATGCGCAGTACGGTTCGACGATGGTCTCTTGGTAACTGCCGGACGAAATTAAGCACCAACCTGTCACCGCTAACCAACAAGAAGTAAGTAAGTGCCATGGCAAGCGCAAGGCCCGCAACGCCATCACGGGCTTTATTCATTAGTTGGGCGCGCCAGGAGTCTGTCTGCAGAACAACAGTAGTTGGCTCTGCGGTTGTATTTTTGCCACTGTCTGACAACTCACTGACTGAGTCTTCCACTCTTTTAGCGGACTCTGTCACCTTGCTGATCTGTCGCTTCAGTTCACTTTCCCCTACCAGCAAACGAGAAATGCCCTCCGGGGCCTTACCTGCCCATTCCAGAGCTGGTGTGGCGACAGCCATTGATATTCCGGCGATGCCAGCAAGTACCAACAGCACAAGTATCAGCGAGCTGACCACCCGTGGAATACGCAACCCTGAACACATACGAGTAACCAGCGGAGACAAGAGCAAGCTCGTGAGAAGTGCCAAAACAATCGGCAAGATAATCTGATGGGCAAGGTACAGGGTGTAAAGCACGCCCAGAATAAACAGCCCATAGATAGGGGTGGACAGATCAGCCAGGGTTTTTTCAGGTTTTGTGCTGCCCTGCTCAACCGATTTCTTTTCGTTTTCCATAGGATGTCCGTAACCTGACGGCCGGCTGTAACAATGGAATCTGCCAGCGTGATTGGATGTTCTACCGAAAGCCTCAGCAGAAATGCAGAGCTGACAGTTTACCCATGGAGAAACCTTATCGCATTACCGAATCGACCCGCTTTCGCGATTAGAGGTTTACAGGCGCTAACAATATCAGGTAGTGATAGACAAAATAGCCGTATACAGGTGCCTTCCCGCTTAACATAAAAATGTGTGCGTTTACTGCACGAAAACAGGTGGAATCAAAATGCCTACTGGCGCATCAGAAGATATGGCCCGGAATTATTCCTTTTGGCAGCATAAATACGGGACATATCGGCCCAACACCCCCTTATCAGAAGGCATCCACACCGCTGACTTACTCATTGTTGGTGCAGGCTACACCGGTTTAACCACCGCCAGGGAGGTGAAGCTCAACCACCCAAAGCTGAACGTTATGGTGCTGGAGGCTAATGAAATTGGTTTTGGCGCATCTGGTCGAAATGGTGGCTTTAACATGGCGTTATTCGGGATGGAACCTGAAACAACCGTACTTCGGTGGGGCAAGCAAAAAGCCCGGGAAGCACAAGAGTACATGCAGAAAGCTGTGGCCTATGTTCACGAACTGATAGTAAGCGAAGGATTGGATTCAGACTACGAACACACGGGAATGTGGCGAGTTGCCTATACCGAGCGCCAGGAAAAGCGCCTCAAAAAAACCTATCGCCTGCTGTGTGACCTTACAAAAGAAGGTAGCTACTTTTTCTATCAGCAAGAACAAGTGAGAGAAAAGCTGCATGCTCCACATATTCGCGCCGCAATTTATGAACCGCAAACCGGAATTCTGGACCCCTGCAAGCATGTGCGGGCATTAAAACACCTGGCCGAAAAAGCTGGCGCATGCATTTACGAAAACTCTGCAGTAACCGACATTCGCAGAACACCTGAAGGCATAGTGGTCAAAACGCCCGATGCGACAGTTCACACCAAAAAACTGGTTCTGGCAACCAATGCATGGACTCACACATTGCCAGGCCCCCGCAAGCTGCGAAGCCGGCAGCGGGCAGTTTGGACTTACCAGATTGTCTCTGAGCCCTTAACAAAAGATGAATGGGAAACATTGGGCTGGCGCGACCGCATGTCGATCGAAGACAATCGACAACTGGTTCATTATTTACGAATCACCAAATGTGGTCGCATAACGATGGGCGGCGGAAGTATTGGCTTTGAATATGGAGATGCCATGGATAAATGGCAGGATCCAGGCGTCTGGCAAGATTTGGAAGCGCACTTTCGCTGGCTGTTCCCATCGCTTAAAAATAAAAAAATCTATTACAAGTGGGGCGGTGCGGTGTCGGCCAATTTCGACATGGTTCCTGAAATAGGATTTATTGGGGATCATAATATTATCTATTCAACTGGCTGTATCGGACACGGCGTATCGCTTACACAGCTTAATGGCCGACTCATTGCAGACCTTGTGTCTGGTGTGGATAGCGAGCTAAGCCGATTCTGGATTGTGAACAGGAAGGCCATTCCAGTGCCGCCCGGCAACCTTCTCCCCTTTATTGGAGTTAAAGCGATAACGGGTGCGCTGAAAGGCGTTGACTGGTATGAGGAGCGGGAGTTTCAGAGCAATCGGCGTCAAACCAGTATTACTTAACACCAACAAACACTTCTGTGTAAGTGATCAAATCAGGAAAAGGACTTCATGCTCAAAAAACACACTAAGTGCTGCCCTTCCTGCACCACTGGAACCCTAAAGCCCACCAGCAACCCGAACATACTAAGGTGCCAACAGTGCCAAGGGTTGTGGTTTGAAGATGGCTCACTAAACCAAGCCATTGCCGAAGAACACGATTGCATAGACCAATACGACCACGAGCTTCACCTGGGCCCAGCACTCCGTACCAGTGAACGCCTGTGCATACGCTGCAGCGTCTCCATGACCCACTATCAACTGCTGGTGCACTACACCACCGAGATCGATTGCTGCCCCGCCTGCGACGGCGTTTGGCTGGACAAGCATGAAATCGATCAGGTAATGCACTCCCCCAAACTGAAGCAGGCGCTAACGGATTTGAACCAGAAAGTTTCATGGAAGTCCTGGCTGTTCCAGTTCCTGACCGCCATGCCTGCGGAGTACAACGTAACACCGCAGCGCACCCCCTGGATCACCCGCACACTGGTTGTTCTGTGCAGCCTGATTTTTGGAGCAGGCCTGCTGTCTCCAGAGGTCAATGAATGGATCTTTACCAACCTGGCTCTGAACTCGGATACCCAAAGCCTCCCACACTTTTTGTTGCAACTGTTCACCTACCAGTTTGTTCACGGCGGGCTAATGCATCTGGTTGGCAATATGTATTTCCTGTGGATTATTGGCGACAATCTTGAAGACGCATTGGGCCATGGTGCATTCCTCGCCCTCTACCTGTTTGCAGGCATGATGGCGGCGCTGGCAGAACTTCTGTTATTCAACACCAGCCAGGGCCCATTGCTGCTGGTCGGTGCAAGTGGCGCTATTGCTGCCCTGTTCGGCCTTTATCTCATGTGGTTCCGCCACGCCAGCCTTACCTTCATGTTCGTCATTTATCAGAAGAAGCTGGCACCCCATTGGTACTTCCTGATCTGGAGCCTGATTAATATTGCAGGCATGATCTCCGGGCAAGGCGGCGTGGCCTGGGTCGCACACTTGGGCGGGTTTGGCCTTGGAGTGCTGCTTGGGTATCTGCTGAAAGACTATGTATTAAGGAAAAACCCGCTGCTTGCCATGCTGAATCAACCAGAGGCTATGGTGCGTCGGTGAGATGCATGACTCATTGAGAAACAACATTCCAAACAAGGGAAAATGATGACACCTGTACCAAGCCAAAGTTTCAGCCCTCTCGATCCAAACGGCCGGTCAGTAAGCTGGAAACTGGTTGCCATCGTAGTCACAGCTCTGTGCTTATCTGTAGCATCCTACATCGAGATACCCATGGTGCCGGTACCTATCACCGCGCAAACCTATGTACTCCTCACTGCTACAGGGTTCCTCGGCTGGAAACTTGGTACCGCCTCAACAATCCTGTGGCTGAGCCTCGGAGCTCTGGGGCTTCCGGTTCTTGCCGGGGGCTCCAGCGGATTGGATTATTTTGCAGGGCCAACTGCAGGCTACCTGTTTGCCTTTCCTCTGGCCGTTGCCCTGGTTGGCTTGCTTTTCGAGCGCGGCTGGAACACCAAGAATATTGCTCTGGCCTTCTTGGCAATGCTATTGGGCCATACCGTTTGCCTTGGGTTTGGTGGGGCATGGCTGGCATTTACCATTGGGCCAGAAAAAGCATTCCTGAAAGGTGTTCTGCCGTTCTTGCTTGGGGGCGTTATAAAGTCAGCTCTTGCGGTTGGTACGATTTTCGTTGTTGATCGCTTGTTGAGATTCCGGGGCCCTAGCCTGTAGGGCCCCATATAAATCCCAAGTATCAACACTCACTTCCCAGACTCTCGCCCCATTACGGATTCTTGCAGCTCACCAATCACCCTCAAAACTCTACCCATTTCCCGTTGGGTTTTCAGATCCAGGCCCAGCTTGCCGTCCATGAGTTTTACGAGTGGAACAATGGATTCCTCAAAGATTCGGGCGAAGGCTGTGAGGGCTTCGCCTACCTGAGGCGGGCTATCCAGGTTTACCGTTACCGCCGGATTCAGCTGCACAGTTTGCAAGCCGGCAGTGAAACCCGTTTCAAGGGAGCGCGACAGCTCGCCAAAAGCCTTTTCCAGATCCGGCCCTGAATCTTTCTGGCTAGCCATGCCCGCCGCCAACTGCTGCCCCACCTGCTGCATTTGTTCCACTATGAGGCCAAGTTGGCGCACCACCTTCACACCGGCTTCCTCATCACCACCCGCCTGCTGGCGACGGCGATATTCTTCGCAGATGGCCTGCCAGCGGGCGGTTTCTGCTTCGGTCATGGTGCAGCGCATTTGCTTGAGCTTAAGCAGGTTTTCTTCTGCGCCCTGTGTCAGCAGTTGGGATTCACCCTGGTAGTGATCGTCAATCAGGGCTTCCAACTCTTTATCGCTCATCACCGGCGACAGCTTTTCCGCCAGCTTGTTCATGTTCCGGTAACTGCCCTGCAACTTGAACGCGGGCTCTGTGCGATAGGCCTCCGCTTGGGCGCTGGAAGCAATGTATGCCTGGTTCACCCGTAACACGGTTTCCCGCACGCGCATCATTTTCTGCAGCAGGGAGACGATTTCATCCCGTTCGGCGGCGCTGTAATCGTGCTCGAAGTCTGAATCTGCCACAGCCTTGCCTTCCGCCAGATCCGCAAACCGGTAGAAGTCCGCCATGCCTCGGGTGGCCAAGGGTGACAGTACCCGGTTGGCACTGAGGCTGTTCTCGATATAGGACAACTCGAAGGCGTGTTCCATACCCGATAGCACATCACCCAAGTTGTAGATATCCGCCCGGTTCGCCAGCATGTCGGGCACTTTGAACACTTCGCCGCTTTCCGTGTAGGGGTTACCGGCCATGACTACGCAGAAGCGCTTGCCCCGCATGTCGTAGGTGCTGGTGCGACCACGCCATACGCCTTCAATGCGCCGGGTGCCGTCACACAGGGAAATGAACTTCTGCAGGAACTCCGGGTGCGTATGCTGGATATCATCCAGATACAGCATCACGTTATTACCCATTTCCAGAGCCAGGTTGAGCTTGATCAGCTCTGCCTTCGCTGTGGAGTGCGGTGCCTTCTCCGGATCCAGCGAGGTGACATCATGGCCCAGACTGGGGCAGTTGATCTTCATGAAGATCAGGCCCAGCCGGTTGGCCACGTATTCCATCAAGGTGGTTTTGCCGTAACCCGGCGGCGAGATCATCATTAACAGGCCGGACTGGTCGGTACGCCTGTCTTCACCTGCGGTGCCCATCTGCTTGGCCAGGTTGTCGCCAATGATGGGCAGGTAGCTTTCGCTGATCAGCTTGTTGCGGACAAATGAAGAGAGCGGCCGGGGCCGGTATTCGTCCAGACGCAATTGGTCGCGCCATTTTTCCAGCACGCTATGGCGAACATCTTGCAGCTGCTGCCAGCCGGGAATGATCTCCTGCCGGTGATACCGCAGGCGTTCCTCGTATTCATCCAGTTGCAGGCTCAGGGAACGTTCGTTGATATTGGCATGCTGGCCCAGCAGCCCATCAACCTCAAACGCCAGTTCCACACTACGTACCGCCGTGGTGATAACCTCCCCGGCATTCAGGACCGCCACCACTTCCGGCAAGTAGTGCAACAGATGTTGCCGGTCTGCTTTGCCCATCCAGGCTTTCAGCCAGTGGCGGGTGATGCTCCAGCGTGCAGCCGGCTGGTCAGCAACCACATTCAGGGCGTTCTGGTACTGGGCAAACTGGTTATCCCGCTTCAGGGCTTCGGTAAAGCCTTCAGCCAGTTCACCGGCATAGCGGGTGATCTCGAAGATTTCCGACTCTTCTGCCAGTTGCAAAACCAGATACTCAGCGGCTGAATTCAACAATGTGCGTTCGGCACTGCCTTTTTCAGTCAAGGTGAGATCATTAGCCTCAACAAACTCTGACAGATTTGGCCCAACTTCCTGTTCCAAAGCCTGCAGCAATTCACTGGACTGCATCATGCGGCTGAGTATGCCGGCAGACAAACAACGGGAGCGTAACTGTTGAGCGTGAACCTGCTGCTGACCCAGCTGCGCCCAGAACAGCATCGCCAGCGCCCTTGCATTAGGGCTGAAGCGCAGCAAACCGGCATTTTGAATGGCGGGCCAAAGGGTGCTGACAATCAGCGCGGCATCGTGATCGTGGATGCCCTTTTCATAGCCTTCGCGGTAACGGGGCGATGCAAATGTGCGGACATAGCCGGTAAGTTCCTCAATATCGGCGACGTTAACCGGTAAATCCTGTGATGTCCGAAACTCTTCAATTACCAGAGCTGCAAGGTACTCTCCCCGGTAAACCTTGGCAGATTCCGACGGCTGGCTCATGTTCCAGTAGCCCCGAAGGCGATCGAGTTCCGGTTCGTCCAGCCGCTCGTAATACTGGGTACCGGTCAGGTGCAACAGCACATGGTCATCCCGCGGGATCAGGGTGAGATCCAGCTCCTGCTGGTTGACGCTGAACTTGTGCTTACCAAGCCGGATAACGGCGCCGCCATCCTCAAAGATATCGGCTTTATCCCGCACACTTCTCAGGGCCGTGTCCTGGGCGGCTTTCAACTGCCCCAGGCAATCATCGGCTTCCATGGCCGCGCCCAGCTCCCGCAACTCCTTTGCCATGCTGCGCAGGCGCGCCACCATGGCATCGGACGCAAAAAAGGCATGCAGCTCTTCCACTGTGGTAAAGCGTTCGGTACGGCGATTGACGTTTTTCAGTATGCGCTCAGCGGCGTCCGTGAGTGTAGTTACCCGGCGCTGCCGTTGATCCTGCAACTGCTGGCGCCGGGCTTCAATGCTTTCATGGGCATTTTCACGCTGTTCCAGAACGGCGGCGAGGAACTCATCGTACTCGCCAAACTGGCTTTCCAGTTCCTGCAACTGATCGAGCATGCGGGTCATCAAACCATCGCATTCCCGTACATCGGAAAGCGCGCTGACACCGTTGGCCAGGCTTTGTTCAAATAACCGGATGCGAGCCGCAAACTGGGCGCGGGCTTCGGCACTGCCCTGCTCTTTCAGGCGGATTTCCGCTTCCGAGCGTTGTTGGTTGATGCTGGCATAGATGCCTGAAATATTGTCGGTTATGGCGGTTTCCAGCGCGGCGTCATCACCCGCCATAGAGGCCAGCATGCCCTGAATCATATCCAGGCCAGTGGTCAGCTCCCGGTAGCGCTCCACAATCTTTTTCAGAGCATCCCGGCTTTCTGCACTGGCCAGCTCTGCTTGCAGTTCTGCCAGGGTATTGCGGTAGCCCTCCAGCGCTTCGGGAGAGGCCAGAAAACGGAAGGTGCGTTCAGTCAGCCGTTGCTCTGCATCCGCCAACTCCTGCTCAAGACCGTCTATTCGTGCTTCGTCTGCGTAGCGGCGATCCTTGAGCGTTCGCACCCGGCCCCGGTGTTCCCGAAGCCTGGCCAGGAACCCCACGAACTGATCCGGCGCCTTCCAGCTGTCCGGTTTCAGATCCCGCATCAAGGCACCCTGAACATCTGCCACTTCACTGATTGCAACTTCCGTCTGTGCCCGGATGTTCTGGACTTTCTCGTACTCATCCAGCACCAGTTCCGCAGTGTTGCGAATGATGGAGAGCTGCTCATGCAGGCCCGCAAACAAGGCTTCATCCTGCCTAGCAGTCAGCCAGTAAAATTGGTCGAGAACGCGGTCTACAGTGCGAATCAAAGAGGTGAAATGACGCTCACTGGCGCCCTTGGCTTCCACTAAAGTAATGACTGTGTTCAGCTCGGCGATGCCCCGCACCAGATCCGGGTTGCCGATGCGCGCCAGTTCCGAGTCGTTGGCAACGCTGGCCTGCGCGTGGAAGTTCTCGGAGGTAAACGGCGTTTCCCAAACCTGCAGCGGGTGGACCAGAGTCGGCTCGTTGTCGGCACTGAAAACCACCAAGTGGCCATTTTCAAAGAGCGCAAAGCCATGGCCAATCAGCGGTACATCGGCCTGCTTACGGATCAGATTATAGCGGAACAGAATCACCTGCCCGGTGAGCTGCTCGAAAAATACGTAGAGGACATCCTCACCGTTAGGCGCTCGCAATGAACGCTTGAGGCGAAAATCCCCTTCCGGAATCTGGAAGGTTTTCAGCTCCCCTGTCGTGAGGTAATACCCAGACGGAAAAATAAGGCCGTGGTTATCCGGAAGCGACACCACAGAGCCGGCCATGCTGTCTACCCGTTCAACTTTTCGCTGGGTGCGATTGAACAGGTAGTAGCGCCAGTGCTTTTCGTTGAAGGGAAGAATTCGTACCAGAAGAATTTCACCCAGATCGGCGTACTCAAAGGTAGCGTCGTCCAGGGATTGGGAGTCAGACTCTACCGGATCTGCATAAATGCCCTCGCCGGTTGCCGTGTTGTTCTCCACCTTGAAGGTAATCTCGCCCCGGAGGTTATCCACGAACAGGGTGTCGGCGATGTTCAGATGCGGAGACCGCCCCTGCACCTGGCAGTCACGACCAACGGTTTTCCAGGGAAAGCTGAACCTGTCAGGGAAGCTAAGATCCCGCTCGCCCCGGTTGTCTATGTAGCGGTTAACCTCACCATTCGGTTTCAGCTCCCAGCGAAATACCCGCAAGTCACCGAGTTTGTCGCCGATGCGAAACACCATCAGCAGCATGCCTTTAAGGATCGTCAGCTGAGACAGAGTGGCGGTGTTGTAATACTGCTGCAGCTCCCGGAAGTCGGTGGCAAAGCGGCCATCTTTCAGGAAAGTGCCCTCAATCGCGGCCTCGGTCATTTCGAAGCCACCGTCACCATCATTCAGATGGTACAGACAGAAGACATCCTCAAGCTCCAGGGTTTTGCGTAACCCCAGTTGCAGGTTAAAACCGAACAGTAGTTTGTCACCAAGGCGCACTACATCCCGGGCTATGGCATTATTTTCGGTTCTGACCCGGGCGCGCCCCAGCACGTTCATGCCGGCGCTTCCGAAAATATCTTCCCGGGCCTGATTCAGCCCCGACACCTGCTCGCGAAGCTGGCCGCCCTGCTCTTTCAGGCGACGCTGAATGGTTTCGAAGGCAGAACCTTCCTGAACAATGCTCTCGAGGCCGGTGCGATCCGTCGACATACCAAATCATCCTGAACAAAAAGGGGGAAAACCTGAACGAGATAGGCACCACCTACGCCAAGTCAGACGCAGGTGGTGCCCTGGGTTTTATGCAGTTTCAGAGGCTTTACTGGGCTTGTCCGCTCCAATACGCCCGGCGATACCTGCCAATGCCGCCTGCAGTGACGGTGCATTATCCAGCACGCCCTGTACGCTCTTGCCATAACCAAGTCCTTGGGCGAACTTGTCGAAGATACCGCCGTCGCCGCCGATCATTTCAAACTTGGCGTCCTTCAGAGCGGCAGCCATTACCCGGCCATTTTCCAGAATGCCTGTCTGCTGGGCCTCAATCCTCGCCAACACTTCCTTCTCATGAACTTCCAGGTTCATGCGGAATTCTTCGAAGTGGCGGGCTTCTTCAGACATGTTGTTATAGGCTTTGAGTTTCTCTACCAGGCCAGACGCTTCTGCCTTGGCCATTGCTTCGCGGGCACCTGCCTTGGCATGACCCATGCGTTCTTCTCCTTCTGCCTCTGCCAACACCAGAGCCTTGCGGGCATCCGCCTTGGCGTGACCCATCCTGGCCTCACCATCAGCCTCAGCCAGAACCATGGCCTTACGGGCATCCGCTTTCGCCAGACCCAGTTTTTCTTCACCCATAGCTTCAGTTTCAAGGCGCTGCTCAAGAACCCGAATCTCTGCCATGCCGGCTTCTTCATCTGCTTTGGCAGTGGCCGATTTAACGTCGGCACGGGCGATACCATCAGCCCTAATAGCCGAAGCCTGAGCTTCCTTAACCTGGGCTTCCGCCAGCCCGTCAGAGGCAGACAACGCCTGACGACCACGAGCCCGCTTTTCATCGGCAATGGCTTCTTTCTCTGCGGCATCCATCTCGGCTTGGGCAGTAACACGAATCTGTTCGGCCTCCAGCTTGGAGCGTTCAAACGCCGCTTCGGCCGCCTTCACGTCCTTGAGCTTGAGCTCATCGGCGTCGGCCTCAGCCGCGACCACTTTCGTGACCTTCAGGCGCTCAGCTTGCGAACGGTTGCGAACATCCTTGATGTTCTCTTCCTCTTCAGCCACGTTGCGCTCTACCGCAATGCGCTGGCTGGTGATATCTGCAATTTCTTTGCGCTCGCCTTCAAGCGCCTTTTCCATGCCAATACGCTCGATTTCAACCGCTCGTTCACGGTTTACGTCTTCCAGCTCCCGGGCCTGGCGAATACGCACTTCTTCAATCTGAACCGCTCGCTCGCGGGCTTTCATCGCCATCTCTATCTGGCGCTGTTTGTTCTCTTCTGCAATGGCCAGCTCTTCGTCTGTCTTAATGCGAGCAGCTTCGGCACGGGCGCGTTCTTGTTCGCGCACCTGCTCGGTCTCGGAGGTTTCGCGAGCTTGCAGGGTTTCGATCTCACGGCGTTGGCGCGCTTCTGCATCTGCTTGACTGCGCTCCAGTTCCAGCGAGGCCTCGCGAGCAGAAACGTTTTTACGCTGAATTTCCAGCTCTTGGTCGCGCTCTAAACGGTTTGTCTCCACATTGTGGAATGCAGTGATTTCAGTAATCCGCTTAATACCTTCGGAATCCAGAATGTTGTTGGGATCCAGAGAGGTTTTTGGCGTTTGTTCCAGGTAATCGATGGCCACGTCTTCAAGGATGTAGCCGTTAAGATCTTCGCCAATGGTTTCAATGATGGAATCGCGGAAGTGTTGACGCTCTTCAAACAGCTGCATGAACTCCAGCTTCTTACCAACCGTCTTCAACGCTTCACTGAACTTGGCATTGAACAACTCGTTTACCGCATTGCGGTCGGAAGCACGGCCAACACCCACAGACTTGGCTACCCGCAACACATCTTCTGAGGTTTCGTTTACCCGCAGATAGAAAGCAACCGTAATATCGGCACGCAGGTTGTCTTTACAGATCAGCCCTTCTTTACCGGTGCGGTTCAGCTCCAGGGTAATGACCGAGATTTTCATGGTCTCGGCGCGATGAATGACCGGCAGCACCATGGCGCCGGTGAAGTACACCTTGGGTGTAGGCGACAGGTCGTTCACGATCAGGGCCTGGCCCTGATCTACCTTGCGATAGAACGCCTTGAACAGGGTCAGCACGCCCAATATCAGCAACACCACAACGCCGATGGTCGTCAGTACCGGCATCATCCACGATAAGTCCATTTAGTCATTCTCCTGAGCTGGTTTTAAATAAGTGAGTGCGGGGTTATCCGGTGGAGCCACCGGAATGGAATTCGGATTCCGGAACAACCCACCAGGCATTTTTATCCGGAATATGTTCAATAATGATCGCCCTCTCCCGACGGGAAAGCGGCAATTGGCTGCGTATTTGAAGGACAAGATGGGCACCATCAAGAACCGTTTCGCCGCGACCAGAGGTTTCGGTAACCCGTGAAGAAATCACCACACAAGGGGTGCCAACAATCCGCTTTTGAAGGGGTTGCAAAAATGCACGGCGAAACAGTGGGCGAAGTGGGCGTACCACGATCGACGTTACTAGCACCGAGGCGACTAGCGCCGAAAAAATAACAGCTGCCCCGTATAGCCAGTGCAACAAGCCAGTCGGAATAAGAGTGCCAAAAACAAGATCAACAAAGTAGCTGGCCAGCCAGCCAAACAGGAACAACAGCGTGAGCACCAAAGGCAAGGGAACACCTTGCAGCCCGAGAGTAACCATCAGACCACTGAAATCGCCACCGACGTCAATGTCGCCATCTGCGTCGATATCGCCCATACCAAGCAGGGATATCAGCCAGTAAATAATGGCTACACACAACAGAACGGAGAAAACCACCGTTGGAAAGGAGAAGGCTACAGCGAAGAACGTTTCCATACGCGACCAGATTATCCTTTCTGGTAAATCCAATAATTGACAGTTTGTGTCAAACCAGAGCGCCGTTATAACGCAAACAAACTATTTCTTGCAAATGTTTAATTGCGAAGTATAGACTCTAATCATTGACATAAAATGTCAAGCGACAGGACAAGGTTCGTCCGGATCGGCCGAACCGATTCACCGCCACAGGAAGGAGCTATTCGTGGATATTCAAACCCTCACCCTGGCCCTGGGTGATTCTACCCATGCCGGCCGACGCTTCGATGTTATGCCCATAGCCGGGGACGAACCGGTGCTTCAGGTAACGGTTTCCGGTGCAGAAGAAACGCCGGTGTACCTTACCGTGACCGACTCTCAAATTCTGTGTCTTGCGTATCTTTTTGATGAGCAGGAACTGAACCCGGTGCACCTGAATGAGTTGCATGAAAACATGCTGCGACTCAGTGTACCCATGCCCCTGAGCTCACTGGGCAAAACCGGTGATCACTACGTGGTATATGGCGCTCTCAGCCCCACCTCCGGCGCAGCCGAAATCATGCAGGAACTGGTGACGTTGGCAGAGAATGCCATCGACCTGTTACAGACATTTGAAGACTACCTGGCTTAACTGAGGGCTGAGACATGAGATCCATACTGAACAAACTTCTGACCGCCATGCGCGGTGGTGTTAACGAACTGGGCGAAGCCGTAGTCGACGGCCAGGGCAACCGCATCCTGGAACAGGAACTGCGGGACTCCGAGCAGGAACTGAAGCAGGCAAAACAGGAACTGGCTGCCCTGATGGCTGAATCTGCCTCTTTGGCCCGGCAAATTCGCTCTGAGCAGGACAACGCAAGCAAACGCGAACAGGATGCCCGCAAGGCCATTGCCGCCGGCCAGGAAGACCTGGCCAGAGAAGTGGCTGAGCGCATTGTTGGCCACGAACGCCGTGCAGTAGAGCTGACCCAAACCCGCGAATTGCTGCAGCAGCGGATTGCCGGCCTGAAAGAGCGCGTTCAGCGGGCAGAGAAGCAACTGGCCGATTACCGCCGGGAACTGCAAGTGGTAAAAACCAATGAGCGCGTGCTTCGCACCACTGCCCAGATTGATACAAACATCAACAGCCAGAAGTCCTCGCTGAACACTGCCAAGGAAACCCTTGAACGCATTCGCGAGCGCCAGGCCCGGGAAGAAGACCGCCAGACCGCCAGTGCCACCCTGGAAAAAGAACTCACAGGCGCGGACCTGGACGAAAAACTGAAAGCCGCCGGTATTGACGGCGAACAAGATGCAATCGACAACGTGCTGGCTCGTCTCAAAGACAGCCCTGCACAGTAAGCCCCGCGCCCCCGAACTCCGGGGGCGTAATTCTTCAGGTTACCCCCATGGCAAATAAACCGGATTGGTCTAAAGAGGAACAGGCCGTTCAGGCCGTACAAATGGCCTTCGACCTCTCCAAAGACATTCAGCGAGCATTTCGGGTCTCTGCAGCAATACAGAACATGAGCACCTCCGACATGGTGCGCAAAGTTCTGGAACTGCCCTATCAGAAAACCCGGGCAAGGCCGCGTTTGACCATTACCCTGAAAGATGAAGACTTCGAGTTGCTGGCCCGCAAGTACGACCTTGACCCGCAAGATCGGGCGACGATTCGCCAGCGAGTTTCGGAGGATTTACAGGTGTTCGCCCGTAGCTATCTGACCGAATCTGAGTGACCACCGTCGCAACCGCTCACTGCAAGCTCACCACGACACCAAGCACTGCGATGATCAAAACGGAGGTCAGTGCAGTCATTCGTACAAAGCTTCGGTCTGCTTTAATGCTGACATCGGACGTTGCAACTGCCGCCTGAGCAGGATGGCCAGGTATATCCGTTTGGGTGTTAACGACGTCAGATGTTTCAGTCTGCTCAGGTACGGGGAACGTGTAGAGCGGTTGACGCCACTCATCGAACAAAGCCTGTTCGGCAGAAGTGATAGTACTTCGGGCCTTTGGACCGTTACGCAGACTACCGTCAGGATTAAGCAGAATCACACCATCATCGTCGTCGTAAACCAACCAACTCTCAGCATCACCAACCTCCTGATCGCCCTCGATCGTCGTGATAGTCCAACGCTGAGCCATGACAGGCCCAGTGCCCATTTCATCATTCGCCGGCAGTTCAAGGAGCTTTGCCCGATACAAGCGTTCGGTGCCAGACTCATTTTTCGCGATACCGGCTAAACCGAGAATATGCAAAATGGAGTCAACCACCACGCCACCATCTGAACCAGCCCAGACAACCCACGCGCCCAGCACCGCAGCATTTCTTGCAAGTTCTTTGAGAGCAACCGGCTTTATGGAAATATTCCCGTCACCCGCCGAAAGCCGGTAGTCCGCCAACTCTGCTTCAACCGCTTCAGGATCTGTGCCAGCGAGGAAGGCCAAATGATCGTGCACCTCCACCAAGGCAGGTAGCTCTCCCTCACAGCCATTGTTTACAAACACGGCATAAAAAGTGTGAGCTTGCCACTCACGCACCAGTGAAACGTATTCTCTGGCGACAACAAGCCTGCCGAACTCTTCAATACAGGCAACTGATTTTTCTTCCATGATTATGCTATTCCATCGTTTATGAAAAGCTCGACCCCTTGGGTCAGACCGGATCAGACTCCCGCTTGTGCCCCGACTCATATTCCATAGAGGACCATGAGCAAAAATATAAAAGCCATGAACCCAGCGCATGCCCAGAAGACCCCAGCAATGCCGTTGGGGTCTTTGCTACCTTGCACATCCAGCTTGGCCTGATCACTCAGGCCCTGTTTCGCAAGATAGTATTCAAAGTCCGAGATTAGCTGAGTGTTGGACGTCCGGATGCCGGCATACCAATCTTTGGGAAACTCGATTGCGGCAACAGGTACCATCAGAAACGCACACATGGAAACAAAGGGCACCGAGCCATTAACCAACAGAGAATCCCGCCCGACTAATCCGCGGGGAAGATCCGAAGCGGGAACCCGGCACTCTTCTAGAACTTCACAAACGTAACCCTCAGGTACTTCACTGTGAACAAGCACGGGAACCTGCTGTGCACCACACGGCATGCAAGCCAGGGCAGGAAAACGTCCGTCGGTCGCATCCGGAACGAAGAGGCGATTCATGTTATCAGGACAAAACGGCTTTACGCCCTCGAACTGGCCTAACACCAGATGCGCAGGCTTTCCCGGGTCTCGCCCTTGCCAGAACAGCACCCAGGCAATCGCCCTTATAAGTCGCGACTTCAAGTGTTCCGGCACTTCATGGACACCAGGCTCCTGGGGCAGCCAAACCTCCCCGGTGTAATCCGTCATGGCGAGCCCATCCCCGCCCAAGGGCAAGCTCCACTCGGGATGGTCGGCAAACAAGATACGGAACCGCCGCCCATCCACTCTCAAAAGTTCATCGCTATCCTGCTCTTCTACTTCAGGAATCACCTGGTCTTCAATAACTTCCAATTGCAGCTTGGTGGCATCCGGCATGATTTGATTATGAACAGCACGTTCAAGATCATAGAAAGAACGAAGATGCTCTTCGTCAACGATGGCAGGAGCCGGGACGTAAGTGTCTGCGCTTTTAGCATTTTCATCCGCTTCATTCTCGCCTTCACTCCCCTCTTTCAAAGCGGCATAGTCGTATGGAGGTTCGGCCCACCAATCAAACAGTGCCTGCTCTTCAGCGGACAACTCGCTACGATTTTTAGCACCACCTTTTGGGCCAAGGCCAGGCCCAAACACCACAAGCCCCCGATCATCGAAGATAAGATCTTCTCGCGCCACTTCGGTAGCCGAATCCCCAGACACGGTGCTGATGACCCAGCTTTGCGCCTTGATTATCTCGACGAGCCCGCCCGGGTTTTGAAGTTCATGGATGTTCGCCTGATACAAACGCTCCTGGCCTGAAGGCTCCTGTTTAATAGCCTTCATTCCGATTAAATGCATCAGCGACGTGTTCATGATTACTTTGGATCCGGTCCAGCAGAGCCACGCACCTAAAAGAAACGCATTCCTTGCGAGCTCTCCCAAGGGAACCGGTTTGACAAAAATGTCCAGCTCTTCGTCGAAACTGAAGTCTTTGATAGCTGCCCGGGCCGCTACCGGGTCTGGACTACCGATGAAGCATCGTCCGTCTTCGATAGGAAGCAAGACAGGTAATTCCAGATCGTGTCGTTTTTTTGCAAATAGCGTGTGAAAGATAACTTCTCGCCAGTCCCTTATCAGGCCTATGTGGTTTTCACTAGCGATAAGGTCGGTGAAGGCGCTCTCTGCTGGTACAAATGAATCTTCCATGATTCTAACTGCCTGTTCTTTTGGTTTTGGCGACCCTTGCCCGTCAAGGATCTTCTTTGTCATCATGTTCGCGCCGCGACAGCGCAACACTCAGGCTGTCCCGCTGGGACGGCGTAGTTCCTATTCAGAACCAACGGGCGCTGCCTTGCGCCCGCTCATTGCAGATCCACTGGTTTTCATCGCACATCCGGATGTTCGGAAAGCTCACGAGGCGTAACTCAATTTCTCTTCCATCAAGTTCGGCCGCTGCGCCGTGTTAATGATGGTGACATCTGTAAACATCCGGTCCACTTTTTTCTTGAAGGTCTGGTCGTCCATATCCCGCCAGTAGCGAGGAGGACGGCCAGTCTGCTGGTCATGTTCCGCAGTGACCGGATCCAGCGGGCGGTACTTCTCCAGCATGGGCATCTCTGGCAAAGGGCGGGTCACGTCCATGTAGTTCTGGATAAAGTCCCAGTAGGCGTAGCACATGGTGGCACTGCCGTGGGCACCCAGAATGTCACCGACCGTTACGTCCAGCTTGCTGTAGCGATGAGACAGCACCAGATCAAACAAGGTGCCAAACCGGTCTACCCGCGCACAGCACCAGGCGTCGAACTCATAGAAAGGTTTTTCGATGACAACTGGGGGTTTTCTGGGCAGGAAGGGGAGCTTCCGGGAATATTGCCAGACCTTGATCATTCCGGTACGCCGGTTGAACTCCCACTCGGGGCCCCGGCCGTTTTGATGGAGCCATTTGGGGAAGAGGCGGAAGATTAAATCGGAGAAAAGCATTAAAGCCCAACCGCCCAACAAAAAAACGACTTCCATCGGGATTAAACTTTGCAGGAATTCCGTCCAAGCTTGCCCTCTCGCACCAAATAAAGGTGAAACCAAGATCAAAACAACCAAAACGATAGGGGACACGATGTAAGCCCATACTTTTCCTGCAACATATATCGTATCGAAAAAACGGGCTTGGAGCGCCAAAGGCGCATGCCGAAAACATTCGTGACTGTTCTCAACGTAAAGGCCGTGCTTGTCGGCCAGGTCTTCCTTCTTCTCCAGCTTACGCAGTTTCTTGGGAGGATCATCGGACATAAAGCAGGGTGGCATAACATCCCGAGTATTACCCCACGGCAGACGCAAACTGGCAGACCGATCCAGGCCGGTGCGGTTCAACTCCTCCGTCTGATTTTTCTGTGGAGGAATGGAATAGGGACGGTAGGCAAAGGGCCCATAGTGCGCGTTGGTGTTGGCACCGTCGGAATGGCTATTCAACATTTTCCTGAACTCTTTGGGTATACCAGTACGGCTGGCGTATTTGCTTGAAATTCGGTTTGCTATGCAGCTCGTTGTCTTGGTCGAACGTCAAAGGATCTTCCGGAGGTGGAGCCGGGAAAACCATCAACAAACCATCTGCTGCTTTCCTTGCCTGAATCTGCACTTTGGCACGCCACCGGTAGGTTTTGGTTTCCCACACATCGCGCTCCCAAGGCCAACTATCTAGCTGCCGTCGCTCATTGGCTGGAGCTTTCAGGTAGATGTGCGCACCGGTTTCCGACTGCTCAGTCAACAGGCGATGCTTCTTAATACCCTCGCCAGAGATCTTGTTCACCCAAGCCTGGCCCCGACCTCTTGTAACAGCGATCGTTTCAAACAGCTGCAGCTCAACGGTTACTTTGGCAAACATCCCCGAACTAAATAATCCCGGGATGGCACTGTCAATTACCAGACGTTCACTGGCATTCGAAAGGGCGGCTACCCTCTCAGCAGTTTCGCCTTCGAACCCGCCCTCTCGCGCCTGCTGGCGTAGTGGGTTATATTCCATCCGGACAGACACGCCCATCAATAAGCTGATCAAACGGTGGTAGGCTATATCCGGCTCTTTCAAAAATGGCTTTTCAGCCATTGAACCGAAAGGCCCGTGCCTCATCCAAACATCCAGCGGTTCGTCACTGAATGCGAACACAGTAGCCAGACCTGCCACTGCCAGAACCACACCAGCCACCAGCCAGCCTTTCGGCCCGAGCACCAACAGCAAGCCCGGTTTACCCACCAAACTGGCGAAACCGAAGGCTACGCCACTGCCAGCAATCAAGCCATAGCCGACTGCCGCCGCGTTGTTACCCATGCGATATTCGTAGTAAGAATCGAATCCTGCATCCAGCGCCATCAAAAAGCCAGCTGCCGCACCCAGCCCGCTTCTTATAGTTAAAGGGGTTCCCAAACGGCGCGTAAATGCTTGCCCAGGCTTGCCTGACAATTTTAAAGACAGAACTTTTGATGGGCCCAACATCCATCGTTCACTGATTGCCGTAGCTGCAGCCAAGAGATCGGCTCCGGCACTGAACATTTTGATATTGCCGGACCTGCTGCCCTTTACTCGTGATTGATAATTATATGCGGCCCAAACACTCGAAGCGTTATGAAGCTCCATCAACCCCACAAACAGTGGGAATACCGGCTTGTTCAACACGCGGTACAGCCGACTGCTGTTTTTGCTGTCAATTTCAGCTTGACCAATCTGGTTTGCTGCATCATTGGCCGCTTTCAAGTCACCTACGTATTGCTCTTTTTGGCGAGTCAGATCCTTTTGGTTCGCCGCGTCCTGCTCAAAAGCCTTCAGCTCCTTCTTCGCTCTTTCCATTTCCTCTCTGGCGGCGTTCAGGTTTCGAGTCGCTATTGCAGCAGCCGCTGTAGGCGTGTCTGGAAAGTTATCAGCAAGGTTCTCAATCTCAGACAATTTGTGGACAGAGTTCAGGAATCGGGACTCGGCAGCAGAGATCTCCGCAATCATTTTGGCGATCGCTTCGGTTTTCGGTATTACCAACACATAGGCATCCTCTGCTACTTCAGAGGCAATAGCCGCGGCCTGACTTCTCCTTTTGTTAGTAGACGCAAGCACTTCCTTGCTGCCTTCCTGCTGAATAAAATCCCCGAACAGAGCAATAGCCTCTTTATCACCAAAGGATCCCAGCCGATGCTTGCTGATTTCAAATACGAAGTAATCCTTCTGAAGAGCCTTGGAGAAGCGCATAAGCTCCATTTGTCCGAGCAAACGTGGTAGCGATCGGCGCAGTTGCTCAAGAGAGTTTGAGTACAGCTTCATCCGTCCGAGGATGGCAGTTTCCGCAAGGGCTTGCTTCTGAAGCGCTAACTCCTGGTAACGTGTTTCCATCTGGCTCAGCTTGTTGCGAATATCCTCAAGCTCAACCTTCTGCCCCTTGAGGTTAGTAATTCTCCGCTCAGTCGCCCAACGCTGGTTTTCAAGCTCGGCTTTTCGCAACCGCAGGTTTTCCAGCTCTTTGTTAACATCGGCAAGCTCTCTGTTTCTTGCCTGAATCCCGTGGCTGGCATGGTGGATTGCTGCCCACATATTGCCGTGGACGCTCATCAATACCTGACTGCCCATCCTAAGATTAGCGGTCAACAGCGTGGCGTAAGAACCCGCAGCCGCTTCAATACTAATTTCCAGCCCATCGATGGTTTTAAGGTCATCGATTTCCAGAAGATCCGTTTCCGCCATGGCCGCAAGCTCTGCATCCCGGAATCGCCCATTTCCTCGGTTAGTCTGCGGTTCGGTTGGGGGCTTGTATGGCTTCTTCAGGTCTTCCGCGCTGTACCGTGGAAATAGCAGCAAACGCAGTACCCTGCTGTGCCGGCCGGCACACAAACCCTCAAGCCACTGCTTACCCTGACCATCCCCTGCACCTTCAACGCCTATGCTGAGGGCATCACATTCGGCAGGCTCGGTAACCAGATTCATCACCAGAGTGGTGACAAAGTTGAACGCGCCTGCATAGTCATAACTATAATGCGTGAACAAGTCCGTTAGCACATGGTGGGTTCGTTCATCAGACAACCGTGCCAGCAAGTCGGTGTGGATCTCTTCCAGATAACGTCGGGCCAAGGTGCGTTCAGACAGCGCAAGAGATCGTTCCAGCTCTTTTCTTCCGTGACCCGATACTTCCGCCATGTGTTTATGAAGGGAATTCGGTTTAGATGCTACTGTTTCAGGCTCAAGAACCGAGTGAACCAATAGCGCCGAGTCGAAGTAAGGCCGTACCTTTGCCCTCCGCACTGCAGCATTCATGAACCAAGCTGCAACCTGTCGGCGCCGCTGATTGTAACGAAGTTGGTATATTGGATCATCCAGCCTTATCACACCGATACCACGGGCTTTGGCTTGCTCAGTGCAGTCAGCAACACAGGGCTCAACTTCTGCCCATGAAAATGGCTCAGGCTCGTCGGAGCGAATGAGCTCTTGAAGCGTATTGTGCAGACAGTTAGATAGCGCTGTCATCTCAGCCCGCTCATCTTCAGCAATGGGATCCTCCGGATCCGGATCTTCATGGCGCTGGTGCAACGACAACGCCTCCTTCCTCGCTATATCCGCATAGTTCGCGTTCAGATCCAGCAAATATTTCTCGGGGCGATCAAACTGCCACTCCAAAGCCGGCTTTCGCGGCCTTTGGGATTCCATATGCAGGGCTAAAAATGCCGAAGTAGCCTCACTGGAGATTTTTGAATTGCTGGTACCTTCTTTGCCATCGGCATTAAATCTCATGCTTACAGTGTTGCAGCGGCCACCTCTGTCTCTAACTGACCGCTCAAGGTGGTTTATTCGCTCTCCTGGCCACTGAGACTCGCTGTAAGCGGCTTGCAAACTCAGCCAGCCTCCATTAACTCTTGCGGGAAGCCAGATTTCTTCAAGCCCGGTTCCGGTGACCTCTCTATAGCCTGCTTTCAGTGTTCCACTAGTCTGGCGATAGTCATAAAGCGCGACATCCGAGTAGCTGGTAACACCGCTTTCATCGATCCGTATCTCAAGCTCCCGCCACAACTTGCCTTCATGGAACAGGTAAAGGAATCCCGCTCTCGCAAGCACATGATGTACCGGATTATCTCCCTGCAACTCAACGCCAGATATCAGGGTGGCGGGAACAATAGGCAGAATGACATGATGCTGCCGTTCAAGTTCGCGATCAATGCTGCCTGCACTTTCAAGAAACGGCACTCTGATCGGGGCACCTTCAGCTTCGATTTCTATCCAAATGTTTCGGCGTGGCTGCCCTTTCCATGGCCATACATGAAGAACTGAATCATCCAGAATTTCTACTGCAACCTGTTTCTCCAGCCACTCTTGCTGCTCATTGTTGCTTTCATCAAAGATTCGGAACGCATGCCCCTCCGGGTGCTCCTTACCAATCACCTCAACAATCAGCGATTCACCTTCACACGCAGGGCCACAGTTTGCGGGCACTGGTTTTGAATTATTGTCAGACATCCCTGTCATTCCTTGCTTTTTATACCGGTAAATTCACATTCAAAGATTGGCGGAGTTCAATGCCTGCCACTGAGTCTCACTCAGAGTCGGCATTGGGAGCATGGTAAGCGGATCAGGCCATTCCGTGGTATGCCATCGCTTACCTTCAGGCTCTCCAAACCAGTAGATTACACGCTCAACCACATCCACCCCGGGTTTTGAGGTGGGGGCCAGCTGGTGCCAGATTTGTGGATCGTAAAATCGTAAAAGTCCTTGGCGCTGGCCATCAAAACGCACCTTCAGTCGTGTTCTTAACCACTTGGTTATCGACTCAAAGCTACCCTCCGACTCCAGAATAAGGCCGTTTAACTGGCCATTCTTCAAACCTGCCAAAGCCCACTGGTACTCGGAGCTTTGCTGAGCAGCTTTCAGGATAACCGGGCTTTCTGCCAAATAGAGTTGCCACTCTGTATCGGCAAACAGGTAAACCCACTCCGGATTCTCTGCGTGCTCATAAAGCATCCTTGTGATTAGAGTTCTCTCGCCAGATTCCAAAACTAGGTATCTGATCGTGTTGCTCGTTAATTTATCCAATGCCACGCTGCCCTCGCTTATGCTCTTACAGCCTGATTTTTACCACACGGACAATTACCCAGTGGGCAGCTACCATCAGGCTGCTGTTGGCACTGCTCAACAATACCGGTTCCTTGCATCCGCGCCTGCTTCAACCGGTGAGCCACTATGGCCTTGGGCTCAGCGTCCACTCGTTGATTGGTTTCTGCCAATGCTACGGGGGCAACGACTGCACCTGCAGCCGTCACCACCCCCGGCAACCCCGCCACCTCAGCCTTCTGCCCACTCCCCTTACCCGCAGCACCGCCAGCGTTCATTTTTATAGATGCCCCACCGATAGCCACACCACTGGGATCGATCTTCAAAAAGCTGCCACCCGCTTTGAGGGTGATCTCGGCACCTGCTTCGATCACCGCTTTCTGCCCGGCTTTAATGTGCAGTTCTGTGCCGGAGTCACTGAGCCAGGCGGTGCCCGCTTTCAGGTGCAAGGAGCCGGTTACGCTGAAGCTGTGGTCTTTGCCGGTTTGTTCACGTTTTTCGCCGTTGATGGTTTGATGTTTGCTGCCTTTTACGTGGCTGAAGCGATCGTTTTCGACGGTCAGGTGGCTGTCGTTTTTAATGACTTCGGTGCGGTTGTTCTCCGTGAGCAAATCCAGATCTTTCTGGGCGTGGATGTAGATTTGCTCTTTATCAGCCTCGTCCTCAAACCGCAGTTCGTTGCTGCCTTCACCCTTATGAGTCTGGGTTTTCAGGGTGGTGCGGGTTTTGTGTTCCGGCAGCGTGTAGGGCGGTGTGTTCGTTGCATGATACGTGCGGCCGGTGATGATGGGCTGATCCGGGTCGCCATCCAGGAAGGAGACGATGACTTCGTTGCCAATTCTCGGCAGGGCCATAAAACCGTATTGGCCGCCTGCCCAGCCTTGGCTTACGCGCAACCAGGCGCTGCTGTGTTCGTTATTCTCAGAATAGCGATCCCAAGGAAACCTTACCTTTACCCGGCCAAATTCATCGCAGTGAATTTCTTCCCCTTCGGGGCCGGTCACTATAGCGATTTGCGGGCCGTCCATGAGTGGGCGGTGGGTGATGTTTGGCCGCCAGGTTTTGTCGGCGGGTTTAGCGCTGAAGGTGTTGTGGTAGCTGGTGGGTTCAGAACCACCCTCTTCTTCCAAAGCCTGGGGCTGTTTGCCGGTGTGGGTAACCGCGGTAAGCAGCCAGTCCCGGTTCAGTTTGGGGTTGTCGTGCTCGGTAAGTTCGGTTTTGGCACCGCAGGTGAAGTCTGCGCGGTTGCTCTCACCGGTGGCGGTGCTGGCGTCGCTTCTGAGGGCATCCAGCCGCGCTTCGGTAAAGGGCTGGCCGCTGGCATCGGCTTTGAAACGGCCTGGGTAATCAAAGTGCTGGTAATCCTGCCGTTGGTTGGCACTGGCGGCACTGTGTTCGTGCATCAGGGCGTAGGCCGGATTTCTGAAGGTATAGTCTTTGGTAACGACGGAGGCAGCTCGAACACGCTCTTCATAGCGGAAGCGGAACACCGCAGGCTGTTTGGTGCTTCCGCCGGCCTTGCCGTTGTATTCAGCGGCTTCCAGTCTTGGCGCATCGCCGTGGTGGTCGGCAAAAATCAGGCCGGGTTGCTCGCCTCCGTCCACGCTGCCGTGCTGGTAGCGGTAGTGCCAGCCTTCCTCGGCGGCCAGGCGCTCGATAAAGGCCAGGTCGCTTTCACGGTGCTGTACGCAGTATTCCCGTTCCTGGGGGGTGCGTTTGAGGTCAAACACGGAATCTACGATGCCCCGCTCTTCCAGCAGGGTACGCACAATGGTGTCGGTGGTTTGGGTCTGGAAGATGCGGCTGTTGTGCATCAGCCCTAAACGCCACACAGGCGGCTGGATAACAACCTCGTAGCGAGTGCGACGGTGGCCGGAATCGCCTCGGGCAAATTCGTTGGCTACGCCGGTGAAACGGCGAAGGGGCATGCCATCTTGCCACACCACCAGATCGACTGGCTGCTCCAAAACTTCAGATGCATCAATATCCGAGTCAGTGCTGGCCAGTTCAAGGCGGCCATGGAACAGTTCGGATAGCCGTTCGGTCAGCGTAAAGCCGACAACGGAAAATAAATCAGAGGGGAGTTCGCCAACACGGGCGGTAAACTGCAGTCCGCTTGCCTGGGGCATATCTTCAATCCTTGAAGGTATGGTTCTGAATAAGTCCGGGCGTGGATTCTGTCGCAAAAGCCGCGGTTAATCAAACGCTCACTGTTGCAAAAGAGCACCAGTTCTATACTGGCAATGAATTAGACAGCGCCTTTCGTCTGAGCCTTCACACGGAAAGGTCGCGTCCACCACTCAGACAAGAGCACACCGAACAAAGTCAGCCCCCCGCCGATAAAGTGATGCACACCCAATGTTTCGCTCAGCATCACCGAGGCTATCAGTGCCGTCAAAATGGGGATGAGGTTAAAGAATACAGAAGTCCGGCTGGGCCCCAGGTGCTTGATGCCAGTCATCCACGCCAAGGGGGCACCAATAGACGCAAATACACAGGCAAACAGCACCAGTGGCAAGTTTTCGCTGTTCAGTCCGGTTTGTGGCAGTACAGCAAACAGCGGGAACAGAACCACTACAGCCACCAGTACCTGTGCATACAACAACTGCATTGCAGGCAGGGGTATCTGCCATTTTTTCAGTAATGTGCTGTATATGGCGTAGGCAGCCACGGCTACCAACATCATGCCGTCACCAGCATTGATCCCCTGCTGGGCTATCGCTGTCAAATCCCCCGAGGTGATAACAATCAGTACGCCAAAAAAAGAAAACAGTGATCCGACTACAGCTCCAACTGTAAGGCGGTGGCCCAATGCCAAAATGGCTAAAATAAGAGACATCACAGGCATGAGCGCCAGTACAATGCCCATGTTCGTTGCTGAAGTTTTCGGCGCAGCAAAATAAGCCAGGCTTTGGTAAATCGCCATACCAAGCACACCCAACACAAAAATCTTGCCCAGGTTAGCCTTCACTATTGGCCAGGAGCGCAATGTGGGCTTCAGCAATACGGGCGTGAGTATGACGGCGGCGAACAACCACCGATAAAAACCAATTTCCGCCGGAAAGATAACACCCACAGCCAGCTTGTTAACTACGGTGTTGCCCGCCCAGAAAATGACTGCCAATAGCGGAAACGCATAATACATAGTCACAAACCCCAAAAAACGAACGAATAATCAGGAGCGCCATTATCCGCTAGTGATTATTAAAGGCTATACTGGGTTCTACGGCTCGCGGCCTGGTTTTTAACGTATCTCCCTACTGGCCTACGCTGTCCCCTAAAAGCACTATATTCATACTTACTTTTTCAAATGGCCCGTCATGAAACTTTTAGTTCGTAATCTCGCACGCACTACCACAGAACAGGAAATTCAGGAGTTGTTTGAAGCTCATGGCACTGTTACTGAGTGCACGCTGGTTCTGGATAAAGAAACCGGAAAATCCAAAGGCTTCGGTTTTGTTGAAATGCCCCACGCAAAACAGGCCAAGATGGCCAAAGCGCACCTGGATGAATCTCGTGTGGGGACTAACAGAATCCGGGTAAGAGTCGCTCAGGACAAGGAACCTCAACCAGACACAAAAAGCTGAGGCCTTACGGAATGATCTCGTTGGCGCCCCGTTCTTCCAGGCATTCATAGCCGCCCATTTCGAACTGCCGGCAAATAAACGGGCGTTTCTCGTATATCGAACACAGCATGGTGTCGCGATCCAGAGCGGCGCACCAGCCATCTTCCAGTCGCGCCATGGTCTGGCCGCCCCACGAATCCGTTTCGATAAACCTCTCAGGCACACCGGTTTCGGAAATCAGCATCACTTCCAACCGGCAACAGCATGCCCGGCAATTTGCACAGCTGACATCACTCACTCAGACGTTGCTACCGGTAAAGACGGCTGGCTTCCCCAGTCAGCCCAGGAGCCGTCGTACAAAACGGTATCGCTGTAGCCCGCTATAACAGCCGCCATCAACAGAATGCAGGCAGTCACTCCAGAGCCGCAGGAAAACAGAATCTGCTTCCTGCCAGGCGGTACGAGGTCGGCAAAGATCGCCTTCAATTCTTCTTTAGACTTAAATACAGGGTCGTCAAGAACTTGGGCGAATGGCAGATTTTGTGAACCCGGAATATGGCCACTGCGAACGCCTGCTCTTGGCTCAGCTGCCCGGCCGTAAAACCGTTCAGCGGAACGAGCATCCACAAGGGTAATCAGGTCTGATTCCAGGGATGCCAGCACATGCCGGGAATCGCACACTGTGTCTGCAGCAAACTCACCACAGATACTGCCTTCCTCTGCTGTTGCCTGCGCCAGGCTGGATGCTGTTTCTCGACCTTCCTCCAGCCACTTTGGCAAGCCACCATCCAGAACAAAGGCACGCTCGAGGCCCATGGACTTCAACATCCACCAAGCCCTCGGCGCGGAGTAGATGCCTTGGTTGTCATAAATAACGACCAAACTGTCAGCTTCTATACCCAGCTTTCGAGCCGCCGATGTGAACTGCTCAGCGCAAGGAAAGGCATGGGGCAAAGGAGAACTGAGATCACAAAAATCCTGTTCCAGATCGAATGGCATGGCACTCGGTATAAAGACTGGCTGATCGTACTCAATGGGCTCTCTTCCGATTACCTTAGCCATGCTGGCATCCAGCAGAATCAGATCAGCTCGGCCGAGGTTTTCTGCAAGCCATTGCGTTGTTACAAGGGGCGAGTTCATAGAGCTTTATCCGGAAAACGAGGAAAAGGGCCGCCCGCAGGCAGCCCTTAAATCTTACAACAGGTCTTTGCGAAGCTGCGATGGGCTCTTGGGCGAAAGTAAGCCCGGAGCCACATCAAATACAGACCGGGCGCCGGTTTCGCCAGCAAGAGCCATTTTATGAACCGCGCGTGTGTAGGCTACCAAAACACTGGCGGTGAACTCCGGGTTGCTGCCAAGGGCGAGCGAATATTCGATGGTTTGTTTGCTTTGTGTGCCCGTATCACCGCTTCGAATCACAAACCCGCCATGGGGCATGGCGCTGTGCTCGGCCGCGAAGGTGGCTTCGTCAATAAAGTTAACCGTGGTGTCGAAGGGCTCGAAATAGTCCGGCATGGTGACAATGCTGTTGCGTACTGTGCCTTCATCGGCACCATCTTCCAGAACAATGAAGCATTCCCGCACATGCTTTTCACGGGTGCTCAGTTCTGGCTGCTCACCATTGCGCACTCGGGCAATAGCCTCCTGTGAGGGCAAGGTGTACTGCACGCCTTTTTTAACACCCTCAACACGGCGCACTGCGTCCGAGTGACCCTGGCTCAAACCTTTGCCCCAGAAGGTATAAGTTTCTCCTTCCGGCAAAATAGTTTCACCAAACAGACGGTTCAGTGAAAACAGGCCGGGGTCCCAACCCACTGACATCAGCGCAAGCTTGCCGGCTTTGCGCGCAGGCTCATCCAATGCCGCGTGGTACTCATTAACTTTGGCGTGGGTGTCGAAGCTGTCGACAGTATTAAAGAACTGTGCCAAATAGGGCCCCTGCTCCGGCAGGTCGGTTTTTGAGCCACCGCAAAGGATCATTACATCCACGTCGTTCTGGTACTGCTCAATATCGGCCATGGGGTAAACCGGCACGCTGCTGTCCAGCAAGGTTACGCTGGCCGGATCACGGCGGCTGAACACACTTACCAGGCGCATGTCGGGATTTTGCGCCAGTGCTGATTCAACACCGCGCCCCAGGTTTCCGTAACCGGCGATGGCCACCCTTATCTGATCTGGCATGTCTTTCTACCCTGTTTCGTTTAATCAACTATTTGTGGGACACTCATGGCGCAACCACGAGCAAATACCCATTATTTATCAAGGGGCAGATTCTGGCATGTGTTATCGACCAATGCCATGATCAGGGGTTTGCGAAGCAGGCTAAAGCAAAGATTCTTTTGCGATTAGTAATACAACGACTATCCAAGAGGCTTTTTATGGCGCTGGCTATTGCATTACATGTGTTATCGGCGGTTACCTGGGTTGGCGGTATGTTTTTCGCTTATATGGCAATGCGCCCAGCGGTGGTTGAAGTTATCGAGGCCGGGCAGCGCGGGAAGCTTTGGTATCAAACGCTAACCCGATTCTTCCGCTGGGTGTGGCTGGCAATCGCGCTCTTGCTGATCACCGGGTATTGGATGATCTTCAAGGTGTTTGGCGGGATGGCCGGGGCTGGCTGGCACATCCACACCATGCAGCTAATGGGGCTGATCATGATGGCCATATTTTTCCACCTCTACTTCGCCCCGTTTCGCCGTTTGAAGCAGGCTGTTGCAGCGAGCAACCCGCAAGAAGGCGGGCGCCAGGTTGGCAAGATTCGCCAGCTTGTTGGCATCAACCTGATCTTGGGGCTGATTGTGGTCGCTATTGGTTCTGCCGGGCGCTTTATTTAATCAAAGCGGGGCATGCTTCAACAAAAATACCTCAAGCCTTAGCGGCACGCGCTGCGTGCAGCTTCTTGTAGCTGTCGATCAAGCGCAGATGTCTGTCCAACCCTTCCAGTTGCATGTTGGTAGGCGTCAGGCCGTAGAAGCGCACGCTGCCATCGAGAGAACCGGTTACGGCGTCCATCACCTCATCCCCGAACATCCGCCGGAAGTTAAACAGGTAGTCACTCAACTCCAGCTCTTCGTCCAGAGTGGCTTCCAGCGCTGCGCACATGGCCTGGTAGAACAGGCCGCGCTCTACTGTGTTGTCATTGAACTGCAAGAACATTTCCACCCGTTCCAGGGCATCTTCGTATTGCTTGAGCGCCAGGTTGATCAGCAGTTTCAACTCCAGAATGGTGAGCTGGCCCCACACGGTGTTTTCATCAAACTCAATGCCGATCAGGGTGATGATGTCTGTGTAATCGTCTATCTGGCTATCGTCCAGGCGCTCTACCAGGGCAGCTAGCTGCTCATCACTCAGGATGTGGAGATTAAGAATATCTTCACGATAATCCAAAGCCCGATTGGTGTTATCCCAGATCAGATCTTCTACCTGATACACCTCGGAATAGCCCGGCACCAGCATGCGACAAACCGGGGCGCCGAGATCGTCGTAAATCGCGGTGTATACTTCGTGGCCCATGTCTTCAATGATTCCGAACAGTGTAGCGGCCTCTTCTTCAGTGGTGCCAGTGAAGTCCCACTCCTGAAAATCTATATCCGCCTTGGCACTGAAGAAACGCCAGGACATCACGCCGCTGGAATCAATAAAGTGTTCCACGTAATTGTTGGGCTCGGTGATGGCCAGGCTATTAAATGTGGGCGGAAGAAAATCATTGAGCCCCTCAAAACTGCGGCCTTGCATCAATTCGGTAAGGCTGCGCTCCAGAGCGACTTCCATGTTTGGATGGGCGCCGAAAGAGGCAAACACCCCGCCGGTTTTCGGGTTCATCAGGGTAACGTTCGCTACCGGAAACTGGCCGCCAAGAGAGGCGTCTTTTACCAGTATGGGGAAGCCCTGTGCTTCCAGCGCCCGCACCCCTTCAAGAATATTCGGGTACTTTTCCAAAACATGCATAGGCACATCGGGCAGGGCGATTTCTTCCTGAATGATCTGCTTCTTTACTGCCCGCTCCAGAATTTCCGACAAGCACTGCACCTGAGCCTCTGCCAGAGTGTTCCCTGCGCTCATACCGTTGCTCAAAAACAGGTTTTCAATGAGGTTAGTCGGGAAGTAAACGGGCACACCGTCGGAGTGACGCACGTAGGGCAGCGCACATATTCCCCGATCCACACGGCCGGAGTTGGTGTCGATCAGATTGGAGCCATGCAGCTCGCCATCCGGGTTATAAATGGCCAGGCAATGAGCGTCCAGAATGCCTTCCGGCAATTCGTCATTGGGACCAGGCTTGAACCAGCGCTCTCTCGGGTAATGTACAAATTCGCTGTTGGCGATTTCCTCACCAAAAAATTGATCGTTGTAGAAGAAGTTGCAGTTCAAGCGCTCAACAAACTCCCCCAGAGCCGAGCACAATGCACTTTCTTTAGTAGAGCCCTTGCCGTTGGTAAAGCACATTGGCGAAGCCGCATCCCGCATGTGCAACGACCAAACGTGAGGAACAATATTGCGCCAGGAGGCAATCTCTATCTTCATGCCCAGGTCGGCCAGTATGCCGCTCATGTTGGCAATGGTTTGCTCCAGCGGCAGGTCTTTACCTTCGATGTAGGTGTCCTCACCCCCTTCTGGCTTGATCGTCAGCAGCGCCTGGGCGTCTTCATCGAGGTTATCAACGATTTCAATCTGAAAGTCAGGACCGGTTTGCACCACTTTTTTGACCGTGCAGCGATCAATCGACCGCACAATGCCCTGGCGATGCTTCTCGGGCAGATCGTCGGGCAGCTCAACCTGAATCTTGAAGATTTGTTTGTAGCGGTTTTCCGGATCAACAATGTTGTTCTGGGAAAGGCGGATGTTATCGGTTGGAATATCCCTCGCCAGACAGTACACCTTCACAAAATAAGCGGCGCACAGGGCGGATGAAGCCAGAAAGTAGTCAAAAGGGCCAGGTGCCGAGCCATCGCCTTTATAGCGAACGGGCTGGTCGGCAATCACCGAGAAGTCATCAAACTTGGCTTCAACTCGGAGGTTGTCGAGATAATTGACGTTGATTTCCATTGCGAGGGTACTCGGTTTAGAGATTTCGGCGCGCCTGGACCATAGAGTGCGCGCCATTCAGGGCGGCCATTATAGACGTAACGCTACGCCACTCATACCTCGTACCAATCACTACTTCCGCAACACACCTACTCAGCGGGGCTGGCAGCTACTGGCCGGAACATTCGCCAGACCCGTTGCAGCTTTTCTTTGGGCAAAATGACCAACAGGTTACCCGCAAGCACCAGGGATACGCCGGCTACTGCCTCAATTGTCCAGATGTAACTCTCGAATACTGTTGAGAGCGCAAGCGCGACGATTGGGAAAAGCACCATGCAGTAGGCTGCACGTTCAGGCCCTATCCGCCCGAGCAATGTAAGGAAACTGCCAAAACCGAGGACTGAGCCAATCAAAGCCAGGTAGACCAACGAGCCGGTGTAGCTCCAGGTTGCTTCGAAAACGAATGCCTCACCCCTACCCCACGCAATGAGCGCCAGCAAAAGAGCGCCGTAAGCCATGCTATAGGCGTTGGTTTGCATGACTGGCAGTTTCGATGACTGGTTGCGAGCCGAAATCATGTTGCCGAAGGATGTGATGAAGGTGCCCGCCAAGCTCAGGATAATGGCCCTCAAGGTGGCGCCATCGGCGTCCAGCGCGCGAACCTCCGGCAAAAACACCAGGATAATTCCCACAAGCCCAAGCGCCGCGCCGCCAATCACTGCGCGGGGCACTCTATTGCCGAAGAACAGAGCGCCGTTGATGATGTTCATCACAATGATTGTGGAGAACACCACGGCAATCAATCCACTGGTGATATCTGCAGCCGCTTGATAAACCAGCATGTAATTGAAACCAAACAGCATCAGCCCCTGACCCGCCATCCAGAGGTGCTGCCGGAAGCCAAACCGCATATTGCGCCGAGTCAGGCTGCACCAAAGCATCAGCACCAGTGCAGACAGCCCAAACCGATAGGCAATGGACACATCGCCCGGCACTTCACCCAGTTGCAAAGGGATCGCTATAAACGTCGAGCCCCAGATCAACACGGTCGACAAATAGAGTACAAAAGTGTTCGTCAGCATAGGTAAAGCAGCCTTCAGCCGTGATCACAAACCGGCTACGCGTTGCTCGCCACCGATCCACCATTAAACGGATTCATTGTCCTACTTATAGTTATCTTGCTCAACAGTTTTATACCAATGTATAGAGGTGAAGATCCGGGAAAGAATCAACTCAGAGGGGGGGGGCGGGGCACGGAAGATCGTGCCCCGACAAGCGTTATTCAGGCTTGTAAAAACGCTGGATACTTGAGAAGTCCAGTGTTCCATTGCCATGCTCTGCATGCAGTGTAAACAGGTTGCGGGCAAGAGAGCCCATGGGAATAGCAGCCTGATTTTTTACGGCGTTATCGAAGGCCAAACCAAGATCCTTGTTCATCAGGTTAACCAAAAACCCACCCTGGTAGTCACGGGACGCGGGTACACCATCCATCACCCCTGGCCAGGGGTTATAAACGTTCAACGCCCAGTTTCCGCCGGAGCTCTGCTTCATGACTTCAGAGAGAACTGCAGGATCCAATCCGTTTTTCACACCCAGCGCCAGTGCCTCACTGGTGCCTGCCATCAAGATAGCCAACAGCATGTTGTTGCAGATTTTCGCGACCTGGCCTGCACCGTGATCACCCGCGTGGAAGATGTTCTTGCCCATGGCTTCCAGAATCGGCTTTGCCTTATTAAAGGTCTCTTCATCGCCACCGCAGATGAAGGTCAGCGTACCCGCTGTGGCACCGCCCACACCGCCAGAAACGGGTGCATCGAGGAATGGAATACGCTTGCTTTCGGCCTGCTCGGCTACACCGCGAGCCGTTTCTGGCGAGATGGTGGATGAGTCAATAACCAACGTGCCCTCGGGCAGAGCCGCCAGCAAACCATCTTCACCCAGATACACAGCTTCAACGTGCTTGCCTGCCGGCAACATGGTGATCACGCACTCAGCGCCTTTGACCGCTTCGTGAGCCGTGTCCGCGGTTTTTGCTCCCTCTGAAACCAGTGTTGCGACCGCATCTTTAGACAGATCAAAAACGGTTACGTCGTGCCCGGCTTTCACAAGGTTGCTGGCCATAGGGCCGCCCATGTTGCCCAGGCCAATAAAGGTAATCGTTGCCATAATCATCCCCTTGTTTTTGTATTCGGTTGAGTTGGCCGCCCTTTCTCAGGCGGCCAGTTAGGCTATTTCTGGAAAAAGCTGTCAATCCACTCGCTGTCCATTTCTTCCAGCGAAGCGTAACGCCAGCGGGGCTGTTTATCCTTGTCGATCAAGAGCGCACGCACGCCTTCTGCAAACTCGCCCTTAATCAGGCAGTTTTTCGAGAGTATGAGCTCCTTATCGAGCACTTCCCGTAGGCTATCCAAACGGCAGTTTTGCAGGTGCTGCCAGCACAAAGCCAGCGACGTTGGCGAGGCAAATGCCAAGGGCTTGGTGGATTTGGCCAGCCAGCCATCACCACTTGCCAGCTCTTTCATCTGGGCAACCATGCTGGCCAGGCTGTCGGCGTCAGTTACACGGTTGATCTCATCGAAGTGAGCCCGCACCTGAGATTCCGGCAAGGCATCAGCACTTTGATTTTCATGTTTTCTCAGCACACTACCCACAACAGCAAACGCATCTTCACCCTGCCAGTTTTGCGCGGTCAGATCCGCGACCACGGCTGCTTTCTCTTCATGTTTGATAAAGCGGTCGGCAAGACCCACGAAGATGGCATCCGCTGCATTCATGCGGGCGCCGGTTAGCCCTAGAAACAGGCCTGTGCGCCCGGGAGTGCGATTCAGGAACCAGCCTGCGGCCACGTCTGGGTAGAGGCCGATACTACTCTCAGGCATTGCCAGCATTGAGGCTTCTGTCACAACACGGTGTGAAGCGCCGGCCATGATGCCAATGCCACCACCCATAACAATGCCGTGCCCCCAGCACACCACCGGTTTAGGGTAGGTGTGAATCAGGTAGTCCAGCTCGTATTCTTCCGTGAAGAAGGTTTCACCTGCGCTGGCACCACTGCCACTCTGGGGTTCGGTCATACTGCGGTAAAGCGCGACGATATCGCCGCCGGCACAAAATGCCTTGTCGCCTTCCGCTTCAATCCATACGGCACAAACCCGATCGTCCTCAGCCCAACTTTTGAGCTGCGGCGCCAACATCCGAATCATCTCGAGGGAGAGAGCGTTGAGGGCTTTTGGCGTATTCAACCTGGCCACAGCAATTACTGCACCGTCGGCCGCTTTCCACTCTTCAAAGACAATTGGCTGGTTACTTTCTACAGATTGTTGGTGACTCATAACAATTCCTTAAACCGATATGCCTCAGGTATTTAGCGGCTTTTAACGGTTTTTCCATTCAGGCTTACGTTTTTCCAGGAAGGCATTCACGCCTTCTTTCTGGTCTTCGGTTGAGAACAGCTCTACAAACAGTTCACGTTCCATTCGCCAGCTGTCTGAATGGCTGCGACCATCGCGAGAACTCATCACCAACGTTTTGCAGCGAGCCACTGAAGATGGGCTCTGTTTACAGGCCATTTCAGCCAATTCCAGAGCCTTTTCCAGGCCTTTTCCACTAGGCACAACTTCTTCAACCAAGCCAATCTGCAAAGCCTTGTCGGCCTTTACTCGCTCGCCGCACAGAATCATGCGTTTGGCCCAGCCTTCACCCACAATCCAAGGCAGGTTCTGGGTGCCGCCAGCGCATGGCAACAAACCGACCGTCGCTTCCGGCAATGCCATTTGAGCGTGTTCTTCGGCAATGCGGATATCACACGCCAAGGCACACTCAAGACCACCGCCCATGGCGTAGCCGTTAATCGCAGCAATGGATACGCCACGAAATTTGGTCAATGCAGCAAAGGCCTGACCAAAGAGTTGAGCCATTTCATTGGCTCGGGCCTTATCGCCATCAGCAAAGGTTTTCAGATCGGCACCGGCGGAGAAGAATTTCTCGCCCTGCCCGGTCACTACCAGCGCAAAAATATTCTTGTCTTCATTGAGCTCATGAACCATTTTTGTCAGTGCTGCCAAAGAACCCACGGTCCAGGTATTGGCCGGCGGATTGTTGATGGTCAGAATTGCAATGTGTTCGCGTTTCTCGAGCTGAATCAGATCGCTCATCATCCTTCTCCTGTTATTTTCGCGATTTATTGAATGGCCTCGGCCACACCGTCATCCAATAGGCGACGGGCAACAATCAAACGCATGATTTCGTTGGTACCTTCCAGTATCTGGTGCACCCGCAGATCGCGCAAAAAGCGCTCCAGAGGGTATTCCCGTATATAACCGTAGCCCCCATGCAACTGCAGTGCATCATTCACCACTTCAAAGCAGGCATCGGTTGCGAAACGTTTAGCCATGGCACAATGCAATGTGGCTTCGGAATCGCCGGAATCCAGCTTGAACGCACCCAAGCGAACCATTTGCCGGGCCGCCACCAGGTTGGTCGCCATATCCGCCAATTTGAATTGCAGGGCCTGAAAAGCGGCCAAAGGTTTACCAAACTGCTCACGCTCGTGCATATAGTTGCGAGCTCTGAGCAACGCGGCCTGCGCACCACCCAGGGAACAGGTAGCAATGTTGAGGCGACCACCATCAAGGCCTTTCATGGCGATGGCGAAGCCATCACCTTCCTCACCAATCCGACTGGTTGCGGGAACACGAACATTCTCAAGGCTGATCATGCGCGTCGGCTGGGAGTGCCAACCCATTTTCTCTTCGTTCTTGCCGTAGGAAATACCTTCCGCATCCGCGGGAATCACAAATGTGGAAATGCCCTTCGCGCCAGAATCCGCCGCGCCGGTGCGAGCCATCAAAACCAGAATATCGGTCTCGCCGGCACCGGAAATAAACATTTTACTGCCATTAATCACGTAGCTATCGCCATCCCGAACCGCTTTAGTTCGCAGGCGGGCCGCGTCGGAGCCGGCGCCAGGCTCTGTGAGGCAGTAGGAGGCAAGCAGCTCCCCGCTGGCCAGCTTCGGAACGACTTCCTGTTTCAGATCATCGGGCGCGAAGCTCGCAACCATCCAGGTCGCCATATTATGAATCGTGATAAAGGCAGCCGTTGAAGGGCAGGCAGCCGCCAACTCTTCCACAATTACGGAGGTATCCAGCCGGGAAAGCCCCATGCCGCCAAGCGCCTCCGGGGTATAAATACCCATAAAGCCCATTTCGCCGGCTTCTTTCAGAACGCTTACCGGGAAAATATGCTCGTCATCCCACTGGGCTGCGTAGGGTGCCATGGCTTTTTCAGCAAAGGCTCGAGCTGCCTCGCGGAACGCCAACTGGTCTTCAGTGAGGTTAAAATCCATCGCGTCTCTCCAGAATCAGGAATTCTCGGTCATTCAGAATGGAAAAAGGGGCCGGAAACAGAATCCGGCCCAAACCAACCCACCTTCAAAGCAATTAACGCAACTGGATAGAGAAGTTCGCCTCCGATGAGGTTGCCTCACTGGAGAACCAACGGGAGGTAACCGTTTTAGTCTCAGTATAGAAGCGCACCGCCTGCTTGCCGTATGCGTGCTGATCACCATAGAAAGAACCTTTCCAACCGGTGAACGAGAAGAACGGCAGGGGCACAGGAATGGGGATGTTTACACCCACCTGCCCTACTTCAATTTCATGCTGGAACTTGCGGGCTGCGCCACCGGAGCCGGTAAAGATAGACACACCGTTGCCATAAGGGCTCTTATTGATGAGATCAATGGCGTCCTCCAGATTGTCCTCTTCCATGCAGGCCAACACAGGGCCAAAGATTTCTTCGTTATAGATGTCCATCTCAGTGGTCACGCCGGTGAACAGGGTTGGGCCAACCCAGTTACCATCAGGCAGTCCGTCTACCGTGCAGCCGCGGCCATCCAGAAGTAGATTCGCACCCTGGGCTTCACCTGTCGCAATCAGCGCCTCAACACGCTCCTTGGCCTTGGGAGAAATCACTGGGCCATAACTGGCGCCGGAGTCGTTCCAGGCACCCGGGCGAACCTTTGCCATGGCTTCTTTCAATTCCGGAATCCAGGATTGGGCTTCACCCACAAACACCGCCACAGAGATAGCCATGCAACGCTGACCCGCCGCACCGACAGAGGCACCAACCAGGGCATTGATCACCTGCTGCTTATCAGCATCCGGCATGATCACCATGTGGTTCTTGGCACCAGCAAAGCTCTGAACACGCTTCATGTGACGGGTACCGGTTTCATAGATATAACGGCCAACCGGCACAGAGCCCACAAAGGAGATGGCCTTGATGGCAGGATCGGTCAGCAGTACATCTACCTGTTCTTTGCCACCATGAACCACCTGCAAAACACCTTTGGGGGCGCCCGCTTCTTCAAATAGCTCAGCAAGGCGCATGGGCGTAAGTGGATCCTGCTCGGAAGGTTTCAAGATAAAGGTATTGCCGCTGGCAATGGCCATGGGGAACATCCACAGGGGAATCATTGCAGGGAAGTTGAACGGTGTAATACCCGCACACACACCCAGCGGCTGAATCCAGGAATGGGTATCCACTGAACGTGCTACGTTTTCAACCGTCTCACCCATCATCAGGGAAGGGATATTGGCAGCGTGCTCAACCACTTCAATACCACGCCAAACGTCGCCTTTGGCGTCATCAAACGTCTTGCCGGTTTCCTGTGACAGAATTTCAGCAATTTCGTCGTGATGCTCTTTCAGCAATGCCTGATAACGCAACATAACCCGGGCACGCTCTGACACCGGAACTTCCTTCCAGCTTTTGAACATCTCGCCAGCCGTGTCGATCGCCCTACGCATTTCTGCATCGGTCGCGCATGGCGTGCGGGCGATGACTTCATTAGTGGCCGGATTGGTTACATCAATCCATTCGTTGGTCTGGCTCTGAACAAATTCACCAGCAAGGTACAGTGGAACGTTTTTCATATCGGTATCCCTGTTTGTTGTTGTGCGAGAGACGGGCCAAAAGCGCAATCACTTTGGCTATGTATGGGTAGACCTTAGCACGCCCACCAGCACTTGGTGATTGACTAAATTTCGACCTTGATGGACTATCTTTCGATTATAAGGCGGATAGCAGCAGCAACAATCATGATTCAAACTTCCCAATGGCCAGTCCCCAAAGACAGCATACGCTATGTGGTACCAGCCCCCATTATTAAGCTTTTGTCTCAGCACCCTCTTACGCGGGACCTCTACCCGCTGGCCTTCGGCCACTATCGCCGGGCAACAGGGCATCATATGCACCGGGACAATCATCGCGACAATCTTTTGATTTACTGCACGGAAGGCAGAGCGTTTCTGAATGTGGAAGATGTGCCATACACCCTGGGAGCGGGAGATCTTCTGCTACTGCCAGCTGGCGCCAGCCACCGCTACACAGCAGACCCGGACAATCCCTGGACCATTCACTGGGTTCACTACACAGGGCCACTGGCAAACGAGTTCCACAAATACATGGGGCTTGATGGCGCAACACCGGTTCGCCATCTGGGGCGGCAGCCCAGGCTGCTGGTGGATTTTAACGGCCTGCTCTCCGTTCGGCAGACTGGCTTCCGTGCCCGCGGCCTGATTCATGCGGCCAATCGACTGCGGCAACTACTGGCAGCCGTTCCCATCAGCATTGACGAAACAAGCCATGAACGAAAATCCGAGCTGGATACCATCAACAACTATATGCATGAGCATCTGGACGAGCGCATCACCCTGGAGCAACTTGCCGATCTTGCCGGGTTATCTCCCGCGCATTTCGCCACACGCTACAAGGAGCAGACCGGAACCTCTCCCATTCAACACTTTCTGCACCTGAAGATAGAGCGCGCCTGTCAGATGCTCGACACTACAAGCCTCAGCTTTACTGATATAAGCCATCGCCTGGGCTATGACGATGCCTATTATTTCTCCCGCTTGTTCAAAAAAGTCATGGGACAGTCGCCACGGGACTACCGGCATACACCCAGACACTAGCAACGCAATGGCGAAGCACGACAGGCCTGCTCCATCCGCATTCTCTTCAGCGTCTTTTTTTGTAGGCGGGAAACCGCTAGTCTTCGAGCAAAGACACAAGAAGAGCATTCGAAATGGCCACTCACACATTTGAAGTTGACGAAACGCTTACTGTGCCCCGCAACAAGGCATTCGCATTATTTGCTGATCATCAGAGTTTTGGAAAACTGCTGGGGGCACCAGCAAAACGAATCAAGAACAGCGGCCAAGCCGACCCTAACGGCCTCGGTTCTGTACGCAAAGTTGGCATAGGCCCTGTTGGCCTGGAAGAAACCGTTACCAGCTTCGAGCCAGATACGCTGATTGAGTACACAATTACCAGCTTGAGCCCAATTCGGAATCACCTGGGTCGGATCCGCTTTGAGGATACGCCGGAAGGCCATACCCGCGTGCGCTATCGGATCACCTTTGAAGACCGAATTCCCTATACCGGCAAGTTGTTCAGCGCCGGTCTGGAGCGAGCCATACGTCGCGGAATCAGAAAGGTTCCCGGCCTGATCTGACCAGCTCTTTTTACAGCTGAAACAAATCGTTACTTGATGGATATCAGATAATTGACCCAAGGCAATTGTTGTCATCCATCAATTTTGTACCCTCCGCGCAAATTGCTACACTCGGCCGCTAGAGCCGACCTTCACTCTGCGGAGATAAACATGGCAAGCGAGCCAATCGTTCTGTTTGATAACGGACATCACAAGTGCCTGATGTTCGATTCCCTGGTGACCGGCGAAGGTGTCCAGTCCAACCAGTTTCTGCTGGTGGATGGCAAACACGAAGCGCTGATTGACCCGGGCGGTGACCTGACCTACACGCCGCTTGCGGTGGCGGCTTCCAAGTTCATGAACATCAAGGACATGGATTATGTGTTTGCATCCCACCAGGATCCGGACATCATCGGCGCCATTGACCGCTGGATTGTCCACACCAACGCAAAAATTGTGACATCTAAGCTGTGGGCCAGGTTCCTCCCTCACCTGGTATCCAGTTATGTCACCAACCAGCTGAGCGGCAGTGTTTATGACCGCATCATCAGCATTCCGGATGCCGGCGCCAACGTACGGTTTGGTGATTCCTATCTGCAATGCCTGCCCGCCCACTTCATGCACTCGGTCGGCAACCTGCAGTTTTATGATCCGGTCTCGAAAATTCTGTTTTCAGGGGATCTTGGAGCGTCAATTGGCGCGGAAGACGACCACTTACCCGTGAGTGATTTTGATCGACATATTCCCCATATGATGGGATTCCACCGGCGCTACATTGCGTCCAACAAAGTATGCCGGCTCTGGGCCAATATGATCCGGGATATGGACGTTGAGATGATCGTGCCCCAGCATGGAAAACGTTTTGAGGGGCCCGCAATGGTGGATCGTTTTCTGAACTGGGTCAGCAATGTTGAGTGCGGTATCGATCTGATGGTGCAAGACAACTACCGCGCCCCGGTTGATTACATCTAAGAGACTTGAGACGTGCTCAGAAGGACAGGCTAGCCAGATAAGCCTGTCCCAAACTGCTATTCTTGCGTAAAATCCAACCTTTTCACCAGCAAGATATGAGGCAGCGCAAAAAATGGGCAGAGCCTATCAAAACCGCAAAGAATCCATGGCCAAAACGGCGGCGGCCAAAACCAAGGTGTATAGCAAGTACGGGCGCGAAATTTACATGGCGGCCAAATCTGGCGGCCTCGACCCCCAGGCCAACCTGTCTCTGCGAGGGCTTATTGAGCGCGCAAAGAAAGACCAGGTTCCTACTCATGTTATTGAGAAAGCAATTGAAAAGGCCAAAGGCGGCGCCGGTGAAGACTATTCCACCGCTCGCTATGAAGGCTACGGCCCTGGCAATTGCATGGTTATCGTTGACTGCCTGACTGACAACCCTAACCGCACGTTCGGCGATGTTCGACTGGCCTTCACCAAAACCAAAAGCAAAATCGGCACGCCTGGCACCGTCGCTCACATGTTCGACCACTGCGCGATTTTTGTGTTTAAAGACCAAGACGAAGATGCGGTTCTTGAAGCCCTGATGGAAGCAGATGTTGATGTGACCGATATCGAAAATGAGAACGATGCAATCACCGTTTTCACTCCGAACACTGAATACGCCAAAGCCAAGCAAGCCTTGGAAGACGCATTCGAGGGAATCGAATTCGAAGTCGATGACATTCAGTTCTTGCCCAAAACCACCACCCCGGTAGAAGGCGACGATATCCCGATGTTCGAAAAGTTTTGCGACATGCTGAACGAACTGGATGACGTGCAGAACATATTCCACAACGCCGAACTGCCTGAAGAGCAGCCAGAAAAGTGAACCAGCCAAAGCCAAGAGTAGCTATTCTCAAAACCGGTAGCACCTACCCGTCCATCGAAGCGCAGTTTGGTGACTTTGAGCAATGGTTCCTTCGCGGGTTATCACCCAATCTCGATGTTACTGTATTTAACGCTCAGGCTGACGAACTACCGAGCAACCCAGCCGACTGGGATGGCATTGTAATAACAGGCTCACCCGCCATGGTCAGCGATCGCGAACCCTGGAGCGAACGAGCTGCCGAATGGCTGTCACGGGCAGTTGATAAGAGCATCCCCATGCTTGGCGTCTGTTACGGACACCAACTTCTCGCCCATGCTTTGGGTGGCGAAGTAGGCTATCACCCAGAAGGCCGCGAAAGTGGAACCAGAAAGGTCGAGCTGATCGCCAGCGCCCAGGATGACCCCCTGTTCCGCGACATGCCAAGTGTATTCAACGCTCAGCTCACCCACATGCAGTCGGTACTTAGCTTGCCCCCAGGCGCTGTTTTGCTGGGCCGCAATGAATTTGAGCCGCACCAGGCTTTTCGGGTTGGCGAGCGTGCATGGGGCGTGCAGTTTCACCCTGAGTTTTCCAGCGCAGTGATGAAAGCCTACCTAACCGTGCAGGCTCCAGCTCTCGAGCAGGAAGGGTTTGACCCACAAGCCATGATCAACTCGGTTGAAGATGCACCGGAAGCTTCTGGGCTGCTAGAGCGCTTTTCTACTCTGGTAATAAACAACCACGCAGGTTAAATCCACACCGGGCTGCTTATGGCATTGAAGGTATTGCTCGCATTCGTAGTTCTGACGCTGGTGGGTGTGGGTTTGTTTCACTCATACAAACCCCTGCCTGCCGGTATCAGCCACAACGGCGACACACACCCTCTCAATGACGCAATCCTGCTAAAGGATTCGACCAATCATCACAATGATGGCTCAGAAACCCGCGACCACGAGATATTCGACGAAATCCTGCGCCTCATCGGCCAGGCTCAGTCCTTCATTCTGGTCGACATGTTTCTCTTCAACAGCAGCAGCCCTGAAGGCGTGGACCACCGTCGACTTTCCGAGCAGCTAACCCAAGCCCTGATCAACCGAAAAGCAGAACAGCCAGAACTGGAGATAATTGTTATCTCTGACCCCCTGAACACCCTTTACGGAGGCTCAGAGTCACCCTGGTTTCAGGCACTTCGCCAGGCTGGTATTCCCGTAACAGAAACCAACCTGCGACCACTTCGCGACAGCAACCCTGCGTGGTCTGCAATCTGGCGTATCTGCTGCCAATGGTTTGGCAATAATTCTGAAGGCGGCTGGCTGCCAAATGCACTGGGCACACAACCAGTTACTGTTCGCAGCTACCTTGCCCTGCCCAACTTCAAAGCAAACCATCGCAAGGTTCTGGTAACAGATGAAGGGGATAAGCTGCGCGCCCTGATAACATCTGCAAACCCTCATGACGGCAGTAGTCGGCACAGCAACATTGCCATTAGTTTTACTGGCCCTGCGGTTGCCGATGTTCTGAGAAGTGAGCAAGCAGTTCTGGCTATGTCTGCCCAACCCAATCCGTTACTGGACGAGCTGATTAGTCGGACGAGCTCTCAACAGATGGCGGTTGATAGTGCGACTGGCTCCGTCGCAATCAAAACAGAATCTGCCATTCGTGATACCGCTCTCGAAATGATTGCTAAGGCCCAGAACGGTAGCCGCCTGGATCTCGCTCTCTTCTATCTCTCTCACCGTGGAATAGTTACTGCTCTACTCGATGCTCATGATCGTGGCGCAAAGGTGCGGGTGCTTCTCGATGCCAATAACGAAGCATTCGGACATCAGAAAAGCGGCATTCCCAACCGCCAGGTTGCCCTGGAACTTCACAAAGCCGGCATCCCTGTGCGCTGGTGCAACACCTTTGGTGAGCAGTGCCACAGCAAGTTGTTAATGCTCCGCCCATTAGCAGGCTCCACCGAACTTCTTCTGGGTTCCGCCAACTTTACCCGGCGCAACCTTGATGACCTCAACCTTGAAACCAACGCCTGGGTCGCCGTACCAGCTGATTCTGAAGTAGCTACGAAAGCCGTTGGCTTCTTTGAAACTCAATGGCAATCAAGCCCCGGCAGTGATCCGGTACTGAGCCTGCCTTATGAGCGCTGGGCTGATGACTCCCGCCTACGCTACTGGCGCTACCGCTTGATGGAAGCCACCGGGCTGTCTACCTTTTAAATCAACCTCCTTGCCCAGCACCTTCGTTACCCAAAGTCTCCCTATACCTTCTGCTTATGCCATGAGGTTTGGTTTTTATCTTGCGACCATCTAAGCTGATGTAGATCAAAATCAACAAGAACAAGGAGATACACCATGCTCAACAGAGCTGCTCGGCCAATGGTCAGTCTGGTGGATAAATATCTGCCGGACCCATATATTTTCGTTCTAATTCTCTCACTACTCGCTTTCATCGCCGCCATGGTGTTTGAAGGCCACAGCCCAATGGCTGTGGTCGAAATGTGGGGCAATGGCTTCTGGAGTCTGCTCACCTTCTCAATGCAGATGCTGCTCGTCCTGGTTACAGGCTTTATGCTGGCCAGCACGCCATTTGTTCGTGGGATACTGAATCGGATTGCCGCACTTGCCAAAACCCCTGGCCAGGCCATTGTATTAGTCACATTCGTGGCGCTTATCGCAAGCTGGATCAACTGGGGATTCGGCCTGGTTGTGGGTGCACTCTTTGCCAAGGCACTAGCCCGGCAGGTAAGGGTTCACTACCCATTGTTGATCGCCAGTGCCTACTCGGGCTTTATTGTGTGGCACGGTGGTCTTGCGGGCTCCATCCCTCTGGTAATCGCAACCGATGGGCATTTTACCGCTGATGTGATCGGCGTAATCGGCACCAGTGAAACCATCTTTGCGTTCTTCAACCTGGCAATCATTGTGGCGCTGTTTATTGTTGTGCCTGCAGTAAACCGAATGATGTTGCCCTCTGAGGAAGAAAGTATCTATGTGGACCCTGCGGTACTGGACGACGAACCGGATGCCAGCGTTTCTATCCTCCGCCCTGCGGATCACCTTGAAAACAGCAGAATACTGGCCTGGCTGATTGGCTTCAGCGGCCTGGCATTTATTTTCCAGTATTTTATCGAAGGCGGTGGTTTGAACCTGAATATCGTCAACTTCATGTTCCTGTTCCTGGCGATCATTCTTCACCAAACCCCCAAAAGGCTGCTCGATAGCCTGCATGAAGCTGTTAAAGGCGGCTCTGGCATTGTTATCCAGTTCCCCTTCTATGCCGGAATCATGGGAGTAATGACTGCCTCGGGGCTGGCCGCCAGCATTTCCTCAGGCTTTGTATCTATGGCCACAGCGGAAAGCCTGCCATTCTGGAGCTTTATCAGTGCCGGCCTAGTGAACATTTTTGTTCCCTCTGGCGGCGGCCAGTGGGCCGTGCAGGCTCCCGTTATGCTGCCAGCAGCTCAGGAGCTCGGTGCAAGCATCCCACGAGTGGCCATGGCAGTTGCATGGGGCGACGCCTGGACCAACCTCCTGCAGCCGTTCTGGGCACTGCCTGTACTGGCTATTGCAGGGCTCAAAGCGAAAGACATCATGGGATACTGCTTGATGTTGCTCATCATCACTGGCGCAATTATCAGTGTGGGCCTTACCTGGCTATAAGGACCGACAAACAACCGGGGGTCTCCTGGGGCCCCCGGTTTTCTGCAACGGCTTATGAAACAGCGCCACATCTTTGCGAGGCACGGTCATAATCCAACCCATACCCTGGGCAACAACCTCCAAAGTTTGTTCTCGATAGAACACAACGTGGGTGGGGTCCCGCCGATAGTGCCACTTATCAAATCTATCGTCGCAGGTCTGAAAACAGGTCATTATGCCCAACCATCCCCCGGGCTTTAACATTCCATCCAACTGGCTGAACACCTTGGCCGGATGGTGCAGATGCTCCACCACCTCCGTGCAGGTAATAAAATCATACTGTCCATTCAGTACTGCCTCAGCCGGATGGAAAAATGGATCATAAAGCGCCATTTCCATACCCGCTTCCCGCATCATCTCTGTTAGTGCAGGGCCGGGGCCGCAACCAAAATCCAGCCCGGAAGATCCTGGTGGAATTCGTTTGAGCATGGGTAAAGAAAGCTTTTCGAGAAAGGTCCGGTAGCCTGCATCGCTCAGATCATTATTATGCAGGTCGTAAACCGCACGTTCTGCTTCCGGGCCAAGCCAATGCTTCTTCGCCATAACTGTTGCACCACAATGCGAGCATCGCAGGTATTCTCTGCCATCCACTACCCGAAAGCGTGCCAGCAACTCTTGCTCACACACCGTGCATAAAACGCCGGCACAAACGCTGGGTTGGGGCCTAACGAATGCCTTCAATTCCGTATGCCCCAGTGCTTTTAAATCGTTTAAGTGCTTCGGTGAAAGCATCCAGAAATTCCACAGATGTCTCCGGACTGAAAACCAGGTAAACCGGGCCACCACTGATCGGTTTCTCAGAAGCTTTTATTTGATCCGCGATACCCAAGCGCGTCACTTGCCCACGAACAACATCCCGATTTGCCAGCATTGCATCGATACGTCCGAGCAACAGCATCTTCAACCCTGACTCAATTGTCGGCGTATTCACCTTCTCAAAATGAGTGGCGGCCCTGATTTCAGATGAATAAGTGTAGCCGGGGGAAACACCAACGCTCATCCCTTTCAAAGAGTCCAGGTTTTCATATTGGAAATGTTTTTCCCGAAGTGTGTATACGGCCGTTTCACTATCCAGAAGCGCCTCACCCGGAAAGCGAAATATTACCTCGCGCTCCTCAGTTGCACCCAGACCAACAATACCGTCACGTACATTATCAAGCACCAGACGTTGCGCCCGCCTCCAGGGAACAAACTCCAGCTTTACCTCATAACCCATGCTTTCGAGCACGTCTTTCGATATCTCCCAGAGCACACCAGCAGGACCCTGCGGCGTATCGTCAATCAGCCCCGGCCACTCCTCTGTTACCAAATGAAGCGTCTGTGCTGACGCCGGCAATGTGAGAAGCAGCAATAAACCGACGCAGGCTTTGCTGAAACACATCCGCCATACCGGGAGAAAATAACGGGTATAATTCATGGAGTACGATGCTCTTAAGTCCAAGAGGAATACTGGAAAATAATGACAGACTAGCCATTGTAGCGCCAACCGATGGGCTGCGAGTGAATCGGCTGCCTGTTATGATGCCACGTCTCAGCCTTTCAACCGGACATTAAATGACCAACGTTCATTCCACACGCCTCAACAAATACATCAGCGAAAGCGGCATGTGCTCCCGTCGTGAAGCAGATCGCTACATTGATCAAGGCAAGGTCATTATCAATGGCAAGCGCGCCAGTGTGGGTGACCAAGTACTACCCGGCGATACAGTCAGAGTAAACGGCCAGGTGATCCAGCCTAGAGCCGAAGAAGATCTGGTATTCATAGCCCTCAATAAGCCAGTAGGTATTGTTAGCACCACAGACGATGCAGAAAAGTACAACATTCAGCGCTTTGTTGGCCATAGTGCGCGCATTTTTCCCATCGGGCGTCTCGATAAAGATTCCCAAGGGCTGATCTTCATGACCAGCAACGGCGACCTGGTTAACAAAATTCTCCGCGCCGGCAACAATCATGAAAAAGAGTATGTGGTAACCGTCAACAAACCCATTACCAAGTCGTTTATTCAGGGCATGGCAGGTGGCGTACCTATTCTTGGCACCATGACCAAAAAGTGCAAAGTGGTACAAGAGAGCCGCTTTGTGTTTCGCATAGTATTAGTACAAGGACTGAACCGACAGATTCGCAGGATGAGCGAACATTTCGGATTTGAAGTCACTCGGCTCGAACGCGTGCGTATTATGAACGTCAACCTGAAAGGGTTGGCAGTGGGTCAATGGCGGGATCTTACGGAGAAAGAGCTGGCGGGCCTGTTCGATGCCATACGTGATTCATCATCTGATGGCGCCCCGGACAAGCCTGTCACCCCCGGAAGAAAAGCGATGGGTAAACCCAAGCGTTCCTCACGGCCACCTGCATCCCGGCCCAAAGCAGGTCAGCGGGCAGGCAATAAAGGCAAAAGCAAAGCCGGGCCATCAGGCTCAAGACCACCTGCGAGCAAAAAACCTGCCTCGCCCAAGCGCCCCAAAGCCGGAAAACCAAGGCAGCGCAGCATTAAGCGATGAACTCCGCTTACCGGATGCTTCATTGGAGGTTTAACCAAATCAGTGTCAGCACGGCTATCCCCAGCAAAAACCAGCGGGCATAGGAATCGGGCTTGCCATCATCAGCGTCCCGGGCCGTGACCGCTTGGTTCTTCGCCTCATACTCTGCTATCAGCTGCCGGGCCGGGTAGAGATCCTCATCGTCCACATGCACATTGCTGAAACCCGCCGCACCAATCTCGCCCATTGCGCCCTGCAGATAAAGGCCACCCACGTGGGTCTCAATACCACTGGCGTTCAGTAACCCGGCAACAATGTGAGCTTCTGTAATGTCCTTGGCCCGATAGGCTATTTGCATCGCCCGTCTCCTTCTGTGACATTTGAGGGCATAAACCGCAAAAATCTGCGATGCTTTATACACAAAGCATAGTGTGCCCGGAGCATCCGGGCCAACTCTCAGGGTACGGGCTGCTCATGTTCTGGATTATCGCCACTGTTGTTTTACTTATCGTTGTGCTGACGTTTCTACTTTTTCGCATAGAGGATCTCTCCCATCTGGATGAGGAAACCTATTCCGTCAGGACAACAGGCCCCAGCTCCGAGAACCAGGATGTACTGGAACGCTTAAAAGAGATGCGCAGGGCTGGAAATGGTCTTCGCGGAAAAACACGGTTGATTGCAATGCGCAAGCATCTCGACAGCCTGAGCGACGGCCTTGAGCTTCGGTCCGAGTTTCGGCGGTGCGATAGCCCCCGTGGCGAATGGGTCATCGCGCCGGGGGCAGACACCCGGAGGCGGCTTCTCTACATTCACGGCGGAGCTTGGGCCGCTGGAAGCCCCCGCAGCCATAGAGCTATTACCGACAGGTTGTCCCACATAGCCAATGCAGCCGTATTTGCCGTGGACTATCGCCTGATGCCAGAGCATCGTTTTATGGATGGCGTACATGATTGCCGGGAGGCCTACACCTGGCTCGTCGAAAACGGCCCGGAAGGTGCCGGAGAGGCCTCATTCATTCTGGTGGCAGGCGATTCCGCGGGTGGCAGCCATACCCTTGGCCTGCTGGCCTGGGTACGTGACAATGGCCTGCGCCAGGCGGACGGTGCGGTGGCTTTCTCACCTTCCACCGACCTCACGCTGTCAGCACCGAGTAACCGCAGCAATATCTCTACGGACCCTATGCTGGGGCCTGTTTTTGGCGGTCTGTCGAAGATTCCCAAGCCGGTTATCTGGTGGGCGACACTGGCAGCCTTTCGCATATCCCCTACCAGCCCGGTTGCATCGCCCTTGTTAGGCAACCTTGCAGGCTTGCCGCCTACACTGATCCAGGCCAGCACGTCCGAGATGCTGCTGGATAACGCCAGGCGATATGCTGCAAAGGCAAAAGTTGCAGGCTCCCAGGTGGAACTGCACACCTGGACAGACATGGTCCATGTCTGGCAAATCTTCACGCCTATGCTACCAGAGGCTGAACAGGCATTTGCCGACGTAAAATCGTTTATCAAACAGATTGAAGCCCAAAAGCACGCATCAGAGACAGCTCATACCTGAACCTTGCCACGCAGCGCCTTGGTTCTGCCTTTTTGCGTTTTTTTATCCATCCGCTTGCGGCGGGCGGATTTTGAAGGCCGGGTAGCGCGGCGCACTTTTTGCACCTTGATCGCTTCCAGTATCAATTCTTTCAAACGCTCAAGGGCATCTTCCTTGTTCAACTCCAGTGTACGGAACGACTGGGCTTTAATGACCACCACACCGTCCTTGCTGATGCGCTGATCCTGCAGCGCCATAAGGCGCTCCTTGTAAAACGGCGGCAGTGCAGAGTTAGGCACATCAAAGCGAAGGTGAACTGCAGAGGCGACTTTATTTACATTCTGCCCACCGGGGCCCTGGGACCGAATCTGGGTAATCTCTATTTCCCATTCGGCAATTTCAACAGCATTGGATATTTTCAGCATCGGACAAGGATAACAAAAGCAGCAAACCGTAACCTGACATCCCGGCAATTAGATAATACAGTGGCTTTATAGAAGCTTAGTTCAGGACTTCACATGGCCAACATTGTCAAACATACCGTACTGGCAGTTTTAGTGTCGTTTGTACTGGGTGGGTGCGCCAGTAACCAGCATTTATCGTCTTCCCCCCTACACACGCAATATCACCCGGAAGAATCCGCTCCCGGCTCGGTGAAAGCCGATAAGCTATGGCAGGTTTTCGAGCGCTATCAGGGTGCGCCCTATCACTACGGCGGCACTACGGGCAGAGGTTTCGATTGCTCTGGTTTTATAACCACCGCATATCGTGAAAGCCTGGGCCAACAGTTACCCCGCACCACCTCACTCATGCTGCGACACGGCGAGGCGATATCCCCCGGAGACATTGAACCAGGTGACATCGTCTTTTTCCGTATCGCCGGCAAAGACCAGCACGCCGGCATTTACATGGGAGACAACCGCTTCATTCATGCCTCTACATCGTCCGGTGTCATCATGTCGGACCTGAATGGTTATTACTGGCGTGGCCGCTTTTCCCAAGCCCGCCGCTTTGAATAAGCGGCGGCGCTCAGGCCTGCAAGCTGCCATTCGTTGCCAAATGAATAGCGATAGCTGCCATCATCACACCAATTACACCATCAATGATTCGCCAGGCCATTGGGCGTGACAGTATCGGCGCCAGGGCAGACCCACTCCAGGCCAACAAACCAAACCACATTACAGACGCGCTGCTGGCCCCCGCCACAAAGGTGGTAGCATTCTCCTGTTGGGCACCAATAGCAGGAATCAACAAAAGCGTATCCAGGTACACCTGGGGGTTAAGCAGGGTTACCGCAAGCGTGGTAAACAGAACCCCTTTCAGACTTCTGCGCCTGGCCTCTCCAACATCCAGCGCACCTCGCCCCCTGCCAGCCCGCACAAACGCCTGAATAGCCAGCCAACCCAGGAATACCACACCAAGCCAGCGCAAGACCTCCAAGGCTTCCGGCATCGCCATCAAGGCCGCACTCACGCCGAACATACCCAGAGTAAAGAGCGTTACATCTGCAGCCATACAAAAACCGGCGGCCCACCAATGGTGCTCACGCCGTATCGCCTGGCTCAGCACATACGCATTCTGCGCCCCGATTGCGATGATAATACCGCCGCAAACAATCAAACCTGTCAGGTAACTTTCAAACACGGTTACTGGCTCCGTTTTTCCGATGCCGCAAGAATACCCAGATAGCGCTATACTTAAAATTCATAAATGTAATGGCGCATCAGTTCTACTAATGATTGACTACAAATTACTGGAAGCTCTTGCCACTGTTGTCGAAGCGGGCGGATTCGAACGTGCCGGCGCTGTGCTTGGCCTCAGCCAATCAGCGGTTTCCCAGCGAATCCGCACCCTTGAAATTCGCATCGGCCAACCGGTTTTATTACGCAGCCCGGTTCTCAGGGCAACGCCGGCCGGGCAACAGTTGCTCAACCATGTTCAGCAAGTTCAGCTGCTGGAACGAGATTTGGCCAAGTCGCTTCCCACTCTATCGGAGCCTGCGGCAAGGCTGCGCATTGCTCTCAATGCTGACAGCCTGGCAACCTGGTGGGCAGATGCTATTGGCCCACTCAGCAACAATGAAGACCTGCTATTAGATCTGGTGGTGGAAGATCAGGACATTGCTCTGCGCAGAATGCGCGAAGGTGATGTTGCAGCCTGCCTGTGCAGCAGCTCTCAACCTGTAGCCGGAGCCCGTTGCATATATCTGGGCACTATGACCTACCTGCCGTTGGCCACCCCAGAGTATAAAAGGAAATATTTCAGTCAGGGCTTCAACGAACATAGCCTACAGGCAGCACCAGCGATCATCTATGGGCCAAACGATAAGCTACAGCACCGTTTCCTGGCAGAGAGTGGCTACCATGGAACCTTCGGCTACCACCTTTGCCCATCATCGGAGGGCTTTGTAAAATTGGCTCTCGCCGGTATGGGCTACGGAATGATTCCGGAGATTCAGGCACAGCGGGAAATTAAAAACGGGCAACTGGTCAGCATCGCACCCGGACGATCCCTTGAGGTAAAGCTTTATTGGCACTTTTGGCGCCACAGTGGTCGCATCATGGAGCAACTCACAAGGGCACTGAAAGGGGCATCTGCTTAAAGTCTCCGCTTCACGTTTATGCCAAACAAATGGGGAAACCGGAGCAAGCAGTACAGCGCTATCATGTCGTAAACCCCGTGCCAGACCATAACCAAAAGCAGGCTTTCGGTTGCTTCATAAGCCAGACCAAGCACTAGCCCTAAACAGCTAGCTACAACAAAGTAGGTGAAAGAAGCGTAGTGCACCAAGCCAAACAGCACAGATGCTGCCAGCACACCAACGGCAGTATTGGTGTGCTCCACGAGCCAACCCTGCAGTGCCCCACGGAACAGCAATTCTTCCCCCACCCCGGCAAACACGGAAAGTAGAAAAAGCACGAACCATGAGTACCCGGAAGCGAACCTGTAAAGCCCGCGCATCTGACGGTCCAGGTTACCGGGAAACAAGCCCGGCAATTGAGTGAGTAGCAACAAAGCTCCGTAGGTACACAAAGCTCCCAGAACACCGTAAAAAAGGCTTGGCACAATCCCGGCACCTAAGATTTGCACCGGAATGCCTGCCACCAAAATAGCCAACAGCCCGACAACGCCTATACCGCCCTGAAAAGCCAGAGCGGTATATGGGGACAGTTTTGACCGATCGCGATTCGTCACCGTTTACTACTTTTCAAAGAGGCCTTTCACTGGGAACAAATCATCATACTCTGGTGCCTGCTTCTGGGCTTTCGCCTGGAAGGTTTTCATCATATCCGTGGGGCGGAACATACCTGCCTGCCAAGTTGCCATGTATTTCAGGCTATCGGCGACCGTGTGGTCACGGCTGTAGTTCAGCATTTCTTTGCACCCGGTTACCGCCAGTGGAGAGTTGGCTGCAATCTGGCTAGCTATTTTCATAACGCCTGCAATCAGCGCTTCCTGGTCAGGATAGAGCGCATTCACAAAGCCCAGCCCTTTGGCTTCCTGCGCGGTGAACTTGCGGCCGGTATAGGCCAGTTCACGCACAACGCCTTCCGGCATCAATTTGGGCAAACGCTGAAGAGTGCCCACATCGGCGGTCATCCCCAGCTCGGTTTCCTTGATTGTAAAATACGCATCTTCTGTGCAGTAACGGCTATCTGCTGCACACACCAAATCCAGCGCACCACCAATACAGCCTCCATGAATGGCTGCCAACACTGGCAAACGAACATTTTCCAAAGACGTCAAAGTATCCTGAAGCTGCATAACAACCCGACGCAGATTCTCTGCCATTCGACCAGGATCACCACTCATGGGTACTGCACTGGAATCTGTAAAAACACCAAGATCCATGCCGGCTGAAAAGTGCTTGCCCGTAGATGAAATAACAATCACCCGTGCATCGGTGTTCGCCTCAATGTCCTGCATGCACTTGGGCAACTCTAACCAAAAGGCTTTGTTCATGGAGTTCAGGGATTCGGGACGGCTGAATTGCACATGGGCAATCCTGTTTTCAACACTGACAGAAAAACTTTCGTAGGTGGATAGCTCAGACAAGACAAGACTCCTTGGTTAAGTGTTTTTCGAAAATTCCGAATTGCTGACGCAAACATACCTCATGTTGCTGAAAATGTCGGGTTTATGCGTATAAGAAAACGCTTTGCTTTTCATCAGCCAAGGGGTACAGTGGCCCTCGTTGGAAAGATTTAGCAAAGCACTTCATCAATATGACGCATTCCAGTAGTTGTACGTCCTGTTTTTGATCACGCCCGTTTTTTGTTTCCGCATACCGCTGACCAGCCATCAGAAAGATGAACTGGCGGCACTTTAAATGATTGAAATCAGGATTGATTATTATGTCTACTGTTACCGGTACTGTTAAGTTCTTCAACGAAGCAAAAGGTTTTGGCTTTATCACTCGTGAAGGCGGCCCCGACGTATTTGTTCACTACAGCGCTATCCAGGGCGGCGGTTTCAAAACTCTGGCTGAAGGCCAGCAAGTTGACTTCACCGTGACTCAGGGCCAGAAAGGTCCTCAGGCTGAGAACGTTGTTGCTGTTTAATTAACAGACAACGCTAAAAAAGGCAGCTTCGGCTGCCTTTTTTGTTACTCTCTTTCTAACTTCTGATCTTATCTCTGCTGCGCGGCAGCCTCTTTCACTACCTCCGTTTCCACCCTGTTTCGCCCCCCGGCCTTTCCACGATACAAGGCTCTGTCGGCACGACTGATAACAGACCCTCTGTCGTCCCCCTCACCCAACTCACTCACGCCAACGCTAACAGTCACCTTCACTTGCTCACCCGTGACTGCTTCCCAGTCATGATCGCAAAGTGCTACTCGAATCCGCTCTGCACTCGCCAGCGCACTGTCTATTCCCGTGTCGGGAAGAATAACCAAAAACTCCTCTCCACCCCAGCGCGCTGCAATATCCTGAGTTCTCAGCTGGGCTGGAACGATCTTTCCAATTTCAGCCAGAATAATGTCACCTGTTTCATGACCATACTGATCGTTAATCTGTTTGAAATGGTCCACATCAAGCAGCATAAACGCAACAGGGTGCCCCACTCTGCGAAAGCGCGCGATCTCATTATCGGCCATATCACTGGCGTGGCGTCGGTTGAAGAGTTCTGTCAGCGAATCTATCGTAGCCAGTTTGCGAAGCTTGCGCTGCGCCGAAACCACCACACTCATATAGTAAAATGACAGGTAGGAGAACATTGCAAACACAACACTAAGGTTAAACACGTGGACGCCGAACAGCCCTGCAGACGGTATCGGCTGCACAGGCTCAATGAACCACATGAGAATATCCAGCCCCACATAATAACCCCAAAGCAAAAGGATCAGGATAACTACTGTACGAGGGCGCACCGAACTAACACATAAGATGGGGACAAACATCAGCAGGTAGTAATGAAAGCCGCTATCCCACCCAATCATTATGGTCCCAAGCGCGGAGTGAACAACTACCTCGATCCACACAAGTGTAATTGCCAGGCGATTTTGCCTGCTCTTGATGGCGTAGTAAGCAGCCGTATACATAGCAACGCTGGCAACATTTATCCACGCGAGAATGGGCGACCCCAAGAAATAGAACAGGAAGAAAAACGAAACGTCGACGGCTGCCGCGAGTTGACACACTCTGGGCATAACCCGCCAAAAAGTCAGCCCGCGCTCGCGCCTTGCTCCAGTCTGCATTGCATTACCGAATCTTTGCATATACCGCAAAATCTCTTGCCATTGAGCAGCCTGCTGCCGGTTTTTGCGGGATTGATTGTGAACGCTAGCAGCGAAATCAAAACCTGATCGCGGGCAACTGGGTATATGACTTTAGCACATAAATGAATCTCCGCTCATTTTTTAGCCGCCATAAAAACTATACTAATAGGTACATATCACCTGACTCTCACACCGATCCAGCCAAATCATTCATTGACACAACCTAGCACTCGTCATAACATCTATTTTAAATGAACCTTATTACCCAAGATCAGGAAGCTTCCATGTCCGAGCTATTCAAAGAAGTGAAAAGTGAAAATACAGCGCACGAAAAAGAAGCCAAGGCTTCAGAGGTAACAACTGCTGCACCTGAAAGCGCAGAGAAACAATCTTCAAGCAAAGGCAAGCACGGAGATCCAGGAGTCTGCTGCGGTGGCTGCTCCTAAGTACATCGCAAGGCGAGTGACTGGTGGCGATTCCATTGCATATACTACACGCTGGAACCGCCACTGGCCTTTCAATACTAAAGGATCAATGCTCCATTCCGTGCGCTGAATGATCCATTTCCATCTCCTTCATATCTGCGTCAAGCGATTGTACGTTTAGCTCAACAACCACTGGTTCTGCACCCTCAAATTCCAAAGTCAGAGGAATATTTTCTCCCTCTTTCAGTGGCTCTGCCAGCTTTTCAAGCATCAAGTGATAACTATGGGGCTTGAGCTCCACCACACCACCAGCCGAGATGGTTAACCCGCCCTTAACTGATTGCATGCGCATAACACCACCTGCCATCACCGTTTCGTGAATTGAAACCTGATCAGCTCTGGGCGTACTCGCACCAACCAGGGTCACAGCTTTATCGCTGTGATTTCTGATGACCAGATAGCCAACTCCCATAGGTGTGCCTGGCGGCGTTGGCCGGCTCCAAGGGTTCTCAATATCAATACCGCCGTGGGCGTGCTCGCTGGCCACTACAGTTGTGGAAAAGACAGAAAAAATCAGAGCGCTGCTGGCGAACAGCAATGTAATTAGCTTTTTCATGGTATCTCGCGTCGCTACTATTGAACTGAAAATGACCAATGTCAGGTGTTAAACTTCAAAGCCCACAGTGTTGCTTCCAGCTCAACTCAACACAACAAATAGAGTGCGGCGAATAGTCGCAGCGAGCGAGACAAAGCCCCTGGGCGGGGATCAAGCCTTTTTTACAAACTCGGATTTGAGCTTCATGGCACCAATGCCATCGATTTTACAGTCAATATCGTGATCGCCATCCACCAGGCGAATGCTCTTAACCTTGGTGCCCACTTTCACTACCGAGCTTGAGCCCTTAACCTTCAAATCCTTGATAACGGTAACGGCATCACCATCCTGAAGTTCGTTGCCGTGAGCATCGCGCACTACTTTGCCCTCTGCCGCAGCTGCCGCCTCAGCCTCTGTCCATTCATGGGCACATTCCGGGCAAACAAACTGTATTCCATCTTCATAGGTGTATTCTGAAGCGCACTTGGGACAAGGAGGAAGTTGGGACATTAGAGTTACCTGCTAGTTGAATTTACGGGGATTATACCACCTAGAATTATTCTATTCCGGAGGTGTAAATGAAGGCCTACTACCACGCCCGCTGCAACAGCAGGTAAACTCCACGGCATTGCTTGACCAATACGCAAAACTGCTCAAAGGAACCAGCCATGCCAATCTGGGTCGATGCCGACGCCTGCCCCGTGCCCATCCGGGAAATTCTCTGCCGTGCTGCCACACGCTGGAAAATTCAAACAACCTTTATTGCCAATCATGTGATCAAGCTGCCGCCAAGCCCTTACATTAAGGCCAGGCAGGTTATGCAGGGGTTTGATGTGGCAGACAACGAGATTATGGATCAGCTCAAGGCCGGTGATCTGGTGATCACCCAGGACATTCCGTTAGCAGCTGAAGCCATTGCAAAAGGTGCGGATGTGTTTAACCCGAGGGGGCAGGCTTTCACCAAAGAGAATATCCGCCAGCGCTTGGCCATGAGGAATTTTATGGAAGAGATGCGCAATGCAGGACAAATGACCGGCGGGCCAGCCCCGTTCGGCCAAACCGACCGGAAAGAATTCGCTGACAAACTGGACCGGTGGTTACAGCGCAACCACAAGCCCCACAACCACTAACGCAACAAATAGACCAGCGCCAGCGGCAATCTTCAATCCTTCCATCATTTCCTGCTCTGCTGTCATGGCTGTATCTCCTTGAGCTTATGATGTAAACAGTTCGTATGGCGATTATTTGTGCTCAGTGAACAAGCACAAAAACATATTAATGATAATGGTTTTCATTTGCAACTCAAGAGAGGGGGAAGGTATGCGCCATATTCAATTCCTGGTTCCGGTCATTGGCTTGCTGTTTTTAAGCCTCTCCTTCACCGCAGCGGCCCAGATATTTACCAGCAATGACGCTCGCTTCAGCCTGGAAACCATAGCTGACGGCCTCGAACACCCGTGGAGCCTGGCCTTTCTCCCCGGTGGTTCCATACTCGTTACAGAGAGAGCGGGAAGACTGCGTGTCATTCAGAACGGAAGTCTGCTGCCCAAGGCTATTGAGGGGCTTCCAACACCCGCGGTTACAGGCCAGGGCGGGCTGTTTGATATCGTTCTGCACCCCGGCTTCAAGAGCAACAGAACACTCTTCCTCAGCTACGCGCAGCGTTCCAACGAGGGAATGACAACTCGCGTAGCTCGCGCCATTTACGAAGAAGGAAAACTAAAAGACGTAAAAGTTATCTTCGAGGCACTGCCGCGCTCCGGTGGCTCTCGACACTTCGGTGGGCGAATGGTATTCGACACCTCCGGCTACCTTTATATTTCCGTGGGTGACCGTGGTGAGATGGACCGTGCTCAGGACACCCGGGATGATGCCGGCGGAGTTCACCGAATTACTGTGAATGGCATGCCTGCACCTGGCAACCCGGGGCTCGATGACCCAGGCACTAACAACACCCTGTTCACTTGGGGAAACCGCAATATTCAGGGCATGACCAATCATCCAGAAACAGGCGTTATCTGGACCCATGAACACGGCCCGCGGGGCGGCGACGAAATAAATATTTTGGCAGCCGGCACCAATTACGGATGGCCCAAAATAACCTATGGCATTGATTACTCGGGGTTCCCGATCACCCAAGACACTGAAAAAGAAGGTATGGCTCAGCCTCTGCACTACTGGGATCCATCCATTGCGCCCTCGGGCATGGCATTTTACACCGGCTCCGAATTTCCCCTTTGGCGAGGCAGTTTATTCGTAGGCGCCCTGAAACTGCGCAAACTGGTACGGTTGGAAATCCAAAATGGACAGGTGATCGAGGAGGAGGATCTGCTTACCAGCCTGAACGAACGAATTCGTGACGTTCGCTCAGGGCCGAATGGCGCTCTGTGGTTACTAACGGATTCACCACAGGGAAAAGTCTACCGGGTTGTGCCGATTCAGTGAGGGTCGTCGGTGCGCTCAGTCTTCTCATACTGAGGCAAAGTATCGGTAATTTCGAACCAGTCAGACTTTGAGCCCGTGTAAACATGCTGCACTGGTCCCTTTGCCAGAGGTTCATTGATTACACCGACACGCAGGCGAAGGATACCGGGGATCGCATCCACGCGACTGTAAAGATGACTCCCGCAACGGCTGCAGAAAGCCCGGTATTTTCCCGGGCGTGACTCGTATTCAGTGAGCAGCTCTTCTCCGGACAAAAACCGGAAGCGCACTTTCTGTACCGGGGAACTGGCAGAAAATGCACTGCCATGGGCACGCCGACACTGGCTGCAATGGCACAGTGATAGCGGCCCCAGAGGGCCTTCGTATTCAAACGTGATATCGCCACACAGGCACTGGCCGGTATACATAGGCATTCCTGATCATTGTGTCTTGAGCGTTCAAGCACGCATTCATTGGGAACGCTATGATACCTACCCAATTGCCCGTGAAACAGAGTGACTACCGGTTGTTTTTATCCATACTGCGCATTCAGGTAGCCCAGTATGCGAGCAGAATCGAACAGCCCTTCCCCGGTATTCGGATCTTCAAGGTAAGGCACCTGGACTCTGCCGTGAGCTTTAAAAAAGTCATCGCGCTTACCACCAGGGATTGGTTTGTATGGCCCCGGCTTGATTCGTTGTGCTGCCGGGCCAATTTCAGTCCAGTGTTCCTTGCCCAGGTTGTGCAGAGTGTAGGGTATTTCCAGTTCACACAGTCTCTCTCGCACCAGGCGGGAGAATGGGCTGCCTTCAAAACTCCACAAATGCAACGGCTGCTCCGGCTGCTTTCCTGAATTTGCCCGCAGCCCTCGCATGGCGCTGGTGACAGAGGCGACAGAACCCAAAACCGGCTGCCAGACCCGCTCACGGTAGTAGCCGGGCACTGTCCGACCTGCGTACTGCCTGAACAGATACTCTATGATCTCTTCCGACTCGTACATCACGGTACCCGTATTCTGGTCAACCAGCAGAGGGAACTGCTGTTTTCCACCAGTCGCTTCTGCGTGCTTGCGAAATACACGACCACCTTTAGGGCAAGGGCGAATCTCCACATCAAGATTGAGGGCCGTGAAGACTTCGCGAACCCGTCGACAGTAGGGGCAGCCCTCCATGTCGTAAAGCACAACGGGCTGCTCCGGTTGCGGTACATCACTTACAACGAGACAGCCTCGCCAAGCAGTTAACGACGAGGTAGTAACGGAACCCAAAACATTTGCGTGGTGAGCGAGTCTTTTCAGCATAATTAAACCCTCAGTTGATACCCCGACCATTATCACCAAATAAAACGACTTTCCATTGGCTCAGCCACACTGAAAAGGCTGGCAGCCATGTATCCATCTGCATCCTGCTTACATGCCTCACCGCTTTGCAAAAGCTGGCTTACACTCAGTCACAAATTCCCAATACAAACAAGCTATCTACTGGCATTTATTAACGTCATGTAGAGGTTTTCTGCATAGTACAAATGGCAAAGATGGGCTATTGTTCATGTAGGGAGTTCATCTTCATATTTCATCAGGCAGCTATTTATGGTGATTTCGGATATGCCGCACTCAAACAGCGCAGAAAAAACCAGCTTTCGACGCTATAGACGCCCAGCGAGACTTCTGGCTGCAGCTCTCGTCTTGGCCCCGGCACTATACCTACCATCGGCAATGGCTGATAGCGACGATGGCGCAGGCTTCACTGGCAATCGCCTCTGGGCCAGCCAGATGCGCGACTACGCAACGAAATCCCTTAAGAGCGAAGAAGCCTTGAGCATGGCCGCTGTCCCCCTGAATGGCCCAGGGCTTGACCAGAACATCAATGCCGATGTACCCATGAGCCCTGGCTCCATTATGAAGGTGATCACCACCTATGCAGCCCTGGAAATCCTCAGCCCCACCCATCACTGGGATACGGACTTTCTCACGGATGGGCAAATGGTTGGTGATACTCTCCAGGGCAACCTCTATGTACGCTTTGGGGGCGACCCGAAACTCACTTTCGAACGGCTATGGACAACCCTGCGTGAACTCCGCGACATGGGGATTAATCGCATTGACGGCGACCTTGTGCTGGACGGCAGCTATTTTAAAATTGATGGCGGCTTTCCCGCGTTCAAGGATAATGGAGATAACCCACACGCACCGTTTCTGGTTGAGCCATCTGCCTACCTGACCAACCTCAACCTCATACACTTCCAGATTCGAGCCGATGAACGCGGCACACAAGCCTGGAGCACACCCACTCTTAACGAGGTTGCTATCGACAACCGGGTGACCGCAGTAGCCGATGGGCCCTGCCCGGCGCGCCGCAGTTTTGACTGGGAACCGGTGATTCAGGCAGGCGGGAAGGTAACGGTGCGGGTAACGGGCGAACTGCCACAAGGATGCCGCACCACAAAATACCTGTCCTTACTGCCCCATGAGCAATACAGCGCTTCGATGATTCGCACGCTCCTTTCCGAGATGGGCATCATCGTGTCGGGTGGTAACCAGATCGGGATAACCCCGGAAACTGCGCGACTGGTTATGAAAACCACGTCGCCCGATCTGGTTACCATGGTACGGGACATCAATAAGTGGAGCAGCAACGTAATGGCCAGGCAACTCTTGCTGACCATTGGCGCCCAAAACCGCTTGGACAACGAAAACGATGATCGGGTTGCCGGAATTCGCGTTATTTATGACTGGCTGCAGAAGAAAGGAGTCGATACTGACGGCATGGTGATCGACAACGGCGCAGGCCTTACACGCCATGGCAGAATTACCGCAAGGCAAGGCGCCAAAATTCTTCAACTCGCCTGGAACAGCCCTTACTCTTCAGACCTTATGGCCTCTATGCCGATTATCGCCATGGACGGGACCATGGCTCGCCGCCTGCGCAATACGGGCATGGACGGCGAAGGTCGCATTAAAACCGGTTACCTGGAAAACGTACGATCTATTGCTGGCTTCACCCGGGATGAGAACAATACAACCTGGGCGGTTGTGGGCATGGTGAATAATGATCCTGCCTGGAATGGTCAGGCGGTTCTTGATCGGATTCTTTATTCCCTGCATTACCGGCCGCCGACAGGAACGACTCTGACCAAAGCCAGTACAAGCGATACCAGTATTTCTATTCAATAAAAAACACCCCGGCAAAACCAGGGCGTTAACGGCAGGTGGATCTTACTCTCGTTACGGGGTCAAAGCTTCGCGGCGGTCTTCCAGAAGCAATGCTTCAAGACTGCCAACACTTGCGCCAATTGCAATAGCCGTAGTAACGCTGCCGGCTGGCAAATCAAGACCCTGAGTACCTGGAACCGCTGCCATCGTGGTGCCATCTGCTGCAATGGTCACATCATAAGTTGCTGCCGGAACCGTTACGTAGCCCGTATCTTTGCCAAGCAGGACATCCGGGAACGTCGGTTCACCCATCACCGGACCGCCTGCCGGCAGCACGAAGATATCAACCGGCTGGGCTTCGGGTGCGGCGGCAGCATGAACCAGCCGGACATCCGCTTGAGCAGCATCGCTCGGCGCCCTACGGTCAGCCAGCACTATCAGCCGAGTCTTGGACAACTGATTCACATCGCCCGCAGCAATCACCGTGTAAGACTCCCCGCGCTCCAGCGTCAGGGTGCCGCCTAGTGTTGCAAGCGCACCGCCAATGCCACCATTTGCAGGCGCAACCGCAACGTCCCGATCACCTGCAGGCAACACAAGGTAGGGTGTATTGGTTCCATAGAGAAAATCACCTTTCGCTTCTTCGCCATCGACAAAAACATCAACAGTAACGTCTTCAACCGCATGAACAATCCGCACTTCGGCGCTGTTGCTGAGCACAGCCGTTACAACAGGGTCGCTTTCAGCCCACACCAGAAGACTCACGGGCGACACGCCTTTAACGCTGTTGACAGCCACAACCGTCACGTCAGAAGCGATTGCAAGCGCACCGGAGTCATAGACGATATCCGAACCACCTGCCCCGGCGATCCGAACCTGATAATCGGCTGCGGGAACCGGATCAAGAGTGGCGTTGGCGCCGAAGGGTACATTGGGCAATGTCGGCATCGCAGGCAGTGCAGCGCCAGGTGCCGTTACGTTCACATCAACACTGCCGGCGTCTGGTGAAGCATGCACAACCGTCACATCAATCGTGCCGTTTGCGCGACGCTCTGTGTCGTCCAAAGCCTCCAGATCCAGGGATGCAACGCTATCCTGAGCAATGATCGAGTAGAAGCGCCCCTCGTCCAGTGCAAAACTCTCAATCAGCACGTCTGCTCCGCCTACCTGAACGCTGATCTCACGGGTGCCTGCAGGAACATAAAGGTAGCCAGTACCCTGCTGGAACTTAACGCCGGTCAACACAACATTGCCATCGATAGCCACGTCAACTGCAGGAGCATCCGGCGAGGCGTGGAGCACTCTCACCTTCGACATGGGTTCTTGCGCTACCGAGTCATCATCATCGTCACTACATCCCACCAGCATCAAACTGCCGGCCAGAACCATTGTAAGTGCATATTTTGTTTTCATTGTGTCTCGTCCTCTTATTCCGGGAGTAAATACCAGGGTTAAGTGGTTCGAACCTGCACAAATTCAGTCCCTGACATGTGCGTCAAAACAACTTACGGGAGGACAATAAAAACAGATGATGCGACTTTACATTTCAGTTTACAGGTGTGCGCTTATTCTCACGGCCGGGCTGCCCCAGAGTTAGCTCCGTTAGTTTCACCGCCACTGGCGCTACGAACGTCACCACGGGGAATGCAACTGCCCACGCCACCAGAAATGCCGGAGCCCAGCGGTACAGAAACGCACTATCCATGCCTGTGTTGATCACGGTGATTACCCCGGACATCAACAAAGACATCATCCCAGACATGTAGAATCCGAACACAAGCTGGCGCAGGCGGGCGGGTTTAATTCGGCTCATGAGTTCTCCTCAATAAAGATAGAAGTGTTCGGATAACTGCATCCGAAAACCTCAGGATGACGTAAACTATAAAGACACAATCGAATAATGATAATAAGCTTATAACCTTTTATCGATAGGCTTTTACCGAGCCGGGCGCCTTATGAGTCATTCTAAAGTACGCAGCGTTCGAACGGCCGCACTCCTGCTGGTCTTAATCCTGGTTGTCACAGGGTGTAGCTCAACCCGACTTGCGTATCGTTACGCAGACTGGGGTATTGTCTGGTGGGTAGAGGATTTCATAACTCTTACGACAGCCCAAAAGCAGCAATTGAACGCCGACATTGACGAATTAAGACAATGGCACTGCAGTACCGAGTTGCCGCGCTATCAGGCATGGCTGCACGACCTCCGGAGCGAATTGGCCACCGGCAAACCTGGCCCGGCTGACATTCGCAGGCATCAGGACCAACTTCTTACGCTCCTGCCGCCCTTGATGCGCCAAATAACACCCGGCGCCGTGCGCCTGCTCTCCAGTCTCAACGACGAACAGGTGCGTGAGCTGGCCGAGAACATGGCAGAAAACCATCGGGAAATGGAAGAGGAATTCCTGGCCGGCGACGCTGAAACAATTGCGCAAGCACGGGCGGAGCGCACGGAAGAGCGAGCCGAGCGTTGGCTGGGCAGCCTGAACGCCACTCAGAAGAGCCTCATAAATGACTGGTCGGAAAGCCGGAAAGGACAGACAGAAATCTGGCTGGCGGGCCGCCGCAATTGGCAAAAAGCCCTGCTGAATGCCCTCGAGAATCGCAATGAGCCTGGCTTTGGCGCAACCGTCACAGAGTTGATCAACAACCCGGAAGCAGGCCGCGGCGATGCCTATGCAAAGAGGATGGACGACAGCATGGCGGCCATGAGCTCATTGATTCAGCAACTTCTGCAAGCAGGCGAAGCTTCACATCTTGACCATCTGGCCAGCAAGGTGTCGGAATTGCGCGGCGACTTCAAAGCCCTTACCTGTGTTTCTGGCCCTGAGGTCGCATCGCACATTTATAATTGATCAGACCGTTAAGTAACCACCATCCACATTAATGCAGGCACCCGTCGTGTAGCTGGATGCATTTGATACCAGGTACAACACAGTGCCGGCCATCTCATCAGGGTCGGCAATGCGCTTCACAGGAATGTGCGCCATCGCCTGCTTTTTGATTGCTTCATTAGTGGTCAGTGCGCTGGCAAACTTTGTATCTGTGAGCCCAGGCAAGAGCGCATTAACGCGAACGTTCTGCTGCCCCAACTCGGTCGCGAAGGATTTGGTCATGGAAATAACCGCTGCTTTGGTGATCGAATAAATGCCCTGGTAGTGGCCAGGATTCACACCGTTAATAGACGCTACGTTAACAATGGAGCCACCGCCCTGCTTCTTCATCAATTGCGCGCCACGGGCACACATGAAGAAGTAACCGCGAATGTTTACGTCGACGGTTTTCTGGAAGGCACCCAGATCTGTATCTTCAACCGGACCGAAGTAAGGGTTGGCTGCGGCGTTGTTCACCAGAATATCCAGCTTGCCGTGTTCTTTTTCGATATGCGCCCAGATCGCTTCTATTTGATCCATCTCGCCAATGTGGCAGGCATAGGCTTCAGCACTGCCACCCGCTTCGCGAATGCTGCTGGCTACGGCTTCACAGCCATCAATCTTGCGGCTGGTTACGATCACGTGGGCGCCGTAATCCGCCAGTGTGCGGGCAATGCTCTCGCCAATACCACGGCTGGCACCGGTAATCAGGGCAATCTTTCCGGTCAGATCAAACAGGTCTTTCTTGCTCATTGGTTCACCTCAATTTGTTATCGGAAGGTCACCAGGGCGGGGTCTTCCGCTTCCAGGTGGCTATAATTATTGAAAACAGACAGGCTGCGGCGACCTGCGGAGTAGAGCACACGGGTAACGCTGGTGTTGGCAATGACTTCATTCAGCCCCAATGTGCGCTCGTCGCTCAGGCTTAAAAGGTGCTGGCACATAGCGGCGATGGGCCCGCCGGATGTGGACACCAGAACATCGCCGCCGTCTGCGTATTCGATCATTTCATCAAAGGCCGAGAGTACCCGGGCTTGGAATTCCGGCCAAGTCTCATCGTATTCTGCATCATACTTACCAGACGCCCAGCGGCGTACGGCTTCAACAAATGCCTTCTGAAAGGCTGCCGCGGGTTTCGGGAAAGCCGCCAGGTCCCTCGCCATCACATGCCAATCGCGCCACTCTGGTCGATAACGGTTTACGATGGATTCGTGATCAAATTCGTTAAAGCCAAGAGCAACCTGCATATCCGGCAGCTCCGCACCATAGCCGGTTGCGATGGCTTCTACGGTTTCCCGATGCCGCTGCAAATCGCCGCCAAAAATCGCCGCTGGCTCAAATTTATCGGTCATCCAGCGCCCGAGTATCTTGCCCTGCTCCCAGCCTTTTTTGGAAAGCTGATCGTAATTTTCTTTGCCAAAGCTGGCCTGGCCATGGCGTACAAGGTAAACCGTAGCCATTACAGCGAGCTCTCTGCGATCAAACGCTTGCAGCGCTTCTCCAGACTGTTGGCTGCGTGGCCGAATATGGCAAAACGCTTATCACTGGTTTGGCCGTGATAGAAGCGGTAGTAGATTTGTTGCACGATCACCGCCAAACGGAACAGCCCGTAGATCTCGTAAAAGTCGAAGTTATCTGCGTGGAAACCGGACCTCTCCATGTAGTACTCAACGACTTCTTTCCGAGTGAGCATTCCAGGGCGGTGGGTAGGCTGACGACGCAGCATTTTGAATGACTCGTCATCATCCGCCTCTATCCAGTAGGCAAGCGTATTACCCAAGTCCATCAGCGGGTCGCCAATGGTGGCCATTTCCCAATCCAGTACCCCGATCACTTCAAAGGGGTTGTCCGGGTTCAGCACCACGTTGTCGAAGCGGTAGTCGTTGTGAATCACAACCTGGGCCACATCGTTTGGCATCTTTTCATTGAGCCAGGCCATCACCTCCTCAAAATCGCCCACATCGCCTGTGCGGGCCTTGCGGAAACGATCGCTCCAGCCGCCTATCTGGCGCTGAACATAACCTTCGCCCTTGCCCAAGGAGTCCAGGCCAGCGGCTTTGGCGGCAACCCTGTGCAAGTCCACCATCTTGTCGATGACGCTCAGGCACAGCTTGCGGGTATCGGCTTCATCCATTTCAAGATCTTTTGGGAAGTCCTGGCGCAGAATGATGCCTTTCAGGCGTTCCATCACATAAAAATCGCAACCCAGCACGTCGTGGTCGTCACAAATGGCAATGATGTTGGGTACATAAGGGTAAACAGGCTTCAGCGCCTGCATCACTCTGGCTTCACGCAGCATGTCGTGGGCGGATTTTGCAATTTTGCCAAAGGGTGGGCGGCGCAAAACGAAGGAACGGTCACCGTAGTCCACCTGATAGGTCAGGTTGGAAGCGCCACCCGGGTACTGGCGAATAACCGGCTCGCCGGTCAGGTCCGGGATGGCACCTTTCATGAAGCGGTCTACTGCGGAAAGGTCCAGCTCTTCGCCTTCGCGGATATCTGCTGCCTGGTCAATCTGGGTCATTCATCACTCTCCTTTTGTTCCCGTGTGCTAATCAGGCTTTGGCCTTATTGCCCATCTTCTTCATCCAGCGTTTGCTCTCTTCATACATCAGCTTGTCAAACACCGCTGGCGCATAACGCTTGAGTATCCACAGGCGGCGCTCTTTCACGTGGGGAAGCACCCAGAAATCTTTTTTCTTCGCTGAGCGCACTATGTCGTCGGCAACCTGATCTGCAGTAATGGTCGAGCGCTTCATCAGCTTGTTCACGTTCTGCTGAATACCGGGAATGTCTGAGCGCATGCTTTGGGTTAGGTTAGTCTGGAAAAACGCAGGGCAAACGCAGCTAACACTGATACCGTCACCCCGTAATTCCTGCCGCAGGGTTTCAGACAGTGCAATAACACTGGCCTTGGATACATTGTAGCTGTCCATTAGCGGCGCGAGCATGAGGCCTGCCATGGAGGCAATATTCACAAAGGTTCCTGAGCCCTGCTTTTTGAACTGGGGTGTGAACGCCTTACAGCCGCGCACAACACCCAGTACGTTGATATCGATGATCCATTCCCAGTCGGCCATGGTGGTGTCTTCAATGGAGCCAGCAGAGGCCACACCGGCGTTATTCACCACTACGTCCACACCGCCCCACTTCTCGGTGAGATCGGCGCAGATTTTTTCGAGATCTGTCAGGCGCCGAACGTCGCACTCAACAAAGTAGCCTTCGCCACCGGCATTGTTAATTTCCTGCTCAACACCTACGCCCTGTTCGGGATTGATGTCACCGATACAGACCTTAGCGCCTTCTCTGGCATAACGCAGTGCAATGGCTCGGCCTAGGCCGCTTGCGCCGCCTGTTACGAATACTCTTTGTGTCATGGGGTTGTCCGTTGTTTGTTATTGAAAACAGTACCTAAGCATTGGAGTACGGCGGAGCCGCCGGAGGGGCGGGTTGCTGAAACACGCTGTGGATACGTCCTTGTACGCTTGGCTCCGCCATCCATGGCTCCGCACAGTTTCATCAACCCGCCCCTCCGTCGGCTCCTCTCATCATTTTCGTTGGCCGTCAGCTTTTGTATTTACGCAGTTCCAGTCTCGCAACCGTGGCACGATGCACTTCATCCGGGCCATCAGCCAACCTGAGTACACGAGCATAGGCAAACAATTGGGTCAGTGGGAAGTCGTCGTCGCTCACACCAGCACCACCGTGAATCTGAATGGCCTGATCCACAATGGTTTGCAGCATATTGGGAATCAGCGCCTTGATCATGGCGACTTCCTGAATGGCGCCGGCAATGCCTTTGGTATCCAGAGCCCAAGCACACTTCAGTGTTAACAAGCGCGCCTGTTCGATGGACATACGGGCATTAGCAATAATGTCCGGGTTGCCACCTAGCTTCGCCAGCGGGCGTCCAAAAGCCTCGCGGCTCAATGACCGTTTCACCAGAAGTTCAAGCGTGCGCTCGGCGGCACCGATTGCTCGCATGCAGTGGTGTACACGGCCAGGCCCAAGGCGACCCTGGGCAATTTCGAAACCGCGGCCGGGACCGGCAATAAAGGCGCTCTTGGGCAGGCGAACGTTTTCGAACAGGACTTGGCCATGGCCATAGGGTTCGTCGTATTCACCAAACACAGGAAGCATGCGCTCAATGGTTACGCCCGGTGCATCCATCGGTACCAGAACCATGGAGTGGCGGCGGTGCTTGTGGGCGTCGGGTTCAGACAGTCCCATGAAAATAGCAACTTTGCAGTCCGGGTGGCCAACACCGGTGCTCCACCATTTGCGGCCGTTCAGCACTACTTCATCACCTTCCACTACGGCTGTTGCTTCCATGGTGGTTGCATCGGATGAGGCCACTGCCGGCTCGGTCATGCAGAACGCAGAGCGGATTTCGCCGCTAAGCAAGCGTGGGAGCCATTCAGCTTTCTGCTCTTCCGACCCGTAGTGAATGAGCACTTCCATGTTGCCTGTGTCGGGCGCATTGCAGTTGAAAATTTCGGGGGCAATAAAGCTGCGGCCGGTTTCTTCAGCAATCAGGGCGTAATCAGAGTTAAGCAGGCCACAACCGTGCTCTTCATCCGGGAAGAACATGTTCCAGAGGCCTTGAGCTTTGGCTTTTTCCTTGAGTTCCTTGATGATTGGCAGCACAACCCAGCGGTTTTCAAGAGATGCCAGTTCCTTGTGATACTGGGCTTCTACCGGGAGAATTTCTTCCGCCATAAACGCTTTTACACGTTTGAGATAATCCTGACCCTTCTCGGAGATACTGAAATCCATTGCCGAACCCTCTCAGAAATTGAACAACATCTATTAGATAGACTAGCAAACGGTGCGATGACTATAAGCACGATTAAACCAGTCTAGGGCTGCTCAAACTATTACGCGACTGAATTATTCTTATCGTTTACTATTATCAAAACTAATTCTTATAGAGATTAATGACTATGGCCGGGAATCGTCTGGATCTCAACCTGCTGCATGTATTTGACACGATATACCGGGAAGGCAGTCTTACCCGGGCAGCTAAGGCGTTACACCTCACCCAACCTGCCGTTAGCCATTCACTGTCTCGATTGAGGGACCATTTTGACGACCCGCTGTTCACCCGCCAGGGCAATCAGATGGTGCCTACACCTCTGGCCCGACGTTTTCTGGAATCCATGAAGCCTGGGCTTACCCAGATTCAGGGTGCAGTAAATCAGTTCCACGCCTTTGACCCGGCAAACCAGCGTAAAACCTATTCTTTGGGGCTGAGGGATGTTCTTGAATCAACGTTTCTGCCGCCGCTTATGCAGCGGTTATACGCGTATCCGGAGTTGGAGATAGCCAGCAAACGCATTCCCCGGCGGGATATGGAAACACAATTGGCCGCAGGCAAACTGGACTTCGCGGTGGATGTTTTGCTGCCGGTCAGCAACCAAACTTCCCACGAGCTTCTCAGGCAGGACAGGCTTGTAGTTCTGGCGCGGGAGGGCCACCCGCTGGCAGCAGACGCTCTGGATATGGACGGATACCTTTCTGCGCGGCACGTGTTGGTCTCATCACGCGCAGAAGGGCCGGGAATTGAGGATTTTGAATTATCAAGGCTAGGGGTTCAGCGCAGCATACGCCTGCGCTGCCAGCACTATTACGCCGCCTGCCGGGTGGTCGAAGGAACGGATATGTTACTGACCATGCCTGAAACCTACGCCCAGATTATTTCCGAGCGGGCAAATATCACCATAATGAATCCGCCAGCCGACCTGCCCTCAGTCGATGTGCACCTGTACTGGCACACAGCCTACGGTCAGGAGCCGGCGCTTATCTGGTTTCGGGAGCAGCTCAAGGCGATTCAGTAAGCACCCACGGCCATCAGAAAGCCGAAAAAGCCAATTGCAGTAATGCCGAGGGAGGCCAGCACTATTCCGAACCCCCACCAAATGGCCGCGCCATCGGAGATATCAACCCCATGCCCACGCAGGGTGCGATAAAACGCCCAAGGGCCAAGAATAAACGCCCCAACTACTGCAAACACCAGCCCAATACTCATGCCGGCAAAGGTCCAGGTGGCCAGCTCGGTTGTGCGGTCTGGCAGGTTTTCGATAACGCCTTGGCGCTGTAGAAACTTCTTGCAGAAAAACCATACCAGCGCGAAAAGCGCCGCCACAAATACCAGGCCGCCAATGATGGTCAGAAGTCGGTAAAGCAAAGTTGCCTTCCTGTAGTAAGTAGAAACGGAAAAAGAGCGAATACGCTAATTGCGGACACACTATAGCGTCGGGCTGCAGGCGGGTAAAAGGGGTTTCTTTCCAACACCAGTGGCAACCCAGGTTTCCCTGACTAAACTGGGTTGGTTATCCATACGAGTCAATTTGAAAAAGGAGTCTCCAAAATGGCCCAGACTACCCGCATTGCAGTGACACCGGGCGACGGCATTGGCCCGGAGGTTGTGGGGGAAGCCATACGCTGCCTGGAAACCCTGCGCACCAAGCATAACCTCAATCTTGAGTGGGATGAGTTTCCATGGCCGTCTCACGCCTGGCACCAGGAGCACGGCGAATCCATGCCTGCAGATGCCTTGGTTCAGCTCAAAGCTTATGACGCCATATTACTGGGTGCACTGGGTGATCCTGGCCCCCTGGACGATCCGAATCGCTACCTTTTGACCGATAGCGTTTCGTTGGCACCTCTGCTGGAAATGCGTAAAGGCTTTGATCAATGGGTATGCGAGCGCCCTGCCCGCCTGCTGCCCGGCGCCCGCCAATATCTCGCAGACGAGCGCGCAAAAGACATAGATATGCTGGTGATTCGGGAAAATTCCGAGGGAGAATACGTTAGCCAGGGTGGTCGTTTGCGTCAGGGCACTGAAGATGAGATTGCGACACAAATGGAAGTGTTTACCCGTAAAGCTACCGACCGAATCATTCGTTACGGGTTTGAGCAAGCTCGCACCCGGGCAGCCGAACGCGCAACAGAAGGCCGCACCAGAGAGTTTCGCACTCTTGATGGCAGCACCTGTGAAAGCCAGGTGTGCCTGATCACCAAGCGTAATGCGCTGCGTTATTGGGGTGACATGTACACTGAAGCCTTCGAAGAAATCAGCAAGGAATACCCGGATGTGGCCACCCATCATGAACTGGTGGATGCAGCCTGTATGAAGTTTGTGCAAGTCCCCTGGGCATTCGATGTGGTGGTTGCGAGCAACCTGCAGGGGGATATTCTGACCGACCTTGCGGCCGTACTGTCCGGTGGAATGGGGGTTGCGCCCTCCTGCAACCTCAACCCTACCGACCCCGACATGCCTTCCATGTTCGAGCCTACCCACGGTAGTGCTCCAGACATCGCTGGCCAGGGCTTGGCAGACCCAACAGCCATGCTGTTTACCGCCGCACGCATGCTGGAGTGGTTTGGCCGGAAAGACCCGGTAATGGCGTTAGCAGGCAAGGAACTTTTTGATGCGGTCGCGACCGACCTTGCAGAAAACGCAGGGGCACGACGGGGAACTCAGGCGATTGGAGACGCCATCTGCAAAAGGTTGTCAGCCTAAAGGAGGTTGCAGAGCCAGAAAACAGTTTCTGGCTCTGCTTTATCAGCTAGATGGCTATTTATCATCCATGACAAATTCAAGCCGGCCAGGCGCCACACGAACATCCATTGGCACCAGACCGAACATACGCTCAGCCATGTTGCTTTCATTCAATCGATATACCGGCATGGTCTCCAGCATTTGAGCGACAACGCCCATTACTGTATCAGTCACTGGTGCAAGATCACCTTTGAAGAAACCTGCATCGATGCTGCTTTCCAGCAGTTTTATCCTGCGAATAAAAATGGCTTTTTCTTTGCTGTCATATACCGGCGCACCTTCCACTTTAAGGGCAATGTCAACCGGAAGCTTTGTCAGTATCGCGTTCAGTGCAACCTGCCCTTTAACATCGATAACCGCCACATCACGACCATCCGGTCCTAAAGTTACGTCAGCACCACTCAGGCTCATGCTAAGGGGTGAACCATTTTGCAACTGCTGGCGATCGTAATCACTTACAGCTTTTTGTAGATGCCGTTCCAACTCACCTTCCGAGATCGAGTAAGGAGACATACTGGCGCACCCAGTAGTCAGGGCCAAAACCATGATCATCAGAGCCCAAAGGCTTTTAAGGTGTTGCTGTTTCATCGCTTATTCTCCACAGGTTTATTGTCTATCCTGCGGCAGCGAGGAAGGTGCAACAAGGCTGGCAGGTTAATAATTGGTCAGAATGCGTACCGATTACTCATTTTCAGCATGAGCATCCACATGCGGGGTAAGATTATCATCAAACGCAATCCGCAATAAAATGGGCTGACAGCATACTTGGCAATCTTCGACATACTCTTGTTCCGCTACTGATGGGTCGACGCTGATGTCCAGCGTCTCCCAGCAATAGGGGCACTGGATTAGCACAGAATCCAGAGCCGACATAGGCACTCCTTATAGGTACTCGTCACAGGTACTCGTCAAAACTGCTGTTTGGCCATCCATGGAATAATACGATCAAACGCTGCCTCAAGGTTCTCACAGGTGGTAGAAAAGCTGATGCGAATCGCGTTGGTGCAAGCTTCGCCAAATGCATCACCCGGCACCACGCACACACCGGTTTCTTTAAGCATTCGCAGCGCCAGATCCGATCCATCAACATGGCGCGGCAAGTCCGGGAATGCGAAGAAGGCCCCGCCCGGTTTGTACCCGGTCAGGTAAGGCGTCTGTTCGACCAGCTCCACCACCTTATCCCTGCGCTCACGATAAATATTCACCATGTCCCTTACACATTGCTGATCAGCGGTGAGCGCCGCGACTCCCGCAAATTGTGAAGGAGTATTCGCGACCGACGTAGTGAACATGTGATAGCGCCGCAGGTATTTGATGGTTGCCTGGCTGGCAATTACCCAGCCTACACGTAGCCCCGCCATACTGTAGGTTTTCGAGAAACTACTGATACACATGATGTTATCCAGATCCATTGAGCAACTCAGGACACTGGCGAAATCTTCATCATCAAAAATCATGTGGTCGTACACCTCATCGGCGTAGACCTGTATGCCCCGATAAGCACATTCCTCCAGGATGGCCTCTACCGTACTGCGAGGGTATACGGCACCTGTGGGGTTGTTGGGGTTATTAAGTATTATGGCAAAGGTACGCTGCCCCATCGCCGCAATTACCTCTTCGGGATCAAGCTGGTGGTCGTTCTCCACCCGGGTCGGTACAAACTTTACCTCTCCCCCATTCATACGAATCAAGGGTGCATAGAGCAGGAACGAGGGGTCCGTCACGATAAACTGCCGGCCAGGCGCAGAAGTAGCCGAGATGGCCAGATACATAGCCTCAGTCGCCCCGCTGGTCACCAGAATGTTATCTCTGGTGAGTTTGCGGTTGTAACGTTTGCTGTAGTAGTCCCTCAATGCCACAAGCAGTTCAGGTAGGCCGGCATCCATGGTGTAACCGGTCTGGCCTGCATTAAGGGCATCAATATAAGCATCGATAACATGCTTGGGTGTTGGCAGGTCCGGCTGGCCGATCGACAGATGGATCACATCTTTCATGGTGGAGGCCATGTTCACCATACGCCGAATTCCCGGCACAGGAATCGCCTGCATGGCAGGGTTCCAACTTGCCTTGGCTTTCCGGTACTTCACTTTCCGAACTTTATCCTCGCCGGTATCTCTGTTGGCGCCATTTGCCATAACAACCTCCTACAACGGGAACGGGTGGGGCCAAACCGACCCCCTTGGAGATTAGTCAGTAAAATACAGGCATACAAGGTGATGCCTGCAAGGACATGATAGGTACAAGTACCCACCACAGGTATTGGTGATCCCAGCTATATATCCGGGGTGAGGTTGACCAGATTGCATCCGCCTACCAGACTAGCTTCAGGGCTGTGTAGAGGAAAATGTCTGGCCCATACAGCCGCTCTCGCAAACCAGTCATCCATGCCGTGGAGGTTCAATGTCCCATCCCAGCAAGCCTGTTGTAACTGTCCTCACCGCCCCCGGAGATCAGGAGCCACCGGGAATGGATTCTCTTCGGGCGCGCGCCGAGGTGCGCTTTGCCAGCGATGAGACAACTCTGCGAAGTACCTTGCCGGGTACCGATGTGATGATGGTGACTGATTTTCGTACCGAGGCTCTTGAGGCTGCTTGGGGCTGTGCAGACAAACTGAGATGGATACATGCCACCAGTGCTGGAGTGGATGCCCTGATGTTCCCCGCTCTCACCGACAGCAGCGTTGTAGTCACCAACGCAAAAGGCATATTCGATCGAACCATCGCAGAGTATGTGCTTTGTACAATTCTGATGTTTGCCAAGGACTTCCCGGGGTCGATACGACTTCAGATGAAACACCAGTGGAAACATAGAGATACAGAAAGAGCCACGGGCAAGCAGGTTCTTGTAGTCGGCGCAGGCTCTATCGGCCGGCAGATTGGTCGACTGGTTGCAGCCGCCGGCATGAAGCCCCATGGCATTGCCAGGACAGCTCGCAAGAGTGATCCGGACTTTGTCGCTGTGCATGGCAATGACGATCTATACCAGCAACTGGGACATGCCGATTACGTGGTTATTGCGGCACCTCTTACACCGCAAACGGAGGGCCTGTTTGATGAGAAGGCATTCAAGGCAATGAAAAGCACCGCTCGCCTTATCAACGTTGGCCGTGGCCCGATTGTCAAAACAGGCGATCTCATTGCTGCGCTGGAGAGCGGTGAAATAGCAGGAGCTGGGCTTGATGTATTTGAGGAAGAACCCTTGCCGGAAGGCCACCCGCTTTGGGATATGGAAAATGTCATCATGACGGCACACATGGCCGGCGACTTTGTCGGCTGGCATCGTGCGCTTACCGATCAGTTTCTGGAGAATTTTGACCGTTGGCACGGTGGTGAAGAGTTGTTCAACATGGTGGACAAGGAGTTGGGGTACGCTGGGAGTAAGTAGCCGGGTTCCCGCAAATGCCGGACGGGCAGGGGAGGTGTTCCCAAAACCGTGCGGAGCCATGGATGGCGGAGCCGAGCGTACAGGGATGTATTCACAGCGTGTTTTGGGAACACCTCCCCTGCCCGGCCTCCTGAATTACGGAACCTCAGCTACCAGACAAAGACTGATCCGAAGGATCTATCTCCATCTGCTGTATTGCAATCACCGCTTGGGTACGATTCCGAACTCCAAGCTTGCGGAACACCGCCGTGATATGCGCCTTGATGGTCGCCTCTGACACTTCCAGATCGTAGGCGATCTGCTTGTTCAGAAGGCCTTCTGCCAGCATACCCAGAACCCGGAATTGTTGCGGGGTCAGTGACGCCAGTTTTTCAGAGAAGTCGGTGGTGTCGGCATGCATGCGTTCAAGCTTGTCTGCTACACCTTCCGGCAGCCACACATCACCCTCTAGAACAGCTCGAATGGCCTCGGTAATGGTGGGCAGTGGCGCCGACTTTGGAATAAAGCCAGACGCCCCATAGTCAATCGAGCGCCGCATTACCTGCAATTGCTCCGACCCTGACACAACCACCACGGGTAGCCCGGGGTATTGTCCACGCATGAACACCAGCCCCGAGAAACCGTGGGCACCCGGCATGTTCAGATCAAGCAGGACCAGATCTGCATCCGGGTGCGAATCTACCGACGCCTGGAGGGCCTTGATGCTATCCACTTCTACTGTTTCCGCATCAGGTACCGCCTGACTGACCGCCTGTTTCAGGGCAGCCCGAAACAGCGGATGATCATCAGCGACGATAATTGTTTGTGTCATTAAACCGATTCCTCACAGGTTTACGGCCTGTTTTCAGACCTTATTTAAACTCACGATTGCTGATGAGATCATCCACCACGCTTGGATCTGCAAGTGTAGAGGTGTCTCCCAACTGGTCGTGCTCGTTAGCAGCAATCTTACGCAGAATCCGGCGCATAATTTTGCCTGACCGCGTTTTAGGCATGCCCGGTGCCCACTGGATGACATCCGGGGAGGCTATGGGGCCGATTTCCTTGCGAACCCATTGTACCAGCTCTTTTTTGAGCTCATCTGAAGGCTCTTCACCCTGCATCAGAGTCACATAAACGTAGAGTCCCTGACCTTTAATGTCATGGGGGAAACCAACAACCGCAGCTTCTGCCACCTTGTCGTGAGCCACAAGAGCGCTCTCGACTTCGGCAGTGCCCAAGCGGTGCCCGGAAATGTTAAGCACATCATCAACGCGCCCGGTAATCCAGTAATCTCCGTCTTCGTCCCTGCGTGCGCCATCTTCGGTAAAGTACATACCGGGGTAAGCGCTGAAATAGGTACGGATAAAGCGCTCGTGATCACCATAGATCGTGCGCATCTGCCCTGGCCAGCTGTCCAGAATAACGAGGTTGCCGTCAGCTTTGCCTTCCAGCAGATTCCCTTCGTTATCCATCAGGCCCGGTTTGACACCGAAGAAAGGCACAGTCGCAGAACCGGGCTTCAAATCAACGGCTCCGGGCAGCGGCGCAATCAGAATGCCACCGGTTTCTGTCTGCCACCAGGTGTCTACAATCGGGCACTGCCCGTTGCCTATAACGCGATGGTACCACTCCCAAGCCTCCGGGTTTATGGGTTCGCCCACAGAACCCAGCAACTTCAGGCTCTTGCGCGTTGTGCCTTCCATGCAGGCCTCACCTTCAGCCATCAGCGCCCGAATTGCCGTTGGTGCTGTGTACAGAATATTAACCTGGTGCTTGTCTACAACCTGGCCCATGCGTGAACTGTCCGGGTAGTTGGGGACACCTTCAAACAGAAGCGATGTAGCACCATTGCACAGAGGCCCATAAAGAATATAACTATGGCCTGTTACCCAGCCAAAGTCTGCTGTACACCAGTAAACATCACCATCTTTATAGTCAAACACATACTCATGGGTCATGGAGGCATATACCAGATAACCACCGGTAGTATGCAAAACGCCCTTGGGTGCGCCAGTAGAACCTGAAGTGTAGAGCATGAACAAAGGATCTTCTGCATTCATCGGCTCTGGCGGACATTCGGCAGACGCGCTTTCCATCAAATCTTCATAACGCACATCCCGGTCGTCATTCCAGGGCAAGTCTTTGTTTCCTGTACGGCTGACAACCACAACCTTCTCAACCGCCACACCTTCCCTGTCTTTCAGGGCAGCATCCACGTTCTTTTTCAATGGTACCTTGCGGCCACCGCGAAGCCCTTCATCCGCGGTCACAACGAAGCGTGACTTACCATTCACAATTCGGGCACCCAAAGCCTCGGGCGAGAAGCCGCCAAAAACAACCGAGTGGATGGCGCCAATCCGGGTACACGCCAACATGGCTACGGCAGTTTCAACAATCATGGGCATGTAAATAGTGACAACATCACCTTTCTTTACACCCAGGCTTTTAAGCACATTAGCGAATTTACTGGTTTCTTCATGCAACTGGCGGTAACTGACATGACGGGACTCTGCTGGGTCGTCGCCTTCAAAAATGATGGCCGTCTGATCACCGCGGGTTTCAAGATGACGGTCCAGGCAGTTTGCAGACGCATTCAACTCGCCATCTTCAAACCACTTGATAGACACATTTTTGGGGTCGAATGTGGTGTTTTTGACCTTCGTGTATGGTTTGATCCAGTCAATCCGTTTTCCGTGCTCTCCCCAGAAAGCATCTGGATCTGCAATAGACTGACGATACATCTCGTCATATTGTTCACGGTTTATCAGGGCCCGTTTAGCCACTTCCGGGCTTACCGGATAAAGGTTTTTATCAGTCATAGTGCTCCCCTTTGATCAGAGTTTGTTGTCATTGTCGATTTGGTCGATCCAGAGCAATCGGGCATGCAAGCCCTGTGGACACATAGCTGTAGTTCAACATGTGAACCATCACACAATGAATTAGACTAACGTCCTAACGTTCTTGGTCTTTTAGCTTAAAGCGTTCACTAACCTGCAAAAATCCAAGGGTAATTTCCAAACAGCGTGAGTTTCAAATAAAAAGCAGCCCCCTTAACGAACCCGGTAGAAATCAGGCAACCTTCTTTCGATCCCGAGAGCCCCGCCGGCCTTGCGCCTTCTTCGCGCTGAGTGCGTACTTGTTAAGGCCTGCCAAATGAATCTTGCGCAAATACACCGCCCAGTCAATCAGCCTGGCATCTACTGGAAACAGCGCCTTATCCACCTCGCCCATGCGCGATGCCAAGGCCAGCAGATCATCATTGCGAAAGATGTAATCCGGAGCGGTATAAAAACCGAAAATTGCTGCCAGCGAACGCGTTGTATCAAGGTTTCGTAGCGCCTTGAAGTCCCGGCCTTGCCCCAGCAGTCCCATCAACCGGTGCGTAAGGCTGAGCGGTATGCGAACACCGCCCACAAAGGCATCGAACAGGACCCGATTCACTGCAATAAAGGGTTTGACGGGCCGGCGATAAAACAGGTTCCCGTATGCGGCGTAATTGGTTTTAGCTTCTGCCATGAGGTGGTCAATGAACTCACCCACAGACACCGGGTTGGAGCTGCCACTGCAGCACTGATAAATTCTGGGCTGTGGTGGCTCGCCTATGGCCTCAGCAGCGGCAAGAATAATGGCGTTGGCAACCAGGTCGACGGGAATAACATCCACAATGCCAGAGCGCTTGCCAGGGAATATGGTTACTTTTTCCCGTGCGTAAGCAAGAATGATTGCGTCCGCCACTTTTACGCCTTCAATCCAGCCGGGGGACGGTTCTTCCAGCGCACTTTCAATAATGGATGGCCGCACAATGGTAATGGCTCGACCTTCCAGTGCCTTCATTAACAACTGCTCACCCAACCATTTGGTGAAGGTGTAGGTGTCACTCCAGCCGTAGCGGTTCGCTTCACGTATACCCAAGTCTACAAGTTTGCGCTCCAGCATTTTGCCGGTGTAGCGCGAGCGCACATCTGCAATGCTGTCGTTAAGCACCCGGATCAGCTCTTCAATTTCATAGTAGCCTGACGGGTTGCGAGGAATATCCTCACCTGCAGGCTTGATCACCGATTCGGTAACCTGGCCAGAGTTCATTCCATTTACATAACAGGTTGAAACCTGAACAACCGCAAGGGACGGATTCAGTCGCGCCAGTTCAGCAACATTTTGCAGGCACAAGGTGTTGATAGATAACGCCTTGTCCAGCTCTTCCCGAAAGTTGACGCTGGCCGCGGAGTTAATAACAGCATCAATGCTGCCCGCCAGTTTTTGGAGAGCCTCAGGCTGCAGGCCAAAACCCGGCTGTGTTACTTCACCTGTGACACAGTGCAAGCGCTCGTTCAGAAAAGCCTCGAACGCTTCGCTGTTCTCCTGGCGTAAACGATCAAACACAGACGAGGTGGAAATTTCACGGAGGAAGCGGCTACGGGCATCAGGACTCTGCTTATTGCCTCGTATCAGCAAATGTACACCACCAATGTCAGGCACTGCACGAATCAACTTTTCCAGCACGACCTTGCCCAGAAACCCTGTTGTGCCGGTAATCAGAACATGCTTGCCTCGCAGCTGCTCAAGTACCTTGGACGAAGACATTTCAGCCTCCCTTGTTTGATTTGCGATGACCAAAACTCCTTTTTCATGGATGCCTGCGGTACCCGATCCTTGCACAACTTCTATGGCAGTACGGTGACAAACCGCAAGGTTATCACCGAAACACACCTAACCGCGCCAGCACAAAACGCTACTCTACAAACTCTCGCAATGAAATGATGAAATAACCGGCATGTTCGTTCGTTTACGCCCTGGCCCCGCTAACTCAGGCCCCGCTGCCGTCCTCTTTTGCCAGCGATCGGAGCAACTGGTTCAAGGAAATACCGGAAGGCTGCTCCTTTAAAACCTTGACCAGGTTTTCCTGATCACCAAAACTGATACGGTCATAAAATGGCTCGGGAAGCACCGGCTGCGGCAGACTCCGCTCTTCTTCGCCGGGACTGTCGGATGGAGTGTCAGTCAGGGTAATTTCATCAGCCAGGTGTCTGAGATGTGTTGCCAGATGCTCACGCTGCTCCGAGCTCAGGTTTTCCCAGGCAATGGCACCCAGCCCAGTCTGAATAATTTCTATAGTGTCGTTGTCTGGCGTGCGCCCCAACAGGGCAAACAAGCGCATAAAAACGTCGTATCGCAGCATTGCACTTTCATCAGCGCCCCCGAGCACCGTTTCCAGTTCACCAACGGCTTGCAAACAGCGCTCTCGGGAAGTGGCTGAAGCATCTTGAACGTCCGCCTTTCGTGCTGAAGCAGATTGGCGCTTCGAAACCGAGTGCCAGTAGGCGGCTATACCGGCTTTACGCACAGGCAGTTGCGCCAGGCGCACCTCAAGCATGTCTGCCAAAGTACTGAATTGGCGGCAGGACGGGTCAGACAGGGGTAGGAGTGCCACCGGCTGCTGATTCAATACTGATTGGCGCAGGGTCTCGTCGCGCCAGATTCCTCCCATATAATGCAGGGAAGACTGAAGGTGGCGTCGCGCGGCTGCATCGAGGCGCTGAAACACAGAGCGGGCCTGACTGGCGCCCTGGGCCATGTTGACCAGCACACTGGGTGTTCGCTTGTAGCCTCGGCGCTTCAACACTTTGATCAGTGAAAATGCATCAGTAAGTGATGCAGGGTCCGGCGTTACCACCACACACGCCAGCTCCGCTGCAGCAATCATATGCAAACCAGTCGGTTGCAGGCCGGCTGCGGTATCCGTTATGACATAGTCATAGCGCCTTTCCAGCATTGAGAGGGCCCGCAGAATGCGGAAACTGTCCTCGGGTGCCATGTCCATGCACTCCTGGACACCAGAAGCCCCTGGCAGGATATGCAAACCATAATTTGCCTCCAGCAGAATGTCTTCCAGACGGCATTCACCGGTAACCACATTGGCCAGGGTACGCTCGGGGTATAGCCCCAACATGATACTGACATTGGCAAGATCGGTATCGCCGTCCAGTAGCAGTACGCGCTTCTCGTGGCGAGCCAGGGTAAGCGCCAGATTAAGAGCAACAGACGTTTTACCCACACCTCCTTTTCCGCCAGTTACAGCGATGGTTCTGGGTGGGTTCGCTTTGTGTATGGAAGATTCCTGAGCACTCATGGCAGGCAAGTTTACATCCTTGCAAAAACAACAAACGACGCTTTAAACTGTAAAAATTGTACACACATCACGCTTCGATGAACACGAAGATCAAAAAAAGAACAGTAGTAGTTTAATCTTCCCGAGTTTTTGTCTAAGCTCCCACTCAACTTATAATAAAAATGAACACAGTTTCATGATCTGATCTTAGCGCGCGACAGGCAAGCCTATGAATACAGTTCCCGACCTTCAGCTACCGAGCCTTCCGGAGGTCATTCTGCGCGCGCTGGAAGCTTGCCACCGAGATGACAGTTACCGTGCAATCAGCGAAATCGTGGCTTCAGACACTGCCTTGGTGGTTCGCATCCTGGCGCTCGCAAACTCTGCTCTTTACGGCCCCACACCCGGAATTCGCTCAATAGACCAGGCGTTGATGCGCCTGGGTACACGGCGTTTCAAGACACTGATACTGACTACAGCCCTGCGTCAGATCCTTTTTGATCTGGGCGGCGGTTCCTGGCAACAATTACGCGACTTCTGGCGGCTCGCGCTGACTACCGCCCTTACGGCTCGGGCCCTGGCAACGCTGACCCGCTACCCGGAAGCCGATGAAGCCTTCATGTTGGGAATGCTCCACAATATCGGAGAACTTATCGCCATTAAAACGGCGGACGTGGAAGCCCGGCAAGACTACATGGATCGACAATCAGAGATCGCGGCGGATCTGGTGACATCCTGGGGTTTAGGTCCCATGGCAGCAGACGCTATGCGATACCAACAGGCGCTGCCTTCGGAATTGCTGGATGCAGGCCATCTGGTCAAAGTAATCAGCCTGGCAGCCCGCCTCGCCTTGTCTGACTCCGCAGGCATTGCAGCGGCCGGCACTATGTTCGGGCTCAACGAGGATTTGATCCGGGAAGTCAATCGACGCATCAACCAAGACGTATCCCAAGTGGCAGAGTCACTGGGAATTCCGCTGATCAACAGCTACAACGTCGAGCCGGGGGCGCAGCAACTCCGCCACACAGTATTGCAGCAAACCATCGCCCAGCAAGCCATCAGCATTGTCGATCTTGCAGGCAACAGTGGTGCCATCCTTGCGGAAACGGTCAGTAGCCTGACTCTGATTACGGGGTTACCTGCTCTGTACTTTGGACATAGCGACAATAGTCTTGTTCTGCTTTCTGGCACTGTCGGAGAGGGCCCGCCCCTGGCCATAAGCCCGCAAGCAGGCGGCAGCGCCTTGACCGAAGCTTTCACCTCGCGAATGCCCGCCAGCCTTGATCTGCAGGCCCCTCAGGTGCTCGACCGGCAGCTTTTATCGCTATTAAGAACATCCACATTAGTGGCTGTGCCGGTGGTTACAGGTGATCGCTGCCCCGGCGTTTTCGTGCTGGGCGCTAATGGCGATATACCCGATACAACGTCTGAGCTGGTGCGCCTTTTTATTCAACAGCTTTCTGCTGTTCTTCAGGAAAAAGACGGCGCCCTGGAACCCAGAACAGACGAGGGGGCTTTGAGCAGCCAGATTGCCCTGGAAAGACTGCACAGGCAGATACATGAGATCAGCAACCCCCTAACGATCATTCGACAGTACATTCATCAGCTCAGAAACCGGCTGAACGATCCCGGCGTACAGGAACAGCTGGAAGTGGTGCGGGAAGAGCTCGATCGCGCCGGCAACCTTCTGTTGCAAATCAATCACACCACGATTAACAGCACCAATGACGGAACAGCCGACCTCAATGCAGAAATACAAAACCTCGCCCTGGTGCTGGAAGACAGTCTTTTCAGCGGCGGAAATCTGCATTTGAACGTGCTGCTGTGCAAGACCCCCACATTTGTTAGTGTTGGTCCGCCTGCAATTCGCCAGATTTTGATCAATCTGATCAGAAACGCTGCTGAAAACCTATCAGTCAATGGAGGCACCGTTACAATCAAAACCTCAGCTCCAGTGTGGCAAGGACACCGTAACTGGGTCGAGGTAGCGGTGGCCGACACGGGAACAGGCATACCCGATGGTTTACAAAAAAGCTTGTTTACGCCGGGAAAAACCACTAAAGGAGAGGGTCACAGCGGGTTGGGCCTGAGCATTGTGAAGCAACTTGTTGATGACATCGAGGGCATCATTTCTTTTCATACCGGGGCGGAAGGCACCACTTTCCGGCTATTGCTACCCGCGACCAGCCACGAAACCGGCAAGACTGACCGATGAACAACAGCGGACCCAGATCAATGGCACCTGAACAAACCGCCAGGGAAGCCTTACAGAATGCTGTACGCATTCTGGTCGCTGATGACGAGCCGCGTTTGGCCTCTGCCTTAGCCTCCCTGCTGCGCAGTTGCGGCTACCATGTCGCCGAGGCACATGGTGGCAAGCAGGCATGCGAGCTGATTGACACCCTCCGCTTTGACTTGGCCCTGCTCGATTTACGCATGCCTGAGGTAGACGGCTTCGCTGTCATGGCACACCTGGATAAACATCAACCCGAATGCGCAATGATCGTCATCAGCGGAGAAAGCTCCTTTACAGCAGTCAGCCGGGCGCTCAGGCGTGGTGCACAGGATTACATTCGCAAGCCATTTGACCCGGAAGAATTGATTGCCACCATAAAAGGTGTGGTCGGAAAGCAATCACTCCTCAAAGCCCACGACGACATTCAGGTGCGTCTTGAAAAATCGGAAGCCCTGCACCGATACATTGTAAACAGCTCGCCCGATATCGTTTTTATGCTGGATGCAAAAGGACACTTTTGCTTCATTAACAACAAAGTGGAGAGTCTTCTAGGCTATCGGCCGGCAGAACTTTGCGGCAAGCACTTCCGGCACATACTGGATGATCGCGATATAGCCCGAGGCGTCTATGCGCTCAACGCACCGGATATCAGTGCAGACAATCCCCGCACCCTTGAGATCCGCCTGAAAACACGAGGCAGCCGAAGAGCTACCCGACATTTCGAGATAACAGCCTTTCCCATTGCCCCTCAGGACTGGGTGCAGAGTAAAAGTAGTACCCAAGGCGGCGGCAATGGTCAGAATGCCAGTTATTACGGAACCGCCCGCGACGTTACTGAGCGCAAGGAAGCAGAAGCATTTATCAACTTCCAGGCTTATCACGATCTGCTCACGCGCTTGCCCAACCGCGCGCTATTCAAAGACCGACTGGAACTGGCGATAACCCACGCACGCCGCGCAAAACAAAAACTTGCGGTGATGTTTCTTGATCTGGACCGCTTCAAAGTCATTAACGATACCCTTGGCCACGCCATGGGCGACCGACTTCTGCAAGCCGTAACTCAGCGGCTGGAAAGCTGTGTGCGCAAGGGCGATACCTTGTCACGCTTTGGCGGTGATGAATTCACTCTGCTACTTCCATCGGTACATGGTAAGGAGGATGCCAGCCAAATCGCCCGAAAACTCATTAAAGCACTGAAGGCGCCCTTTATTTTGGGTGGTCATGAAGTATTTGTGGGTGTCAGCATTGGTATCGCCATCTACCCGGAGGCGGGGAGCAACATGGATCAACTGATCCAGAATGCCGACATTGCCATGTATCACGTCAAGGCCCAGGGGAAAGACAGCTATCGCTTCTTTTCCGAGAGCATGAGTATCGATACTACACAACGTCTGCTCTTGGAGCGAGATCTGCGCATGGCACTTGAGCAAGATCAAATGCGGGTATTTTATCAGCCCCAGGTTTGCGCAAGCACAGGCCGGATTGTAGGGCTCGAGGCACTGGTACGCTGGCAACATCCCGAGCGCGGCCTGCTCTACCCTCGGGATTTTCTGGGGCTGGCCGAGGAAACCAAACTGATTGGTCTGTTAAGTGAGCAAGTTCTGGATCAGGCCTGTCGGGATGTCGGCCAATGGATTCGCTCCGGCCACCCCGACTTGCGCCTGGCCGTAAACCTCTCGCCTATAGAAGTGGAGCACCCCCAGTTTGTTGAAACCCTGATGGAGCGGGTTAAAGCTACCCATTTCCCTCCCGGTAATCTGGAAATCGAAATTACCGAAAACGTGATCATGAATGACCTGGACCAGATTAGTCAGAAGCTCCGCGAACTGGCAGACATGGACATTCGCATCGCCATTGATGATTTTGGCACAGGCTACTCATCACTCAACTATCTGCACAGACTGCCTATCCATACCCTCAAGGTGGATCAATCCTTCGTTAAAGCCATTCGCAGTGGCGTAGATGATGCCTGCATTGTTAATGCAATAGTGGCAATGGCCCACGGCCTGAAACTGGAGATTGTCGCAGAAGGCGTAGAAACAGATATGCAGCTTGAGTATCTGCGTACTCTGGGCTGCCATCAGGTCCAAGGTTTCTTCTATGGCCCTGCACAACCCGCCAAAAATATCAGCAAGTTACTGATGAAGGCCCAAGCTCGCTCTTTCGTATCTGGCTAGTTTCGTCTGCCCCACCAAATACTCCCCACTCCAATCAATACCTTGACATTATTGGCAAATATTACATTTCGTAAACTTGTGTATCTCGAAATGAGGATTAGGGCACATACTTTTTCTAACCCACCCAATAGACTTGGTTTCTCAAGGCATTGGCCATCCCACTGCACTGATCTGTCATCAGGGCAAAAAAAACAATAACGATGGCAATCCCCAGTTATCAAGAGCAGGCAGCAGTCATTATGCGCGACAAGTACCGCTATATAGGCCCCGTATACGATTTCCTAAGCAACCTTTACAGCGGGAAAAACATCCATCGCTGTAAAACAGCCATGCTTGACGTGGAAACCGTTAAGTCAGGCGACCGTATCCTGTTTGCCGGTGTGGGGCATGGAAGGGACGCCATTCGTGCTGCAGAGCTGGGCGCCGATGTAACCGTGGTAGACCTGTCAGAAACCATGCTCCGTAAGTTCGGCGAGGCTCAGGAAAGCGAAGCGCCTCACCTTTCTATCCGCCGCATTCACAGCGACATCATGAAGGTAGACGAGGTTGGCCAGTACGACATGGTTGTCGCCAATTTCTTCCTGAATGTATTCGATGAAACCATGATGGTGAAGGTACTCGAACACCTTATAAGCCTGGGAAAAACAGACGCTCACATTGTTGTTGGCGACTTCAGCTACCCAACCGGCAACCTCTTCTCGCGCACGTTCAAGAAGCTGTACTGGTATATGGCCGTTTTTATCTTCTGGCTATTTGCAAACAACGCCTTTCACAAAATTTACAACTACCCGGAGCACATGCGGCGCCTGGGCCTTGAAGTGACCGAGAAAAAGCACTTCAAACTACTGAACATGGATTGTTACTGGTCAATTCTCGGCCGCAAGCAGTCATAACTGACCGCCTGCAAAACAATAACAACCGGGGGATTCACTATGTCAGATCAAACTCTTGCGCTTGACCAGGTATCAGGCCTGGAAACCACGGCGTTTACATTCAGTGAGCGAGTGGCATACCTGAAGAGGTTTGGCGGCCACTCCCAATCCTTCTCTACCCTACAGCCGGGAATGCAATATTTTGATGTGCCAGATCTAGGCTATATCGCCTACATGCGCAAATGGGGCGCTACCATCGTTCTTTCCGATCCAGTATGCGCCCCGGAAAACTTTGGCGAAATTCTTGAGCGCTTCCAGAAACGCTTCCCTAATGCTTCCTACGTTCAGGTTTCCAAGTCAGTGGTGGACTTCTTGCACCTGCGCTTTGGCCTGCACGGAACCCAGTTCGGCAGCGAATCCCGAATTGATCTGGGCAAATGGACTCTGAGCGGTAAGAAAAAGCAGATTATCCGTACCGCCCTGAACCAGGCCAAAAAAACTGGAATCACCGTTCAGGAACGCTATAGCGATGATAATACTCGTGAAATTTCTGAAGCCTGGATTCGTACACGAAAGTGCAAGAGCAATGAAATCCGTTTCCTGATTCGCCCGATGGAAATGGAATATAAAGAGAACGAGCGCCGTTTTTACGCGTATCAGGATGGTAAAGCCGTCGGCTTCATCTACTTTGATCCGATTTATCGCAACAACGAAATCATCAGCTACGTCCCGAATATTTCCCGAGCCAACGCAGACTTTCGGCAAGGTATTTTCTATACCCTCATGGCCCACGCCATGGATGTTTTCAAGGCCGAAGGCATTCCATTCCTGGATCTGGGACTTATCCCATTATCGCTTGATGCAAACACAGAGCATCAGGAAAGCCGTCTCTTGAAGCGGATCTTGCACGGCCTCTACAACAGAGGAAACTTCATCTATAACTTCAAGGGGCTGGAGTTTACCAAATCGCGTTTCCGCGGTGACAACTTCAAAACCTACTGTTGCCACAAGCGCAGCATCCCGGCGCTGGAGTTTCTTGCCATGTTCAAACTAACCCAGGTGTTATGAGTCTCCGGGCCAGCTTCCAGTAACCTCCTTCGGCTGCAGGCCCAACCCTGCCATAAATTCTGTAATGCCTTCCGGTATTTCACCCGAGAAGATGGCTACGGCGACTGGAGGGCACATCGCATCGTCTTGTCCCTGTGCGTCGACACTTCTGCCAGTTTGCGCCAGAAGCCACTCAACACGGCGGGCAATAGCATCCCCTGAGTCCACCCAGAACCTTACCTCCGGCAAGCTTTGTTTGAGGCTATCCAGCAAAAGTGGGTAGTGTGTGCATCCAAGAACCACCGTATCAACCTTGGCCTCTCGCAGGCTCGCAAGTGCACTATCAAGTTCAGCCTGGGGCACGGCTACTCCCCTGGCCAGGCCCTCCGCCCACTGAACAAGCCCCGGGTGACCCACCCGCCCAACCAGACAGTGGGAAGCAAATTCCCGCACCAACTCATCAAGGTAAGGCCGGCGAACCGTTGCGGGTGTGGCTAATATACCTATGCGCTGGTTCAGGGTTTGCGCCGCCGCAGGCTTCACTGCCGGTACCACACCCACTACCGGCACCTTTATGATCGCTCGCAGGTGCGGGAGAGCAATCGTGCTGGCGGTGTTGCAAGCTACAACCACTGCATCACAAGGGTATTGCTCAAGTGCCCGGGCAATGAGCGCACAACAGCGCTCAATCACCACAGATTCAGGTTGGCTGCCGTAAGGAAAGGCATCATTATCGGCCAGATACACCATGGCAGCAGCGGGGAGCCGTTCATGCACGCAGGCCGCAACACTTAGCCCGCCAATACCGGAGTCAAACACCAGAACTCTGGGCACGCTACTCCCACTCAAGTTCTGTTCCCTCCACTGGCAATCATTCTTTCCATATCCCGAATCAAACGACCTGAAATAGTGGTATCAGGAGGCACTGGCGGCCTGCTACCCGGCAAGAACCAGCCCGCATCGGCAAGCTCATCTTCCTGAAGAACCAACTCACCACCCGCATAATCCGCAAAAAATCCGGCCATTAACTGGTGCGGGAATGGCCAGGGTTGGGAGGCCTGATATTGAATATTGGTGACATCCAGGCCAGTCTCTTCTTTCACCTCACGGGCAACTGCCGCTTCCAAGCTCTCTCCGGGCTCCACAAAACCCGCAATCAGGCTGTAAAAATGGCGCTGAACCCGTGAGGATTTTGCCAAAAGATATCGGTCCTGTTTGCGTATGACCACGATTACACAAGGAGCAAGCCGCGGGTACCAGGGAATGTTGCATCTATTGCACCACTTTGCTCTTTCCCGCCGATGAAATCCCGTGCTACCGCCGCAGCGTCCGCAGTATTGATGGTCCCGGAACCACTGCCAAACCTGAAAGCCGGTACTGAGCATAGCTGCCGGCACATCACTGGCTGCCAAAAGCGCATCCCGCAGAGGTACAACATCGCTTTCGGCGCCCGGTGGTTCCGGCACTTCCGTTACGAAAACCGGGCGACCTCCTGCGCTTCCCAAGGATACGAAACCGGTATTTCCAGCATTTTCAGGTACAGCCTCCAGTGGCTGCAACCAGTCATCGGCCAGCTTGAGAATGCCGCCCCCTGACAGCACCAGCACAAGGTCGCCCCGCTCGGGGGCCTTGGTCGTCCAACCGGGGCTCCAGTGAATTGTTGAGGTCGCCATCTGCCTTTACGCCTTAGTGATAAATGAGCCAAACAGGAATGTATCATAGAGCCGGGAGCATCAAGAATGCAGCAGTGACTTTCCGGCTCCCACTCAACCAAGTAAACTTGGCGACTGATTTTCATCGGAGCGTCATTTTATGCGTCTTTACCAGGGTATTCGCAGCCTGATTCTGACACTTTTCCGGAAGATACTGTTTTTGTGGGTCCGGACAGATGTCAGCGGGAACAGTGTTGACGCGCTGGGCCTTTCGCCCGACAAGCCTGTTTGCTACGTACTGCAGTACCACTCTTTGTCCAGCCGCCTGGTGCTTGAACAGGAAGTGGTGCGTGCACAACTGCCAGGTGCTAACACATCGCTTCCGGTTAAAAACAGCCCCTCACACTCGTTCTTTTTTCTGTACCCTCGGGCTGGCAGGTCGTTTCGCCGGCGCCTGGCACCGGCTCCCACCCCTGAATTTCAGGCGTTAGTACGCTACGGCCTTGAGAACCCCGAAAAGGAGGTTCAGATTGTTCCTGTATCCCTGTTCTGGGGTCGCTCTCCAGACAAAGAAAAATCCCTGGTAAAACTGCTTTTATCTGACACTTGGTCTGTCGCGGGCCGCTTGCAGAAACTCCTGATTATCCTTGTGCACGGCCGCAACACCTACGTGCAGTTCAACACGCCATTCCACCTGTCGCAGATTATAGAAGAGCATCGCCACAGCGAAGAGCGCGCTAACCGCAAACTTGCACGCATCCTGCGCACCCATTTCCGCAAGGTTCGGCAAGCTGTATTGGGGCCGGATCTATCACACCGGAGAACGCTGGTAGAGGGCCTGCTAAGAACTCAGGCAGTCAAAGAAGCTATCCGGGAAACTGCAGTCAAAGAAGACATTGCCCCAGAGAAAGTGCGCGCACGAGCCTACAAGTATGCTGATGAAATAGCTGCCAGCATGTCCATTGTCGCCATCCAGATTTTTGAGGTGCTCCTTGCCTGGTTATGGAATCGCATCTACAAAGGCGTTGCGGTTAACAATATTAGGGTCGCCAAAGAGACTGCGCAGAATAATGCTGTAATTTATGTTCCCTGTCACCGGTCCCACATCGACTATCTATTGCTGTCTTACGTGCTCTACAAAAACGGCTTGATGCCACCGCATATCGCTGCTGGCATTAATCTGAATATGCCGATTGTAGGGCCGATTCTGCGGCGGGGCGGTGCTTTTTTCATGCGCCGAAGCTTCCGGGAAAACCCTCTTTATGGCACGGTGTTTAATGAATACATGCATGTAATGCTCACCCGCGGCTACTCGATTGAGTACTTTGTGGAGGGCGGTCGCAGTCGCACCGGCCGCATGCTGCAGCCCCGCCCGGGCATGCTTGCTATGACAGTCCGCAGTTTCCTGCGCGACCACAGCAAGCCGATCGTTTTTGTTCCGGTTTACATCGGGTATGAAAAGGTGATGGAGGGACGTTCTTACCTCGGTGAACTCAGAGGCAAGAAAAAGCAGAAAGAAAGCGTATTCGGGCTCGCCAAAACTGCCCGTAATCTTGGTAGTTCCTTTGGCAAGGTTGCCGTAAACTTTGGTGAGGCCATACATCTGTCTGACGTGCTGGACGATGTCCGGGACTGTTGGCGAGACGAGGCATACAGCTCAGAATATCGTCCTGCCTGGCTTAACGGAGCGGTTTCTGAGCTATCACAGCGTGTTGCCTCCAGCATAAACGCATCTGTAGCGGTAAATCCCATTGGCATGATTGCAACTGTGTTACTGGGTGCGGAAAGGCTGGCTATGGATGAGGGCCAACTTATTCGCCTGGCAGATCAATATGCGGATCTGCTGAAGGCCTTTCCGTATGCCGATACCGTAACCTTGCCGGAAGGTACTGGAAAAAACTGGGTTACCTACTGCGAGTCCATGGGCCTGGTCTCACGCCAGCCCCAGAAGCTTGGAGATATTATTGGCCTGGAAGGTAGCAATGCCATCCTGATGACTTACTACCGAAACAACATTCAACATCTTTTTGCACTGCCTGCATTGGTCGCCAGTCTTTTCGAAAACAAGAGCTCACTTGCGCGGGAAAGAATCGTATATCTTGCGAATGTAGCCTATCCCTATATCCAGTCAGAGCTGTTCCTTAAATATCCGCCTGACAAAGCGGGTGCTGTCATCAACCAGTGGATTGACGTTCTGGTAAATCAGGGCCTGTTGGTTGCCCAGGGTAACGAACGAATCGCGCGCCCCGAGGAAGGCACCGAGGCCATGCTGCGCCTCAGAGTATTGTCCCGATTCATCATCCAGACGGTGGAGCGTTACCACATCGCCCTGGGCATACTGCGCAAGAACGGCTCGGGCACGATCACCGCAACTGAACTGGAAGAACAGTGCACGTTACTCGCGGAGCGCATGTCTATTTTGTTTGGGCTGAATGCACCTGAGTTTTTCGACAAAAGCCTGTTCCGTAACTTTATTGCTAACATGCAGAACAATGGCGTGATTACCACAGATGACAAGGGGCTACTTTGCTACGGCGAGGGACTGGATGAAGTGGCGGATGATGCCCGGCTGGTACTAAGCGTGGAGAAGCGCCAAGCTATTCAGCAAGTAACCATGCTGGGCGTGTGACAGTGCGGCTAACGCTGGGGCAGCGCTCGGATTGGATAAATGTCGTAGCGGCTGCTTTTTCCCTCTATGCGAGTGCTTGGCTCTGGCCCTGGAATGGCAGGAGCCTTGCGCGGCCGTTTCACCACCACCCGATACTTTGCAACTTTCAGCGCCGCCGCCAACAAAGCCTCTGAGTCGTCATCATCTCCAACAATAGTTCTGAAGACCTGCATTTCCTTCTTTACCAGCGCTGACTTATCCCTTTGGGGAAACATAGGATCAAGATAGATGACATCGGCCGCATGAGTTGCGTCTGATTGATCTTCGGCGTTCGCCAGCCAGTCAATGCTACTTCCAGATCGCAATGTCATCCGTGCAATGATGGGTGCGCAATCCATATTCAAAGCAGCCCGGGCCAACCCGTCTGCCAGCAGCGCATGGATCACGGGGTTACGCTCAAACAAACTGACCTTGCAACCAAGGCCAGCCAATACAAAAGCATCTTGCCCAAGGCCCGCGGTGGCGTCCAGAACATGCAAACCGGCTTTTGTTTTCTGCAAGCCGACTGCTCGTGCTACAAGCTGCCCTGAGCCGCCACCATGCTCACGGCGGTACCCCATTTTACCGCTTACAAACTCGGCCCTCACTGGCCCCGGAGCGCCTTTTCCAGCTAACTGAACGCATAATCCGCCTGCATCCAGGAACAGCAACGCATGGGCATTCCGCACGTCTTTCGGGCTCACAATGCCAAGATAAGGTAAGGAAAGCTCAGAACTGAGGAATTGAGCCTGGTGTTCGTCACCAAGTTGGCTTCTGGCAACAGCCAACGGAATGATCCCGTTTGGGGAGTCGGGATTGCCGGCATTAGGGCGTGACATCAGTTCAAGACCTCACTCACGACCCGGCAATTTCTTCCAGGTAACCTCATCACGAATGTACACAGGCTGCGCCTGCTGCGCCGGTACTGCCAAGCCCTGTTTAAACTTCATAGCAGCCAGACGCGCTACCCAGCCAGCTCGGGGAATGAGGGTCTCATCCACCGAAATGACAGCACCAGCAACTTCTGCCGTCATACTGTCGCAGAATGCCCAGCCCTGCCCTGCACCAACCCATTGCGACACTCCAGGCTCCAAAGTAGCTTTGGAAGGCGCACAGACCCGCTCTTCGCCAAGCAACACAGGTAAACCTGAGCAATTTCGGAAACAGCCCCAATAGAGCTCACTCATACGGGCATCAAACGCGACAGCTATACCTTCGCCTTCGTTCACCTGCAGAGCCTCAATTGCTCCCAAAGCAACCGTCTCCAGCGAGGATACAGGCACGACTGGAAGATCAAGCCCCCAAGCCAGCCCCTGTATGACACCGGTAGCAATGCGCACCCCGGTAAAGGATCCTGGACCACGGGCAAAGGCCAAAGCATCAAGCTCAGCTGGTTTCAGCCCCCGCCCTGCAAAGAGCTCACGCACCATTGGCATCAGAAGACGTGTATGGCCCCTGGGAGCAATCTCAAACTTCTCGGTAAGCTCACCTTCAACAAAAAGGGCTGCAGAGCAGCCCTCTGAGGAAGTGTCCAGCGCCAAAAGTTTCACAGGCGTGAATAGCCTCGGTTAAACATCAGTGGATTACTTGAGACGAGCACTAATCTGTTCGCGGATATCATCCAGGCTGCCAACACCCTCAACACTCACATACTCTGGCGCTACTTCCGGCTCTGTCTTAGCCAGATTCTGATAATAGCCAATCAAAGGGGCAGTCTGGTCATGGTAGATCTTCAGGCGATTGCGAACAGTTTCTTCTTTGTCATCTTCGCGCTGCATCAGCGGCTCACCGGTTTCGTTATCTTTACCTTCCACTTTGGGTGGATCGTATTTGACGTGATAAATCCGGCCACTGCTCTCGTGCACACGGCGACCAGACAAACGGCTAACGATTTCCTCGTCGTCCACAGCAATCTCGACAACATAGTCGATAACAATACCCTGATCCTTCAAGGCCTCAGCCTGGGGAATTGTGCGGGGGAAGCCGTCCAGCAAATATCCGTTTTTGCAGTCTGCTTGTTTAATTCGCTCTTCAATCAGCGCAATAATAATGTCGTCAGACACTAAACCGCCTGTCGCCATCACTTCTTTTACTTGCAGCCCAAGTTCGGATTCTGCTTTAACAGCTGCCCGCAACATATCGCCAGTGGAAATCTGGGGGATACCAAAACGCTCAGTAATAAACTGGGCTTGAGTCCCTTTTCCCGCGCCTGGTGCGCCTAACATGATGATTCGCATAACGCTGTGCTCCCGTTTTCGTTATTAAAGTTTGAAAAGTTGTGGCAAAAACCTGTGCCTTTGCGACAACCTCTCCCCCCGAAACTGGCGTCAACCACGTTCGGCGATGGCGCATTATACGAAGTCAGGCACTTCAGAGAAAGTCGACCTCCGTATCATCTTCAGTAAACGCCCACCTAACGGAAGCGAAGGGGATTAATGTCAAATGTTCAGTGACGAAGCCAGAGCGTCCAGTTCGGGGGCAACCTCATCAATTTCAGCCCTCAACTCTTCCATTATTACGGGCTCCAACTCCAGCCCTTGCAGCAATGCCGGTATATCATCAGGGTTGAACTCGTCCCCGATGCTCCGCTCCTTCAACAAAGCGTTCGCCAACTGAACCATCATCACATAGTTACCATGTTCACCCTGATAGCCTAGCTGCTGATGCACGCCAGCCGCCTTGACAACCGGATCTGGCAGCTCCCAGAGCCGATGCAGAATACCGCCGATAGCACCGTGTCCTACAGAAATGATTTCCTGCTTGCCACCTTGCCCGAATACCTGCTGCTCCAGCGAATGCATGCTGGTTTCAGGGTTAGCTTCACGCAGCCTGTTAAGCTCTTTAAATTCTGCCGGGAATAAATGCCCCACCAGCAACAAACCGAAGTTATGCAATAAGCCACACAGGTATGCCAGGCCTTTGTCTGCATCGCAGCGCGGCGCCAAACGTTGACACAAGAAAGCGCAGTAAAGCGAATGGCGCCAGAAGTTATCCATTCCCAACATACCGCCTTTGGGCACATCAAACGCACGAACCGAGGCAATTCCCAGAGCTATATGGGCAACCCGATCAAAACCCAACACACGGGTTACGGCTTCCTGAACAGAGTTGATCTGGCCAGGATAATTGAACAGGGCTGACCGAGCATAGCGCATCACCTGCGCCGTCAAGCTGGGATCAAACTCAATAAGTTCCGCAAGTTCGCGGGCAGTGGCCTCAGTATTGGAGGTCAGTCGCAGGAGACGTAAGGCCAGTGCTGGCATGGGTGGCAACCGGTAGAGTTTTTTCAACTTTCCGGCCACCTCTGCCAAGGTCAATACTTCCCGGGCACCATCATTCCCAGGCCCACGGATTGCCAGGCTCCCTTCCCGGCTACCGGCCATCGCCAAGCGCAGCGAGCGCCCGTCCAGCTCGACCAGAGAGTGATCTGTACCACTGGAAAACACAGCCCGCTCAGCCCCGACAACATCTTCGTCCAGTAACACCGGCAGCTCGTACGCGTTACCAATTGGCGGCGTAAAGCCGGGGTCACAATCACTGAACAACCGGGTACTCTGCTGCATTGTAAGAGGTTGCAGGTGGCGGCCCGTCAATTGCCATAGAGCCTCCGTATCAAGAACACTGTCGTACTTGTGAACAACCATCACAATGCCGCTGATATCGATCAGCAATGTTGCTCTGATGGCGTCTTTGCGGGACGCCCCCAGGGCAGACACGGCTGCATCCAGGCTGGCAGCGCGATTGATGGGCAACTCCTGATAGGCTATACCCTGCTGATTGAAAAAACGCTCCAAGCGTGCTGCGAGAGCCAAAAGAGTACTCCTGTTGTCCATGGCAAGGGCGTTCTGGCCCCTTATCCGTTCTCAGTCGTTTTTATCCGGTGTTGCGCATTCCGGCGGAAATCCCCGCCATTGTAACCTTAAGTGCACGCTCTACCAGTTCAGGAACCTCACCCTTACCTTCACCCTCCCGGTCACGCTTCAGCAGCTCTGCCTGGAGATAATGCAAGGGATCTGTGTAGGGGTTGCGCACACGCATGGAGTGAGCAAAAACTGGCTCGTCCTCCAACAATTCACTCTGCTCCTTGAGTTCCAGCAGGCGCTGAACACACCCTTGAAGGCGCTCACCCAGACTGGCTCCCAGTGCCAGGAGCTCATCATCGTCCAGCAGGGTTTTTTCATAATAATTGGCGATGCGCAAATCTGCCTTGGCCAGAACCATTTCAAGCATGTCTACATAGGTGCGGAAAAATGGCCATCCCTGCATCATGTCACGCAACACAGGCAGGCGCCCGTCTTGAGCGGCGTCTTCCAGAGCCACATCACTACCCAGCCAGCTAGGCAGCATCAATCGCATTTGAGTCCAGGCAAATATCCAAGGAATGGCTCGCAGGCTTTCTACGCCCCCGCTGGCCTTGCGCCGGGCCGGCCTGCTGCCCAGAGCCAGCTTTCCCAGAGCTTGCTCAGGAGTGACCTGACGAAAATAAGGTACAAAATCCGGGTTCTCCCGAACGACTTCCCGATAAGCCTTGAGCGAGCGCTCCGATAACCAGTCCATGGTGTCACGCCAGGCATCTTCAGGCTCAGGAGGCGGCGCCAGCGTCGCCTCAATGACCGCGCTGGTGTACAGCGTCAGACTTTGAACCGCAAGCTGGGGCAGGCCAAATTTAAACCGGATCATTTCACCCTGTTCGGTAATCCGGAAACTGCCGTTTACCGAACCGGGAGGTTGCGAAAGAATCGCACGGTTAGCCGGACCACCGCCCCGGCCAACGGTGCCGCCACGACCATGAAACAGGGTCAGGTGTACACCGTACCGACCCGCCACTTGGGTGAGCTTCTCTTGTGCCTGATATTGTGCCCAGGCCGCCATGAGCTGGCCGGCATCCTTGGATGAATCCGAATAGCCAATCATCACTTCCTGTCGACCCTGGCAATAATCCCGATACCATTCCACCTCATACAAGGCAGCCATGCTTTCAGGTGCGCCGCGCAAGTCGTCCAAGGTCTCGAACAACGGCACCACCCGCATGGGGAATTTCATGCCCGATTCACGAAGCAGCAGAATAACGCTCAGTACATCCGACGGCTTACTGGCCATGGAGATAACATAGGAGCCCAAGGCTTCGGGGGTTTGCTGAGCGACCACTTCGCAGGTAGCCAGTACCTCACGCACGGATTCCGAAGGCTCCCAGTTACGGGGAACCAGCGGTCTGCGCCCTTGTAGCTCCTGCAGCAGGAATGCCTGACGGTCTTTTTCCGGCCAGGAAAGATAGTCCCCCAACCCCAGATACTCCACCATTTCGGCAACCGCTTCTGCATGGCGAGTCGCCTCTTGGCGAATATCAAGCCGAATCAGCGGCAAGCCAAAGGTATGGGCACGGCGGATAGTATCCAGCAGCGCCCCTTTGGCGATGTGCTCAAGCCCGCACTCAACCATTGAGCGATAACACAACTCAAGGGGCGCGGTCAGGTCTTCGTTTTCAAAAAGAATGCCATTGGTGTCGGCAGGCTCGCCGTTGATCCGGGCCTCGGCCCAGTCCCGGGTTCTGATCAGACGGTCGCGCAACTCCGCCAGCACGTGCCGGTAGGGCTCCCGGGAATCGCCAGAAAGGGCTTGCAGCTCGTCACTTGCCTGCCACATGGAAAGCTCCGCCCGCAGTGACTTGATGTCACGAAGAAACAGATCTGCTGCCATCCAGCGCCCGAGCATGAATACCTTTTGAGTCACCGGGTGGGTCACATTCGGGTTGCCATCTCGATCACCGCCCATCCAGGATGCAACCCGCACCGGTGATGCCTGTAATGGCAATCCGTTCCCGGTTGCATCGTGAAGCGACGAGTCCAGGTCCGCAAGAAAGCGTGGCAGAGCTTGCCAAAGGCTGTTTTCGATAACGGCAAAGCCCCACTTGGCTTCGTCAACCGCCGTGGGGCGCTCATGGCGAATTTCATCTGTGTGCCAGGCTTCAGCCACAAGGCGCGACAGGCGCCCGACAATCGCTTCCCGCTCTGCCGGTAACAGATCATCATGATCCAGACTGGCCAGGCAGTCTGACATCTCATCGTATTTCATAATGAGTGTGCGGCGAGCCACTTCTGTAGGGTGTGCCGTCAGTACGAACTCCACCCGCATGTCTGCTACACACTGGTGCAGCGCTTCGGCACTGACGCCACTGTTTTTCAGGCGCTCGAACACTTCGGCCAAGGGCTCAATCATGAGATCGGATTGGTGGCCGCGCTTGCGACGAATGCCATGATATTGCTCAGCCAGATTCGCGAGGTTGAGAAACTGGTTAAACGCCCTGGTAACGGGGAGCAGCTCATCGTCACTCAGCTTTCCAAGAAGGCTGACCAAGCGTTGGCCAGACCCACTTTCCTGGCGGCGATCGGATTTGGCGGCTGCCCGGATTTCCTCAATCAACTCGAAGCATTCCTGGCCGGGGTGGCGCTGTATGCTCTGCCCCAGCAGTTCGCCCAGCATACGGACATTTTCTCGGAGATCAGGGTGTAGCTCGGTCACGTTGGCATCCTTATAAATGGCAGGAAACACAGTAAGCTAACGATACTAAGGAATTGCCGGGTAAGTCTATTAGCGTTTGCGTGGCGGGTGCTGTCAGGTCTTCTTTTCCACACCCTTTACGGACTGCCAGACTGCATCAAGGGCTTCGAGACTTTCACCATCAAAGGAACGGCCCTCTTTATCAAGCGTCTCTTCGATCGCTTTGAACCGTGCCTCAAACTTGTGGTTGGTGCGCCCAATTGCCTGTTCCGGGTTAACCTTCATAAAGCGCGCCAAATTGACACATACAAACAGCACGTCGCCAAGCTCATCCTCAACCGCATCACGGTTCCCCAGCCCGGCTTCGGCAGCCTGCCATGCTTCCTTCAGTTCGTCGATCTCTTCATGGAGCTTGTCAAACACCGGCTCTATATTCGGCCAGTCGAACCCATGCCTTGCCGCCCGCTTCTGCAATTTCTCCGCGCGTACCATTGCGGGCAATGCCCGTGCAATACCATCAAGCCGACTTGGGGAGGGTGTATCCGCTGAATCTGATTTTTGTTCCTGCGCCCGCTCCTCTGCCTTGATACGCTCCCAGCTTTCTTTGATCCAGGTTTCGCTTGGCCGGTTATCCGGGTCAATACGGCTTTCCAGCGTACCTTGGGGAAACACATGTGGATGGCGCCGAACAAGCTTGCGCACGAGGTTGTCGACTACTGAATCAAAACCGAAATGGCCTTCTTCCGCCCCAATCTGCGAATAGAAGATCACCTGAAACAGCAAATCACCCAGCTCATCCTCGAGGTTTCCGTAATCCTCCCGCTCAATGGCGTCCGCCACTTCGTGGGCCTCCTCAAGCGTATGCGGCACAATACTTCTGAAAGTTTGTTTTGTATCCCAGGGGCAACCGGTTTCAGGATCGCGTAGCCGGGCCATCAATACTTTCAGGTCGTCAATGGTGTATGTCATAAGCGCTTGCGCCTGACGTCAATAATGTTGGGCAGGTTGCGGATCTGCGCCAGCAAACGCGCCAACTGCTCAAGGCTGGAGATTTCCACCGTCACAATCATGGTTGCGGTGTTGTCATCACGGTTGGTCATGGTGTGCAGTGCAAGGACATCGCTCTTCGACAACGACAGCACCTGGGTAATATCCCGCAGCAAACCGGATCTGTCGTAGGCTTCAATTTCAATATCAACCGGGTATACAGAAGCCTGCTGGCCGCCCCAGCTCACCTCAATGATCCGGTTGGGCTCAAGCTCTTGCAGGTTAAGGAAGGTAAGACAATCCTGCCGATGCACGGTCACACCCCGCCCAATGGTGATATACCCACCTATTGCATCCCCCGGCAAAGGCTTGCAGCACTTCGCCACCTGGGTTTTCAGCTTACCCACACCCTGGATGTGAATATCCGACTCCGTATCGTAAGGCTTACGGCGCTGGGCAGACAGCTTCAAATCAAGCTGCTCGGATTTTGGCTCCAGTAATTGCTGGGCAACATTGGCAACGTGCGCCGGGCGCAGATCACCCGCCCCCACCGCCGCAAACATATCTTCAGCGCTATGGTAATTCACTTTAACTGCAAGCTGACCGAGATCCACATCGTGCAGCGACAGGCGGCGAAATTCATCTTCAATGATGGCGCGCCCATCAACAATATTTCGCTCACGGTTTTGCTGCTTGAACCAGTGCGTCACCTTGGCCCTTGCGCGGGAGGTTTGGATATACCCGAGATTGGGGTTCAGCCAATCCCTGCTGGGAGAGGGATTATTCTTGGAGGTCAGCACAAAGACCTGCTCACCTGTCTTCAACGGGTAGGTCAGTGGCACGATCCGGCTGTCTACCCGCGCGCCCCGGCAAGCATGACCGATCTCAGTGTGAACCCGGTAAGCGAAGTCCACAGGTGTAGCACCCTGGGGCAAATCAACAACGTGCCCATCGGGCGTAAAAACATAAATTCGGTCTGATACAACGTCGGTTTTAAGGTGATCTGCCAACCCAGACAGATCGCCCAATTCCTCCTGCCACTCCAGCACCTGACGAAGCCAATTGATCTTGGCTTCGTAGCCGGAAGACTTTTGGTTTTTATCCGTACCTTTGTATAGCCAGTGGGCGCAAACACCTAATTCGGCATCCTCGTGCATTCCGTGGGTACGAATCTGAACTTCCATTACCTTGCCGTCAGGCCCGATAACCGCTGTATGCAGGGATTGATAGCCATTCTCCTTGGGATTGGCCACGTAATCATCAAACTCATTGGGAATATGGCGCCAGAGAGCGTGCACGATCCCCAAGGCGGCGTAACAGTCTTTCACTTCAGGCACAAGAATGCGAACGGCCCTGATATCGTATATCTGTGAAAAGTCGAGGCCCTTGATACGCATTTTTCGCCAGATACTGTAGATATGCTTGGCGCGACCGGAGAGCTCGGCTGCAATTCCAGAGGCCTTCAGTTCCCCCTGAAGCGTATCTATAACACGGCGAATATAGCCCTCCCTGTCCAATCGTTTTTCATCCAGAAGCTTGGCTATTTTCTTGTACGCTGTTCCATGCAGGTAGCGGAACGAAAGGTCTTCCAGCTCCCACTTGATGTGCCCGATACCCAGGCGATGGGCCAAAGGTGCATATATATCAAACACTTCACGAGCCACCCGCATACGCTTTTCTTCCGGCGCATTCTTGACACCGCGAATAGCGCAGGTGCGCTCAGCAAGCTTGATCAGTGCAACCCGGACATCATCAATCATGGTTACCAGCATCTTGCGGACGTTGTCCAACTGGCCTTCACTCTGCCCGAGCACATTGCCTTTTAAAGGATGATGGATGGAAGAAATGGCCGCCATCTGCTGCACACCGTTAATCAGCATGGCTACTTCTTCACCGAACTCCTTGCGAATCACCTCAAGGGCTACCCGCTCTTCCCTCACTGCCCGGTAAAGGATTGCCGCAATAAGACTGACCTGATCCAGGCGCAACTCCGCCAACACCTGCGCCATTTCAATACCAATGCGGTAACTGCTGGAACCAGAAGCCCACAAACGGTCTTCCCGGTATGCCTGTAAGTCGATTTCAGCGGCCTTTTCACAGGCCCGACGAAACTGAGCGACATCATCCAGATGGGTCAGCGAGGAGATTTGCTGTACCCAGCCATCGATATCGATCTGGCCATCGCCATCCACTGCATAGTCTTCGCGAACTTTTACCATATCTGTCTTGTTATTCCTGGTGATTCACGCAGCAATCCCTTGCTGCGAACAACAACATTCAGTGAGAGTTGCGCTCAAACAGCGCTATCGACTCCACATGCGTAGTGTGAGGAAACATATCCATCACACCGGCGCGTACCAACCTGTACCCGTTGCGGGCCATTACACCTGCATCCCGAGCCAGAGTGGCGGGGTTGCAGGACACGTATACAATGCTTTGGGCACCGAATGCGGTCAGGTACTTGCAGATTTCTTCTGCCCCGGAGCGCGGCGGATCGATCAGGATTTTATCAAAACCCTCCTGCGCCCAACTCTGGCCGGTAAAATCACCGTGCAGATCTGCTCCGTGGAACGCCACATTGGCAAGCCCGTTCAGCTTCGCATTCTCGCGGCCCCGGACAACCATAGCATCATCGCCTTCCACGCCAATCACCTGCCCGCCCTTGCGCGCAAGCGGGAGCGTAAAGTTACCCAGACCGCAGAACAGATCCAGAACCCGCTCACCCGGCTGCACATCCAGCCATTCCACGGCCCTGTTTATCATGGCTTTATTAATGTCTGCATTGACTTGGGTAAAGTCCATGGGATGAAACTTCATGGTGAGATCAAACGCATCAAGGCGATAGCTGAGACGCTCATCAGCTTTGTCGGCTGATTCCGGCCAGATACGGTGCACGGTATCCGGACCTTTGGGCTGCAGATAAATATGCAGGTCATGGGCCTGGCCAAAGGTAATCAGTTTTTCCCGGTCGCCACTGCTCAGGTCATCCATGTTACGGAATACCATTGCCGCAGCATCGTCGCCACAAGCAACTTCTACCTGAGGAATCCGGGCATAGGCATCCATACTGTGCAGCAACTCACGCAAAGGAACAATGCGTTCGCCAATGCGTGGATCCAGCACCACACACCGATCAATATCCGTCAGAAAGCTGTTTCTCTTCTCTCGAAAGCCTACCAGTACCGATTCACGAGCCTTAACATAGCGCACGCCCATACGGGCTTTGCGGCGATAACCCAAGTTGCTTTCCGGGCGCAGCGGCGCAATCCACTCTTCCGGTTCTATACCACCAAAATGCGCAAACTGCTCTCGCAGCGTGTTTTCCTTAAATCGGATCTGCGCATCACTGGCCATATGCTGGAGGCTACAGCCACCACAAAGATCAGCAAACTCACAGGGAGGGGACTCACGATCCGGGGCGGCTTCCAAAACCTCAAGCGTGCGCAACTCATCAAATTTACTGCGAGTGGAGACTACTTTGGCCATAACGGTTTCACCCGGTAAGGCGCCATCGACAAACAGAATTTTTCCGTCCTGACGAGCGATACCGCGGCCATCATGGCTAAGCTTCTCCACTTCACAGCGTACGGGTTCCGTAGGAAGTGCCTTCCTGCGTCGTCTGCTCATAGTTTGTTCTCTTGGTGTCGTCAGATTCAGGCGCCGGGGAACACGCCAGTGGATAAATAGCGGTCGCCGCGATCACAGATAATGGCCACGATTATCGCGTTTTCAACCTGTTCGGAGAGCCTGAGTGCGGCCGCAATGGAGCCCCCGGATGACACGCCGCAGAAAATTCCTTCCCGCTCTGCAAGCGCACGCATTGTGTCTTCAGCCTCTTGCTGTCCAATATCAAGCACTTGATCCACGCGGGTCGCGTCGTATATGCCGGGCAGGTAGGCTTCTGGCCAACGGCGAATTCCTGGTATAGAGGCGCCTTCCTTTGGCTGCAATCCTATAATGCCTACATCGGGATTGCGTTCTTTCAGGTACTGGGAAACACCCATAATAGTGCCCGTGGTACCCATCGAGCTAACAAAATGCGTTACTCGCCCTGCGGTCTGCTCCCAGATTTCAGGGCCAGTTGTGCGATAGTGGGACAAAGGATTGTCCTGGTTGTTGAACTGATCCAGCACTTTGCCTTTACCTTCCGCATCCATTTTCAAAGCCATATCACGGGCAACTTCCATGCCCTCCTCCTGGCTTACGGTAATGATCTCGGCACCATAGGCCCTCATGGACGCCCGGCGCTCTTCGCTCATGTTGGATGGCATGATGAGTGTCAGCCGATAGCCCTTGATAGCGGCAGCCATGGCCAGCGCAATGCCGGTGTTTCCACTTGTAGCCTCAATCAATGTATCACCAGGTTTAATTTCACCCCGGCGCTCGGCTTCCTGAATCATTCCCATGGCTGGCCGGTCTTTAACAGAGCCTGCGGGGTTATTACCCTCCAGTTTTGCCAGAATCACATTACTGGTGTCACCAGGAAGGCGCTGCAATCGAACCAGAGGCGTATGCCCGACAAAATCTTCTATCGTAGGAAAATGCATATATGAACCCTGTGGTACACTTTTGGGCTGGCATGATACGCCTTATAGCCCCGGTCGCCCAATACAGCTTCTGGCTAAATCCATGACTGAAGGCTATATGTGTAGTGTTTTTTCCCGTTCGGCCGGCATGTTTACCAAAGATACCTGTGCCCGGACGAACTACTATTACAAGGACGTAACCCGCTCAGCCGGCGGTGTTAAGTTAGCTGCAGGAATCTGGTATGCGACGTTGGGGCATTCGCAAAAAAGTACTGGTGGTAACGCTTGTTCCCACCCTTATCACCACCCTTATGCTTGGGCTGTTTTTTACCTATAGCTGGGTTAACAATATTGAAAGCCTGCTGGAGGATCGTGGCGAGTCGCTCTCCCGCCAGCTGGCGGCCGGCTCGGAGTATGGTTTGTTTACAGCAAACCGCAGTCTGCTGAGCAGCCTTTCCAACGCCCTGTTGGAAGAACAGGATGTGCGCTCAATCACCTTCTTCAACAGCGACCGCCGCCGCCTGTTGCACACCGGCCCCGGCAGCTCCGACAACCTCGACAGCCAGGAACTTGCCAGCGACCAGGCAAGCCGTATTACCCGAAAAACCAGCACCCGTTTTGTTAACCCGGTTTTTCTACAGGACCTGATGATCCAGTCCATGAGTGCCCCGGACCCTCAGCAGCCTACCATGGAGCAAAGAGAACCTCTGGGCTGGGTTGCTGTGGAGATGTCCCATATCCGAACAGAGAAAGAAACCTACAAAGCCCTGCTGATATCCCTGCTGCTGGTTCTTGGCGGCGTTGTTTTCAGCCTGCTAATTGCCATGCGCCTCAGCCGTGCATTCACCAGCCCCGTTTTCGAGCTCAACGAAGCCGTTGCAAAGCTGAAAGAAGGCAAACTCGACACCCGGATTCATACGAACGCAGGCCCGGAATTTGAACAACTGGAATCTGGCCTGAACGCCATGGCAGAGGAGCTGAGTAAAGCCCAGGCCGAAATGCAACAAAATATTGATCAAGCTACTGAAGACTTGCGAGAAACCCTGGAGACCATTGAAATTCAGAACATTGAACTGGATTTCGCTCGTAAGGAGGCTCTCGAGGCCAGCCGAATAAAGTCCGAATTCCTGGCAAACATGTCCCATGAGATCCGCACCCCGCTCAATGGCATTATCGGCTTTACCGAGCTACTGCTCAAAAGCCCTCTACCCCGCCAGCAACGGGACCACTTGAGCACCATACGCAAATCTTCCGAAATCCTGCTCACCATCATTAACGACATTCTGGACTTCTCCAAAATAGAGGCTGGCAAGCTGATTCTTGATCGCGTTCCCTTCCAACTAAGAGACATAGTGGAAGAAGTGATGGTGATGCTGGCCCCTGCAGCCCACAGCAAAAACCTGGACCTTGTACCCTTGGTGTACAACGACGTGCCGGATAACATCATGGGTGACCCTTTGCGGGTAAAGCAGGTGATTACCAACCTGGTTAACAATGCGATCAAGTTCACCCAGACCGGTGAGGTAGTGCTGCGCGCAAGCCTTGAAGACGAGGACAAGGAAAACAACCGCGTCATCCTCCGGCTGAGCATTACAGATTCCGGGGTAGGTTTGTCCCGGGCTCAGCAACAGTCACTGTTTAACGCATTCAGCCAGGCAGATGCCTCTACTGCCAGGCAATATGGTGGTACCGGCCTTGGGCTCGCAATTTCCAAGCGCCTGGTGGAAGAAATGGGAGGCCAGATTGGACTGGAAAGTGAGCTGGGTAAAGGCTCCACCTTCTGGTTCACACTGACACCCGAGCTTTCTTCGGGTGGCGAGGCCGGCGCCCCACGAGACGCTCTGCAGGGCGAGCGGGCTATATATCTGGAGCATCAGAAAACCTGTGGTCTTGCCGTTGAGCACCATCTGCGCGAATGGGGCATGACGGTTGATCGCGTTACATGTCCGGGCACCATGCAGGAGAAAATAGAAGAAGCCCAGAAGAGCCAGTCAGGTTATGCCGTAGCCATCGTTGGGATTACCCGACACCTGCTGAATTCGAGCCAGTATTGCGGGCTGGTAAGAGCCATAGAGATTGAGCGGGACTGTCGCACACTGCTGCTGACGCCAACTCTGGAAATCCACGACACTCCTCTAGCAGGGCTCGCCAGCGGCCACCTGACGAAGCCCATACGCCGCGATGCTCTGTACGATGAGCTACTGCTCCTGGTCCATGGCATTAATACGTCCGGGCAAGGTATTTCGCGCCAGGATCACTCCGCGCGCCTGCCCGCTCCTGTGAATGTGCCCCGGGTGCTGGCAGTAGACGACAACGACGCCAATTTGAAGCTGGTCATGACCTTATTGGACGACTATCAAGTAGATGCCGAGGGTGCGTCCAGCGGTTTTGAAGCCTTGAGCAAAGCCAGGAAAAAGGCTTTTGACCTGGTGTTCATGGATCTACAGATGCCGGGCATGGACGGTGTGGAAACAACCGCGCGACTTCGTGAACTGGATAACAGTAACCACAGAACTGCCATCATTGCACTAACGGCACACGCCCTGTCTGATGAACAGGAAAGGCTGACCCGCCAAGGGTTTGACGGTTATATGCCCAAGCCCATCAGCAGCGAGCAGTTGGCAGAAACCATATTTGAATGCACCGGTTATCTATGCCAAGGCTCGGGCCAAACAGGCCGTATTCCTGTACCCGAAGTACGGGATACAAGGCGCGCCCTCAGACCCTCTACCCGGAAAATGCAGCGGGAGTGCGTCAACGTGCATGAAAGTATTCAACTGGCTGCAGGCAAAGCAGATTTAGCAGAGGAGCTGTTCAGCATGCTGCTGGAACAATTGCCAGCAGATTTCAACAACATTGAGCGGCTCTGGGGCAAAGGGAATCTCGAGGGCTTGCTGGAGTGCGTGCACAAGGTTCACGGTGCCACGCGCTATTGCGGCGTTCCGGAACTCCGCAATGCCGCAAACCGCTTTGAAACAGCACTGAAGCGCTCTGAACCAGACATGGAGCTACAGAAAGATCAGCTGATGTCAGCTATTGAGCGCTTGCAAATCTGGAGTGACCAGACCGATTGGCAGAGCATGTTCCGGGAACACCACCAGCGGGCTGAAACCAGCTGATGGTGGTGTAACTGCACGTTGAAGTACCGGTCAGCCTTGCGTGCTCGCCTGGACAATAATTGCTTTCATATCTTGAACAGCCTCTTTGAGGCCGCTGAACACCGCTCTGGCTATAATCGCGTGTCCAATATTGAGCTCGTTAATACCTGGGATAGCCGCAATCCGCTCGGTATTGTGATAGTGCAAGCCATGTCCTGCGTTTACAATAAGGCCTTTACTTCGGGCATAGGCTGTTGCCTCTGCCAAGGCCTTGAACGTTGCTTCTTGGGCTTCCTCACCCACCGCCTCAGCGTACTCGCCCGTGTGCAATTCGATTACCGGCGCACCGCAGCGAACAACCGCGTCAATCTGTTCCGGGTTAGGGTCAATAAACAGGGAAACCTCAGCGCCAATTTCCGCTAGACGTTTACATGCCTTCGCCACTCGTTCTTCCTGGCCAACAACGTCCAGACCACCCTCAGTTGTCAGCTCTTCCCGCTTTTCCGGAACCAGGCACACACACTCGGGGCGAATTTTCTCAGCAAACTCCAGCATGGCATCGGTAACAGCCATCTCGAGATTCATTTTGGTCTGCAGCATTTCTTTCAGCAGCAGCACGTCACGATCTTGGATGTGGCGTCGATCTTCCCTGGGATGAATAGTAATCCCGTCTGCGCCTGCTTCTTCTGCAATCAATGCAGCGTGAACCGGATCGGGATAACGCGTTCCCCGGGCCTCACGTAAGGTGGCAATATGATCGATATTGACACCAAGCAATACTCTAGGACTCATGTCGTTCTCCCCTATGGTGATTGAAAAGACTGCGACTGTTCAGCGGTCGCCCCTGAAGCAGATAATCTGTCAGGACGCGCATCACTCGCTTTGATACCCGGCGGCTTGTCGTGGTTTCGTAATCTCCACCGGCAAGGGCCAGTAGCGTTTCCCCGGGCAAGTTCTGCAAACGCACGCCCGTTGTGGCAGCAGCAACAATACCTTGTTCAGGGTCGTAGCAATAGGTGTGCGTGGCAAGAACAGGCTGACCTGTGTCCATCGCCAGATCCCAGGAAAAATCGTACCCGAGAGCGGCTGCAAATGCCTGCTCAAATTTTCGCAGTACCGGCTCTACATCCGGCGTTTGTGCTAGCTGCGCAACTGCTTCAATGTATGCGGCAAAGAGAGTTGGGTGAGGGTCTGCCTGTGGCAGTACGCGCTGTATCAGTTCATTCATATACAGCCCGCTGTAGAGAGCTACCGTGCGCTGTAACGCCGGGCCATCACGAACATCTACATCCGTCAGGGCTTTCAGTTCGCCGCGCCCGGTCCAGCCTAGCACCAATGGCTGAAAGGGCTGGAGCTGAGCTTTCAGAGGACTCTTGTTACCACTGGCACCGCGGGCTATAACACTGAGACGACCATGGTTCAGGGTAAAAAGGTCTACCATGAGACTGGTTTCCCGCCAGGGCCGGCGGTGAATCACGTAGGCTGGCTCCTGGTGTTGCGCATCTTTTCTCATAGTGCCTCAGCGGGCATGGCGGCTTTAGAAGTCGTTCATGCCCAGACTTTTCAGAGCACGATCGCTGTCGGCCCAGCCACGCTTCACTTTCACCCACAACTTCAGCATGACCTTGCTATCAAACATGCGCTCCATATCGGCTCGGGCTTCCTGCCCAATACTACGAAGCCGGTCACCTTTATCGCCAATCATGATTTTTTTCTGACCTTCTCGCTCCACAAGAATCAACGCCGATACGTGCAGGGTTTTGCCATCATGCTTGAACTCTTCAATTTCCACGGCAACAGAGTAAGGCAGCTCAGCGCCTAGCTGACGAGTGATTTTTTCCCGCACCATTTCTGACGCCATAAAGCGCTCGCTGCGATCGGTTATCTGGTCATCGGGATAAAAGTGAACGCTCTCTGGCAAGAAGCGGCTCACCGCCTCTTCCAGTGGCTCCAAATTAGTTTCCTTCAATGCCGACATCGGAATAATCTCGGCAAAGTTCCGCTTTTTGGAAAGCATGTCCAGGTGCGGCAACAGGTTTTCCCGCTTCTCAATCCGGTCTACTTTATTTACCGCCAGAATAACCGGACACTCAAGCTTGCTCAATTTTTCCAGCACCATTTCGTCAGCCGTTGTCCAGGCAAGCTGATCCACCACAAAGACAACAACATCCACGCCAGAAAGTGCCGAGGTAGCGGCTTTGTTCATATAACGGTTCAGAGCCCGCGGCTCTTCCACGTGCATTCCCGGTGTGTCTACATAAATCGCCTGTACCGGGCCTTCGGTTTTAATACCCAAAACCTTATGGCGTGTGGTTTGTGGTTTACGGGAGGTAATGCTCAACTTCTGCCCAAGAATATGATTCAGCAATGTCGACTTGCCCACATTGGGGCGGCCAACTATCGCAACAAAGCCACAACGGCTATCAGGGTTTTCCGGGCGGGTAATATCATTCATCAGGGTGTCTCCACGCCGAGTTGTTTCAGCGCGCTACGGGCTGCTTCCTGCTCCGCTATGCGGCGGCTGCTGCCCACTCCACTGGTCTTTCGATCCAGGGAAGGCAACACACAGGACACATGAAATGTCTGGTTATGGGCTTCACCGTTTACAGTAATGACATCGTATCTCGGCAGTGGAAACTGCCGGGACTGCAGATATTCCTGTAGACGGGTTTTAGGGTCTTTCTGGGTATCCTGAAGATCGAGCTGCTTCAGTCGGGGTTCAAACCAGCGCAATATCTGTTCGCGACAAGTGTGAAAATCACTGTCCAGGTATATAGCACCAATGACTGACTCTACTGCATCCGCAAGAATGGATTCGCGGCGAAAACCCCCGCTTTTCAGCTCGCCGGAGCCTAGCCTCAAATAGCTTCCCAACTCGAACTCCCGGCCAATTTCCGCCAGGGTTACCCCCTTTACCATTCGCGCCCGCAACCGGCTCAAGTGGCCTTCCCGGGCTTTATCGAAATTCAGGAACAAATACTCAGCAATCACCATATTAACAATGGAGTCGCCAAGAAATTCAAGCCGCTCATTATTCTGGTTGCCATAACTCCGGTGCGTAAGCGCCAGCATCAGGCGTTCCGGCGACTTGAACTGATAGCCAATGCGCCGTTGCAGTTGATCGAGGTCTGGTTGCGAACTCACTTACCCTTCATCTCATAGCTGTGCTGAAAGTGAACAATGGAGTCAATATTGCGAAAAATATTAGTACGGACCTCATAGTCCACGCCAATCAAAACAAGCTCACCATCTTTCTCGACCGTGATATTTTGGGTGTCGAAACTGCGAATACTATTCACGCTCAAGCGCTTATTGATTAGCGTAAGAATCTGAGCGGGTCCCATCCGTGACAGGCCTTCGGTACCGTCTAGGCTCTGAAGTGCTTCCTGAATGGTATAATCGTCCATATACGCCGGCCCAACTTTAATCAGCAGTGTGAGCAAGCTGCCAAAAAACAGCACCATAATCAGGATAACAAGCGCTGAAGCACCACCTTGGCGGCTCATAGCCGAGAGATTATTCTTCTTCATTACATCGGAACTCCGGAATAGTAAATATTACTCAATGCCGCCAACCCGCTTGAAGGATGGCAGACTGGTGAGGGATTTCCAGTGCATCCAGATTGCAAAGGCCTTACCCACAATCAGCTCATCGGGCACCGTGCCCCAATAACGGCTATCGTTACTGTTGTCGCGGTTGTCACCCATCATGAAGTACTCACCTTCGGGTATTTGCCACTCACCCTCTCCGGCAGCACCCGGGCGTCCCATGGTCAGGAAAACATCGTGCTCTGCCTCACCCAGTTTTTCCCGGCGTACCTCCACCGGTGGCAGACGCACCACAAATTCGCTTTCAACCTTCTCGCCATTAATGTGCAGCTCCTTGTTACGGTAGCTCACTGTATCCCCAGGCAAACCAACCACCCGCTTGATGTAATTGGTTTTGCCGTCTTCGGGATAGCGGAAGACCATTACATCGCCTCTTTCAGGCTCTCCGATGCTGAAAACCTTGGTTCCGGCAACTGGCAGGCGTAACCCATAGGCGTACTTGTTAACCAGAATAAAATCGCCAACCTCCAGAGTCGGCAGCATGGAACCCGAAGGAATCTGAAAGGGCTCCACGAGGAAAGATCTGAGGATGAGAACAACCGCCAGTACAGGGAAAAACGAACGGCTGAGGTCAACCAGGTACGGCTCTTTAGGTAGATCATCAGCGGTATCTGCAGGAGCTTCTGCAAGGCGGCGCTTACGCAAAAACAAAATATCTGCCAGCCAGATCAACCCTGACACCAGGGTCAAAACAACCAGAACCAGAGGAAAATCAATATCCATCAAGATGCCTTCTAATTATCGACTTTCAACACGGCAAGGAACGCTTCCTGAGGTACTTCGACATTTCCTACCTGCTTCATGCGTTTTTTACCTTCCTTCTGCTTCTGGAGCAGCTTTTTCTTTCGGCTGACATCGCCGCCGTAACATTTTGCCGTTACGTTTTTCCGCAGTGCCTTAACACTGACCCTGGACACCACCTGATTACCGATAGCTGCCTGAATAGCTATATCGAACATCTGACGGGGAATCAGCTCTTTCATCTTCTCTATGAGCTGACGCCCTTTGTAGTGAGACTGATCTTTGTGAACAATCAGCGCCAGAGCGTCTACCCGATCACCGTTTATGAGAACATCCAGGCGCACCAGATTCGCCGTCTGAAAACGGACAAAATGGTAGTCAAGAGAGGCAAAACCGCGACTGGCTGACTTAATGCGATCAAAGAAATCGAGCACCACTTCGGCCATGGGTAGCTCGTAGGTCAGTTGCACCTGATTGGTCGTAAAATGCATATTTTTCTGCACGCCACGCTTCTCTTCACAGAGCGCTATAACGTTACCTAAATGCTCTTGGGGGACCAGAATACTTGCTTCAACAATAGGCTCCCGCATTTCCTCAATTGAGCCAACATCCGGCAACTTTGAGGGGCTGTCCACCGACAAGGTCTCGCCCTGTTTGGTCAACACCTCGTATATAACAGTGGGTGCGGTGGTAATCAGGTTTATATCGTATTCGCGCTCAAGGCGTTCCTGAATGATTTCCATGTGCAACATGCCAAGGAAGCCACAGCGGAACCCAAAGCCCAGAGCGTCTGAACTTTCAGGCTCATAGAACAGGGAAGCGTCATTCAGGGTAAGCTTTTCAAGCGCATCACGGAAATCGTTGTAATCATCCGCGCTTACAGGGAACAGACCGGCATACACCTGGGGCTGAACCCTTTTAAACCCCGGGAGCATGGGAGTTTCTTCGGAAAACTTGTGGTGCACAATGGTATCGCCAACCGGCGCACCGTGGATATCCTTGATACCAGCAACCACAAAACCTACATCGCCGGCTTCCAGTATATTCGTGTCGTGAGGCTTGGGGTTAAAAATCCCTACTTTATCGGCGCTCCAAGCCTTGCCCGTCGACTTGAGAACAATCTTGTCGCCTTTTCTCATAACACCCTGGGTAACCCGGACAAGCGAAACGACACCCAGATAGTTATCGAACCAGGAATCGATGATCAAAGCCTGCAGCGGCGCAGATCGATCACCCTGAGGCGCCGGAATTTTCTTGATGAGGTCTTCCAGAACATCTTCTACGCCCATTCCGCTCTTGGCAGAACAGCGCACCGCATCTGACGCATCAATCCCGATGATATCTTCTATTTCCGCAGCTACCCGCTCCGGCTCGGCCTGGGGCAAATCCATTTTATTCAGTACCGGTACAACTTCCAGACCCTGCTCGATGGCCGTGTAGCAGTTGGCGACCGACTGGGCCTCAACGCCCTGACCAGCATCTACAACCAGCAGCGCGCCTTCACAAGCATAGAGCGAACGCGACACTTCATAGGAAAAATCCACGTGCCCCGGGGTGTCAATAAGGTTCAGTTTGTAGACCTCGCCATCCCGCGCCGTGTAATGCAGCGTAACGCTCTGGGCCTTGATGGTAATGCCCCGCTCCCGCTCCAGATCCATGGAATCCAGTACTTGCGCGGCCATTTCCCTTTGGGTCAGGCCGCCGCAGATCTGGATAAAACGGTCTGCAAGGGTGGATTTGCCATGGTCGATATGGGCAATAATAGAGAAGTTACGGATTCGGCTCAGTTCAGTCACAGACAATGAATACTCATAATAAAGACGAAGGATTGAGCCCGGAGAGGCCATTACCAGTATCCGGGACCGGCGTGATTTTACCGGTTACCGGCCATCATTGCCATGTTCAGGAAATAACCGGACGTTCATATTGTCTAATAAGGAAGCCGATCAGCGCATCTTCATCGAGCGGGTAACTGAACAGATTACCCTGACACTGGGTGCATCCGGCGGATTTCAGAAAGCTCAGCTGTTGCGGAGTCTCGACACCTTCAGCCACAACAGTAAGGTGGAGCTTTTGCGCCAGCGCAATAACCGCAGACGCCACATCGGTTGCACTGACATTATAGGGGATGTCCCGAATGAACCGGTGATCAATTTTGATCACATCAAGGGGGAGCTGCTGTAAGGCAACCAGAGAGCAAGAGCCTGCACCAAAATCATCCAGAATCAGGCAAACACCAAGATCATTGAGTGAAACAAGCAGCTCGCGCAGCATACGCGGATCTTCATTCAATAACTCTACCGGCATTTCCAGCTCAAGCTTTTCAGGGGAAACACCGGTCTCGGTGATCACCTGGCGAACCATATCAAGGAAGCAGGTGTCCGTTACTTGCCTCACAGAAAGATTTACCGCCATTTTCAAGTCTTCAAAACCCGCCCGCTCCAGCGCCTGCACCTGGATACAGGCCTGGCGCAGAGCCATTTCACCCAAGCTCACAATCAGGCCGGTCTCTTCGGCCAGGTTTATAAACTGCTGTGCCGATACCAGGCCTTTTTCCGGGTGATGCCACCGCAGGAAGGCCTCAACACCAATCACTCGTTCACTCGCCAGATCTATTTTAGGCTGGTAGTGCAAAACAAATCGCTCACCTTCCAGGGCGGCTGCCAACTCTTCCTGCTGCAATAAGCGTCGAGCAGCCTTTATGTTCATCGAGGGCGTAAAGAACTGGTAAGTGTTCCGGCCCATTTCCTTGGCCCGGTACATGGCCAGATCTGCGTATTTCATCAGGGTTCCCGGGTCTTCACTGTCATGGGGGATCATGGTGATGCCAATGCTCACCGTAATCCCGACTTCATGATCGTTCAGACGAATCCTCTGGCATAGCCTGCGCAGAATGGTTTCGGCAACCTTGCCCGCCGCGTCTGCACCACTGATTTGCGACAGTAATACAACAAATTCATCGCCACCCAAACGGGCCACAGAATCTTCCTCACGCACACAGCCCTCAAGCCAGGCTGCCACTTGGCACAAAAGCTCGTCGCCCGCATCGTGACCAAGAGTATCGTTGATGCGTTTAAAACCATCGAGGTCCAAAAACATCAGGGCAGCCGGCTCGCCACTTCTCCGACTTCGATGCACGACGTTATTGAGACGATCTTTGAACAGTTGGCGGTTAGCCATTCCGGTAAGCGGGTCGTAGAATGCCAACCGGTGCAACTCAGACTGGGCTGCCTTAAGCTGGGTAAGATCTCGCAGGCTGAGCACCACGCCGTCCACACCGGGTACAGTCAGCATGGCCGTATAGGTGCCTTCCATGTCGCGCCAGTTGTGATTAGCGTCGTAAATACGCGCCCGGATAACCGGCATTTGTTTACCTGGCGCCTTTACCGCCTCATCAAATCCCTCCTTCAACTGCGACCAATCGTCCTCATGCACAAGTTTTTCCAATGCAAGCGCTTGTAGTTCACCGGGCTTAAACCCGAGAATATCGAAACTCGACGGGCTGGCGTAAAGAGGTGTACCCGCCTCATCCATAACCAGCGTCACATTGGCTGCGCCCTCGGTAATGGCGCGATAACGTCCTTCACTGATCTGCGCCATGAGCCGCGAGCGGATCAGCACTAAAGCTACGATGAACAGCAGCAGACTTATCACAATGCCGGTTCCCAGTACTATGGATGGCCGTGGATCCGACGCCAGATAATCGAATGCGGGAGTGGAGCGGGTTTGCAGAAGCCAGTCACGCCCGCCGTGGCTTACGACCTGACTCATGTCGAAACTGAACTGGTCGTCCAGTGAACCGAGGTTTGAGCCGTACATCAGGTTTTCGCGGACCGCGTCGCCATTATCGTAAATGCGGACATCCAGAAAAGGCGAAATCAAGCCGACGATACCGTCAAGCAGGTTGTTCATGCGAAAGGCACTGAATACAAAACCTGCCAACATCATTCGCCGTTCGGCCCGTATGTCGGGCACATCTCCACCCTGATAAACCGGGTAATACATGAGGAAACTGGCCTGCCCTTCCTCCATCTCTTCCTGCACCAGAACCACTTTGCCCGTTAACGTCGGAATAGCATTGTCCCGGGATTGCTCCATGGCCTTACGGTGAACCGGGTCACTGAAAGCGTCGTAGCCAAGCGCCCGCCGATTGCTTTCGGTTCCCGGCTCCAGGTACACCATAGGGTAATAGTAAGGCCCGACTCCCAGTGGCTTCACCAAGTACTTGTACACACCTTCGGCCCGCACGGAAGCAATGTGATCAGCCATGTCACGCACTTCAATGCGCTGAACAAAGCCTATGCCTTGAATACCCGGATAATAGCGGTCTATGTCTACATTTCGAACATATTCCCGCCACTCGTCTCGGGACACATCCCCCGTAACCGCAAAGAGCCCGGCACTGCCGGCCAATACCTGCTCATAGTTAAGCAAGCGCTCTTCAATTGCCGTTTTCAATTGCAGTGACTGGGTTCGAAACCTGGCTTCCGTACGATCTTCTACGAGGCGAATGGAAAACTGCCAGGAAGCGATGGTTACAGCAACGGCCACGACCAGAAGCAACCAGGCGAGCCAGGCATTACGGGGCTTCAGAAGCTGCAGGAGAGGGAGATCCTTTCTGTTCATCATAATATAACCTGGTCCATTCCGTGGCCGCTCTTATTATTGGTTATTTTAGAGTGCCAGTATAACAAAAGCCTCCAGGCCTGTCGTTTTTTTGCATCAGGCCTGAAGGCTTTCATCATTAAATACGGGCGGTCGGATCAGCAGTATCAGGGTTTCATAACCAGATAAACAGCCCGCCCCTGGCGCACAACGCGAACTGAGACTGCCCGCCCTTCCGGCAAGGCTCTGACAACCTTCCGGAAATCCTCTACCGACGATACTGCCTTTCTGTTGATCTCGGTGATCACATCCCGGGCGCGAATGCCGGCATTGTATGCTGGACCTCTGCCAACGTTCGTTACTACAACGCCACCAGATACCCCAATAGAATCAGCCAGATCCGAGGGCAAAGGCTCAACGGTGAGCCCCAGAGGCGCCGTGGAGGAACTACCACCTGAGGGGGCCGACTGCTGAGCACTACGCTCATCAGGCAACTGGCCGATCTCTACGTTCAGCGTGATCTCTTTGCCACCGCGAAGAACCGTCAGGCGAGCTGACTCTCCCACCGGGGTGCGGCCAACCATGGGCGGAAGATCTGACGAAAGATGAATGTCGTCACCATCGTATTCAAGAACAATATCGCCGGACCGCAAGCCGCCAGCCTGAGCTGGCGAGCCATCCATCACCTCGGCAATCAAGGCTCCTCTTGGGCGCTTGAGTCCAAACGACTCGGCGAGATCACGGTTAACTTCCTGAATCAGCACGCCCAGCCAACCACGAGAAACCGCACCCTTATCACGGATCTGGCGAAAAACGCTCATGGCATCATCAATGGGAATCGCAAAGGACACCCCCATGAATCCTCCGGAGCGGGTGTAGATCTGGGAGTTGATGCCAATCACTTCACCATCCAGATTGAACAGTGGACCACCTGAGTTGCCCGGATTGATGGCCACATCTGTCTGGATAAACGGCACATAGTTTTCTGACGGCAGTGAACGCCCCAACGCGCTGACAATGCCCGCGGTAACGGTGTAATCAAAGCCAAACGGTGAACCTATGGCAAACACCCACTCACCCACCTTCAGATCCTTGGACCGCCCGGTTTTCACAACCGGCAAATCATCCCCGTTCTCGAGTTTCAAAACCGCCATATCCGAGCGGGGATCGGTGCCAACCAATGTTGCCGGCAACTCACGACGGTCATTGAGCCGCACAATTATTTCATCGGCCCCTTCAACAACATGGTTGTTGGTCAGCACGTAACCATCAGTAGACACAATGAATCCGGATCCCATGGAACGACGCGGCTGGGAGCCACCTGGTCCGCCACCAAAGGGTGACTGCGGTCCACCAAAGAACTCCCGGAAAAACTCGGGCAACTGATCGAGCTGTCGCTCATCAAAAGGCAAACCGTGAAAGCGTGTGTTACCAGCGGCGGGAGCACTGGTAGTACTTATGTTGACGACAGCATCGGCATTTTCCTCAACCAACTCGGTAAAGTCTGGCAAGCTCCGCGCAGAAGCAGCCTGACTCCAGACAACAAGCACAATCGAAAGCAGCATCATCAGTACAGAAGCCGGCACCCTCTGAGTGAGTGATGCCGGGGAAAACCGGTTAATTGCTGGTATCAATCTCAGCATATCAGGATCCCCTGTAAGTCATGTTAACGAGTCTGTGTGGGAAACCGCTCCGGCCGGGATTTGGTTAACCCGAAGCAGTTTGGGTTCATAGCTACCGGCATTCCGGCGCTGTAATTTTCGGCTTATCGCAAAGCCAGTTGCAAGACCGGCCGCCGCGCCAGTCATTGCAGCAAAATCATTGCCCCCGAATAACTGGTGTCCAGCCAAGCTAGCCACTACCATTAGTAGTAGCGGAAGCGCATACACCAGCAACGAAGCACCAAGCAGGGCGCTCTCACCAATACCCAGTGTCACGCTCTGACCTACCTGGGCGTTCACCGAATTAACAACGCGAACCTGATTGGCACGACCGCTTGTGGCTGTGGCCAGCAGCTTCTGCCCGCAACCATGGCGCGCGGAACAGCTCTGGCAGGCATTGGCTCGAATGGTCTGAACCCAGGCGTAGCCTTCCGTAACAGCCACAACTTTTCCGGTCTCCGTAATCACGTTTAGTTCACACCCAGCACAAATGTTTCATCTATTCGCACCGACTCGGCAACCTGACGCGCCGAAGCCGGGGGCAACTCACCTACCACGGTCACTAAAAACGCGTTGTTCCCGCTTTCCAGTTGGCGCATATAGATCGTTGTCGCTCCAATGCGCGAAGCCCCTGTAGGCATACTGACTTTACCCGCAGGCTCAACAAACACAGAGAATGCCGCCAGCCCGTCGGAAAACGCAACTGCCTGCCCCTTGCCAGAGCCTGGCGCGGCGGCAGGTTCAAATCCTTCCGGGCGCCAATCAAGATGCCAGCCATGCATACGCGACGCCTTTGAAAACCCCTCCTGTGCACCAGCACCACCCAGAGTGCGAGAAACTTCACGGCCCTCAGTGCGGATTACCAACTCGCCATCGGGGATATCTTCAGTAATTTCCAGGCTGGTAAACTGGAAGTGCTCCAGCACCTCGCCATCAGCAGCACGCACGTGGCTTTTTACCAGAAGCCCTGTGGTTTTTTCCAGCCAAAGGCTGTGACTATATCGGTGCCGGTCTTTCGCGGTCAGCGAAACAGTGACCACCTCATAGCCGGCAATGCGGTCCTCGCCCTTGAGTTCAGCCCTGTACCACTGGTTTACGGGAATCAACTGGCTAGTAAAGGCCTCGGCAAACGGACCCGATGGAATAATTTCATCCAGCTGCACCTTACCTTGCTCCGGGAGCACACAAACCACATTCATATCCCTGCGAACGATCTCGCCACTGCCTCCGTCCTGCAGGACAAGCCTCTCCTCAACAATGCCATTATGATATCGATGAGCAATCTGCATGGAATGAACATTGGAGCCCCGCGCGTACACAAACACGCCTCGATAGGACGTCATATTGAGGGCTGGTCCCAACTGCTCAAGCCAATCCGCTGCTGTTTTCTCGCTGGCAGCCGTGTGTGCCGGCATGGCTGTGCTCAGCATTAACAGGAGGACGAGAAACAATGGCAATTCAGCCAGGCTCAAACCAAAATAACGGGCTTTGCTCATGGACACCTTCACACTCTGCTATCAATAGCCGCCACTTGCGCTGACAAGACGGGCGTAGCCTACCGAACCCTGCCCCGCCCCTACACTGTTGTGCTGAGCGTGCTCCAGCAAATAGCGACTCATATGCTCCCACTGTTGTTCATCAAGGCCCTGCAGTGCAACTTCCTGAACTGGCGCAGCAATGTCTGGTGACTCTGTTGTAAGCTGCTCTGTTACGGGGGCAGATGCCAGAGCATCCAGGGAGGTCTCACTGGCATCCCAGCCTGAACCTGCGCCAAAGCCTACCAGTAAAGCAGCAGCAACCATTGCTGCCGCGGCTGGCCACTGCCATCGTCGTGGCGACTTTGTGTGCCGCAATATGGCCGGCGCTTGCTGTCTCGCGCGTCCATCCAGTTCTTCACGCACTGCCGCACTTACATCAACGCCCTCAGCCGGTGAGTGACCCCGGTGCATAAGATCATGCACACCCTGCCACCGCTGCCACTGGGCACAGACTTCGGCCTGATTATCATGAGACAACAAGCGCCGGACCGACAACTCGTCAGCTTCGTCGTCCATCATAGCCGACAATGTTTCTCTGAGACGATCATCCATAGGATGCACCTTCAATTACGTCATCGAATGATTGAGCAGGGGCCCAAGGTGCCGATCAACAGCATCCCTGGCCCGAAAAATACGCGAGCGCACAGTTCCGACAGGGCACTCCAATATTCGCGAGATATCCTCATAGCTGAGGCCATCGTACTCCCGCAGCAGGAAGGCTGACCGCAACTCCTCTGGCAGTTTTGCTATAGCTTTGCTCAGCTCTTTCTGCAGTTGTTCCCGTTGTAGCAAGCGCTCCGGCGAGGCAATGTCGCGCAACCGCCGCCCACCGTCAAAATTCTCGGCTTCAGCTGAATCAGCGCTTCCCTGGGGCCTCCGGCTTCGGGATTCGAGATGGTTTTTCGCGGTGTTTACCGCAATACGATACAGCCATGTGTAAAATGCGCTGTCACCACGAAAGCGATCAATAGCACGGTATGCTTTGATGAATGCTTCCTGGGTCAGGTCCATGACCTCTTGGCTGTCATAAACATATCGGCTGATGATAGACGCCACCCTTGACTGGTATTTAACAACCAGCAAATCAAAGGCTGCGCGATCCCCGTTCCGGACTTTGCGAACAAGTTGCAGGTCGGTCTGACGGTCTGACTGCTCAGCATGATTTTGATCATTTGAGGCCATGGTCGATGTGCCGGTACTCTCCGGTTTCATGGCCAGTATTTCGGCCGCTACGAGTTTCTGATGGCTCATACTCTCTATCCGGCACCCATTTTAAGAAAGGACAACCCTACCCGTGAGGTACGTTATCCGTCAGGCCAAATAGACAGCAAGCGTAAAGTTTAGTTCAATACACGTCTACATTATGGCCCGCGACAACGACCCGATGCCACAGTCCTACGAATACGATGTACTTATTATTGGCAGCGGTGCTGCCGGCTTGACCGTTGCACTCAACCTGCCAGAGCACCTGAAGGTGTGCGTAGTCAGCAAGGCCGGCATAAGCAGTGGTGCCACTCTCTGGGCTCAGGGCGGCATAGCCGCCGTTCTGGACGACCAGGACTGCGCCGAAAACCATGTTCAGGATACTCTAGCGGCAGGCGGTGGACTCTGCAGCGAAGACGCCGTTCGTTTTACGGTAGATCACAGCAAAGAAAGCATTGACTGGCTTATTGGCACAGGCGTTGATTTCACCCGGGATACAGATGCACAATTCCACCTTACCCGCGAAGGCGGACACAGCCACCGGCGCATCATTCACGCAGCCGATGCCACCGGGTACGCCGTATCGACAACCTTGACCGCCCAGGCACAGGCTCGCCCCAATATTGAGCTCAGATCAGCGCGTGTTGCTGTGGATCTGATTACCAACCGCAAGTTGGCTCTGCCAGGGAACCGCTGTGTTGGCGCCTACATTCTGAACCTTGAAGACAACCATGTGGAGTTGTTCAGGGCGCGCTTCACCGTGATTGCAACCGGAGGTGCTTCCAAGGCGTACCGATACACAACCAACCCTGATGGCGCCTCGGGCGATGGCATTGCCATAGCCTGGCGTGCAGGCTGCCGTGTGGCCAACATGGAGTTTAACCAGTTCCACCCGACCTGCCTGTACCACCCCCACGCCAAATCATTCCTGATTACAGAGGCGGTGAGGGGCGAAGGTGGATTGCTGAAGCTGCCAGACGGCTCCCGCTTCATGGATCGCTTTGACAAGCGCGGAGAACTCGCCCCGCGGGACATAGTAGCCAGAGCCATCGACCATGAAATGAAGCGCTTGGGAGCGGACCATCTGTACCTCGACATAAGTCACAAGCCTGATGACTTCATCCGGCATCATTTCCCCACTATTTACGAGAAATGCCTGGAATTTGGCATCGACATCACCCGAGAGCCCATACCTGTTGTGCCGGCAGCACACTACACCTGTGGCGGCATTGTCAGCGATGAGCGGGCAAGAACCGATATCAATCAACTCTACGTTGTAGGTGAAGCAGGGTTTACGGGACTCCATGGTGCCAACCGCATGGCAAGCAACTCCCTACTGGAGTGTCTGGTTTACGGCCGGGCGGCCGCCGCCGACATTGCGCGCAGAGAAGCAGACATCCCACCCCCACCAGACGCTCCGCCATGGGATGAAAGCCAAGTACGTGATTCAGATGAAGATGTTGTGATTTCCCACAACTGGGACGAACTACGGCACTTTATGTGGGACTATGTGGGCATCGTGCGCACAACGAAGCGCCTGCAGCGGGCCAAACACCGGGTAGACCTTCTGTCCGCTGAAATCAGTGAGTTTTATAGCAACTATCGGGTAACCAACGACCTTCTGGAACTCAGAAACCTGGTCACCGTGTCGGATCTGATTATCTGCTCAGCACTGCAGCGCAAGGAAAGTCGGGGCCTGCACTACACTTTGGATTATCCGGGACTACTGCACGAAGCCCGTGATACCGTACTGATACCAACGACCTACAGAACCCCTTCACCGTAAAGGGAATGACCAAGAGAGTAATTATGCAAGACACCCAAGGTACTTCCGACAGCCCGGAGTTCAAACGCCTATGGTGGCACAGCCGCCGCGGCATGCTGGAACTGGATGTCCTGTTGATTCCATTTCTGGAAGAGGCTTATCTCGGCCTGGATGCTGAGGATCAGGAACGCTATAGAAAACTCCTGACGTGCGAAGACACCGATATGTTCGAGTGGTTTATGCAACGCAGCCGCCCTGATGATGCCGACTTGCAACGTATCGTTGACATCATCCTGACCCGTGTCCAGCCAGATTGACCTGACCCTGTCACGCTGTGCAGCGGCCGGCTGCCTGGCAGCCGCACCCTGGTTGGTCGCCAGCGCCTTCCTGTTGGTTGCGGGGCTGGCTGGAAAAACCTGGATGCACGCGCTGGCTCCTTTGACCATAGTGGGCGCCCTACTCCAATACCGGCTGAATGGCCTGCTTGCAGGGCCTTCCGCGGTTTTAGGACTGTATCTCGATCAAAATACACTCTACGCACGACTCGGCAATGGGCAAGCTGTAGCTGTGAGCGCATGCCGTTCAAGCCGCATCAGTTCCAGGATCGCGCTCTTGAAACTCAAACCCGTCGCCTCCAGATCTTCTTCATATCCGGTTGTGTTACTCTCGGGCAAACGGATTACCGGAAACCTGCCCGAAGACCAGTTTCGTCGCCTGAGACTGTGGCTCAGACTGGGCCGCGCTCAGCAATCCTCTGAATAGAATTTTGCCCGGAGTTTTTCCATGACTGGTACAGAAACACCTGTTTCAGCCACGCCTGTTTACGCATCTGCCGAAAGCCCACCACCGAAGTCGGGGCGCATCCTGCTGACCAACAGGGTTCTGGTTCGCGTCTCCGGCCCAAGCACCGACAAGTTCCTGCAGGGCCAGTTAAGCCAGAATCTTGATGATGTCAAAACGGGCAGCTCACCCCGTGCTGCAGGAGCCACGCCAAAGGGCCGAGCCTACTGCTTGACCCGACTGCTGCGTGATGGTGAAGACGTATTGCTTGACCTTCCATGCGAGTTAGCAGAGCCAATCATGGCTCACCTGCGCAAATTCATGATGCTGTTTCGTGGCACCACTATGGCCATCCAGGCTGATGGAAGAATCATCGGTTTGCTGGGTAACGACGCTGCATCATGCCTTGCGGGAGAAGAGCTGAGTAGCCTGGCAACTGCTGGAGATACTATTGCGTTGGACTGCGGGTTTCTGATCCGCACAGAAAATACGGCAGACGGGTTACCTCGCTTTGAACTGTGGCAAACCAATGCAAGTGACCTGGAACTGGAGAGCATCCCTGAGAAAACCCTTTCCGACTGGCAAGCCTCTGAGATTGCGGCCGGCGTACCCATGCTGAGCGCAGATACCAGCGAAGCCTATGTGCCGCAAATGCTTAACTGGCAGCATCTTGGCGGCGTACATTTCAAGAAAGGCTGTTACACCGGCCAGGAAATCATCGCCAGGATGCACTTTCTCGGGCAACTTAAAAAAAGCCTGTTTCGCTTTCGTGTCGCGGAGACCAGTTCACTACCCGCGCCGGGAACATCCATTTTGGCGGGTGATCGCTCTGTGGGCGAGGTGGTCAACACAGTGGGCTTTAATGATGGCTCCTGTGAACTGCTTGCAGTTATCCGCCATAACGCAGCCAGCGGCGATCTGCGGCCAGATGGTCTGCCGAAAGCCTTGTTAGAGCCGCTACCGCTGCCCTACACCGTTACCGAGCGTGAGGACACTGAACCAAAGGATACATAAGTTGACAGGCAAGACCGTCAGAATTTGCTATATATAGATCTCATACTTCTGACCTTCAGATTGCCGCGGCTCCAAAGGATTACCGGTGTTCTGAACTGACAAGCGGATCCATACGAAATCATGTCGAACATTGCTGAAACCATCAAGGCGGATCTTACAGCCGCAATTGAAGACGACAAACTCTTACTGCCGACACTGCCGGAAGCCGCACTTCAGGTAAGGGAGATTGCCGAGTCCGAGGACTCGGCAATTGCCGATCTGGTAAAGGTCATCAGCAACGACACAGCTCTTTCTGCCCGCATTATCCGCGTGTGTAACAGCCCTCTTTTCCGGGGTAGCCGAGCCATAGAGAACCTGAACATGGCCGTAAGCCGGCTTGGCATGGCCTACACAAGCAGCTTGGCCATGGGTCTGGCTATGCAGCAGATGTTTCAAGCGACCTCCGACATGATCGACAAACGCTTGCGTGCAACCTGGCAAGCCAGCACCGAAGTGGCGGGAATTTGCCATGTACTTGCCCAGCACTATACAAAGCTGAAACCGGATCAGGCCACCCTGGCCGGCCTGGTTCATCTGATCGGCGTGCTACCCATTTTGCGCTACGTTGAAGATGAAGATATACAGATCAGCAGCATCCTGCTGGACAACGTTATTGAAGAGCTGCACCCGAGAATTGGCACCGCTATTCTGAAAAAATGGGATTTCCCGAAGGATTTGCAGAATGTTCCGCTGGAATTCGCCAAATTTCAGAGAGAAGTACCTTCAGCAGACTACGCTGACCTGGTTATGGTCGCTAGCCTGCAGCTGCTTGCGGGCTCAGAGCACCCGTGGGCGCAGATGGACTGGACGGCCATTCCAGCCTTTGACCGCCTCGGCCTTGATCCGAACATCGATATGAGTGAAGAAGAAGACCTTAACGCTCAGATGGAAGCAGCGATGGCATTGCTTCAATAGTTTTTTCCGGCTACGGCCGAGCAGTCACGGGGGAGCCTTCCCAAAACACGCTGTGAATACGTCCCTGTACGCTCGGCTCCGCCATCCATGGCTCCGCACGGTTTTGGGAAGGCTCCCCCGTGACCCCGTGACTACTCTCTCATCATCGGAGTTTGCATCACGAACAATCAAGATGCGTCCTGGAAGGCAATTCCCAATTTACAGACTCAAGCCCTTGCTCCCTGAGCCACTCATTAGCCTGGGAAAAATGCCTGCAACCAAAGAACCCTCGATAAGCACTGAGCGGCGATGGATGGGGTCCCTCAAGAACATGGTGGCGGGTACGATCAATATGTTTCCCCTTCTTTCGGGCATAGCTGCCCCAAAGCAGAAACACCACACCTTCACGCTCACGGTTCACCGTTTCGATCACCCGGTCTGTAAACGTCTCCCAACCCTTGCCCTGATGCGCCCCCGCCTGGCCTTGAACCACCGTTAGTACACTGTTCAGCAGCAATACGCCCTGTTCTGCCCAGGGTTGCAGGCAGCCGTGATCCGGTGGTGGAATACCCAGGTCACTCTGAATTTCCTTGAACATATTAACCAGAGAGGGTGGCGTGCGAACGCCGGGTCTTACGGAAAACGATAAACCGTGGGCCTGGTTGGGGCCGTGGTAGGGATCTTGCCCGAGGATCACAACACGCACATCATCAAGAGGCGTGCTGTTGAGGGCATTGAAGCAGTGTTCGATGTCCGGGAAGACCACCTTCCCGGAGCCTTCCTCTTCAGCGAGGAACTCCGCCAGCGCCTGCATGTAGGGCTGGCAGAATTCGCCTGCGAGGTGTTCTTTCCAGCCCCGGTCGGGCCTGAGATTGCTTGCCAGTACCTCAACCGGATGCATGACTACTCCTTGTCTTCGGCACTCTCACTGTTAGAATTTTCAACCTTATGCTCGGGGCGCATGGCCGGGAACAGGATGACGTCGCGAATGGACGGCGAGTCAGTCAGCAGCATGGCCAACCGATCTATTCCGATACCCTCACCCGCCGTCGGCGGCATACCGTATTCCAGCGCCATCACATAGTCTTCGTCATAGAACATGGCTTCATCGTCGCCAGCATCTTTCTCGGCAACCTGCGCCTTGAAGCGTTCGGCCTGATCTTCGGCGTCATTTAGCTCGGAGAAGCCGTTGGCGATCTCGCGCCCACCCACAAAAAACTCGAAACGCTCGGTCACAAACGGATTGCTGTCCTTCGACCGGGCCAGTGGTGAAACTTCCTTCGGGTACTCGGTGATAAACGTTGGTTGCATCAGGCGGTGCTCTGCAGTCGCCTCGAAAATTTCGATCTGAATCTTGCCCAGCCCCCAACCGTCTTTCACATGGATGCCCAAGTCTTTCGCAACCTGCCGTGCAGAAGCCTCGTCTGCAAGCTGCTCCGCTGTAATATCCGGGGAGAATCGCAGAATTGCGTCCACAACTGTCATGCGCTCAAAAGGCTTGCCAAAGTCGTATTCGATAGACTCTTCCGTACCGTCAGCCAGAATGCGAGTGTTTACCACCTTAGCCGTGCCCAGAACCTGCTCAGCAATGGTGCGCAGCATGTCTTCGGTAAGATCCATCAGGTCATTGTAATCAGCATAGGCCTGGTAGAATTCCACCATGGTAAACTCCGGGTTATGGCGGGTAGAAAGCCCCTCATTCCGGAAGTTACGATTGATCTCGAACACCCGCTCAAAACCACCCACAACCAAACGCTTCAGGTACAGTTCCGGCGCAATGCGCAGGTACATATCAATACCCAGAGCATTGTGATGGGTCATAAACGGACGCGCGGTAGCACCGCCCGGGATCACCTGCAGCATGGGGGTTTCCACCTCCATAAAATCGCGATCAGCAAAGAACTGGCGCATGGCGGTAATGATGTTTGAGCGCATACGGAACACCCGACGACTGTCTTCATTAACCATCAGGTCCACGTAGCGGTGACGATAGCGAGACTCGGTATCGGTCAGGCCTTTGTGCTTCTCGGGCAGTGGGCGCAGTGATTTGGTGAGCAATACATACTCATCCATGCTCACGTACAGATCGCCTTTTCCGGATTTACACAAAGTGCCCCGCACACCAATAATGTCGCCCAAATCCCAGTGCTTGGTATCTTTCTGCACATCTTTAGACGCATACACCTGAATGCGGCCCGTCATATCCTGAACCACTTTGAATGCTTTACGGTCGAGCATCATGCGGCCGGCAATAGCGGTCTTAACACCCATAGACTCAAGCTCTTCCTTGCTATACTCACCGTATTTAGCCTGAAGCTCGGCAGCAGTGGCATCTCTGCGGAAGTCGTTGGGAAAGGGATTGCCACTCTCGCGCAGCTCTGCCAATTTGGCGCGGCGCTCTGCAATCAGCCTGTTGTCCTCTTGCGGTGCATTCTTGGTGTGTTCAGTCATGTTGGCTCACTAGAAAATCAGGGGTGCTCGGGGTGGCTTGGCAATGACGCTGGTTACAGCGCCATTTTCAGGCTGGCTTCAATGAACTTATCAATATCACCATCCAACACCGACTGGGTGTTGCTGGTTTCAATTTTGGTACGCAAATCCTTGATGCGGCCATCGTCCAACACGTAAGAACGAATCTGACTGCCCCACCCAATATCGGATTTTGCATCTTCAGCTTTCTGCTTCTCAGCATTGCGTGCCTGCATCTCATGCTCGTACAGCTTGGCTTTAAGCTGCTTCATCGCCTGATCTTTGTTCTGGTGCTGGCTTCGGCCAGCCTGACAGGCAACAACAATACCGGTCGGATTGTGAGTCAAACGCACCGCAGATTCTGTACGGTTAACGTGCTGACCACCCGCACCCGAGGCGCGGTAAACATCCACCCGAAGATCTGCCGGGTTGATTTCAATCTCGAAACTGTCATCCACTTCCGGCGTCACAACCACCGACGAAAACGACGTATGGCGACGATTACCAGAATCGAAAGGCGACTTGCGAACCAGACGATGAACGCCCGTTTCCGTGCGAGCCCAGCCAAAGGCATAATCGCCCTGAATATGAACGGTGGCACTCTTCACGCCCGCCACATCACCTTCCTGCAGCTCTACAATCTCGGTCTTGAAACCACGGCTCTCAGCCCAGCGCAGATACATGCGCAGAAGCATGTTGGCCCAATCCTGGGCTTCGGTGCCGCCCGACCCGGCCTGGATTTCCAGATAGGCATTATTGGGATCCATCTCACCGGAAAACATCCGACGGAACTCAAGCTTCTCTAACTCGCCATCAAGTGCCTCGAGATCGGATTCAATCTCGGCCACTGTGTCTGCATCATCTTCCTCAACCGCCATTTCCAGCAGACCTTCCGCATCGGAAAGACCGGTTGTGAGGTTGTTGATGGTGCTAACAATCAAATCAAGATCAGAGCGCTCTTTTCCCAGCGCCTGGGCGCGCTCAGGATCATCCCACACGGTGGGCATCTCCAATTCGCGTTCTACTTCAACCAGCCGCTCACTACGCTGATCGTAGTCAAAGATACCCCCTAAGCGTCTCTGTGCGCTCACGAAGCTCTTTAATCTTCGTCACAATGGGATTAACTTCCATAAGACCATTACTCAATGTTAGAAAATGATGCGTAAAACAGTGGCGGGATTCTACCGGAATTCCAATGGTAAATCAGCCGTGGGAAACCGAACTTCGGCATGGGTGCAAGCAGGCAACGAGTGGGTTGTTCCAGGAGACGCTGTGAATACGTCCATGTACGCTTGACGAAAACATCCATGTTTTCGACACTCCCGGAACAACCCACTCGCTGCCTGCCCAAGCTCTCTCCTGGGATTCGGTAGAGCGATCTTTCTCTGCCGTCAAATCGGTCAGGGGGCGGGGACGCTTTTCTGCCGGAAAAAGATGTCTGAGCGCAGCGAGTTGTTTTTCCAGAAGAAAAGCGTCCCCGCCCCGTGACCAGCCACCAAAAAGGCCAGCTAAGAAAGCGGCTCCAGATAATCCACCAACAGCTGCAAATTAGTCCGTCCCCGAAAAGTATTCGAATCCGGCTTATAAACAACCCGAGCCCCGGTGCGCGTGTAATCAGGCACCTCCGGCCCAGTATTAAACGCAATACCGTCAATGATTCCGCTGCCATCCACCGGCTGCAAAACCAGCTTCAAATGATTTTCGCCAACAATCCGCTGGCTCACCACACGAAACTCGCCATCAAACAAAGGCTCAGGGAAATGCTGCCCCCAAGGCCCCGCGCGCTTCAACAAAGCTGCCGTTTCCAGTGACAACTCATCAGCGCTCAGCGGCCCATCAGTAGTAACCGCAGCCTCAAGGTCAGCAGCTGTTAACGTATCTCGAACAGCCCGATCAAATGCTTCAGAAAACGCATCAAGATCATCACGAGCCAAGGTCATACCGGCCGCCATGGCATGGCCACCGTATTTTTTCATCACACCTGGATGCCTTGCATCCACAACCGCCAACACATCGCGAATGTGCAAGCCGGGAATCGACCGGGCCGAGCCTTTAATATCTACGCCATTCTCATCCGGCGCAAAAGCAATAGTGGGGCGATGGGTTTGCTCACGAATACGTGCGGCGAGAATGCCAATCACACCCTGGTGCCAATCCAGATCGAACAGCGCCAACCCCCAGGGCAAACCCTCGAGATCAAGCGACATGGACGCGAGCAAATCCTGAGCCTGCGTCTTCATGTCCTTTTCAATCGTGCGCCTTTCCCGATTGAAGGTGTCCAGCTCACTGGCTAAACGCCTAGCCTCATCCGCACCGTCTGCAAGCAGGCAAGCAATGCCCACACTCATATCATCCAGCCTGCCTGCCGCATTAAGCCGCGGGCCGACAACGAAGCCCAAATCGGTTGAACTGATATTCCCGTGCTCCCGGCCAGCCACTTCCAGCAAAGCCAGAATTCCGGGGCGAGCCTCTCCCTTGCGAATCCGACGAAGCCCCTGTTCAACAAAGATCCGATTGTTATGATCCAGCGGCACAACATCGGCCACGGTACCCAATGCCACCAAATCCAGAAGGTTACCCAAGTTGGGTTCCGGCTGAGGCAGTCGGCCAGCTTCCCGAAGCCTTTTACGCAAGGCGGTGAGCACGTAAAACATGACACCTACACCTGCCGCATTTTTGCTTAAAAATCCACAGCCAGGCTGATTCGGGTTCACTATGGCATCTGCCTCAGGCAACACTTCGCCTGCAAGGTGGTGATCCGTAACTACCACCTTAATGCCAAGTTCCCGGGCTGCTCGCACACCGTCAATTGCTGATATGCCGTTATCTACCGTTACCAACAGATCAGGCAACTCACCCTCTTCCTGCAAGCGCCCGATGATGCCTGGGGTCAGCCCATAACCATCTGAAAAGCGACTGGGCACACGAAAATCAATGCTCTGAAGCCCTAGCATGGAGAGGCCAAGCATGGCGACCGCGGTGCTGGTGGCTCCGTCAGCATCAAAATCCCCGAGCACGAGGACTCGCTGGTTCTGGGCGATGGCGTCGGCTAACAGTTCTACCGCCCGATCAATACCACGTAATTCAAAGGGCGAGGCCAGATGCTTGAGGGTATAACTTAGCTGTGCATCGGAAGTTACACCCCGGGCGGAGTACAAACGGCGGAGCAAGGGAGGAAGGTCTTGCCCCCAGGCCGGAGAGTTTTCCGGCAGGGGGCGACGCAGGATCTTTTTTGGTGTCATACCGTATCAGGCATTCTTCCAGTGTTTTGCAATGAAATCCTGCACACCTGCACGATCATTATCAAGCACCGTATAGCGCTCTTCGCGCTCAAACAGATCCGCCATATGAGCAGGTAGGTCAGGCTTAACCGTAAGGCCAGATTCAGTGATGGCATCCGGGAACTTCGCCGGGTGAGCGGTGCCAAGAGTGATCATTGGTATATCTGCATCGCGGCGACAGGTTCTGGCAGCGCGCACACCAATCGCCGTGTGTGGGTCCAGCAGGTATTCATTCTGCTCATAGACCTCACGAATGGTGTCGCACGTAGCCTTGTCATCAACAGCGGCGCTATCGAACAGCTTGCGAGCCTGCTTCCAGCGGTAGTCCTCAATGCTGACTGGACCTTTAACCGCGTTCTCCAGCAACTCTTTCACTGCCAGTCCATCACGGCCATGAAGATCAAACAACAAGCGCTCAAAGTTACTGGACACCATAATATCCATACTTGGCGACAGTGTGTGTTCAAGCTGGTGCTGCTCGTATTTGTTGCCGCTCATGAAGCGGTGGAGAATGTCGTTCCGGTTGGTAGCAATAACCAACTGCGTAATCGGCAAACCCATTTTCTTCGCAAGATAGCCAGCGAAGATATCTCCGAAGTTACCAGTAGGCACAGAGAACGCCATACTGCGATCCGGGCCACCAAGAGCCAGGGAAGCATGGAAGTAATAAACAATCTGAGCCATGATGCGAGCCCAGTTGATGGAGTTAACCGCTGCCAACCTGGCCTTGCCACCCAGGAAAGACTGGTCTCCGAAACTCTCTTTTACCATGCGCTGACAGTCATCAAAATTGCCTTTGATGGCAATATTGTGGACGTTATCCCCGAGAACCGTTGTCATCTGACGGCGCTGCACTTCCGACACTCGCTGATATGGGTGCAGAATAAAAATATCAACGTGATCGCAGTGACGGCAGCCTTCAATTGCTGCAGACCCAGTATCACCAGAGGTCGCGCCCATAATCACGGCGTGTTCCTGGCGTTTTTCCAGCACGTAATCCAACAAGCGGCCCAGTAATTGAAGCGCGAAATCCTTGAATGCCAAGGTTGGCCCGCGGAACAACTCCATTACCCACTCATTGGAATCAAGCTGCACCAGCGGAGCAACAGCTTTATGGGCAAACGCTGCGTAGGTTTCATTCAACATCTGCCGGAAATCGGCCTCGGGAATGGCCTCCTCCACAAATGGATACATAATGTTGAACGCAAGCTGGGTGTAGGGAAGCCCCCGCCAACTACGGATTTCTTCCAGGCTGAAGTGTGGAAGTGATTCCGGCACGTACAGCCCGCCATCGGGAGCCAGTCCTGTTAGCAGGACATCTTCAAAGCCCAGTGCGGGTGCTTCTCCCCGCGTACTGATGTATCTCACGTGAGTACCTGTTGGTTAGGGTGTTCTCAGTTAAAGTTTTCGGCGCGAATGCGGACAACCGGGCCATCTGTGTCAGCCAGGGCTTCCAGCTCTTCAATAGCGCGGTTTATCTGCCGTTCCTGCACGGTGTGGGTCAGGATAATGACCGGAATGCGGCCACCCTTCACCTCGGATTCTTTCTGCATGATCGACTCGATGTTTATGCCATGCTCACTGAGAATCGAGGCAATATTGGCGAGCACACCGGGGCGGTCAAGAGCCGTTATACGCAAGTAATAAGCAGACTGAATGTCCTCCATGGAGAGAACATCAAGCTGTTCCAGCGCATCCGGAGCAAACCCGAGATGGGGTACCCGCAGGGAGCTTTCGCTGGCGACAATTCGGGCAACGTCGACAATATCGGCAATCACAGCGGAAGCCGTTGCTTCGTCACCCGCACCCGGCCCGTAATACATGGTTTGACCAACTGCATCACCTTCCACAAGAACTGCGTTCAGCACGCCGTCTACCTGAGCAATCAGGTGGCTGCGAGGAACCAGTGTCGGATGCACTCGCAGCTCAATGCCATCATCCCGGCGGCGGGCAATGCCCAGATGCTTGATACGATAGCCAAGCTGTTCAGCGTGAGCGATATCATAAGGCGTGATCGAAGAGATGCCTTCGGTAAAGGCTTTTTCGAATTGCAGCGGAACACCAAAGCCGGCAGACGCCAGAATGGTCAGTTTATGGGCTGCATCAATGCCTTCTACATCAAACGTAGGGTCGGCTTCAGCGTAACCCAGGTCCTGAGCTTCTTTGAGCACGTCAGCAAACGCGCGGCCAGCACGCATTTCGGTAAGAATGTAGTTACCCGTGCCATTGATAATACCCGCAATCCAATCAATACGGTTACCCGCCAGGCCTTCACGAATAGACTTCATTACAGGAATACCACCGGCAACACCCGCTTCATAGGCAACCACAACCCCGGCCTTTTCTGCCGCGGCAAATATCTCATTTCCGTGAACGGCAATCAGCGCCTTGTTGGCGGTAACCACGTGCTTGCCATTACCGATTGCGGCCAGCACAAGCTCTCGTGCAGTGTCGTAACCGCCGATCAGCTCTACCACAACGTCAATCGCGGGGTCGTTCACCACATCGAATATCTCGGTACTGAAGGCAACGTCACCAAGATCCATATCGTCGCGATTACGCCGGCTGGCTACCCGGGTAATCCGGATATTACAGCCCGCACGGCCCGCAATAAGTGCGGCGTTGCGAGTCAATACATTGAATGTACCGCCGCCAACGGTTCCCAATCCGCAGATTCCGACACTGACGTCTTTCAAGCTTTCACCTCTGATCCCGAAGGGTTCCTGATGTATTGTAATAGTGCAGTATTGCGATGTCGCGACACTGAAAGGGCAAATAGTATACCGGTTCAAGGCCTGCTGAATAAGCCCTGAACCAAAAGCTTGTCACATAACCGCCACTGCCGAAGGGGGGGCGGCCCATGCGGCCTTTAAAGCAGGCCCAGCCCTTCGGCAAGGTTTCTGGCCGGCACGTATCCACGCACAATGTTACCGTCTTCCAGCACAATGGCCGGAGTGCCGGTTACACCAATGCGCCGACCAAGCTGAAACTGCTCCAGCACGGGATTATCGCAAGTTGCCGTAGCAACCGCCTTACCGGCCTTGGCTGTATCCATCGCAGACTGCTGATCCTCTGCACACCAGACTGATTCGTACTTCTTAAAGGATGGTGTGCCTGGGCCAGAGCGCGGGTAGGCATAATAATTCAGAGTAATACCGTAATCGTTAAGCTGCGACACCTCATCATGGAGCTTGCGGCAGTAGGGGCAGTCAATATCGGTGAAAACGTCTATCACCGCCTTTTCGTTGTCAGCCTTGTAGCTGATCAGGCCATTGCCACCGTAGCTGGCCATAGTTTTACGGCGCTCATTTGCCCTGGCCTCTTCTGTCACGTTGGCGATGCCCTTACTGGTAACCTTCAGCAAATCACCGGTGAGCAGATACTGGCCATCACGGGTGGTATAAATGGTTTCGCCGTTACTGCTCTGCACTTCATAAAGCCCCTGCGCTTCGGACTCCTGTACAGACAAGATCTTCAACCCCGGCACAGCAGCGGAAAGACTCTCGCTAATGCTGTCTTCAACCTCACCGGCAACACTAAAGGGCGCGCCAAAAACACCAGCCGCCATCACCGCCAACATAAAAAACCGTTTTACATTCATTCTGGAAAGCGCACCTATTCTGTAGGGTACCTATGGAGCTTGCGGAAAAAGAGTCACGCCAGCCATGAAACAAGCCTTCGAACCAAAAAACTGAGACGCCTGTCCGTCCAAAAAGTTCAAACCGCCAGCTTACCTAAAAAGCGTAACTTCAGCCACGAGGATGATGAGCTTGATGCAGCGCCTGCAAGCGCTGACGTGCGACATGCGTGTATATCTGTGTTGTAGAAAGATCTGAGTGCCCAAGTAGCATCTGAACCACGCGCAGATCCGCACCATGGTTAAGTAGGTGGGTTGCAAAAGCATGCCGCAGTGTATGAGGCGATAAATGCTTGCGGATTCCAGTACGCATTGCGTAGTGGCGAACACGGTGCCAAAAGGTTTGTCGCGTCATGGCAACTGCCCGGTTACCCGGAAACAACGCATCACAGGCGCGCCCTCTGAGAAGCTCTGGGCGACCTTCTTTCATGTACTGGATGAGCCAGTCCATAGCCTCCTCCCCTAGTGGAACCAAGCGCTCTTTATCACCCTTACCTGTCACCCGTATAACTCCTTGACGCAGGTTCACCTGATCCACTCGCAAGCTGGTAAGTTCAGACACCCGCAAACCACAACCATAGAGAATCTCCAGCATGGCCTTATCTCGCTGCTCAATGGGCAAGACGGGGTCCGGCTCTGCCAGAAGCGACTCCACCTCTTCTTCGCTCAGTGAATCCGGCAGCCGCCGCGGCAAACGAGGACTGTCTATGCGCAACGTAGGGTCTTCAGCAATCAGTCCCTCGCGAAGAAGAAAACGGTAAAACCGCCGAATCCCCGAGAGGCGACGAGCTGCCGTAGAGGTCTTTAACCCCTTCGCGAACCCATCAGCCATCCAGGCCAGCAAGTCTGTTCGCCGGGCATCCACCAACAGCGGACTCCCGCGCTGGACCTTCAGCCATGCAGCCAATCGCTGCAAATCGTTGCGATAGGCCTGCCGGGTTTGCTCGCCCAACCCATCTTCCAGCCAAACAGCATCAACAAACCGGGCAATTACCGCCTCATCCTGTAGCCTCACACCCTCTCGCCCCTAAACAAGCCGAACTTCCAACAATGGACCCTGAGGGGCCAATAACGAAAAAAGCAGCCCTCAGGCTGCCTTTTTCACTGCTAGGTTGTCCAGCAAATAGCTGATCAGCCCAACTTCTCCTTGATACGTGCTGCCTTACCGGAACGCTCACGCAAGTAGTAAAGCTTGGCTTTGCGCACATCACCACGACGCTTAACATCAACACCGCCGATCAGCGTGGAGAAGGTCTGGAAAGTACGCTCAACGCCTACGCCGTAAGAAATTTTCCGTACGGTGAATGACGAGTTCATGCCACGGTTACGCTTACCGATAACAACGCCCTCAAACGCCTGCAGACGCTCACGGTTGCCTTCAGTTACACGAACCTGAACAACCACGGTATCACCCGGTGAAAACGAGGGGATTTCCTTGGTCATCTGTTCTGTTTCAAGTTGATTGATGATGTTGTTCTTGCCGCTCATCGTAATGCTCCTGATACCCAATCTTTTAATGCCCTGATGATTCAGAGGCACACGGTTCGTTTAAAATCTCACCCAGCAACTCACGCTCTTCGTCCGTAAGCACCCGCTTTTCCAACAGGTCGGGGCGTCGTTCCCGGGTTCGCCTCAGCGACTGCTTAAGTCGCCAACGCCGGATCTGATCATGGTGACCGCCCAACAAAATATCCGGCACCGCCTGACCTTCGTAAACTTCGGGCCGAGTGTAGTGCGGACAATCCAGCAAACCGTCAGCAAAAGAGTCCTGCTCTGCCGACTGCGCATGACCCAGCGCTCCGGGGATGAGGCGTGTAACCGCATCAATAACAGTCATCGCTGCCAGCTCGCCACCGGAGAGCACAAAGTCTCCCAGTGATACTTCCCGGTCGACTTCTGTCGTTATCAGGCGCTCATCAATGCCCTCGTAACGCCCTGCTACCAGAATCAAACGCTCTTCTGCAGCAAGAGACTCAACAACAGCCTGACTCAGCGTTTCACCCTGGGGTGAAAGATAAACCACACAAGCTTTTCCTGGTGCCGCTTCCCGCGCTGCGCGAATGGCATCCCTGAGTGGCTGAATTTTCATCAGCATTCCGGGGCCACCCCCATAGGGACGGTCATCGACAGTGCGGTGTCGATCCAGAGTAAAGTCGCGAGGGTTCCAGCTCTCGAAGGTCAAAAGACCATCGCGTACTGCCCTGCTGGTTATTCCGTAATCGGTTACCGCCTGGAACATCTCAGGAAACAGACTGACTGCGCCAATCCACACCCGTTAGAACTCCGGATCCCAGTCTGCAATCAACTTACACCCTTCCAAATCAATCTCCCGGACAACTTGGTCAGGAAGGTAAGGAATCAGGCGCTCACGCTGATCGATAGAGCCCGCTGTTGCGTGCACCACCAAAACATCGTTGGAACCGGTTTCTATCAGGTGATCCACTCGACCGAGGTATTCACCCTCAACCGTGAACACGTCAAGCCCCTGCAACTGACGCCAGTAATATTCCCCTTCAGGAAGTTTCGGCAACTCAGCAGTAGGGACCTTGATCTCAGCGCCACAATAGGTGCGCGCCAACTCGCGGTCAGCAATACCTTTTAGCCTGACAACGATCGCCTTGCCTTGGCGGCGACCCTCTTCAAGCCTTGCAGGAATACGCTTACCGTCCAGATCAAGAACCCAGTTGGTATAGCCAAGTATTCCCTCGACAGGGTCGGTAAAGGAATAAACCTTAAGCCACCCTTTAACCCCAAACACCGAGGTAATCCGACCGATCACAGTTTCCTGCGAATTCTGCGTCATACATCAACCCCGGTAGTCAGTAAAACTTACTCAGCAGTCTTGAGCAGCTGTGCAACGCGTTCGCTGGTTTGTGCACCTTGGCCAACCCAGTAATTCACACGATCGCGATCAACACGAAGACGCTCTTCCTGGCCACGAGCGACCGGATTGAAAAAGCCAACACGCTCAATGAAGGCGCCGTCACGTGCATTACGGCTGTCAGTGACTGTCAGATGATAGAACGGGCGCTTCTTGGAGCCGCCGCGAGCCAAACGGATTGTTACCATTTAACCAATATCCTGTTCTGTTATACGAACTTTGTACGCTCCACGCCTGCCATAATGCTGGCTTACGAGGAGACCCATACTCGAAAGGGGCGCTATTCTATGCTAAATACGCGCCAAAGAAAACAGGCAAACTGACTGTTTGCATGTTTTCCATGTAAGGCTTTTTACATACGCCCAAACGGAGGCATGCCACCGCCACCACCGCCCGGCGGCATCATACCACCAAGACCGCGCATCATATTCGCCATTCCGCCTTTTTTACTGAATTTTTTCATCATTTTTTGCATCTGCTTATGCTGCTTAAGCAGGCGGTTAACATCCTGTATCTGCGTTCCCGATCCGGCAGCAATGCGACGCTTGCGCGAATTGTTAATCACATCCGGGTAGCGACGCTCTTTAGCGGTCATCGAACAGATAATCGCTTCCAGCTGACCCATGGACTTATCATTAACCTGCTGCTGTGCCACCTGAGCCATCTGACCCATGCCTGGCAGTTTATCCATCAAGCCACCAATACCACCCATATTCTTCATTTGCTGAAGTTGGTCGCGGAAGTCCTCCAGGTCAAAACTTTTGCCTTTTTTGATCTTTTTGGTGAGTTTCTGAGCCTTCTTCTGATCCAGCTTGCGCTCGGCTTCCTCGATAAGGGAGAGCACGTCGCCCATACCCAGAATCCGGGAGGCAACCCGATCCGGATGGAACGGCTCCAGCGCATCGGATTTCTCACCAACACCCAGAAACTTTATGGGCTTACCAGTAATGTGCCTGACCGAAAGCGCAGCACCACCACGGGCATCACCGTCGGTTTTAGTGAGCACCACACCGGTCAGCGGCAGAGCGTCGTTAAATGCCTTGGCGGTATTGGCGGCGTCCTGCCCGGTCATGGCATCGACAACGAAAAGGGTTTCTACCGGACTCACCGCCTTATGCAGCCGACCAATTTCACCCATCATCTGCTCGTCAACATGCAAGCGACCCGCGGTATCGAGAATCACCACATCAATATGCTTCTTGCGAGCGGCAGCAACAGCACCCTCAGCAATGGCAACCGGGTCCTGGTCAGCGGTGCTTGGGAAAAACTCAACGCCCACTTCACCCGCCAAAGTTTCCAGCTGCTTGATCGCAGCCGGCCGGTAAATATCGGCACTCACTACCATTACTGACTTCTTGTGACGCTCTTTGAGAAAGCGCGACAGTTTTGCAACCGTGGTGGTTTTACCGGCACCCTGAAGACCTGCCATCATGATAACGGCGGGCGGCTGAACGGCAAGATTGAGGGATTGATTGCCCTCACCCATCACTCGCTCAAGCTCTTGCTGAACAACCTTTACAAAGACCTGGCCAGGGGAAAGGCTGCGCTGGACTTCCTGCCCGATAGCCCGCTGTCGAACGCCCTCAACAAAGTCTTTTACTACTGGCAGGGCGACATCTGCCTCCAGTAGTGCCATGCGCACTTCCCGGAGGGTGTCCTTGATATTGTCTTCGGTGAGCCGCGCCTGACCGGAAATCTTGCGCAGGCTACCGGAAAGTCGATCTTGGAGGTTCTCAAACATGTTGCTCTTCCGTACCCCGGATAAATTGAGTGCACAAACCTCAGAGCCAGCATCGGCCCCTTGATTCCTGTTGCATAATTTCGACATTATAACCAGACTATCGCACTTAGACGACCAACCCGGTCAAATCGGCAGCCACAGCTGTCGATCTTCAGCCAGCACAGTGGTAACTAAAGGAAGTTATGGGAACGCTGATTCTCGCGGTCACCTCTCTTTTTCTGTACAGCGTCGGTACCGCTTTGCAGGCGCTCCACTTCCGTGGGCGCGTGCACAGTAATATAGCGATAACGACCCTTATTGGCATGCTGGCGCTCACATCTCACGGGCTTTTGATTACACAGACCATCTATCACGATGGCGGTGTCGACCTGGGCTTCTTCAAAAGCTCTGTACTGATCTCATGGCTAATCGTCTTTTTACTGCTGGGACTCAATCTGAGAAAGCCGGTTCAAAGCCTTTTTCTCGGCGTATACCCGCTGGCCGCCTTAACCATTATCACGACCCTGATCACCCATACGCCGTCGCGCCTGGTCTCTGATGAAAGCTACGGGCTACTTTCCCATATCGCACTATCCGTGACAGCCTACAGCCTGTTCTCTCTGGCGGCTATACAGGCATCCTTGCTTTACTTCCAGAATCGCCAACTAAAACAAAACTATAACAGCCGACTGATCCGCAACCTGCCACCACTACAGACCATGGAATCCTTGCTTTTCGAAATGGTCTGGGCCGGTGTCGTCATGCTGACACTCGCTATTGTGACCGGAGCCGTGTTTATAGAAAATCTTTTTGCCCAGAACCTGGCACATAAAACTGTATTCTCCATACTTTCGCTGCTGGTTTTTGTTGCCCTGCTCGTGGGCCGATACACCAAAGGTTGGCGCGGCATGACAGCAAGCCGCTGGACACTCGCTGGCTGCGCGCTTCTAATGGTGGCCTTTTATGGCAGCAAATTCGCCCTGGAGCTGGTGTTCCAGAAAGGCGGCTGACAGCCGACCCATAATCTCTTGACACCAGGCACAAGCACAACCTACTTTCGCTACTTGTAAGCAACATAAGGACTTCTCTGGTTTGGACGGTACATCGCTCACCGCGCTGTCGATTATTCTCGTCGGGCTGATTTTGCTATCGGCATTTTTTTCCAGCTCCGAAACCGGAATGATGTCACTCAACAAGTATCGCCTGAAGCACATGGCGAAGACTGGGCACAGGGGCGCCAAGCGGGCGCAGAAACTGCTGCAGCGCACAGATCAGCTTATCGGCATCATTCTGATCGGCAACAACTTCGTCAACATCCTGGCGTCGTCCATAGCCACAGTTATAGCCATCCGCATCTGGGGCGATGCCGGCATCGCCATTGCCACACTGTTACTGACCATCGTCATCCTGATTTTTGCTGAAGTCACCCCCAAGACCCTGGCCGCCCTGTTCCCTGAAAAAATCGCCTTTCCAGCAAGCTACATTCTGGGACCTTTGCTGAAAATCCTGTATCCGATTGTATGGGCCGTCAACCTCTTTACAGGAGCGATACTGCGGATTCTCAGGATTTCTCCGACCGACGCAGCAAGCGATCACCTTAGCCGGGAAGAGCTAAGAACCCTGGTGAACGAAGCTGGCGCCCTGATCCCGACCAAGCACAAGGACATGCTCGTTAGCATTCTCGACCTCGAGAAAGTAACCGTAAACGACATCATGGTGCCCAGGAATGAGATATCAGGCATCGATCTCGATGACGACACAGACACTATTTTGCGCCAACTAAGAAATAGCCAGCATACGCGCCTGCCGGTCTTCACAGGTGATATCAACAACATTCAGGGCATACTGCACCTGCGCAGCGCAGCCAAACTGCTCCAGCAAGACGAAATCAGTAAAGCCATGATTTTGCAACTTTGCCAGGAACCCTACTTTGTCCCTGAAAGTACGCCGCTGAACACCCAACTCATCAATTTTCAAAAGGGCAAACGCCGATTTGGCATTGTGGTAGATGAATATGGCGATGTGCTTGGGCTCGCTACCCTTGAAGACATCCTGGAGGAGATCGTTGGCGAGTTCACCACGGATTACGCAGCTGCCAGTCCGGATATAATCCCCCAGGAGGACGGCACCTTCATTGTGGATGGCACCGCATCTGTGCGCTCCATTAACAAGAGCCTGGGTTGGAAACTACCCATAGACGGCCCCAAAACCCTGAACGGCCTGATCACCGAAACCCTTGAAAACATCCCTGACACCAACGTGTGTCTGAAGGTCGACGGTCACCGGGTAGAAGTACTGCAGATAAAGGACAATGTTGTAAAAGCAGCAATTGTGCACCCTAAAAAACGCAAAAAGCGAGCACTCTCCCTCGTCTGAGCTCGCCAATTCCCCTTCGCTATAGTCATTCCAGTTATAGCGACGCCTTTTTTTGAAAGATCAAAATGTAACCAGCTCCTTGACGCATATCAATCTACCGCCAACACTCAATAAGAACACCGCACAACAATAATTTTAAGGAGTTTGGCCATGAGCTTGATGCACACCTTCGGTCTTCTGACCCATCCTGATAGACAATGGAAAGCCATCCGGAAAGATTCTGAGTCTGTTACCCAGCTCTACTTGGGGCACGTATTGCTACTCGCTCTCATACCCGCTCTGGCCGGGTTCATTGGTACCACCCAAGTGGGCTGGCAAATCGGTGATGGACCAGTTACGCGCCTGTCTTTCAGCAGCGGCTTAAGCCTTTCCGTGCTGTTTTATGCCGCCATGCTGGCCGGTATATTCATTCTCGGCAAATTTATTGATTTTTTTGCGGCAACCTATGATGCATCAGACCAAGTGCCTCGGGGGGTCGCAATGGCAGCCTATACCGCCACACCTATGCTTCTGATCGGAGTTATTGCAGCTTACCCTAATGTCTGGGTGAATATGCTGGCAGGGCTGGTTGCTATTGCCTATGCGGTTTACCTTCTATACGAAGGCCTGCCCATCCTCATGAAGATTCCTGAAGACCGCGGATTTATGTTCGCCACCGCTGTGCTCACAGTCGGGCTTGTCATGTTTGTTGCTCTTCTTGCGATTAGCGTGGTGATCTGGAGCGCGGGAATTGGCCCGGAGTATGTAAGCTAAGCCATACAAACCTGGCCACGAAGCCAACAACAACTTCACAAGGGCGCTCTGATAGAACGCCCTTTATTTTGCCAACAAGCGTACTAGTTGGCTATTATCCATGTTATCCAGACCAAAAATGCGGTAAATTTAATCCATAACTAAAAACTGGAAAGTATAACTCGGTCATCTACCCGGTTGAGCCGTTAACAGGAGTCGGCCATGGACAAGCAGTCCGGCATACATTACCTCCGTGAATACAGGGAAGCGGGAAGCAGCCATCCGGTTCCCGTGGAGGTTACTCGCATCCGCGACACTGTTGTCGCAGGGCTCGGCGACCTGCTGCAGGGCGCGTTTGATGCCGTAGATGATTCGCTGTTCGAACTGGCCAACAATGCTCGCAGCAACAACGAGCAGAACCGCTATTTTGAGGCCATGCGGGAAATCCGCATAAAACGAAAGGGTGTAGAGCGCCATTTCCAGAATGCGGTTGCGCAGTTTTTTTCCAATCCGCCCCGTACCGGCCAACTTCATGAAGATACTTTGGGGCGTCAGGCAAGCGCAGACAGTCTGGCACTCGTTGGCAACGATGATCTGGAAGAGCAAGTTGCTCTGACTGCCATGATCACCAAAGCCAAAGCGCATTTTCAGGGGCCGCTTTTACAACTTCAAACCCGCTTCAGCCATGTCTACGAAGGTGCCTCAGAGGTATCGCCCGTTAACCCAATGGCGCCAGAACATCTTTGCAGCGCTTTCACTGAAGCCATTCAGGCCCTGGAAATACAAATCCGCGAGCGATTAATTTTGCTAAAGCAGTTTGATCGTTACGTGGTTTCCAATCTGGGCATGCTGCTGGACGAAGCCAACAGAATCCTTGTTAAGGCGGGAGTCATTCCCAACTTCCGTTATCATGGAAAAGCGGGCCAACAACACAGTGCCTCAGAGAGGCACACTACCGCCTCTGGACAGGATGGTGCCCCTGCGCAAGAAGAACACCATTCTACAGCCAGTGATGGCAGTAGCGCAGTATTCGAGCAGATCCACCAGTTACTGGCACGGCAGAGGGCTAACTCCGGCATACCATCTCGCCAGCATAGCCCAGACATCCGGATTATTAACGGCAATGAACTGATCAACCTGCTGGCGTCACTACCCTTTAACAACCAGGTAAACCCTGAGCACGACTTGAGCGAAGGTGACCCACTTGTTATCGACCTGCTCAGCGCCGTGGAGCAGATACTGGCTCAAGCAAAAACAAATGACGGTAAGAAACCCGCACTTGAAGAAATGGATGAGGATCTTATCAACCTCGTATCCATGCTGTTCGAGTTCATTCTTGATGATTACAACCTGTCAGCACCAGTGCAGGTTCTGATAAGCCGGCTACAGATTCCGATTCTAAAAGTTGTTATCAAGGACAAAAGCTTTTTCAGCAAGTCGACACACCCGGCACGCAAACTGCTAAACGCCCTTGCCCGCGCTGGTATTGGTTGGAGCAACAGCGACGAAAAAGCCCGGGACAAGCTGTACGAAAAGATTCACAGCATTGTGCAAAGAATTCTTAGTGAGTTCGAGGGCGACATAGCTCTTTTCGAAACACTGAATAATGAGTTTGAAGAATTTCTTGCCAAGGAAAACCGAAAGTCCTCTTTGGTAGAACAGCGCACTCGTGAATCAGAGCGCGGGCGCATCAAATCCCAGAAAGCCCAAGAGTTAGTCGACCGGGTTATAAAAGAACGCGTGGCACGCTACCGACTCCCGGAGCCTGTGTATAAAATGCTTACCAACGGCTGGAGCAGATTTATGTTTCTGGCCTACCTGCGGGACGATGTAGAGCATCGCTGGCAGGAAAGCGTAAAGGTTGTTGATGACCTTATCTGGTGCCTTCACCCGCATCAGGGAGACACCGAAAGGGATCAGTGGGTGCGCGTTGTACCAGGTTTGCTCAAATCGCTTCGGGCTGGTCTGGAAGAAGTTTCGTACAATACAACAACGCTCGATGAAACCATGGGCACGCTCAAGCATGAGCTGGCAGAGGCTTTCCGCGCCAGCTCCAGCATGGAAACAACAGAAGAGCCAGCCAGCCAGGATGAACCCCCGAGTGAGGCCCAGGAGGAATCCAGCCACCAGCCCCAAGATGCAGTGATCGCAGAATTCATGGCTGAAATTGACAGCCTGGAGATTGGCAACTGGGTAGAGTTCGGGCTGGTTAATGGCGCGTGTTTCAGGTGCAAACTTTCCGCAATCATTGAAGAGGCAGACTGCTTTGTCTTTGTGAACCGCATGGGGCTCAAAGTCATCGAAAAAACCCGTGTTGAGCTTGCCCACGAAATGCGCCGAGGGAGAATGACACTACTTGAGCAAGGTGCACTTATAGACCGCGCACTAGATGCCGTCGTCGGATCGCTGCGCAGCAAAACAGCCTGATCGGACCTGGGCCCGCCATCACCTTGCGGACCCAGACAGGCCGCCCACCCGGTAACAAAGGAGAAATCTTAGATTAATGCTGGAGCATGGCAGCAACAACAGCCTTCCGGCGAAGCATCGGATCGCCCTCGCCTTATCGACCGCCTTTCTGATTCACACCCTGCTACTGTCTGGACTTCCATCCTTTTTACCGGTCTCCCCCAGCGAGCATCGACAGCAACTGAGCGTGGAACTGGTCGCGACAGGTAGCATTAGTGGAGGCCCTGCCGCCGACCCGCTTGATAAAATCGAGACCCGCAATCCGCCCTTTGAAATCACGCCACATACCCCCATTCCCCAACAGGAAACACCCCGGGTTACCACAAGCCACTCCCGGGTTAAAACGACTGCCAGTGAAAAACCACAAGCTGCAACACTGAAGAACAAAGCAGCCCCCTCCCGAGCTACAGCGATATCATCTGTTTCCGGGGCACCAGCCAACCCCACAGCCAGCAAGCAGGTTCCAAAGACAGGAACAACAAAGGATGCCACCAGAATTACCCAGTCACCCATTGAGCAAGACCCTTACCTGATAAAACTGGCCATGCACCTGGCGGCAAAGCTGGAAACTTCAAGGATACCAGCACTAAGGGAACTGGCTGACACAACAACCATGGAGCTGGAGCTCCAGTTACTGAGCAATGGAGCACTTACAAGGGCGAGAGTTATCAAATCGACAGGCGCTGGACAAATAGACCGTGCCGCGTACCAAGCGGCACTTTCAGCGAGCCCTTACCCGGAGCCGCCGCCCGACCAGAGCAGCAAAAGCCACTTCGAAGTCAAGCTGGTGTTTTCTCCATCGCGGCTATAACCGGGCGGCTCACTGTTAAAACAAATCAGGCTTCAGCTTGCTTTGCAGCCTCTTTTACCAGAGTAGCCAGCTCGCCACTTTCAGACATCTCCATGATGATGTCGCAGCCGCCAACCAACTCGCCGTTAACATACAGCTGAGGATATGTAGGCCAGCTTGAGTAGACCTTCAAGGCCTCGCGCAGCTCTTGGTTGTCAAGAATATTCACAAATGCAAAACGCTCACCGCAGGCCATCAACGCCTGGGATGTCTTTGAAGAAAAGCCGCACTGAGGAGCTTGGGGCGACCCTTTCATATACAGAATAATCGGGTTTTCCGAGAGCTGGCTCTTAATGGTTTCGTTAATATCCATGAACATTCACCTCTAGTTAAAATAAAGGAACCGTCTTTTGCGTTTATGCACGCTATTGTACCCACAGTAACTGCGATCTATTGTACACGTCGGGCAGCCACCTCAACAAACCACGCAAGGTGATTCAGAGCAAGCCTGTCACCTGTGGCGTTGTCATCAGTAGCGGGAAGGGCTAGACTTGATACCCCCATTTTTTCACCAGTATTTATACTCATCCAGGGTACCATCCAAGTAAGGGCCACCCCATGGCAGCAAGGCATTTTCTGACACTGAATGACATGTCCACAAACGAACTGGAAAATCTGGTGGATCATGGCTCCAGACTCCGGAACGAATGGCGCCAAGGCAAGGTCAGAGACTCACTGAAAAACCGCGTCCTGGCGATGATTTTCGAAAAATCCTCAACCCGCACCCGGGTTTCGTTTGAGGCCGGCATGACCCAACTGGGTGGTTCTGCAATGTTTCTTTCTCCCCGGGATACGCAACTTGGCCGCGGAGAGCCCATAGAAGATTCGGCCATCGTTATCTCCAGCATGGTAGATGCCGTAATGATACGGACCTTCGCACACGAAACCGTTGAAAAATTCTCACAAGCGTCACGGGCACCGGTGATCAACGCCCTCACAGATGACTTCCACCCCTGCCAACTACTGGCAGACATGCAAACATATCGCGAGCATCGTGGCAGCATTCGGGGCGCTACCGTGGCCTGGATAGGCGATGGCAATAACATGTGCCACTCCTATATTAACGCTGCCACCCAGTTCGACTTTCACCTGAACATTGCAACACCCGAAGGTTACGAGCCAGACCCGAAACTGATGAAGGCTCATAGCGACCGCATCACACTCATGCGTGAACCAGAGGAGGCTGCGCGCAACGCAAACCTTCTGGTTACTGATGTCTGGGCCTCTATGGGCCAGGAAGATGAGCAAAAAGCCCGTGAAAAGGCCTTTGCCAAATACCAGATAAACAAGGCGTTGATGGACCTGGCTGCGAAAGACGCTCTACTCATGCACTGCCTGCCTGCCCATCGTGGCGAGGAAATATCTGCAGAAATGATAGACCATCCGGGCTCCGTCATCTGGGACGAGGCCGAAAACCGGCTCCACGCCCAGAAAGCCCTGCTGGAATTCCTCATCCTGAACCGCCTGGACTAAGATTTATGAGCTCGCCCGAAAAGACTGCCCACAACTGGCTGCTAGAGGTAGAAAACCTGACCTGTGGCTATGGTGGAAATGCCGTTGTAAAAGACGTCAACTTCGCACTCAGCCAAGGGGATATTGGCTGCCTGCTTGGGCCTAGCGGTTGCGGAAAAAGTACCATTTTGCGGGCTCTGGCCGGCTTTCTTCCGCTAACCAGCGGTGAAATACGCCTGCAGTCGCAACCTATCAGTCTTCCCGGCCGCACGCTTGCACCCGAAAAGCGCCGGATTGGTATGGTTTTTCAGGATTATGCTCTGTTTCCGCATCTGAGCATTGCCGATAACGTGGGTTTCGGATTACGAGGGCTCGACAAAACCGAAAAGCGGCAGAGAGTTATGGAGCTGCTTAACGTGGTCCACCTGCAGGATCTGGCAGACAACTACCCCCATGAACTGTCAGGCGGCCAACAACAGCGAGTTGCCTTGGCACGAGCGCTTGCACCAGAACCAACACTCATTCTTCTGGATGAACCCTTCTCAAACCTGGACACTGACCTGCGCCGCAGACTCAGCCTTGACGTCCGGGAGATCCTGAAGACCCTGGGGATCAGCGCAATCCTGGTGACCCACGATCAGCAGGAAGCCTTCGCCATGTGCGACCAGGTCGCGGTGCTGCACAACGGTAAAATCCAACAGTGGGATGTGCCGTACAATCTCTACCATGAGCCTGTAAACCGCTTTGTGGCGAGCTTTGTAGGGCAAGGTGGATTCATTCCGGGCATTGCTGTAGGGCCAGACATTATTGAATCCGAGCTTGGAATCATTCACGGAAACCGGGCCTACAAATGGCCTGCTGGCACATTGGTAGACGTACTCATCCGCCCTGATGATATTGTTTATGATGAGAACTCAGACCTGCGTCCGAAAGTTGTAGAGAAAACTTTTGCCGGCACCTCCACGCTTTATCGCTTTCGCTGCTCAGAAGATACAGAGTTTGAGACGTTATTCCGAAGCCACCTGGATTTCCACATGGGCGAGACAGTACCAGTGCGGGTGGAGGCTGACCACCTTATAGCCTTCGAGCGCAATAGCTGACCAGACGTAAACTCAGAGGAAGGCTGCTGAAGTCGTCAAAAAACACGCAAAAAAAAGGACCGGAAAACCGGCCCTCAAATGACGAATGAAACAAGGAAAGTTCGTAAGAACCACAACCTCAATAAGTCATCCCTTACGCAATAAAGTATCGCTAATCACGGGGCAGCGTTCAGTTGCACTTGTGTAGTCGCTTTGTTACATCTGGTGAAAAACAAATTGCGTTTCACGAGAGCCTTTACAAGCTCGGCTCGAGTGGCTTTTTGCGCGGCCAAACCAGACTGAAACGCGCCCCACCCAGACTATCACTCCGGCTGACAAAGGCTTGGCCGTTATGCCAGTACAGTATGCGCCGCACAATGGAAAGTCCCAACCCGTATCCGCCCGAAGTACGGGTGCGGCTGTCATCAAGCCGCGAAAATGCCGTAAAAACCTTCTCCCACTCATCTTCCGGGATGCCTGGGCCATCATCCTCCACATCAACCCGGCAATGGTCTTCATCGATGTGGCATCGCACAAGCACTTTACTGGTGGCATAACGTCCGGCATTGCCTACAAGATTCTGAATAGCTCGGTGAATATACCTTGGCTCAACATCAGCCATCCCTATGTGCTCTGTAACCTCGTCGATTTCATCTTCAATACTTATTGCCGGGCGCAGAAGCTGCTGCTCGCTAACCACCTGCCTCACAATGTCAGTTACGGATGCCTCTTCCAGTGAAAATACAGGCCCCCCCTGCTCAAGACGCGCGTAGGTAAGGATCTCATCAATAAGCTCATCCAGCTCCTGAATATCGCCATCAATACCATCAAGCTGCCTCTGGAGAGCTTCCTGGCTTTCGCAATCTTCAATCATTTGCACGCCAAAACGTATACGGGCGACCGGCGTTCTCAACTCGTGGGAAACCGCATGAATCATTTCGCGCTGCACGTTCACCAAGCGTTGAATATGTTCTGCCATGCTGTTAAAAGCTGCCGCCAATCGCGAAACAGTAGTACCTTCGCCAGCTTCAACCCGCGCCCCCATCTCCCCTCGAGCAATGCGCACGGCCACAGACTCGACCTTACGCAGATTGCTGTCCAGCCCCCGGAGAACAAACAGTAGCGCCAACGCCAAAACACTCCCGGACACCACCAACAACAATAGAATAACCGGCCATGCCCAGGGATTAAACGGCGCCGGCAAACTAACCTGAACCAACTCGCCATCAGACAACTGAACAAGTACCCGCCCCTCTCCGTTATCGGTATAAAAAGCAGCGCCCTGACTGAAAACACGCTCAAGGACCTCATCATCTGGAAGTGCAGCCGAGCCTTGAATTCTAAGCACCCCCAGGTTCAGCCCTTCCGCTAACTTTGCAACAGCCTCATCACGATCCTCGGGGCCTGCTGCATCAAGGTGAACCTGCAATATCTGTGCAGATGCAATAGCGGTATCACGATAAGGCTGAGTCGCCCTGAACTGTATAACTTCTCCGTGTAAACCGGTTACCAGAAAGCGATAGCCCAGGCTGCTCTCAATAGCCACTACTTGACCATAGCCAAGGCGCTCGCGAACCACAGCAGATAGCGACATCTCCCTGGCATCCGAAACCTGGAAGCCATTCCTGGAGGAAAGCCAATGATACTGCCGCTCTGGCGCTGGCGAAGACGCGAGCCAGCGCATCAATGACTGGGTAAAGTGCTCATGCCAGAATTGTGAGCGTACGGAGTTGATACCAACAAACAAGACAAGGCAGAGCAGTATGACCAAAGCCGTAAGACCGGCAAGGCGAGCGTAAAGCTTTAGGAAGAACTTCAGGGGCATGTCAACGAACCCTGGCAGGGAAGCGTCGGCCGGAACACCCATGCCGACGCCAAAGACTGAATCGTCAGACTTCCTTCACAAACAGGTAGCCTTTGCTTCGAACGGTCTTGATTCTGCGGGGATGGACTGGATCGTCGCCAATTTTTGGGCGAATCCGGGAGACCCGAACGTCAATAGACCTGTCCTGACCATCGTACTCAATACCTCGCAAGGCAGTGAATATCTCTTCCCGACTCAACACACGGCCAGCATTACTCGCCAACAACCACAACAGATCGAACTCTGCACTGGTCAGATCAATACTTTCATCGCTAAGCCAGGCTTCGCGCATTGAACGATCGACTACAAGACTGTTGAACTGCAGGCGTGAAGGCTCCTCAGCATTGGCTTCTTCCGCGTGGCTTTGCGCACTTTCCGTTACACGACGCAGCATGGCGCGGATTCGGGCCAGAAGCACTCGAGGCTTAACGGGTTTACTGATGTAATCATCTGCGCCCATCTCAAGGCCCAGCACTTGGTCGAGATCGTCAGTGCGAGCCGTAAGCATGATGATTGGGCCAGAGTAAAATGGCCGCACACGGCGACAGATGGAAAGACCATCTTCTCCTGGCAACATCAAATCCAACACAACAAGATCTGGTTGCTCGTTTCGAATTCGTTCTACGGCAGGGCTTCCATGAGTTTCCAGTGACACCTCCAAGCCATTACTTTCAAGGTATTCGCGTGTCAACTCGGCCAGGCGCTCATCATCTTCGACAATAAGAATTCGCCAACTTTCGTTCGTCTGTTCCACAGGCGTCCATCTCTTATTTTATTATTCCGGGTCAAGTATTTCGTCTGCATCTGACGATACAGACAACCTGATGTAACAGCAATTATACATGCTATTCAGAAATATACATGGATCCGTCATGCGGTTACACCCAGTTACACCGAATGCCCCAACTGGTTTTGGCACTCAACTACCCGATTCACACGAGCAATGGCCGCCCCTGGGCAATTTCATCGGCGGTTGCTTCGCGACGCTCAATGATTTCCAGATCAAAATACAGGGTAAAGCCAGCAAGAGGGTGGTTGGCATCAATCCGGACAAGATTACCGTCAAACCCCATAATCTGAACAATCTGGGCATTGTCGCCGGTATTGGTCTGGAACTTCATACCAACCTGCAGTTTTTCTACCCCCTCAAACATAGACCGGGGTACCTTCCGGACCAGATCTTCCCGGTGCTCGCCATAGGCCATTGATGGCGGAACAGTCACCTCCAGACAATCCCCTGCATTGCGGTCTTTCACTGCCTTCTGGATACCCTCGATGACATCCGGGCTACCGTATAGAAAATGTAAGGGTTCACCGCCTTCTGAAGTATCTACCAACTCGCCGATTTTATTCTTCAGCACGTAGTGAACCGTGAAAACGTCAGGTTTTTCTTGAGAAGCTTGCATCAGGCTTTCGTTTTTCCTGTATCCGATGGATTTTCTGTCAATTGCAGGCCATGAATAACAAGGCGCTGATCCAGTTTTTCGCGCAACCCCGAAGGCTCGCGCAGACCCATTCTCTGCAGAAGCTCGTCATAACGACCATTTTCATCTTTCGCACGAAGGGCCTGTAACAGGGTAGACAGCTTACCACGACGAGTAGCCGTTTCAGCCTTGAGCCTCTTCAGAGCCTTGCCCAACACCAGCTCCTGATCGGTAAAATCCCGACCAAAAGGAAACGCGGGGAACCAGTCTTTATCACCGGCCCCAGCAAACGCCTTGGTAATGGCATCTGGCGTATTATTCAACCAACTGGCTGGCAGACGGAACCTGGAATCCACTTTACCTGCTCTCTGGGCCTGATTGAGAAGATCTTGCTGAAAACGGGAGTCTGCAATGCGGATCAGGCGCAGGTAAACCTGCTCATCGGGCTGGCCACGCAAGTCCGCGATTCCGTACTCTGTGATCACCACATCCCGCAAGTGGCGGGGTATTGTACAGTGCCCATAATTGAAGACTATGTTCGACACCGCTTTGCCACTGACCTTACGGTTGCTGCGCAATGCAATAACAGACCGCGCCCCGGGCAACTCATGGGCCATGGAAACGAAATTGTACTGACCGCCCACGCCACTGAGCACTCTGCCATCCTCAAGTCCATCGGAAATCGCCGCGCCGCTGAGCGTGTACATTATAGCGGTATTGATAAACCGGCTGTGTATCCGCTGAGCGGCTTTGAGCCGCTGATTACCAAACGGATGATCATATAGATGGTTGATAAAGTTAACGCTGGTCATGCAGATGCGGTTACGGTCCTCATCGGTAAGCTCACGCAGCGACTGGTAGAACTGCTGAGGGCCGACATAAAACCCTCCGTGCATGGCAATCCCGCCGGTAAGCCGCTCACCCAAAACCAACTCTTCTATCGCCGCCCTCGCTTCAGAATCGCCCAGATCGGCATTGAGCGAGTGGTCCCCAATCCTTAACCTGCCACCCTTGAACTCAACCGCATCCCGCAGGATGCCGTGTCGCCTCAGCCAGGCCACATCCCGCGCCCGCATGGGTGAGTCAATCAACCCTTCCCGATGCAGTACATCGAGGGTAGCCAAGGAAACCCGCTCTTCAATCTCACCGTTGTTGATCAGGATTTGCAGATCGGCATGATCATACACTTCGCGCCGGAGCACACCCGCTTCCATAAGGTAAAGAAAGCCGTCGACCATCATTTCGCTGCAACCATAAAGACCTTTTTCAAAAGTCCCGGTACCACCCTCCTTTTCGGCCAGGGGGAAGTTTTCAGCAACCTTCAGATAGTCATATACAGCCCGCCAGGCAGCATTGTTCTTATGGCGCAGAATAGTGCTATGCACAAGAGCCGCCCCAAGGGAGCCAATACCCACCTGCAGAGTGCCACCATCTTTAAGCAAAGTGCTGGCGTAAAAGCCAATCAGGTGGTCTGCCGGGCTAATGGCCATCTGTGGCGCAGAAAACAATGGGTGCTCGGAAGCCTGGTGCTCAAACACCATATCAAACTCGTCTTCAGAAATAGCTGCATCGCGCCCAAACCAAGGCATCTGACGATTGATTTCACCAACAACGGCCACCGGGCTTCCTGCTGCTTCCCGCTCCTTCAGAAGCGGCAGCAAGTCGAGACTCAGATCGGGGTTGCAGCTCAGGCTCACCATTCCCGGGGCGTCATGCAACTCACCCGGAGCAACCATTTGCGCCACCACATTAACCCCTAAGTCCACCAGATCTCGAACGGCGTGGGTGTAGTTGGTCGATACGTAATGACGTTGTTGGCTGCGGTTATTGAGGTAGCTTCCAGCCTTGAAGAAAAACTCCGATACTTGCACGTTAGCAGGCAGGCAATTCCTGCTGAGATCCCGCGCATATTGAAGCTCTGGTATGCTGCCATAGAGGCGCTCCAGAAAGGGCCCCATAAAGCGCTTTTCCAGAGACGACTTGCCGCCGGGTGCAAGCAACGAAAGTGCAGTAAAGATATGGAGATTTATTTCAGGATCGTCTTTTGCTCTCTGATAAAGCGCGTTTACCAAACGAACAGGTTTTCCGAGCCCCAATGGCAAACCCAGGGTAATATCTTTGCCAACCAGACGGATTACCTCATCTACGCAGCGCTCAGTACTATTCAAACGCTGCCTGCTGTTTACCGCCATATATAAACCCTCATTGGTTACTCAGAATATAATTACCATTAGAGAATCATCACATGGCACATGCATGCAGACAATGCACCAGATCATAAAACTGGCGCAAAACCAATGTTATGCAGAAACAGACAATAAAGGGCGAAAATTGATTGCGCTTACGGGGTGTAAAATCAGGAGCGAGGGGGAAAACCAGTACTTGCAGAACGACGGAATCAGAAGTTCCACTTCAGATTCAAGCAAGCGCCTTCATTCAACAGCGCTATGCCATGATCAGCCTGGGCCGGCTGGGAGGCGTAATGTTTGCCACTGGTCTTTGCACGCACCAGAGAAAGACTTAGCAAACGAGAGCCGATTTCCGCAAAGGCCATCGCATCAACATCTTCTTCGTCGTAATCCCGGGACATGCGCTGCTGAAGCTCATAGACATACTCGGCTGTCATGGTTTCGCTTGTCGCCTCAAACGCGCGCTCGGACGCCTCAGCGCGAACCACGAAAGCAGCGACATTGAGAACAAGCAGTGTGACAAATATACGAATAATCATGAGACTTGCGGCGACCTTTTAAATCAGGAGAGAAGTTTACTGATGCCATTGACTAAAGTCTAACCTTTGAGTAATAAAAAGATGTGAATTCGCGCGCAAATCCGCCGCTTTTTTGTCACAGCTTTGCGCGCTTTTTGTCAAAAAATGATCACCAAGATTTCTGAATGTAACTCGACCTCTCCCTTAAAAGAAAAACGCATCTCATATCAAGGACTTACCCCAACCCAACAACTAGCCGCTCAATCAAGGGCACGGATAGGTAAACTCCTGATGAATTGCCTCAATAGCATCCAGCGCGTCCTGGCTGAGATTGACACTACAGGAGCCCAGGTTTTCCCTGAGTTGCTCCATGGTCGTTGCGCCAATAATGTTACTTGTCACAAAGCTGCGACTATTCACATAAGCTAACGCCATTTGAGCCGGCGACAGCCCTATATTTCGCGCAAGCTCGGCATAGGCGCGAGTCGCGTCAACACCCCTTTCACTGGTGTAACGGCTGAACCGTTCGAACAGGGTAAGGCGAGCCTTTTCCGGCCATTTGCCCCCCATATACTTGCCAGACAACATGCCAAAGGCCAGCGGAGAATAAGCCAGCAAACCCGTTTGCTCACGATGGGCTATTTCTGCCATACCCACTTCAAACGATCGGTTCAGCAAGTTATAAGGGTTCTGAATACTGGCGATGCGCGGCCAACCTTTCTCTCCCGCCAGGCGCAGATACTCCATGGTGCCCCAGGGCGTTTCGTTGGAAATACCGATGTGCCGGACCTTCCCGGCTTTAACCAGCTCATTTAGCGCCTCGAGGGTTTCCTCAATCGGCGTGGCTTTTTCCTTGGGGTCGGGCTGATAACCAAGCCTGCCGAAAAAGTTGGTGCTGCGATCCGGCCAGTGCACTTGGTAAAGGTCAATATAGTCTGTCTGCAAGCGTTTCAAACTGGCATCACACGCTTCAATGATCTGATCATGGGTAAGGCGCGGGCCATTGCGCAGGTAGCTCAACCCGTTCCCGGGCCCGGCAACTTTAGAGGCGATTACCAGGTCATCACGCCGGCCACGCTGCGCCAGCCAATTACCCAGATACGTCTCCGTCAGGCCTTGAGTCTCTGCCCGGGGCGGAACCGGGTACATCTCGGCGGCATCAATAAAATTCACACCCTCAGAGGTGGCAAAATCAAGCTGTTCAAAAGCTTCCTGCTCCGTGTTCTGCTCGCCCCAGGTCATGGTACCGAGGCATATCATGCTCACTTCAAGACCGGTGGTTCCGAGTTTCCGCGTTTGCATAGTGTCTCCAAACTAATGTCGAATTCGTTAAGCTCTCAATCAAACCTCAATCGAACAGGCGCAGCTGGGTCACCGGGGCGTCGTCATCGCGAAAACGTACCCCAAGACCCAGCAGCCGCACAGGCCGCTCACGATTGGTAACCAGTTCTGTGAGCAGTGGCAGGTAGTCCTCAAACCCTGGCTCTTTTATATTTTCCCGCACGCGCTCCAGAGTGTGGGTAGAAAAATCGCTATAGCGTATCTTTATAAACAGCTTATGTATCGGCTTATCCCGGCCTTTACGAGTAAGGCGAAGATTAAGATCAGCCGCCAGTGATGCCAGCACTGTCTCGCAGGCGGCTATATCTGGCAAATCCTGAGAAAAAGTACGCTCCACGCTCACCGACTTGGCAATTCTGGACACCACTACAGGCCGTTCATCCCGGCCATGGGCCATCTCATGCAGCCGATACCCCTGCTTGCCAAAGCGTTCAATCAACACGTCAACACCCAGCGCCTGTAAGTCGCCACAGGTTTTAACACCAAGCGCATGCAGTTTAGCCGCGGTTACCTGTCCTACGCCAAACAGTTTTTCAACCTTGAGTTCGCGAACGAACCCGTCTACCTCATCAGGCTTGACCACAAACAATCCGTCGGGTTTTTGCCAGTCGCTGGCAATCTTGGCAAGAAACTTATTGGGTGCAACCCCGGCAGAAATGGTAATTCCCATTTCTTTTTCCACACGTTCTCGCAGGTGGCGAGCCATCAACGTGGCACTCCCCTTGTGCTCGGTTACATCTGTAACATCCAGAAAGGCTTCATCCAGGGATAGGGGCTCAACCAGATCGGTCAGCTCCCGCAGAATACTCATCACCTTTTGTGACGCTGCTCTATAGCGAGCCATATCCGGAGGAACGGTAACCAAACCTGGGCATAACCGGCGCGCTTCGCCACCAGGCATGGCCGATCGCACACCATACGCCCGCGCTTTGTAATTACACGTAGTCACCACGCCGCGGCCGCCTTCACCGCCCACCGCGAGCGGCACCTCACGCAGTGTTGGGTCATCACGCATCTCAACGGCGGCATAAAAGCAGTCACAATCCACGTGGATGATCTTGCGTTTAGGCATAATCAGTGGGCTCGCGTAGGGTTTCTGTACATTTATACAGTCTTGTATCTTAAAGTAAGATGCTGAGAATGTCAGGGATACCCTAAACACACACTGCACAGCGTAACGAGGCAACATGTCGAACCCTATCCCGGAATCCAAGCGCACTGAAATTGAAGCTGCAGCGTTTCGCCGCCTGGTTAAGCACTTAGGCGACAACCCCGAGGTTCAGAACATCGACCTGATGAACCTGTCCGGTTTCTGCCGCAACTGCCTGTCCAAGTGGTATCGGGCAGAAGCCAGCGAGCGCGGCTTCGAAATCTCAGACCCGGCAGCCCGGGAAGAGATTTACGGCATGCCCTATGAAGAGTGGAAAGCCCTTCACCAAACCGGTCCAAAACAGGATCACAAGTAATGACTGCAAATGAAGCGGTACGCATCCATCTCGCTTCAATAGATGGTGGCCATGCAGATTTTGATGACACCATGGCACTGATCGAGTACCACTTCGACTACAATCCTGCCGGCTTTCATAACGGCCCGTTATTCAACGCCGCTGGAGACAATGCAGGCTCGTGCAAAATCTTTGCACTGGGCCTGCATTGCAACCTTAACGAGGCAGACACTCTGAAACTTTTTGCCCAGCACTATCAGCAAGTGCTCAACGACCCGGCCGGCAACAGCCATAGCAACATCCGCCAGTTCATCGGCACCGGCTGGTCAGGCATCCGTTTCGAGGACATGCCACTTCGGCCACGCAGCCCGCATGAACCTAACGTCAAGGAAGAGATCCACCCATGAGCGACACCGCTACTGCAAAGGCACAACAAGTATTCCAGTTAAAAAGTGCCAGCGTTTCCATGACGGCACTGGAGCTCTACTACTTCGACAATGACGAATTTGAAGAAACCCTGAAAAACAAAATCAGCCAGGCACCAGGCTTCTTTCGGGATATTCCTCTGATTGTCAGCCTGGAAAAATACGAAGGCCTCGACAGTGAACTGGATTTTTTCAAGATCATCGGAGCTTGTCGTCGCAACAACATCCATGTAATCGGTGTCCGTGGCGGGAACGATGATCAACGCCGTCTTGCTCGAGGGGCTTCGTTGGCGCTCATGCCCGGGGGCGCTCAAAGGGACCGGGAGCACGAAACCTCCGTTGAGGTATCTGAGGCACCCGCAGCGCCCGCCCCACAGGTTGCCAAAGAGGCAGCCGAAACCAAAATCATCAGCCACCCGGTTCGCTCAGGCCAGCAAATTCATGCGCCAGACGGCGACCTGGTTGTCCTTGGCCCTGTGCAGGCGGGGGCAGAAGTGTTAGCCGCTGGCAGCATTCATGTTTACGGCCCTTTGCGAGGTCGGGCGCTAGCCGGGATTCATGGTGCCGAATCAGCAAGAATTTTCTGCCAATCTTTGGAGGCAGAGCTTGTGTCCATCGCTGGACACTATAAAATCTCTGAAGATCTTCAGGACAACGGCTGGAAAAGCGCTGTGCAGATTCAGCTCAGGGACGACCTGCTGGTGGTAGCACCACTGGACAAGGCCTGACACTGGAATCGAACCCAATAATTTGACCGGGCGATAAACCGGCTGGCACGACGAATCCATTGAAATACAGGAAATAGACCTTGGCTAGAATTATTGTCGTTACCTCAGGAAAAGGCGGGGTTGGTAAAACCACCACCAGCGCCTCCATAAGCACCGGCCTTGCAAAGCGCGGCCACAAAACCGTAGTGGTCGATTTTGATGTAGGCCTGCGCAACCTTGACCTCATCATGAACTGTGAACGCCGTGTAGTGTATGACTTTGTCAACGTCATACAAGGCGATGCGACCTTGAATCAGGCTCTGATACGGGACAAGCGGGTCGACACCCTCTATATTCTCCCAACCTCGCAAACCCGTGAAAAAGAAGCGTTAACCAAAGAAGGCGTTGAAAAAGTCATCAACGAACTCTCTGAAACCTTCGATTACATTATCTGCGACTCCCCCGCCGGGATTGAACATGGAGCTCAGATGGCTCTGTACTACGCGGACGAGGCCGTTGTTGTTACCAACCCCGAGGTGTCCTCCGTTCGGGATTCTGATCGCATTCTTGGCATCCTGCAAAGCAAATCCCGTCGTGCAGAAATGGGTGAGGATCCGGTTAAGGAGCACTTGCTGCTGACCCGATACAACCCGGATCGCGTTGAGCGAGGCGAAATGCTGTCGGTAGCAGACGTAGAAGAGATACTGGCCATTCCATTACTGGGTGTGATTCCGGAAAGCCAGGTTGTTCTCAACGCCTCAAACCAGGGCTTGCCGGTTATTCTTGAAACCGAGAGCGATGCTGGCCAGGCGTATGACGACGCCGTTGCACGCCTTCTGGGTGAGGAGCGAGAACACCGCTTCATGACCAACCAGAAAAAGGGTTTCTTTTCGCGGATGTTCAAGGGGGGCTAACGGATGAGTTTCCTCGATTATTTCAGAGGCAAGAAATCAGGCTCCGCCAATGTGGCGAAAGAGCGCTTGCAAATTATTGTTGCTCACGAGCGTGGGCAGCGCGACCAGCCGGACTACCTGCCGCAAATGCAGCAGGAAATACTGGCCGTCATTCGCAAGTATGTGCAAATCAGTGATGACATGGTTCAGGTGGAGGTAGACCGCAACGATAACTGTTCTGTACTGGAGCTGAACGTTACCTTACCCGAGCGCTGAGCCAACTCACGCCCCGTGATGTGAACGAGCGTCGGCCCGCTGTCGGCTGGTTGGCGCTTTTTCATCACCAGGTTACAAACCTTGCCGCTACCAACGGGCGAAGTGATCTTCCATTAACCCCTGCAAGCCTTGCACATCAACCCGGTTACCGCTTTCATCGGTCAGGGTTCCACTGAAAGTGCCCACATATTGCCGGAAATTGGACGCCAGAACCCCCGCATTCAGCTTTTCCTTACGCGCGGTGGCCGGCACGAAGTGCAGATCTACCCGTCCATCTACCGTGGTTACATGCCAGTCACTTCCGGGACTGTAACGATCGAAGCTAAACCGGGCTGCTCCCAGCTTTTGGCATTGCCCATCCAGCCACAGCGCGTTCTCTGTCATGCCGGTTTCGTTAACGCCCGCGGCCAAATTGAGCCCGAGTGAGCGACCATCTGGCAGCTGCCCTGCCAGGCTCGCCCAGTTCCAGGCTGTTTCGCGACGCATGAAGCCACAACTCCAATCAATGGCGCCTCTGGAAGCTTCATCACAGCGCCAAATTTGATCGCCCCAACGAATTTCACCTTCTGCCGGCAGCCCCGCCGACTTGCGGGTGAACACCCAGCCGTTGTAACCCGCAGGGCACACCAGCCGCAAAGGATCAGCATCGTTTTTCAGCGTTAACTCCACGCGGATTCCTCCGGGTGCGGATATCGAGATGGCCCTGCCCCCGGCGAAAGGTAGTATGCGCATAGACACCTTTCCTTTACTGAACGAGGCCTGGCCGTGTTCTGGGTATGGCTCTATCCGGGTACCCATGGCCAAAGGGCTCATAAAGCTCTGTTCAAACATCTGCCCAGAAGCGACATCGTAGAGGTAGAAAAAACCGCTGCCCACAAGCTTCAAATCAACCAGCGCCATACCAAACACCCACCCGGTACCTGTCGCACTCACAAACTGGAACTGGTTGAATCTCAAGCGCCGGGCCAGTTTTGAACGCGGGCGGTCCATCACAGTGCGCAGGTCGTATTCCAGATAGTTTATTTCATCTACTGGCTGCTCAAGTACGCCGGGGGTTATGTGCCCTTTCGCATTAATCAGTTTTTTTATCGTCATTATCATCGTCAGATCAGGCCAATTTATTGGACTGTTCTACCGGGCCACAACCTGGTTCACAATCCCCTGCTTCAGCGCCACAATGCCCGGCACCCCATGATAGACTCTGCCCTATTTTTTCAAGGAAGTGTACTTATGAACAAGACCGAAGCCCATTGCTTTAACCGCTGGGCCTCAGTCATCAGTAGTGCGTTTATTGCCCTGCTGGTTTCTGTTTTGGCGACAACCACTACACTCGCAGCCTTACCAGGAGAAGACAGCGATACCTGGAGCTTGCGCAAAGAAGTTGGTGACATTCGCGTCTACACCATGAAACAGAGCGACTCCAGCTTTCAGGCATTCAAAGCGGAAGCCCTGATTGATGCGCCTATCGAAGCCATTATGGCGGTTATGCAAAACCCCGCCTCTTGCATTGAGTGGTTGCTCAACTGCACTGAGTCCTACGCCATCGGCAAAGGCAACTTTCATCAGCGCTATGCCTATTCCGTAAATGATCTGCCCTGGCCGGTCACTGATCGGGATTACGTTATCAGCATTAGTACTCGGGGCGACAAAGCCTCCGGCGAAATCATTATGGAAATGAGCGCCGTACCTGAAATGCGGGCAGTGATCAGCAACCGCGTAAGAGTTGAACTTTCAAACACCAAATACAGGTTTGTGCCTGAAAACGGCAAAACCCGCATGACCTGGCTGCAACACACAGACCCCAAAGGTGCACTACCCGGCTGGCTGGTTAATTCCCTCTTGGTGGACATCCCGGCAAGCTCCCTTGAAGAACTGGGAAGAGTTGCAGCCAAAGAGCGTTATCAAGGCTTCAGGCTGATATATGATGAGAACGGCCAGTTGGTTGATGTAAGGCAAGCCAGCAGCAACTGAAGAAGGGTGACGGGCCTGGTGTGAAACGCTAAGCTCTGGTGGAAGGACTTCACGCAGCAGGAAAATTTTTAATGACTGTGCTCGCTCACGAGATCATGACGCCCAGCATCAAGGCTGTACCACAATCATGGACAATGGATCGCCTGGCCCGGTTTCTGACAGATAACGAGATTACTGGCAGCCCGGTTACGGATGAGTCCGGTGAAATAATTGGCATTGCTACCCTTAAAGACATCACTGAATTCCGCTGGAATGCCGACCGCTCCGGTTCCAGCGCAGAAAACCAACTCTCCGCTGAGGATCAGCAGGAAGCGCGGCGTTTGCGCATGGTGCTTTTTGAGGAAATGAGCAAAGTACCGGTGGAAGTGCGAGACATCATGACGCCCATCGTACTATCGGTTGACGAAAACACACCGGTGCGCGACATTGCCAATCTTATGATGCAAGAACACCTGCACCGAATATTTATTACCCGAGACTCGAAGATAACCGGTATTGTTACCACATACGATATGCTGAAAGTTATTTCGGATGAGGAGCTTACAAAACGCTGCGCCCGAAATGACTGAACCATCAAAGAGGTAGCGTCTTAATATGCCCAGAACATCGGATACTGCACCGCAAGTTCGAAGAACCATGTACGTCCTCGACACCAATGTCCTGATCCACGACCCCAACGCCCTCCTGAACTTCGAAGAACACGACGTCATCATCCCGATGACGGTGCTGGAAGAACTCGACGGCCTGAAAACAGGCAAGCAAAGTGTTGCTGCCGATTGTCGCCAGGCAATACGTACCGTAGACAAACTGCTTGGGGATGCGTCTCCCAAGGAGATAGAACAAGGTGTACCCATCGTGCGGGCCAAGATGTCAAAACCCTTGGGCACCCTCTCCATACTGATGAGCACGGAGCATACCGGCAATCATGCTCTGCCTGAGCATCTGAACGACAACAAGATAATCAACAGCCTTGCGGCGCTTCAGGACCAGCACAAATCCCGGGACATAATCCTGGTCAGTAAAGACATCAACATGCGGCTGAAAGCCCGTGGCTTCGGTGTGGAGGCCCAAGACTACCAGAACGACCAACTGGTTGATGACATTGACCTGCTTCCGAAGGGCTACATTGAGTTTCCCAACTCATTCTGGGACACCATTGCCAAAGTGGAAACCGTGCAACGTGAAGGTGCCACTGAGCACACTCTCAAGCGCGAAGGCGAGCTGGCAAAGCTGAACATCAACGAGTTTGTGCTTGATGAACAGGGGTTTATCGGTAGGGTGGTTAACATTACGGATACCCAAGTGGTCATCCGTGATCTGCACCAGCACGATCTGATGAACGAGGAAGTCTGGGGCCTGGTGCCTCGGGATATCTATCAGGCCATGGCCTTGCATCTGCTGTTGGACCCGGACATCCACCTGGTCAACCTCACCGGCTCTGCCGGCTCTGGCAAAACCATTCTGGCACTGGCCGCCTGCATTGAGATGACCGTGGCAAGCAAACTCTACAAGCGGATTATCGCCACCCGCTCAACCCAGGGGCTGGATGAGGATATTGGTTTCCTGCCCGGCACCGAGGCTGAAAAAATGGAACCCTGGCTGGGGGCCATTGTGGACAACCTGGAAGCCCTGCACGAAGACGATGAGAATATGACCGCCAGTGTGGACTATATTCTCAGCAAGGTGCCACTGCACTTCAAATCCATGAACTACATTCGTGGCCGCAGTTTCCAGCACAGCCTGATCATCATTGATGAATCCCAGAATCTGACTCCGCATCAGATCAAGACCATCATTACCCGAGCTGGCAATGGCTCCAAGGTGATCTGCCTGGGCAACCTGGCGCAGATCGACACCCCCTATCTGAGCGCTCTGAGCTCAGGCCTTACCTACATGACTGAGCGTTTCAAAACCTTCAAGCACGGAGGGCATATTCATCTGCAAGGGGTGCCACGCTCACTGCTGGCCGAGTTCGCCGAAGCCAACCTGTAAGCACAGCTCTACGCCTTTAGTCCAAGACTTGTGCCGGAACCCTCTTGTTTCGGCACAAATCGGATACACTGGCTTTCAAGCCATCCTCTGTGCGTAAACATGCACCCACCCAGGATAGGCTATATTTCAAAAAACAAAACGCTACTCAAACAAACATAACAGGTAGGCATCGATGAGCTCTATTATATTGATGGTACTCGGGCTTGGGGGCATGGCGCTGGGCTTTTTCGTTTACTCGAAATTCCTCGCACACATTGTTTTCAAACTGAGTGACAGCTTCAAAACCCCGGCTGAAGAGTTTGAAGACGGCATCGACTTTGTCCCCACCAATAAATTTGTACTCTGGGGCCACCATTTTACGTCAGTAGCCGGCGCTGCGCCCATTGTAGGCCCGGCAATAGCTGTTATCTGGGGCTGGTTGCCAGCCTTCTTGTGGGTCACCCTCGGGACCATTTTCTTTGCTGGCGTTCACGACTTTGGCGCCATCTGGGCCAGCGTAAGAAACAAGGGAAAGTCGGTAGGCACCCTCACTGGTGAAGTGGTTGGTAGCCGCGCCAGAGCTATATTCTCCATAGTGATTTTTCTGGTTCTGCTGATGGTGAACGCGGTATTTGGCGTGGTAATTGCCAAGCTGCTGATCAACAATCCCGGCGCTGTTGTTCCCGTTTGGGGCGCCATCGCCGTGGCCCTGGTGATTGGCCAGGCTATTTACCGGGCAAAAATGAGCCTGCCACTTGTTTCTATTGTTGGCGTAGTTGCTCTGTACTTCCTGATTTACATTGGCCCTTCTGTGCCAGTTTCCCTGCCCGAATCCGTGGGTGGGCTTTCACCCAGTGCGGCCTGGATCATCATCCTGTTTGTGTATGCTGCCATTGCCTCGCTGCTCCCTGTGTGGGTGTTGCTGCAGCCGCGGGACTACATTAACGGCCTGCAGTTGTTCGTAGGGCTAGCCGCTCTATACGCCGCTGTGCTGATCGCAAACCCAACAGTGGTCGCCCCCATGATCAACGTGGATGTACCACCCGGCACACCCTCGATGATTCCGCTGTTGTTCGTAACCATTGCCTGTGGCGCTATCTCCGGCTTTCACGGTCTGGTTGCCTCAGGCACCACGTCCAAACAGCTGGCGAAAGAAGGCGATGCCCGCTTTGTTGGCTACTTTGGCGCAACCGGTGAAGGCGCACTGGCGTTGGCTGCCATTATTGCGGCTACAGCTGGCTTTGCCTCTCTCGCAGACTGGCAGGCCATGTATCACTCTTTTGGACAGGGCGGCGTGCTTGCATTTGTAAACGGTGGCGCGGCGATTCTAAGCGCCGGTACCGGTCTCGACCTTGCCATTGCAGCCACTATGCTGACCGTTATGGCCGCTCTGTTTGCCGGCACCACCATGGATACCGGCCTACGCCTGCAGCGCTATATCTTTCAGGAGTGGGGCGATATCTATAACATCAAATGGATGGCCAAACCGCTGCCGGCCACACTGCTGTCTGTGGGCACTTGCCTGGCTCTGGCGTTCGGCGCCGGCGGTGCAGATGGCTCGGGTGGCCTGCTGATATGGCCCCTGTTCGGTACCACCAACCAGCTTCTGGCCGGCCTGACCCTTCTGGTTGTTACCGTGATGCTGGTGCGCAAAGGTTCGCCCACGTTTTACACTCTGGCGCCACTGGTATTTGTTCTCGCCATGTCGCTATTTGCCTTGCTGATTCAGCTCAAAGGCTTTTACGACAAGGCAGACTGGTTCCTGTTTACTATGGACCTGGTAGTTCTTGTGGCCGCCATTTTTGTCACGCTGGAGTGCATCTCCGCACTAAAACGTGCAAAAGCAGAAGTGAGTCTCTCATCCGCAGGGGACTGAGCAGGCTCTGAGAAAACCGGCCGGGGTATATATCCTGGCCGGTTTCCTGTTTATGGGAGTAGTTGATGAAAAAGACGCTGTCCCGCCTGAAATATCTCTACCAGAAAGCCAGCCAGGCAGGTGCGGAATACTATAACGCGCCCTATAGAGCCGCTATTGCCCGCGCCAGGCGCGAGGAAGACGACCTCTTCATGCTACTGGTGTTCAGTGAAATGATGGGCATCCCTAACCCTGCAAGTTGGTATTGCATGGAACTGCAACCGCTCATGCTTGAACGATTCCACGACTGGCATACCCGCATGGGCATGGAGCGCTCACCGCTCGACAACTTCCGCTGCTGTTGAGGAAATAATGCTGCAAACTCATAACCTGGATATTCTGGCACTTATTACCAGCCGCAAACTGATTATGGTGGGCGGCAAAGGTGGGGTAGGTAAAACCACCACGGCTTCTGCTATTGCCGTTGCCGCAGCCAACCAAGGGCGCCGGGTATTATTAATCTCTACCGATCCGGCCCACAGCCTTGCGGATGCATTTGATCGCGCCATCGGAGGCCAGGTAACGCGCATGGCGCCAAATCTGGACGCTCTTGAGTTGGATCCGAATACAGAAGCCGAGGCCTACATGGACCGGGTTATGCAGCAGATGCGGCGGTTCGCCGGCCCGGATCAGATCAATGAGTTGCAGCGACAGCTGAGGTTAGGCGCACAATCTCCAGGCGCTCAGGAAGCGGCCATACTGGAACGAATGGCCACGCTGATTGAAGACAGCGAAAACAACTACGACCTGTTGATTTTCGACACAGCCCCCACAGGCCATACCTTACGACTGCTGACTTTACCGGAAATCATGGCAGCCTGGACCGACGGCCTGCTGAAACACAACAAACGCTCTGAGAAGCTGGGCAAAGCGCTGGCTCATCTTACGCCCGGGCGAAGCGTCGACAATCCACTGAAAAGCCCTGAAGAAAATCCGATAGAAGGCATGGACCAACGAAGCCAGGAGCTAACCGAAACCTTGCTGCGCCGCCAGCGGCTGTTTCAACGCACTCGCCGCCGCCTTAACGATACGGAACACACTGCTTTCGTGTTTGTGATGACTCCGGAGAAGCTACCTATTCTTGAAACTGGCAGAGCCATAGAGGCGCTAGCTAGTGCCAACATCCCGGTTGCCGGCGTGATCGTGAACCGCATCATGCCAGATACCGCCAGCAGCTCTTTCTGGCAAGCCCGCGTTGAGCGCCAAAAGCGACACCTTCACGAAATCGACACTGTGCTAAAGGATCTGCCCCAGAAACGCTTACCGCTAATGGAAGACGACGTAAGCGGGCTCGAAGCACTTTCGCAATTTGCCGATTTAATGATCCGCTAGAGTTCCCAGCCACACCGGGAACTCTCCAGGCATCAAACCCGGTAGCGACTAACCTGATCGGCCATATCGGAAGCCAGTGTTTTTAGCTCCTGGGTCGCGGAGCTGGCTCTGTGGGCTCCTTCGGCGGTCTGTTCAGTGATCGCAACAATTTCATGAACATTCTGGTTGATGGTTTCAGAGACACTGGTCTGCTCCTCAGCCGCGCTGGCAATCTGGGCATTCATGTCATTGATCGTGCCAACCGCCTGACTGATTGTTTGCAAAGCACTGTTCACTTGCCGGGTTTCAGCAATCGTCGCTTCACTACGCTCGCTGATGGAGCCAATCAAAGTAACTGCGTTGCTGGCACCAGTCTGCAACTGCTCAATCATTGACTGAATTTCCTGGGTGCTTTTCTGAGTTCGGCTGGCCAACGTGCGAACTTCATCAGCCACCACAGCAAACCCTCGACCGGCCTCACCGGCACGAGCTGCCTCTATAGCTGCATTCAAAGCCAGCAAATTAGTTTGGTCGGCAATCTCACGGATTACCTCCAGAACCGTATCGATCTGGCGGGAGTCGGCGCCCAGTTTATCAATCACCTTCACCCCCTCCTCCACCTGCTCAGACAAGCCTCCGATCACCTCAATGGTTTGGTGCACAAGGCCTTGAGCGTCGCACACCTGTACGTTAGCGCTATCTGCCGCACCCGACGCCTCGCTAGCGCTTCTGGCCACCTCCTGTGCTGCTGCGGTCATTTCGTTCATGGCCGTCGCCACTTGGTCACTCTCGGACTTTTGACGCTCCACACCTTGCTCAGCCTCTTCCATTATCTGGCTCAACTCGGCAGAGGCGTCATTCAGGGTATGGGTAGACGTAAGAACCCGCTCCACCAAACTGTGCACCTGGTCTGCAAAGCTATTGAATGCCGTCGCTAACTGCCCCAGCTCATCTTTGCTATCGGCTTCCAATCTACGGGTTAGATCCCCATCTCCATTAGCGATGTCGTTCATTGCAGATACCGCAGTTTTCAGCGGACGGATAATACTGCGCACAACGAACAGTGCCAGAAAAACGATAACTGCCAGCGCAATCACCGAGGTGGTTACTGAGCCGACTACAGCTTTGCCCAGTGCAGCACCTACGTTGCTGTCCATAACGGCAACCTGCGCTTCCAGACCATCGATCCAAAACCCCGTGCCAATCATCACATTCCAGCCAGGTATCATCTCGGCGTAACCAAGTTTTGGAGCCACCTGCCCGGTGCTTTCGTTTTCCCATTCGTAGTCAACGTAGCCTCCTCCGTTACCGGCCACCTGGAGGAGTTCACGGATCAGATGTTTACCGGAGGGGTCTTTAAAGCCCCAGAGGTTCTTGCCTTCCAAGGCCGGACTTACGCCATGCATTACATTCACACCACTGGCGTCATAGGCAAACATATAGCCCGGGCTACCGGAGTCATCAAACCTCAACTGACGCAAAATCTCCCAAGCCTGCTCCTGAATCTCAGGGTCATTGGCAGAACCGGGCTGGTTATAAAGATGAGCAATAGATGTGCGCGCCAGCTCAATATAGTTTTTCAACTCCTGTCGCTTGCTCATCTCCATATCCGAGGAGAAATCCGCAACCGCTTCATCACCAATGCCCTGGGCCTGTTTAAGATTGTATGTTGTCAGGAACGCAGTGAGCACAATCACCGGTACAAGCGCTAACAAAAGCACCCGTGTTTGAATGGTCAGGTTTTTCATAGCGAATAAGTCTTGTGTCTGCTGGAAGGTATGGGCCGAAGACTCGACCCGTAAAAAGGTGACAGCATGCTATAGAATAGCCGCCAAAATTATCATTGAGGGTACTGCGTAGTTTGTATCTCGCGTGTAACTATTCGTGCGGCTGCGTATCAATCCACCCGACTCAATCTTTAAATTGCGCCTTATCCAGCCCATGCTTCTTCATTTTGTCGTAAAGGGTTTTGCGGGCAACACCCAGCTGCACCATGGTGTCCTTGATGCTGCCATGGCAGGCATTGAGGGCACTGGTCAGCACGGAATGCTCAAAGCTATCCATCATTTCTGTCAAGGTTCGCCGCCCACTCACATCCGCCTTGGCTTCTGGCTCGCTCGCATCGAGCGCAGACGGGCCAAGCAGCACATATCGCTCCGCCAGGTTTCGCAGCTCACGCACATTGCCCGGCCAACTATGGTGCATCAACCGCGCAGCCTGGCTGGCATCCAGCGGGACACTTTCCCGGTCGTAACGGGCTGCGGCAATCAGAACGAAATGATGAAACAACATGGGGATATCCTCTTTGCGTTCCCGCAAGGGTGGTATATCCACTTTTACCACGTTTAGCCGGTAATAAAGGTCTGCCCGAAAACTTCCTTCATCGCTGAGCGCCTTCAGGTCGGCTTTGGTAGCGGCAATAATGCGCACATCCACATCCTGCACCTGATTACTGCCCAAACGTTCCACCTTTTGCTCTTCAAGCACCCGCAGCAGTTTGATCTGCAACGGCATGGGCATGCTTTCAACTTCGTCCAGAAAAAGAGTGCCAAGGTGGGCGTGTTCAATTTTGCCAATACGCTGTTTATCTGCGCCGGTAAATGCCCCGGCTTCATGGCCAAAGAGCTCGCTCTCAATAAGATTCTCCGGCACAGCCCCACAGTTGATCGCCACAAAATTATGGGCACCCCGAGGGCTGTTTTCATGAATATAACGAGCCAGGGCATCCTTGCCGGAGCCGGTTTCACCAAAAAGCAGGGTGTTGGCCGAAATATCCAGAATCGGCGTAATGGTATCCATCACTTTTTGCATGCTGGGAGTGTCGCCGAGAATTCTCGGTCCAGGCCGGGCCAGGTGGCGCAACTGGGCTTTGAGTCGACGGTTTTCCAAGGCGAGATGGCGCTTTTCAAGGGCGTGGCGCAGGAGTTCAATCAGCTCGTCGTGATTAAACGGCTTTTCAATAAAATCATAGGCACCCTGCTGCATGGCGGAAACCGCCGTGCTGATGTCGCCCTGCCCGGTCAGGATAATAACCGGAATCGCCTTATCGAGGGCCTGAACAGCCCCCAGCATTTCAAGGCCATCCATTCCCGGCATGTTGTAATCGCAGAGCACCACGCCGTTGTAATCCGGTGACATGGTTTCAAGCGCGGCCTCAGCGCTTTCAAAGCAGTGTACAGGCAGGTCTTCCAACGTCAGCGCCTGGGCGATGGATTTGCGTATGTGCGGATCATCATCCACAAAAATAACCGAGGGTTCTGTCATTCCGTTGCCTCACGCTTTTTCAAAGTAAACTCAAACTCCGCACCTGGGGCATCGCTGCGATTGCGCCCCGTGAGCCGACCACCCAAGGCATCAGCAATCTGCCGTGAAATAGACAAGCCCAGCCCAAGCCCATGCTTCACCGATTTGGTCGTAAAAAAGGGTTCAAAAATCTGCTCGGAATTGGCCGGCAGCCCAGTCCCGTTATCCCGAACAAAACAGCACCAACAAGCCCCCTGCTCTTCAATCTCTATGGTGATTACCGGCTGCTCCTGGCCTTCTACTGCCTGAACCGCATTGGCGAGCAGGTTAACCATAACTTGTTCGATACGGATCAGATCACCATGGCAAAAAACCGGCTGCTCAGGACGGTTCCACCGAATATCAATTCCGGCACTGCTTTTTTGCGCCTCAATTATTTTCAGGGACGCATCCACAGACAAGCGTAGATCCACACTCGTCGGCGGCCCTTCAGATTTGCGAGCAAACACCTTGAACTGGCGGGTTAGCTCCGCCATTTTGTCACACAAAAGCACAATCTCACTGAGATTCTCATCCACCATGTCGGCGGCGCCTTTCTCAAGAAACCGGCGGCTGTTCCGGGCGTAGGTCTGAATGGCGGTAAGGGGCTGGCTCATTTCGTGGTTGAGGCCTGCAGACATCTGCCCCAGAACCGCAAGCTTGGCCGCCTGAATCAGCTCTTGCTGGGTTTCTCGCAGCTCGCTCTGGGTGCGCTCCCGCTCCCGTATTTCATCCACAAGCTTGCGGTTGGTGCGTTCAAGGTCACCCGTACGCTCTGCAACGCTGCGCTCAAGCTGCTCTCCTCTCAGGGCTAGCTCCGCTTCACGCCGGTAGCGCTCACGCAAATACAGCCATGCCAGCAGAATGCCGAAATAAATCGCGATGCCGCCGGCTATAAACCCGAGCCGTGTCCATATAACCGAGCGCGTGCTCACCATAACCTGCAGTGTCCAGTCCAGCCTGGGCAAGGGCGTTCGAATACTCAGGTACTCCCGGCCACCGCCGTTTTCCCGGAGGCGCAATGTTCTTGACGAGCCAGACAGGCCGGAAGGGCTGCCAAGATAGTCAAAAGCCACGGGTTTCAGGTCGCGTTCCGGGTACCGCTGGCGAGAAAGCTCGCCAGGAGCTGCCACATCACTGCCGGTAAAGTCCCGGTAGAGCCACTCCGGCTTGCTGGCAAGAAAGCTCACGCCAGCCTCGTCGAGCACCACCATTTCGGCTTCGCGCAAAGAGGTTGGCCTGTGCCACTGAGATTCCAACTCATGCACCAATACCTTCACGACCACCACGCCCAGCAACTGGTTTTGCTCCCCTCGTACCGGGTGGGAAAAGTACAATCCCCGAACCCGAGAGGTGGAGCCCAATGCGAAATAGATGGCAGACTTGCCGGTTGCGACAGCTTCGTAAAAATAGGGGCGAAAACTGAAATTGCGGCCAACAAAACTGCCGGCCTGCAGGTAGTTATTGGCGGCAATCGTCAGCCCGGTTGTGTCCATCAAATACACATCCGAACTGCCAACGATGGTGGCCATACGCTGCATTTCTTCGTTGGCTTGATGAATAATGGCAGGCTTGTCTGGCGCTGTCAGGGCTTCTGCGAGCAAGGGGTGCTCTGCCATCAACTCAGGGATAGGCAGGTATCGGTTAAGCTCGTTACCCACAAGTTGCCGATAACGAAAGGACTCTTCGAGGCTATCCTGTTCAACCTGCCGGTAACCAACCCAGTCTCCTAGCATCCAGGACACAGTGAGAGTCACCAAAAACACAACAATAGCGCCTATCCGGTAGGACATAGCCGGGTTCCCGCAATACCGTTAAAAGACGCCAGCCTATCGCCCGCCCCCTTGAACAACAAGAGGACAGGCAAGGAGGCAACACTCAGGCCGCTGCCAGCTGCCCCTTGCGCTGGCGCTGCATCAAGAAGGCCGCTACTGCAAGCCCGATACCTGCAAGGTCAGACACCATACCGCCCTCAATCATCAACAGCGCAGCGCCTATCAGTAACAAGCGGGCTATCCATGAGGCCGAAACATTGCTGAACCAACCCAGCACACCGCCAGAAAGCAGGTACACACCAAAGAGTGCCGTTACCAGTGCCCGTGCAATATCGAACCATCCGGCCTCCATCAACAAGGCACCGTTGTAGAAGAACATAAAGGGCACGATAAACGCTGCAATACCAATGCGGAAGGACGCCACCGAGGTTTCCATGGCATTGGCACCGGAGATCCCAGCGGCCGCGTAGGACGCCAGAGCAACCGGCGGAGTAATGGCAGACACAACCGCAAAGTAGAACACAAAGAAGTGCGCCGTCAGAGGCTCAATGCCCAACTGAACCAGGCCCGGAGCTACCACCGAAGCGGCAACCGCATAAGCCGCCGTGGTAGGCATGCCCATACCCAGAAGAATGGAAATAAACATGGCAAAAATCAGCGCCAACAGTTGGCTCGCTTCGGCCACATCAAGCAATAGTACCGAGAAACGCGCACCCACACCTGTTAGCGAAATAACGCCTACAATTACGCCGGCCGCCGCACACACCACAATAATCTGTATCGCCATATAGGAGGCAATTTCCAGCGCGTTCAGTATCTGCCGTATCCCCATCTTGTTGGGTGAGAACCAGCTGACAACCGCCGCAGACACCATAGCCAGTGTACCTGCACGAATCACCGAGTAGCCCATAAACAAAGCCACTATCAGGATAATAATCGGCAGGAACAGATAGCACTGCTTCACCATGGTACGCAGCTTTGGCAGCTCATCTTCCCGCATGCCGCGCATGCCGGTTTTAGCCGCTTCAAAATCCACCATGAAGTAAACAGATGCAAAGTAAAGAATGGCAGGAATAATGGCTGCAATGGCGATTTCGGTATAGGGAATACCGGTAATCTCGGCCATGATGAAGGCACCCGCCCCCATGATCGGCGGCATGATCTGCCCACCGGTAGACGCAGCCGCTTCCACGGCACCCGCAGATTTTTTGCTATAGCCCACTTTTTTCATCAGCGGGATAGTCAGTGAACCGGTAGATACCACATTGCCCGCACTGGTGCCGTTGATCATGCCCATAAGGCCAGAGGCGAAAATGGACACCTTGGCAGGGCCACCCCGGGAACGGCCGGCAGCGGCAAACGCGAAGTTCACAAAGTAGTCGCCCACTTTGGACGACTGCAAAAACGCGGCAAAAATAATGAACAGAATAATGTAGGTGGACGACACAGCCGTGGTGGGCCCAAGAATACCGGCATCGGTGTATACCTGGCTGAAGAAACGCTGAACAGACAGCCCCGGGTAGCCCAAAAAGCCCGGCAAATATGGCCCGGCAAACACATACACAAGAAACACCAATCCGATAATTACCAGCGCCAGCCCCGCCACACGGCGGGTCAGCTCCATAATCAGCGCGGTGCCAGCCACGGCAGCAAAGGATATGCCCACCGGCGCAAACGAGGTGCCCGTCGACATGCGCATGGCGGTGTTGTAAGCCACCAGAAAGTAGGCAGCAACAGCAATTGAGCACACAATCAGCACCAGATCCGGCACGCTGAAGCGTGAACGCTCACGCTGATGAAACCAGCTCAGCACAATGCCTACGCCGGTGGCTGCCAACAACGGCCAACCGAAGTGCCAGGTTTCCAGATCAACCGGAATGCGCATGGCGCCGTTCTGAACCATCTGCCAGAACGAGTAGGTTTGGTACAGCACGTAAAAGGCAGGCAAAAGCGCAACAGCGCCAATCCAGGTTGTCCAGCGGTGGCGCGCGGAGCCTTCTTCTGCGGAAACAAAGCGCGCACCGGCAAACAGAACAAACCCCAGAACAAGCGCCCCGGCAATGTGCACAATTCGGAACGACCAGGTTTCCAATGGCGCAATATTCAACGAATAAAGATGGAAAGAGGAGTAAACAATGGCAAGCAAAGTCACAAACTTCAGCATGCCACCTTCAAACAGCCTGCGGTTTGCTTCTACAGGCTCTTTGTCCACATCGTGAGCGAGTACGTGGTCTTCACCCACTTCTATATCGGAAAAGTCTTGGGGGTGTCGTTCAAGTGTCATTGGGGGTCCTGCCTGCAGGCAAATCGGAGCCGGTAAACTGCCGGCGAGTGTTCAGGGGCCTTGCGGCCCCCTTTTTCTCAAGCATTCAGATCAAAAGGTGTTAGCTAAGCGTTATTTGATCTTGCTTGCTTCGATGGTATAGCCGTTCTCGTTGAACCAGCGCGCTGCACCCGGGTGCCAAGGCAGTACGTTGTTCTTGCTGTAGTTCTCGGGAACCGAGTTGCGAGCGGCCTTGTGGATTGAAACCATCCGGTCATTCTGCTCCATGGTCAGCTTGGTGATTTCATACACGAAGCTTTCCGGCATATCGCAGTTCACCATGGCAAAGTTCCACATGGATACAACACGCGACGGCTCATCCAGAGTCTGGTAGGTGCTGGCCGGAATAATAAATTCAGACACCGGGAAGTTGTCCGTCACCTTCTTCGCTTCCGCATCGGTCATACCAATAATGTTCACATCGGTTTGAACTTCCAACTGGCTAACCGCCGGAATGGGGATACCTGCTGCAAAAGCCACAACATCAATCAGGCCATCCTGAAGCTGGCCACCAAGGTCAGACCAGCTGCCATTCCGGCGTTTGAAGTCCACACCCAGGGCCTCCATCATGCGCGGGAAGTAGGTGTCAGAGGTTGAACCCGCAGGGCCAAAACCAATAGTGGCACCATCCGGAATGTCGGAAATCGACGTAATGCCGGAGCTGCTAAGCGCGGTTACCGAGAAAGGCGTCTCGTACATGGGGAACATGGCACATACATTGTCCATCTTCATGCCCGGCGCCAACGGGCTGTTGCCATCCATGGACTCACGGGCCGGGCCCATGGTGGTGAGGCCAAACTTCAAGTCACCGGTATGAACCAGCGCCATGTTCTGCATTGGCCCACCGGTAATTTCAGCACCACCGGAAACACCCAGGCTTTCTGCAACAAAGTTCGCCCAGCCAGATCCATAGGCAAAGTAAGTACCGCCCTGGCTGGCAGTGCCCACCGTAAAGTTATCCGGCCAACCGGCCCGATCCTGAGCAACAACAGGACTGGCAACAACAAGAGTGGAGGCAAATGCTGCCGCCATCATGGCTTGGGTCTTCATAGAGAATGCTCCCTGATTCATTTTATTGATTGAGTGGGTGCTCAACGGAGCCCGAAGAGGGCTGCGATAACATTTACAATCAGCAAATAGCGGGCCACTTAAAAAAACCCTTCCGAAACAGATGCTTTCAAATATCCCTGCCTTGAACATCCGGGAAATTGGGTGCATTCCCACCCATTCCCGAGCCTCATTGGGTGAACTTCCGCCAGCCAGGCAACTGCCGCTACCGCTCTGAATTACCAACGCAGTTTCGGTGACGCGCGCTGGGCAACACCTAACATGCCCGCAAGCATTCATTCGCCTTCTAAACACTTTCTTGTACGTACTAACCGCTGAAATTGAAGCCGAAATCAAGCAATTCAGGGCTAATTCAGATTTTTATTCCGTTTGATCTTTAGTCTTCAAACCATTAACCTGCGCAAATTGAATACCCGTTCAACAAATTGAACACTCATTCAACCCGAAACAGGTCAAAGAGCGCATGGCAAGAGTTGGAGTGGAAACGATTAGGCGACAGCAGCTCATCGACGCAACGCTAGAGGTTATTGAAACCCACGGCTTTCAGGGTGCGACCATCGGAAAAATCGCAGCCGCCTCGAAATTGTCGGTTGGCATCGTGAGCCATTACTTCGGGGGTAAGCAGGGTCTACTCGAAGCGACTATGCGGTATTTGCTCTCATGCCTGCAGCAGGATGCATCAAAACTGATGGCAGGCCGTTCCCACGATCCCCGGGAATGCCTGATGGCCATTGTGGATGCCAACTTTTCCGGCGTTCAGACCCACGCCCAGTCGGCAAAAACCTGGCTGGCCTTCTGGACCCAAGCCATGCACAGCCCTGAACTGATGCGACTACAGCGGGTTAACGAACGCCGCCTGCTATCCAACCTTATCTACCACTTGCGCCAGTTGATGCCTCGCGAGCGCGCGCAAGCAACTGCACAAACCGTAGCTGCCATGATTGACGGCTTCTGGCTGCGCGCTGCTTTGAGTGAAGGCCGGATTGAACCCGACCAGGCCGTCGCCCTTTGCAAAACCTACATCGACCAAGCCATACAGGCGAATAACGGAGCCAGAAAATGACATTGCCCGTGTACCAGTCTTTTATTAACGGCCAGCCACTGGCCAACCAGAGTGGCGAGCGCTTCGACGTGGTGAACCCGGCCACTGGCAAGCTGATCTATCAAGTTGAACAAGCCGATGAATCGGTTATGCAGGCAGCAGTCAAAAGCGCCCAAGAAGGCTTCAAAGCATGGTCTGCCATGAGTGGGCTTGAGCGCGGTCGCATTCTGAACCGTGCAGCCAACCTTCTGCGTGAGCGCAACGATGAACTGGCAAAGATCGAAGTGCTGGACACCGGCAAGCCCTGGCAGGAAGCCAGCGTGGTTGATGTGGTAACCGGTGCCGACTCGGTGGAGTATTTCGCCGGCCAGGCCTCCAGTATTACCGGCGAAAGCCAGCACTTGGGGCCAGACTTTTTCTACACTCGTCGTGAGCCTCTGGGCGTATGCGCAGGCATTGGCGCATGGAACTACCCTCTGCAGATTGCTTGCTGGAAATCCGCTCCCGCTCTGGCGTGCGGTAACAGCATGATTTTCAAACCATCGGAAGAAACCCCACTGGGCGCCATTAAACTTGCTGAGATTTACATCGAAGCAGGCGTGCCCGCTGGCGTATTCAACGTAGTGCAAGGCGACTACCGGGTGGGTCAGATGCTGACCGCCGAACCGGCCATCGCAAAAGTCTCGTTTACCGGCGAAGCCAAAACCGGCCGCACCGTAATGGCCGATTCTGCCTCCTCTCTCAAATCTGTAACCATGGAACTGGGCGGCAAATCTCCGTTGATGGTTTTTGAAGATACCAACCTGGAACAGGCAGTTTCCGCAGCCATGCTGGGCAACTTCTACACCCAAGGCGAAGTGTGCACTAACGGCACCCGCGTATTTGTTCAACGTTCCATCTACAACGCCTTTCTTGAGGAACTGGTAAGAAGAACCGAGAACAACATCATCGCCGGCGACCCGGAGCACCCGGAAACCAACTTTGGTTCCCTGATCAGCGCAAAGCATCGTGACCTGGTAATGAAGTACATCGACAGCGCCAAAGCTGAAGGTGCGCGCTTGCTAACCGGCGGCACCACCTTGCAGCCTGCTGGTTTTGAAGGCGGCTACTTTGTGGCGCCAACAATCTTCGCCGACTGCACCGATGACATGACTATTGTGCGGGAAGAAATCTTCGGTCCCGTGATGTCCGTACTGCCATTCGATACCGAAGAAGAAGTTATCCAACGCGCAAATGCCACCGACTATGGCCTGGCAGCTGCGGTGTTCACCTCAGACACCACCCGCGCACATCGCGTTATTCATCAAATTGAAGCAGGGATTTGCTGGATTAACAGCTTTGGTGCCTCGCCGGCGGAAATGCCTGTGGGCGGTTACAAGCTTTCGGGGCTGGGCCGCGAGAATGGTCGCGAAACACTCGCCCACTACACCCAGACCAAATCTGTTTACGTCGGCATGGCACCGCTTGAGTCGCCATTCTGACACCATCATTTCAAACCAGAGCCTCTGCGGATAACTATCCGCCTTCGCATCAAGGAGACAGTTTTGCAGTTTGATAACGAATTTGACTATGTGATTGTCGGCACCGGCTCCGCCGGCTGCGTATTGGCTAACCGCCTGAGTGAAAGCGGAGCAGACCAGGTTCTGGTTCTGGAAGCCGGGCGCCGTGACAACGGCTGGAAAATCCACATGCCGGCGGCGCTCATGTACAACCTCATGGACGACAAGTACAACTGGTACTACCACACAGAGCCCCAGGAATACATGAACAACCGGAAGCTGTACTGGCCCCGGGGTAAAGTGTGGGGCGGCGGCTCCACCCTGAACGCCATGGTGTACATACGCGGCCACGCCTACGACTATGACCGCTGGCACGACGAAGGCGCCAAAGGCTGGCGCTATCAGGACGTGCTGCCCTACTTCCGCAAAGCCGAAAGCCGGGAAAAAGGCGCCGACGACTACCGCGGTGGCAGTGGCCCGCTAAACGTACACACCGGCGACACGCCCAACCCCTTGTTCGGTGCCTTCCTTGAGGCCGCACAACAGGCAGGCTACCCCTACACCAAAGACATGAACGGCTACCAGCAGGAAGGCGTTGGCGAGATGGATATGACCATCAAAAAAGGCCGGCGCTGGAGTGCTGCGCAAGCCTACCTGCGCCCGGCCCTGAACCGTCCGAACCTGACGGCTGAAACCGGTGCCATGACCACCCGTATTCTGTTTGAAGGTGAGACGGCCGTGGGTGTGGAATACATTCAGACAGGCAAAACCCTTCGTGTGAAGGCCCGCAAAGAAGTCATCGTGAGCGGCGGCGCCATCAACTCGCCACAGTTGCTGATGCTCTCTGGCATCGGAGCGGAAGACGAGCTGAAAGAACACAACATTCCGGTAGTCGCAAACCGCCCGGGCGTAGGCAAAAACCTGCAGGATCACCTGGAAATCTACGTTCAGCACAAATGCACCCAGCCGGTCACTTTGTACAAGTACACCACCCAACCGGGCAAAACCCTGGCCGGCATGAAATGGTTCATGAACAACGATTGGGGTGCTTGCCGCACCGCACACCTGGAAGCCGGTGGTTTTATTCGCTCGGAAGCCGGCGTGCAGCACCCGGACATTCAGTATCACTTCCTGCCATCCCAGGTAATTGACCACGGCCGCAAAGACGCTGAATGCCACGGCTATCAGGCCCACGTTGGCCCCATGCGCCCAACCAGCCGCGGGTTCATCAAACTGAAATCCGCCAACCCGAGCGACCACCCGATCATCGATCCCAAGCTGCTCAGCACCGAACGCGACCGCTGGGAAATGCGCCAAAGCATCAAACTGACCCGGGAAATCTTCGCTCAGTCGGCCTTTGACCCCTTCCGGGGCGAAGAACTACGCCCCGGTGCCAGCGCCACTACAGATGAAGACATTGATGCCTTCGTTCGCAAGTACGCTGACAGTGCCTACCACCCATCATGCACCTGCAAAATGGGCGCGGCCGACGACCCCATGGCGGTCGTTGACGAACAGGCACGGGTTTATGGCGTGAACAATTTGCGCGTGGTGGATGCCTCCATCATGCCTAGCATGGTGAGCGGCAACCTGAATGCGCCCACCATCATGCTGGCCGAAAAATGTGCCGACCACATACGTGGTCTTGAGCCACTCGCCCCATCACCCGCACCGGTATGGGAGCACCCTGACTGGAAAAACGCACAACGCTAACGCTGTGACACAAAACCAAGAAAGGAGAGAACCAATGAAGAAACTAATGATGGCCTGTGCAGGCCTCGCGATCAGTGGCGCTGCAACCGCCGCCCCGAACGCCGCATGTGAAACCGTCCGCTTTGCAGATGTAGGCTGGACCGACATTACCGCCACCACTGCGCTGGCTTCCGAAGTACTTAAAGGCATGGGCTACAAGCCCACCGCAAAAGTTCTGTCTGTGCCGGTAACCTATCGCTCGCTCAAAAACAAAGACATCGACGTATTCCTGGGTAACTGGATGCCCACCATGGAAGGCGATGTACGTCCTTACCTGGAAAGCGGTGATGTAGAAACCGTGATTACCAACCTGGAAGGCGCCAAATACACCCTGGCCGTACCCCAGTATGTTTACGATGCCGGCGTCACCAGCTTTAAAGACATTGCCAAGAACGCCGACAAGTTCAACGACCGCATCTACGGCATTGAGCCAGGTAACGATGGCAACCGCTTGATCCAACAGATGGTAGATGAAGATGCCTTCGGTCTGGGTGACTTCCGCGTTGTTGAATCCAGTGAGGCGGGCATGCTGTCGCAAGTCAGCCGCTCGGTTCGTCGTAACCAGTGGGTAGTATTCCTTGCTTGGGAACCACACCCGATGAACGCCAACCATGACCTGGCCTACCTGGAAGACGGCGACGACTTCTTCGGCCCGAACTACGGTGGTGCAACCGTGCACACCAACGTTCGCAAGAACTACACCAATGAGTGCCCGAACATTGGCAAACTGCTGAACAACCTCACCTTCTCCCTGACCATGGAGAACGAAGTGATGGGCGCCATCCTGAACGACGGTGAAGAGCCCAGCGATGCCGCACACGCATGGCTGGCGAACAACCCGGAGGTTCTTGATGCCTGGCTTGAAGGCGTAACCACCCTGGACGGCAAAGAAGCACTGCCCGCCGTTAAAGCATCCCTTAAATAACCAGTAAAGCCCGGGGGCAACCCCGGGCACCTGATCTGATATGCACTACCTGATTCACTCATTTTCCGTGCCGGCCTTGGCCCGCACCCAAAAAGACATAAAACCATGAACTGGATAACTGAGCATCAACTACCCTTCGGCGACTTCATGGAAGCCATTGTTGATTTTCTGGTGATCAATTTCAGCGGCTTTTTTGACGCCGTTTCCGAAACTCTAAGAAGCATGATTCATGGCCTGACTGACGGGCTTTTGTGGGTTCCGCCTTTTGTGCTCATCGCCCTGTTTACAGCGGCAGCCCATATTCGCCACCGCCGCTGGGGGCTCACGGTCTTCACCGCTATCAGCTTCCTGTTAATCCTGAATATAGGCTATTGGGAAGACACCATGGCCACGCTTTCTCTGGTGCTCTATGCCACCGTGCTGTGCGTCCTGATTGGCATCCCCCTTGGCATATACGCTGCCCATAACTCCTGGCTGTACCGGTTTCTGCAGCCCGTGCTGGATCTGATGCAAACGATCCCTCCGTTTGTGTACCTGATCCCCACCCTAACTCTGTTTGGCCTGGGCGTGGTACCCGGTGTTATATCCACTGTGATTTTTGCCATCGCTGCCCCTGTAAGGCTGACCTATCTGGGCATTTCACAGGTACCCACTGAGCTGGTTGAAGCCGGTAAATCCTTTGGCTGCACCAACCGCCAACTTCTGTTCAAAGTAGAGCTACCCGCAGCCATGAGCTCCATTGGCGCAGGTATAACCCAGTGCATCATGTTATCGCTCTCCATGGTTGTTATTGCCGCGTTGGTAGGTGCTGATGGCTTGGGTGTGCCGGTTGTTCGCGCACTGAACACCGTCGACATTGGCAAAGGCTTTGAGGCCGGCCTGGCTATCGTATTGCTCGCCATCTGGATGGATCGTTTTTTCCGCCAGAAAGGCGCTACGGGGACTCCAGTATGATTGAAATCGAGAACGTTAACGTCGTATTTGGCAAACAACCCAAACGGGCTTTGCCATTGATTGAGCAGGGTCTGGAAAGAGCTGAAATTCGCGATCAAACCGGCCTGATAGTAGGTGTTCAGAACGCCAACCTGAGTGTTAAAAAAGGCGAAATCTGCGTACTGATGGGTTTGTCGGGCTCAGGAAAATCCAGCCTGCTGCGCTGTTTAAACGGCCTGAACGAGGTCACCAGTGGTGCTATCCGCATACAGCACGGCAATGAAATGGTGGACTTCACACAAGCCAACGAAAAGCTGCAGCGAGACATACGCACGCGCCACATATCCATGGTATTCCAGAGCTTCGCTCTGATGCCCTGGCTATCTGTGGAAGACAACGTGGCCTTTGGCCTAGAGTTGCAAGGCCTTGGCAAAACCGAGCGCCGTAAAAAAGTAGCGCGCCAACTGGAACTGGTTGGTCTCGCAGGCTGGGCCAAGGTACGGCCGGATGAACTCTCCGGCGGTATGCGCCAGCGCGTAGGGTTGGCACGGGCACTGGCCACAGAATCTGAAATACTACTGATGGACGAGCCTTTTTCTGCCCTTGACCCGCTGATTCGCCATCAGCTTCAGGACGAATTGCTAACCCTGCAGGAAGAGCTACAAAAGACCATCGTATTCGTGAGCCACGATCTGGACGAAGCCCTGAAGCTGGGCTCCCACATTGCCATCATGAAAGACGGCCAGATAGTGCAGCACGGCAAGCCGGAATCCATCGTACTGCACCCCGAAAACGATTATGTGAAGAGCTTCGTAGCCAGCACCAACCCGCTCAACGTACTGGCGGCACGCTCCCTGGCACTGCCCATTGGGCAGATACAGGAAGATTCCAGAGGCAACCGCTGCCTCAACAAACGCTACGACATCTGGCTACACACTCCAGATGTTGCAGCAGAAGCCGTAGTGACCAGTGGTGGCCAAACCTTCCAGACCCAAGCCTGGCAGGAAGGCCAAGCCATTGAGAGTCTGGCCAAACAACCCACCCGTATAGCTCCGAACACACCTCTGCGGGATGCCGTAGAGATTCGATATTTCACCGGCCATAGCCTGCTGGTGGAAGAAAACGGCCAGATTACCGGCGCCATTGGCGACCGGGAGCTTTACCACGCCATGTTGGGGAAGCATCTGGACGACAGCTAGGCGAGCTTTATCGCCACTCAATAACCATAAAGTGACAAACCTGAAAAAGGATCTGTATGAATATCCGAAACATCACAGCCGGCGCTGGGCTACTTGCCTCATCTATGCTGCTGGCTGCCTGTGCACCTATGCAAACCGAGACTCAAGCTGCAACAACTGAGCCTGAAAAAGCCAAAAACGTCATAATGATTATTGGCGACGGTATGGGCCCGCAACAGGTTGGATTACTACTCGCGTATGCCAAGCAAGCGCCTAATTCAGTTATCACCGATGGTATTACCGCCTTCGACCGCATTGCCGAAAATGGCCCCATGGGCATCTCCATGACCCACGCCAATGACAACCTGGTTGTAGATTCCGCAGCCTCTGCGACACAACTGGCCACCGGCCAACTCGCTGGCGCCGAAATGATTGGCGCAGACAAAGACGGCAACACGGCAGAAAGCATTCTGGAACGCGCCAAAAAGCTGGGCAAATCCACCGGCCTGGTGTCTGACACCCGGATTACCCACGCCACGCCTGCCGGTTTCGCTGCTCACCAAAGCCACCGAAGCCTGGAAAATGAAATTGCTGTAGATCTTCTGGAAAACAATGTAGACGTAATGCTCTCCGGCGGCCTGCGCTACTGGATTCCAGCATCGGCCAACGACGAGCAATCAGCCGCGCGTCTGGAACTGGAAGCCCTGACCGAAGGCTCCGTACGCATCAAATCCAAGCGCAAAGACAACCGCAACCTGATTGCCGAAGCGCTGCAGCAAGACTACAACCTGGCGTTCAACCTTGACCAGATGAACCAGGCGGACGGAAAAATACTTGGCTTGTTTGCCTATTCTTCACTGCCAAATGCCATTGTTGAGAACCAAACCAAAAACGACCCGAACCGCACCATTCCCACATTGAAAGAAATGTCGGAAAAGGCCATCACCTCACTGTCGCAGAACGACGAAGGCTTCTTCCTGATGATCGAAGCTGGTCAAATCGACTGGGCTGGTCACTACAACGACACAGGCACCATGCTGCACGAAATGCTGCGCATGAACGAAACCCTGAACTACGTTCTGGATTGGGCCGAAGGCCGCGATGACACACTGGTGGTTGTTACCGCCGACCACGAAACCGGTGGCTTCGGCTTCAGCTACTCCGCCAACGACCTGCCCCACGGCCGCGACCTGCCGGGCGACGTGTTCAAGGAACAACAGTTCAAACCTGGCTTCAACTTTGGCGATGTATCTACCCTGGATAAGCTCTATGAGCAGAAGTCGTCCTACGGTGACATCTTCTACAGCCAGTTCGACGGCCTGAGCGAAGATGAACAAACCCCTGCCAACCTCGCGCGCATCGTTAATGCGGAAACCCAGTTCAACATAACCGAAGAACAGGCTGCCCGTGTACTGGCTACTGAAGACAACCCTTTCTACACAGAGGGCCACTCTTACCTGAGCACCAAAACCGTTCCGAAAATGGATGTAAATGGCGCCTTTTTCGTATACCAGACAGACGACAACCGTCAGAACCTTCTGGCTCGTGAAGTTGCTGAGCAGCAGAACGTAGTCTGGTCTACCGGTACCCATACCAACACCCCGGTTCTGGTATTCACCCAAGGGCCAGCGAAAGCGGCTGCGCCATTCGGCAAGATTCTGCACCACACAGATATTGGCCAGTACGCCATGGACGCGCTGGAAGATTGATCACATAGAACCAAGACTACCGGCCCACAACCATGGGGGCCGGTAACTCCCCCGGGCGCCTCCGGCAATAGCCCACAGGGTATAAACCTCCCACTTTCTCTCCATTTCTGCCCCTGCCTGGCACGCCCTCAGCACGGATTGCATGAAAAGTCAGACTTTGGAGTACCGTTTGGCACGGGATTAACTTATGCTTCCCAAAGGATTTGAAGCCGCGCCTTTACATTTTTCAGGGTGCTCTGGCAGCGAACTAAGTAGTTAAAACTCGGCGTTATGTGGAGTATGCATGGGAGTTTCGCCCGAGAGAACAGACCTGATCAATGAGATGACCGGGCCAAGGCAGTACCTTCGCAACGCCCTGTTTTTTGTTCTGTCGTTTTGGCTTCTGAACCAGGTAGCTTATCTTTTTGAGGTTGCCGAAAACGTTAGCGTATTTTACCCGCCCTCCGGGTTCGCAATGCTCTTGATTTATCTTTTTGGTGCCAAATACCTCCCCGTATTCTTTTTTGCAATAATTGTTGGCGGCCTTCCTCAGCGTGATATTTTTAACTACAACCTGGAAATGCTAATCCCTGATCTCAGAATGTTTGTTATTTACGGCACGGCGGGATTAGTACTAAAAAAACTGAACCCCGAAAAAAACAAACTCAGCGCATCTTTTTACTACACACTAATATTAATCATCATAGTAACAGCACTTTTATCTTCTGCTGTTTTTGTGATGAACGCAAATGATATAGATAGCACTATCAGTGCCCAATGGCGTGAGCAAGTCCCTTTATTTTTTGTCGGGAACCTGACAGGTGCACTAACTGCACTGCCAATTTTCACATTCTTTCTTTATATTAAATCCAACGGATTCAATAACATTAAACTCACCTTTTATCGAGACGTGTTAAAACCTGAAAAACTAGGTGCCTTCTTTGTCATAATCTCACTATCATTCTTTGTTATTTTTTTGGGTAAATATAGTGAAAACTACTCAAGCTACTACTATCTTATCCTGATTCCCATTATCTGGACCTCTGTAAAATGGGGGCTGGGAATCGGTTTGATGTATGCATTCATTGGCAACCTGTTCACGCTTTCCTTTTATGTTTTATTTGGTTATTCATATTATGGAATGCTAGAAGTTCAGCTGATCTTCGCCATGTCAATCATTTCTACCGTACTGATTGGGCTGGTACATGAGCAAAAAGACATCTTCTATGAAGAGTCCATTTACGATGAACTAACAGGGCTTGCAAACATGAGGCTGTTCAGTAAGTTAAGCGCCTCCATGATTGCACATGCCGATAGAAACAACGAAGAACTCGCACTCTTATTTGTCGATATTGACGGGTTCAAAGCTATTAACGACACACAGGGCCACAAGGCTGGTGACCAAACGCTTGCGAAAATCGGCGTGCTTTTGAAGAACTGCCTTCGTGATTCAGATTTTGTTGCACGATATGGGGGCGACGAGTTTGTCATCCAATTAAATGGCGACATATCTGAAGAAGATGCAAGCACTGTTGCGTCAAATATCATCAAGCAAATGACCGAACCCGTCCACCTTTCCAATGGCGTTGCAACGATCGGCGCAAGCATAGGCATTGCCATTTACCCCAGAGATGGAGCTGATGTAGACACTCTGATCAGCAAGGCAGATAAGGCAATGTATGCTGCTAAAAAGAGCGGTAAAAACTGCTACCGACTATACAGCCAACAACCACTTCAGTATGCAAGGAACCAATCGTGATCACACTTTCACAGCTCACGGAGCTTCTTGGCTGGGCGTCCGTTCTGAATCTGGGCATGCTGGTTTTTTCCAGCATCTTGCTCGTGGCCATGAGACCCTTCATCACCTCAATCCACAGCAAGATGTTTGATATTTCAGAAAGCGACCTGACCATCAGCTATTTCAACTATCTCGCGAACTATAAGATATTTTCCTTCATATTCTTTGTGGCCCCCTATCTGGCGCTCAAAATCATGGGCCATTAAAATGCTTGGCCACTGCACCAACTATGCAGCCCGTAACTTTCGGTGCAGTTTCATTAACTCGTATGGAGCAGCGCATGGGTAAAAACAGGCTAGAAGCCTTCAGTGACGGTGTGTTGGCCATCGTCATCACCATCATGGTTCTGGAACTTAAAATACCTGACGGAGCCGGCTTGGACGTTCTTACCCCGGCGCTGCCCAGTTTTCTCAGCTACGTGCTCAGCTTCATTTATGTAGGCATCTACTGGAACAATCATCACCACCTGGTACATGCCGCCGGCCATGTGTCTGGCAGCGTGCTTTGGTCTAACCTGAACCTGCTGTTCTGGCTTTCGCTATTTCCTTTCACTACTGCCTGGATGGGCAACAATCACTTTGAGCCTTTACCGACGGCCGTCTATGGCTTTGTGTTGTTTATGGCAGCGGTTGCCTACCACATACTGCAACGCTGCATTATGGCAACAGACGGCTGCAGCTCCGTTCTCCGGGAGGCAATAGGGGCTGACTGGAAAGGAAAACTGTCCATGGCTCTGTATTTGGCAGCTGTGGGCTTATCGTTCAAATTTCATTGGGCAGCACAAGCCATCTATGTGGGCATAGCACTGCTCTGGCTGGTGCCGGACAAGAGGATTGAGAGGGTGATGAATGAGGGGTGATTCAGGACTGGCCCGGCGGCTTATTCTCTATACTGGATTTTGCAACAATGCTTGGCCTGAAGGCGCCAAACAACACCTGATCGAGATACTGTAATATGGAGATAGTCGACGGAGTATTGCGAGTAGGCCCAGGCTTAGCGGCAACCATCGGAATTCTGGTGCTGTTCGTGGGCAAGCGGGTGAATGAAAGGTTCGCCTTCTTGCGCGAGTTAAGCATCCCAAAACCGGTTACCGGTGGGCTGCTGTTCTCGATACTGTTCACCACCGTTTACGCGATGACAGGCACGGCGGTGGAATTCAATCTCGCAGCCCGAGACGCCCTTCTGGTGTATTTCTTCACGACCATCGGTATCAACTCCAGCGTCAATGACCTGCTGAATGGGGGTAAGCCGCTCGTTATACTCTTAGTAATTACTATTTTGTACATGGTCATTCAGAACCTGACCGGCTTGTCCGTAGCGGCGTTCTTTGACTTGCCGGGTGCGGTTGGCCTGCTGGGTGGCACTGTGTCCTTGATCGGCGGTCACGGCACCTCAATCGCCTGGGCACCGAGGATTGCAGAAGACTACGGTGTAGTGAATGCCATGGAAATCGGCATTGCCTGTGCAACCTTCGGGTTGATTCTGGCGAGCCTCATGGGGGGGCCGATCGCCAAGTTTCTTATTGCTCGCCACAACCTGACGCCCAACAAGGCTGACCCGCTGAGTGTAGGGATATCTGAGGAGAAAGGCGGCGAAGTGATCGGCTCTATGGACTTTTTAGACGCTATCTTCGCCATCCATTTGAGCATCTTTTTCGGGTTAATGTTGAACGGCTTGCTGGAAGCACAGGGGCTCGAGCTGCCGCTGTTTGTTTCATGCCTGTTTTCCGGGCTGCTCATTACTAATCTGATCCCTGCCAATTTCCCGCGTTTCAGCGGAATGCGCTGGCCCAGTCGTACACCGTCCATGGCCTTGATCGCCGAGGTGGCACTGGGAACATTCCTGGCTATGTCACTCATGAGCATGCAGCTATGGACATTGGTTGATCTGGCGGGGCCCATTTTTACCCTTCTCGCGATTCAATTTGCAATCGCTGTGGCCATCAACATATTTGTTGTCTTCCCCCTTATGGGCCGCACCTACGACGCTGCAGTGGTCTGCGCCGGTTTTGGGGGCATTTCTCTGGGCTCGACACCCACGGCAATGGCCAATATGTCTGCAGTAACACAGAGGTACGGCGCCTCTCACCTGGCTTTCGTTATCGTACCTCTGGTGTGTGCGTTTTTTATTGACCTGGTCAACGCATTGATGATCCCCTTCTTCCTGACCAACTTATAGCCGCTGGATTCGGATACTTCGCGCAGGGGCCGATTTCTGCAGCCACGCTGAAGCTGTGCCTCTGCCTGAGGCACAGTTTTATGCGCCTGATATCGCTAAGCGACCAATACGCCCTATCAGACTATTGCCTGCGGGCAGTAATCGTCTGTCCGCCGGATGTTGTGAGAAGCAATGCGCCTGTCTCATCGATTGAATACTGCTCAACCTTGGCAAGCAATTCCAACAGGCTGCGCTCCTGATTCATCAGTGCCTCGGGGCATGCCATCATTGTGGTACCGGCATCACCTATCGATAGCGCATTACCGTTTTGTGTGTAGCTTGCGAACATGCGATTACAACTCGCATTTCCAGCCATGCGGCCATTGGGCATGAACAATAAATTTGCCGGGCTGTAGTCAATCACACCCCTCCCTGCAATGTCCTCAATGAACCATTTGCGGCCCACCAGTTGCGGGGCTCTCTCTTGTGCCATGAGATAGTCAGCCACAGCCCGGTAGGCTGGCAGTGACGTTGGGTCGTTGGCTGCGTTTGCGGCAACCGGGTTCGAGCCGAAACGCACGATGACCATATTGGCGGCAGGGTTTATCCAGACGGTTTGGCCATGCACACCACGTGCCGCATAAGCGCCATGGTTGTCATTACTGATCCACCACAAACCGCCATAGCTCCAGCCCGGCAGAGTTTTGTAATCGGCTTTTGCGAAGGTCTCTCCCTTGCCGCCGTGGCGGATGCTGGCAACTGCCGCGGCAGGGATGATCTGCTCACCGTTAACCTGGCCCTCATCGAGCATCATCTGCCCGAGCCGAGCCATATCTCTCAGGGTTGCATTGAACCCGCCACCTGCGAACGGCGTGCCGATTGAATCAACCGTAAAGAAGGCTTCGCGCTCGGTTCCAAGCCGGCTCCAGATGCGCTCGGAAAAAAGGTCAGCAACCGACTTGCCCGTGGTGCGTGCGATCAACCAACTGAGTGCATCGGCGTTGATGGTTCGGTAACCGAAGGCATCACCGTGTGTGCCTTCTTTCTTAACCGTTTGCAGGTATTCGAAATAGCTGCGTGGGCCAGTGTAGCCGGCAGGCATCGGCAAGGGGCTGCCCGCCAGCGCGTAGTCCCAGAATTCCGCGCTTGGATCTGTGGAATCTTCCGAATAGTCAAGCGCGGTCGTCATATCCATAACCTGTCGCACAGTAGCGTCGCCAAAGGCGCTGTCTTTCAATTCGGGAATCAGGGTGGCCACCTTGGCGGTTTCATCGAGCTTACCTTCCGCCACCAGCACTTCGCCAAGCAGGCCAGTGAGCGACTTGGTGACCGACATCACTCCATGCAGGGTATTTTCATCCAGGCAGCCGTCATAGCGCTCATACACAATGCGGCCTTTGTGCATAACCAGAATGCCGTCTGTGTAGTTCACATCAAAGGCGGCATCCCAGGTCATGGGTTCGCCACCGCCCAGCGGCACAAACTCAACCGCATCCAGCCCGGCATCGAGATCAACGGGTAGTTCACGGGCGCCCTCCGTACCGTTACGCACCGCAACGGTCGGCATCAACTCACGGAAGTGACAGACCGTCCAGCGCAATTTGGGAAAGGTGAAAAAATCGGGGTCTGTAAAGCGAATTGTTTTGTCTGCCGCTGGTGGAAAACCCTGCATCCAGCCGAGCTCATCAGGCGTCGATTCTTGCGCCGAAAGCGGAATTTCTTCCTGCGCTATCGCTGTGCCTGCCAGAGCTAAAGACAGGGTGAGGCATGCGCTCATAATAGACTTCATTGTATTGTCCTTATCGTCCTTCCGATGCGTTTCAAATAGTTTCGTCAAGAATAAAAAGCTTAGTTCAGTCCAACTCCTGAACACCGCCACCGGAGACCGTCAAGATCTGGCCACTGATCCAGCATGTTCTTTTCAATGTCATCGTTCAGAACAGATTTAATGGCCACATGGTTTTCCATGTGCAAAGTTTGCCGGGTTAAACATGCTCGTGACTCCTTAGCAACTATGATAGTAGATCTTGCTAGACACTCTGGTTACGCTCCCATACTCATTACTCTGTGCGTTATGCGCAACATCTATGGCGATTAAATGACGGAACTGACCCCACAACAAAATACCACCACCAATACCATCAGCGACTCCGAGCGCTGGCGTGTGCTTTTAGTGTTGCTCATGGCGATTTTTATGTCGCTGATGAGTGTGAGTGTGATTAACGTTGCCTTGGCTTCAATCCAGGAAGGGTTGGATGCCAGCCAATCCGATATCCAATGGGTGTTATCTGGCTATGCACTCACCTTTGGCGTGGTGCTGGTGAGTGCGGGCCGTGCCGGGGATCTCATGGGGCGTGGTGGCTTTTTTATTCTGGGCGTTAGCATATTCACCCTCGCCTCAGTTGCTGCAGGCCTGGCACCGGATGCGGATTGGCTGAATGCCGCTCGCTTTGTTCAAGGGGTCGGCTCGGGGTTTCTGAATCCCCAGGGCATAGGCATGATCCAACAGTATTTTCAGGGCCCGGACCGCGCACGCGCCTTTGGTTTTTTTGGCACCACGGTTGGAGTCTCTGTTGCTATTGGCCCTGTCCTTGGCGGCATTCTGATTCATCTGGGAGGCCCGGAGATTGGCTGGCGGCTGACATTTCTTATCAACGTGCCCATAGGCCTGTTAACTATAGGGCTGGCACTGCTCTGGTTTCCACGCCCTTTGATACACAAGCCCAAGCTTCTGGCCCACAAAGGCCTGAGATCTCTGGATCCGGTCGGAGCCCTGTTACTGGGCTTGGGTGTATTGGCAGTCCTCTACCCCTTTGTTGAGTCGCGCTCGTCCGGTGTGATGTGGCTGTTGCTGCCCGCAGGACTGTTGCTATTTTACCTATGGGTACACTGGGAACGCTGGTACACCCGGTGCGGCTACAGCCCCATGGTAGATCTGAAAATTTTTGCCACCTCCAGCTACCGTAATGGCAGTGTCATAATGTTTCTGTATTTTTTGGGTATGACCAGTGTCTGGGTTCTGATTCCCTTGTACGCACAGCAAGGTGTTGGCTTTTCAGCGTTTGAAGCCGGCATGATCGGCATCCCCTCAGCACTGCTTTCTGCCTGGTCCTCCAACTGGGCCGGTAAGCGGGTTAACCATTACGGTCGCAAGGTTGTCATTGGGGGCTTGGTTTTTGCGGTGTTTGGACTGCTGTCCAGTATTGTGGTGGTGCTTTTGCATAAGTATGTCGGCCTGAGTATCTGGTGGCTGCTGTTGTCCCTGGCCTTTTTCGGGCTCGGCCAGGGCTCGGTGATCAGCCCCAACCAGACCCTCACTCTAGCGGAGGTACCGCTCGCCTACGCCGGTAGCTCCGGGGCTATCATGCAAACGGGACAACGTATTGGTACATCTGTTGGTATTGCGGTCATCACGGCCATCGTGTTTGCGGTGCACCCTTACAGCTCATGGCACACTGCGGTGAGTGTTGGGCTGCTGACAATCACAGTGATCACTCTGCTAGCATTAACCATGGCCTTTAAGGATCTACGCGATCGGCGCAGGCAGCACTAGCGGTTGGCCGTGGCCGTTGCTGTAGACACTATAAAAATTGCTAAACAACTCTGAGGCATGCCGTGACACTATCCAGTGATGATAATTTTATTGTAGTGACTACCGCTGAAGCAGCGGTTGATCGTCTTGCTACTCTTTATGAACAAGCCACCAGCTCACTGCGTGCAGCTCTGAAGCGGTATGTTGTTGATCGCCAGTTGCCGCAGGATTCCCAAGGCAGATTCCGTTACCCGGAGCTGCGCCTGACGTATCAATCCCAAGGCGAAGTGCCCAGCAGCATACGTGCCTACGCGCGCCTGCAGGTGCCCGGTGTTTACACAATTACGGTGACTCAACCCGAGGCTTTCCGGCGTTATCTGGAGAGCCAGCTGGGGCACATGATGAGGGACTTCACCGTCGTTGTAGAGGTGGGTTCAAGCCAAGTCGACATTCCATACCCCTATGTTGTGGAGCAGGGCGACGAATTAGGCGCTTCCGGCGTTACGGCCAGCGAGCTTTCACGTGTATTCCCAAGTACAGACCTGTCCACCACCGATGATGGCACCGCCGATGGTCTTTACGACTGGCAAGATCTTGAAGAAATGCCGCTATCCCTGTTCGGTGCGTCGCGCACGGATTTTTCACTGCGCAGATTGGTGCACTATACCGGTAGTGACTGGCAACACGTCCAGCGATGGATATTACTGACCAACTACCACCGCTATGTTGATCAGTTTGTTCGTCACGGGCTGGATATGCTGCAGGGCAGCTCGCGTTTTCAAAGCCTGGTATTGCCTGGCAATGTGATTATCGAGCGGGGCATGCCCGAAGATGAAATGCAGGCGCTTGTCGACTCTGTGGTCTGGCACAGATTCCAGATGCCAGCTTACCACCTGAAGTCGACTGAGCCTGGCCAGGGTATTACCTTGGTCAACATTGGTGTGGGGCCTTCCAACGCCAAGAACATTACTGACCACCTCGCCGTAACGCGCCCGCACTGTTGGCTGATGATCGGCCATTGCGGTGGGCTGCGGCAGTCTCAGATAATTGGTGATTACGTGCTGGCCCATGCCTATATGCGCCGGGATGGCATTCTTGACCGGGTACTGCCGCCGAACATTCCCTTGCCTGCCTTGGCCGAAGTTCAACAAGTGCTGCAGCAGGCCGCAGCAGAGATCACTGGCGACGAGGGCGATACGCTCAGGCGCCGACTGCGAACCGGCACTGTATTAACCTACGATGACCGTAACTGGGAATTGCGCTGGGCGCAGGAGCGCCCGCAGATTAACCTGGCCCGCGCCATCGCGGTTGATATGGAGAGCGGCACCATCGCCGCGCAGGGTTATCGGTTTCGTGTACCTTATGGCACCTTATTGTGTGTATCCGACAAACCACTGCACAGTGAGATCAAGCTACCCGGGGCTGCAAGTGCGTTTTATGAGAGTGCGGTTACCCAGCATTTGCATATCGGCATCCGCGCGCTGGAACTGATGCGCAGTGAGCGTTACACGCTTCACTCACGCAAGCTGCGCAGCTTTGATGAGCCGCCGTTTCGTTAAACAATCAGGCGCGGCTACCATCTCCCCTGCAGCGTAGCCACAATCCGGCGGCCATCGGCGTTATCTCTGTGTTCGCAGAGGTAAAGCCCCTGCCAGGTTCCCAGCGCCAGGCGCCCATGGCTTATGGGCAGGGTAAGCGATGGGCCAATGAGGACATTCTTGATATGGGCCGGCATGTCGTCCGGCCCTTCTAGTACGTGTTCGTAGTGAGGCGCTCTCTCGGGTACCATCACGTTGAAATGGCGCTCCAGATCACCGCGCACGTCCGGATCAGCATTTTCGCTCACCGCCAGCGATGCTGAGGTGTGCTGAATAAAAAGATGCAGCAACCCTACTTCGCAGTTGGTCATTTCCGGCGCCTGAGCAAGGATTTCATTGGTTACCAAATGAAATCCCCGGGGTAGCGGTGCCAGGTTAATGAATGTCTGATCCCAGATCATAGCGGCTCCCGTGGATTATTTTTGAAGCTCATCCCAAGGATGCATGGGCACAACCGCCTCGCTTACTTCTGTTTCGAAGGAGTGGCGAAAGTAATCCATGGCTTTTTCAGCTTCGTTCAGTTCCTCAAACCGGGCGATGTGATAAATCGCCTCGCCTTCGTTAACCAGCGGCAAGTTGTTCACACAGATCACAATGCCTGAGCAAGGTGAAACAATCGCCGTTTCGGATTCGCCAAAAGGATCGGCCACCATTGCCAGCTTCTGGCCTTTGCGTACTTTTTGACCAAGCTTGGCCACCGGCCGCATAATGCCATCAATCTCTGCCCTCACCCACTGGGAACTGGCTGCAATTTCCGAGCGCTTTTTCGATGTTGCACGCCCCTTGCGTGGCGGAACCATTTCCAACTCGCGCATCACTCGCATCACGCCTTTTACACCACTGCCGATAACCACATCATCAAAGCGTAAGGCTTCGCCGCCTTCATAGGTGATAACGGGGATGTCCAGCGAGTCTGCATAGGCGCGCAAACTTCCTTCCCGAAGACCCGCATCAATAATAACCGGCGCTGCAAACGCTTCTGCCATGCGCGCAGTTTCAGGATTTTTCAACTCAGCCCGAACTTGTGGCAGGTTGAAACGGTGAATCGCACCCGTGTGCAAATCGATGATGTGCGTTACCTGCTCCATAATCTGTGTGCGCAGCAGATAAGCAATACGACCACCAAGAGAGCCTCTTTCACTACCAGGAAAGCAGCGGTTCAGATCCCGCCTGTCTGGCAGATAGCGAGTACGGTGCACGAACCCGAAAATATTAACGATGGGCACCGCTATCAAGGTGCCGCGCAGATGGCGGAGCGCTGAATTAGTAAGCACACGGCGTACAATTTCCACACCGGCAATTTCATCACCGTGTATGGCACCACACACCATCAGTACCGGGCCATCCCGGCGACCGTGCACAATTTCCACGGGAATGTGCAGAGGAGTGTGGGTGTACAACTTCGCAATGGGAATTTCTACCGTTTGCCGGGTGCCTGGCTTAACTTGCACTCCGGCCATTTCAAAGGGCGCTCGCGCCATCGATTATCCTCTGCCTTTGGTTTTGGTACGCCAGGGCGCGTGATTTTTTTCAGTCCAGTTAATAATCATCCCTGCCACGTTTTTACCTGTGGCATTTTCGATGCCCTCAAGCCCCGGCGAGGAATTTACCTCCATCACCAGTGGCCCGCGGCTTGAGCGCAACAGATCTACACCGGCTACGTTCAGCCCCATGGCTTTTGCTGCAGTCACCGCAGTTTTGCGCTCCTCCGGTGAAATCCGAACCAAAGACGCACTGCCCCCGCGGTGCAGATTGGAGCGAAACTCACCTTCAGCACCCTGGCGTTTCATGGCAGCAATCACCTTGTCGCCAATCACAAAACAACGGATATCTGCACCGCCGGCTTCCTTGATGAACTCCTGCACAAGAATGTCTGCTTTCAAGCCCATAAAGGCCTCAATCACACTTTCTGCCGCTGTGCGAGTTTCCGCGAGCACAACACCAATACCCTGGGTGCCCTGCAAAAGCTTGATCACCACAGGAGCGCCACCCACCATTTTCAGCAGTTCGGGTACGTTATCCGGCTTGTTGGCAAAACCTGTTATAGGCATACCCACGCCTTTACGGGCAAGCAATTGCAAAGAGCGCAGTTTATCCCGCGAGCGTGTAATGGCTACAGACTCATTTACCGGGAAGGTTCCCATCATTTCAAACTGGCGCAATACCGCTGTGCCATAGAAGGTAACGGAAGCCCCGATACGGGGAATAATCACGTCAAAGTTTTCCAGCACTTCTTCGTGATAATGAATCTTCGGGTTGGCAGATGTAATGTTCATGGAGCAGTGAAGGCAGTCGATCACCCTCACTTCATGTCCACGGTTAATCCCTTCCTCCACCAAGCGGCGGGTTGAGTACAAGTGCCTGTTGCGGGATAGAACTGCAATTTTCATTTTTCAGGCCTTAAAGCCGGTTCCCCGGCGAGATAGGAGGCTTCGGGATAGATAACAGACCGGCCCGCCATGGCGGTACGCCCCAGCAGCATGCGAAACTGCATGGTATCCCGGTTCGTTAGCGTCATTTCTATGGGCCAGCTTTCGCCACCAACCACCAGAGTGGTCTCAATTACCAGCCGAAGTTCTGAGTGACCGCCGGAATCTGATACATCACGTTCATCGAGAACACGAGCATCGCACTCCACCACCTGGTGCATATCATTCTGAACCGGGTGAACCCAGAACCTAACTCGACGTTCGCCATCCTGTGTGTAGGGTTCCGTCCTGAAAGCATGTAAACAAGAGGTGCGAGCACCCGTATCCACTTTTGCCTTGATGCGGTTAATATCCAGATCAGGTAGTGCCACCCACTCCCGCCAGCCCAGGTTGATTTTGTTTTCAGCAGGTATCGGCTCCACGGTTTTGAGGGCTTCAACTATCTTTTTGGACATCCATCTGTTCCTTTTCAGTGACTTTCTCCGGTGCCATCAATTGCACCCGGAATGGCTCGGAGTGGCTACCAGCATAAATACTGGTATGCGGGAAAGGTATCTCTATACCCGCCTGATCAAGCGTTTTCTTTATGGCAACGAGCATACCGCTCTTGCCTTCAAGCACCTTGTCTTTCGGTACCCAGAAAGAAAACTGCAAATCCACCGAGGAAGGGCCAAATGCAGTAACCAGCACAAACGCCTTCGGCTCCTCCAGGCAAGCAGGGTTCTGTTCTGCCAGCTCCAGCAGCAGTTTTTCTACCTTCTCTGCATCTTCAGCATAGGCAATCCCCACCTGAAGGTCGATTCTGCGAATAGGAAAACGCGAACGATTAACAACCGGTGTCTTGATCAGGGTTTCGTTGGGAATACGCACGTAGAGGTTGTCTCGGGTACGCAGTTTTACACTGAGCATGTCGATACCCACCACCTCCCCCATAACTGCGTCCACCTCAATGAAATCACCGATTTCAAAAGGCTTTTCAACAAGCAAAAACAGACCGCTGATCATGTTTGAGGCAGACGTTTGCGATGCAAAGCCAAGAGCCACGGTAAGAATACCGGCCGCACCAAGCACCACATCCAGTGAGAACCCGGCTTCCCTGAGCGCAGCAACGCCAAACAGTAAAAAGATGACGTAGAACACCAACCGCCGAGCCATAACGGTATGGTGCCGGGAAGTGCGCTTGACCATCACCTTTGACACACTGCGCGCTGCCAAAGATGCAAGGACAATACCCAGCACCAACAAAAAGCCGGCGCTGATCCACTGCCCCCAGGCTATACCAGTAAACACATTCATTGCTCCTGTTTTTAGCGCTTCAGTCACAGCTGTTATCCTGTGAAATGCGCATCAACCAAACACCCGATCAATAGCTCTTACCAGGCGCCCTTTAGCAGGCTTCTCCCGAGCCGGAGCCACCTTCACGCAGGGCCCGGCGACCACAAGCAAGGCTTCATCCAGATGCAGGCTCGCAGAATTCATATCAGTGGCTACTTCTACCACCACTCCTGGCGTCCACAACTGGCCGCGTTCATTCTGATGCAATGACAACAATGGCGTAGGCAGACTGAAACGCTCCAATACCAAAGGCTCTGCCCTGCGGTTAATGATGGTTACCGGAGTGGTTGCTCGCCAAGGGCGCTTTGGCAAGGCATCGAGCACCAGGCGACCAAAGTTTGATGATGAGTAACACAGCTCACCTTCCATCGTGTTCCTGCCCACCCAGGTAAATGATGGCGCAGCCAAAGGCACCTCGGTGAGTAGTGTCTGGTTCTCACCCGCGCATATCTTCATCCAGACAACGGTTCCCACATAAATAGTGCACCGTGTACCGCCTGGAATGGTGAGCGGATGATAGGGGCGAATTACCGTTGGAAGGTTGGCCACCGCAGGTATAAAGGTTACCTCTGAGGAACCCCCTTCCCGGATAAATCGTTGCAGAGACACACTTGTCTGCGGCAGTTGGTGGCCTATGGATTCGGTCCAGCCAACTGGATCAGTCTCGGGAGCCCGGGTTTCAGAGCGCACCTGCCATTCCTGATCCAGCAGTGTGACCCACAACCGAACATGCCCAAGCTTGTGATGCTGAGTTTGGCCAGAGGTCAGCTCGTAGGGCTGTGCCCATAAACCGTCGCGCCGGGTGTCACTTTGAGTGCTCATGAACGCTATAAATCCCCCACAACTACGGGTGCTAAAGTTGTGACGACTATAATCCAATCAAGGGTCTCGGGCGAATATCTAACCAAGTGATTTTATTACCTGAGTACGATGTAATTACCCCTATACTCAATACCCGAAACCCGACAGGAACGCCCCATGGCACAAATGGTATGGTTCAGAAACGACCTACGCACCGCAGATAACCCGGCTCTTACTGCTGCATGCAACGCATCTGGCAATGCGGGAAGTAATTCCGGCGTTCGGGCTTGCTTCATTCTCACGCCACACCAGTGGCAGGAGCACGACTGGTCACCCGCGCGGGTTCAGTTTGTTATTGCTCATGCGAACGCGCTGGCAGAGGAACTGGCTAAACTTGGCATCCCCCTTTCGTTTCTTTCGGCTGAACGCTTCAGCGATAGCGTTACAGCGCTTGCAAAACATTGCCAGGAACACGGCGCTGATCAACTTCACTTCAATGAAGAGTATGGCATTAACGAGCGCAAGCGCGACAAAACTGTAAAGCACCGCCTTGAAGAACTGGGTATAGCCACCCAGAAGTATCGTGATCAGACAGTAGCACCCGTGGGCGACATACTAACCGGCCAGGGTGAACCCTATTCTGTATTTACCCCCTTCTCGCGCCGCTGGCGCACCTGGATAGACGAAACCCTGCCAAGCCTGTTCCCAATACCCAAAGCACAGGCCGAGGCGATTCAACCGGAACGTATAACCACCATTCCAGAAGGCTTTAAAGATGCACCGCCAGCACTGGTAGAAACCGGTGAAAACGCCGCACACACGCAACTTGAAGAGTTTCTGACAGAGCAAGGTGGTGCATACAAAGAGCAAAGGGACTTTCCTGCCCTCAACGGCACAAGCCAAATCTCCCCCTACCTGGCCAACGGCGTACTTTCTGGCCGCCAGTGCCTGATGGCAGCACGACAAGCGCAAGGCATGGGAGGCAATCAGGAAGGTTATCTGACCTGGATAAATGAGATTGCATGGCGAGATTTTTACATCCATACCCTCTACCACTGCCCTCGGGTAAGCATGCACAGAGCCTTCAAACCGGAAACGGAAGCACTGGAATGGAACACCCCCGGTGAACACTTCGAAGCCTGGAAATCCGGCAACACTGGCATCCCCCTGGTTGATGCCACCATGCGCCAGCTCAATCAAACCGGCTGGATGCACAACCGCCTGCGCATGGTTACCGCAATGTTTCTAACTAAAAACCTGTTCATCGACTGGCGCTTGGGCGAGGCTTATTTTATGTCCAAACTGGTGGATGGTTTCCTGGCTTCAAACAATGGTGGCTGGCAATGGAGTGCATCAACCGGAACTGACGCTGCGCCTTACTTCCGGGTGTTCAACCCGGTGACTCAGAGTGAGCGTTTTGATCCGAAAGGCGAGTTTATCCGCGAGTGGGTGCCTGAACTGGCAAAGCTGGATAACAAGCGCATCCACGATCCGTCGAAAGGTGGGGTGATTCCCGGTGGATACCCGAGACCAATCGTTGACTTGAAGGAAAGCAGGAAAGAGGCTATCGCCAAATTTAAAGCTTTAAAGGACTGAACTCAGACTGGGTGCAGGCACCGACGGAGAGCTCCCTCCAAAACACGCTGTGAATACCTCCCTGTACGCTCGGCTCCGCCATCCATGGCTCCGCACGGTTTTGGAGGGAGCTCTCCGTCGGCGCCTATCGGCTTAGTGCTTTCCGCAAACAGGGCAGTCGGGGTCTTTTGTGAGCTTCATTTCCCGCCACTGCATCTCCCAGGCATCCAGAATCAATAACCGGCCTACAAGTGGAGTGCCAACTCCAGAAAGCATCTTGATGGCCTCCATCGCCTGAACAGAGCCGATCATACCAACAAGCGGGGCAATCACCCCGGCCTCGGAACATGTCAGATCCTCATTACCTTGCTCAGGGTACAAACAGTGATAACACGGGGAATCCGGATTCCGGCTATCGTACACACTCACTTGGCCTTCGCCCCGAATAGCCGCGCCTGAAATCAGTGGAACACCGGCGCCTACACACGCACGATTCAGCGCGAAGCGCGTGGCAAAATTATCAGTGCAATCCAAAGCAAGGTTAGCTCCAGCCACTTCCTGCGCAAAACCCTCCTGCCCAAGACGGCGGTTCACCACAGAGATAGACACAGCCGGATTAATGCTGCGTACCCGGGCCGCCAGAGTCTCTGCCTTGGATTCTCCAAGCTGAGCGGTTTCAAAGGCAATCTGGCGTTGCAGGTTAGGCAACTCAACAACATCGTCATCGACCAGCGTTACGTGGCCAACACCTGCCGACCCCAAATAAAGTGCCACCGGGCAACCAAGCCCCCCGGACCCTACGATCACAATGCGAGCAGCCTTCAACGCCTGCTGCCCGGCAACATCAAAGCGGGGTATCAGAATCTGGCGACTGAAGCGCAGAAGTTCTTCATCACTGAGCATTGAAAGGTCCCTTTTGGGGCCACTGCCCCAGTGTCATGCGGTCGTTACCGCCGTAGTCTTTGCGACTTTCTACCTTAACAAACCCGCGACTTACAAACAGCGCCTGAACCGCCTCGGCCTGATCGTACCCGTGCTCCAAAAGCAGCCAGCCCTCTGGATTCAGCCAGTCAGGCGCATCCTTAACGATCATACGGATGTCATCAAGGCCGTCCGCTCCAGACACCAGCGCAGAGGCAGGCTCAAAGCGAACATCGCCTTCATTAAGATGGTGGTCGTCAGATGCGATATAAGGCGGATTGGAAATAATCAGATCAAAACTGCCAGCAGGCAATCCCGCAAACCAACGGCTCTGGAAAACGTCTACGGGCAAGTTTAGTTGGCGTGCATTTTCTTGCGCCAAGACCACAGCGCCTTCCATCAGATCGCTGGCACTGACTGTCCAGCCAGGCCGCTCGCTGGCCAAGGCCAGTGCGATGGCGCCTGTACCTGTACCCATATCAACAACACAGGCATTTTCTGGCATGGGCAGCTCCAACGCCTGCTCCACAAGGCACTCAGTATCCGGGCGGGGAATAAGGGTACTGTCGCTGACCTTCAAAGGAAGTGACCAAAACTCCTGATGTCCTAAAAGATAGGCAACCGGCATTCCTTGCATCCGCTCGTTCACGAGCTTTTCAAATTCCACCGCTAACCTTGCAGCCACCTCTCGTTCCGGAAACGCACGAAAGCCTGAGCGGCTAAAGCCAGTGATGTGGGCAAGGAGCAACTCGGCATCGAGCCGAGCTGTATCACCGGAGATCCTGCTCGCTGCATCATCAAGCAACGCTTCGCAGGTTAGTAAAGGCTTACTCGTCATCGGAAAGCGAAGCCAGCAACTCCGCTTGATGCTCTTGCTGAAGCGGCACAATCACGGAATCCAGGTCGCCCGCGATCACATCATCAAGTTTGTACAGCGTGAGATTGATTCTGTGGTCGGTTACCCGGCCCTGAGGAAAGTTATAGGTGCGGATACGCTCCGAGCGATCACCACTCCCCACCAGACTTTTGCGGGTTTCAGCCATGGACTGCTGATGGCGCTCAGTTTCAACGTTCTGCAGTCTTGAAGCCAAGTGGCTCATGGCCTTGGCGCGATTCTTGTGCTGTGAGCGTTCTTCCTGACACTCCACCACTATGCCACTTGGCAAGTGAGTAATCCGGATGGCGGAATCGGTTTTGTTTACGTGCTGACCACCCGCACCCGAGGCACGGAAGGTGTCCACGCGCAGGTCACCCTTGTTGATCTCAACAGCCTCTGCCTCATCGGCCTCCGGCATGACAGCAACCGTGCAGGCCGAGGTATGGATACGGCCTTGAGATTCAGTTTCCGGCACCCGCTGAACCCGATGTGCGCCGGACTCAAACTTCAATGCGCCATAAACGGCATCGCCGGCTACACGCGCAATAATTTCCTTGAAACCGCCATGCTCACCTTCGTTTTCGCTCAGCACCTCAATTTGCCAGCGCCGGCTCTCTGCATAGCGGCTGTACATGCGAAACAGATCACCCGCAAAAATGGCAGCCTCATCACCGCCGGTTCCTGCCCGTATTTCCAGAAACACGTTTTTACCGTCATTCGGATCTTTCGGCAGCATTAGCCGCTGCAGCTCTTCATCCAGCTCTGCAGATTTTTGCTCGGCAAGCGCAAGCTCTTCTTCAGCCATTTCGCGCATGTCGGCATCGCCGTCTTTCGCAAGCTCCTTGGCTTCGCTGATATCATCCAGCGACTGCTTCCATGCCCGAAAGCACTGAACCACTGGTTCTATCTCAGAAAACTCCCGGGACAGTTCCCGAAATTTGTCTTGCTGGGCAATGGTGGCCGGATCGCTAAGCATAGCGCTGACCTCCTCGAAGCGCTCAATAAGCAGTTCGAGGCGGGACTGAATGGATGGTTTCATATTTTTTCCGGAGTGGTCGTCGCGTCTACTTCCAGCACATCAAGCTGATGGAGTTCTCTCAGCCATTCTGTCACTTCGGTGCGGCCTTCGGTGGAGGCCTTTCGAACCTGAACAGACGGTTCATGCAGGAGCTTGTTTGTCAGGCCCCGCGCCAGACTGCGCAGTGCTGTTTCAGGATCCCCCCCATTACGTAAGGCTCGAAGGGCTTTTTCAGTTTCCATATCGCGCAAACTTTCCGCTCGCTGCCGAAACTGCTTCAATGTGGAGACCGCATCCAGAGCCCTGAGCTGGCTAAGGAAGTCCTGCACACCATCTGCTATGAGGTTTTCCGCCTCACGGGCAGCACCTTCCCGGGTTCGGATATTTTCTTCGATTACCTGCCGCAGATCGTCAACAGTGTAAAGATACACATCTGCAAGGGACGCCACTTCCGGCTCTATGTCCCTGGGCACAGCAATGTCTACCATGAAAAATGGCCGGTGTTTACGCTTTTTCAACGAACGTTCCACCGCACCTTTACCCAGAATCGGCAGCGGGCTGGCAGTAGATGAAATAATAATATCGACATCCGACAGGTAGTCTGGAATCTCCGACAGCACTATGCCTTTGCCGCCTCTGGATTCTGCGAGTGCCTGAGCCCGCTCAAGGGTGCGGTTAGCAACAATAAAGTGTTTCACACCAGCATCTGCAAGGTGACGGGCAACCAGCTCTATGGTTTGACCGGCGCCGATCAGCAATGCCTTGTTTTTCGACATGTCCGCAAAAATGCGATTAGCCATGCTTACTGCGGCGTAGGCTACAGATACCGGGTTTTCCCCGATGGCTGTCTGTGTTCGAACACGCTTGGCTACGGAAAAGGTCTGCTCAAACATCCGCGAAAGAAACGACCCACTTCCGCCATGTTCCCGGGCAAGTGCGTAGGCGTCCTTTAACTGACCAAATATCTGCGGCTCACCCAAAACCATGGAGTCCAACCCGGCCGCAACGCGCATCATGTGCCGCACCGCCTCAGCGTCGCGGTGGACATAAAGCACTTCCTCAAGCTCGGCCGCATCCAGATCATGAAAGCCTGCCAGCCAGCGCAAAACCAAGGGGGCACAATCGTCGTCGCCCGCCAGATATAATTCTGTGCGATTACAGGTTGATAGAATCGCAGCCTCACTGGCCCCGGATGCCGCCCGCAATTCTGCAAACGCCTCTGACATACGCTCAGGCGTAAACGCTACTCGCTCCCTCAACTCAACAGGGGCGGTGCGATGATTGATTCCCAGCGTTAGCAGTGCCATTTCTCGGTTCTACAATCCTCTGTCGATGAACTGTGTATATTAGCGCCATTATGCAGGCATTTTAGCGGCCAGAGCCTTCAGCTGCCACCCAAAAGCGCATAGGCTTCGGGAAGTGCGGACAGGTTGGGCAAGAACAAGAGCTTATGCCATTATAGGGAATCGGCGCACTCCGGGCCCGACTCAACTCAAAAAAAGAGGGGGTTCCGGGCCCTTTCAAGGTGCCCAGTCAATAAATCACGGGAAGTTGCATGTACAAATCCGCACCGCTTTTGGTTACCTGCCTGTTAAGCCTTTCACTGGCAGGCTGCGCCAGTATAACCGGTTCCGGGCACTCGCCTGATGTCGACGAAACAATCACGAGCACGCAAAAAGGCTCCCAAAAAATCAGCAACGAGCCGCCTGTAGAGTACGCAGATTTTGAGCCAGAAATACTGTACTTGCTGCTCACTGCAGAAATTGCCGCCCAGCGGGGCCGGTACGACGTTACCCTGGTTAACTACATCAAAGCCGCACAGCAGTCCCGGGACACCAAGGTGATCGAGCGAGCCATGCGCATTGCCCAATCACTCAATGGTGACAACGCTCAGAAGCAGCTGGCGGAGCTGTGGCTTGAAATAGATCCGAGCAACCTCTATGCGCTTCGAATTTCCGCCATTCAGGCCGTCAAACGTAACGAGCTTGAAGCCGCTTTGGGATATATGGAACAGATTCTGAACCAGGGCGAAGATGCGGATTTTGACAGCCTTGCTGCAATGGCAGGCAACTTGCCACCCGAGCAACGGCAAGAACTGCTAACACTATACAACGAGATGGCATACCGCCACCCTGGCGTACCTGAACTGGAATACAGCATCGCCTTGCTGCTGAAAATCGTTGGGAATCCACAGGCAGCCCTTAGCCGCCTTGAACCGCTGCTAAAAGAAACACCCAATTTTCAGCCTGCCATTATCCTGAAGGGCGATCTTCTGTATCAGAGCGACAGAGAAAACGAAGCCCTCGAACATTTGATGATAAACACCCGTCGCTTTCCGGCAAACCGCCAAATGGGCACTCTTTATGGGCGCATGCTTATCAGTGAAGGCGAACTGCAAGCTGCCCAAGACGAATTCAACCGCCTCGTGCAACGCTACCCGGACACCCCTGGCCTGCGCCTCTCACACGCGCTTGTTGCTTTGGAAAATGGGCAACTTGATCTGGCAAAGGAAGAACTCAGCAAGCTGGCTGAGCAGGGCCACCACACCAACGAAGCCAACTATTACCTCGGCAGGATTGAGGATGAGGCCGGCAATACGGAGCAGGCCATCGGTTACTATCAGAGTGTGGAAGACGGCAACTACTACTTCCCCTCACTTGCCCGGGCCAGCGCACTACTGACAGCAGAAGGCAAACTCGACAAAGCACTCGACGACATCCGTTCCATGCGCAGCGCCAACCCGAAACAGGCCGAAAATTACTGGCTGCTTGAGGTTAACCTGTTACTCGACCAGAAGCTGCAACAGGAAGCTGTTGAAGCCGCCACGGGCGCTCTTGTGGACCACCCTTCCAACCTTCAGATCCGCTATGCGCGGGCGATGCTGTTCGATGCCCTGCAGCAGCCAGAAAAGGCCGAAGCAGACCTCAAGCAGATCATCGACAGCGACCCGAAAAACGCCGTCGCCCTGAATGCTCTGGGGTATATTCTTACTACCCGCACTAACCGCCTCAGCGAAGCCCGTGGCTACATTGAGCAGGCCTTGGCACTCGATCCCGAAAACCCGGCCATCCTTGATAGTATGGGCTGGGTTCTGTTTCAGCAGGGCCAGATCAAGCCCGCACTCGATTACTTGTCCAGCGCTTGGGCGGCTTTCCCCGACCCCGAAGTTGCTGCCCATTACGGAGAAGCCTTATGGTTTAGCGGCGCCGAAGAACAGGCACAGATCATATGGAAAGAAGCTCTGGAGCAGGATGCTGATCACGAGGTACTGCGGGAAACCATTGAACGACTGACGAACACCGGTGAGCAGTAATGCCGGCTTCTGTTCGCCTGTGGATAGCTATCGCACTTTTGACGAGCCTGAGTGCCTGCACCACTATCCAGGTAGAGCCTCTGCCCGAGGGCATGACAGATCAGCCTCCAGCCGACTGGCAGGATCGCTCCGTAAAGCTGGGGCAGTTTGATCACTGGCGCTTATCGGGCAAATTAGCGGTACGCCAACCGTCAGATAGTGGCACTGCCATTATCAACCACTGGATACAGGAAGGCGAAGCCTACGACCTGGCCTTATCATCCTCTTTTTTGGGGATGGGCAGCACAATATTAAAAGGCGTTCCGGGGTTTATTGAACTCACTCTGTCCAATGGTGAAACATACCGCTCCGGAGACCCGGGCGCCCTGATGGAAGCAGCAACCGGCTGGCAACTGCCAATGGAAAGCCTTATCTGGTGGATTCGCGGCCTGCCAGCACCTGCAAGCGACTTCCGGCTGCTGTTTGACGACCGGGGCGAGCTGGCAATGATTCGCCAGGACGGCTGGGAAATCCGTTACGACCGCTGGCATCCGCTGCAAGGCGACACACCCGCCCTGCCCGCCAGAATCACCGCATTGAAAGACAGCAAGCGCGTGCGCGTTGTTGTTAGCAACTGGCAGGACCTGAACCCGTGACCACCACACTCACCCTTCCTTCGCCCGCCAAGCTCAACCTCTTTCTGCACATCGTTGGCCGGCGCCCGGATGGTTACCACGAGCTCGAAACCCTGTTTCAGTTCCTTGATTACGGCGACGACATTACGCTCACCCTGACCTCCGAACGCCCTGGCATTCGCCTTGAGAGTCCCATTCCCGGCGTTTCAGACGATGACAACCTTATTGTCAAAGCGGCTCGTGCCCTTGCCAGAAAAACGCCTGACGAACTGCCAGGCGTCAGCATCAGCATCAACAAGCGCCTGCCTATGGGTGGCGGGCTCGGCGGCGGAAGCTCCAATGCAGCCACCACTCTCCTGGGGCTTAACTACCTCTGGAAGCTTGGACTAGGGCTCGACGAGCTTGCTGACATAGGCCTTACGCTCGGGGCTGATGTGCCGGTTTTCGTTCACGGCCATGCGGCTTTCGGCGAGGGAGTCGGTGAAAAACTGACTCCGGCTTTCCCGCCAGAAGACTGGTTTCTGATCCTGAAACCGGCCTGCAACATCAACACCGGAAAGATATTTTCGGCACAAGGCTTGACAAGAGACACCCCGAAGATGACAATAGCGCCCGCTTTTGAGGGAGACGCCTCGAGGTACCGAAACGACTGTGAAGATGTGGTTAACAAGCTATATCCTGAGGTCAAACAGAGCATGGAATGGCTCACACAATTCGGACCTGCAAGATTAACCGGAACCGGGGCTTGCATATTTGGACGTTTCCCTACAGAATCCGCAGCCCGGATTATCTGGGAAAGCAAACCCTCCGGCATCACCGGGTTCGTAGCTAAAGGGGTGAACATTTCACCTCTACACCAAAAGCTGACAGAGCTGGAATGATGCCAAAAAAGCACGATACTGGGGTGTCGCCAAGTGGTAAGGCAACGGGTTTTGATCCCGTCATGCGCAGGTTCGAATCCTGCCACCCCAGCCACCTTTCTCCCGCTTCTTCTGACTCAATCTCCGAAAATGAGAAGGATGCCGTCGTGTCCAAATTGATGATATTCACTGGCAATGCCAACCCTGAGCTTTCCCACGCTATCGCCAAAAAACTCCATATACCCATGGGAGAGGCGACTGTTGGCTGCTTCAGCGATGGTGAGACCACCGTTGAAATTAACGAAAATGTACGTGGACATGATGTATTTATCATTCAGCCCACGTGCTACCCGACCAATGACAACCTGATGGAACTGATCATGATGGCCGATGCCTTGCGCCGTGCCTCTGCATCACGCATCACAGCAGTCATCCCCTATTACGGGTATGCACGCCAGGATCGCCGGGTTCGCTCCAGCCGCGTTGCCATCAGCGCCAAGGTTGTTGCAGACATGATTTCCAGTATTGGCGTAGACCGCGTACTGACGGTAGACCTGCACGCCGATCAGATTCAAGGCTTTTTCGATGTACCGGTGGACAACATTTACGCCACACCCGCTCTGCTCGACGACATTGAAAAACAGCGGTTCGAGAACTTCGTTGTGGTTTCACCGGATGTAGGCGGCGTTGTACGCGCCCGGGCTATTGCCAAGCGCCTGGATGATGCCGACCTGGCCATCATTGACAAGCGCCGCCCCAAAGCCAACGTATCTCAGGTTATGCACATCATTGGCGACGTTGCAGACAAGACCTGCATCCTTGTGGACGACATTGTCGATACCGCCGGCACCTTGTGTAAGGCCGCAAACGCTCTGAAAGACCGCGGTGCAACCCGTGTTGTGGCTTACATCACCCATCCCGTTCTCTCTGGCCCGGCCATTGAAAACATCAACGCGTCAGTAATTGACGAAGTTGTTGTGTGTGACACCATCCCGCTGGGTGACAAAGCCAAGAACTGTGCTAAAATCCGCCCCCTCAGTATGGCTGGACTGCTCGCTGAATCTATTCGCCGCGTAAGCAACGAAGAGTCCATCAGTGCGCTGTTCGAGAACGCCTGAGTAGGCCGCCCAACGTAATTCGTCAAAATACCGCGGGTTACAAGGTGAGCAATTAAAATACCGAGTCGGGAGCCCAATCAGGCTCCCGACTCTTTTAGTCAGCCGGAAACCTCCGGCTTTTTGAAACCATCGCCTGTCCAAACGCCTGGTCGCGGGCAGTTCAGGTGACGATTGAGGTAAAAACCATGTCTCAGGACTTTGTTATTCAAGCATTTCCTCGTGACGACAAGGGGAAAGGTGCGAGCCGCCGCCTGCGTCGCGAAGAAGGTAAAATTCCAGCCATCATTTACGGTGCTGGCAAAGATGCTACTCCGATTTCTATCTGGCAGAACGAGCTGAAGAAAGCCCTGGAAAACGAAGCATTCTTCTCGCACATTCTGACGATCGATCTGGAAGGCAAGAAAGAAAGCGTTATCATCAAGGATCTGCAGCGTCATCCGTACAAGTTGCTGCTATCTCACGCCGATTTCCAGCGCGTAGAGAAGGACCAGGAAATCCTTGTACACGTTCCGGTGCACCTGCTGAACGAAGAGTCAGCTGAAGCCATTAAGACCTTTGGTGGTGTTGCATTCCGCCTGATGACAGAAGTTGAAGTAGCCTGTCTGCCGAAGGATCTGCCTGAGTCTATCGAAATCGATATGACTGATATCGAAATGGATCAGGTTGTTCACATGAGTGACCTGAAACTGCCAGAAGGCGTTCGTATACCTGCCCTGCAGCATGGTGCTGAGCACGACCAGGCTGTTGTGTCTGTCAGCAAGCCGAGAGGCTCTCAGGTTGAAGACACTGAAGGCGAAGAAGCTGAAGGTGAAGAAGGCGAAGAAGGCGAAAGCAAGGAGTAATCACTCCGGAGGCGTTGGCAAATGGCACAGGATATTGTCATGGTGGTTGGCTTGGGTAACCCTGGCCCCGACTACGAAAATACCCGCCACAATGCCGGCGCCCTTTTCGTCGAAGCACTGGCCCGTGAAGCGGGCCAGTCGCTCCGCCCAGAAAAGAAATACCACGGGCATTACGCCCGCATCCAGTGGCAAGGTCTTGAGCTACACCTGCTGAATCCCGCTACCTTTATGAACCGCAGTGGCCAGTCTGTAAAAGCCCTCGCGGATTTTTTCAAAATCGCACCCAGCCAGATACTGATTGCTCACGACGAGCTGGACCTCCCCCCTGGCACCGCCAAGCTCAAAAAAGGCGGAGGACACGGTGGCCATAACGGCTTAAGAGACTCCATCGCCCACCTTGGCACAAACGAATTCCAAAGACTTCGAATTGGTATCGGCCACCCTGGTGATAGCCGCAAGGTTACCGGCTATGTCTTAGGCCGCTTAGGCAAACGCGAAACGGAAGACCTCAACGAGGTATTCGACGAAACCATGCGGGTGCTACCGGATGCAGTTTCTGGCAACCTCGCAGCCGCCATGAACCGCTTACACAGCTTCAAACCAACGACCGCCTGAGCCTGCCAGAGACCACTTCAGGCTAATCTACCAGCCCTGATTTCCCTCACTCGCACCCTTTGGCGTACACCGGTATAATCCGGCCAAACTTTCCAGTACCAGCAGAGGCATTCCATGGGTTTTAACTGCGGCATCGTCGGCCTGCCAAACGTCGGCAAATCCACCCTGTTCAACGCACTGACCAAAGCGGGCATTGGCGCGGAAAACTTCCCGTTCTGCACCATCGAGCCAAACGCAGGCGTGGTTGCCATGCCCGACCCACGACTGGATAAACTGGCAGAGATCGTCCAACCACAGCGCACCGTGCCTACAACCATGGAGTTTGTGGACATTGCCGGCCTTGTAGAAGGTGCATCCAAAGGTGAAGGTTTGGGCAACCAGTTCCTGGCGAACATTCGCCAAACTGAAGCTATCGCCCACGTGGTTCGCTGCTTTGAAGACCCCAACGTTGTCCACGTTTCCAACAAAATTGATCCCGCAGCGGATATTGAGATCATCAATACCGAGCTTGCACTTGCAGATATGGACACCGTTGAGAAGGCTATCAAGCGTGTTCAGCGTATCGCCAAAGGCGGTGACAAAGAAGCCAAGGCCCAGATTGAAATTTTTGAACGGCTTCTGCCGGTATTGAACGAAGGCAAGCCAGTGCGGGGCATGGGGCTGGACAGTGACGAGCTACTGCTTATCCGCGAACTGTGCCTGCTCACCATCAAGCCAACCATGTACATTGCCAACGTGAGCGAGGATGGTTTCGAGAACAACCCTCACCTGGACACTGTGCGCGAGATCGCCGAGCAAGAAAATGCCGTCGTGGTTCCCATCTGCAATAAAATTGAAGCTGAAATCTCCGAGCTGGAAGACGACGAAAAAAGCATGTTCCTTGAAGAGATGGGCATGGGTGAGCCAGGCCTGGACCGGGTTATCCGCGCGGGCTACAACCTGCTGGGTCTACAGACATACTTTACTGCAGGCGTTAAGGAAGTGCGGGCATGGACGGTAAAAATCGGCGCAACAGCCCCGCAAGCCGCTGCAGTGATTCATACGGACTTCGAGCGCGGTTTCATTCGTGCTGAGGTTATTGGCTACGACGACTTTGTGCAGTACAACGGCGAAGCTGGCGCTAAAGAAGCCGGGAAATGGCGCCTGGAAGGCAAAGAATACATCGTTCAGGACGGCGATGTGATTCACTTCCGGTTTAACGTTTAAATCTGCCTGACTTGCATTCAGGGCTGTCGAACGGGTATTTGACAGCCCTGGTACAACTCCAGATCCTCATCTGAAAAACAGCAAAACACCACTTCTGAAAATGCAGACTCCGAAGCCACGAATTCTCGTACCGTCTTCACTGCAATACTCGCCGCCAGCGCAGCCGGGAACCCATAGACTCCGGTACTGATACACGGGAAGGCGATTGAGGACAAACCTGAATTGACCGCCAGCTTCAGGCTTTCCCGGTAACACGAAGCCAACAATTCCGCCTCCCTGCTGGATCCGCCATGCCACACGGGGCCCACTGTGTGGATCACATGCTTTGCTGCCAGGAGGTAACCCTTGGTGATCTTGGCATCTCCAGTTTCACAGCCCTGAAGAGCCCGACATTCTTCCAGCAACTGCGGGCCAGCAGCACGGTGAATAGCACCGTCTACGCCACCACCACCAAGAAGCGACGAATTAGCAGCATTCACGATGGCATCAACAGTCAGAACAGTAATATCGCCACAAATGGCACTTAAAGTTGTAGTCATGAACAGCAGTCTAGCGCAAAAATCTGCAGCGCGAGAGATGCACCAACCCGGGAAGCGTGTCCCGTCGATGGTACACTCGGCACATTCTTCACAACACCGCGAATCAACGGTTCAAAATAAAGATAATGGAGTCAAAGTGGAAATCCTGCTGATCGGATTATTAATGATCTCCGGGCTTACACTCGGCGCACTGGGCAGCGCCCTGTTTAATGTACCCCGCGTAGTGGGCTACATATTGGCCGGCATGCTGTTTGCGCCCGATTTTCTGGGTGGGCTCCTGGGGGCCGCAACGACTGAGTGGACCCGACCGGTCGTTGCCGTCACGCTCGGCGTCATTGCTTATCTGATTGGCGGTGCAGTCACAGCCTCGCAATTGCGCCAATTAGGCTGGACTATCGTCACAGCCACGCTTGGCAAGGTCAGCGGTAGCTTTGTAGCCGTGCTGGTGGGTTTTACGTTACTGGGCACGACCGTAGCCGATGTACCCGGCTGGACCTTTACGCTGCTGCTTGCAGCGATTGCCACCACCACCGCTCCGGCTGCCATTGTAGCGATCATCCACCAGTACAGGGCTCGCGGCCCGCTAACCACCGCACTACTGGGAATGGTCGCGCTTGATGACATGCTGGCATTGGTGATTTTTTCACTGGTATTGGCCGCCATCGACAGCGCCGGTTTTACCTCTGCGATTCCAGCAGTCATTTGGGAGATCATTGCGGCAATCGGATTCGGGGCGGCCGGCGCTTATGCGATAGAACGTGCCGCACGATACTTGCCCGAGCAGGAACTGAAACTGGTTGCATTACTCGGCGGGATCATCCTGCTAACCGGGCTGGCGGAAACCTGGCACTTCTCTCCACTGCTCGCGGCGATGACGCTGGGCTTCTCAGTCCGAATGTTTGCGGGCGCCCACTCCGAGCCGTTATTCCGACCCCTCGAGCAACTTCAGGAAGTGGTGTTCGTGCTGTTCTTCACCCTCGCCGGGCTGCATTTCGCGCCTGCCGTCGTACTCAGTCATGCGGGGTTGATCGTACTATACTTTCTGTTAAGGGCGGGCGGCCAAATAATCGGAGCGATGGTGGGCGCACGCCTCGCCGGCGCACCACGAGTGATCAGTCACAACGTGGGCCTGATCATGCTGCCACAGGGCGGGGTAGCCATAGGTATGGCGCTAATGCTCACCAGTGTGCCGAGCTTGGGGGATTCTGCGCTGCTGATCGTTAATATTGTCACGGCAACCACGTTGCTTACTGAAACATTGGGTGCGATGGCAACGCGCTTTGGCCTGGCGCGGGCCGGCGAGCTCAGCCAAAGCGCTGAAGCCAGCGAGAAGAGTAAGGAGGCAACATGAAGACCAGTGAATGGCTCAAAATCCATCCGGTCAAAGCATTAACCGTCGCCAGTGAGTGCAGCCTTCAGGATGCCGCCCGACTGCTGCTGGATGATCCGGAGGGGCGCGATCTCTTTGTTCTCAATGCCGAAGGACAGGTTTGCGGACATCTGGGTTTCTGGCATGTGGCCACCCTGCTACTGGCAGAGCTGCGGCCCACACTCAGCCTGCGCGAACTGGTGGAGCGGATCACGCTCGGAACAGTCGCCGATCATATGGACGATCAAGTGATGTGCGCCAGCGTCGATGAGGATGTCGGCGACATTTTATATCAGCACGACCTCTTTCAACAGCACGTGGAGCGTCGCGTTGAGGACATCCCGGTGGTTGACGAGCAACGCCGCCTGCTGGGCGTGATCCGCTTATCCGATTTGCTGCGCGACGCCATCAATACCGCCCCACGGGTGCCTGACGAGTAAGCCACACTAGGGATTAGCTGAAGGCAGGTTGCCTCCCAACATATTCTCTACCACAGCGGCATTGTAAAAGGCTTCAACGGTCTGGATTTTGTCACCCTGAACACGAAACCAGACCGCAAGCCGTACATCCCCGATTGGCTCAAAGTGGGTCTGATAATCCAGAATTGCAAATACGTGCTCACCATCGGCACTGAGCTGGCGGAGAATCAGATCCTTCTGTATGGCAACCATACCAAACTGGTAAGACAGCATGTCATCACGATTCAGAAACCGCATGTTGGGCCCTACATATTCAAAGCCCTCCTCAGCCAACAAGGCCTTGGCCTCATCCAAGCGCTGCGCATGGATGCCGGCAATGAACTGCGCCACTATTTCTTTCGGTTGCATAGTTAGATTCCAATTCCAAAATGGGAACGTCCGACAATCGCATAATGATACACGCTATTATGCAGTTTCACCCAACCCCTGCTCCACTGGCAATATTTTCCAGGTTTTATTTATTCCTGAAAAAATCCATAAACCATTGTTTAAAAATGCTTAAAGTGCAAAATCTGCGCTCAAAAGATCAGCTCTTGGCACAGTTTTATCGGCCACCTCTTGACACCTCTGCTCTCCGTACATAAGATACGCGCCGCTTCCATTGATGAAGCGATGGCAAGGTAGCTCAGTTGGTTAGAGCACAGCACTCATAATGCTGGGGTCGGCGGTTCGACTCCGCCCCTTGCTACCATTATTCGAAAAGGCTGCGACTCACGTCGCGGCCTTTTTTCGTTTTCAACGGACGAAAACATTCACCTCTCTTTAACTGTGGAGCTTTCCAATGAGAACCACCGGCGACAGAATCCGGCAAGCGGTTTCCTTCGAAGTTATCGGGTTGCTCATTTCCATCCCCCTCGCAGCCTTCGCATTCGGTTTTTCCCTTGAAAAAACCGGCGTGCTCGGGCTGATTGGGGCTACGCTTGCCACTGCGTGGAACTACATCTTCAACCTGGGCTTTGACCACACACTGAAACGCTTTACTGGCTCAACCCGCAAATCCCTGAAACATCGCTTCATACATGCAGTCTGCTTTGAATCGGGGCTGTTACTCGCATTCCTTCCGATCATTGCCTGGTGGATGGATATAAGCCTTCTGGAAGCGCTTCTGGTGGACGTTTCTTTTGCATTGTTCTATCTGGTTTATGCGTTCGTGTTTACTTGGTGCTACGACACCATCTTTCCCGACACAGACGCTGTGACACCTCCCCCTCAGTGAACCCCGGTTCGGGACAACACATTCAATACAAACACACCGGAAACAATCAGCATCATACCAACCATGCCCCAGGCATCCAGCTTTTGGCCGAAGGCCAACCAGCCCACCGCGGCTATCAAAACAATACCCAGCCCAGCCCAAATCGCATAGGCAATACCAACCGGAATGGTGCGCAACGCTAACGACAACAAATAGAAAGCAGCACCATACCCCAGAATAACCACCACGGATGGTGTCAGCCGAGTAAACCCTTCACTCGCTTTAAGTGCAGAGGTGGCAACAACCTCGGCAATTATGGCGATCCCCAGCAAAACCCAGTTACTCATCAGACATACCCTTGATCCTCAATAATTTGTTGCACACAATTCCCCAGCGGGGCTTGTAAGGCAAGCATATTATGTTCAGGCATGTCACGATTGCATACCGTTATAAACCCCACCAAATCTATATGGCATACTGATGCCCGAACTGAACAACGCCAACTATCCATTCCCAAGGAAGTTATTATGAAATTCGAGACGCTCGCCCTCCACGCCGGCTTCAAAGGCGACCCGACCACCAAGGCGGCCACAACCCCCATTTATCAGACCACCTCCTACACGTTTGATGACACCCAGCATGGTGCCGATCTATTTAACCTGAAGGTTGCAGGCAACATTTACACCCGCATCATGAACCCGACCAACTCCGTGCTTGAAGAGCGCATGGCCGCCCTTGAAGGCGGTGTGGGCGCTCTCGCGGTAGCCTCGGGCATGTCTGCCATTACCTATGCCCTGCAAACCATTTGCCGTGTTGGCAACAACATTGTGAGCACCAGCCAGCTGTATGGCGGCACCTACAACCTGTTTGCCCACTCACTGCCGAACCAGGGCATTGAGTGCCGCATGGTTCGCCACGACGACTTTGATGCCATCGAGAATGCCATCGATGACCAGACCCGCGCTCTGTTCTGCGAGTCCATTGGCAACCCTGCCGGCAACGTAGTGGATATTGCACGCTGGGCTGAAGTCGCGCACAAGCATGGTATCCCATTGATCGTGGACAACACCGTAGCAACACCTTATATCTGCCGCCCGTTTGAGCACGGTGCGGATATCGTTGTGCACTCTCTCACCAAGTACATTGGCGGCCACGGTACCACCGTAGCCGGTTGCGTGGTGGACTCAGGCAAGTTTGACTGGAAAGCCAATGGTGCCAAGTTCCCGATGATGAACGAGCCGGATCCTTCCTATCACGGCGTGGTTTACACAGAAGCCCTGGGCGCCGCTGCCTTTATCGGTCGCTGTCGCGTTGTGCCACTGCGTAATACGGGCTCTGCCCTCTCGCCGTTCAACTCGTTCCTGATTATGCAGGGCCTGGAAACTCTGGGTTTACGCATGGAGCGCCACTGCGAGAACGCCGAGAAAGTTGCCAACTTCCTGCAGGATCATCCCGCAGTGGAATGGGTGAACTATGCAGCTCTGGCCAACAGCCCCTTTAAAGCTACCTGCGACAAAATCTGCGGCGGTAAAGCTTCTGGCATCGTGAGCTTTGGGATCAAAGGCGGGCGCGAAGCTGGCGCCAGGTTTATTGATGCGCTGGAGATGATTTACCGCTTGGTGAACATTGGTGATGCCAAATCACTGGCCTGCCACCCCGCCACAACCACCCACCGCCAGTTAAATGCGGAAGAGCTTGAGAATGCCGGTGTGAGTGAAGACTTGGTGCGCCTGTCCATCGGCATTGAGCATGTGGACGACATTCTGGCTGACATTACGCAAGCCCTGGAAAAAGCCCAGGCCTGATTGCTTTATATCCGGAAACCTCAGCCGGGTGCGACGAAAGTCGTGCCCGGCCCCCTTCCAAACACCCCGTGATTGCCCTTACCTACCTTGTAACTACCCCTTCAGCGGATTATTCTCTAGAGATCCCCAAGTCTTAATGAGAGTCCGGTTGCAATGAGCGAAAGCGCAAAGCCCCGCGTCACCAGTGGTTCCAAATTCCGTAACGAGCATGGCTTTTCAGCGATCAAAGATGGCCAGAAACGCACGGCAAATCAGGAGCCTGTATCGGTTGAGCGCAAACCCAGTTGGCTAAGAGCCAAAATGCCCGGTGGCGAGCGCTTTGAGGCCGTGCGCAAGAATGTCACTGAAAACCGGGTGAGTACCGTATGCCAGGAGTCCCACTGCCCCAATATTGGTGAGTGCTGGACGGCTGGCACGGCGACCATCATGGTAATGGGCTCAGTGTGCACTCGCGCTTGCCGATTCTGCGCAGTGGACACTGGCAACCCTAACGGCTGGCTCGACAAGGACGAGCCGGAAAATACCGCAAAGTCTGTTGAGCTCATGGGCCTGCGTTACATTGTGCTTACCTCGGTCGACCGCGACGATCTGGAGGACGGCGGCGCCGCCCACTATGCAGCCTGCGTTTCGGCAATCAAAAAACGCACACCTGAAGTTGCTGTGGAAGCCCTGACACCCGACTTCGATGCGGTAATGCCTGATGTGGAGAAGGTGCTGGATTCCGGCCTTGAAGTGTTCGCACAGAACGTCGAAACCGTCGAGCGGCTTACACGCCGGGTGCGTGATCCTCGTGCTGGCTACCAAAAGACACTCAGTGTGCTGGCCCACGCCAAGCACTACCGGCCCGACGTACTCACCAAAACCAGCCTGATGCTGGGCTTGGGTGAGACCCACGAGGAGATCCTTGCCACCATGGACGATCTCCGAGATATTGGCGTGGATATCCTGACTCTTGGCCAGTACCTGCGCCCAACGCCAAATCATCTCCCTGTGGAGCGTTACGTAACACCTGAAGAGTTTAATCAGTACCGTGAGATAGGTCTGGAGAAAGGTTTTATGGAGGTGCCCTCAGGGCCTATGGTGCGGTCCAGCTACCGGGCGGACAGGGTCTTCGACAAAAATAATCTGGGGCTTGCGGCGCCTGAGGTGCCTGCAAGCTCGAATGCAATGCAGATTCCAATCAAACACGTTGAGTAGCGCACTGCCCTGTTACCTACCCTTCCCGAAAGCCGGGTAAGTAACAGGGCCTATAATATTACTGGCCTTGCTGCTGCATCATCATCTGACGCTGCTGCATTTGCTGACGCATCTCTTGCATCTTCTTGTCCAGCTCGTCACGCTGCTCCTGAGTGAACACACTATCGACTTTGGCCTGCATGAGAGCCGAAAGCACTGCGATTTCACCGGTTACCTCACCCAGATCTTCCCCGTGCTCGCGAATGGCACCTTCATCGTAATCAGCTTTGATTTCTGCCTGCATCTGCTCCTGCAAGGCACGAGCCTCCTCTCGCAAGGTACCAATTTCGCCCTGCATTTCCTCTAGAATGTCGCGAATTTCTTTTTGCTGATCGTCGGAAAGCCCCACCATCTGGGCCAGCTGGCCTACCTGGTCGGTCTGAGCCGCGCTTCCTTGGGGAGCCGCACCAGCTTGCTGGGCCAGCACCGGGGCCGACAGGCTCAATGCAACAAGGGCGGTGCCGAACAGTTTTGCGAGCGTCATAGAAATCTCCATTTACAATTTAGTTTCGGTAACTAGCCGGGTTAACACCCTAAAGCATCCCGCCCCTGTATTTCACCCCGATATCCCCTCTTTTTCTACAGGTTGTGAGCCAGGCACGCCCAAAACCCGCCACACACGTGCATTGAAACAAATGTGAAAGTTTGGTCATTCCCCTTCATAATGGCGGAATTCACCTGTTTACGGAGCGTAACCGATGGCCATTAACTGGTTTCCAGGGCATATGCACAAGGCCCGCAAGGAGATCAAAAAGATCATGCCTCAAATGGATCTCATCATTGAGGTACTGGACGCCCGTATCCCCTTCAGCAGCGAAAATCCGTTGGTGCCGGCCCTGCGAGGCGATACGCCACTACTCAGAGTCCTTAACAAGCGCGATCTCGCTGATCCGGTAATTACGGCCCAATGGCAAACCTGGCTGGAAAGAGAGCGCGGCGTAAGAACGATCACTCTCACCCACAACCAACGCGGAGAGGCCCTGGACATTCTCCGGCTTGCTGGTGAGATGACACCAAACCACGACCGCCAGAAAAGCGCATTGCGGGTAATGATTCTGGGCATACCCAACGTTGGCAAGTCCACGCTCATCAATACCCTCGCCGGTCGCCCTGCTGCAAAAACTGGCAATGAACCGGCAGTGACCAAAGCACAGCAAACCATCAAACTACCCGACAACATTTTGCTTTACGACACCCCCGGTTTCCTGTGGCCAAAACTCTCTCCGGAAGAATGTGGCTACCGGCTGGCGATCACTGGAGCCATACGCAGCTCTGTTCTGGATTTTGAGGATATCGCCCTGTTTGAAGCCGACTACCTGCGAGAAGCCTACCCCGCGCTGGTTAAAGCCCGGTATGGCTTAGATGAACTGCCGGCAGATGGCCTCGCGCTTATGGATGCTATTGCAGAGAAGCGGCGCTTCCTGGGGCGCGGCGGCGTGCCCGACCTGCACAAGGTCGCCGAAGTGCTGCTCAATGAATTTAGAGCAGGCACCTTAGGCCGAATCTCTCTTGAAACGCCCGAAATGGTGGAGCAGGAGATACAGCAGGCCGCATTGGCAGAAGCTGAAAAGGAGTCAAAGTTAACCAAGAAGAAAGCCGCTTCAAAAAAAGCCAGAATACCCGGCTCCGGCCGCCGCAATTGAACCAATTATGCATATCCTGAGATTTGCTCATTGGCAAATTGGTTCCTGCGTATTAGAGTAGTTATTTGACTTGCATCAAATTGGATGGTTTACAAGCAATGGCTCAAGCACTCAGATTCCGCCAAGTTCCCCCTGCCCTGAAAGCGTCCTGTCAGCAGTGCAGCCTGAGTAACCTGTGTCTACCTCTCGCCGTTGAAGAGAACGATCTGGGCAGTTTGGAAGAAATCGTTCAACAGGGTCGCATTTACAATCGTGGTGAGCACATTTTTGACCAGAGCACGCCGTTTCGCTCCTGCTTTGCGGTAAAAAGTGGTTCGATCAAAACCTCGATTATCTCGGAAAGCGGCGAAGAGCAGGTCACTGGTTTCTTTATGCCCGGTGAGCTTGTAGGCTTGGACAGCATGAGCGGCGAATCTTACGCCTGCACAGCCAAGGCACTGGAGCGCACCAGCGTGTGCGAGTTCCCGGTGGACAAGCTGGAAGAGCTCACAGGCAAGCTTCCGGATCTACAGCATCACATGTACCGTCTGATGAGCCAGGAAATTCAGAACAGCCATCAGCTGGCCATGTTGTTGAGCAAAAATACGGCCGAAGAGCGTATTGCAGCACTGCTTCTTTCACTGTCCAGCCGTTTTCAGCGCCGGCGCATGTCACCCACCAATTTCAGCCTTCCCATGGCCAGAAATGACATTGCTAACTTTCTTGGTCTTGCCGTTGAAACCGTTAGCCGTGTTTTCACTCGCTTCCAGAACCAAGGGGTAATCCGGGCACGGGGCCGCGAAGTCGAGTTATTGGATCTTGAAGCGCTGCAACTGGTCACCCGGGAGTTTTCCCGCCAGTGTAACCAGTAACAGCCGCCTTTATACCCGCACCGGCAGCGCTTATTTGGCCGGTGCGCCCGCAGCATCCACTCGCATCGACACCTCTTTCAGCATAGCCAGCTCATTCGCCAGCCCAGAGCGCCAGGGCAACTGCTTGATCCCGAATGTGTTGCGAATTTTTGTACAAATCAGCGTTGTATTCGGCGGCTCAAGTGCACCCCATGCCGGCATATCATCAACTACGTGAATATCCTCGGGAATGCCCGGCAAACCGGCAATTGCCAGTCCCAGCTCGTAAAGGCTGACCTCCTCAGCGCCGGCATATTGGAAGGTTCCCCACACCTCTGCGCCGCAATCCAGCTGCTGGATAATGGCTGTTATTACCCGCGCAAGATCCCTCACTGACACGGGCTGTCCTACGCACCGCCCCGGCAGCGTCAGGGTTTCATTGGCCGCTGTGCTTTTCTGGACCTTTAGAATAAAGCGGCTAAGGCTCCAACCGGTGCGTAAAATGATGTGCCGGGGTAAAAGTGTGCGCAACGCCTGCTCGCCCTCCCACTGCCAATTGCCAAGTTCATTCACCGGCTGGCCTGGGTTAGAGGCGATATAACCACTTTGTTTACGTCCGTCGAATACATAGCACGACGACAGCTGGAACAATGCCATGCCTTTATCGCGGGCAAACTCTGCGATAGCCACCGGAAGTGAAAATGCCGCCTTATGGGTGCCCTCAGGGTCACGCTCTGCGGCTTCCGGGTCCGCCAGCCAAAGCGCATTGACGATAAGATCAGTGTCGTCAGGAATCCAGCTTTCGAGGGCGCTGAGATTTGCTCCGGCAGGGTCGCTGACCAGTAAGGGACTTACATGCAAAGAGGTTTCCCTAAGCCGCTCCAGCAGAACTTTTCCCAAGGGGCCATAGTCGTGAACAACAAGTACATGCACTGGGGTTCAATGCCTCCGGATATAACTGATTTGACGCGCCATGTGCTCTGTATAGCCAATGGCTTCACGCTGCCGCTTCGTAGAATGATCGCGACTCAAGATGCCGCCGGGCGAGCCCTGCACAGCGTTGTCATCTTTTTTGAGAAGCATACAACACAGGGACCACCATGCTGAAACACCAAAGCCATATTGTTGCCCCCATTCCCGACGGGTTGCGTACGCGCGCTCTCTATACCGTGGCAGAGTTGCGCGGGCGTGGCAAAGCCAGCAAGATGATGCTGAGCATGGCCAAAGTAGGCATCAGCAGCATGCTCAAAGGCAGCAAGATGGTTGTCCACAAGGTACTTAAAAAAACTGGATGACCGCAGCCTGGCCGCTATCCTCGATTTTATCGAGGAAATCATTCATGAGCCGGTAAATAGCTGAGCTGGTTATCGGGAGATTCTGGGAACCCGATTGGTGAGGCCCGTCAGAAGTTCATAAGAGATGGTGCCGGCACAGCTTGCCACCTCATCGACTCCAACCGTGCGCCCCCAGAGTTCAACAAGGTCTCCTTCCCTGGCCTCCGGGGCATTGCTCAGGTCCACAGCCAGCATATCCATGGAGACCCGGCCAATCAGCCGGATACGGCGGCCCGCAATTGCCGCCGGCGTGTCTGTTCCGGCATGGCGGGGATAACCGTCTCCGTAGCCAATGGCAACCATACCCATTCGGGTGTCGTGCTCGGCAACCCAGGCAGCACCATAGCCTACACTTTCACCCGCTTTAACAACCCGCGTGGTAATAAGCGGCGCCTCAAGGCTCATCACTGGCTCAAGACCAAGTTCGGGCCCCGTTTTACCAACTATCGGAGAGCCGCCATAGAGCATGATGCCCGGGCGACTCCAATCAAACAGTGGCTGGCCTGGAATAAAGTGAGCGGCAGAATTGCCCACGCTTTTCATTAATGAAGGCCAGGGCGAGGTTGCTGCCTCAAAGTTTGAGGTCTGGGCCAAGGTCATGGTGCTATCGGCATCGTCCGCGCAGGCAAAGTGGCTTACAAAGCCCTGCAGCCTGGTCGCTGCGCCCATTTTTTCCAGCCTCGCCATAACCGCAGGCAAATCGTCTGCCCGAAAACCCAGACGGTTCATGCCGGTGTTCACCTTCAGCCAAAAGGCGGGAACCGCACCGCTCTGCTCCATCCACTCTAGCTGGTGCTCACTGTGCACCACCGGCTCAAAGTTACTTTGTACACTATCTGCCATATCGCCTGCGGCATGCACACCCTGAAGCAAAACTACAGGTTGCTCATGGCCTGCGGCCCGTATCGCGAAAGCCTCCTCAATACAGGCTACAGCGTACTTGGGCACAATGTCGGCCAGAGCAGACGCAATCCGTGCAATGCCATGTCCGTAACCATCAGCCTTTACAACGGCCATGGACTTGGCGCCACCTGCACGCTTGCAAGCTGTGCGATAGTTAGCGCGCAAAGCATCAAGATCAATGCGGGCGACGGTACTGCGTGGCATCAGTATTCTCCACCGTAATCCCCGTAGTCACCACTAGCGAGGTCTTCAAATTTTGTATATTTGCCTATGAAGGCGAGGCGAATAGTGCCAATAGGTCCATTACGCTGTTTGCCGATGATAATTTCGGCAACGCCCTTGTCTGGCGTATCTTCGTTGTACACCTCATCACGATAGACGAACATGATGACATCTGCGTCCTGCTCAATCGCACCGGATTCCCGCAGATCCGAGTTAATCGGGCGTTTGTTGGGGCGCTGCTCAAGGCTTCGGTTAAGCTGTGAAAGAGCTACCACCGGGCAGCTCAGCTCTTTTGCGATACCTTTCAGGGATCGGGAAATTTCCGAAATCTCGGCCGTTCGGCCTTCGGTGTTGCCGGGCACACGCATCAACTGCAGGTAGTCCACCATGATCAAGCCGATCTTGCCATCATTCTCCCGGGCAATTCGGCGTGCTCGTGAGCGGAGCTCGGTAGGGCTAAGGCCCGGCGTATCATCAATATACAAAGGCTTGTCTTTAAGCAGGCTAACGGCAGAAGTAAGCCTTGGCCAATCATCTTCTTCCAGCTTTCCACCGCGAACTTTGCTCTGATCAATACGGCCGAGAGACGACAGCATACGCATGGCCAGCGCATCTGCCGGCATCTCCATACTGAACACCAGCACCGGCGTGCCGGTGCTGATCAGGGCATTCTCGACAATGTTCATGGCAAAGGTGGTCTTACCCATGGAGGGTCGGCCTGCCACGATGATGAGATCGGCCGGCTGCATGCCTGACGTTTGCTCATCCAGATCCCGGAACCCGGTGGTCAGGCCCGTGGTTTGCTCACCGGATTCGAACAATTCTTCAATGCGACTCAGGGTTTTGGTCAGTATCGGGTTGATCGACTGGGGCCCTGAACCTTCTTTAACTCTGGATTCGGCAATCTGGAATACATTACGCTCCGCCTCGTCCAGAATCTCGCTGCTGTTTCGCCCCTGCGGGTTAAACGCCGAGTCTGAAATTGTGCCTGATACTTCCACAAGCTGTCGGAGGATGGAGCGTTCACGAACAATCTCGGCATAAGCTCGGATATTGGCGGCGCCCGGTGTTTTCTCTGCCAGCTCGGCCAGATAGGACAACCCACCGGCGTCTTCAATATCACCGGCACGCTCCAGAAACTCAGCCAGAGTAACCACATCCAGCGGCTCGTTTTCGCTGGCCAGGCGCTCAACCGCGCCAAATATCAGCCGGTGATCCTGGCGATAGAAATCCACCGCGGAGATTATCTCGGTAATTTCATCGAACCGTCGGTTATCAAGCATTAGACCACCAAGTACCGCCTGCTCCGCTTCTGCGGAATGTGGGGGTACTTTGATGCGACTGGTTTCAGGATCGTTTATTGCGGGCTTCAGATTAGGCTTGGCCATGAACACATCTTCAGTTGAACATCACAACCACGACAAGGTAAATGAAAGGTCGCAATTATGGAGGGAGTTACCGGATATTTACAGCATACCAGAAAGCAACAGACCCGAAAGCCGTATTAAACGGATCGGGTCTGTTGGACTGACCGGGCCAGGCCCAGCGCTGTTTCCATAAAAACAGCTTACTCGGCGACAACCGCCAGCTTTACAGTCACTTCTACATCAGAGTGCAGGTGAAGTTCGATTTCATACTCACCAGTTGTCCGTAGCGGACCTTCTGGCAGACGAACTTCGCTCTTCTCTACTTCGGTACCTGCAGCAGTGATTACCTCAGCAATATCGCGTACACCGATAGAGCCGAACAGCTTGCCTTCGTCACCTGCTTTGGAGGTCACAGTGAAGGATGCTTCCTCCAGCGCCTCAGCACGAGCCTGTGCTGCTGCCAGCTTCTCAGCTGCTGCTTTCTCAAGCTCCGCACGACGCTCTTCGAACGCCTTCACGTTTGCTTCAGTGGCAGGCGCAGCCTTGCCGTACGGAAGCAGGTAATTACGGCCGTAACCGGACTTAACTTTTACCTTGTCGCCCAGGGTGCCAAGGTTTGCAACTTTCTCGAGCAGAATAACTTCCATCTCGTTAACCTCTTCGTGCTTTATTCAGCCGGCCCGGCGGGCTTTATTCGCCTCCGGATATCCAGCCAGCTATCCACAAAAGCCAGAACCACTAACAGAATCATCAGGCTTGGGCCCAGAAGTACCAGCGCAACGTAGAACATTGCAAGCCACTGACCACTCAGATTTTTACGTCCAACAACGCCATGAACAAGTGCCAGCCCCGCCAAAAACATCGGCGTTCCGGCTATCCAGCCGAGCAACATGGCATTCAGCCCGAGAAATGGACCTACAACCATGGTCACGGCAAGCATCACAGCAACGGCAGGTGACAGCTTGAGATCATGAAACTCCTTTCGGAACCCGCCGGGATTGTACAAACCCGACTGCCACGATCTTGCCAGCATTGTCATGCCCACGCCGACTGCCAGATAACTACCGGCCATACTGGCGTTCATGGTGTCCCGTATAACCGCCTCGAGATCACTCCCAAGCGAGCGGGCCACTTCAGCATTGTACTGTTCGTAAAAACTGACCCCGGCGCGAACAAGTTCGTCCATCAGGCCGGGATACACCACGGGCAATATAAGCCCCATGACTATAGCCAGAAAGCTCCCTCCAAGAAGGGCTTTCTCCCAGGACAGGGTTGTTCTGAGCATGGACGCCATCAGCATCACCTGCAGCAGCACCGCCAAGGCCGTTGGATCGCCCCCGAACACACTCCAGCCAAGTGCTGGCAGTAATGCCCAAAGACCGATATTAAGCCCCTGGCTGATGCCAAGCCTGAGAACAACCAGGCCAACAACCGCTGCGCCAATCCAGAACAGCAAAGGTATCGCAGTTGTTACTGCTGCTACCCCGCTGGCCTGCAGGGGACCGCGCATTACAAATTGTGCCAGTGCACGCATGGTCCCAAGTCCTGTTTATCTGTTACTTAGTTATCGTGGCTGTCCGAGTACGGCAGCAGTGCCAGGTAGCGGGCGCGCTTGATAGCGCTAGCCAGCTGACGCTGATAACGTGCTTTTGTGCCAGTAATACGGCTAGGCACGATTTTGCCGGTTTCAGTAATGTAGCCTTTCAGGGTGTCCAGATCCTTGTAATCGATCTCTTTAACACCTTCTGCCGTGAAGCGGCAGAATTTACGACGTCTGAAAAAACGAGCCATAACGTAACTCCTCAACTCCGGTTAATTACTCTTCTTCGTCCTGGGAATCCGCTGACTGAGTTTCGTCTTGGCGCTCGCTTTGACGATTTTCAGTAGATTCAGCCGAACGACGCGGACGATCATCTCCGCCGGAACGACGGTCCTCACGGGACTCAGCGGCTTTCATCGGAGACATATCAGTAACAGCTTCATCGCGACGCAAAATCAGGTCACGGATGATGGCATCGTTGAACCGGAAGTTGTGAGTCAGCTCGTCCATTGCTGCCTGTGAACATTCAACGTTCATCAGCACATAGTGAGCCTTGTGAATCTTGTTGATCGGGTATGCCATGTGACGGCGACCCCAATCTTCCAAGCGCTCTACCTTGCCGCCATCTTCAGTGATGAGGCTGGTATAACGCTCGATCATCGCGGGCACTTGCTCGCTCTGATCCGGGTGTACCATAAATACGATTTCGTAGTGACGCATGAGTTCTCCCTACGGTTTAAGCAGCTTTCTCTAATTCGCGGACTGGCCGTGAAGCATGAAAGCAAGGAGGTGACAGCCTGAACTGCCGGTTTTTGTGCTTTATCAATAAGGCCTTACAGAAAAACCTTAATCAAAAGCGAAGTGTTGCACACCTGACAAGAGGCAATACAAACCTCCCCCTAAAAAAAGGGGTCACGTATTCTAGGCGTACCGGGGCTTCTGTGCAAGGGTTAACCAATACGCTGACGCAATGCCTCGTAAAGGCAAACGCCGGTAGCGACAGAAACGTTAAGACTATCCACATGGCCAAGCATGGGTATGTTAATGAGCTGATCGCAGTGCTCACGGGTAAGCCGACGCATGCCTTTGCCCTCTGCACCCATCACCAGCGCAACCGGGCCTTTAAAATCAGCTTGGTACAGTGTGACCTTCGCCTCACCGGCAGTGCCGATCAACCAAACACCCTGATCCTGCAATGCGCGCAGAAACCGGGCCAGATTTGTCACGCGCACGAAGGGCACCGTCTCAGCCGCACCGCAAGCAACTTTGCGAGCCACCGGGGTAAGCGAAGCGGATTTGTCTTTAGGAACAATAACGGCCTGAACGCCCACCGCATCACAAGTGCGCATACACGCACCCAGGTTGTGAGGGTCAGTTACACCGTCCAGCACCAACAGAAACGGAGGCTTGTCGCTGGCCGCAAGCTGGGCCAGAAGATCGCCCTCGGTCCATTCACGACTCTCACTAACCGCCGCAACAACACCTTGGTGAACTCCACCAACGCGCTCATCCAGCTCCCGGCGATGGACAACCCCCCACTTCACCCCAAGTTCATCAAGGGTGTCTGTGATCGACTTTACTCGCTTGTCCTGCCGGCCAGTCTGAATCCAAACCCGCTGCAACCTTTCAGGCTCACGCTTGAGGACTGCCTCAACCGCATGCCAACCAAATACAAATTCCTGGGACACTGGTCTGGATTCCTGTTATTTACCTGTCTTACGTGATTTCCGTGGCTTGCTTAAACCTTCAGATTTACCTGAATCCTTCTTGGGTTTTTTACCGGCATCACGAGCAGCTTCTGCCACCAAGCGAGCTTTCGCGCTTTCCGGCTTGCCTCCACGCCCGGACTTCCCGGCTTTCCCGGGCTTCCCGCCCTTGCTTGCTTTGGCTCCTGCAGATGCCCTGCCACGCCCTTTATCAGCGCGCTTACCGTCTTTACCGCCAGTATCGCGCCGGGTCACGCCCAAAGCATCCCGATCAGCCTTTCGCCGTTTCGGTTCACTGACCAGCTCCAGGTCGATCTTGCGATCTTCCATACCAACCCGCATCACACGAACACGCAGCTCGTCGCCCAAGCGGAAGCTAATGGCCGTGCGCTCACCAATCAAACGGTGCTTGGCAGCGTCGTGATGGAAATAGTCGCCACTCAAGGTGGAAACATGCACAAGACCTTCGATGTAAACATCCGCCAGCTGAACAAAGAAGCCAAAGGGCACAACAGCAGCGATCACGCCATCAAATTCTTCGCCCACATGGTCGCTGAGAAATTCGCACTTGAGCCAGGCCATAACATCGCGGGTTGCATCATCTGCTCGCCGCTCAGTCATCGACACATGCTCACCCAACTGCTCCATCTTGGCGTAGTCGTAGGGATACTCAACCAGGGCAGCGTCATGCTCAGCCGGTGATACCACATCCTTGGTGACCTCGGGATTGTGGATTCGGGACTTGATAGCCCGATGCACAATCAAGTCAGGATAGCGGCGAATCGGAGAAGTAAAGTGAGCGTAGCTAGGGAAGCCCAAGCCAAAATGACCACTCTCATCCGGGCTATAAACCGCCTGACTCAGCGACCGAAGCATAACCGTTTGAATCACGTTCGCATCTGGCCTGTCGACTATCTGGGACAGCAACTCCTGATAATCCGCTGACGTTGGCTTGTCGCCACCAGTCAACTGCAAACCCAGCTCACCCAGGAACAGGCGAACCGAGTTGAGACGCTCTTCTGAAGGGCCATCGTGCACCCTGTAAAGAGCAGGCATTTTGTGCTTTTTGAGGAAGCGTGCAGCGGCTACGTTAGCGCACAGCATGCTTTCCTCAACAATCTTGTGCGCATCATTACGATGCACAGGCACAATCTCTTCGATTTTACGCTCAGCGTCGAAAACAATGCGGGTTTCGGTAGTTTCGAAGTCTATAGCGCCACGCTCTGTGCGCGCCTTGCGCAACAGCTTGTACAAATCGTACAAATTATGAAGATGTGGCAGCACATCAGCATACTGTGCGGATAAGCGATACCCCGGCTCAGTATCTGGCCGCTCCAGCATGTCACTGACTTTGTTATAAGTCAGCCTGGCATGGCTGCGCATTACCGCCTGGTAAAACTTATAGCCACTGATGTTACCGGCGGCGCTGATGGTCATATCTGCGACCATACACAAGCGATCAACATCCGGGTTCAGGGAGCACAGACCGTTAGACAACTTCTCCGGAAGCATGGGCACCACGTGATCCGGGAAGTACACAGAATTACCCCGGCGCAGCGCTTCTTCATCCAGTGGTGAGCCGGTGCGAACATAGTGAGACACGTCGGCTATCGCTACGACCAGGCGATAACCGCCCCGGCCTCTTGGCTCACAATAGATGGCGTCGTCGAAGTCCCGGGCGGTTTCATCATCAATGGTCACCAACCGCATGTTGCGGATATCGACCCGATTCTGCTTATCCTTCTCTTCAACCTCAGCAGCTATAGCGGCCGCTTGCTCGCCTACTGCTGTCGGCCACTCATGGGGAATATCGTAGGAGCGAATAGCCACGTCGATTTCCATCCCCGGCGCCATGTGCTCACCCAAAACCTCGACAATCTTTCCGGTAGGTTGGGTCCGCATCGTGGGTTGGCGTAAAATATCCACAACCACATACTGGCCATGAACCGCCTCACAAACATGCTCTTTCGGCACCAACACTTCGTGATTGATGCGGGTGTTTTCCGGCACCACGTAGGCAATGCCGCTTTCATTAAAGAAGCGCCCTACGGTTTGCTGCGTGCGATGTTCAATTACATCAACAATAACGCCTTCACGACGGCCACGGTCGTCCACCCGGTCTACACGGGCAGCTACCCGGTCGCCGTGAAACACACGGCGCATTTGCCGGGCAGTAAGAAACAGATCTGACCCGCCATCATCCGGCACCAGAAAGCCGAAGCCATCTTTGTGACCAATAACCCGACCACTAACCAGGGCTGCCTCTTCAATCGGCAGATAAGCATCACGCCGGTTACAGATAAGCTGGCCATCCCGGCACATGGCGATCAGACGACGCCGTAGCGCCTCGATACCTTCGGGTTCTGTCTGGCCAAGTTCGGCACACAATGTTTCGTGTGTTGCCGGAGCCCCCCGCTCTTTCAAGTGTGCAATTATGAATTCCCGGCTTTGGATCGGGTTATCATATTTTTGAGCCTCACGGCTGGCGTGGGGGTCTTTGTGTTTTTTATTCCTGGAAACCATTAAAATCCTTGCTCAATGCGGCGCCACAACGGCGCTGTTCAACTACATTTGCTATACAGTATACGTTGGTAGGCATAGACTGCCTAACAACCCTCCTTTAATACGCACAATTACCTGCCGGGCTTTTACTAAAAAAATGTTTGACAGCTTAAGCGGGAATTACTAAAGTACGCGCCATTGGATGAGACGACATGCTCATCTTAGGCAGAAACGCCCAGTTTTCAACAAACTAAAGGCAAAGCTGCAAATCACCTGCCGAGGTGGTGAAATTGGTAGACACGCTAGCTTCAGGTGCTAGTGGGGGCAACCCCGTGGAGGTTCAAGTCCTCTCCTCGGCACCATTTCTTTCCCCAGGAAATGGTTGTGTGAATCTCATACCCCTGAAGCAAACCTAATTAGCAAGAAGCTCGCTACTGCCCGTTTTTCATACTAATTACTGACGCATCCTTATTGCTAAACTCGGATGCGCCTCTACTTATACTCCTACGACCGCACCTTATCTTGCCGCCAACTAATCCAGCCGCTCCACAAGATATTGAGAGAGGTTTTTATATTGGTACTCTATCCTCGCATAGACGCCCGTCCTGGAATCTTCGAACGAACGGCCACAGGCACGACCAGGGACGTACCTCTTGAGATACGCGCTATCAATCAGGTTGGGCGTCCCGCCACGAGGTGTCTCGCTGGCTCTGGGTGAGTAGTACATCGCCCACTCAAAACCATTAGGGGCAGCGACGTGACCCAGCCCAGACATCTCTGGCGCCAGGAAGCCGTAGCGTAGTGGGCGCATGACGCCACCCCGGGTATCAAACTCTAAAGAAAGTCCGGTAAAAATGGGAGGCTGAGGCGCATAGCCAGAAAAATCATAGCGATGATATCCTGTAACTGCCTGCGCTGCGCTCTCTTCCTCAGCTGCACAACTTTTCAGCGAACTGCTGTAAATCAGAGACTCGACCTCAACGCCATTTTCCAGTAACTCGTAGCCAATAAAGCCAGCAGGAGTAATACTGGTAGTGGTATCAGCAGAGAGTTTTGGCACTAGCGTCCGCGTCAAGGTAGCGCCTTGTTGAGGAATCCGGGCCACCAGCTCCGCTAACTTCCCATCGGTAAATTCCCAGCTGTAGCGCACCTCTGGATCTCCTCCCAGCTCGGTCGAGCCAGACTGAACGCCCTTAGCTATATGGCATTCAGTGCTGGTCTCGAATGTTGCTGTGCGTTCTTGCCAGTTGAAGGTCAAACGCTCATCAACGCCCGGAGCGGAATAAGCCGACTCGCTTTTAAGTGATAGCGATGCTGACGGCAACCACTGGGTACTGAGTTTTGACATATACCCATTAACACTCGCCAGCCTGGCAATCTCTTGCATTGAAGGTGCAAGGCAGCCGTTTGCGCTGATGGATTGCAGCCGCCCATCTTCGCTGTAATCAAACATTAATTCAGCCGAAACCTTCAAGTTCGTACTGTTGGCCGGGAGCTGATTCGACTGCTTGTTCTGAGCATAAACGCGCTGGCTGGTCAATAGTAATGGGTCACTCAACTGCAATGGCACTTGCGGCAAGTCGAGGAGGTCGGTGTCGACGTTTGCGTAGTTACCTTGGGCAGCGGCGTCTACAACTGCGGTTACATCACTGGCATTCTGTAACAGGGAAACGCCCAGGATAAACACCTTCTCAGAGCTAAGTAAACGCTCTGTGCCATCACTGCCCGGCAAGCCCCATGCGTCGCTGTACTCATCCGGTAGCTGGCTGGCCGAGAAGCGCGCCAGGGCTCGCGCATAAGCATGGGCCCGATCATCTTCGGCAAGCACATAGTCGCTCAGCAAGTTGATGCCCGCCAAGCCGGACAACGCTGTATTATCAGAGCCCGGAAACACTCCGTATTGTGTAAGCCGGCGGTAGCGATCCAGAGTGGTTAACGGGGTGATGTTACGCTCGCCCGGCGCCGCAGAAAGCAAAAAGGCGCGAGACACCGGCACATCCCCTATGCGGGTCTGTTCCAGGGTTTTACCCGGCAGTGCCAGAGCATATAAGGGGAATTGGCGCGGATCGATATCGGGGCCAACCTGCGGGTCCAGCACCAGCTCTGAGATATCCAGCGCGAACTCGCCATCCTCGCCACTCAGGGCGGTGGGCTCGCCGGAAAGCAAGGTAACCGTGCGGCCGGATGCCAGCTCATACTCCATGGGCCCCGGCGTGTACTGGCTGTCGCCATCCATATCCAGCCACACCCGGGCATTTTTCAGGTAACCGTCGATCACCCGTCCTGTATAGGATTTTAGCTCACTGTATTGCACACCGTCGAAATCACGACCATCTACAGGCAGTTCATCAGATTCCTTGCCGCAGCCGGCAATGGTGAGAAAAAGTAGGGAAACAGGCAGGAAAATAAGGGGTTTCATCACGGCAACCGTTTATCCTTGTTAGAGGTTGTGCCGTTACTTTAGGGAATGTGGAAGCCGGAGACCTTGATAGGTTTGGCAATCTGTAAAGTTTAGTAACAAGAAACCCCCGGGATTTGGCCCGGGGGTTTGCTTTGTGCAGCTTAAAACGCGCGAGCAACAATCTCCTTCATGATCTCGTTGGTTCCGCCGTAAATGCGCTGAACCCGCGAATCAGCCCAGGCACGGGCAATGGGGTATTCCCACATGTAGCCGTAGCCACCGTGCAACTGAACGCACTCATCCATTACCTTGCACTGCAAATCCGTGGTGTACTGCTTCAACATGGCTGCTGTGGGTATATCGAGTTTTTTGTCCAGGTGGAGTTCCAGACAACGGTCGGTGAATACCCGGGCCGCGGTGATTTCGGCCTTCATCTCAGCCATTTTGAAGCGGGTGTTCTGGAACTTGATCACTGGCTTGCCAAAAGCCTTGCGCTCGGTCACGTAATCCAGAGTCCACTGCCAGGCTGCTTCTGCGGCAGCAATTGCAGTAATACCAATCTGCAAACGCTCGGCAGGAAGCTCCATCATCAACTGCATAAACCCCTGCCCTTCCATCGAACCGAGCAGATTCTTGGTGGGAACCTTCACATCCTGGAAAAACAGTTCCGAGGTGTCCTGAGCTTTCATACCAACCTTGTTCAGGTTATGGCCTTTTTGAAACCCCTCTGAGTCGGATTCAACCAGCAGAAGGCTGATGCCTTTTGCACCTTCCTTTGGATCGGTTTTGGCGACAACAATCACCAGGTCGGCCATCTGGCCGTTGGTGATAAAGGTTTTTGAGCCGTTCAGTATGTAGTTGTCACCATCCTTCAGAGCGGTAGTTTTCACACCCTGGAGGTCAGAACCCGCACCTGGCTCACTCATGGCAATCGCGGTGATCATCTCGCCAGTCGCCATTTTCGGCAGATAATGTTTTTTCTGCTCTTCGGAGCCGTGATTCAAAATGTAGGGTGCAACGATATCGGAGTGTAGCGTCCAGCCAATGCCCGAAAGCCCGGCCCTGGAGACTTCTTCCATAATAACCGCACTGTATCGGAAATCAGCACCTACACCGCCGTACTCTTCAGGCATAGTAGGGCACAAAAAGCCCAGCTCCCCGGCTTTTTCCCATAGCTCGCGGCTGACCTGGCCATCTTTTTCCCACTGCTCGTGGTATGGCGCGGCTTCTTGCTCAAGAAATTTCCGGACAGAGTCCCGAAAGCCGTCAAGGTCTGCATCGAAGAGCGTGCGTGGAATCATGGTAAACCTCAGTCAGTGAACAATGTTGTAATTAACGTTCACCAAGTCTCTTCTTGCAGGCGGGTTTGCTCAATGGTTAAAACCATCAATCCTGCTGGCCAAAACCATCGTTGCGACTCATTTTGGCGCTCAACCGAGCCTCACCCCAGCGGGGCATCAAGTCTTGCGGCAAGCCCAGATGATCGAGGATTCGAGCCACAATAAAGTCCACTAGATCCTCCACTGATTCCGGTCGATGGTAGAACCCTGGGCTGGCCGGCATGATGACCGCTCCCATTTGGGTAAGTCTCAGCATGTTCTCCAGATGCACTTGGGAGTATGGCGATTCGCGAGTCACCAGAATCAGTTGACGCCGCTCTTTAAGCGCCACATCCCCAGCCCGCTCAATCAAGTTATTACTGGCGCCAGTGGCCATTGCGGAAAGCGTTCCTGTACTACAGGGGCACACCACCAAAGGGGCCTTTTCACCAGAGCCGGATGCCGGTGGCGAAAACCAGTCTTCACGCCCAAACACCAACACTTGCCCTGGCTGAGCTGATGCATATTCCGATAGCATTTTCTGCATGGCCGGAGGGCTGCCCGGCAGCTTCAGGTCGGTTTCCGTTGCAATAACAATCTGTGCTGCCTTGCTTATCATCACATGAACCCGGCAGCCCGCTGCCACCAGACATTGCAGCAGGCGCAACCCATACTGGGCGCCGGAAGCTCCGGTGAACGCCAGGTTGATGGTGCGGGCGTTCGACAAATTATCGGGCATGGTTTGGGTCAAAGATGCAGCTCCTTGTGTGCCGGGTCAGCCATGGATACGCTCAAGCTCGGCTACAAGCTTGTCGTGAATACCACCAAATCCACCGTTACTCATGATGACGATGTGGCAGGGGCTTGGCAGATCCGTCATTACACGCTCAATCAGCCCTTCTACGGTGGATTCAACAAAGTGTTTGCCGGATTCCGCGTTATCAGACTGCCATGCGGATACCAACTCTGGTAGCCAATCCATGGTGTTCAGGTTGGCCCAATAAACTTTGTCTGCCAACGCAGCACTCGGCAGTAACGTATGCTGATGAACGCCCTGCTTCATGGTGTTAGAGCGAGGTTCAATAAGTGCAATAACCGGCTCTTCACCTACCTGATTACGCAATCCGTCCAGCGTGGTCTCTATGGCAGTTGGGTGGTGAGCGAAGTCGTCGTAAACCTTCACTCCACCAATATCCGCCAGCAACTCCATGCGGCGTTTTACGCCAGAGAAGCGACAAAGCGCTGCCACGGCATGATCGGGCGTTACCCCCACATGCTTGGCAGCAGCAATGGCTACAAGGGCATTGCGAACATTATGCATACCCGTTTGGCTCCACTTCACCACCGCAACGGGCTGTTCATGGTGAACCACCATAAATCGGCTGCCATCTTCTGATAATAGTTCGGCACGCCAATCAACCGATGTGGCAGCTTCGCTACCGATAGCCATATCCTGAACCGGGCTCCAGCACCCCATCGCAAGTGCGTTATCCAGATGCTTATCCAGGCTCGGACGAACAATCAATCCCTGGGAAGGCACCGTGCGAACCAGATGATGAAACTGACGCTCAATGGCTTCTACGTTTTCAAAGATATCGGCGTGATCAAACTCAAGGTTGTTGAGTATCAGGGTATGGGGGCGGTAGTGAACAAACTTGGAGCGCTTATCGAAAAAAGCGCTGTCGTACTCATCGGCCTCGATAACAAAAAAATCGCTATCGCCGAGACTGGCTGAAACCGGAAAGTCCTTAGGCACGCCGCCCACCAGATACCCGGGCGCCAGCCCGGCCTGATCAAGAATCCACAGGAGCATGGCGGTGGTGGTGGTTTTGCCATGGGTGCCGGCAACTGCCAAGACCCAACGATGCCGCAGAACTTCTCTTGCCAGCCACTCCGGGCCAGACATGTAGTCGATATTGCGATTGAGTACCGCCTCTACTTCAGGGTTGCCCCGGGACATGGCGTTACCAATAAGCACCAGCTCTGGCTTGGGCTCAAGATGCTCCGCACTGTAGCCTTCCATCAGGCTGATGCCCTGGGCTTCCAACTGCGTGCTCATGGGCGGATAAACGCCCTGGTCGGAACCGGTAACTGTGTGGCCGAGCTCCCTTGCCAATACCGCAAGGCTGCCCATAAATGTGCCACAAATCCCCAGTATATGAATATGCATTCGCCAGCTGTCCTCTGCGTTGAAACCCGACAAGCCTCCCGTATCCGTTCAGTGCCGTCAAGCGCATTGCTATCCGCACTTACAGCCATGAAAATTGCGGGCGTTTGACGTATCATCTGCAGCATTGTCGAATCAACTGGAGACTCCACCCCGAGATGGCCATCAAGAACGCATTTTACGCTCAGTCTGGCGGTGTTACCGCTGTTATCAACGCCAGCGCCTGCGGGGTCATTCAAACCGCACGCAAGCACCCGGAGAAAATCGGCAAAGTATTTGCCGGGCGCAACGGCATACTGGGCGCGCTATACGAGGAGCTAATTGATACCAGCCTCGAAAGTGATGAGGCCATTCAGGAGTTGATCCACACCCCTGGTGGTGCTTTTGGATCCTGCCGTCACAAGCTGAAAAACATCTCGGAAAACCGCCGGGAATACGAGCGCCTGATCGAAGTATTCCGCGCTCACGACATTGGCTACTTCTTCTACAACGGTGGCGGCGACTCCCAGGATACTGCCTACAAAGTCTCACAAATTGGCGAGACCATGGGTTACCCCATTACCTGCATTGGTGTTCCCAAAACCGTCGATAACGACCTGCCGTTTACCGACTGCTGCCCGGGCTTTGGCTCTGTCGCCAAGTACATTGCCACCTCCACGTTGGAAGCCAGCCTGGATATCAAATCCATGTGCGAAACCTCCACCAAGGTATTCATACTTGAAGTCATGGGGCGCCACGCTGGTTGGATTGCGGCTGCCGGCGGCCTGGCGGGCCAAGGTGAAGGCGAGCCGCCCCACATTATTCTGTTTCCGGAAATCCCGTTTAATCGCGAAGCATTCCTGGAGCGGGTCGATTCCTGCGTGAAAGAATACGGATACTGCGTGGTGGTGGCCTCCGAAGGCGCCCAGTATGAAGACGGTCGTTTCCTTGCGGATGCCGGCGCCAAAGATGCCTTCGGCCACACTCAACTCGGTGGTGTAGCGCCAGCACTGGCCAACATGGTTCGGCAAGCTTTGGGGCACAAGTATCACTGGGCAGTGGCGGATTACCTCCAGCGCAGTGCACGGCATATTGCGTCTGCCACAGACGTTGAGCAGGCCTACGCTGTGGGGAAAGCTGCTGTTGAAATGGCTTTGGCTGGCAAGCAGGCGGTAATGCCAATTATTGTTCGCGAGAAAGCAAAGCCTTATGTCTGGTCAATTGGTGAGGCTCCGCTGAGCGAAGTCGCTAACCAGGAAAAGAAAATGCCGATCCATTACATTACAGATGATGGCTTTGGTATTACTCAGGACTGTCGCGACTACCTGTTGCCTCTGATCGCGGGTGAGAACTTTCCTCCATTTGAGAACGGCCTTCCCAAGGTAGCCAAGCTCAAAAACACCTTGGCGGAAAAGAAACTGAAGGCCGATTTCCAGATCTGATCGCCCGATCAGTTTTGCGCCGATTAAAAAGGCTCTACGGTTACCCGCAGAGCCTTTTTTTATTCTCATCAGCATGATTTAATGGGGTCATACCCGCTTAGAGCTCTCGCACATACGCCGAAAAATCGTCATAGCCGCCAATGTAGCGGGTACCCACAAGAATTTGTGGCACTGTGTGAACCGCGCGGCCAATTTTATCTGCAACGTCTTCTTTGGTCATATTCTGCTCGATCATATCTACCCAGACATACGGCATATTGCGGGACTCGCACAAGCTTCTTGCCCGCACACAAAAACCGCAACTTTCACGGCCGTAAATTGTCACCTGCTCCATAAAAAACCTCCGGGATAGATACCCCGAAACAATTCCGGAGTAGTTAAAAGGGTGTTAAAAAAACAGCGTCATGATGACATGATTGTGGAAAATTAAAAAATTGATGCTTTGAATAGCTGCGATAGTAACGGATCATACTTAGTGCGCTTTCGCACGGCGTATGAGCTAAATGCCTATCATTGCAAGGACAATTCTGTGGTTTACCTGACGTTATTTCTGACCTCGTTCGCAGCAGCCACCCTGCTACCAGCCTATTCGGAAATACTGACTGGCACACTGGTTGTTCAGGGCTACCCCATGTTTTGGCTGTGGTTCTGGGCCACGCTGGGCAACACCCTGGGGTCGGTGGTGAACGGCATCATCGGCAGGCAGGTGGATCGCTTCAAGCACAAGCGCTGGTTCCCCCTGAGTGAGGCACAACTGCACAAGGCCAGAAACAGTTTTAACCGCTACGGTCAGTGGTCTTTACTTTTGGGCTGGCTGCCCATCGGCGGCGACGCACTCACGCTGGTTGGCGGTATTATGCGCGTGCCCTGGCTCAACTTCATTGTTCTTGTGGGTATAGGTAAAGGTGTGCGTTATGCCTTTGTGATCTGGCTGGTTGCAGAAGCATCGGGCATATCATCACCTTCGCCATAAAGGTACTTTCGCAGCAAGGGCTCACCATTGAACTCCGAGTGCAACACAGCAATAAAGGTATACACCCCGATCAGCTTGCGGTTAAGAAACACAAACTCTCTGGGTGGCACGCGGAAGTATCGGCTTATGGCGGAGCGTGCTGCTTGCCGCGCTACCCGTGATGGCAGATCGCTTTGTTTCCAGCGATACTGGCCTTTGCTGTTAATCGCGTAATCAGGCCAGGTTGCATGGTCGCTGGACAATGGTTCCAGAACCGACATACACACCTGCCCAAATTTCTCCAAAACCTCTTTAGGCCAGTCAGTGCTCATGAAACGGAGCTTTACGCCTCCGTCGATCACCGCATCCAGGTCGTTTTCGTACGAGGCCCGTATCATCTGAATAACCGGATCGAGAAATTCATTTGTGTAGGACTGCACTGCGCCAAAGTCCAGCAGCACGATGCGGTCATGCTCTACGCCTTCGCCGTCGTCTCCGTATTCTCCAGCAATTCGGATACGGTAGTTTCCGAAGTTGGGGTCTGTTTGAATTTCCCCCCAAACAAACAACTCCCGGAAGAACAGCTCAAGTGCAGCCTCACCGAGAGCACTCCGGCGCTCCAACGGTAATTCCCGAACCACCTTGGCGCTGACAGAATGCCCATGCTCGTAGGTAGAAGCGATAATCAAAGAACCTGAATACTCTGGTAACACTCGGGGAACCACAAACCGCGGGTCCTCCAGGAGCAATTGGCGAAACTTCTCAGTGGTGCGCGCTTCAAGGTGATAATCCACTTCCCGGTGCATCATCTCACGCACCTCTTCCAGCCAATCCTCAAACTCGGGCCCGAAGCTCACCAGCCGGGCCACCCTGAGCAGCTGCGCCACCGCGTTCAAATCACTGTCCACCGCATCGGCAACACCCGGGTACTGAATTTTCAGCACCAGTTCCAGGCCGTCGCTCCGCCGCAAGGCACGGTGCACCTGGCCAAGGGACGCAGCACCAATGGGTTCACGGTCTATATCCAGCTCCGCAAGTTTCTCTTCGCCCAACTCTGCTTTCAGAACCCGCTCAATTGCCGGCCACTCCAATGAAGTTGTCTGATCCTCTAGCGTGTGCAAGGCTTCGGTAACTTCTTCGGGCAGGAAATGCTCGCCGTACAGCGCCATCACCTGGCCGATTTTGACCACACTCCCTTTCAACTTGCCCAACTCATCCACCAAAAGGTGGGCTTGCTTGGACATCATGGCGCGGTGGCGCTTATCCCGGTTTTCCTTGCTACTGAACCAGTTTGTAGCCATGTGCGAAGCCACACGCGTTCCGGCAAAGAGTCCGGCGCGAGTAAGGCTCAACCGGCGCTCGAAGCTACCTGTTTTGATGCGGGAGACTGAATTATCTGGGCGTCTGGATGACATGTATAACCTGTGCGAATCTGGGAATTTCCCCACTCTGATCTGATGCTTTAACGTAACACAAGCTGTTATGGCTGGGCCAAAAGCGGTGCATTGTACAGCGAGTATTGGGATGGTGAGTATCAGGGAGGAAAGCGGGCCTAACCGTCCCAACCCTTACGATAACTCACAGCCGAATCCTCTAGCCCGGCTATCAGCTGGGCCACCAACCTCTGCTCAATGTCTTCAATGGACGCAGTAGCAACAAAGTCGCTGATTTGGCACATAGCCAGCCCCGCATAACCACAAGGATTGATCCTCTGGAAAGGCGCCATGTCCATGTCGACATTTAACGCCAGACCATGAAAGGAGCACCCGCGACGAACCCGCAACCCAAGGGAGGCAATTTTTGCATCCCCAACGTACACACCTGGCGCATCCGGCCGGGGTTCTGCACCAATACCGAGCTCGGCCAGGGTGCGCACTATGCCCTGCTCAATAATATCAACAAGCCCCCTCACCCCAATCTTGCGTCGGGTCAGCCCGATCATCAGGTAAACCACTAACTGCCCGGGGCCGTGATAGGTTACCTGTCCGCCGCGATCTACCTGAATCACCGGGATATCACCCGGCGCCAGGATATGCTCTGCCTTGCCGGCCTGGCCCTGGGTGTAAACACGTGGGTGCTCAAGGCACCAGAGCTCGTCGTTGGTGTGCTCATTCCTACCCGCTGTGAAGCTTTTCATGGCTTCCCAGGTTTCCAGATAGGGCTGCTGCCCCAACGACCTGACAATCAGCTCAGACATGTGGCTTATAACACCATATGCACGCGGCCACTGGCTTTGAGGTCCTCAAACAAGGCCTTTAACTGCGGCTCACCGGTCGCCATGATATTCAATCTGACCGAACAGAACCGACCTTCCCGACTGTCTTTTACCGAGACATCGGCTTCTTTGATTCCTGGCGCGTGTTGCTCAACAACCGCGACCACAAACTCCTTAAAATCCGGGGCAGCATCGCCAATCACCTTGATGGCATAGTCGCAGGGAAACTCGATTTTTGGCGCTTTCGGCTCGCTCATACTATTTCACTCCCGGGCTAAGCCTGCCCTTATTGGAACAACTGAACAAAAAACAGCTTGATGGCATCCCAGATGCGTTTGAACAGGCCACCCTCGGGCACTTCTGTCAGTGCCAGTACTGGCTGGTCGATCAGCACCTCACCGTTAAGTGATACTTTCACCCGGCCCAACTCGTCCCCGGCACTTACAGGTGCTTTAATCACTGAATCCAGATCCACACTGGATTCAAGGCTGTCACGGGATCCGCGGGGAATGGTTACATATGCATCTTCGAGCATGCCGACTGAAAGCTTGTCAGCCTCCCCGCCCCATACCCTGGCTTCAATCAGCTGCTGGCCGGCACGGAACAAGCGCTCGCTTTCATAATAACGGAAGCCATAGTTCAGCATTTTCTGGACTTCCTGTGATCTCGCCTGGGAGCTACTGGTTCCCATTACTGTGGCGATAAAGCGGGTTTCGTTTCGTTTGGCAGACGCAACCAGGCAATATCCGGCCTCTTCCGTATGGCCGGTTTTCAGGCCATCAACACTGTCATCCCGCCACAGCAGGCTGTTGCGGTTGGGCTGACGAATATTATTGTAAGTAAAATGCTTCTCCGCGTAGATTGGATAATTTTCCGGGTAATCATTGATAATCGCACGGGCCAGCACCGCCAAGTCAAAGGCGGTAGAAAAGTGGTCAGGAGCTGGCAGCCCTGTCGCATTCTCAAAGTGGGTATCCTTCATGCCCAGCAATTGGGCCTGCTGGTTCATGATATCCACAAACGCGCCTTCACTGCCGGCAATAAACTCTGCCAGTGCGACAGACGCATCGTTACCCGACTGGATAATAACGCCTCGGAGGAGATCCTCTACAGAAACACTGGTTCCCTCTTTAACGAACGTGCGGGACCCCTCAGTTTTCCAGGCCTTGACGCTGATGGGAACCATGTCGGACATGTTGATTCGGCCTTCGTCCAGCTCACGCTCAACAATATACGCCGTCATCATTTTGGTCAGGCTGGCCGGCGGCAAACGCTCGTTGCTGTTCTCCTCCATGATAATGCGCCCACTTTGCGGGTCCATAAGCACGTAGGAACTGCCAGCAATTTGTGGCGGGGAAGGAATCAGCACGGTTTGTGAAACCGCGTTGCCTGATACCGAAAGCATCAGCACAAACGCAAAGATCGCTGAGATGAAAGAGAGTGAGCGGAAAACTGATTTTAATGCCATGGGTCCATTCATTCGTCGTTAAGTGTGTTTTTATGTGTATCCGATGCTTAATCAGAGTCGGTCAGCACAATTGATTGCCTGAATCCTTCAGCTTCCAGGCGGCTCTGCATAGTCCGCGCACTGCCCTCATCCTGAAAAGGCCCCACCTGTACACGGTGAAAGCGTCCCGAGCCTGTATCCACTGCACGCACTCGCACAGGGTTATTTCCCGAAGAACTACCAAGTATGTTCATAGCACGGCTCTGCATTTTCTCTGCAGGATCTCGGGTACTGAATGAACCAAGCTGAACAAACAGCCCCCCGCCCGCCCCGTCATTCACGGCAACAGTGCGTTGCGCTGGCTGTTTTTCTGGCCGTCCTTCCAACACCAACGGCTGGCCGGCCAGGAACATGCTGCCGTCCGGTTTCACTGTAATTGCTGCCACTTCTACCCGGGCGGTTCCACGGGATTGATAACCCAGCTTCTTCGCCGCCGCATAAGACAAATCAATCAGGCGGTCACCATGAAACGGCCCCCGGTCATTAACCCGAACAATCACAGATTGGCCGTTATCCAGGTTGGTAACTCTGGCGTAACCCGGAATTCTCATGGACTTATGGGCGGCAGACATCTGGTACATGTCAAAGGTTTCGCCATTGGACGTTTTGTGGCCGTGGAATTTTTCGCCATACCAGCTTGCGGTACCGCGAGCCACATAGCCATCGTTGCTGCCCATCACGGTGTAATGCTTACCCCAAACTGTATAGGGCGATTTGTTTCCCGCCCTGGCCGGAGCCTGATATACAGGTACGGCATCTGACAGCCCCGAGACATCAAAGTTTCCTGAGGGCGCCCTGTCCTGGGTAATGGTATAGCGTGAAGAATGATCGGGGCCGGCGGGCGCAGGTGCTGGGCCCGAAGCACAGCCAGCCAGCAATAGGACTGCCGCAACGGCTGGCCAGAAATCTGAGCAAGTTGATCTCACTGTGCAGATGTCCTCTGAAAATAAACGCTGCCAAATAGTAACGCGACAACAACCACTACCATTGTAACGGGTTCATACCCCTGACCACCATTACCAGCCTGACATCAGGCCGTGATCATCCGGCGGTGAGTACGAATGGACATCAACACACCAAACGCTGCCATCAACGTTACGGTTGACGTGCCGCCGTAAGAAATGAGCGGCAAGGGCACGCCGACCACTGGCAACAGCCCGCTAACCATTCCAACATTCACGAACACGTATATAAAAAAGGTCATGGTCAGAGCGCCAGCCAACAAACGGCTGAATGAATCTTGGGCAGTTACCGCAATAAACAAACATCGCAGGATAATCAGGAAATACACGCTGAGCAGTATAAGAACCCCGACAAACCCGAACTCCTCTGCCAACACCGCTACGATGAAGTCAGTATGGCTTTCCGGTAAAAACTCCAGGTGCGACTGAGTGCCCTGCAACCAACCCTTGCCATCTACGCCACCAGAACCTATCGCTGTTTTGGACTGGATGATGTTCCAGCCGGCGCCTAATGGATCGCTTTGGGGGTCCAGAAGTGTGAGTACGCGCTGTTTCTGGTACTCACGCATGCCAAAAAACCACATCACGGGGGCTGCAACAGAAACCATCGCCAAAAAAGCGCTTATGAGCTTCCAACTCATTCCGGCAAAAAACACAACAAAGAGTCCGGCCATTCCAACAAGAAGTGAAGTCCCGAGATCAGGTTGCCTGACAATTAGAAGCATTGGGAGAAGCGCTATAACCAAGCCGACGCCGATACGGGACAGCCGCGGTGGCAAGAAATGTCGTGACAGGTACCAGGCTGCCATCATGGGTACAACAAGCTTCATAAACTCCGATGGCTGAAATCTGGGCAATCCTGGCAACGCCAGCCAACGCTGCGCGCCTTTTGCGCCTACTCCCACAGCCAGCACAGCAATCAGGCCCGCGAGACCAAGCACATACAGCCAGGGCGCCCAGCGCCGGAATACTGAGGGGTCAAACTGGGCAAAGACAAGCATCACGACAAAAGCGACCCCAAAACGGACACTCTGGGCTTTTACAACCTCCAGATTTCGGTCAGCGCCACTGTAGAGAATGAACAAACCACCAGAGATCAGGGCAATCAGCAGAAAAAGAAGAATGGGGTCCAGATGTAGCGCAGACCAAAACCCTCTTGGGCGCCCAAGAGGATTGCTGGCAGTTGAGCTGAAAACTTCCCGCGCGGCCATCAGGGAACCTCGTTTTGCAAATCGGCTTTGCTAACCAGTGAACCAGAACCACTGGATGACAACTCCAGTAACCAGGCATCAAACAAAGCCCGAGCGACAGGGGCTGCTGTCCCGCTTCCTCCACCGCCGTTCTCAACTATCACAGCAACCGCAATCTGTGGTTTTTCCGTAGGCGCAAAGCCAACAAACAAAGCATGATCGCGCAGCCGCTCCTTGATTTCCTCAGCGTCGTATTCTTCATCCTCCGCAAGGCTGAATACTTGGGCAGTGCCAGTTTTCCCGGCCATTCGATAGGAAGCACCACGACCTGAAGCGCGGGCAGTGCCCTTAGACCCATGCATCACTTCGGCCATGGCATCCGTAATAAACTCCCAATCACTGGGATCTTTCAGCTGCAGTGGCTCGTGAGTTTCGGCCGGCAAAAACTCCTCCGCAGACCTGTCTCCCTGTATATCTTTCAGCAGCCGAGGCTCAACCCACTCCCCGCGATTGGCTATCAAGGCCGTTGCCGTGGCCAGCTGCAACGGTGTCGCGAGCATAAAGCCCTGTCCAATGCCCAGATTAACAGTATCTCCCGGATACCAAGGCTGGCTGTGAGTGGCTCGCTTCCAGTCAGGGGATGGCAGAATGCCGCTTAAAGCTCCGGCAACATCAAGAGTTGCATCTTCACCGAAGCCAAAGCGGGACAAATAATCGACCATAGTATCAATGCCCATTTCTATCGCTGCTTCGTAGTAATAGACATCACAGGACTGCGCCATTGCGTGGGTTAAATCAACCCAGCCGTGTCCACCGCGCTTCCAATCCCTCCAGCGTCGCCCCTTGGAGTTGATCTGGAAGTACCCCGGGTCCCATATGCTGAGATCCCGTGTGACTGCACCACTATCGAGAGCGGCAATGCCGAGCATGGGTTTGATCGTTGAGGCAGGCGCATATTGCCCGCGCAGAGCTCGGTTAAAAAGGGGTTTGTCTTTGCTTTCACTCAAATCACGGTAGTCTGGAACGCTGATGCCTGTAACAAATTTGTTGGCGTCGAAGCCGGGAACGCTGGCGAGTGCCAGTATTCCGCCGGTTTCCGGCTCGATGGCGACAATTGCGCCACGGCGACCGTCGAGCAGTTCGTGAGCCCGGCTCTGTAGCCGCAGGTCAATATGAAGTTGCAGATCTTCACCAGGCACCGGATTCTCTCGCTCCAGAACCCTTAGAGTGCGGCCCCGTGCATTGGTTTCTACGTGCTGGTAGCCGACTTTCCCATGCAGCAACTCTTCATAAAACCGCTCAACGCCTGATTTACCTATGTAGTTTGTACCCGCGTAGTTAACCGGGTCGATTCGCTGTAACTCATCTCGGTTGATTCGACCAACAAAACCCAGCGCGTGTGCTGTGAGCTCGCTATGGGGATAGTAGCGAACCAGCTCAGCTTCCACTTCCACACCGGGCAATTCGTGCCGGTGCACTGCCAAGCGGGCAATTTCATCCTCCGTCAAATCGTAGCGCAACGGGATTTCCTGAAACGGGCGGCGTGGTTCGCGGAGGCGGCGCTGAAACCGTTCCAGATCCTCATCAGAAACATCCAGAATTCCGACAAGCTGCTCCAGCGCATGATCAATGTCGCCCACCCGCTCCGGCACAACAGTGACACTGAAGACGGGGCGGTTTTCCGCCAGCAAAACATGGTTGCGATCGTAAACGAGCCCTCGTGGAGGGGGCACAGATTGGACCTGAACGCGGTTTTTATCCGAGAGCGTAGTATAAATGTCGTGCTCAACCACCTGCAGCTGGTACATGCGGGCGACAAGCACCAGCAAAAGCAGGAAAACAAACACCAGCATAACCATGGCACGACGCTGGAACAGTCTGCGCTCGGCGGCAGTATCCTTGAATTCACCCCACGGCATGCATGCGTCCTATGCCCGGTGGTACGGGTGGTTACGGGTAATCGACCAGGCTCTGTATAGCTGCTCTGCCAACAGAATCCGAACCAGTGGATGAGGCAGGGTAAGAGGGGAAAGCGACCATTGCTGGTCTGCGCGCTGACGGCAGGGCTCTGCCAGACCATCTGGCCCGCCTACAAGGAAGCTCACGTCCCGACCATCCTGCTGCCAGCTTTCCAGCTGGCTGGCCAGCTTTTCGGTAGACCAGGGGCGCCCTGTAACCTCCAAAGCGACAACCCTGTCTTTGGAAGCAGTAGCGGAAAGGATTGCATCGCTTTCGCGCTGCATCAGCCTGGGAATATCGGGATTTTTGCCACGATGAGGCATGGCAATCTCTACCAGATCAAGAGGCATTTCCGGGGGCATACGACGAGCGTAATCGTCGTAGCCCTTACTGACCCAGTCGGGCATTTTTTGCCCCACACAGATCAGGCGCAGCCGCACGATTATTCGCTGCCCGCAGCACCGACATCCGGTGCGTCACGCCAGAAGCGCTCCAGATCATAAAACTCACGGGTGGCGGGCATCATTACATGTACAACCACGTCGCCCATATCCACCAGTATCCAGTCGCTACCGCCACCACCTTCCACGCTGTTCACACGAACGCCCTTCTCTTTGGCGTCAAGAACTACTGAATCCGCAAGGGATTTCACGTGGCGATTGGATGTTCCGGATGCCAGAACCATGTAATCGGTTACGCTGGTACGATCCCGCACATCAATAACGCTGATGTCCTGTGCTTTCACATCCTCTAGTGCATTCACTATCAGATCTTTAAGTTGTTCTGCCTGCATAATTTCCCTGTTGTCCGGGTGCCGGCCGGAATGGCCACCCGAAAAGTCATTTTCGATGGCGATTGTAGCACTAAAAGTTGATCTCGGGGCATGCCCCGTAAAGCCCCATGCGCTGAATCTCCGTCAGGACCGCATCCGGAGCCAGATAACGGGGCGATTGGCCACGGCTAATGCGTTCGCGAATACCGGTTGCAGAAATATCCAGCCAGGGTGGATCCAGCTTCAGGACCAGCCCGGACGCACGCCCATGAAGTGCTCCCGCACCATCAACACCACGCTCTGCCAACAATCGGGCAGGCTCTCCTTCCGGGGCCAACGTTATGCCCGGGCGCTGCACAACAATGATATGGGCCAGTTCAGGTATCTGGCGCCATTCCTTCCAGCAATCGAAACCGGCAAAGGCATCCGTGCCCACAACCATGGCCAGCGGTAACTCGGCACCCAGCTCCTTGCGCAGCTGGCGTAACGTATCTGCTGTGTAAGACGCGCCTTCCCGGCGCAGCTCCCGATCATCAATGTGCAGGCAAGGCTCGTCGGCAATTGCCAGTTCAAGCAGGCGCAGTCGTTGTGTGGCCGTGGCGCCCGTCTCGCCACGGTGCGGCGGAATATGACAGGGCACAAGGCTTACCGGCACACTCCCAAGCCGATCACTAACCTCCAGAGCAAGGCGCAAATGGCCATGATGCACTGGGTCGAAGGTTCCGCCATAAATCACATGCATTGACATCAGGCCCGAATGTGTCCATCACCAAACACTACATATTTCTGCGAAGTCAGACCCTCAAGCCCGACTGGCCCACGGGCGTGTATCTTGTCAGTGGATATACCAATCTCAGCCCCCAAACCATACTCAAAGCCATCCGCAAAGCGGGTAGATGCGTTGACCATCACTGAGCTTGAATCCACCTCGGTGATAAAGCAGCGGGCTCGTGTGTAGTTCTCCGTGATGATACTGTCGGTATGCTGAGAGCTGTAACGGTTGATATGCGCGATGGCACCATCCAACCCATCCACTACTCGAACCGCCAATACGGGAGCCAGATACTCTTCCTGCCAATCAGCCTCTGTGGCGGCCTGCATATCCGTGACTATTCCTCTGCTCTGTTCGCAACCGCGCAGTTCCACACCCATTTCAACAAAAGCGGAAGCCAGTAGCGGCAGCATATCGGCCGCAATTTCCTTATCCACCAACAGGGTCTCCATCGTATTGCAGGTGCCATAGCGATGCGTTTTGGCATTAACAGCAACGCTCAAGGCTTTTTCCGGATCAGCATGGCTATCGATATATACGTGACAGACGCCATCCAGGTGCTTGATAACCGGCACTCGCGCGTCTCGGCTAATCCGCTCAATCAGACCTTTGCCGCCACGGGGCACAATCACATCCACATAATCCGGCATGGTAATCAGCTCACCCACAGCCGCTCGATCAGTGGTTTTAACAACCTGCACAGCCGATTCCGGCAAGCCGACTTCGGCAAGCCCGCGGGCCAAACACAAAGCTATGGCTTGATTGGAATGAATGGACTCGGAACCACCACGCAGAATTGTGGCATTACCGGATTTCAAACAAAGACTGGCAGCCTCAACCGTCACATTAGGGCGGGATTCGTAGATAATGCCGATAACGCCTAAGGGTACTCGCATTTTGCCCACCTGAATGCCGGATGGGCGATAGGTCATGTCGGTAATCGCACCGATGGGGTCAGGCAGGGAGGCGACCTGTCGCAGGCCTTCTATCATGGCGTCAACCCGCGCAGGCGTGAGTTCAAGCCGGTCCAGCATGGCGGCATCAAGGCCGTTCTCCTTACCGCTAGCAAGATCGCGAGCGTTTGCCTCCGCCAGCTCACTGCGCGCCGCATCCAGCGCCTCGGCCGTTGCCAAAAGCGCACGGTTTCGCACCTCAGTGGTAGAACGGGCAATGAGTGTCGCCGCTGCCCGGGCCTGCTGCCCGACTTCGATCATATAAGCTGCAATATCCATCCCTTTACCTTATAAATTTTTGCCAGAATTCACGAATAAGAGCCTAACTTTACCTTTCCCGTTTCAAGTACGCACCTCAAACAGATATTATACCGTTGCGGTACAACGGGAATCCCGAAAAAGGACGAATGCCATGGCCCAGACGGCCGATAAGTTTTTGCTGAACCGGTTATCACGTGCCAGCCTCGCTGTACTTGTGGCCCTTGCAGTTCTGTGCGCCTTGCTGGGGGAGCCGCTGACCGCAGCCTGTGCAGCAGCTGCAGCAGGTGCCATTATCAGCGGGCGCAGCTTTCGCTCAGGCCGCAGCGTTAGCCCCTGGCCCATGATACAAAAGCTGTTTTTTGCAGCGCTTATACTCCTGTTGATGACCAGCTTCTGGACTGGTCCCTGGGCGCTCAGCCACTGGCTATATGGCCTTACCCTGGTTGCTTTCGCGATAGTTCCTCGCGCTTTCGCAGCCCTGATAACCTTGGTAATGGTAGCTCTTGCAGTAACCGCTGCCCATTGGGCCGAAGGCATAGCTGACCGGCACCAGATGGTTAGTGCACTTCTGTTAACCGTTCTTCTATCGGGTGTCTTTGTGTTCCTGCGCGAATATAAAACTCGTCAACTAGCCCCCTTGAGGCGCACAGACGAACTCACTCAGGCTGCCAGCCGGGAATACCTTTCTGCCGACCTGCATAAAGAAATCCAGCGGAGCGAACGCGAGGGCACAGACATGTCTGTCGTTATGATCGGCCTTGACGCCCACGCCAGCGACAACGATCCAGACGAAGATATCCGTTCGATTCTTCCACGAATTGGCCGTTTCCTGCACTCTCAATTGCGAGACTTTGACACTTACTATCGGGCAGCAGACCTGCAGTTTTTCGTAATATTGCCGGGCATTGCCACTCAGGAAGCCATTACCAGAGCAGAATCGATCCGCAAAGGGCTTGGAACCCTGCTTGAAACTCACGGCATGAACCTGACAGTCAGCACGGGCATCGCCGGGCTGAATATTGGCGATGATTCCGACAGCCTGCAACAGAGTGCGGCTAACGCCCTGCGCCGAGCACAGCAACAGGGTGGCAACAGAACTCAAGCCTACAGCACCTGGTCACCGGTTACGCCCTCTGCCCAGCCCCGTGCTGAGGGGTCTGCGCCATGACCGAAACCCGTCTGAGAACCTGGACACACAGCTTTGGCTATAGCCTGGCAACCCTTTTTATTTTCATGCTCGCCCTGCAAAATCTGCGTTACGGCTTTTACGAGCTATTCTATCTTGCGTCCGGCATGGCCGCTCTGACTCTCGGTGGTGTTGCTTATACGTTTCTGAGTCGTCGGCGCCAACTTTCTGCACCTGGCCACCTGATCATCCTCGCCGGACTAAACAGCGGGCTTCTGGCTGCCGTGCTGACAATGGACAGTACAAGTATTACCCACTGGGCCATGCCACTGTTGTTGCTCAACCTCCTAATCTTGCCACTGCGCCACGCTCTCATGCTTTCTCTGCTGTTACTGACCCCTATGGCAATTCTGCTGTTTGTAAAGCAACCGCCAGCAGATGCCCTCACGGCTATCAGCGGTTTGTTCATCGTCCTGACAGTTGCCGCCCTGTATATATGGCAGTATGACCATATGGCACAGTCTGCCGAAGACCTTGCCATTACTGACCCTGTCACTGGTGCCCATAATGCCCGCTTTCTGGATGAAACCCTGCAAAAAGAAATCAGCCGCTCCATTGCCACAGGACACTGCCTATCTGTAATCAACCTCGCTATCGATCATGCCGATGAAGCCACAGAGCTCCATGGAGAATCCGGGATGCAGGCAATGTTTTATGACATGACCCAGCACCTTTTTGGCGTTATCCGTGCGGGAGATACGTTGTATACACTGAATGATTCAGAATTTTTCCTCATTCTTCCCTTCACCCCGGAAGAAGGCGTACGCGTAATTTCTGAGCGAATCCGGCGCACCATTTCTGAAAACCACTGGCCAGTGACTGGTAAAGCTACGGTGAGCCTGGGCTGCACGACCAGAGGAAACAACGACACCAGAACCGATACTTTACGCAAGCGTGCGCATCAGGCCATGCTAGAAGCCCGCAGGCGCGGGGCAGACACCGCATGGTTCAGCCCGGGAGAGACCATCAGTACATGAGTAGCGCCTGGCTTTCAGATCTTACTGCATGGCTGAGCGCCAACCCCGAATGGTTATCCCTCGCTTTGTTCAGCACAGCGTTTATTGAATCTTTGGCGCTTGCCGGCATCCTTGTGCCCGGTGTTGCCTTCCTGTTTACCATTTCAGTTATGGCCGCCCAGATTGAAATGCCGCTAATGACCGTGCTGATATGGGCGTGGCTGGGTGCGGTCAGCGGAGACACAGTGAGCTTTGCATTCGGCAGACTGTTTCAGGGCAGGCTGGAAGCAGTATGGCCATTAAGCCGCTACCCTGAACACATCAGAAAAGCTGAAACCTTCTTCCATTTGCACGGCGGAAAGAGCGTTATTATCGGGCGATTCGTTGGGCCACTACGCCCCATAATCCCGCTGATTGCCGGGGCCCTGCTGATGCCTTGGCGCCGTTTCCTGGCCTTCAATATCGGTTCCGCCATAGCCTGGGCTCCTGCTTACATTCTGCCGGGCTTTCTCGTGGGCAGCGCACTGGCAAGTGATGTACAGCCACCGGCTCACGTGTACCTGGTTACAGTTGCAAGCCTGGCAACCCTGGCGGCAATCTACCTGATCATTTTCCGTTTTCAGTTGGGTCTTGGCGACGATAGCCGCCCGTACCTCTGGCTTCAACGAAAGATGGCGCAGTATGAAACAACCCATCGCTTCTGGCGCCTATATTCAAATGAGCGACCCGCCAAAGAAAGCGAGTTCCCGCTAGCTTCGTTGATGCTTGCTCTTGGCGCACTTGCCCTGTTTATACTCTGGGGCCAACTGGCAACCATGACCGGCGTGATCGCGCCTTTCGATCAGCTGGCGATGCAATGGTTCAGTGATTTGCGCCAACCCTTGCTTGACGCTCCGGCGATTGCGGCCACACTCCTGGGCGACCCGCCCGTTCTCACTGCTGCAGCCATACTGACATGTATTGCCTTGGCGCTCAGGGGCTACTACGCTGCGGCCGCTCACATACTTTTAGCTGCGATTATTACTACTGTACTGGTATGGGGCCTGAAATTCGCATTTGGGACTGTACGGCCTGATCTGGTAGCGAACCCGCCATCATCTGGCTCTTTCCCCAGCGGCCATACTACGGGCATCACGGTATTTGTAACCCTACTGGCCAGCTTTGTAGCGGCGGAAACCCGTAGCCGAAAGCGCTGGCAAACCTACATAGTGCTTTCGTTACCGCTGATCCCTGTGGCCATTAGCCGGCTTTACTTGGGGGTTCACTGGTTCAGCGATATTGTAGGAGGGCTGCTCCTGGGGCTGGCCATAACCGGCGCAACCAGAGCCAGTTTCAGCCGCTTCGACCGCGTACCTGTCGCCCCGGATATAATGACTATTTTAGCAGCGCTGGTTTGGCTGGCGTTTTGCGGGGGTTATATGTGGACCATGTGGCCAGACGCCCTTCAACATTACGCTCCGGCCTCTTAAACGCCTTCAATTATCATCGGATAGACAAAAGCTGCTGCACTTCATCTACACGGGCTCGGGCCTGTGTCAGAAGCTCAAGGCTACGGGAGGCATTAAGCTCAAGGTTGCCAAGCCTGCGATAGGCAGGGACCTCGTCAAACGGGGGCAGACCTTCACTCTGGCTGGAACCAATCATGGCGTGAAGTTGCGCCACAATGACAACATCCACTAACTGGGGCTCCGCTTCCCGGCTCTCATACCTCCAGTCTTCTGCATGTCGAACCGCCTCAATGAAGGGCTGCGGGAATGACCAGTTACCCAGAACGGCAGTACCGACATCAGCCCGCAGTTCGCTGATAGCATTCTGCAAATTAGTGTCGTCAGCAAACAGGTTTACATGGTGTTCCGCCTGCACCAGAACCGGTACCACGCCTATGTCATGAAGCAAACCAGCCAGCAGCGCCTCTTCGGGGTTCAGACGGGTTGCATGGTCCGCCAAAACCCAGCAAAGCGCCGCAACTTCACGGGAATGCCGCCAGAGTTTTTCCATTTCCCTCTGTAAAGACGGGTGCCGACTTTTGAACACCTCCCGCATGGAAAATACAGTAACCAATTGGCGAGTCGTTCGCATGCCAAGACGCACAACCGACTCGCGCACATTACGCACATCGCTGAAGCCCCGGTAAAGCGGACTGTTACAGGCTCGCACCAATTTGGCGGCCATGGCCGGGTCGGCAGACACCGCAACAGCTACCTGTTCGGCTGTGGAATCATCCCTGTCTACCAAGCGGCGCACTTTCCAGGCCACATCAGGAACACTGGGCAATTTGAGTTGGTTGGAACGCAGTTCTCCGTAAAACTCCATCAGAAGATGGTGCTCTTCGCTCTCACCACCGCCCTGACTCTCCCCCGAATCCATCTCTACCTGGGCCACAGGAGCGGCACGCAGGAGCTGGTTCAGCACATCCTGCTCTACCACGAGAAACTCACAGGGCTTTACCGCAGTAACATCGTACATTCTTGGCTGTAGCCTGGCGATGGGGTTCAATGCCTGCTCTGTTCCGGCGTCGATGACCAATTTACGGCCATCTACTGATTCCAGTTCTACTTTCCCGGTAACCAGAAAATAATCCAGGCCGTCACGCACGCCACGCTCCAGCACTCGCTGGCCCGGACCATGGGCCCTGCGCTCGGCACGACTGGCAAGCACAACCAACTGATCATCAGTTAGCCGGTTCAGTGGCTGAAACTCCTTCAGACGGCGCAGCGGCAAGCTTTCCTGGCGAGCCATAGAGAATCTCCTTGGTTGGTTCAAAGCGAGGGCACAGGTTTATGTCATCCGTTAACTATTGTAACCACGGCACGTTAAAACAGCCATGCGCCTGGAGTCTAATCTGGTATCCTTTGTCTCTTCATTATCAACACCCAAGTATCAAGACAAAGAGACCAGAGCACTATGCCTCAGTATCGTTCGCGGACATCTACCGCAGGCCGTAACATGGCCGGCGCCCGTGCCCTTTGGCGCGCCACCGGCATGAAAGATGATGATTTCGGCAAACCAATTATTGCGGTTGCCAACTCCTTCACTCAATTCGTTCCAGGACACGTGCACCTCAAAGATCTGGGGCAACTCGTCTGCCGCGAAATCGAATCAGCCGGCGGGGTGGCCAAAGAATTCAACACTATTGCGGTAGACGACGGCATCGCCATGGGGCACGACGGCATGCTGTATTCCCTGCCTTCCCGCGAAATTATCGCCGACTCTGTAGAGTATATGGCCAATGCTCACTGTGCCGACGCTCTGGTGTGCATCTCCAACTGTGACAAAATCACACCGGGCATGATCATGGCTGCCATGCGCCTGAATATTCCGACCATTTTCGTATCCGGCGGGCCCATGGAGGCCGGCAAGACCAAGTTGTCTGAGCACAAGCTGGATCTGGTGGACGCCATGGTGATTGCCGCCGATCCCACCGCCGACGATGAAATGGTTGCGGAATACGAACGCAGCGCCTGCCCTACCTGCGGCTCATGCTCCGGCATGTTCACCGCCAACTCCATGAACTGCCTGGCTGAAGCCATTGGCCTGGCCCTGCCGGGCAATGGCTCCATGCTGGCGACCCACTCAGACCGCGAGCAGCTGTTTCTGAAAGCCGGCCGCCAGATTGTGGAGAATGCAAAGCGCTACTACGAGGAAAACGACGCCAGCGTGTTGCCTCGGAGCATCGCTTCTATGGCAGCGTTCGAAAACGCCATGGTGATGGATATCGCCATGGGCGGCTCCACCAATACCATTCTGCATCTGCTGGCAGCGGCACAGGAAGGCGGGGTACCATTCACCCTGAACGAGATCGACCAGCTTTCCCGCAGGGTTCCACAGCTGTGCAAAGTCGCGCCCAACTCCCCAAAATACCACATGGAAGACGTGCACCGCGCGGGTGGCATTATGGGTATTCTTGGCGAGTTGGAACGTGGCGGCCTGATCAATACAGACCTGCCAACCGTTCACAGCAAAACAATGAAAGAAGCCCTGGAAACCTGGGATATCATGCGCTCACCACCCCCTGAGGTTGTGGAGTTCTACAAAGCCGGGCCAGCGGGTATTCCCACCCAGACCGCCTTCAGCCAAAGCACCCGTTGGCCAAGCCTGGACGGTGACCGTGAAGCCGGCTGCATTCGCTCGGTTGAACACGCCTATAGTTCCGAAGGCGGGCTGGCCGTCCTCTACGGCAACATCGCGGTTGACGGCTGTGTAGTAAAAACCGCTGGTGTAGATGAAAGTATTTTTGTATTCGAAGGCAAGGCGAAAGTGTTTGAAAGCCAAGACGCAGCAGTCGCTGGCATTCTGGATGATCAGGTCAAATCCGGCGACGTTGTTATCATCCGCTACGAAGGCCCCAAGGGTGGCCCCGGTATGCAGGAAATGCTCTATCCAACAAGCTATCTGAAGTCCAAAGGGCTGGGTAAAGATTGCGCCCTCCTGACTGATGGGCGTTTCTCCGGTGGCACCTCAGGCCTCTCTATAGGCCATGCATCACCTGAAGCAGCGGCTGGTGGCGCCATCGGACTGATTGAAGACGGTGACTCAATCCTGATTGATATTCCCAACAGGTCCATCAATGTTCAGCTGGATCAACAGGAACTGGATAGTCGCCGGGAAGCCCGTGATGCCAAGGGTTGGAAGCCCGATCAACCCAGGGATCGTGCGGTATCGTCGGCCTTGAAAGCATACGCACTGCTGGCTACCAGCGCCGACAAAGGCGCTGTAAGAGATCTGGAAAAGCTCGGCTAATCCGGATTCTCATGGTAAAAAGCCCGCGCAGAACATGCTGTCTGCGCGGGCTTTTTAGTTTTTTGCACGTTTGCGTCAGAAGAATGACCAGCCACCATCCTCCTCTTCTTCAATGGCCTCTTCCTCAACCGGCTCTGGCGTACTCGGCGCTGCTGCCTGGGCCTTTGCCGGCGTCGAAATGGTCGAAGCAGCAGCTACATTCATGCGGACCATGCCCAGTGCCTTTTTTGTTGCCTCATCAAGAATACCATTAGTCTGAAGCCCATTTTCCTTCTGGAAGCGGGACAGCTCAGACCGGGTGTTATCATCCATTCCGCTACTCACGTTGGTAATATTGTACCCGGCGCCATACAAGGCGTTCTTGAGTGCAACGGTTTCGTTAGCGAATGCGGTGGGCGCAAAACCCAGTATTACGGATGTGCCCGCCGCGAGAGCAAGGCGCCCCAAACGGGTGGTCGCGTACTTCATAATACTCACCTGTTTAACTCCTGATATCTCATCGATATCCGTTTCTTTTTTATTATGTGGTGCCAATCTCCACAGGCTGAGGCGAACGGTTAAAAGCCTAACATACTTTTATCTCGTGTCGCCTTAGCCTACATCACCCTTATCACTTTCGGCTCTATGAGCCCCTTCACTGAACTCACGGATAAAAATCCCCCAGAACGCCATAAACAGTGCAGCAACCAGAGGGCCCATCACAAAACCATTAATACCAAACATGGCTAAACCACCCAAGGTGGAGAGCAACACAATGTAATCAGGCAGCTTTGTATCACGGCCTACCATAATCGGTCGTAAAACATTATCCGCGAGCCCGATCACAACCATACCGAATAGTGTCAGCACCAAGGCCTCAATGATATCGCCCACGGCAGCAAGATAAATCGCTGCTGGCACCCATACCAGGGCAGCACCCACAGCGGGCAACAGCGAGAAAATAGCCATAACCACGCCCCACAACAAGGCACCGCCAATACCAAGAATCCAGAAAATGATGCCGCCCAGTGCACCCTGAATAATAGCAATCAGCAGATTACCTTTAACGGTTGCGCGCGTTACTTCAGCAAACTTGGCAAACAGCAGTCGTTCACGTTCATCCCCCAAAGGCAGCGCACGGATCATCAACTCAGTCAGTTTGCTCCCATCCCGCAACAGGAAGAACGCCAGATACACCATAAGTGCCAACCCGAGGAAAAACTGGAAGGTGTTCTGACCAATTCCCAGGGCCTGCTTGGCGAGAAACTGGCTGCCACCTACAAACAGACTGACAACCCGATCGCGGATTTCAGTGAAATTGATATCAAACTGCCCCAGAAATGACTGTATGGCCGGGAAAGATTTGTTCACCTGATCAATATACTCACCAGGTTTTATTTGTCCGTCCTGAATTTTCTGGTAGATACCCAGCCCCTCAGCCACCAGCGAGGTGACCAACACCAAGACCGGTATCACCACAATCAGCATACAGACAGTCAAGGTAATCAGGGCATTCACATTTGGCCGATCACCAAGCCGGCGCACCAGGAACAACTGGAACGGATGAAAAATCAACGCAATGGCGATTGCCCAGAAAATAGGCCCGAAGAATGGCTTCATAAGGATCACGAAGGCCAGAGTTACACCCACCAGCATTGCAAGAAAGGTTCGTGTCTCAAGTTTTTCGTACATAATTCCGATGTATCCCTGACTGATTCAAACGCGCACTAGCCTATCACGCACGCATGGCCACTGGCGCATGCTTCAGGTTATAGTGAAGTGCTATTGATCAGCAATTAAACAGGTCACCCCATTGGAACTGGAAACCTTTACCACGGAAACTGCTCTGGAGACCGCTCAGGAACTGCGCCGGGTGTTAGCTGCCAGAACTCATCGCAGAAAAGTGCTGGGCCAGGAAGTAATCATTCCAGGACAACTTGGCGAAGCACTGCAGTTGCCGCAAATTATTAACCGCCTTCAAAGCAAACAGCAGCGGTTCCGCGACCAGGGGCTGGAAGATTTCCAGGAACTCTGGCCGACCCTGTCTGCCGCAACCCGCCAAAAGGTGCTCGATTCAATCGGGTGGTACGACCCAAAAGATCTCAGCTGGGAAGACAAGCGCTCAAACCGGCGCCCAACGTTAGACCCGGACATTTCCTGATTCAAAGCCAATACGCACTGTTACGCAACTCAAACACAGCAGTCTGCGAACTGACTTATCCTAGTGGCTGAAGATTGTTATGCCGGTTCCGCATAAGCGAAGCCAGCAATGATCACGCAACCAATCAGTCAGGACAGTCGATGGCATGCGTATTCTGAGAACCGATGAGAGCCGTTTCGCAGGTCTTCCGGATTACCCGTTCACTCCCAACTATCTCGATATCGAGCCCGGCCTCCGGATGCACTATGTGGACGAAGGCCCTACCGATGCATCCCCCGTTCTCATGCTCCACGGCGAACCCTCGTGGTCGTACTTGTATCGCCACATGATCCCTATCATCGCCGCTGAAGGCCACCGCGTATTAGCGCCAGATCTGGTGGGTTTTGGAAAATCTGACAAGCCGGCCTCTGTGGATGACTACAGTTATGATCGCCACCTTGCATGGCTTACTCACTGGCTAAAGACGCTCGATCTCAGGAATATCACTCTGGTTTGCCAAAACTGGGGTTCGCTTCTGGGCTTACGACTTGCAGCTAACTTTCCGAATCGCTTCCAGCGTATTATTGTCGGCAACGGCATGCTGCCGACCGGCGAAGCCCGTGCGCCGGCAGCATTCAACGTGTGGAAGGCATTTGCTACCCACAGCCCCTGGTTTCCTGTTAGCCGAATTGTGCAACTGGGCACTGAGCGAACCCTTAACAAATACGAACTGGGAGCCTACGAGGCTCCCTTTCCCACAGCGGAGTACAAAGCAGGCGCTAGAGCATTCCCAAAACTGGTACCTGTGTCGCCTGGAGACCCGGCGAGCATTGCCAACAAGGCCGCGTGGAAGGTTTTGGAAAAATGGCGCAAGCCATTTATTACCTGTTTTAGTAGTGGCGACCCGATAACCCGTGGCGGCGACCGTTATATGCAACGCCGTATTCCTGGTGCGCTCGGGCAACCTCACATTACCCTGCGCGGCGGACATTTCCTTCAGGAAGACTCCCCGGAAGATTTCGCACGTATCATTATTGACGCGCTAAAAGCAGAAATGGCGGCCTGAGCCGCCATTCCTCAGGCCGCACCTTCAGCCAGACAATTCTCCTTAACCAAAAACAGCAACGGTCTGACAGCTTGTTGCCAACAAGTCGCCTCGCGGAGTCCACACTCGGGCATGGAAATGGCCATAGCCGTCGCCAGCCTGATCAATTGTGGCTTTATACAGCAGCCAGTCATCGGCCTCCAGAGCAGGTCTTGGATGAATAATATCGAATGCCCACGACAGCGAACTGGCAGGCACGGGAGATTTGAAATGCTGAAGGACAGGCGCTGGCCAGGCATCAATCAGCGCCACAAGGTGGGCATCAGAAAGCACCTCAGGTACTTCCCGGAAACGCATCCAGCCGCCCATTTCACGGCCGCCCCCGCCGCTGAACGGGAGAACCCCATAGGCCCAACGCATGTCTATGTAGCTAATAAACCCTGGGGTTAAACCTTCAATAAACGGTAACGCCTGGCACTGCTCCACCGGCTTCACATCAGGCGCCGGCTCTCCCTCTATCCGCACGGCAGAGTCCCGGTCACCGGCAAAAGCACCTATACACACCAGCCGAGGCTCGCCATTCTGGATGATACGACCTTCCACCTGGCTCACTGACCCGCCCTGTCGCAGGATTTGCGCCTCAAAAATCGCCGGCACCCCTGCCTCTACAGGCCCAATAAACGACACATGCATAGAGCGCACCGGCCGTCCTTCGGGGACCATTTCTGCCATGCGGTCAAACAGTAGACCAGTCACCACACCGCCAAATGTTGCACGCCCCTGGGACCAAGTGTCCGGCATAATCAATTCATTACTGGCACGGCCCGCAGCAATCAGCTCATCAAAGGTCATGACAACTCCCTGTTAGCAACCTATCGGTCAAAAGTTAAAGACTGCCCAAAACACGAACGCAATGCAATGGCACCGCCCCGGCAACTACCTACAGCCTATGACAGATTTTACGTATTAAATCCGACAAAAAGCGGTTATAATATCGCCACATAATGCATTGCCCGGCAATGCTCTACCTTCCGAATACCGAGTAAATCAATGTCTGAATTGTCCTTTGCCGAACTGGGGCTTGATCCAGCCGTACTTGAAGCTGTATCCGCTATTGGCTACGAAACCCCAACGCCCATCCAGGCCCAGTGCATTCCTGCACTGCTCGCTGGCAAACATCTACTGGGCGTGGCCCAGACCGGCACGGGTAAAACCGCTGCCTTTGCATTACCCCTGCTGAGCCGGGTTGATGCCACCGAAAGTGAACCCCAGATTCTGGTATTGGCTCCAACGCGGGAACTGGCCATTCAGGTGGCAGAAGCCTTTACTTCCTATGCTGCCAAATTCAGGCATTTCCATGTACTGCCAATTTATGGCGGTCAGGACTTTTATCCTCAGATCAAAGGCCTCAGGCGTGGTGCCCAGGTTATTGTTGGTACCCCCGGCCGCATGCTCGACCACCTTCGCAAAGGCACCCTGAAACTGGGCAAACTGAAGGCTCTGGTGCTGGATGAAGCAGATGAAATGCTGCGCATGGGCTTCATCGATGATGTGGAAGCCATTCTGGCCAAAACACCAGACGACTGTCAGCGCGCACTGTTCTCTGCCACCATGCCACCGCAGATCAAGAAGGTAGCCCAAACCTACCTGCACGATGCGGTAGAAGTGAAAATTGAGAGCGAAACCCGCACAGTTGAACGTATTACCCAGTACTTCCTGCCAGTGTATGCAGAGCGCAAGCTGGACGCACTGACCCGCATTCTGGAAGTAGAGCCAACGGAAGGTGCGATTATCTTCGTGCGCACCAAGGCAGAAACCACACTACTGGCCGAGAAGCTTAGTGCTCGCGGGCACGCCGTGGCGCCTCTGAATGGCGATTTGAATCAGCGCCAGCGCGAGCAGACCGTTGAAGATCTCAAGCGCGGCAAGAAAGACATCATTGTTGCAACCGATGTGGCCGCCCGCGGCTTGGACGTTCCCCGCATTACCCACGTTATCAACTACGATGTGCCCTACGACACCGAAGCCTACATTCACCGGGTTGGCCGCACCGGCCGCGCTGGGCGCGAAGGCAAGGCGATTCTGTTGGTAACGCCCCGTGAGCGTAGCTGGCTGCGCACGCTTGAGCGTGCCACCAACTCTCCCATGATCGCGTATGAATTGCCTTCGCCGGTTGAGTTGAAAAAAATGCGCGAAGAGCAGTTCGAGAGCCAGCTTCTGGGCTTTGCCGAGGATAAAAAACTCGCCAAGTCTATGGCGTTACTGGATGAAATCGCCGAGCGCAATGAAATGGATATTGCCATGGTAGCCGGCGCTCTGGCCTGCTGGATGGAGACCATGCAACCTGGCTTATTGCCACTGGAACAGCCGGAAGCACTGCCGGTAGTCTCTGCGTCTGCACCTGCGCGCCGTGATCGCAAAGGCGGCCGCGGCGAATTCCGCAAGGGGCCACCTAAAGGCGGTTACAAGGGGCGTGGTAAGCCTGGCGGATCCGGCGCACGAGGCAAACCACCCGGTAAAGGCGGCAAGCCTGCCGGTAAGCGGCCTCCCCGTCAGTCAGACGCCAAGCGCTGATAGACGACGAAGCTGTAGTCGTAAGGATTGTTATCGGACGCGGAGAAATCCTCCCGTCCGATTTCTTCCCACTCGTCCCAGTTCACTTCCGGAAAATACGCATCGCCATCCACTTCGGCGTGCACCTGCGTAATATAGATGCGGTCTACCATGGGTAGCGCCTCTGCATAGATTTGCCCTCCCCCAATAATCATTACCTCATCGATACCGTCCAGCTCAGCCTGTGCTTCGGCTTTTATCAGGGCTTCATCCAGTGATTTTGCGCTGACGGTTCCTGCGGGGGCCTCCCGGTCTGCGTTTCTTGAAATAACAACGTTCATTCGGCCTGGCAGTGGTCTGCCGATAGAATCCCAGGTTTTACGGCCCATTATGATGGGTTTGCCCATGGTGGCTTGCTTGAAGTATTTCAGGTCGCCCGGCAGGTACCATGGCAGGTTGTTATTTTTGCCGATTACCCGGTTTCGGGACATGGCTACTATGAGGGCTTTACGCATGCTTGGGTTCCTTTGATTCGGGACTTCAGGCTTCGGGCTTCGGGCTTCGGGCTTCGGGGCTGCAAGGATGCGGGAAGGAGTCTCCAAAAACCGCTGCAAGTACGTCCCTGTACGCTTGGCTCCGCCATCCATGGCTCCGCACATTTTTGGAGACTCCTTCCCGCATCCTTGCGATCGAACTTTGGGGGAAGCCTGCCTGTTTTATATTGCTATGGGGGCTTTTATGCCGGGGTAAGGATCGTAGCCTTCGAACTCGAAGTCTTCGAACTCATAGTCAAATATTGAGTCTGGCTTACGCTTAATGACTAACTTGGGGAGTGCTTTTGGCTTGCGCTTTAGCTGCTCAAAAACGATGTCATCGGTGAGGTGATTTTGATACAGATGGCAATCGCCAAACGTATGAACGAACTCGCCAACTTCCAGATCACACTGCTGCGCAATCATATGCGTTAACAAGGCGTATGACGCAATGTTAAACGGTACGCCCAAAAAAAGATCTGCACTGCGCTGATAAAGCTGGCACGAGAGCTTGCCGTCGAGTACGTAGAACTGGAACAGGCAGTGGCAAGGCGCCAGTGCCATCAGGCCTTTCTCTGCGTTTTCTTGCGGGCCTATGGATTCATCCGGAAGTTCGGCCGGGTTCCAGGCGGATACGATCAGGCGACGGGAGTTTGGTTTGTTGCGGATCTGGTCGATCACTTCGCTGATCTGGTCTACCACGCGGCCATCCGGGCACTCCCAGCTTCGCCATTGTTTGCCGTAAATCGGGCCGAGGTCGCCGTTTTCCAGTGCCCACTCGTTCCAGATGGAGACTTTGCGCTCTTTCAGCCAGTTGTTGTCTGTGGAGCCTTTCAGGAACCAAAGCAGTTCGTAAATTATGCTGCGCAGGTGTACTTTTTTGGTGGTGACAAGGGGGAAGCCGTCTTGAAGGTTAAAACGGATCTGGCGCCCGAAAACTGAGCGGGTACCAACACCGGTGCGGTCGCCTTTGTCGAATCCGTTGTCCACTACGTCCCGCATCAGGTCGAGATAAGCTTTCATTCTGCGTTTCTCCGGTAAGCAATAGACATCAGAATCACCCCGGCCAGAAGCATCGGTAAGGACAGCACCTGCCCCATGGTGAGCCAGTCGAAGGCCAGATAGCCCAGCTGGGCGTCTGGTTGGCGCACGAATTCCACCATAAAGCGGAAAACTCCGTAGCAAACCAGGAACAGGCCAGACACGGCCATTCTTGGGCGTGGTTTGGCGGAGAACCACCAGAGGATAATGAAAAACACCACACCTTCAAGGGCGAACTGGTAAAGCTGGGAAGGATGCCGTGCGAGCGCATCCGGGGCTTGCCGGAATACCATGCCCCAAGGCACATCCGTGGGCTTGCCCCAGAGTTCGCCGTTAATGAAGTTGCCAATTCGTCCTGCCCCGAGACCTACAGGCACCAAGGGTGCAACGAAATCAGCAAGGCGCCAGAATCCGGTTCCGACTTTACGGCCATACCACCACATGGCGAACATCACGCCCAGCAGCCCACCATGGAATGACATACCACCTTCCCAAACCCGCAAAAGCCACAAGGGATCAGCCAGGAAGGCATCGAAGTTGTAGAAGATTACATAGCCAAAGCGCCCGCCGAGGATAACCCCCAAGGCAAGATAGAAAAGCAGATCGCCCATTTGCTCTTCGGTAATCGGGGACCAGGGCTTGCGCGCACGCAGCCTTCCCAGCCACCAGCCCGCCAGGAAGCCCACCAGGTAAGTAAGCCCGTACCAATGTACCTTGAGAGGCCCGATGGAAATGGCAACCGGATCTATTTGTGGGTGCTGAAGCATCTATAACCTCTTAACTCAAAAGAAAACGTAGTCCAACCAACAGAAGCAGGATGGCAAACACGCGTTTAAGTGCTTTAGCGTTGAGTCTGTGCGCCAGATTGGCGCCCACGCGGGCAAACAACACACTGGTAACAATAATGCCCAACAAGGCCGGCAAGTAGATAAAGCCAAGGCTGTACTCCGGCAGTGCCGGCTCACTCCACCCTGTCCAGGCATTACCCACAGCTCCGGCAACCGCAATCGGCAATCCGCAGGCCGCGGAAGTGCCTACCGCCTGCTGCATGCGAACATTACTCCAGCTCAAATAGGGCACAGTGAGCGTTCCACCGCCTATCCCGAAAATCGCTGAGGCCCAGCCAATGCCTGCACCCGCACCTGCAAGGCCGGTGTTACCTGCAACACTCCGGCCGGGCGAGGGATTTACCTCGAACAACATTTTCAGCCCGACCAGAATGACAAACACGCCGATAATAAGTTCCAGCGCAGCTCCACTTAAAAGTGCCGCCGTCCAGGCGCCTAGGAGTGCGCCCACTATAATGCCAATGGCCATCGGCTTGAATACATCCCAGCGGATGGCTCCGTGACCGTGGTGCGAGCGAATAGAACTGAGAGATGTGAATACGATGGTCGCAAGAGAGGTCCCAACGGCCATGTGAGCCGCAATCTCGGAACTGAAACCCTGGATCCCAAAACTGAAAATCAGTACCGGCACGATAATAAGGCCGCCACCGATGCCAAACAGGCCAGCAAGCGTACCTGCAAAAGCCCCAAGTAACAGATAAATGGAAAATACGGACAACAAGGACATAATCACTCACACATCCGGGAAAACAAGGCTGGTATAATACACACCAGCAGCAACTTCATCACGCAGGATCATCTCACTAATCTCCGGAGGCCAGCCCAGCATGTGCCTGATTGCGTTTTCTCTTGGCCAGAGTGCCCGGTTTCCGCTGGTGGTAGCGGCTAACCGCGATGAATTTTATCGCAGGCCAACTGCACCACTGGACTGGTGGACAACAGAAACCGGCAATCGAGTGCTCTCCGGAAGGGATTTACGATCCGGCGGTACCTGGCTGGCCGTTTCCCCTGAAGGTCTGGTATCCGCGGTCACCAATGTTCGCGAAGGGTCGCCGGAAGCAGGCCACATCAGCCGTGGTGAGTTGCCACTCAGGGCTCTTGCGGAACCGGAATTACAGAGCAGTCTTGAAGGCACATCGGCCCGCTACGCAGGGTTCAACCTTGTACGCCTCGCCGATACCGCCGGCTGGTACTTCAGCAACCGCGACGCTCACCCCGGCCGCAGCATCTTCCGTGGCATCTACGGGCTGAGCAACCACCTGCTCCAGACTCCATGGCCCAAGCTTTTGCGCCTGAGGCAGGCGGTTGGTCACACTGTGCAGTCTGCCGGGGGTGATTCCGAGGCCTTGCACAAAGATCTCACCCGCTTGCTGCAGGATACAACGCCAGCGCCAGACCACTTGCTCCCGAACACCGGCGTGCACCGCGAAACCGAGCGCTTTCTTTCATCGCCATTCATAGCCGGCACAGAGTACGGCACCCGTGCTACGACCATAATCAGCGTCTCGAGTAATGGTGAGCTTCACGTCACCGAACAGAGCTGGGCGCCAGAAGGCCGCCCTGAAGAGTACCGGGAGTTCCATTGGCAGCGATAGCGCTCAGCCTCTGATATAATCCGCAAAATTCGTCCACCCGATCGGAGGGCCATCGATGGCCGGTCAACAAGACGCCACATCCATTGCTGACTTTGAAAAGTCTCTTGATGAATTGGAAACACTCGTTCGCAACCTCGAACAAGGAGAACTTTCTCTTGAGCAATCCCTGACGGCTTTCGAGCGCGGCGTAAAACTCACTCGTGCATGCCAGCAGGCCCTGAAAAGCGCTGAGCAGCGAGTTGAGCAATTGGTAGAAAAAAGTGATGGCGCACTCGAAACCCGCCCGTTCTCACCGGATGACGCCGACTGATGCCTAAAGAGACACTGCCAAACATGGACTACCTGGAGACCTACCGTAGCCGTGTAGACACAGAGCTGGATCGACGCATTGGCTCAGCATCTACCTCTGCGCGCCTACAGGCGGCCATGCGTTACAGCGTTCTGGGCGGCGGCAAACGTATCCGGCCAGCGTTAAGCCTCGCGGCGGCGAGTGCCCTAGGGCAAAGCATTGAAGCCGCATTGGTACCTGCTTGCGCGATCGAACTGATCCATGCCTATTCACTTATCCATGACGACCTTCCAGCCATGGATAATGACGAGCTGCGCCGGGGCCGGCCAACGGCCCACATTGCCTTTGATGAAGCCACGGCCATACTTGCCGGAGATGCCCTGCAGGCCATGGCATTTGAATGGCTGGCAGAGGCCCCGGGTATAGAGGGGGCTGCGCGACTCGCCATGATCCAGGAACTGGCCCACGCAAGTGGCCATGGCGGCATGGTGGGTGGACAAGCGATTGACCTTGAGTCCGTAGGCAAGCGTCTGACTCTGGCCCAGCTCGAAACCATGCACCGGCATAAAACCGGGGCGCTGATTGAGGCCAGCGTGCGCATTGGTGCAATGACCATGCCCGGGGTTACTGCTCGTTCACTGGAAGCACTGACAGATTACGCCAGGGCTCTGGGGCTGGCATTTCAGGTTCAGGATGATCTTCTGGACATTGAAGGCGATACTGAAACCATTGGTAAGCCTCAAGGCTCGGATATTGCCCGCGCGAAACCTACTTACCCTGCCCTGCTGGGGCTGTCAGGAGCCCGAGAGCACCTTTCCACCCTGCTTGAAAGCGCGCTTGAAAGCCTCCAGAGTTTCGGGCCAGCAGCCGACCCCCTGAGAGCAATGGCGGATTATGTGGTGGCAAGAACTCATTGAGCCTTTTCGTTGGCCAAGTACAATTTCGTAACATATGGCTCCAGATGTGAAACAGGCCCCCTTGTTCCCCTATAATGCCAGCCAGTTATCGAACATTCCGGAAAAGACCCGTACAGATGCAGGACACTTATATTTTCAAGGAAATCCCGTCTCAGCGCCCAAATACGCCGCTGCTGGACCGGATTGACATACCCGCCCAACTGCGGGAGCTGCCATCTGACCAGCTTACCCAGTTTGCGAGAGAGCTGAGGGCATTCCTGCTATGGTCTGTCGGGCAAACCGGCGGCCATTTTGGTGCAGGGCTTGGCGTGCTGGAACTCACAGTCGCCTTGCACTATGTGTTCAACACACCGGAAGACCGCCTGGTCTGGGATGTCGGCCATCAAGCTTACCCCCATAAAATCCTGACAGGCCGTCGTGAACAGATGGGCAGCATCCGCCGCAAAGACGGCCTGTCCGGCTTCCCGAAGCGGGCTGAGAGCGAATACGACACCTTTGGTGTAGGCCACTCCAGCACATCTATCAGTGCAGCACTGGGCATGGCTGTCGCGGCTCGCCAGCAAAACACTGGCCGCAAGAGCATTGCCGTTATTGGCGACGGTGCCATGACCGCAGGCATGGCTTTTGAAGCACTGAACCACGCGGGGCACCTGCGCGCCGACATGCTGGTCATTCTGAACGACAACGACATGTCGATCTCGCGCAATGTTGGTGGCCTGTCCAACTACTTCGCCAAACTGCTTTCAAGCCGCACCTACAATCAGGTCCGCGACAGCAGCAAAAAAGTTCTTCAAGGCGCACCACACCTGATGGCTCTGGCAAAGAAGACCGAAGAACACTTCAAGGGGATGATTGTTCCGGGCACCCTGTTTGAAGAGCTAGGCTTCAACTACATAGGCCCTATTGATGGCCACGACCTGCCCTTACTGGTAGAGACTCTGGAGAACATACGTGAGCTCGAGGGGCCACAGTTCCTCCACGTGGTAACCACCAAAGGCAAAGGCTTCGCACCCGCTGAGGCCGACCCCACTGGCTACCATGCCATTAACAAGATTGAACCTGTGCCCCCCAGCAAACCGGAGCCGGTCAAACCTTCAGCATCGAAGCAAAAATACGCAAACGTATTCGGCCAGTGGCTGTGCGATGCCGCAGAACTGGATGATCGTGTGAGCGGCATTACCCCCGCCATGTGCGAGGGCTCGGATTTGCTGGTCTTCGCCGAGCGCTTCCCGGATCGTTATTTTGATGTTGCGATTGCAGAACAGCACGCCGTAACCCTTGCAGCGGGCATGGCCTGTGATGGCGCAAAACCCGTAGTCGCAATTTACTCAACGTTTTTACAACGGGGCTACGATCAGCTGATACACGATGTCGCCATCCAGAACCTGGATGTGCTGTTTGCGATCGATCGAGCCGGCCTGGTTGGCGAAGATGGCCCAACCCACGCGGGTGCTTTTGATATCAGCTATCTGCGATGCATACCAAACATTATGCTGATGACACCGTCTGATGAAAACGAAACCCGTCAGTTGCTTCATACTGGCCTGATGTTTGATGGCCCCGCAGCTGTGCGGTACCCGCGCGGAACCGGGCCAGGTGCGGAGATTCGTAAAGAACTCACCCCTCTGGCAATCGGCAAGGGTCGTAGGCTTCGCGAAGGCAGCGGTGTTGCCATTCTGAACTTTGGCACGCTGCTGACACCGGCTCTGGAGGCTGCTGAAAAGCTTGGAGCAACGGTTGCTGACATGCGCTTCGTCAAGCCCCTGGATGAAGCCCTGATTCTTGAACTTGCAGAACAGCACGACCTTCTGGTCACTCTGGAAGAGAATGCCATTGCAGGTGGCGCGGGAAGTGCGGTTACGGAATTCCTGAACCGACAAGAAGTCTCCATGCCGATACTGCAACTCGGGTTACCGGATACCTATATTGACCATGGCAAACACGAGGAGCTGCTCAAGGACTGCGGGCTGGATGCCCAGGGCATATTCTCTGCCATCAGCACGCGTATGGAGCGACTGCAGCATCAGAGGTTCAAAGCAGTGAAATAGCAGGCATCGCGGCTTCGCGGCTGCCACCTGTGCACCAACAAGCAAAAAGCCCGCTCAGTTCATCTGGCGGGCTTTTTTTGTGTCTGCATGTACAGAAAACACTAATTTATCGCTGGGGGTCATCGTCCTGATGGGTTTCCAGCCAATGCCCCAGCTTACTCTGCTTGGTGTCGAGATAATGCTCATTGTGCGGGTTACGACCGACATGCAAGGGAACACGCTCAGCTATCTCAATACCATAAGAGGCCAAAGCTTTAACCTTGCGGGGGTTGTTCGTCATCAGACGCAGACTTTTAATACCTAAATGCTTCAGCATATCCTTGCACATGCTGTAATCGCGCAAGTCTGCTGCAAACCCAAGACGCTCATTTGCCTCAACCGTATCAGCCCCCTGATCTTGCAGATGGTAGGCACGAATCTTGTTAAGCAGGCCAATGCCCCGACCCTCCTGACGCAAATACATCAGAATACCCCGGCCTTCACGTGCAATACTGCGTAAAGCTTCTTCAAGCTGATAGCCGCAATCACAGCGCATGCTGTAAAGCGCATCGCCAGTCAGGCATTCGGAGTGTGTGCGGGCCAGCATGGGCTCGTCACCGTCCAGCGACCCCAAGGTCAGGGCAACATGCTCCTTTCCCGTGTCCGGTTCTTCAAAGCCATGCATATCGAATACCCCGAATGGGGTCGGCAACCGGCAGGTCTCGATGTAACGAACAGCCACAGTGCGTCCTCGTGGTTCAGTAAATCTGGGCGCGTATTCTATCATGGGCGTGCCCATCAGGCATCAGTGCTCGTCAGCAATCCAATGCCCACTGCGCCCGCCTTTCTTCTCCAGCAAACGCACCTTGCCAATTTCCATACCCTTGTCGACGGCCTTGCACATATCGTAAAGGGTCAATGCGGCGATACTGGCGGCTGCCAGAGCCTCCATTTCAACACCGGTCTGCCCGGAAAGTTTGCAGCGGGTCAGTATATGCACCGATGCACCATCGGTTCCCGCAGTAAGCTCCACTTTCACTGAGGTAAGGTTCAGAGCGTGGCACAGGGGGATCAAATCGTGGGTTCGTTTGGCCGCCATTATTCCGGCAATCCGGGCGACAGCAAGTACATCACCTTTCGGATGATCCCCGTCAATAATCATCCTGAGGGTTTTCTCTGCCATGTGAATGGTCGCTTCTGCACGGGCCTCTCGTTCCGTTACGGCTTTCTCTGTAACGTCCACCATGCGGGCTTCGCCCTTGTCGTCTAGATGGGTCAATTTACTCACGGTGTCTCCCGGGGGTCAGAAATAATGAGTTCATGTCTCTACAAAAGAGCAAGCAGGCGGAGCATACCAGAGATACTCCCCCCACGTGGCAAGTGCGACGGCTCCTGGTCAGTCACGGGGCCACCAGAAACCAATGCCGGCAATGCCTTGCGCACCTGCCCGCTGAGCTTCACCGAGATTCGCTGGCGCCAGTCCGCCAAGCCCAAATACGGGTATAGGAACGCGCGAAACCAGGTTTTGAAACTCAACCCACCCAAGGACCGGGGCCCCGGGATGGCTGGCTGTCGGCTTCACCGGGCCAAGTGTTACATAGTCTGCGCCAATCGCCACCGCATGATCTGTCTCACGGGCGTTATGACAGGAAACTCCAAACCACACTCCGTCAGGCACAGGCCTTGCCGCAAGTTTCTTGGCTTCGTGCCACGGCATGTGTAGCCCAGCCGCATCGGGGGTGTCATCAAACACAGCCGGCGAGCCATGCACTACAAGGCCGACACCAGCGGCCTCACAGAGGCCTAGCGCAGTTTCCGCAAGAGCACCGTAGCTTTCTGTATCTAAAGCCGGCGACCGCAACACGACCAACCCTGAACGGTCTCGCACCGGCAAACCCGCAAGAGCACTGCTCAGTAGCTGACCAGGATCATAACCGATCCCGAACTCTCCGGTTATCGCCAATAAAGATGGGAGCTGCACTGCCCGGATAATTGACCGGTTAGCTGCCGGAAAGTCCTCACCCCGCAAGCTTTCAGGACGCACCCACTCTATGGGCTGCCCTTCACGACCATGAGCTTCGCCCCGGGGCTGGTCGGTCCTCCACACATCCAGAAACACCCGCTTGTCGCCGTAATCGTGGCGAACGCCAATCAGCGGGCGCAATGTGTCCAGTGGTATCTCCAACCCGGTCTCTTCCGCAATCTCACGGGCCAGAGCGGCCTGCACGGTTTCATCCGGCTCAACCTTGCCGCCGGGAAACTCCAGCAAGCCACCTTGGTGTACATGGTCCGGACGGCGGGCGATAAGTACTCGCCCATCACGAACGATGACGCCAACGGCCACATGGATCTCCCGAACAACTGTTTCTGCTTTGGTCATTTCAGCTGCGGTAGTCTGCGTTGATGGTGACATAGTCGTGGGAAAAATCGCAGGTCCAGACGGTTTCGTTGACTTCGCCACGCTTGAGATCGATGGCTATGGTAATTTCTTCCTGATCCATAACCGCTTGCCCACGCTCTTCTGAGTAGTCCTCAGCGCGCCCGCCACCCCTCACAAGGCAGACATCTCCGAGATGAATTTCCAGGGCGTTTACGTCCAGGTCCACTACCCCGGCACGGCCAACCGCTGCCAGAATACGCCCCCAATTGGGGTCTGATGCAAACAGCGCGGTCTTCACCAGAGGAGAGTGAGCTACGGTGTAGGCCACATCCAGCGCCTCCTGCTGAGCCGCCGCACCACTAACCTGAATGGTAATGAACTTGGTGGCGCCTTCGCCGTCACGGACGATGGCGTGGGCGAGTTCCATGTAGATATCTTTCAGCGCGGCCTTGAGGGCCGGGAGATACGGGCTGTCGAGGGTAATTTCCGGGCCGGCATACTGGCCGCTGGCGATGAGCGTACAGGCGTCGTTAGTAGAGGTGTCACCATCGATGGTGATTCTGTTGAAAGATTGCTCCCCTAACTCCGATGCCAAAGCTTGCAGCGCATCTGGCGCAATACGCGCATCGGTGGCGATAAAGCCCAGCATGGTGGCCATATTCGGCCGGATCATCCCGGCACCCTTGCTGATTCCGGAAATGGACACTGTGTGGCCGCCCAGATCTACCTGAACCGACGCACCCTTCGGCCGTGTATCCGTGGTCATGATGCCGCTTGCCGCTTCCGCCCAACGATTATCCGCCATGCTGTCCAAGGCCTCTGGCAACGCGCTCAGAATTTTCTGGATCGGCAGGGGCTCACCAATTACTCCTGTCGAGAAGGGCAGAACTTCGGCGGCGCCGACACCGGCGTGCTCCGCCAAGGCCTGGCAGCAAGCAAGAGCATCAGCCATGCCACGGGCACCGGTACCGGCATTGGCATTACCTGTGTTGATCAAAAGATACCGCGGCGCTTTCTCCGCCAGATGCTTACGACTCAAGGTAACTGGCGCTGCGCAGAACTGGTTGCGGGTAAACAAGCCCGCCACGCGGCTTCCCGGGGCCAGCTCAAATACCACTATGTCCTTGTGCCCCGGCTTTTTAATGCCCGCGCTGGCAATGCCCAGCTTCACACCTGCTACCGGGAAAAACTCAGGTAAGTTTCCTGGACCAACCGCCATCCTGCCGCTCCTTTTGCTGTTACTTTTTAATTGAACACACATGAAAACAAAAAACCCGCAGTCTGCCAGTCAACTGGTCGATTGCGGGCTTCCGTACTTTGCCTTGCTGCCTGCGGGGTGAGATTAGCTCACTTTGCCACAGCACTGCTTGAACTTTTTGCCGGATCCGCATGGGCAAGGCTCGTTACGCCCAACTTTGCGCTCCTGTCGCACGAAGGTTTCAGGTGCGGCCTGACCCTCATCCCCGCGCTCACCTTCACCCTGGGCGGTTGCGCTAGTTTCATCGTGGCGCAGCCGTGCCTTCGCAAGCTCCTGCTCCAGCTCTTCTTTACGACGGCGCTCAACCTCTTCCATTTCTTCCTGGCTCTGAACCCGAACGTGGCAAAGCACGCGGGTTACATCGCGTTTCATGGTATCGAGCATGGATTCAAACAGGTTAAACGCTTCACGCTTGTATTCCTGCTTGGGGTTCTTCTGAGCGTAACCACGCAAGTGGATGCCCCGGCGCAGGTGGTCCATGTTGGAAAGATGCTCTTTCCACAGGGTATCCAGAACCTGCAAGAACACCTGCTTTTCGAACTTGCGCATGGATTCGGCACCGGCCACTTCTTCTTTGGCCCGGTATGCTGCAACAATCTCATCCAGAATTTTCTGGCGCAGGTTGTCTTCGTACAGCTTCTTATCTGCATCCAGCCACTCCTGAACCGGCAACTCAATGGCCATTTCAGATTGCAACTGAGCCTCCAATCCAGCCACATCCCACTGCTCGGGCATGCTTTGGGGCGGGATATGCTCGCTGACCAAGGTACCTACAACGTCTTCACGGATGGTATCAACCATCTCGGAAACATCCTCAGAAGACATGACCTCGTTGCGCTGATCGTAGATAACTGTACGCTGATCGTTGGCGACATCATCATACTCAAGAAGCGTTTTACGCATGTCGAAGTTACGGCCTTCGACCTTGCGCTGGGATTTTTCAATGGCGTTAGTGACCATTCGGTGTTCAATGGCCTCGCCTTTCTTCATCCCCATGGCCTGCATCAGGCTCTTTACCCGATCCGGCGCAAAGATGCGCATCAGATTATCTTCCAGGGACAGGAAGAAACGGGAGGACCCGGGATCTCCCTGGCGCCCGGCGCGGCCACGCAGCTGATTATCTATACGGCGGGATTCATGCCGCTCAGTGCCCACAATATGCAAGCCACCAGCATCGAGGACCTGCTTGTGGCGCTCTGTCCACTCCGCCTTGAGGCGCGCGATCTCCTCCTCAGTCGGGTTGTCCAAGGCAGCAACTTCATGCTCCCAGTTACCACCCAGTACGATATCCGTACCTCGACCCGCCATGTTGGTGGCGATAGTAACGGCACCCGGACGACCTGCCTGGGCAATAATCTGAGCTTCAGATTCGTGCTGTTTGGCGTTAAGGATCTTGTGATCAATACGGGCCTTTTTCAGCAGCATTGAAAGCAGTTCAGAGGCTTCAATGGATGCCGTACCCACCAGAATAGGCCGACCCTCGGCCGTTACGTCCTTGATTTCATCAATAATGGCGTGGAACTTTTCTTCCTGAGTCAGATAAACAAGATCGTTGTAGTCAATGCGCTGGATCGGCTTGTTGGGCGGTATAACCACCACGTCGAGGCCGTAGATCTGGCGGAACTCGAAGGCTTCCGTATCGGCGGTGCCGGTCATACCGCCAAGCTTTTCGTACAGACGGAAATAGTTCTGGAACGTGGTTGAAGCCAGGGTCTGGCTCTCGGCCTGAATTTTCAAGCCTTCTTTGGCTTCCATTGCCTGGTGCAGACCTTCGCTCCAGCGACGGCCCGGCATCGTGCGCCCTGTGTGCTCATCGACAATGACAACCTGACCACCCTGAACGATGTAATCCACATCTTTCTGGAACAGGTGGTGGGCGCGAAGTGCTGAATGAACATGGTGCAGCAGGCTAAGGTTGGCGGCGGAATAGAGGCTTTCACCTTCTTCCAGCAATTGACGGCTCAATAGCAGCTCTTCAACCCTTTCATGACCTTTCTCGGTCAACTCTACCTGGCGCGATTTTTCATCAATGGTGAAATCGCCGGAGGATTCGCCCTCCTCACTCACTTCCCCTTTCTCAAGACCGGGGATCAGTTCGTTAATAGCAAGATAGGCTTTGGAGCTGTCTTCTGCAGCGCCTGAAATAATCAGTGGTGTGCGGGCTTCATCGATGAGGATAGAGTCGACCTCATCCACGATCGCATAATGAAGGCCTCGCTGGACCTTGTCCTCGGTACTGAATGCCATATTGTCCCGAAGGTAATCAAAGCCGAATTCATTGTTGGTGCCGTAAGTGATATCGGCCTGATAGGCTGCGCGCTTGTCTTCGGGGGACTGGCCAGCTACAACCACACCCACCTGCAGCCCAAGAAAGCGGTATAGCTTGCCCATCCACTCAGCATCACGGCTGGCGAGATAGTCGTTTACGGTTACAACATGCACGCCTTTACCTGGCAGGGCATTCAGGTAAACAGCCGCAGTGGCAACCAGGGTTTTACCTTCACCGGTCTTCATCTCCGCAATCCGGCCCTCATGGAGGGTTATGCCGCCAATCAGCTGCACATCGTAATGGCGCATACCCATAACGCGGCGTCCGGCTTCACGTACTGTGGCAAAAGCTTCGGGTAACAGTGCATCCAGGCTCTCGCCTTCGTCCAGCCGGCGCCGGAATTCAGCAGTCTTCCCCTGCAACTCGGCGTCCGTAAGATTACCAAACTGCTCTTCAAGCTCATTAACACGCAAAGCCATCTTGCGCATTCTCTTGATTTCCCTGGCATTTTTACTGCCGAACATCTTGGTTGCAAACTTTGAGAACATAGACCACTGCTTCTTTGATTAAACGGAGGAAGACGGCATTCTAACCTTATTTTGCGGGAGTACAAAAGGCAGGGCTCACATAGCCGACGTTATGTGACTATCCTGTGCCAAATACCGGGAGCTATCAAACCTGATGAGGCTGGCGGGGGCTGAGCGAACGTCAGGCAACACCTGAACTACTAACGTCTGGCTCTTTTAATGTAAGTTTCCGGATTTTCCGTTTTCCCGTTACGGATAACCTCAAAGTGTACGTGAGGGCCCGTAGAGCGACCAGTGCTTCCCATCAGCGCAAGCACCTGCCCTTTCTGCACCACATCGCCTACCTTCACCTTGATGGTCTTGCTGTGGGCATAACGGGTTACCAGGCCATCGCCGTGATCAACCTCAACCAGATTACCGTAGCCATTTCGTGCAGAGGCATAAGTCACAACACCACCAGCAACAGAAATAATATCGCTGCCATCCTTACCTGCAAGGTCGACCCCAGCGTGCCAGGTGCGCTTGCCGGTAAACGGATCGGAACGGTAACCATATGGTGAAGACAACCAACCCCAGGTGATGGGACGACCTTCCAGATACAGCTCATCTTCCAGCTTCTGGCGGGAGGAAACCTGGTCGAGCAAGCGCAACTGCTGCTCCCGGTCCAGCATTTTGTGCTCCAGCTCATCGATCATCCGGGTCAACTCGGGCGCAGAGAAGGAGTCCGCAGGGTGCGAGTCTTCGGGGCCACCAACCGCTGCAGGCTGGTTGAAGTCGAATTCGTCACTGGCAACCAGACCAGATTCCAAAAAGCGCTGGCCCAAAGCATCAAGGCGCAACAAACGGCCCTGAATCTCGCCCAAGCGAAGCGTCAGGGCATCCATCTGATCCTGAACATTCTGCTGGAGAGCATCCAGCTCACCCTTCTGCTCTCCCAGCTTGTTCTGCCAGTGGGCTACCAGTTCAGAGTCTGAGGGCTCACGGGCTTCTGCCTGAGCCACTGCCACGCTGTATCCGACCCAGCTTGCGGCCCCTATCAGCGCCGCTGCAGCAAATGCCAAAGCAACAGCGGTAGAGCCATTCAACGCCAGCGTGCGAGACTTACCGTGACTCCTGCCAACTAGAATGATATTCATAGTGTCTTCTGATTTCATCAAATGAGCCGCAACCTTTTCCTGTAGTGTTGCAGCCCGGAATAATCCGAGCGGGTCTGCCATCCTTAGCAACAACTACGTACCGATAAATCGTAGCGCCCAGTAGACATACTCGTTTACAACAAGGTAAAACAATAGAAGTACAGGCGCTACGCACAAAACGTGCCGAAGTGTAACCAATCGTTATCGTGGTCGTCGAGAAGAACCCCCCTTATGAAGCGGAAAAGTGATCAGAAAACAACCTTTGACAACCTGGGCGGAACGCCGGTTCTGCGCGAACTGGTTGCAAAAGCCAACACTCACCGCAAAGCCGAGGAGCAAGTTATCGCCGTGTTGCCCCCCGCGCTGGCGCAAGGTACTCGATTTGTCTGTTGCATTGAGGGGGAATTGACACTTTCAAGCGAAAACGCCGGAAAGGCAAGCCAGATTCGCTTCCGTCAGCATGAAATTATGGAAAAGTTACGGGAGAACGAGTTGTTCCGGTTTGTATGGAAGCTCAAGGTAAAAGTGGTACCGCCAAGGTTTAGCGAGAAACCACCCGCAAAAAAGCTGGCGCTCAGTAAAGAAAATGCCCGGCTCCTCAAAGAGGAAGCCGGGCACACGAAGGATAAAAAACTACGCGAGGTTCTCGAAAAACTCGCAAGCCACGTCCGGGATTAAGACATCCAGCCTTATGCCGGTACCGCCAGCACAGGTTTCATGTAGGAGATAGGCGCGGTTTCTTCATTATCGAAAGTAACCACTTCCCATGCGTCCTCTTCTGCCCTGAGCTTGCGCAGCAGCTTATTATTCAGGTCGTGACCGGACTTGATGCCACGGAACTCACCAATCAGGCTGTTGCCCAACAGATACAGATCTCCGATAGCGTCCAGCACTTTGTGTTTGACGAACTCGTCATCATAACGAAGACCGTCTTCGTTCAGGATTTTGTAGTCGTCTACCACAATGGCGTTATCCACACTGCCGCCCAGCGCCAGGTTCATCGCCCGCAACTTTTCAATATCACGCATAAACCCGAAAGTCCGTGCGCGGCTGACTTCCTTCACAAAGGAGGTGCTTGAAAAATCAACGGTCGCGGTCTGGGCGCGGCCTTTGAACACAGGGTGGTCAAAGTCGATGCCAAAGCTCACTTTGAAGCCTTCAAACGGCAGGAAGGTGGCCTTCTTGTCGCCTTCTTCAATAGTGACTTCCCGCTTGATGCGAATGAATCGCTTGGCAGCGTCCTGCTCGGCAATGCCGGCAGACTGCAGCAGAAAGACGAAGGGGCCGGCAGAGCCGTCCATAATCGGCACTTCTGCAGCGCTCAACTCCACGTAGCAGTTATCAATGCCGAGACCAGCCATGGCTGACAGCAAATGCTCAATTGTCGCCACACGGACACCGTCTTTTACCAGCGTCGTGGACAGCATGGTCTCACCCACATTTTCAGCGCAAGCCAGTATCTCGACCACAGGGTCGAGGTCGGTGCGCCGGAAAATGATTCCCGAATCTATCGGCGCGGGCTTCAGGGTCAGGTAAACCTTTTCCCCTGAGTGCAGCCCGACACCGGTAGCACGGATCGTGTTTTTAAGTGTCCGTTGTCTGATCATCGGTTCGTTATTCCGTAAAAATTGGCGATATTCCAAGCAAAAATCTGCGAGCAGAATATCAAAAAATACGACTGAGTACCATTTGCGCAACCCAACATTGCCTATCTTTCAGGCAAAGTGGCTACGGGCCTTCAGCGCATCCATTTCCGGAACAGTGATGTGTCGTAACTGCCATCACCACAATCCGGATGCTATTTGCAACAGATTATCAGTCAGCCTGTCTGCGAAGGAATGCGGGAATATCGAGATAGTCGACTCCCTGCTCTTCGCTTTCCTTGCTCTGATCAATCGCAACGTTACCGTGAGATACCGCACGGCGACGCAGGATTGCAGGACGATCCAACTGTTTGTAATCCGTCTTGCCATCCAGTGAGCGGGTATTATCCACTACCTTGGTAGGCTTCTCACGGTCCCCACCCAAGCCTGTCGCAACAACTGTTACCTTCAGCTCGTCGGTCATTTCAGGATCGATAACGGTACCCACAACAACGGTAGCAGTATCCGATGCAAACTCACGCACAATGTCGCCAACCTCGGAGAACTCGCCCAGGTTCAGATCCATACCGGCAGTGATATTGACCAGAATACCCTTGGCACCCTGCAGGTTGACGTCTTCCAGCAGTGGGCTCTTGATAGCGGCTTCGGCAGCTTCCTGAGCACGATTTTCTCCGGTAGCCTTGGCAGTCCCCATCATCGCCATACCCATTTCCGACATAACGGTTTTAACGTCAGCAAAGTCGACGTTGATCATACCGTTGCGGGTAATCAGGTCTGCAATGCCCTGAACTGCGCCAAGCAGAACATCGTTTGCAGCCGCGAACGCGTCCAGCAGACTGGTCTTTTTACCCAGAACCGCCAGCAGCTTTTCATTCGGAATCGTGATCAACGAGTCGACGCACTCTTCCAGCTCCCTGAGCCCCTCTTCAGCCAGACTCATACGCTTGCCGCCTTCAAAGCTGAACGGCTTGGTCACTACGGCAACGGTCAAAATCCCCATTTCCCGTGCAACTTCAGCAACTACCGGGGCCGCGCCCGTGCCGGTACCACCGCCCATTCCAGCGGTGATGAACACCATGTCCGCGCCTTTGATGGATTCAGCAATACGGTCACGATCTTCCAGAGCAGATTGGCGACCGATTTCCGGATTCGCCCCTGCGCCCAGGCCTTTCGTAATATTGCCGCCCAGCTGGATAATCTGACGTGCGTCCAGATCGGCGAGTGCCTGGGCATCAGTGTTGGCGCAGATAAATTCTACACCTTCAATGTCACTGTTCAGCATGTGACGCACGGCGTTACCACCGCCACCACCAACACCGACTACCTTAATGACAGCGTTTTGTTGGACATTATCGACAAGTTCAAACATTCCCCTTCTCCTTCGTGCTGTTTCAGCCTTGTTCCAGGCTGTTTTATTCGAGATTGTATTTTCGAGATACCTTCGTTTACTGCTTGCCCGGAACCGTCAGAAATGACCGGTAAACCAGGCTTTCATGCGCTCAAACAGCGAGGGTGCATCTTCACCCTTGAGCACGGGTGCCCGGCCAAGATCCATCTGCCGGAAACCGTGAATCAATAACCCGACGCCAGTGGCGTAGATGGGGTTATTAACAACTTCTGTCATACCGGAAACAGCGTGCGGGCACGCCATCCTCACCGGCATATGGAAGATTTCTTCAGCCAGCTCCACCACGCCTTCCATCGTGGAAGAACCGCCTGTAATGACGATGCCTGCAGGTATCATGTCCTCAAAACCTGACCGGCGCAGTTCTGACTGCACGAGAGTAAACAGCTCCTCGTAACGGGGCTCAACTACCTCAGCCAGTGCCTGCCGGGACAAATCTCGGGGTGCTCGGTCGCCAACGCTGGGCACCTTGATCGTTTCTTCTGCCCCGGCCAATTGCGTCAAGGCACAGGCGTACTTGATTTTGATCTCTTCGGCATTTTGCGTAGGCGTTCGCAACGCCATCGCAATGTCATTGGTGACCTGGTCGCCAGCAATGGGGATCACTGCAGTGTGGCGGATGGCACCGCCTGTAAACACAGCGATATCCGTGGTGCCGCCCCCCATATCCACAACGCAGACACCCAGCTCTTTCTCATCTTCAGTAAGAATCGCGTGACTGGACGCCAGCTGCTCAAGGATGATGTCATCGGCTTCAAGGCCACAGCGGCGAATGCACTTTTCAATATTTTGGGCCGCATTGACGGCGCAGGTCACCAAGTGAACCTTTGCCTCCAGCCGCACTCCTGACATACCCAACGGCTCTTTGATGCCTTCCTGATTATCGATCACAAATTCCTGAGGCAGAATGTGCAGAATTTTCTGGTCTGCAGGTATCGCCACGGCCTGCGCAGCATCGATAACCCGGTCAACATCTGCCTGAGTAACTTCCCGGTCGCGAATAGCGACTATGCCGTGAGAGTTGAGACTTTTGATGTGGCTTCCCGCAATTCCCGCATATACGGAGTGAATGCGGCACCCAGCCATCAACTCTGCCTCTTCAACGGCACGCTGAATCGCCTGAACCGTGGTTTCGATATTGACCACCACACCCCGCTTCAGACCCCGGGACGGGTGGGAGCCAATACCAACCACCTCAATGGTTCCGTCCATCTTGCGTTTGCCGACGATCGCAACCACTTTCGAGGTTCCGATATCGAGGCCGACAATCATGTTTTCCGTTTCAACCGTTGACATGTATTCCACCAAACCGTAGGTCTGAATTTACTGTTTCTATGTTTTCGGGCTGGAAGCGGCCTGAGCCTGCTTCCATTGAACCGCCACACCGTTGGTGTAGCGGGCATCTACCCGGCTAACTTCGTCCGACCGAGATATCAGCCGGTTTTCATACACTGTGATAAAGCGTTCGAATCGCTTCGCGACCTGGTCCCGGCCGAGTACCACTTCAATTCCGTTTGAGAGGCTGAGCGTCCAGGCACCTCGCCGCTCCAGGGAAAGACCTGCAAACCCCAGGTTATGCCCAACCAGTTTGTCGCTCATGGTACGCGCCATGCTGATCACGTCACGCACCCGCTCATCTGGCCCGGCAAGCTGAGGCAACCGCCCTGCAATTTCCGGATTGGGCGGCATGAAGAGCTCACCTGTCCGACTGACCAGCCGACCGTCAGTCCAGTAAGCCAGGGGCTTCTTCTCCCGGATATTAATAACCAGACGGTCTGGCCAAACACGACGCACTGCCACTGTTTCGACCCAAGGGCGCCTTTCAAGATCCGACTTGATGTCCGACAGATCCGTGGAAAAATAACTCTTGCCAATCCAGTTCCCGGCTTGCCGTTCAATGGCAACCCGGCTATCCCCAACAAATTCTCCATTCACATCAATGGCCAATATTTGCTGGTCCATAGCGCCCAAAACCTTTCCTGTTGCCCAGGGCACCAACCCAGCAAGCAACAGAATCGCGATACCCATACCGGCCTGCAGCCAGGGCACCGCAGCCAAAACGGCCTTTAACACACCAAACCGGTCCTTCTCCGGCCCGAGAGTCGTTGCTCCCCGGCGCCCAGGAGGTTCAGCCGGAATCGCCCGGCTCCGGATCAGCAGTGTTTCAAGCATTGGCTTCCTCCAGTGTGTCCAGGAGAATTCGCACAACCAGCTCTTCAAAGCTGATGCCCGCAGCTTTTGCGGACATGGGTACCAGGCTGTGGTCTGTCATGCCCGGCACCGTGTTCACTTCCAGCAGCCAGAATTCGCCATCGACATCCTGCATGATGTCTACCCGACCCCAGGTGCGGCAGCCCACAACCCGGAAGGCTTCGAGCGCCAGATGCTGTAACCTCGCTTCATCGTGAGGAGCAAGGCCACAGGGAATTCTGTAGCGGGTATCATCTGCCAGGTACTTCGCGTCGTAGTCATAGAACACATGATCTGTGCTCAAACCTATGGCCGGCAGTGCCTGGTCCTGCAGCAGGCTGACCGTAAACTCCGGCCCCTCAACCCACTCCTCTATCAAAACCTGGGTATCCAGTGCTGCCGCAGCCTCGTAAGCTTCCGCCAGCTCGGCCGCAGTATTCACCTTGCGGATGCCAATGCTGGACCCTTCCCGCGACGGCTTAACACTTAAAGGCGCACGCAATGCCTGAACAATCTGTTCGGCGTCGCTGGCCGCGGTCATGGTTCGAAACTTCGGTGTTGGCAGGCCGCAGCCGGCGAACACGTATTTGGTGCGCAATTTGTCCATCGCCAGGGCGGAGGCCATTACTTCACTTCCGGTATACGGAATACCCGCCTGGGACAAAATTGCCTGCAGGGTTCCGTCTTCTCCGCCACGGCCATGCAGGGCGATAAAGACCCGGTCAAAGTCCGGGTTTTCGACGGTCTTCAACAGGCAGCCCTGAACATCCATTGCGAAGGCATCCACCCCCGCAGAAACCAGAGCCGCAAGCACCGCGTTACCGCTTTTGAGGGAGACATCGCGCTCAGCCGAGTCGCCACCCATAAATACCGCCACGCGCCCCAGCGCCTTAACCACCTCTGGCTCAGCCTGATACGCAGGTAAGCCGGGATGCTGAATATCACTCACCTGAAACCACTCCTTGCGTCGCCAACCGGGTGGCTATGCCCCCGATGTCGCCAGCACCTTGGGTAATCAAAAGATCGCCGTCCTGTAACACACTGGCCAGCAGATTCTCAATCTCACGATTATCTTCCACGAATAGCGGTTCTACCTTGCCCCGCTGCCTTATGCTGCGGCACATAGCCCTGCTATCCGCACCGGGAATGGCGGTCTCGCCAGCGGAGTAAACGTCCATCAACAAGAGGCCATCGACTTCCGACAACACCCGCACAAAATCTTCATACAGGTCACGGGTCCGGCTAAATCTGTGGGGCTGGTACAGCATCACTATCCGGCGCTCGGGCCAGGCATCCTGAGCCGCCCGAATTACAGCCTCCACTTCCGTGGGGTGGTGACCATAGTCATCTACCAACGTGACGCTGCCACCGGGTATGTCGTAATCTCCGTAAACCTGGAAACGGCGACCCACACCCGCAAACGCTGCCAGCCCGCGGCAAATGGCTTCATCGGCAACACCGTCATCGGTCGCTACGGCAATAACCGCAAGCGCATTCAGAACGTTGTGACGCCCGGGCATTTTGAGCTCGACTTCAAGGTCGCTGCGGCCGCCCGGCCGTTTCACGACAAAGTGTGTTTTCAGCCCGTCAGTGACTATGTTTTCGGCCCGATAATCGGCATCCGGATTGCTGATGCCATAGGTGATGATCGCGCGGGAAATGCGGGGGATTATTTCATTCACGTACTCGTCATCCACACACATCACGGCCAGGCCGTAAAACGGCAGGTTGTGGAGAAAGTCCACAAAGGTTTGCTTGAGCTTTTCCACGTCGCCGTCATAGGTGTCCATATGATCGGCTTCAATGTTGGTGACTACCGAGACCGTCGGCGTCAGGTGCAGGAATGAGGCATCACTTTCATCCGCCTCGGCCACCAGATAGCGGGAGCCACCCAGCTTGGCATTGGTGCCTGCACTGTTGAGCTTGCCGCCGATAACGAACGTCGGATCCAGCCCGGCTTCACCCAGTACCGAAGCAATCAGGCTGGTGGTCGTGGTCTTGCCATGGGTTCCGGCTACGGCTATGCCGTGGCGGTAGCGCATAATCTCCGCCAGCATTTCAGCCCGGGGCACGATAGGCACCCGCCGGTTGCGAGCCGACACCATTTCAGGGTTGTCCGACGCCACAGCAGAAGACACCACTACCACGTCGGCCTTAGCGCTGTTCTCCTCGCGGTGACCAATCTGAATCTCAATACCCATGGCCTTGAGACGATCGGTGACCAGGCCCTGCCTGATGTCTGAACCAGACACGTCGTAGCCCTGGTTTTTAAGCACTTCTGCAATACCGCTCATTCCAGCACCACCGATACCCACAAAGTGAATGTGGCGAATCCGGCGCATTTCCGGTACTTGAAAAGCAAGCGGCGGATTGTTTGTATCAGCCATTAGCGGCCTCCAGACAATAATTTACGACCCGCTCCGTTGCATCGGGGCGAGCCAAAGTACGTGCAGCCTTGGCCATATCCATGACCCGGGCGCGGTCCCTGGCAAGGTCGCCGAGGGTTTCTGCCAGCACTGCCGGCGTCAAGCGTGACTGTGGTATCAAAATGGCTGCTTTGGCATTCACCAGCTGCTGGCCATTTTTCGTTTGGTGATCATCCACCGCGTGGGGGAATGGCACCAACACGGCACCGATACCGGCCGCACACAGCTCGGAAACCGTCAGGGCGCCTGCGCGGCACAACACTATGTCGGCCCAGCTATAAGCTTCTGCCATGTCTTTGATAAACGGTTCAACGTCGGCATTCACTCCGTGCTGCTCATAAGAGCCGCGGGCATCTTCAAGATGACGCTCCCCACACTGGTGCCGAACCTGCGGCCTTTCCTGTTCTGGCAGCATTGCCAGGGCCTCTGGCAACTGCTGGTTGAACACCTGGGCTCCCAGACTGCCACCGACCACCAGAATTCGCAGTGGCTTGCTTTGCTCTGGGGATTCGCTCGAGCGCCCTGCCATTCTTTGTTCCGGGGCTGGCAAGGCGGCCAGATCTTCCCGCACCGGGTTACCAGTGCACCGGGTAATCACTTCCGCACCAAAGCTGCCAGGGAAAGCCTCCAGAACCGTTTTCGAAAACCGCACCAGAATCCGGTTAGTCATTCCTGCGATGGCATTCTGCTCATGAATCACCAGCGGCGTTTTCGTAAGCCAGGCGGCCAAGCCACCAGGGCCTGTCACAAACCCGCCCATACCAACCACGCAGTCCGGGCGAATACGGCGCATAACGGTAAAAGCTTCACCCAGGGCACGCATCAGGCGGAACGGAGCCGCCACTAAAGCCAGCTTGCCTTTGCCCCGGAGCCCGGAGATGTGGATCAGCGACAACGGAATGCCCGTATCGGCAATCAACCGCTCTTCCATGCCTCCAACAGCGCCCAGCCAGTGCACCTCATGCCCTTTGGCTTCAAGTGCACGGGCAGTGGCCAGAGCCGGGAACACGTGCCCTCCGGTGCCGCCAGCCATCATCAGGAAACGGCGAGATTCATTCATAACGTGCCCCTCCCCGTTTGCGGCGGCCGGGTTTTTCCGCAGCCTGTTTTTCTTTATCCAGCCGTTCCATCTCAACCCTGGCGAGAATGCCAATACACACACAGCTGATCATCAGGCTGGAGCCGCCGTAGCTCACCAATGGCAAGGTCAGCCCTTTGGTGGGCAGCAACCCGGTGCTGACGGCCATATTGATTCCGGCTTGCAAACCGATCAGCAGCGTGATGCCGTAGGCGAAACAGGCACCAAATGGCATCTCTGCCTTTTCTGCCCGCCGGGCAATCACAAAGCCTGTTACAACCAGCACGGTAAACAGCCCCAGCACAACCAGCGAACCCAGCAGCCCGAACTCTTCTGCAATAATGGAGAAGATAAAGTCGGTGTGGGCTTCCGGCAGGAAGAACAGCTTTTGTATGGAGTTCCCCAGGCCAACACCACCCCAGTCACCGCGACCAAAGGCAATCAACGACTGCGTTAACTGATAGCCACTATCGAACTGATCTTTCCAGGGGTCGAGGTAGCTCACGACCCGTTTCAGCCGATAGGGCTGAGTCAGCACCAGAATGACCCCGAGCACCACCAGAATGGCGATCAGCGGTACGAACCGGCTAAGCCGCACGCCACTGAGGAAAATCATGCCCGCAGCGGCAGTCACCAGAACCACGGTTGCCCCGAAATCAGGCTGTATAACCAACAAGGCGGATGCCACACCAAGAACCACAAGTGGCTTCAGAAACCCCGGCCAAGTGTTCAACAACTCATCACGGCGCCGCACAACGTATCCGGCCAGGTAGGCGATCAGGCATAGCTTCGCCACTTCCGACACCTGCACGTTGAACAAGCCGAACGGGATCCAGCGAGTAGACCCGTTCACTGTGCGGCCCAGTGGCGTAAGAACCAACACCAGCACAAGCATACCGATTCCGAGCAGCAACCAGCCGCTGCGCTCCCACCAGGCCACTGGCACGTTTACCGATACCAGCGCGAGCATGCATCCCATCACCGCAAACATAAGCTGGCGAATCACATAGTGATAACCATTGCCCATGGTCTCTACCGCCAAGTCCATGGAAGCGGAGGAAATCATCACAACCCCGATCATCAGCAAGGCAACCGAGCTGATAACCAGAACCGGCAGGGGCTGAATTTCGCCCAACCATTCAGTTCGTGCGGGTGCGGCTGATAACCCTGACTGCATCAGTTCACCTCCCGCAGTGCCTGGACCTGGGTGCGAAACTGCTCACCACGATCCATATAGTCTGCGAACATATCGAAGCTGGCACAGGCGGGGGAAAACAGAACCCGGTCGCCTTCCTGTGCAAGCTCCGCCGATTTTTCCACCGCTGCTTTCAGGGTTTCAGCCCGGTAAACGGACGTCCCGGAGGCCAGCGCACCAGCGATACGATCTGCATCCCGGCCAATGAGCACCACAGCCCTGCAACTGTCACTGACTGGCGCCGCCAATTCAGTAAACTCGGCCCCCTTGCCTTCTCCGCCGGCGATCAGCACAACTTTCCCGTCACCTTCCGGCACCAGGCTGTTTATCGCGGCGACGGTGGCTCCAACATTCGTGCCCTTGGAGTCATTGATGTAATCCACGCCTGCAAGCCTGCGCACAAGCTCGCACCGATGCGGCAAACCGCTAAACTTCCGCGCGCTATCCAGCATGGTATCCATGGGCAACCCTGCGGCCTGGCCCAGTGCCAGCGCAGCCATCACGTTGCTGATGTTGTGCCACCCCATAAGGCTCAACTCGCGGGCATTCAGCAAGTTGTCGAAACCAAAGGTCAGCCACAGGCCCTGATCGTCTTCCCGGGTGCTGAAGGTCTGCGGGTTAACACGATTGAAGCCGAAACATACAAACCGCAGGTTATCCCGCGCCATGGGAGTGCTCAGAGCATCATCAAGATTTACGATCGCGTTCTTGCACCCCTGGAAGATTCGTTGCTTGGCCTGAAAATAAGCCATCTTGTCCGGGTAGCGATCCAGATGATCGTCACTCACATTCAGCACGGCAGCCGCCAGCGCATTCAGCCCTGTTGTGGTTTCCAGCTGAAAGCTGGAGAGCTCCAGCACGTACAAGTCGGCATCATGCCCCAGCAAATCCAGCGCAGGCGTGCCGATATTGCCACCAACCTGAACCTTGCGACCCGCTGAACGCGCCATCTCACCCAATAAGGTGGTTACCGTGGTTTTACCGTTGGAGCCTGTTATGGCCACAACGGGCGCGCCGGCGGCTTCAGCAAACAGATCAATGTCGCCCCGTATGCGGGCACCCTGCTCTGCAGCATAGGCAATGGCCGGGTCGGCGATGCTGATTCCCGGGCTTACGATCAACTCGTTGAAACCGGCAAAGAGTTCTTGATTGAAAAGCCCCAGGTACACAGGAACATCTGGCCATCCGGCTCGAAGGTCATCCAGGCACGGCGGCGCTTCGCGGCTGTCAGCCACGGCAACGTCCCGCCCCTGAGCTGTCAGGTAGCGCACGCAGGAGAGCCCGGTTTTACCGAGCCCTACTACCAGTGTGCGACGATCTGACGTGATGACACTCATAATCAGTCCGGCTTCCTATCGCAATTTCAGACTGGACAAGCCAATCAGAACAAGAATGACGGTTATGACCCAGAAGCGCACAATCACACGCGGCTCTGGCCATCCTTTAAGTTCAAAATGGTGGTGCAGTGGCGCCATCCGGAAAATCCGGCGGCCGGTCAACCGGAAGGAAGCCACCTGCAAGATCACTGAAACGGTCTCCATCACGAACACGCCGCCCATGATGAAAAGAATGATTTCCTGGCGCACGATCACTGCAACCACACCCAATGCCGCGCCAAGGGCCAGGGCACCCACGTCACCCATGAACACCTGGGCGGGGTAGGTGTTAAACCACAGAAAGCCAAGACCGGCGCCCACAAGGGCCCCGCAGAAGACAATCAGCTCGCCGGTGCCCGGCAAGTGGGGAATCAGCAGGTAATTTGCGAACTGAACGTTGCCGGATACGTAAGCAAAAATACCAAGCGCCCCGGCAACCATAACGGTAGGCATGATGGCCAGGCCATCGAGGCCATCCGTCAGATTTACTGCGTTGCTGCTGCCAACGATCACAAAGTAGGTCAACAGAATAAACAGCACCGGCCCCAGAGTGAGAGATACATTTTTCAGGAAGGGCAGATACAGCGATGTTTCCTGCGGCAATATGGAGCTGAAGTACAGAACTATGGCGGCACCGGCCCCGATCAGCGACTGCCAAAAGTACTTCCAGCGTGCAGGCAGGCCGCGCGGGTTGCGCTCAACTACTTTCCGGTAATCATCAACCCAGCCAACTGCACCAAACAGCATTGTCACCAACAAGGTTACCCACACGTAGCGGTTGGACAGGTCTGCCCACAGCAACGTGGTGATTGCGATAGACACCAGAATCAACGCGCCACCCATCGTAGGGGTGCCGGCTTTGCTGAGGTGGGTCTGAGGGCCATCATCACGAATCGCCTGGCCAATCTGGTACTGGCTCAGTTTTCGGATCATCAGCGGCCCGATCACCAGCGAGATCAGCAGCGCGGTCAATGTGCCCAAAATACCGCGCACAGTCAGGTACTGAAACACCGTCAGCGCCGAAAAATATTGTGATAGAACCTCTGTCAGCCAGAGCAGCATGCGTTATTCACCTTATTTTTGATTCCCTCCACCACGAGATCCATGGCGGAACTTCTGGACCCTTTAACCAACACAATCATTGGCATTTCTTTAACGCTGACGAGGGCTTGCACAGCCTCGCCGTGTGTTCGATACATCTCTGCTGCTTCACCAAAGCCCTCTGCATAACCGTCGCAGCCAGCACCTACCGTCAAAAGGCGGTCAACCCCGAGCTCTGAGGCGAAAGCCCCAACTTCCCGGTGCAGTTCATGAGCGGTTGGCCCTAACTCTCCCATGGCACCAAAAACCGCAACACGCTTTCCTTTACGCTTTGCAAGCACGCTGAGCGCGGCTTTCATAGAGGCAGGATTGGCGTTGTAACTGTCATCAATAACCGTCAAGCCCTCCGACAAGTCGATGACCTGCAAACGACCACGAACCGGCTGCATTTCTGCCAGCCCTTCAAGGATGGCTGCATCTGTTGCGCCCAAGTCACGAGCTGCTGCAACAGCGAGCAGGGTATTGGTCACATTGTGGTCACCTTCCAGTGGCTGGATAAGGGTGCACGACCAGCCGCCAGGCCCGGTAATTGAAACTTCAGGCCTGGAGCCTTGCGGTTGCTTTATAACGGCGTTGTAGTCCGCGCCCGGGTGGCCACAACGACTAACACTCACAACCCGCCGGTTACCTGCCCGGGCAAGCCACTGATCAAAGGCTGGGTCATCCCGATTGAGAACCACGAGACCACCATCGGATACGCCTTCAATAATTTCACCCTTGGCCTGCACGATATTTTCGTAACTGCCAAAACCTTCAAGGTGCGCCTGTCCCGCATTCGTCAGAATCGCGACCTGAGGTTTGGTGATTGCCACCGTATGGGCAATTTCGCCTGGCCCGCTGGCCCCCAGCTCGATAACTCCGTAAATGTGCTTTGGCTCCAGCTCGAACAGGGTCAAAGGCACACCAATGTGGTTATTGAGGTTGCCACGGGTCGCGAGGGTATCTCCCATGCGCGCCAAAATGGCAGCAGCCAACTCTTTTACCGTGGTTTTTCCACTGCTGCCGGTAATCGCAATCAGTTTTGCCAAGCTTTCATTGCGGTTACCCGCCGCCAGCCCTGCCAGCGCCTGAACCGTGTCAGCCACAACCAACTGAGGTAGGCTGGAGGTGTTATCAACAGACGCAACCGGTGCATTAACCACGGCCGCACTGGCGCCAAGCTTCTGCGCTGCCTGGACAAATTTATGGCCATCAAAGTTCTCGCCACTAAGAGCTACAAACAAATCGCCCTTTTTTAAAGCCCGGGTATCTGTGGAGACGCCAGAATACTCGACAGTTTCCAGCCCCTGAGACGCACATTTGCCGCCGGTAAAACCAGCGGCCTCAGCCAGTGAGAAGGTGCGCATCATAAGGCACCCCCTTCAATCTTCAACCCTTGGCATACGTGGGCTGCATCACTGAATGGAAATTTCTGCCCCGCTATCTCCTGCCAGGCTTCATGACCCTTCCCGGCCACAAGAACAAGATCGTTTGGCCCTGCCATATCAATGGCAAAGCGGATAGCCTCAGCCCGGTCGTGAATCACGGTCGCGGCATTCGGGCGGGAGAACCCCGCCAGAATGTCTTGCACAATTTTCACCGGGTTTTCTGTCCTTGGGTTATCGTCCGTAACGATGACGAAATCGGCGCAGTTTTCTGCTTCCCTCGCCATTTCCGGGCGTTTTCCGCTGTCCCGGTCTCCCCCGCAACCAAACACGCATATCAGCTTGCCGGTTACATGTGGTCTAAGCGCAGCCAGTGCATTCGAAAGGGCATCTGGAGTGTGGGCATAATCCACCACCGCGCGAACGCCTTCCACACCACGAAATTGCTCAAGCCGCCCCGGGGGAGGCGCCAGCTTCCTGACAGCCTCTTGCACCTGCTCGACGGTCGCACCTACGGTCATAGCGGCTGCAACTGCCGCAAGCACATTGCTAGCATTAAAGCTGCCCATAAGTGGCACGGACAGGCCAAAAAGACCCCACTCACCATCAACTACAGCATCAAAGCCATCATCCGTAGGGTGAAATTCTTTCAACCACAGCTCCAACTCGGATTCGTGCAAGCTATAACGAATGCGATCACATTTGCCTTCAATCATTTCATATAGTTGACGGCCGAAAGGATCATCAAAATTAATTACTGAAAAGTGCACATCCTCGCGCTCGAACAGGCGTGCCTTGGTTGCCCCATAAGCTTCCATCGAGCCGTGATAATCCAGGTGGTCCCGCGTCAGGTTGGTAAATACGGCTCCGGTAATTGCAAGACCATCTACCCGACCTTGATCCAGGCCGTGGGAGGATACTTCCATCGCTGCCGCACGGCCTCCCATTGAGAGTATGTCCGACAGTGCGCGGTTGATTTGAACGGCATCAGGAGTGGTGTGGCTAGCCTCCTGCAGGGCACCGGGCATACCGTAGCCCAAGGTTCCAAGAATGCCACAAGGCGTGCCCGCCTGACCTAGCAGTTGCGCAATATAATGACTTACAGATGTTTTACCGTTAGTGCCGGTAACACCTATCAGCCGAAGTCTGCGAGAAGGGTGCTCATAAAAACGGGCCGCAATTTTCCCCAGCAGCTGTCGCAGCTGCACAACCGGAACGATCAGCGCGCCGCGATGCTCCCGACATTCGCCCGCTTCTTCCGACTCCAGCAACACAACAGTAGCACCCGCATCTACGGCCTTATCCACATATTGATCGGCCGGTGTATCTGCACCGGACAACGCAACAAATGCATCACCGGAACGGACGGCGCGGCTATCGGCCCGCAAGTCATGGATAGTCACATCAAAGACAGAAGGCACTGGCACTATGCCCTGCAACAAGGTACTCAGGGATGTCATACTCATGGCTTCACCCCCTCTTCCCTGAGCCACTGCTCTGCAGACCCATGGTCGCACTGACATCCAGCTCGGGCTTCACATTCAGCAGCCGCAGTGCATCGCTCATCACCCGGGAGAACACAGGTGCAGCCACCTCGCCACCGTAGTACTCACCCGATTGGGGCGCATCTACCGCTACAACCGTAACAATCCTCGGGTTATCAATCGGCGCCATTCCTGCAAAAATTGCCTTGTACTGATTGTCCTCATAGCCTTGAGCGCCTACCAGGTGAACGGTTCCTGTTTTCCCGCCAGCGCTGTAAAAACCTGGCTGTGCTCGCTTACCGGTCCCTTTGGAAACTGCATCACCGAGCATGGCCCGCACCTCAGCAGTCACCTGCTCGGAGAGCACCCTCTCGCCAACCGGTTTGGCATCCAGCTTCATCAAACTGAGGGGATAGCGCACACCACCGTTGGCTATCACCATGTAGGCCTGAGCCAGCTGAAGCGCGTTAACGCTCATTCCATAGCCGTAGGACAAAGTTGCCACTTCTACCGGGCGCCACTTCGGGGGGGCGGGCAGCACACCAACAGCTTCGCCCGGAAAGCCTATGCCAGTGGGCTGCCCAAGGCCCAAGCGCGCATAAAGGTTGCGAATCGTGTCGCCGCCAAGATCAGTGGCAATCTTGCTAATACCAACGTTACTGGACTTGACGATAATGTCGGAGAGGCTCATGACCCCGTAATTCCGGTGGTCACGAATGGTGAACCGACCAAAACGCCGGTAGCCGGGCGAAGTGTCGATGGTTGCATTGGCTGAGTATTCCCCAGTCTCAAGCGCAGCCGCTATGGTGATAGGCTTCATGGCTGAACCGGGCTCAAACAGATCTGTAATTGCCTTATTGCGAAGGTTTTCCGGCGCTAACTGGCTGCGATCGTTAGGGTTGTATGAGCCCTGATTGACCATAGCCAACACCTCGCCGGTCCCGACATCCAGCATAACGAGGGTTCCGCCACGGGCATCATGGGCACTGACCACTGCTTTCAGCTCGCGGTACGCCAGGTACTGCAGTCGCAGATCTATACTCAGCTCAAGGCTGTGGCCGGGAGCTGCGTCCCGGATCAGCGTCAGGTCCTTTATGATCCGGCCGCGGTTATCCTTCAGGACACGCTTGCGGCCAGGCTCTCCGGAAAGCCACTCGTTATAAGCGAGCTCCATGCCTTCCTGGCCCCGCTCGTCAATATTGGTAAATCCAACGACATGCGCCGTTACTTCACCGGCCGGGTAATAACGGCGGTATTCCTGGCGCGTATAAATACCGGGAATATCCAGTTCCATGGCCTTCGCCGCCAACCCTGGCTGCACCTTTCGGCGCAGATAGATGAATTCTCGACCAGCGTAGGTTGCAAGGCGCTCCCGCAGCCTTACTTCGCTGACACCCAACACCCTTGCCAGGTTGGCAAGGCGTGGTTCCGAAGGATCGGTTTCGGACGGGTTAGCCCAAAGCGTCTGGACCGGTGTACTAACCGCCAGCGGCTCGCCATAGCGATCACTAACTACGCCACGATGGGCATCAATAGTTTCTACGCGGATTGTGCGAACATCGCCCTGCTTACGCAGAAAATCATTATCCACAACATGCAAATCAACCAAACGCCAGCCTAGCGCCGCCACAACAACCAGGAATACACCCAGCACAGAGCCGAAGCGCCAGGCTTTCAAGCCTGCTGCCACCTTCTGGCTCAATGTTCTTGCTGATTCCTGACTGGACAATCAGACCACCCTGAGACTGTTATTATCGTGAATTATCGGGATGCCGGCGGTGCCATCAATGGCACCAGAACAATGTCCTGCCGCCCGGGAACCACCATATTGAAACGCTCTGCCGCAAGCCGCTCTACGCGACCATGGCCGCCCATCGAACTTTGTTCCAGAAGCAGCTGGCTCCACTCAGCCTGAAAACTGTCACGCTCGGCCTGCAGTTGAGACAGGGTATTGAACAGCGCACGATTCTCGTGGGCACTAACCACAACGCCTATGGATGAACCCACAAGCAGTACAGCCAAAGCCAGAGATACCAGAACCTTTTTTTGCCGAGTGGCATCGAAAACTCGCCGCGATATCCGTACAGCCGCAACAACGCCCACTCGAACTTTTTCTTTATTCAGCTTTGCCGGCTTTACTGCCGGCTCTATGGCTACAGCGCCCATAACTACGCGCTCCCCTGAGCTGTCTGTGTATTGTCGTTACGCTCCAGAACCCGCATAACTGCGCTGCGGGCCCGAACATTCTCACTGATCTCACCGGCACCCGCCTTGTTGGCTTTGCCGATCAAGCGAAAATCCGGTGCCTCCTGCGCGGCCGTCACCGGAATGCCTTTAGGCAGACGCGGACCACGAGCGAGATCTCGCATAAAACGCTTCACCAAGCGGTCTTCCAACGAGTGAAAACTGATAACCACAAGCCTGCCGCCGGGAGCAAGCCTGTCGACTGCTGCCTGCAACCCGGTTTCCAGATCTTCCAGCTCGCGGTTAATAAAAATGCGAATGGCCTGAAACGTTCGGGTTGCCGGATGTTTGTGTTTCTCTTTTTTCGGTATCGCCTCACTCACCAAATGGGCAAGCTGGAGAGTGGTTTCGATCGGCGCTTCCTGGCGGCGCTCAACAATCAGACGCGCAATGCGACGGGAAAACTTCTCCTCGCCATAACGAAAGATCACATTCGCAATTTCCTGCTCTTCCGCGTACGACAGCCACTCAGCAGCACTTGGCGACTGCAATGGATTCATACGCATATCAAGGGGGCCATCACGCATAAAGCTGAACCCTCTGGTCGCATCGTCCAACTGCGGTGAAGACACACCAAGATCCATCAGTACGCCATTAACCTGCTCCCAGCCTGCCTGCGAAACCGCGTGGCTGAGCTCAGCAAAAGAGCCATGAAAATAATCGAAGCGGGAGTCGGCTATCGCAAATTCCTCGGCCACACGGATCGCCTCCGGATCCTTATCAATCCCCAACAACTGACCAGAAACATCCAAACGTCCTAAAATGAGCTGACTATGCCCACCACGGCCGAAGGTTGCGTCTACATATTTGCCGGCGGGATCACTGACCATATAGTCGACCGCCGAATCCAGGAGCACCGAGCGATGGGAAAATTCCGCTTCAGTCTCCGGCCTGCGATCAGAGGTCATAAAGAAAGCGCTTCCATCTCGGGCGGTATGTCTTCATCGCATGAGCTCTCGTCAAGCCATTCGAACCAACGCTCTTCACTCCACAACTCCAACTTCTTCCCCTGCCCTACGAGCATCAGCTTTTTTTCCAGGTTGGCGTGCCTACGCAAGGTCGGTGGCACAAGAATGCGACCTGCAGAGTCCATTTCCATGGGTGCCGCATTACCCAGTACCAAGCGCTGCAGGCGCCGGACGGGCTTTTTCATATTGGGAAGCTCCTCGATCTTCAACCGCAGGATCTCCCACTCGGGTTCGGGGTAAACCAGCACACAGCGCTCTTCATCAGCATTCGCAGTCAATACGATACGGCCACCACAGGCTTGCGCGAGGGTCTCGCGCACCTTGGCGGGGATCGCCAAGCGACCCTTTGCATCCATATTGATGGCATGACTGCCAAGAAAATTGCTCATTTAGTACGTCTCTGGGGACCCGAAAACCACAAATAACCACTAGAAACCACTTTTTCCCACTTGTGCACACTATAGAAACACACAATTCACAATGCAAGCGCCGTGAACGGCGACCCTCATGGAAAAGTTCCTTTTATGACAACAAGTTACAGCGATTAATGTGAGTCGGAGGTGACATTACGGAAAAGAAAAGAAGGAAAATCAAACACCTGCAAAAATGTCTGAAGAAGACAAGTGAGGTTTAAGATTTTTTGGCTATAAGAACCACGGGGTGATAATAAAACGTGAGAATAAAATACACTTCATAAAGAGAGGAAAAAACGAGCTCGCCGATAAGCCGGGTTCTGTCGTGGACAGCCATTCATCTAGGACCTGCGTCACCACAGATCTCAAGCAACCTACCCGAGTCCAGCGCGGGCCACGCCAACGGACTCCTATTTGGTCTTGCTCCAGGTGGGGTTTACCTTGCCGTGAGCTGTTGCCAGTCACGCGGTGCGCTCTTACCGCACCCTTTCACCCTTACCGGCAATCGTGACGAATCCCGATCGCTTAGGCGGTCTACTCTCTGCTGCACTTTCCGTCGGCTCACGCCGCCCAGGCGTTACCTGGCACCTTGCCCTGCGGAGCCCGGACTTTCCTCCCCCGGTATACCGGCGGCGGCTGTCTGGCGAGCTCGATCGAGACCATACTCCTGCACCGCTCACCATGCAAGGAAAAGCGCAGAACAAAAGCTCAACCCTCCTTGAGCTCTAACGCTCGCTGGTATAGTTCATTCTTGCTTAGTCCAGTCAAACCGGAGGCCAGCTTTGCAACCTTCTTCAGAGGCAGCTCTGCCATCAGAAGCCCCAGCAAGTGATCCACATCGAGCGCACCAGCCATCATGCCAGCTTCAGTTTTATCCGCACCCCGCACCATGACAACAAACTCGCCGCGGCTACCATGGGGGTCAGCCGCCAAGGTAGCGAGCACGTCTGCCGCCCCACCAGAATAAAATGTCTCGAACGTTTTGGTAATCTCACGCCCCAGTACAATCTCACGCTGCGCACCCAGCACATCCGCTATATCTGTCACTGCCCCCAAAATCCTGTGGGGCGACTCATAAAACACGAGGGTCGCTGCCTCCTTGCGAAGCTCAGCCAAAGCAGCCCGCCGCCCAGCGGGCTTCGCGGGCAGAAACCCAACAAACAAAAACCGATCAGTGGGCAACCCCGCAGCACTCAGTGCGGCAACCAGAGCGCACGGGCCCGGTATCGGGCTTACCCGCATTCCTGCCGCCCTGACCTCTCGAACCAGCACATAGCCAGGATCAGAAATTAGCGGCGTGCCAGCATCTGAAATCAAAGCCACGTCTGCGCCTGCTCGCAACTGCTCCAATATATTTTGTACTCTGCCGCGCTCATTATGATCGTGTAACGCAATCAAGGGCTTGCTGATACCAAGATGCTGCAGTAGGCGCCCACTATGGCGGGTGTCCTCTGCCGCAATCACCGCTACGTCTGAGAGCACCTTTACTGCCCGCGGCGAAAGATCATCCAGATTCCCTATTGGAGTCGCAACAATATATAGCACGCCGCGGCTTTCACCTGGCTTGACTACCTGCACTGCAGACTGGCCCGTTTCAGATTTCAAAATATGTGCCTCGAGTGGAGAAGACGGCGCCACCATGACACCCGCGTCATGTGAATTGCCCCGGGAGCTGTTAAACTTGCCACCATCAGATCGGCGCCACAAGCCCAAAACCCCGGAATCTACAGAGCTTGCCATGACAAAGAACCCTGCTAATAATCGTGCCCTGGCCAGTATATTCATACTGACCCTGCTGTTTGCAGGCTGCGCCAGTGTCGACCTGGATTCGCACATTGCCCAATCGCCATCTCAGGCCCTTGAGCTTGCTGCAAAGGAGCGCAACGCTGAAACCGCACAGAGATACTTGCTAAAAGTAGCTGGACGTTTTCAGGATCAAGGCGACCACCGCGCCGCTCGCACATTACTGCAGAGCGCCCAGTTGGCGCAACCTGAACCCTCTATGCTGGCACAAAAGCAGCTACTCTCCATGGCCAGCGCTGTGGCTCTCGAAGACCGGGAGTGGGCTAATAGCCTTGCCACGGAACTCTCACCAGACAATTTCAAAGGTTACAACTCGGAACTCGTTAACCGGGCCGCCAACCTTCAAGCTGAAACTTATGCCCTTGTAGGCGACCGGCTTTCAGCAGCGATGACCCTGATGCTACTCTCCCAAACCGATGGCAAGGTAAACCCGCAACGCATTCACGACCAGATCTGGACATTCCTGAAGGCGGTTCCGGATCAAAAACTCGCAACAGCGAGCGAAAAAAGCATCGGCTATGAAACCGAGGGATGGCTTGAACTCACCGCCAGTATCCGGGCACCCGGGCTCAACATAGACGAACAGGGCCGCATTGTTCGGCGATGGCAGAATAACTGGCCGGGACACCCGGCCGCACAGATCTTACCCTCGGAACTTCAGCTCATTGCCACCCTGGCGGAGAGCCGGCCTGAAAAAATCGCCCTTGCCCTCCCACTTCAAGGCCCTCTTACCAGTGCTGGCAAGGCCATTCGGGATGGGTTTCTGGCTGCCTACTATCATGATAAATCTGCAGACCGCAATAAAACTGACATCCGCGTGATTGATACATCCGGTCAAGCGTTTGACAAACTCTACAAAGAACTCGCTGCTGGAGATGTTGACCTGATCATAGGCCCCCTTGAGAAGGAGGCTTTAGCCAGCCTCACAAGCATGAAAACACTTCCGGTTCCCGCGCTGGGCCTTAACTACCTGCCTGCTGAAACACCAACACCCGACGGCCTGTACCAGTTTGGCCTTTCGGCAGAAGACGAAGCGCGACAAATTGCAGATCGGATTTCTGAGCAGAACATCAATCAGGTGCTGGTACTGATTCCACATGGCGAATGGGGCGACCGTGTTGAAGCCGCACTACGTAAACGCCTGCAGCGGACCGGCGGAGTGGCTTTGGACATAGAGCGCTTCTTCCGCGAGGACAATCTGCGGGCCGTCACTGCCGACCTGCTGGGCATTACCGTATCCCGGGATCGAGCCATTCAGGTGGAACGGACCATTGGCCTGAACGTAGAGTTTGAACCACGTCGCCGCCAGGACGCCGAGGCCATTATCATGGTGGCTGAGCCGGCCACCGCCCGGCAGTTCAAGCCCCTGTTTGCCTATTATTTTGGAGGCGATCTGCCCGTGTACTCACCCTCGATCATCTACGAAGGCACACCGGACGCAGGACGGGATCGCGACTTGAACCAGGTAATGTTCACCGACATACCCTGGGTACTTGACAACGAAAACCCGCTGCGCGAAGAAGCCAGCGCTGTATTGCCTGGCACACGCGGCCAACTCGGTCGACTGTTTGCCATGGGAGCAGATGCCTGGCAGTTGAGCAAGCGCCTGCCCCTGCTTCGTCAGGTGCAAAGCGCCTCGATTGATGGCCACACCGGGCAACTAACCATGACCCGCGAAGGCAGCATCCATCGCCATCAGCTCTGGGCCCAGTTCCGCAAGGGAACACCTGAGCTGCTCCCCGTGATGCCCCCCGAAAGCGAGGTGAGCAATACAGACTCGCAGGTACTGGCCAACTGACACCCACTCAGACAAGGACGGCAAAAGCCATGGAAGGCCGAAAAGCCCTAGGAACACACTTTGAAGGTGTCGCCGCGCGATATCTTGAGGCGCAGGGCGTCCACATCCTTGAACGGAACGTCTACAGCCGTGGGGGTGAAATTGATCTGATAGGTAAGGATCAAAACACCCTCGTTTTCTTTGAAGTACGCTATCGGGGTAGTGGCAGCCTCGTTGATCCGGCCAGTTCTATCTCCTACCCAAAACGACAACGGGTTCTAAAAGCAGCTGCATTTTATCTGCACCGCCACCGACTTTGGGACGCCATCAGCCGAATAGACGTAGTTGCAATCAGCCCGGGAACCGTTAAAAAATACCGGGTACAATGGATTAAAAATGCAATTCAAGCGGACGTATAGACTCTGATGAACGACATGGGCAATCTGATCAACCAGTTATTTGCGAGCCACATGGAGCATACTGCTCAGGCGGCCAGCACAGTGGGCCCCGCTATCGAACAGGCAGCAGACGCCTTGGTAAGCGCCCTCCTCAACGACGGGAAAATTGTAGTCTGCGCCAACGGCAATGCCAACGTGATCGCCCAGTATTTCTGCACCGCTCTTCTCAACCGCTACGAGCAAGACCGGCCAGCCCTACCCGCCATTAATCTTGGCGCAGACGCAACCACCTACTCAGCCATTTGCCGTGACAACCGCTTTAACGACACCTTCTCGCGCCAGGTTAAAGCTATAGGGAAGCCCGGTGACCTGCTGCTTGTAATTGTTGATGATGGCCACAAGGCCAACCTGATCCAAGCCATTCAGGCAGCCCACGACAGGGAAATGAATGTAGTTGTGCTGAGCGCAAGGGAGAAATCTGACATCTCCTCGCTCATGCATTCGGAAGATCACGAAATTGCCCTGAATGACCTGTCACCCACAGAGGCCACCCCTCTACTGATTCTTATGGTTAATGCTTTGTGCTCACTGGTGGACGGCAAGCTTTTCGGTGGCTGACAAAAAAGCCGGCATACGCCGGCTTTTTTGTCAGAACTGAAAATCCAGATAACCCCTACTTCACGACCTTCAAAGTAGGCCGGCCAGAAGGCCGCTCTTCCTGGCCACCGGGATCGGAACCATCACGGTCATTGGTACCATCAGGATCAGGAGAGCCCGGCTCACTGCCGAACACCATGCCCTCTCCATTCTCCTTGGCGTAAATGGCCATCACAGCCTGGAGAGGGATAAATACCTGCATAGGCACCCCCCCGAAGCGGGCACTAAATTCCAGTGCGCTGTTACCAACAACCAAACCACGCACAGCTCCAGGGCTGATATTCAACACAATTTGCCCATTCGCCACATGCGCTGTCGGTACCTGAACACCCTGAACGCCTGCATCCACAACGAGGTATGGCGTACAGTCGTTATCCAATATCCACTCATTGAACGCTCGTACCAGATACGGACGACTGGATGTCATGGTGATTTTGTTATCAGCCACTGCATGCCTCCTGTTCCCCCAAGGTGGGATACTGCGAAATCAGCTACGAATGTCTTCTTCCAAATCAGAAAGACTCGCCTTGAACCCCTCTCGCTCGAAGATGCTATCCATGTACTTCTGCAGAGGTTTTGCCTGCTTGTCGTTAAGCTCGATGCCAAGCGACGGCAAACGCCAAAGAATGGGCGCAATGCAGCAGTCTACTATGGTGAACTCCTCAGAGAGAAAAAACGGCATTTCGGCAAACAGCGGACCAGCTGCGAGCAGGCCTTCGCGCAACTCCTTGCGAGCCACCTCAGAAGCCTTGGCATTTGGCTGGAGCAGAATCTGATCGACCAGCCCACACCAGTCTCTCTGGATCCGGTGGATCATCAAGCGACTGTTAGCGCGTGCTACCGGATAAACAGGAAGCAGCGGAGGATGCGGAAAACGCTCATCAAGATATTCCATCATGATGTTAGGCTCATACAGAACCAGATCACGATCTACCAGAGTTGGCAGGGCGTTATACGGATTCATATCAGCCACTTCGGCTGGCGGATTGTCCGGGTCAACATCAACGATATCAACGGTAACACCCTTCTCTGCCAACACAATACGAACCCTGTGACTGTAGTGGCTGGCCGGGTCTGAGAAAAACGTCATCGATGATCGCTTGGTCACAACGCCCATAGAATTACCTCACGAGTAAACTAACCGAATTGGCCCTGAAAAACGCAAAAATTCCAGCGGGCCGGTTAACGCCCGCTGGAACTCAGGGAACGGGATTATACCCTAATAATCAGTGTACGTCCTTCCAGTACTCACGATTGAGCAGGTAGGCGAATACAAAGAAGATAGCTACAAAGATCAATACGAAAATCCCGAGGCGCTCACGCTCTACTTTGATCGGATCAGCCATGTAAGACATGAAGTTGGTCAGGTCATACATTGCACGATCAAATTCAGCGCTGGTCATGCTTCCTTCGGTTGCATATTCCGGGCAGGCGCCTGCATTTCTGATATTGCCACTCAGCGGCTCAACACTGGCCTTTTTTCCAATATTAGGCTCAACTGCACACAAACCCTGAAGATCGACCATAACGTGGGGCATCCCCACCTTATCGAACACCACATTGTTCACACCCAACGGGCGCGAATCATCTTTGTAGAAGCCACGCAGGTATGAGTATACCCAGGACTCGCCACGAAGACGGCTCTCCAAAGTAAGATCGGGCGGTGGCGCACCGAACCAGTCAGCGGCCATATCCTTATCCATGGAGTTTTTCATGAGCTCGCCAATCTGGGCTCCCGTGAAGATCAGATTCTCTTCGAAGAGCGCCGTCGGAATCTCAAGATCCTCAGCTACCCGCTTGTACCGGGCATACTCCATGGAATGACATCCCATGCAGTAATTCGTAAACAATGCTGCGCCACGCTGTAGCGACACCTTGTCCGTGTGATCCGTTTTGATTGGATCAAGCGGAATACCCGCACCGGCTGCCAGCCCAAGAACCGGAAGGAATGCGATGAAAAGACCAAATATCAGCTTTCTCATTATCCTGTCACCCTCTCTGGTACTGGCTTGGTTTTTTCCATGCGCGTATAAAACGGCATCAGAATGAAGTAGAGGAAATACACTACGGTCAATATTTGCGCCACAGTAGTACGACCTTCGGTAGCCGGCACAAGCCCCAGGTAACCGAGAATCACAAAGCTTACTGCAAACAGCGTCAGTGCAATTTTGCTCAGCCACCCCTTGTAGCGGATAGAGCGCACAGGGCTTCTATCGAGCCAAGGCAAAACAAACAAGATGGCTATAGCACCACCCATTACAACCACACCCCAGAACTTCGCAGACAGGCCGAACAGATCAACCGTAACCGCACGCAACATGGCGTAGAAAGGAGTGAAGTACCATACGGGCGCGATGTGTGCCGGTGTTTTCAGCGCGTTTGCTGGTTCAAAGTTTGGCTTCTCAATAAAGAGGCCACCCATCTCCGGGAAGAAGAACACCACAATAAAGAAGATGAAGAAAAACACCGCCACGCCCACAAGATCATGCACTGAGTAGTACGGGTGAAACGGAATGCCATCTTTTGGAATACCGTTTTCGTCCTTGTTTTTCTTGATGTCGATGCCATCCGGGTTGTTGGACCCAACTTCATGCAGCGCAAGAATGTGGAGAACAACCAAGCCAAGCAGAACAATTGGCAGCGCAACTACGTGCAGGGCGAAGAAGCGGTTCAGCGTGATACCGGAGATCAGGTAATCACCACGAATCCACAGTGACAGGTCTTCACCGATAACAGGTATGGCACCAAACAGGTTTACGATAACCTGGGCACCCCAGAAGGACATCTGCCCCCAGGGAAGCAAATAGCCCATGAAGGCCTCTGCCATCAAGACCAGATAAATCAGCATGCCGAACAGCCAGATCAGCTCACGCGGCTTCTGGTAGGAACCGTACATAAGACCACGGAACATGTGGAGATAAACCACAATGAAGAAGGCTGAAGCCCCCGTTGAGTGCAGGTAGCGCAGCAACCAACCCCACTGCACATCACGCATGATGTACTCAACGGATGCGAAGGCACCCTCGCCGGTCGGGTTATAGCTCATGGTTAGCCAGATACCGGTCACCAACTGGTTGACCAGCACAAGCATCGCCAAGGAACCGAAAAAATACCAGAAGTTGAAGTTCTTCGGTGCGTAATACTTTGCCAGGTGATTGTTCCAGGCATCGACAACTGGCAGACGTTCGTCTACCCAATTAAGAAGCTTCTGCATTACGCTACCTCCGGATCAAGACCAATCGTTAGCGTCGCATCGTCGTCGTAGCGATAAGGCGGCACTTCCAGGTTCAGAGGTGCTGGCTGCGCGAAGAATACTCGGCCGGCCATGTCAAAACGGGAGCCGTGACAGGGACAAAACAGGCCGCCCAACCACTCGTCGCCCAGGTCTGCAGGGGCAACCTCGGGACGGTATGTTGGAACGCAACCCAAGTGAGTGCATATACCAACCAGCACGATAAACTCCGGCTTGAGGGACCGGAACTCATTACTGGCATATTCCGGTTGCTGCTGCTCCTCCGACTGAGGATCCCTCACTTTGTCGTTGAGCTTTTCAATGTTATCCAGCATTTCCGGCGTACGGCGGATAACCCAAACGGGCTTACCTCGCCACTCGACCGTGATTTGCTGGCCTGGTTCAATCTTACTGATATTGACGGTTACCGGCGCACCAGCCGCTTCCGCTTTGGCACTGGGATTCCAGGATGCCACGAAAGGGACTGCCGCACCGACGACGCCGACTCCACCTACCGCAGCCGTAGCGCCGATAAGAAACCGGCGTCGACCTTGGCTCACGTCGCCATTATTCATTATGGTTCTCTCCCATCAGGCGATGTCACAGCCCGCCAGAAAGCCGACAGTGTGCATCGAAAAGGACTTCACAATCCAAAATTATAAGCGCTCAAATGGTAATGAAATTACCATGTCCTTACAAGTCGGAAAGCCGCCGCCAGAGCCTCTTCTCTGCTCCAGATCAATTTGAATACCATTGAGTCTGAAACAAAAAAACCCGACCAAATAGCCGGGTTTTCCTGAGATCTGCTCCAGCGGAACTTAACGCTTGGAGAACTGTGGACGCTTACGCGCCTTACGCAGACCAACTTTCTTACGCTCAACTGCACGAGCATCACGGGTCACATAGCCCGCTGAACGCATCGCCGGACGCAGAGTTTCGTCGTAATCCATCAACGCACGGGTCAGCCCGTGGCGAATCGCGCCCGCCTGACCACTGCTACCACCACCTTTAACAGTGATGTTGATATCAAAACGGTCTGCTGACTCAGCAACAACCAGAGGCTGACGCACGATCATGCGAAGAGTCTCACGCCCGAAGAAATCTTCGATTGAGCGACCGTTTATTGAAATGTTACCGCTTCCCGGCTTGATGAACACCCGAGCCGTGGACGTTTTGCGGCGACCAGTACCGTAATTTTGTGCTACAGACATATCCGCCTTCCGTTAAATGTCGAGTTCTTTGGGCTGCTGGGCTGTGTGAGGGTGCTCAGCGCCGGCATAAATTTTCAGCTTTTTGAACATGGCACGACCAAGCGGGCCCTTCGGAAGCATGCCTTTGACAGACTTCTGAATGACTTGCTCAGGCGCCTTGTCAACCAGCTTCTCGAAGCTGATGGACTTAAGCCCACCCGGAAATCCGGTATGACTGTAGTACACCTTGTCAGATGACTTGTTGCCGGTAACCCGCACCTGGCCCGCATTGATAACAACAATGTAATCGCCAGTGTCTACATGAGGGGTGTACTCAGGCTTATGCTTGCCCCGCAGACGACGGGCGATTTCGGTTGACAGACGACCCAGCGTCTTGCCGGCTGCGTCTACAACGTACCAGTCACGTTTTACGGCTTCTGGTTTCGCACTCAGAGTCTTCATTGATACCGCCTTGAACGCTATAAAAAGAAACGTTAAAAACCGCCACCGGAAAGTGTCGTACACCCGGAGGAGGTTCTGTACCTGTAATTTGATGGCAGTGCTCTATTCGGGGCTGAGATAGTAGCATCGCCTTGAAAAGCCAGGGCGCGAAGTATACTCGAACCAAAAATAAAATCCAACCCTGCCTTTCTCTGTTTTATGGTCAAACCTTCACCACAAGGATTGACCATAAAGTAATTCTGTATTGGAAAAAAGCACGGAACTAACCTCTCCTACCGGCTCATTCCTTAAATCACAGAGACTTTCAAGTATCCTGCGAAGATACACAGGCGAATTGGCACCCGGCTTTACCCCGTCCGGCGCCATGTCCGGAGCATCTGTTTCCAGCACCAGAGTCTCAAGTGGCAATCGTGCAATTGTATCGCGGGTTTTCTGAGCCCGCGGGTGAGTAATTATACCACCCACACCAACATAACACCCAAGATCCACTAACTTGCTTGCCTGCTGATAACTACCAGAGAAGCCATGCACCAGAGCCCGGCCACTCCAGTTTGCGCGCCTGAGGGCAGCATGCACTTCGTCATGCGCTCTTACCGAATGGATCACTAACGGACAATCCACCTCAGAGGCCAAATTAATCTGCGCTTCGAACCAAGGGAGCTGAATCCCCATATTACCGCGAAGGCGATCCAGCCCACATTCACCAACCCCCACACAAAGCTCCGACCTTTTCGCCAGCGCTGCTTTCAGGGCATCCAGATCTTCGGAGGAACTTTTCTCTACAAACCAAGGGTGGATGCCAAGACAGTAATAGAGACCCGGAAAAGCTTGCGCCGTGCTCTGAACGCGCCCCCAATCCGAGCGCCGGACGCCGGGAATAACCAGCCCGACCACCCCATTCTCAGCGGCTATTGCGAGCTCCTGAGAACGCTTGCCATCGAACTGGGGAAAATCAAAATGACAGTGGGCATCAACCAGCTTCAAACTTGCCTCCCGCCATTAAAGGCTAGTGCTCCCGGGTCTTATGGAATTGAATATCCGGGTAGCGCTCTTGAGCCAGGTTGAGATTAACCATGGTTGGTGCGATATACGCCAACCGATCTCCACCATCAAAGGCCAGGTTGTCATTATTCCTGCGCTGGAACTCATCCAGTTTGCGATCATCTGCACAGGTTACCCAGCGCGCTGTAGCAACGTTGATGGGCTCATAAACAGCTTCAACCTTATACTCAGTCTTGAGGCGACTAACCACAACGTCGAACTGCAAAACACCCACGGCCCCGACAATCAGGTCGTTATTTCGCAAGGGCCGGAAAACCTGAACCGCCCCCTCTTCTGAAAGCTGAATCAAACCTTTCTGTAACTGCTTCGCTTTCAGCGGGTCTTTCAAACGGATACGGCGAAATAGTTCAGGTGCAAAATTGGGGATGCCCTTGAACTTCATATCCTCACCAGCGGTAAAGGTATCCCCCAGCTGGATAGTTCCGTGGTTATGCAGCCCGATAATATCCCCAGCGTAAGCCTCCTGAGCCTGCTCCCTGTCGCCAGCCATAAATGTCAGCGCATCAGAAAAACGCACATCTTTTGCGATACGCACGTGGCGCGCTTTCATTCCCTGGCTGTACTTGCCCGATACAATGCGCATAAACGCCACACGATCACGGTGCTGGGGATCCATGTTAGCCTGTATTTTAAATACAAAACCCGAGAATCTCTCATCTTCAGGCTGCACCAACCGCGCATCCGTCTCTCGAGGCTGAGGTGCAGGCGCCCAATCCACCAAACCATCCAGCATATGATCGACCCCAAAGTTTCCCAGAGCCGTTCCGAAAAATACCGGACTGAGCTCACCCGCGAGGAACGCTTCCCGCTCAAATTCGTGAGAGGCACCTTTCACCAGCTCTACCTCATCACGCAAATCACTGGCGTACTCACCCAGAATAGTGTCAAGTTCCGGGTTGTCGAGCCCGCTTATGATCCGCTCCTCCTGAATTTCGTGCCCATGTCCGCTCTGATAGAGAATCACCTCATCCCGAAGCAGGTGGTACACACCCTTAAAACTCTTCCCCATCCCAATGGGCCAGGTAATCGGTGCGCACGCAATATTCAGAACTTCCTCCACCTCATCCATAAGCTCCACCGGGTCGCGCGTGTCCCGGTCTAGCTTGTTCATGAAGGTGAGAATAGGCGTATCTCTGAGACGGGTAACTTCCATCAGTTTGATGGTGCGCTCTTCTACGCCTTTTGCGCTGTCGATCACCATCAAACAAGAATCAACGGCGGTAAGGGTGCGGTATGTATCTTCAGAGAAATCCTCGTGGCCCGGCGTATCCAGCAAATTCACCAACTTACCGCCATAAGGAAACTGCATTACCGAGGTGGTTACGGAGATTCCCCGCTCCTTTTCCATCTCCATCCAGTCTGACTTTGCATGCTGACCAGACTTCTTGCCTTTGACTGTCCCTGCTTTTTGCAGTGCATGCCCAAACAACAACACCTTTTCGGTAATGGTTGTTTTACCGGCGTCCGGGTGAGAAATGATTGCAAAGGTGCGGCGCTTGGCCACTTCCTGGGAAAGGTGAGACATAGTCTAAGAGAAACCCGCGTCAGATATTCGGAAAAGTCGGCCATTATAAGGGCTAAGAGGCCGTTACGCGAACACTAGCACCAGACGTCAGGGATGCAAGAGCAAGGACATAACCCTCGCATCCTCCCTACCGTTGGCCATTGGATAATATCGAGGGCGGCGACCTATCTCCTCAAAACCCTCATTACGATACAATTTACACGCCATGCTGTTACTTTGCCGGACTTCAAGAAGAACCTGATTCATATCATTTCGGGTAGCTTCCGCGATCAGGTGTCGCAACAACCGCTTCCCGACGCCCCGGCTTCGGCATCCCGGATGGACACAAAGATTCAGCAGGTGCACCTCATCAAGGATATAGACCACAACAGCATAGCCAGCCAATGAATCTCCAAGACAGGCGCCCCAAAACCGATAGTCTGGCTTGAAGCAATCCAGAAATACTCCTTCAGACCAGGGGTAGGAGTATGCTTGGCGCTCAATCTCGAGAACCTCTGGCAGATTTTCGGGCGCCAAAGGTCGAACCGTCAACTCCAGCCCTTGGGAAGGGTCATATGAGGCCACATTTCGGTGCATCACGATCTACCCAGAGGTTTAAGCTGCTGCCACAATGAGCGCTTCAGGTCTGGATTGCTCGCGAGTGCCGCAAGTGAATGCTCGTACTCAACATCAGGATTGCGCCCCAGAACATCAACCAGCCAGCCGGTTTCTCTGCTACGCCCACCAAGATCACCCAGCGTCCCAAGCACAATAACCTTCCTGCCAGCTGTTTCGGTCAACACACTCTGCATTACCGCCCTCAAGTCAGTAAGCGAGTTACCGGGAACCAGACGATTCCTGAATACTGGCCAGTCAACCCATTGCGGGGCACTTGTCTGGTCGTCCCCGAGGCTTTTCAATATATTTGTGGCAAGGGTCTCCTGCAGGCGTAAACTCGCTGCTTTGGAAATATCGGCAACAAGCACGTAATTCACACCAGCAAACACGCCCAGGCTTAAGTTAACCTCCCGGAGTGCATGTGCCTGAGCATCTACCGACAGGGCATCACCCTTAGATACACTCTCAACAGTCTCAGTTGCCACCAGCGGATCAGTCTCTGTGGCGCCCAGAGATTCTGGCTCTGCCTTGCTCTCCATCAGCGCCTGAAGGCTGGCAATTCGTTGCCCGCTTTTTTTATCAGCAGCCGGGAAGCTTCTTGCCGAACCGACCCTTCCCGCATCAGGCCCTGTTTTTTGGCCGGATACAGGGTGCTGTGCGGGCTCTTCCGGCTCCGGGAACAGAAACTCCGGGCTAGGTGCTGCACCCGGTAGCGGCTCGCGGGCATACCACAGGCGAACACCTGCTGCCCCGAGATAAAACTGCCTCTGCGCCTCAATCTGGATCATTTAAACATCTGCAACCTGTGGGTGCTGCCGGATGCCGCCACTGCTTATGAGGTTTAGCGCTTCTATATAGGCTTTGGCCGAGGCAATGATGATGTCTGTATCGGCACCGATACCGTTTACAATGCGCCCGCCTCGCTCAAGACGAACAGTCACCTCACCCTGAGCATCGGTACCGCTGGTGATATTGTTTACAGAGTAAAGCTGCAAGCTGCACCCGGAATCTACCAGTGACTCTATGGCCTTGAATGCCGCATCAACCGGCCCGCTACCATCTGCTTCAACTTTGTGCTCTTTTCCGTCCATGGTCATCGTGAGGGTAGCCTTCGGCACAACGCCTGTTTCCGAGCACACCTGCAGGCACACCAAGCCATAACGACCCTCCTCATCCTTCTGCCGGGTGTCACTGGCAATAGCCTGCAAATCTTCATCGAAAATCTCGTGTTTCAAATCAGCCAGAGCTTTAAATCGGGTAAATGCTTCATTCAGCTCAGTTTCAGTTTCAAACTGGATACCAAGCTCCAACAACCGGGTGCGGAATGCATTACGACCCGAGTGTTTCCCTAATACCAAGCTGTTGGTATGCCAGCCAACATCTTCTGCCCGCATAATTTCGTAGGTTTCGCGATGTTTAAGCACGCCATCCTGATGAATACCTGATTCATGAGCAAACGCATTAGCGCCCACGATGGCCTTGTTTGGCTGTACTGGGAAGCCTGTGATCGTAGAAACCAGACGCGACGCCGGAACGATATGGCTAGCGTCTATCCGGGTATCAATATTGAAGAAATCCTGCCGTGTACGCACTGCCATCACAATCTCTTCCAGCGAGGCGTTACCTGCGCGCTCCCCCAATCCGTTAATGGTACATTCGATCTGGCGCGCACCGCGGGTTACAGCCGCCAGTGAATTAGCCACGGCCAAACCCAAGTCGTTGTGACAGTGTACGGAAAAGATCGCTTTATCCGCATTGGGTATACGGTTAAGCAGCTGATGAATAGTTTCTGCGAACTGCTCCGGTATGGCATAGCCAACCGTGTCGGGAATGTTGATAGTGTTTGCGCCGGCGTCTATCGCCGCTTCAATAATCCGACAGAGAAAGTCCAGCTCTGAGCGGCCAGCGTCTTCACAGGAAAACTCGACATCATCGACATGGCTTCGTGCACGCTTTACAGACCGCACAGCCTGCTCAATCACCTCGTCCGGCTGCATTTGCAATTTGTGCTGCATGTGAATGGGGGAGGTGGCAATGAATGTATGGATGCGCCCTCTTTCCGCCGGGCGAATTGCCTCGGCCGCCCGATCAATATCACTGTCCAAGGCACGGGCAAGGCTACAAATCGTTGAACCTTTGATAGTTTCGGCAATGGATTTAACCGCCTCAAAGTCACCTTGGCTCGCAATTGCAAAGCCTGCCTCAATAACGTCCACACGAAGCTTTTCAAGAGCTTTGGCTATACGAAGCTTCTCGGTTTTATTCATGGTGGCGCCGGGGCTTTGCTCACCATCACGGAGAGTTGTATCGAAAATAACCAGATGATCGTTGCCAGACATTGAGGTTCTCCGTATCGGAATTGGCTTTAATAGAAACAGTATATCACCCGGAGGTGTAGGGGGCAGTGTTCAGTCTGTTGCCAAACCTAAATTCCGGGCATAAAAAAACCCCAGCTTCTTTGGAAGCTGGGGTTTTGGGTATTAAGAGTCTGACGATGACCTACTCTCACATGGGCAAATGCCACACTACCATCGGCGCA
>NZ_NIHC01000006.1 GCF_002806945.1 Marinobacter salexigens
CACATCTTTATGCTGGGAGGAGAAAGCTATCGACTGAAGCAGAAAACCACAAACTAGACTATGAAAGGTGGGTCAATTTTATTGGCCAAAGGTGGGTCAAAATAAATGGCCATTGACAGTAAGTCGCTCGCGGTACCGTCCCTGTCGTAATAGGACATTGGGTGGCACAGCCCCGGCGTAGGCATTGAGCCCCGCGCTCCAGATGGCGCGGCTCGAGCAATAGAAAGGGTGGTTAAAACTGAGAAAATTTGGCCTGAAGCCACGTTTTCGTCCAGTTTCGTCCACCGAAGTTGGCGGCTAATACCGCGCGTAGCGCGGCCTAGCATTACATCGTTCTAACCTGTCTCTGTGTGAAATGATTTTTTTAAAAAAAACAGCAGAACGAGTGACGATACCCCAGTGGTGGCCTTATAAATCAGCCAGAACTATTCCACGTACGGCCAAGTCGAGTCTAAAAATCAACGTCGAGGTTGGTTTGCAACAGCATTGCGACAAAACGCATGCATGCGGCAAAAAAACTGAACGGAAACTCTCCGGAGGGATCATCAAATCCCTACTGAGAGATTGAAACCGGGAGGTCCGGTACAGCGGTCTGAAGTGACTCAATGGTGTGAGTCTTTGCGGTACTGCCGATTGGCAGGCGGCTTACCATCTAGTTCGATGGCATGGCCGCAGCTGTTCGAGGCCCAGCTAGCTCTATTCCGCTATGCGTCGCGGACAGACGTCTGACATGATTCTGAGATAACTGAAGCAGCTTCGCAAGTCCTGAAAATGGCGGGTTGCCACTGCTTTTTCGAGCTCAACCAAATAAGGCTAGGCTAGGTACGCCAATGAACCTGTGGGTTCACTGGCGGTATCCTGCTCATCAACTGCGCTCATCATGAGTAATGCTGTGAACCTACAGGTTCACTCACGGTACACTGATCAATTCATCCGAATGACCTACTTTTTGCACCAGTGAACCCACAGGTACACCAGCGGTTCACACGAAATAGGTCCTTTACTTAATATCGCTCAAGGCTTCGTCAGACAGGGGCTACAATCGGCACCAGAGGGAGGGTATTTCGGCATCATGCCAATGCTATTTTCCGCTACGCGGTTTGAAGCAGTTTCTGCAATCGCTCAATTTCCTCTTGTAGTTCCTGCTTGGTCAGAGACCGGGTGTCTTGCGCATAATCGCCTGCATCAAGATCAAACCAATCATCATTAGCAATCAGAGCCTTGGCAACTTTCCTCTGCCCAGGTCTTTTTTCCCTGTTTCGCTCCATGATCTTTGCTCTGAACGTCTCTTTGCTACCAGGCTCTCCGTGATTGATGAAAACAGTTGTCCCCCCCCCTGCCTGCCCTTATAGCCACCAAGTTCGAAAATATTGTCCAAATGTTTTTGCTGATCACCATGCCCCGAATAATGAGACAATAAATCGACAACTTCCGCACCTTGCTCAGAGCCTTCCAAGAGAGCCCGCCCAGATAATTGTATTTCTCGGATCATCCCGGAGCATTTGCAAGTACTCAGACGACGGGCCTTGATCACACATTCCGGAACTCGCCAAGATCACATCAGATTTCTCAAAATGTTGCCCGAACGATTCCTCTGCCTTCCCTTTTTTTGGACCGACCGAGGCGATCGTAATCGAGCCATACGATACTGTGCGACCATGGTTAAGTGAGGCCCCTAACGCTGTGTAATCGGCTAGCGCTACCCGCAACCTACAACAGCCTCCCATTTATGTCACAATTCTGGTGACGGAAATCGCACGTACACTTCTCTACGCTCTAGTTAGTTGTCCATACCGTATGGGTTTCCAGCAACATCAATCGCTTGGTCGACCATCGGCAAGCCATTTGCTGGGTTAATCTCCAGGCCGAAATTGTCATTATCCAATGAGCTATTTGAGTTGCTCATCGACGAATCGTCTAATAATGGACTGGAAGGATTGGTCAGCAACCACTCTTCATCTTCATCGAGTTCCATGTCGGAGTTGGTCGGCAACAACTCTACCGCTGTTTGAACACTGCACCAGTCCTTGGACAGTATACCTACAACAGCCCCGACAAAAGCGGCTAAAGGACTGATCATGAGACCGATCCCAGCTCCCAAAATCATATAAATTAACCGATCCATTTTCCCGCCTTTTGTTCATGATTTGCTATCAAAACTACACCCGCCGCTTTAGTCTGCAAGGTGCTCTACCGTTGATCACTTCAAATGCTCAAAGCTATTAGTCTCGCTACGCTTATGCGGCTCACCCGAAGCACGGGATCATGAACCTACCCTCAGCCAAACCGGTACAAAATTGATAGTCGTACCTACCTAATGGTGACGGAAAAACGTGGCCGCTGTGTCAGTCAGATGAGCATCGAGCCCCTATCTTGCCAATGAATCAGATACATCAAAATAACTTGTCTACCGGTGTAATTCCCCCGAAAAACAGCGGCGATCAAAAGTAGAATTTTTCGTAAGCTACCCCCAGGGAGATTCTGCATGAAGAAGTCACGTTTTCCAGACAACCAGATTATGGCAATTTTGAAACAAGCCGAGAGCGGTATACCGGTGCCGGAACTCTGTCGAGAGCACGGAATGAACATTGACAATTTTTATAAGTGGCAAGCCATATTTGAAGGCATGGATACCTCCATGATCAAACGCATGAAAGAGCTAGAAGATCAAAACCGGCGACTGAAGAAGGTGTGCGCCTAAAAACGGCTCAAGCCTGAGTTGCGCAAAAAAGCCCTTGAGGGAATGTGGTAAAGCCATCTCTTAGCTGTGAGATGGCGCAAAAAACCGTTGCTATAGCGTTAACTTGCCGGCGACTCGCCATATTCACCCTCTCACACTGGGCGAATTTAGCCTGACAAAATCTATTATGAATCGCTATTATTTTTCTTTTTCCCGTACATATCGGAATCTTTTTTTACAGACTCTTCAAATTCAGACCGTCGTAATTGCTTCGCTGCTTCGCTGGATGAGCAATCAACACTGAACTTAATCACAACTTTTTTAGGCTGCTGATCGTTCTTCTGACTCACGTGCTCTCTCCCTAAGAATTAGGAGGCTATGCTCCAATGTGATACGCACCGAGAAATGCTCAATAACCCACGCATAAAGCTCTGAATGTTTCTCCACAAGGCATAGAGACCTATTGCCGGCAATTGTAATCACGTACTCAATTTTATTAGTTGCAGGATGGATGACTGGGTAACATAGTTGAGCTCCTTCCTCCCCATTTTGGACATTACCTCTCATAAAGCGACGCTCACCCTTTGTCTTTTTCGCTAACTCTTTACCGATGTTCTCCACAACTACTATTGAGCGAGCTTTAATACAACGTGACACTGTGCTCGTCGGGGCCTTAAGGTCTGCTGCAGGTGTACGAGGAGGCGAGGATGCTGGATCGAAGGAGTACCAATCTACGGGTTTATCATTTTCAATTTTGATAAGCCCTACCCTAAATGCTGTATTTTTCGAGCCCATGAACTCGAATACGCTTCTGATCCCCGCGATAAGCAGCGGTATTTGCTGATCTGGCCGGGTAATCTGCAGAAATGTTTTCCTGCCGCACACATCAGCTGCCTTCATTCTCAATTTCGCTTCAGAATTAAACCTTTTGGTTTTATCACCGACCACAATATCAATAGCCTTCAGTAAAGCGAAAAGATCTCCGGTTTCTAGCTGCCGTGCAGGTTTGGCGTATGACCGGATAGCAGCATAAGCCGCTTTCATGAGTACTACATAGACATAGGTTCCGACAATGATTATTAAGGCTGAGCTGTTAAGAAAGTTGCCGACTGATTCACCAGCAAACTCGACCACGTCTGCGTGTAGCCCCTGTCTAACGGCCAGCGTCGTCACCAGTATGGGCGGAAAGAGAAACAGGATCGGTCGAGCGATATGCTTCACGAACCAAGATTCGCAAACCCTGACGGTACGTCTACATAAGCTTTTACCCCAGGACTCTTTAATGCGAGGTTCGTGCATGCTTTTCCCTTGTAGTTAATTGAAGTCACTGTCCGTGAAAGACGCACTGGCTATAACTTTCACCCAACTCGTCGTCCCAATCAAGTAACCGCCTTGACCAGCTTCTTAACATACTCAACATCTTCCTCACGAAATAGTATATTCCAGCTTTCCATGAGTTCCCGAGTGACTGCATGGCCCGTCGTATCCTTCCACTGACTCACCAACTGAGACGAATGCGTCTCCGAGATTAGGAACGCATGCAGCTCGATTCCGGCATTTTCCGGACGCTGCTTGCGAAGGTCTGCCTCAATGTCCTTGATTGTCTCATGGAAGCGAACTTTGGGATCGTCCGGTTTATGATGGCGCAGGCCTTTCGGGTCGACGAAAACTACTTTCTGGGATTGGCCCTTCACTAGCCAAAGGATGAAGTCCGGGTAGAAGCCACCATCAACGAAAACACCCACGGCTCCCTGACCGGTCTGGTTGCGCAGAAGGTAAACCTCGTAGCCTTCAAAAGCCCCAGTCTTAGTTGCCGCCTGGATGTCGCGAACGAAATCCGCCTCGCCTTTGTTGAGGGATACCGGAGTCACCTGAAAATCCAGCCCCTGGGTGGATGCCAGCAGCGGCTGATAGAAGTGCCGCTCGCACCAGATAAACTCCAGTCCTTCTTTAACCGCGCCATTCCAGGTATCCACATCACCCTTGTCGATACTCTCCCTCAAGTTCGAGAGTTGTTTAATCAGGGACTGATGGCGAACCCGGTCAAGAGTGACCATGTAGCTGCCTTCTGGTGTGGCTTCACTCACACCCGGGAGGTACTTCCGATTTTCGGTGATCGGTCTGTACTCCAGCTTGTCCGCTTCCCACTGTTTCCGGCGGAATCCGTAGAACAGCTCACAGTACTTTCTGAGCAAGGATATCGCCATATCATGCCATAGTGTCATCTTCTCCAACCGGCCCAGCTCCATCGCTTCATCCGGGGCATAGAGCCGGTACCAGTCGTACCGATTATCAGTCAGGAGTTTTTCAACGACATCCGGGGTGATGGTCAGGTTTGACCAACGCTTGTCCCTCTTGAACGCCAGCAACTCAAAATAAAGGCGCTGCATATCCAACAGGGCAATGTGAGTCGGCTTTAGGCGCTGAATCTTGGCCCCGGTGTTCTGAACGCCCTTCTTGTCGGTTGCGAACAGTCCAACCTGGGGATAGAAGTCCAAGTTGACCCTTGGTGGACTGCAAAAGTAGTCAATCTCAGTAAGCTGCAAATCCCGTGGCGCCTTCAGTACCACCTGTTCGGCAAGTTCCTGAAACGCCGTACCGGAGCCGCCGATAGCCTTATTGGCGATGCTTTCCTTAACCCGAACAACATGAAGGTCCTTGCGCAGATCTTTCATCGGCTTGAGCGGTAGCACGAATTCTTCAAGGCCCTCATTAACCGGGATCTCTTCGTCTTCCAGCTCCTTCCGGAACTGAGCAATGTAATCGGCCTTCACCCCAAAGATGTTCAGGGTCTCCAAAACACCAATGTGGTCTGGCCGCTCGATGCCGGCTTCTTTCAATCCAGTGGCAAGTTCCGCCGAACGCTTCAGTGTCGTTTTCCAGCCTTTCAACCGAACGCCACGGCCGAACAGCTGGATGATCTGGGCACCCTCATTTTTACCGACGTTCATCAACGTCATATTGGAAACGCGCCAACTACTCCAACCCTCAGTGAACTTCTTCGAGCCCAACAGCAGGTTGACGGGTGAATTGTCGGTGTTGATGCCTTGGAAAAGGCTTTCGCTAAAGCGAGAATCCTGAGTGAATAGGTCGTGCTTCTCACAGAGTTTGACCAGCTTTGCATCATCCCCCACGTTGATAACCCCGAAGGGGGTGTCTGACGTGCCTGCTCGAAGCGCGATTTCACCAGGAATACCGGTAATATTTTCAATGTGGAGGCGACCACCACTGCTATTGAATACCCTGTCCAGCAGGTCGTGGTAAAGCGCATCCCCACTCTCACCCAGCTCTTTTAGGTAATTGAACCGACCATGCAGCAGATCGGTTCCGCCCTTGGCAACCATGCCACGTTTCAGCAGGTAATCAATTGCAGCAATCGTCTCTTCCTGCTTGTGCAACACCAGGTCGATAAACGCTAGCACCTGAACGGTGTCTGAAGCCTCACCGCTGGACAGCGTTGCCGTTACCTTAGAGCTTACAAACACCCATAGCGGCTTCTCCAGGTTGAAGGGCTTGAAGCTGACCTTTTGCTCTTCAAACAACCGCAGTTGCTGGTAGTAACTCAGTAACGAAGCAACCAGATATCGAAATTCATCCTGGGCATTGGGATTTGCTTGCAGGTTCAGGATCTGAGATTGCTTACCGTAGCCATCCCCGTAGAAATGCCGGTACGAGTAGTCGAACAGAATGGCCTTGGTATAGGTCTGGCGCAGGTTCTCATGTTTGGAGCCTGACTGGGCAAACGTAGCGGAGTACTCGAAGGAGAATCCCAGCGAACACAATTTTTGCCGGTAGTCGTACCAGCTGCCACCACCACTGGCCGTCCCCCGGTGGCCTTCGTCCACCAACAGCAGGTTGCGAGAGCCGAAGGAGTCGACCGCAACCGTTTTCTTCTTCTCGCTATCACGAAGCTTGTTGATGTCGATGACAATCACATCTTGGGCGAACAGGTCGCCACCACGGGCAGAGAACTCACTGGCCCTGATTCCGGACTTGTCCAGGTCACGCAGGTGTTGCTGGGTAAGCCCCTCGTTGGGGGTCAGCAGAATAATCTTGTTGATATCCCCGGCTTTTCCATACTGCTGCAGGTAGAAGCGATACTGCAGGATGTTAGCGTGCATGATCAGGGTTTTACCGGAACCGGTCGCGCTCCAGTAGGCCACCATGTTGAGCTGCGGCCACAGATCATCTTCCGGGTTCAGCAAGTCCAGCGGTTTGTGATTAAACCCCTGCTCCACAACCCAGTGATCGTTCCAACGCTCAATCTGTTGGTTGAGCGACTCCAGCAACTCATCCGGTTTAGTGAACAAATAGTCCAGGTAAATCTCGGTGAAAAGCAGCATCAAGTACTGGAAGTACTTCCATTCAATCGGCTCCTCCACGGAGGCCAGGCGCGCGTTATTGATGGTATCTGTGAACTGCTTAATCCGGCGGTCGTACTCCAGTAGTTGCTCATCGCTCAGCTTCGCGTTTTCGTTGAGGTTTTCCCGCATTCTCTGAATGATCAGATGCTCCCCCTCGGCATTACGGCCGCTGGTTTCGCCAATCAGCTGAAAACGGTCGCGAAACGCCTCGAGTGTCGGCGCCTCCCGATTTCCCAGATCAAACTGGCCACTGAGAGAGTCGAACCCGAACAGGGAAAACAACCACTGATTGAGCACCAAGTGGTGGCGAAATGGCAGAGCCTGTTTGCTGCCCTTAGCGGATTTTCGTGCTGCCATGGTATTCCCCTTAATGAACCGCTTCAGTGTCGGCGAACATCAGCCGATGGAAAGCTTCCTCAATCAGCTGGATACGCGCCTGCTCCATAGGCTCACCTTTGCGGGACCGGGGAATACTGATGTTGTGGTCACCGTTCACGTACAACACATCGATTTCGTCGTCTTGGCTCTCGGTCAGGCGAATAGAGAGCTTCTCGATCAGTACTGCATCCAGCACGGCATTGTCCTTCTGGATACCATCGGCCTCGCCATCAATGACCGAGGGAAGGTTTCTCCATACCACCAGCACCTGCTGCCCTGCCCGGTTCGTGCCGTAGACGGTTCGGAACCACCACTTGCCGGTTTCACTGCGCTTAACCTTGGCCTGCCAGCGGCCGTAGTCGCCTTGGTTCAGCTCAGCCTCGAAGTGAATTGGCGCAGCAATATGCTCTACTTTCAAGCCCAGTAGATAGTTGAAGGTTTCCAACAAATCGACATTTATAGACCGAGTTTGATCACTATTAGAAGCGCAAACTTTAAGCTCGTAATGATTTGGCTCCCGGAATTTCCTAACATTAAGCAGAGAGTTAGATTCCCGTGATTCGACTTCAAGCATGTAATTCAAAAAATACGCTTCTCGGGCAGCTTGCGCCTGAGGCGGTGACAGCTCGCCAAAGATCTTTTGTTGATTTGGCGACTTGGTTTGAGACAAGTTGTTGAGAGAATCTTCGTAGCTTTCAAGTCGAAGATATTTGAAGAACTGTGACATGGATTCGAATGTGCCATCTTCCGAAAGTTGGGGCAATCCAGCTTTCCAGCGGGCAGAATACGAAACCTTTTTCAACCTAGGAATAATAACCGTATCGAAATGCTCTCCCATCTCGATCAAAAGATATTTACGATTTCCGCCATCGATCCTATTTTTATCAATGACTGCATGGCCAGTGGTTCCTGAGCCGGCAAAGAAGTCAAGGACTTTAGCATCCTTTTTGCTTCCACCAGAAATATGAACAGTGTCCTTAACCGCATGAATTGATTTTGGGTAGGAAAAGGCCATCTTTCCGAATAAATCCTTAATCAACGCTGAACCATGCTCAGTTGCCGAATACTTAGCGTCAAACCAAGAAGATACCGATACTACGCCGTCATCATTTGGACGCCTCTTGTAATATACATAGTCTTTTCCTGATCGATCCTTTCGAATACCAATTAGATCTGGTGATGAAGCGACTTTCGAATTCTCCCATCTCCACGTTTTTTCATCCCCCTGGTCGTTAATCGGCCAAACAACTGAATCAGTGGGCTTTGGATCTTCAGTAACAACCCATGACTTATCCTGATCTTCCCAGTACATTTCTGGTACATAAGCCTTTTCATTTCTTATATAGATTGGATAATAAAGTGCTCTCCTTGCGTTTCGATCAGAGTTCGAGCCTTCCCTTCTCAAATTTCTCCATTCGAAGATTCCGGATTCATCCTTCTCGCTGAATCTTGACAGCTGAGCATCGGTCGGGGGAAGCCTACTTATATTAGACTCATCAGTCCTTCCTACAAAAAGGTTGTACTCATGCGAAACAGAGTAGCCGGTCTTGGTCGGTCGGCCTGAGGGGTTAGACCGGATAGAGAACACCCCCAGGAGCTCCGATCTGAAGACTGACTCTAATAGAAACGCGAGCTCCTTTTGTTGTTCATCATCTATAGCTGACGCCAAAACACCATCACGACACATCAAATCCCTTGCCAATTGAAGCCGGTCATTCATCAACGACATCCAGCTTGAGGATTTATAGCCGTTTTTATACATTATGGCACTCGCATCAGTGTTATATGGCGGGTCTATATAAATACACTCAACTTCTGATTCATATCTCTCCTTCAAAAAACAAAGGCCTTGAAAGTTTTCTGCATTAACCACAACGCCATCACACTTCTCATCAATTCCATCAATAGAACAAATTAAACTCTGTTTAAATAAATGGTCAAATTTTGCAGTATCGATCATAAGGTGCCGGTATTTCGGGTTATCAAGAACACCCGAATGGCCTTCTTTTTCTAAACACTCCCGAAGGTCCGTCAAATCTATTTTATAGAGATCTTCCCACTCTTTTAATTGATCACAATTATTAAAGATCTCTGCTAGAAGTTCGTCATGATCAGCAAGTATATCTAGCGTCAAACAGTAATTAGTTTCGGTTACGAACTTCTTTTTCAACCACAGTTTCTTCTGGAAGTTCTCCAACTGCGCAAGGAAAGCGATGATCTTCTCTCCAAGCAAACGAATCACTTCAATTTTGCTGAGCAGTGGGGCGAGTCTTGCCGTGTCATTTTTTAAAGAGGCAATATCCTCCCAATCGAGGAGTTCATTCTTGATGTAAAAATCCAGCTCCCTGGTCAAAAAGCCGGCAAGATCTTTGTGAATAAAATAGTCAAACGTATTCTTCTTAGTGTAGTTATTCAGTTGCCCAGCCAGTATTGAATAATCAGCCAAGTTGCCATCGGCTTTACGGTAGGGCTTTGCCAGCGCACTCTTCCAGGGCTCGGGCAAATCAGAGGCTGCCCCCAGCAGCCTTTGTTCAGCAATTGCTCTAAGCGCATCTTGTGTCGGTGGCTTCTTCTGGGCCGCAGCCGTCACCTTCTTTTTCTCGGCTTCCGTCCAGTCACTTTCCGTCGCCGACCGGAACATGAATCGACATTGCAGGTCGGTGTAATGCTCGCCGTGCTCGGTTTCTTCGCCTTCTATCAACTCAAACGGGTCCTCCACGTCCAGCACGAAGACCCGGCGACTTTCAGCGGATTCCTTGTTGTTGTCTTTGGCACCAGCTTCAGCATCCACTAGCTTAAAATGAACGCGCATGGGATCTTCGCCGGGACCGGCATCCGGGTTAAGGCGGAAGCTGTAATCCCGCAGGGTTTCACTGCTTTTGATGTAGTACTGGTCTTTGTTGGCCCAGTGCAGTACTACCTCTTCACCCTGGTAGGGAATGGCGTAGGTTCCATCTTTGTATACCCGGCGTGACAGGAAGTCACCCTCGTTGTAGTAACGGTTAAAGAAGGTGACCAATGCGTCGTAGACTTCCCCCTCTTCCCGCGCGAGGTCGAATCCACACTGCAGTTTTTGCTTGAGCTCTTGCACTTTGGGAATCGCGTCTGGGTCCATACCCAAGCCTTTCGCGTTCTTGATGTGCTCTTCCAGTTCGGCTTCCAGCTGAGCCTGATCTTGGCTGGCGTATTGGCTGAATGCTTCCTGAGTGATTCTCGGCAGGTCCTGCTCAATAAAGCGGTTAATGTCATCTTTACGGGCGTGCATGATGCGATAGAGCCCAAAATCCAGTTCCGGCTGATTCAGCTGGAACATTTCGCGCAGAAGGTCGGCAAATTTCTGTCGACGTTGTTGGGCTTTTAACTGCTGTGTCGCGTTACTCATAGTGTACCCTGTTTAAAAAATCGAACTTGGCAGGTCTGAAATGCGGAGGATTCTCCCACAAATACCTGAGAGATTGTTAATCGAACTGGCAACGAAAAATCAGGCCAGGCGCCATCGAATTCGAAACAGGTGATGGGTGCTACTGCCCTGATGCATCTGGCGCTCCAGCGCATCAATTAAGGCATCTCGGCGGGCTTCTATCTCATCTTCCACATCGAATATTTCCTGTCGCTGCCGGCGCTGCAACTTGCTTAGACGCCTAATCTCTTCTTGAGCATGCTTTTGATCTTGAACACTCTCTGCCAGCCGTGACTGACGCTTGGCTTCCTTGATCTGCGTTTTCGTGTCCTCAAGCTTTTGCTCTGCACTCAACAACTGATCGTCTGCCCAGGCTTCCAGCTTGGTCCGCTCTCGCTGGAAGTATTCGTTGTTCTCGTCGAGCAATCGGCTGAGCCGGGCATCCAGTTGCCTGGTGACGGTTTCACTTATCTGTCGCCCAGATTGCTGATCGGGGCCGCCAGCGTCATTGCCCAGCACCTCGCCCTGCAGCCGAAAAATGAGCTCGCACTGCTCTTCATCCAGCAGCTGTCCGTCATCCGTGACTGCGGTAAAAACCAGGTGTTCCTCGCGCTGAAAGCTTTGCAGCTCAAGCAAATTCAGTTCAAGCCAGCCGGATTTTTCCGGCAGATTCTGGAGTGCGGAAAGTTTCACCTCGTGACCAGTCAGATTGAAAACCATTTCAGTTACCGGTGTTTCCAACCTACGGCCAGTGTCCAAAACGTACTCACCGAGGGGGTGGCTTAACCGGTACAGGTGGGCGTGCTCTGACGGTTTCTCGCCCTTTCGAATCAGCTCATATGCACCGGTGGGCACCTTGGTTAACGGACTTTCGTTCAACTCAAATGCCAGGCGCTTCTCATCGAAGGTGGCGAAGGGGGCGAGTTGATGCCTGGTGAGCTGCCAGAATAGGCGACTTACCCGGTCGAGCTGCTGCTCTGCTCTCTCGCGCTGGATCTTCAGCAAGTCGTGGATTTGGGCATCGAAATGCTCCAGAAGCTTTTCCTGAGTCTCTTGCATTCGCCGGTTGATGCTTTCTTCCAGCTCCTTTTGAAGATCATTGAAGGCCTGTTCGATTTCGGCCTGAGACCGGCAAGTGTCGTAAATGGCCGCTATGCGCTTCTCGAAGTCGACACCGGACTCGATTCGGCCCAGCACTTCGTCTGACGCGCCAAACAGGCCATCGAACAAGTGAAACTTCTCACTGAGCAGTTCAAGAACCCGCCGATCGGCCTCATTCTTCTGGTTGAGAAAGTTGATGACGACGACATCAAATTTCTGACCATAGCGGTGGCAGCGCCCGATCCTCTGCTCGACCCGCTGGGGATTCCAGGGCAGATCATAATTAACCACCAGGCTGCAGAACTGAAGGTTAACGCCCTCTGCTGCAGCCTCGGTGGCAATGAGTACTTCTGCATCGTCCCTGAAGTGATCGATAATCGCTGTGCGCCGGTCAACTGCAGGGCTACCGGTAATCTGATCAGAACCTTCATTACGCGTGAGCCATCGCTTGTAAATCGCCTGCGTAGTGCTGGAATTATTGGTACCACTAAATGTGGCGACCTTGCCGAGATAGCCGTGGCGTTCCAGGTACTTGAGCAGGTAATCCTGAGTTCGGCGGCTTTCGGTGAAGATAACAGCCTTACGCTCCGCCCCCATCTCCGTCATGTGGCTGAAACCCTGTTCCAGCGCATTTAGTAGCGCCTCAGATTTGGCGTCTTCGGTGATCCTGTGCGCAAGGTCCAGATACTGTTGTAATTCAGCAATTTCTCCACGGAGGCGGTCCAGCTGTATGGGCTCATCCAGTTGTTCAACTTGGTAATCACCCTCCCCGTCAGCTGCTTCGTCAAGGAAGTCATCTTCGACATCCTCGCTACCGATTAGTTTTTCCAGCCAGTTGTCTTCATCCTCTTGAGTTTGCTCCAGCCTTTTCAACCGATCGATCATCGTCTCAAGCGTATTGATAATGGCACTTGTAGAGGATGCCAGCAGTTTTCTAACCACCAGAGTGACCAGGTGCCGCTGTTGATGGGGGACACCGTAACTATTTTCACGCTGCAGGTAGGCTGACACTAAGTTATAAAGCCGCAGTTCATCTTCAGAAGGGGCGAAGGGAATAGTGATGGCGCGTCGCTGCGTGTAGCGGATGTACTCCAGAACCTGTTTACGCAAGGTTCGCTTCGTGAACTCCTGAAGTCGATCTTTCAGGCCTTCTAGGTCTTCTCCACCGCGAAGGTACTGGCGACGGAAGCTTAGTGCGTCACCAAACAATTGACTGTCGATGACTGTTGACAGGCCGTACAGTTCCATAAGGGAATTTTGTAGAGGCGTCGCCGTCAGTAACAGCTTGTTGCAAGAGCCGAAAGCTTCTTTAATAGCCTGGCCAGTACGGTGACTTTCCCGGTGGGCGTTACGAAGTTTGTGGGCTTCGTCGAACACAACCAAGTCCCAAGGTGTAAGCCGTAGCTTCTCCGACATCCTCGCAGCAAAATTGTAAGAAATGACGTTAACACCGGGCTGGTCGAACGGATCTGCCACACCCTGCTTACGCAACTCCTTATAGGTTCGGGAATCCAGAACCTGCGAGGGCAGATGAAATTTCTCTGCCAGCTCGTTTGCCCACTGCTTACGCAAAGCCGCAGGGCAAACAACAATCAATCTTCGTCTACGTTCTGCCCAGTACTGTGCCAGCACCAGAGCAGCCTCAATGGTCTTACCCAGGCCGACCTCGTCCGCCAGGATCACACCTTTTACCAAGGGGTTCTGCAAAGCAAAGAGCGCTGCATCAATCTGGTGGGGGTTCAGGTCTACTGAGGCATCGAACAGCGATTGGGTCAGACGACCAACGTCACCACCACGGCGCTGCCTGGTGAGTTCGTAGGCAAAATACTTGGCGTGGTAGTCCGTTATCGGCATTGGTTACTTCCTTATTTACGACAAGAATACTCAAACTGTAGCCTGCTAACGGCAGGAATCAATAGAACCGATTGCTTACCCAGCATCACTGTTGCTGTATGCTCGCCACCAAACCTTTGTAGTGTCCTTCATCCAGAGCGTGCATAAGCCCCAATAGGTCAGAGAACACCTGAGGAGCTTCGCTGAGCGTTGAGAGGTCGTGCTCCGGATCAGCAACACGATCATGATGGGAATGAACATGTAAAAAACGCAACAGGCGAGTTTTCTTTGCCGGATCAAACTCAACCTTAGACATCAACAAACCAAGAGTGGGCTTTCCACCTGGAAATTTGAAGCTCAAGAAAGTTTCCAATAGCCGCCGACCCACATTCGGAAGCACGTAATACTGGTCGAGAGGCGCAGCCTCTGTATCTTGAGCGACGGACCAGATCTGCTTAAAGAGATAATGGTACTCGGATTCGTAATTGGCGAGTAAAGGGTCAAGCGGAACCAGCGACGAGGACCGGTTTCCTTCGGCCCATTTTGGTTCGAGAAGATACATGTGAGCATTCAGCGCATTTTTCTTCCTTCCGCGGTTCATATGGTCGAACCAATTTCGAACTAACCGGAAGAGCTGAAAGTTATGTGTGAGAATGAACAGTTGCGCAGCTTCTGATGTTTTCGTTTTCATGAAACTGAAAGCGCTATACAGTGAGTTTGCATCCAAACTCGATATTGGATCATCTATCACGATGATCGCTTCTGTAAGATTCAAGCTCTCATCCTCGAGCGTTTTCAGAAAATACATGAAAGCTATAGCAGTTTTCTCGCCCTCGCTCAGATGATAAGCCGGTTCTCCATGGCGAAATAGACGATACCCAGAGTCAGACGCCTCGAATGTCAGTTCTCGCCGCCCAAGGTATGCCGCCACCTCTTCGTTTAATTCCTCTGCAGCTTTTACATGATGACGCATCTCCTCTTCGAGCTGCTTCATTCGGGCTTTTTTCCTATCGCGCTCGCTCCTTTTGTCCTCAAGGCTGACATCCAGCTGACGCAATTCGTCCTTGTATTGTTGGTACTCATCGAGCGCTGAAAGAACCATGTCGTCTGCCAGGCGATTCATCGCGTCTCGGACTTCTTGCTCAAATGATGAACTGTGCCGATTGTGCTCGTCGATTAAATTGTTGATCCGGTCGATGACCTCGAGCCCAAACTGTGCTGCGATATTCTGAGAGGCATCCAAAGCTATACTTGCGGTTTTGAGTAACCAGTTAGAATCTTTTGCCGCTGTCGAGAATGCGAATAGATAATCCCGAAGCTCCATTCGCTTAAAGGGATTTTCACGCTTTGTCTTGAGCGCCGATACCAGTGTGTTAAGGAAATTAACAACACTCAGTTTGCTGGATTTCCACCGTCCCGCGCTTTTTTCGAAGTCAGCTTGAAGGTGTTGATAAAGTAAACCAGCAGCCGGAAGCTCGAAGTCATTAATTGAACTAATCGAAGACTTGATACTCTGAATTTGGTTGTCCAGCTCATCCTGAAATCGATTCAGCTCATCGTTGAAATGAGCTTCCAGATCGTCCAAGCGACTTTCTGGAAGGCTCTGGTTGCAGAATAGGCAGTGGTCTGTTTGAAAATGGTGTTGATGTAGATTTAAGCCGGTTTGAACCCACTGTCCTAGCTTGGGGTTGTCGCGAAGCTCCTCGATAACTGATGCCGTTACAGACCTTTCCAGCAAAAGCTCGACCCTTTGAGCCAATTCCATGAACTTAATCGAAGGCAGTTTCACGTTAGCAACCGTTTTCATGAGTTGCGCATGTGCAACTCCCAGAAGCTGCCCCCTTTCGGTCTCCTTCAAGCGGGTACCGCTAGAGGCCAACAGCTCTTCTACTCGGCTTTCAAAAGCTGGCCGATTGTAATTATTGAATCTACCACCTGGTCGCGTGAGGGCATTTTTTATGTTCGATGCGCCCTCACTGCAGAATTTGTCGAATCCTTTCTGCTTGGCGAATTTTTGAGACTCGAGCGACTTAAGATCTTCAAAGACAGTTTCGACTTTCGACCTTAAATCTGAGATCTCCTTCTGCTTTTCGATGGAGTCCTCACCAAGGTAGAAAACTGGAGCCAACTCCTGTTGCGCCGGATCTTCGAAGATGGAGTGCTCGATAAAATTCCGGTTGAACACCCGAACAGGCGGGATTGACACGGTTTGAGGCAACTTTCCGTCTACCGTTTTATCGCCAAACTCAAAGTGCAGTGACGATGCGCTAGACGGGCGCCGGTGCTCCAGATCCGAGAAAATGTTTGTCAAAGTCGTTTTGCCGCTTCCGTTCAAGCCGTAGATCAGATTGAAACGAGCAAAGTCGTCGAGGTTATCTGGCCAACTGAAGTCTTTAAAAATTCGGAACCCTTTGATGTCCTGGATTTTTGTTAAATGCATCCTGACCTTCCAGAATTAATACCGAAGCCAATAAAAGTTTGCCTTGAATACTGAATGATTCGCACAAGGAAACCAAGGTCGCAGCCGATCGGCGATATCCAACTGCAAACAGTTGATCACAACTAAAACATGAGAAAGTTGCCTAAAATCTCTGAAGAGCCGCAAGGGAATTAGTGCAATGCAGGAAAAACTCAATGATGGCAGGCTCAAGCAAGATCGAGAGGTGCTTTTGCATCTGGTTTGGTCGATGCCCATTGAGCAGGCAGCTGACAAGCTCGGGATTTCAGGGGCCGCGCTGAAGAAACTGTGCACCAAGCTTTCTGTTCCCAAGCCCCCTTCGGGCTATTGGGCGCGATTCAAGGGTAATCAGGAGCGACCTATCCCGCCAATGACTGCATACCTGGACATGCTCAGTGCTCAGCTTAACCAAAAACCTATTCAACCAGGGGTTCATTTATCGGAGCGGAAAAAAGAACTTTTCGAAAGGGCTGCTGAGATCGCTCTTAACCAGAACTCCGAATTGGGGCGATTCGAGTTCAAAGGAACAGTGCTTGTACAAATCGATCCCCCACTGGCGTCCGCCGTTTTAACAACGGCGATTAAGCGCTTCGAAGATTTACTACCAAACACGCCATTTGCTTCTGCAAGACAGGTTGCTGCCGGGCTTCTAGATGCTCTGTTGCCATTGGTCGCCAAGCATGTGTTGGTATTCCCGAAACCTGAAAAATACAGCCATCGGAACGAGAACGAATTCGTTGTGGTCCGTGTTTCCGAGGAGCTCCTGTTGCACCTCACAAACGCCAAGCGATTAGCTGATGAGCTGTACTTAGCATTCTCAGCAATCCCACTTAATAGCTCAGAATATTGCCAGAGCGTTCGGTATATCTTTTCATCGAAATCATATTGCATTGCCAAAGCGGATCTTTGCGTGTCGGGGACACACGCTTGGCTCAGAATTGAACAGCAATCACCCAACGATATCTATGAGACGGATCCGGTTCCAATTGACCACCTGGGGCCGCTATCTTTTTTTCCAGAACGTCAGCGCAATACTCACACCGACCCAGAGGTGCGAATATACCGAGAAGACTGGAGTCTACTACAGACTCTACTGGAGGCTGAGGATATGCATACACTCGCATCCTCTGTCGTGTACGACCTTCTGGATTCCGACTTACACCAGAAGCTGGCGCGTGCTATGAAGATTTGGTGGCCCAGCGAACAATTCCAGGCGCTGCAGCTACTGCAAGACGGGTTGCTCTCTGCCGAAGAAATAATCGAGCAATGGGAATCAGAACTTGAAGTTGCCAAACAGCGAGTTTGTGAAAAGATCCTTGGTGTTCGCCGCGGGGATATTTTGCAGGTTATGCAGCAAGGAAAACCCGGGCGTATCCAAGTCGAAAGACTGGATGTGTTCAAGTACGAACACAACGTGACCTTTATGGCTCATGGCAAGCTGTTCAGAAAAGACGGGATGGTCGGAAAACGAAACGAAACGCTGTATTTGTCGACACCAACGTCTATCGGTCACCAATTGACAGGATTCAAGGAATCACCTCCCACAGTTTCACAACAAGCGTCTATGGCCGCACCATACTGGAAATGGAGTTGGCGACGTTAATGGTGCGTTAGCTCTATGGGTACACTAATGACCCCAGTCACCAACCCCCAATCAGCAACTTCTGTAGCGTACTGCATTAGAAGATTTGGCTGGTAATGTGAGTGGGTCATTCGTCCGTTTTTATCGTTTCTGATATTGCCGATCAGACGCTCATTGAACATCTCTATCGCAAGCGAAGGAATGTAGCGGCTTTGATCCCCATAAAACTTATGGATGATCTGTTTTGCGTTCATCAATTGAGTATCGCCGAGTCCCCAAGCATCAGTCGGGTCTAACTGAGCGAGAGCCAGAGAAAACAACTCGAGAATGCGCTCAAAATCATCAGCTGATAGATAATTATAGCCAGCAAACGGCATTACGTGTTTCGTTGTCATAGAACGATGGCCCGAGTGATCAGAAGATGTCTCAGCGAATAATTACATGACTTATCTTATCTACAAGCCAACAAACACAGCTTTCAGTACTAACCCAGCCTCACATCTAAATTAGTCGCAAGACACTCCACATTCTGCCAACCCTGCAAAACGACGGCATTTTTATGCGGTCGTTGTGCGCTTGCTTCTGCTCAAAAACACTTACAGTTAGCTACATGCCTGATCGAGTTTGACTCCAATAGAGCCCAACTTAAGGGTCAGATGCTTACTTCTTAATGAGTTCTGGAGATAGCTATGCGTCCGGTATCAATTGAAGATTTTATCCAGGTTGTCTTTGAATACGACAGCGCGCCGCCTGCCCCTTCAACTGTTCGTCGACTCTGCTCAGCGAAAGACGAGTTCGGACTGGCAGTTATCCCGGGTGCCTTTAAGCTCGGGAAAGCCTGGAAGATCGACTTGGATGAGTATTTCCGGGAGATGGAGCGTCGGATGTCCGGATCCGGTGCTGAAGATGACAGCTTCATCCACGAATTGGCGAGTAAATTAGCTTCCTGATATGGCACCTAGATATCGTTCGAAAAAGCATTCGAGTCTGCAAAGATACCCTGGCCTCTATCTCAGTGAGGATGGCGTTTATTTCGTCCTCCACCCTATAACAAAAAAACGGGGTAGCCTGAGGACGAAAGACAGAAGCGTTGCGATTCGTCGTTGGTCAGTTCTCAACCAGTCATGGGAGGCCGAAGTCCATGAGTGGCAGGCCAATTCGCTAGCTGAAAAATTAAATAGCCTTTCGACTCCAACAGACAAGGGAGACCATATCCTTCTAAAGGACTACCTCGCGAATTGGCGAACAGAGGTCCTTGGTCATCAAGTACAAGGCGACCGCATAGTTTGGTCTGAGTGCCGAGTCCTTTCCTTAAGAGGACCGAACAAAGGTGCCCCAATCGCTAAGCCAACCAGAGTCGATTACGCGAGCGACGCCCGGCAGCTGGAGAAAAGTGACGATGCGCAGTTCCCGCTTTCCGACCCACAAATCCTCCGGAAAATTCGCAAACTGTTATCCCCATGGTTGCAGATGCCGACACATTACAACGGTCTCAAGAACACATTAAATCGGGTATTCCTCCATGCGGTCCAGGAAGGACTCATTGATCGTAATCCAATGATTGATATCCGTAAGGCTGCAGAAGAAAAACGCCAGGTTCTCATCCCGGATGAAGCCTACCGGAAGATAACTGGACACCTGTGCGTGCATCGCCATAACAAACGAGATATGGACGGCACTTGGCGCGCGAAGATTTGCGATCTCATTTATATGATGAGTCAACAGCCGATTGACGTTTTCAATTTGAAAGAAGCCCAAGGTGAACTCTATAGAAAACCCGTCGATCGCGGGGACTATTTCGCCTACGGAGTGATCCGCTTTGCTCGCCACAAAACCAAAATCGGTATCGAACTCGAGATGAACGAGGATCTCGCAGATCTGTGGATGTGGTTCGTGGAGTTCAAGCGGAAGGAGGCCATCATCAGTGAGTATCTACTGGTGTATCCACGATATTTCGACATGCGCTCCAGAGCACAGCAGGTCAAGCATAGAACGATACAGGCTGCATGGAGAGACGCGTGCAAAAAAGCTGGGTATGGAGGTATGTACCATCTCAGAGACCTTCGCAAGAAAGGCCTGACAGAAGAGTTCCTAACCCAAGGAGAAAACGACAAAGGCGGCCATGACACGGAGGCCATGCGAAATCACTACCGATTAATAAAGCCACCTAAACGAGCCAGAACCACTATTAAATTCGATCGAGAACAGAATACGAAATAACTGCAGATGTTGAATAGAGACCATCAAGACCATTTGGAAACTTATAGGAGACTTACACATAGGAACATAGTACGCATATTGATTATGAAGCTTCTGAAAACCCGGCTGTTCGCATACGTAACTTGGCCTTTAGGCCAAGCCGGGCAGTAAGAAGATTATCCGTCAATGAAATATTTCTAAGGTAAACTTATGAATTTAAACAACGGCTTACAGATCTTTCGTGAACATAAAACATATATCTACGTTGCCCCGAAGGAACAGAGCATCGCAGTATCTATGCACCTTAATGATCATCATTCTGGGAAATTCTCTGAACCTTTTCTCATAAAAGACCAAGATTATTCTTCTGTCATCTATTACAGCAATGGCGAAGAGAAGGTAAATTTGAAAATTGGGAAGTATTTGCAAACACACGAATTAGAAATCATTAAAAAGAAAAGCCGAGATTTACTCGCCGACACAGCTCTCACAGGATCTGAACTGGCGAAAGAAATTGATAATCTTGTATTGAGTGTGGGATTCGAGTTCGATAAACCTAGCCAGCCCCATGAGCTGATTCCGGACAATCCTGTAGATGGAGATCCGGAGTTTTTGCTCTATGCAACGAATGATGATCTCGCTCGCTTCGCTTTTTTAGCGTCCAGTATGTGCATTCCGTATATGCACCCCAGGGATGCATACCTACACCTTCAACTACTGCGAAAAAACGCATTGAAGAATGCTAAAAAAATCAGTACTAGCGATTTAGCTTAGCTCATAATTCTCAATGTCAGAAATCCACCTCGAGGCCTCGAACAACAAAAGCGAGGCCTTTTGCTATCCGCTTTAAATGACTTTTGCCAGGCTATCCATGAAAGCGGATTATATTTTGGGTGTATTTTGGATGTTTTTTGGGTGAGAACCTGAACTAAAATCACAGGCGTTAACTAACTGATTTGAAACGATAAAAATGGAGGCGCGGGTCGGAATCGAACCGGCGTACGCGGAGTTGCAGTCCGCTGCATGACCACTCTGCCACCGCGCCTAAAAAGATCGAAGGAATCAAATCTTTGTGCTCTCAGGTTGGCATTGAGAGACTTGAGGAAATTGGAGCGGGAAACGAGATTCGAACTCGCGACCCCAACCTTGGCAAGGTTGTGCTCTACCAACTGAGCTATTCCCGCTCTTAGCTATTGAAGCAATGCCTCAACAACGGATGCGTATTCTACGGATTACGGCTCACTCGTCAAGACTTTTTTTAAGTTTTTGTTTTATTTGATGTTTGCGAGCATTTTTTAACCAGAAACACCCTGTATTTTCAGTGCTTCAAGGTCCCGTGGTTCTACGCCTAAATCCCGCCACTTTTCGGGGTGACAGGTAAACAACAATATCTGGTGCCGGGTGGCTGCGTCAAACAGGATACGTTTCATGCCATCCAGTCGCCCTGAGTCACTGTGTACCAGAGTGTCATCCAGTATGATCAGCGTGGGCCGCCCTGCTTCCTGCAACAAGTCCGCATAGGCCAGGCGGCTGATGAGGCCCATTTGCTCTCGGGCTCCAAAACTCAGCTCTGCCATCTGGCCCAGCTCGCTGCCCCGGCTGAATTTCCCGGGCATGAGGTTTTCGTCTACTTCCAGGCTGGCTTCCGGGAACAGCACTGTGAGGTAATGATCCAGGTGTTTCTGTAACGGGGCCTGTAACCGGCGTGTTAGCGCCTGGCGCTTTTCAATCAGCAGATTCAACAACAAATCCAGCGCCTTTGCCCGCCTGTCCAGCTCAAGGTAGCGGCGATTAACGTGCTCCAGCTCCACCGCTAACTCGTTATGTTTCTCTTCCAGTCCTTCGGCACCCCAAGCCTCCAACCTTGCGCGGATCTCTCCCAGTTCCAGGGTGCGGTTTTGCTGGGCTTTCTCCTGATGCTCGGCGGTTGCCCGGTAACGCTCTATGTCCTGCTTCAAAAGCTCAGGACGAGCCTCACGAATCAGGGATTCTCGCTCTTTGAGGGAAACTTCGAGCTCTGCCTTCTGCTTATCAGCAGCCGCAATATCGCGAGCCGAATCTTCAATCTGCTTTTTGCGTTCAGGGCTATTCAGCTCATCTGTCATTTGCTGCCATTCCCGTAACGCCGTTTCGCTAACGTAGCGGGCTTTGTGCAGTAAACCCTCGTGGTTTCTTTGCTTCGCCTCAGCCTCTGCAAGCTGGTTTTCTGCCTGTTTTTGCTCTGCTTCAACCTGGCTTAGGGGCTTGGCGTCTGTTTCTGTGGTTGTGGCCTCAGGCAGGGCATCAAGCTCAACGCGTCGGGCTCGCAGTTCGGTTTCCACTTCCACTCGGGCTGCTTCAAGCCGATCGACGCCTTGGGGCGCCAGAGATTTGAGAATGTCTTCATGGCGCTGTATTTGAGCCTCGGCCTCCTGTAATCGTGCCCACTTCAGCTCCGCCGCCTCAACGGATTCAACCGCCAGATCTGTTAGCTGCTGTGCTACAGAGCGCGACAACCGCTCCAGTTGCCTGCGAAGGCTGGCAAGATCCTCACCGCCGGGTTGAATGCCTAGCTCGCCGATACCGGCAACCGCTAGAACTCCCGGCTCGAGCAACAGCTTGTCGCCCTGCCCCTCAATCCTTTGCCCATCCAGTTCGAGATGTGTACCGGGGTTCAGGGTCCAGGTAAGGCGGGTGGCAACGGTCTGGACTCGGATATTCGTGTCATCCAGTTCACGTTGATTCTTCTTTAGTTGCCGTAAGTCCTCTACAGCAATAAGGTTTTGCTTTCTGGAAGCCTCGGCCGTCGCCAGAGAAGCCTGCACACCTCTGGCCTGCTCCTGGCTCTGCTGAAGCTGTGTCAGTTCCGCCCCCAGCCGTGTGCAGTCTTTCTTCAGGCGCTCCCGTTTATCTCTCAAGTGAGCCTGTTGCACCGCCTGAGCAGCAAGCTGGTACTGGCTTCTGGCAGCATCAACCTGCCTCGCCAATTCAGGGCTTGCCAGCTCTTCCTGCTCAAGCTGTCGTTTCGCGTTCAAGTAATTTTGATGGCGAACCTCAAGCTGCTCGGTCTGGTTGCGCCAATGCAGCTGGTTTTGTTTGAGCAAGGCGAGGGTTTGTTGAATCTGTTTAAGTGATTCCACTCCCCGAGATTGTTGCTCCTGCAAAGCCTCAACTTCGCGGTATTTTTTTTCCGCGAGTTGCATTCCCCGCCGGGCCTCTTCCCAGGGCCGTTCCCGGTTTGCCTGTTCATGCTCATCGGTCAGGGTACCCAGCCGATCGACTTGGGCTTGGTATTGCTCAACCCGGGCTTGCAAATCCGATACCTGTTGCTGCAATTCGTCACGGGTGTTTGCCAGCTCCAGATAGTCACCTCTGGGCCTGCCGGTTGATGTCAGCAGTTCCTTGCGCTGCTGCTCCACCGCTTGAATAACCTCGTCGCCGCCGCTGCTGGCCACTTCCCCCACCAGGTTGTTCAATGCGGATTTCAGGTGTCCGCCAGCGTGTAATACGGCGTTTTCAATGTTTTGCCCGGTACCCTGCTCAACCCACAACAATCCCGGAATGCCCCAATGCTCTTCTTTGCTGGCGCCTTTTTTGGGGAACTGGTAGCCCAGTAACTCGGCCAGTTTTTCTTCGGCCTCTTCGCCACTGAAGGTTTCGTCACCCACCTTCAGATCACAGCGATGGCGTTTCAGGAAGCGCTTATCCAGTTGCCAGCGCTGACCTTTATACTCAAATTCCAGCTCAATCGTCGGCGCAGCGGAAGAATCGCCCCAGGGGGCCAGATCTTCAGCGGATTTTGATCGGTAACGTTCAAAGAAGGCGGCTCGAATGGCGCGGACCAGGGTGCTCTTGCCGGATTCGTTGGGGCCGTGGATCAGGTTGATGCCCGGCTGCAAACTATCCAGCTCAAGGCCTTGCCTGAACTGGCGAAACTGCTCAACCCGTAAACGCTGGAGTTTCATTGCGCCACCTCCGCGTCTTTGGGCTTGAGCAGGCGTGCCAGGATGCCGAGGGCCTCCCTCGCAACAGGTGCATCCTCACCGGTTTCAGTTGCCTGCTGTATCTCCCTGAGCTCTTGCACCACTTCCCCCAGGTAACCATCCGCCTGCAGCTCGGCAATATCTTCCTCTGTGGGCTCCAGCTGAAGGCCGCTTCGATCGCAGGTCACGCTGCGATAACGAGCTTCTGCAATCGAGAGTGCTTCTGTGAGTTTTTGGTCGCCTGCCAGTGTAAGGGTGCCGTTAAGCTTCAAATCCAGTACCGAAGCCTCTGGCAATTGGCCTATGCGGGCCAGCAACTCATCCAGATCGGAAGGCACAGACAAGGTTTCCCGCCACTGGTGCCATTGATAACGGGCGGTTTCATGGCGGCTGACCTGCGGTGTTGCTCCCGGTTCTTCTATCTCAACAATCAACACGTAACCGGCATCGTTGTTGCGAAAGCGCTCGGGTTCCGGCGTACCGCTGTACCAGGTGCGTTCGTTTATCTGCTTGGCGCCGTGCCAGTCACCCAAGGCCAGGTAATCCAGATTCGCTGTGGCAGCCCTGTCGGGGGCAATAGGGTTGGTGGAATCAATGTCATCTGCCAGCAAGCCCTGCACGCTGCCGTGGGCCAGGCCGATTCGAAGCATGTCGGGGGCTGTATCCAGGCTGGAAAAAGGTTGAGTCAGGTCGCCATAGGTATGGCGCTGGGTAAGGGGCGCAGACAGCACGGCGATGCCCTGCTCTGGCAAAGGTATCACACCCGGCTCAAGCGCAAGGTGAACGTTCTGTGGAACGGCTCCCAGTCGCTGTGCGCGGGTCCACACACTTTCGGAAAGTGCCGCATCGTGGTTGCCGGGCAACATTACCCAGGGGCCCGCGAAGCCACTGGTGGCGTTAAATACGCGCCTGATGGTGCGATCAGATACCGCTTGGGCATCAAACACATCCCCTGCCACCAGCACGGCATCACACTGGTGCTCCGTAGCCAGCGCCGCCAGGCGCTCGATGGCTTTATACCGCGCTTCAACCAATGCCGCGCCATCTTCAGCGCTGAACCGGCTATAGGTTCTCCCCATTTGCCAGTCTGCTGTGTGTAAAAACTTTGGCACCTGCCTTCTCCTTGCCTCTTACCATTGCCAACCGCCAGCATGGTACACTGTATTCAACTCAACGGGGTGCCGGGCAAATGCCGGGCTGAGACCATACCCGCGGAACCTGATCCGGATTATGCCGGCGAAGGGATTGAGCACTCACCACAGCCGGTGGGGCCCGCGACATGGCAGCCAATTATGGCCACCCCTCACTTGTTGCGGAGGATACACCACCATGCTCACCCGAGCGTTTGCACTGCTCCTGCTTGCCTTGGCTTGTGCGCCTGCCTATGCCCAGAAGGCAGCCACTCTCACTGTGTATACCCACCCCTCGTTTGCCGCAGAATGGGGCCCAGGGCCAGCCATAAAGGAAGCCTTCGAGCAAACCTGCAATTGCCGGATCAACTATGTGGTTCTGGACAGCGGCGGCGATATTCTCCAGCGCCTGCGCCTTGAGGGCGAAAGCACTCAGGCCGATGTGGTTCTGGGGCTGGACACCGCCACCATGGAAACTACCCGGCAAACCGGTTTGCTGGCAAATCATGAAACCGATCTTTCGGCCCTGACTCTGCCCATCAAGTGGCAAGACCCGGTATTTGTACCTTACGACTGGGGCTACTTTGCGTTCGTTTACGATACCGAACAACTGCCTGAGCCGCCAAAAAGCCTGGAAGCACTGATCACTGCCCCTGATGACCTGAAGATCATCATCCAGGACCCCAGAACCAGCACCCCCGGCCTTGGCTTGCTGCTCTGGATGCGCCATGTATACGGGGATCAGGCAGCTGAAAAATGGCAGCAACTCAACGGCAAGATTCTCACCACAACCAAGAGCTGGAGCGACGGCTATTTCTCGCTGTTTATGAACGGTGAGGCGCCAATGATTCTCTCCTACAGCACCTCCCCGGCTTATCACATGGCCGTGGATAAGACTGACCGTTACCAGGCCGTTCAATTTGATGAAGGCCACTACCTGCAGGTTGAGGTAGCCGCTCTGGTGGAGTCATCCAGCCAGAAACAGCTTGGGCGTGACTTTCTCGACTTTATGCTGACTGCAGATTTCCAGCGGCACATTCCCCTTAAAAACGTGATGTACCCGGCCACTGACCTGGGCGATGAATTGCCGTCTGTTTTCGGCAGGCTGATCCAGCCAGAGGAAGCGTTGTATTTTGAGCCTAAAACGGTCAGCGATAGCCGCCGCCAATGGATGAACGAGTGGCTGGATGCCATGACACGCTAATCACGGCCCATGAACAGCCTCCCTGAACACCCACAACATTCGCCAGCTTCACACTTGGCACCTTGGCGGTCTGCCCCTTTCAGCCATTCCGGTTGGCGGCTCTGGCCGGGGCTCGCGATTGTCGGTGCGCTGGTGCTGCTCTCTCTAGCGGGTTTGGGCGCGCTTGTCTGGGAGGCTTCCCTGCCGGAGGTCAGCCAACTCTGGCAAAGCCGTTATTTGCGCACCGTGATCACCTTTACCATCTGGCAGGCGTTTCTTTCTGTTGTACTCAGCCTGGTTGTGGCTATTCCGATTGCCAGAATTCTTGCCAGGCAACCTGCATTTCCCGGGCGTGCTGTTCTGCTGCGGCTGATGGAACTGAGCCTGGTGCTGCCTTCAATTGTTGCGGTATCCGGCCTGGTTAGCGTGTATGGCCGTCAAGGCTGGTTCACTGGCTTTGCCAACGACTGGCTTGGCGCCTCCTGGAATCTCTATGGCATCAACGGCATTGTCCTGGCCCATGTGTTTTTCAATGCGCCGTTGGCAGCGCGGATTCTGCTGCAGGCCATTGAGGGCGCCCCGTCATCGCAACTCAGGGTAGCGGCCCAGCTCGGCCTTGGCCGCTGGTGGTACTGGCGTGCGGTGGAGTGGCCGGCCATAAAGCCGGTTCTGCCCGGTGTTGCAGCCCTGGTATTCACCCTTTGCTTTACCAGCTTTGCCATAGTGATGACTTTGGGCGGGGGGCCTGCGGCAACCACCATAGAGGTTGCCATCTACCAGTCTTTGCGCTTCGAATTCGATTCCGGCCAGGCTGCGCTTCTTGCCATGGTTCAGCTGTTGATCTGCGGCTTCCTCTGGTGGCTGGCAGCGCGCCGTGGGCTTACCGCTTCTCTACTTCCAGACAGGCGGGTAGCTTCCCACCGCACCAAGGCCGGCAGCACTCTCTGGGCCCGCATGTCAGATGGAACTGTTCTGGTAGTGTTTGTGCTGTTTCTGGTGATGCCGCTGTTGGCCATCTTGATCAGAGGGCTTCCCGGCATGGGGAGCGCCTTCTTCCCGCAAGGTAGCTTCTCGGTAAATCCCGCTCTGCTTGATGCCACAATGAGAAGTTTGGCTATCGCCCTGCCCGCCGGTTTGATGTCTGTATGCGCGGCCCTGCTTATTCTGGCTTCCGGAACCACCACAAAGACACCTGCTATCACCCGGCTTACCGATGTAGCAGCCTATTTACCTTTGATGATTCCGCCGCTGGTTCTCGGCACCGGCCTGTTCCTGCTGTTTCGCCCCAGCCTTGGCAGCTCAAATGAAGGGTTGATATTGGTTACCTTGATCAACGCCATGATGGCGCTGCCCTTTGTTTTGCAGATGCTAAAAGGGCCACTGGGTAGCCTGGATTCCGCCAGCCGCCAACAAGCAGATCAGCTTGGCGTACTGGGCTGGTATCGCTGGCGCTGGCTACACTGGCCGAGAATGCGCCGGCCACTGGCCCTGGCCATGGCCTACGGCACAGGCTTATCGCTGGGGGATTTCGGTGTTATCGCCCTGTTTGGCACACCGGGCCAGCCTACCTTGCCAGTGTTGCTTTATCAGCAACTCGGCAGCTACCGAATTGATGCAGCCGCTGCCACAGGGCTTTGGCTGGTGCTGCTTCTGCTGGCGCTGTTTAGTCTTTTTAGCAGATTGGGTTCGCCTTGGTATAAAACCGGCCTGGCGGCCAAACCATCCCGAAGTGTTCCGGAGCCTGAACATGCTTGAAGTAAGAAACCTGGTATTTGCATACCCGGACCAGGAGCGCCCATGGAATTTCGATTTCACTGTGGAGTCGGGGCAATGCATCGCCATTCATGGTGCCAGTGGATCCGGGAAGTCTACCCTGATGAACCTGCTAGCAGGTTTTCTTGAGCCACAATCCGGCGATATTCTTTGGCAAAACGAAAGCCTGCGCCAGCGGCCACCCTGGCAACGACCAATGACCAGCGTGTTCCAGGAGCACAACCTGTTCGAACACCTTGATGTAGAGACAAACATCGGGCTTGGCATCCACCCTGGTTTAAAACTCACACGGGAGGATCAGCAGGCTATCGATAAAGGCTTACACAGTGTTGGCCTTGGCGGACTGGGCAAGCGCATGCCCGGCGACCTCTCCGGCGGTCAGCGGCAGCGCGTTGCGCTTCTGCGGGCGATATTACGCCAGCAACCAGTGATGCTTCTGGATGAGCCACTTACGGGCCTGGATGCCGATACGCGGGATTTGCTCCGGCAGATCCTGCTTGAAGAGAAAGCCCGGGGTACACTCATTGTGCTGGCCAGTCATGATGAAGAAGACCGTCGGATACTGGCAGATAGCGTTCACAGCCTCTAAGCTAGAGAGCTAACAAACCAACCAACGGAATTCTGACACCCGTGCCCATCCGTGCCAGCTCCCCGAAAAATCAAAACACTTCACCGAATAAACGCCAGCCGGGATCTCTGGCGAGCGAAAATGGCAAGCTGATTATTTGTGGTGACTGGACGCTGGCCGACTATACGGCACTCAAACACCATGTTAAGTCGCGCTCTGACCAAAGCTGGACTGTCCCCAATATTAACCTCGAAAATCTTGGGCGTGTTGATACCGCAGGCGCATCACTTTTGGTCAGCCTTCTAGGGACAGAAACACTCATTGCACTGGCAAAAGGCAACGCCAATCTGCCCAAGGAGCTGAGCGCGCTATTGCTCGCCGTGGCAGAGGCAATGAAAGAGAAACCCGCACCTGAGCCGGAAAGCCTGGCACCGACCACTCTATTTTTGTCAGAAACCGGCAAAAGGGTCGAAGCGGTCTGGCACCTCACCTACCTGTTAGCGGGTTTTATTGGCCAGATTGTCGCAACGTTGCTTGCTATTTTGCCAAGGCCTGGTCGCTGGCGCGTAACACCGTTCGTAGCGGCCATCCAGAATACCGGGCTCAACGCTCTTCCTATTGTTGCTCTGCTCACATTCCTGGTAGGCGCCGTAGTGGCGTTCCTGGGGGCCACCGTTCTGAAAGACTTCGGCGCCACCATTTACACCGTCAACCTGGTCGCTTTCTCCTTTTTAAGGGAGTTTGGTGTTCTGCTAGCAGCCATTTTGCTGGCAGGCCGCACGGCGAGCGCCTTCACCGCCCAAATCGGTGCCATGAAAGTGAACGAAGAACTGGATGCCATCCGCACACTGGGGCTGGACCCGGTTGAGTTGCTTGTGGTTCCGCGTGTTCTGGCAATGATGGTCAGCCTGCCTATTCTTACTTTTGTAGGAATGCTTTCGGGCTTGGTGGGCGGCGGGCTGGTTTGCGCCATTGCTCTGGATATTACGCCAACACAGTTCATGGCCATTGCAGAACGGGACATTGCACTCAAGCACTTCCTTGTTGGCATGTCGAAAGCACCCATCTTTGCCTTTTTGATTGCTGCAATCGGGTGTCTTGAGGGCTTAAAGGTAGGCGGCAGTGCACAGTCCGTTGGTGTGCACACCACATCCAGCGTGGTGCAGTCTATTTTTATGGTGATTCTTCTCGACGCCGTAGCAGCGCTCTTCTTCATGGAAATGGGCTGGTAAACCATGACGAAGCCACAACCTCATAAAACCAACCCCCAGTCCTCGCCTGTCATCGCAGTGCGCGGGCTTGATAACCGGTTTGGCAGCCATATTGTTCATAAACATCTTGATCTCGACCTTTTCAGGGGAGAGATTCTGGGCGTTGTTGGTGGTTCCGGAACCGGTAAATCTGTGCTTCTGAGAAGCATCGTGGGCTTGCTCAAGCCTTCAGCAGGCCAGATACGGGTATTTGGGAAAGACCTCGATGAACTCAGCGCAGCGGAGCGTTCCGAAACCGAGCAGCGCTTTGGGGTTCTGTTTCAGCGGGGCGCGCTGTTCACATCGTTGAATCTGCTGCAGAATATTTCTTTGCCTTTGATAGAGCACTGCGGCCTTTCCCGTTCAGATGCCGAAGACATCGCCTGTATGAAGCTTAGCCTCACGGGGCTGCCACCAGACTCTGCGCTCAAGTACCCGTCGGAACTTTCCGGTGGTATGGTCAAGCGTGCGGCGCTGGCACGGGCTCTGGCCATGGATCCGGAAGTTCTGTTTCTGGATGAACCTACCGCAGGCCTGGACCCAATTGGCGCAGCCGCTTTTGACAAATTGATTGTGACTCTTCGGGACGCATTGGGGCTGACTGTGTTTCTGGTCACCCACGATTTGGATACGCTCTACACGTCCTGCGACAGGGTCGCCGTTCTGTCCCAACAAAAGGTTCTTGTGGCAGACAGGATCGAAACAGTCGCAACAACAGACGATGACTGGATCCAGGACTATTTTCAGGGCCCCCGCGGACGGGCCGCCAGCTACGCATTCCGGGCTCAAAAACGAGCCGGCTACGGGAGTAAGTGATTATGGAACCAAAAGCACACCACCTGGTCATCGGCCTGTTTACGTTGATCGCGGTGTTGGCTGCCTTGCTGTTCGCCTTGTGGCTGGCCAAGTCCTCTGCAGACCGCGAATGGTCCTATTACGAAATCATTTTTGACCAGACTGTAGGCGGCCTTTCCAAGGGCAATCCTGTTCTTTATAGTGGCGTGGTTGTGGGCGATGTACTGGATTTGAATCTCGACCCGGACAAGCCTGGTCACGTGCGGGTTCTGGTTCGTGTTGAACAGAGCGTCCCCGTGCGCAAAAACACTCGTGCCGGCCTGGTGTTGGCCAACATTGCAGGCAGTATGAGTGTTCAGTTCAGCGGCGGAAGTAAGGACAGTCCTGTACTGAATGGCACCCGATCTGCCCCCGCATTGATTACCGCCGAACCTTCAGCCTTTAAAAGCCTCCTGACCAATGGCGAAGCCCTTTTGACCAAAGCAGAACAACTGCTCACCAGCGCTAACACGCTTCTCTCCAAGGAAAATACTGAAAACCTGACCGCTATCCTGAGCAATACACGCCAAGCAAGTGAATCCCTGCTAGACAGCCGAGAGCAAGTAGTGGCTTTGCTGACACGCATGGACGATGCCAGTCAACGTGCTGCCGAAGCCGCGTCAAAAGTCTCCAGTGTGTCGGATAATGCAAACGCCCTGCTGCACAATGAGGCGAAATCGGTACTAAACAGCATGAACTTAGCCATGACCAGAGTTCAGGAAACTGTTGTTCGAATAGATGATTTAACCCGGCATAACGAAGGCGCGCTGGATACAGGGCTTCGGGGTATGGGCGAGCTGGCACCCGCATTAAGAGAACTTCGCAGCACCTTGAGAAATCTGAACCAATTTACCCGTCGTCTCGAAGAAGACCCCAGAGGCACTCTCTTGGGCGGCCCCGCAATCAAGGAGGTGTCCCAGTGAACAGATCGACTGCAACAGCCTTAAGGGCAGCGGGCATCGCTCTGAGCATTTCAGGAATACTGACTGCGTGTACGGTATTTCCTGTGCCAGAAGCACCCAGAGTTATGGATCTCCCTGTGCCTCAGGCACTCAAAACAAACACGACAAGCCGGCCGGAAAGCCTTCGGATTGATACACCCAGGGCTTCAAATCCTTACAACAGCTCGCGAATTCTGGCAAAACCTCAACCATGGGAGTTCAGGGTATACGGTGGCGTTCGGTGGCGGGATTCAGTGCCGGTTCTTTTGCAGGATATGCTTGCGGGTGCGTTCAGGGCTAGCGCAAGTTTTCAGCATGTGGCCATAGATTCTGGACCAGGCAATACTGACCTCAACCTCGCCACAGAGATTATAGCTTTTCACGCTGTCACCCATAGCGACAGCACTCGGGTGACTATCGAGGTATTCGGGCAACTGGTCGACAGCCGCTCACAGAAAACCCTCTGCTCTAACAGCTTCACCGTCTCCAAGCCTGCCGGAAACACCAATATTGACGAGGTAGTTCTAGCCTTCGGCACCGCCGGGGACCAACTTGCAGACGAAATTATCGCCTGGGCAAAGAATTGTAACGCGGCGCCCCCGGGTTAATTTTTTTCGGGAAACAGGTCTGGCCAGGCAGCTTTGATGTACAGCCCCATAGACCAAAGCGTTAATATTGCAGCGATATACAGCAGCCCTACCGCGATATCCGACAGAAGCTGTCCGGGGGGGAAGGCCAACAACCCCACAATCGAAGCCATCTGTGCTGTGGTTTTAATCTTGCCGATATAAGACACAGCTACGCTTGCGCGGCTACCGATTTCAGCCATCCATTCCCGCAGTGCGGAAATCACAATTTCACGGCAGATTATCACCGTTGCTGGAATGGTCAGCAAAATTGCAGAATATTCCTGAATCAGCATTGCCAGTGCGACGGCTACCATCAACTTATCTGCAACCGGGTCGAGAAAGGCACCGAAGGGTGTGCTTTGATCAAGCTTGCGGGCAAGGTAGCCATCCAGCCAGTCCGTTGCCGCCGCCAACCCGAAAATCGCTGCACTGGCCATATAGCTCCAATGCATGGGGAGATAAAACACCGCCACAAAGACCGGGATCATGATGATGCGGGAGAGTGTGAGCAGGTTCGGTAAATTCATACGATTATTACTCGTCATGCAATGCTGCGTATATGTTTTCAGCCAGCGCCTTGCTGATGCCCTGAACCTTGGCCATCTCATCAACACTGGCTTTGCGTAGTTCCTGTATACCACCAAAATACCGGATCAGTTCCCGGCGCCTTTTGGGGCCAACTCCTTCAATGCCTTCCAATGTGGACTGGCGGCGTTTCTTGTCGCGCCCGGCACGGTGCCCGGTGATAGCGAAACGGTGGGACTCATCCCTGATGTGCTGAATCAGATGCAGCGCCGGGGAATCAGCTGGAACCCGGTAAACGTCGCCGGTCATGGCGTCGATCAACTGCTCCATACCTGCGCGCCGGGTTACGCCCTTGGCCACACCAATAAGGGGAATATCCGAAATCCCGAGCTCATCAAACACTTCCCGTGCAATACCCAACTGGCCTTTGCCACCATCAATGAATATAAGATCCGGTCGCTTGCCTTCACCCGCAACCATGCGGCGGTATCGGCGGGTCAGCACCTGTCGCATGGCAGCATAATCGTCCCCGGCTTTCACACCGTCAATATTATACAGCCGGTAATCGCTTTTAAGGGGGCCATTCTCATCGAAAACAACACAGGATGCGACGGTATTTTCACCGTGACTGTGGCTGATATCGAAACACTCCATTCTCGAGGGCGTTTCTGCAAGCTCCAACATGTCACGCAGCGCCAGCAAACGGCGATATACGGTTTCCTTACTTGCGATATGGGTAAGCAGGGTTTGCCGCGCATTGGTCATGGCTAATTCCAGCCAACGCCGGCGCTCTCCGCGAACATTACCGCGGATGCGGGTTTCCCGATTGGCGGCATCGGAAAGTGCTTGAGCAAGCAAATCCTGACCGTCAACCTCAACAGGAACCAGAACATCTTTTGGAATCTCGCGCCGTGCGTTGCCACCAAAATAGTACTGCCCGAGAAACGCGCTTAGCAACTCGCCCTCTGATTGCTCAAGTGAATAGCGGGGGAAATAATCCTTGGTACCCAGAACCCGGCCACCGCGCACAATAATGACCACAATGCACACCACCCCGGCGTCTTGCGCTATGGCAACCACATCTGCGTCCCCGCCGCCGCTCTCCATAGACTGCTGCTCCTGAACATGGCGCAGATGGTTGATCTGGTCGCGGTAAGCAGCGGCTTTTTCGAACTCGAGACTTTGGGCGGCCTTTTCCATGGCATCCATGAGATCACGGAGAATCGCAGGTTTTTTCCCTTCCAGAAACATGGTGGCGTGCCGGATATCCTGCAGGTAATCCTCGGGTGAAATATAACCCACGCAAGGCGCGGTACAACGGTTGATCTGGTACTGTAAACAAGGCCGCGACCGATTTCTGAAATAGCTTTCACTACAGGATCTTATACGGAAAACCTTCTGCAAAACGTTAAGACTTTCCTTGACAGCGCCGGAGCTCGGAAACGGCCCATACCAGGTGCCGCCACCCTTTTTCGTGCGCCCACGCCGAAAGGTCAGCGAGGGGTAATCACTGTGGGAAGAAACATAAATATAGGGGTAGGATTTATCATCCCGAAGCAAAATGTTGTACGGCGGGCGCAGAGACTTGATCAGGTTCTGCTCTAAAAGCAGGGCTTCCGTCTCACTGCTGGTAATGGTTACTTCGATGGAGGCAATCTTTGCAACCAGGGCTTCCGTTTTGGGTGCCAGGCCTGTCGTCCGGAAATAGCTGCTGACCCGTTTTTTCAGATTCCCGGCTTTTCCCACATACAGCACCGAGCCTCCGTCGTCATACATTCGGTAGACGCCAGGGCGCTCGGTTAGCTGTTTCAGGAAGTGTTTACTATCAAACCCCTCACTGTTTTCTCTTGTGGGATCAGACCTTGTGGGCATCGAGTAACCCGAGCCGTACTGCCATCAGGGCCAACTCAACATCACTGGAGATCTCCAGCTTTTCAAAAATCCGGTAACGGTAGCTGTTAACGGTTTTCGGGCTAAGGCAGAGTTTGTCTGAAATGTCCTGAACTTTCTGGCAGTCCACTACCATCATGGCTATCTGCATCTCGCGCTCTGACAGGCGATCAAACAGCGATAATTCGCCCTCTTCTTCCTTGTCGCCACCCAATTGCTTGAGGGCCATCTTTTGGGCTATTTCCGGGCTGATATAGCGCTGCCCGGAGTGGGCCATGCGAATGGCGCGCACCATTTCCCGAATATCCGCACCCTTGGTGATGTAGGCGGAAGCACCGCTTTGCATTACGCGCGCGGGGTAAGGATCATCAGCACACGCGGTTACAACAATGACCCGGATTGTATCGTCGATTCGCAAGATGCGCCGGGTTGCTTCCAGACCACCAATGCCGGGCATACGGATATCCATCAGTACAATATCCGGGCGCTCTTTGCGCACAAATTCGATAGCATCCTCGCCAGACGGTGACTGGCCGATCACATCAATATCGGGATTGTCCGCAAGCATCCGGGTTATCCCGGAACGAACCAGCTCATGGTCATCTACAACCAAAACCCTGATCAAAATTCACCTCGCATACTGCTTTCGGAAACCAGCGCGATTGTACCGTTTACAAACGCTCCCGGGTAGGTGCAAACCGAAATACCCCGGGAGGTTAACCGATTACTCAGGCGCACCAAGCCCAGCAGTATTCTCCAGGGGATCAAACCAAACCACCAGGTCACCGGTGTTAATTGCGGCTAACACGCGGCTGCGCTCGGCCATGGGGTATTCCGTATCATTCAGTCCGTGGTAACGCGTGCAATACTCTTCAGCCAAGCCAATCAATTGATCTTCCGTTAGCAAGCTCTTATCAACAATGAACCTTTCCTCGCGAGGATCAGGTTGTGGCAAGTGCCCTCTTTCGTCACTCATAGTCTCTCCTGTGAAGACACGTATCTTAGGGTTTATGCTTATGAAGTAGAACCCCGGGCCGCTTTCAAAATCCCGGTTGTTTCTCTATTATTCTTGGTTTTCAGAAAGTTTGGATGCTAATGAACCCCCTGGTTTTTCGCCTTACGCTGCCAATTCTCTTTGGCTATCTCCCATTGGGGATGGCTTTTGGAGTGCTGTTCTCAACCCAGCTGGACTACGCGTGGTGGGCAGCTCCGCTCATGGGCGTCGTGATTTACGCCGGGGCTGGCCAAATTCTGGCCGTCAGTCTTCTGGCTGCTAGCGCGGGCATGCTGGAAGTGTTTATCGCGATGTTCGTGCTTAACGCACGCCACCTTTTTTACGGTCTCTCGCTGCTTGGGCAATTCCGGGGAGCGGGCTGGCGCAAGCTCTATCTAATTTTCGGCCTGACTGACGAGACCTACTCCCTGCTCACTAGCCGGGCGCGCTCACAAGACAGACTGCATGAGCTGGATGTTGATTTCCGGATAACCGCTTTCAATCAGGTGTACTGGGTGATTGGCTGCACTCTGGGCGCTTTGCTGGGCCGCAACGTGGCATTTGATAGCACCGGAATTGAGTTTGCGCTTGTGGCGCTGTTTATTGTGCTAACCATCGAGCAGCTCAAGGCATTGGGAGACGCTTTCCCGGTATGGACAGGCGCGGCTGCTGCGGGCCTTGCCATGATTGCACTACCTCCGGCCCACCAGCTGATCGGTGCTATTGCCATAGTGACTGCGGTACTTCTACTGCAGTATCGCAGTCTGCGGGCAAACCCCGCTAAAGAGAGTCGCAGTCATGTCTGATACGGCCTATCTCACAGCGTTCATTGCCGTTGCAGCAGTCGCTACCTTTGCAACACGCATCATTCCGTTTTTGTTTTTTGAACGCCATACTGAACACCCGCTCATCAAACACCTGGGCCGTTACTTGCCCGCGGCTGTTATGGCCTTGTTGGCCACAGTCTTTTTACAGCGCTCCGCTGACTGGAGTGCCGCCTTGCCCGGGTTTGATGCGATTCTGGCGGGGTTACTTGTGGTGATAATTCACCTGTGGCGCCGCAACGCCCTGCTTTCTATCGCTGCAGGCACAGCGGCATATATGCTGATACGCCAGACTGGCGTCCTGGAGTCCGGGCTTGTAGGCTGAATATGTTTAGCCTTAAGCTTCCAGATTAGCAACAAGCCTGGAATCGCTTAAAGCGGCCGTGCGATGTTTGACGACTCCTTTGTACTCAGGGCTTTCAATCATTGCCATGAAGGCATCAATTGACGGATAGCGCACAAGCAACACGTGGTCCCAGGACTCATCGGGTGGAGCAATGAGAGAACCAACACTGCGACCAGACCAGATAACTTCAGCGCCCACAGCGCTTACACAGGCAGCTGTCTCTCGCATATAAAGCTGATACGCTTCGCGACCGCTTCGCTCTCCGGACTCTTCCACATAGCTTGCCTTATCGCGGAACTGCAACAGGTTCAGCATTACAACGGGCTGGTCTCTGGGAGTGTCAGCCAGAACCTTCTTCAACTGTTCCGGCGCAGGGTTAACGACGTTCATGCTGGGCCTTTTTGATGTTTTAGGTTTGAACATACTATAGCCCACCCCTTACAGGCTTCGGCAAGTGATTTCATTACCGTTACGTCAGATCTATCATACAACCCCACCCCCCTAACTTGCGGGCCACCTTGGCCTGGAGCTGCGAAGAGTCGGTTGGATTGATGACACCTTCGTGCTCACCGCATCCGCACTGGTTTTCAAAGCCACGCTGCCAACATCATCGCAATCACCACGCTGATGGCAAGCATCACCATAACCTTGGGAGTGTTCTTTCCGAAAGGTATCTGCCTAATATAAGGTTTATTTTCAGTAGCTTACCGGTTTTATTCGACAACTCGCTCAAGCATCGAAAGCCCACGTTTGCACCCTTCCAGATAACCGTGACCGAACAGGTTGTAGTGGTTCAGGTAATGGTAGAGATTGTAGATGTCACGCTTTTGATCGTATACCAGGGAGCGTGGATATACCCGGTCATACGCTTCGTAGAACGGCAGACCAAAACCGCCGAACATTTCGGTCATGGCTATATCCGCCTCCCTATCGCCACAATACACCGCTGGGTCGATTAACCAGGGGGTCTGTGCGTCGAACAATGCATTGCCACTCCAGAGATCCCCATGCAGGAGGCTGGGATGGGTGCAATGCTCATTCAACCAGGCAGCTAGTGCACCTCCATGTTTGCTCAAAGCTTCCCGGAACAGCGCTTTCACGGAAGGCTCTGCGATCCTCGAGACTTGATAACCAAGACGATTTTCAACAAAAAATTCGCCCCAACTATCGGACCAGCGATTCGGTTGAGGTGAAAACCCTATAAAGTTGTCCCGCGCCCAACCGTAGTGCGACCTCGGGCTCATGTGCATCTGAGCAAGCCCCTCTCCCAACATCTCGAGCATGGTGGATGTCGCAGGCCGGGACTCTATCGCTTTAATCACCATTTCCGTTTCGCTGACGCTGTGGACCTCTGGAACCTGAATACGGGATACTCCGGCATCGCGAAGCGCTGCCCTCAGGCTTTCAAGGCCTTCCGCCTCACATATCAACGCATTCGCGTACCCGGTTTCATTATGTTTGGTGAATACGCCCGCCATTATTCTCCTTGGACACTGCCGGTCTCAAACGTTAGATTCATATGAAGCTTGGCATCTCCAGCACTCAGCGACAAATCAGGGCCACCAATGTCTGAAGGAAAACCTTACTCTCAAGCCTGTGAAAATAATAAACAGGTTATTCTCGAAAAGATTGCCACGGTATTCACTGCCCCGGGAACCCTGCTGGAAATTGGCACAGGCACCGGGCAACATGCGGTTCATTTCGCCCGTAATCTGCCACACCTGCAGTGGCAACCTAGCGATCACCCAAGCAACTTCCAGCTTTGCATGCCTTGGTTAAAAGAGGCAGGGCTGCCAAACATCAGCAACCCCTTACCTTTGGATGTCAGTGTATCTGATTGGCAACTCCCGCCAATCAACGGTGTTTTCTCGGCAAACACTGCCCACATCATGTCGTGGCCGGAGGTTAGAGCCATGTTCCGGGGTGTGGGTGCTATTCTTGAGGCGGGCGAAGCCTTCTGCCTGTACGGGCCTTTCAACTACGGGGGGCAATTCACCAGCGCCAGCAATCAGCAGTTTAATGCTCATCTGCAGCAGCGGGACCCGGAAATGGGGATAAGGGACATGGCCGACCTGAAACAGCTGGCTAGCAATAATGGAATGGCACTTGAGAACGATTTTGCGATGCCGGCGAACAACCGTTTAACGGTGTGGAGAAAAGACTGATTGGATCATGTTTTTGGAGCAATAAAAAACCCCGACAATCACTTATCGGGGTTTTCGTATTGGCGGAGAGGGAGGGATTCGAACCCTCGATACGCTATTAACGTATACACGCTTTCCAGGCGAGCGCCTTCAGCCACTCGGCCACCTCTCCAATAAACTGTTTCAAATCAGCTATATCGTCGCTCATTTGAGGGCGCAAACTTTAATGGTTTTAGTCGCGCTTGGCAACTCCCTTGTGATAATTCCCGGCAAATTGTTTTATTTCCGCCAATATATAGTCAGTAAGGTGCTCGCCATTCATGTTGCGGGTACCATGGCGCTCCCTATTTATTCAATGCGTTAACCAACGCCTGGAGACTATCTATGCTCATGAAATCGGAACAATCGACGCTACTGCTGATAGATGTTCAGGAAAAACTGATGCCTGCGATTGCTCACGGCCAGGAAGTGGTCAGTCGTTGCATAACCCTTGCGACAATCGCCGGGCTTATAGATGTACCGGTACTGGCCACAGAGCAGTTACCAGAAAAGCTAGGGCCGAACGTGGAGGCTGTAAAAGAGCTTTGCCACAGCACCCTTGCCAAATATCACTTTGACGCCTGCCCGGATGGGCTGGTAGAAAACCTGCCTGAAGGCCGACAGCACGTTATTGTAGCCGGCTGCGAAACCCATGTGTGCATGATGCAGACAGCCCTGAGCCTGATTGATGCGGGGTACAAGGTATGGGTGGTTGCCGATGCAACGGGCTCCAGGAACGAATTCGACCGGGATGTAGCCCTGGACCGGCTCAGTGATAGCGGTGCCCGCATTGTCACCGTGGAAATGGTGGCTTTTGAATGGATGCGGCACTGCAAGCATCCTGCATTCCGTGACATTCAAATGCTGATCAAGTAAGTGCAGGCGCTCATCCAGCTTGAGCTCTGCACCGTATGAACTGCCGTACTATCTAGTCAAGAGGCACTTAATGTTAAACATGGATTTTGGCCGCAGAGTGGTCGTCCACACCAGAGAAGAAGAGTGGCTACCAAGCCCGGCTAACGGAGTCTTCAGGAAACCGCTTGCCAGAGAAGAAGCTGAGCGGGGACACGCAACCAGCGTTGTTCGTTACGAGCCCGGCGCCTCTTTCAGCCGACATGAGCACCCCCTTGGCGAGGAAATACTCGTTCTGGAAGGAGTATTTTCAGATGAGGATGGGGATTACCCCGCTGGCACCTATCTGCGGAACCCACCGGGCAGCGGCCACGCACCATTCAGCAAGCCGGGCTGCACCTTGTTGGTAAAGCTGCACCAGTTTGATGAGCGCGACCTCAACACCGTACGGGTTGATACCAATAATACCGAATGGTTACCAGGTATTGGCGGCCTTGAGGTAATGCCCTTGCATGAATTCGAGCACGAACATGTAGCCCTGGTTAAGTGGCCAGCGAACGAGACGTTTCAGCCGCACAGGCACTTTGGTGGCGAGGAAATCTTTGTTCTCACAGGCGAGTTTTGCGATGAATACGGCCGTTATCCTGAGGGCACCTGGGTACGAAGCCCCCACATGAGCCAACACCGTCCGTATGTGGAGAAAGAGACCATTATTTGGGTAAAAACAGGCCACCTGCCCTTTTAACGAATAGGCCAGCAGCAGGCTCAAGCATCAATTCGCTTCATTCGACCGGGCATTCCCGCGAGTTAGCCAAAACAACATCAGTAGCCCGTGGACAACAAGAAAAGGCACTGCAACCATGACCAGCGCAGACCAGCCAAGCCAGGATAGAATCACACCGGCTGACAAAGCGGCTGTGGCCTGCGAACCGAACACGAACACATCGTTAAGGCCCTGAACCCGGAAACGTTCGGCCTCGGTGTATCCGCGCGGCAACAAGGTGGTACCGCCCACGAACAGGAAGTTCCACCCAATGCCGAGCAACAACAGTGCCGACAGATAGTGGTGAAAACTGATACCAGTTGCAGCCAAAACAATACACCCAAGATACGCCAGCAATCCGGCGCCCATCATCAAAGGTATGCCAACCACCCGTGTAAGCCAGCCACTGATGAGCGATGGCAGGTACATGGCCATAATATGAAGCTGAATGACCCGTTTCGCATCATCCAGGTCGTGGCCGGCCATTTCCGTCATACTCAGTGGCGTAGCGGTCATAATAAAACTCATTACCGCGTAGCCTATGGCGGCGCCGCTGATGGCCACCCATATCAGCGGGTTGGCGAGTATGTCCTTCATCGGCCGGCCACCACTGGTGTGGGTTGCCCTCACCAGCTCATTCTTGGCCCGATAACCGAGCCCCAGTATTACCAGCGCCGCAAACTGAACACCTGCCAGGGCAACCCAGCTTAAAAGAAACGGGTGTTCCGCCCCCTCCCCGTTGCCAATTGAGGCAACTTCGGGCCCCAGCCAGGCCGCAATCAGCCCGCCAAGCAACACCCTTGCAGCCGCAGAACCCGCCATATTGTCGGGCACCGATTCCATGGCGGCAAAGCGGTACTGGTGCACCACGGCCAGCCCGGTTCCACCAACCACGGCGGCCAGGCACAGTAATGGGAAAAGGGCGAGCCAGGAAGCCAGTGCCCCAAGAATACCCGCCAGCATCCCCATTGCTGTACCAAGCAACATTACCCGTTTGCGCCCTACGCGCTCCATCAGCCAGGTCGCGGGCTTAATGGCAAGCACAGTTCCCACCACCACAAGCCCAACGGGCAGAGTTGCATACTCCGGTGTTTCAGCCAGCAGGCGCCCCTGAATGCTTCCAATAAATACGATGAATGGCGCTGTACACATGGCCAGCGCCTGGGCTGCGACCAGCACCCATACGTTGAAAGGCATTTTATTTTTTCCTGTAAATGATTCCGGGGTGGCACTGAACCATTTCGTAAAGATCCGACAGGCCATTGAGCGATTCTGATGCACCCAAAATCAGATAGCCGCCAGGGTTCAAGGTGGCGTGAATACGGGTAAGGATGTCTTTTTTAAGGTGCGCGGAGAAGTAGATCAACACATTGCGGCACATCACGATATCGAACTTGCCCAATATGTAACGTTCAAGAAGGTTGAGCTCTTTGAACTCAACCATACTTTTGATTTCGGGTTTGATCTGCCAACCGCCATTGGCAGACGGAGTAAAATAGTGTCTCTGGCGTTCCGGTGACAACCCTCTACCGATAGCGATCATCTCATACTCACCGCGGCGGGCCACCTCCAGCACACTTTTGGATATATCCGTTGCGGTTACTTTGACATTAAGCAGTTTTCCGGGTTTCTGGCGGCGAAACTCATCAACGATCATACCAACGGAGTATGGTTCCTGGCCGGTAGAGCATGCGGCAGACCAGACACGCAGAGGGGTTGCGGGCGAACGGGCCGCAAATTCAGGAAGCAGCTTTTCCTGCAGGATACGGAACGGGTGATTATCACGAAACCAAAGGGTTTCGTTGGTGGTCATAGCATCGATCACCACCTCTCTGAGCCTCCCCCTGCCCGACTTATTAAGAAGCCCAAGAAGCTCCCCCAGAGTGCTCAGATCGTTCTCTTCGAGAATCCGCCGTAGCCGGCTCTTCACAAGGTATTGCTTGTTTTCGCCCAGCAAAATACCACACGCGTCCTGCAGGAACGATTTGAAGGCTTCATATTCCTGTGGGGTAATGTCTGCTTTCATTGGTTCTCAGTTCTGTATGAAGTGCCAGTCGAACACAGTGTCAGTTCTGGTCAATAATTTCCATGATCCGTTCAGCCAACTCATCCGGACTGAACTTTGCCATAAAGTCGTCCGCGCCAACCTTTTTTACCATCGCCTTGTTAAACACACCGCTCAGGGATGTGTGGAGCATTACAAAGAGATCACTGAGTGCGGGGTCACTTTTTATTTTGGTAACCAATGTGTACCCATCCATCTCAGGCATTTCCACATCCGAGATAATCATTGAAAAATGATCCGTAGCTTTTGAGCCGTCAGCGGTAATTTCCATAAGAAATTCGTGGGCCTGCTTCCCGTCATTTCGCATGACCACGTCCATCCCAATCGCCGTCAGGCAGCGCTCAAGCTGTCTACGAGCAACCGTAGAATCATCCACTACAAGAACCGGCAACTGCCCCGGCGCCCTTTCAGCACTCTTGCTGCGAATATCTTCAGCCACATCATCCTGAAGCGGAGAAACTTCTGAAAGAATCTTCTCTACATCAATGATTTCCGCCAACTTATCATCAATTTTGGTAACAGCCGTAAGGTAGATATCCTTACCTGCCACTTTCGGGGGTGGAAGAATGTCTTCCCAATTCATATTCAGGATCCGGTCGACACCGGTTACCAGAAAGCCTTGGGTTTTCCGGTTGTACTCTGTAATGATCACAAAGCTGTCGGGCAACTCTTCCTGCGGAATACCCGGCAAACCAATAGCCATGCTCAAGTCAATAACCGGAATGGTCTCCCCCCGGGTGTGTGCCACGCCGCGAACAACAGACCGGCTGTTAGGCATGGAGTACAGTTTGGGGCACTGAAGTACTTCCTTCACCTTGAACACATTAATGCCGTATATCTGCCGCCCTCGCAGGCGGAAAAGAAGAAGTTCAAGACGATTCTGCCCTACCAGCTGGGTGCGCTGGTTTACACTGTCCAATACCCCTGCCATCGCAGTCTCTCCTGGCCGGTCAGATGCGCCGGCATACATTTTGCTGTTCTATTACATTGAGTGGTCAGTGCGACGTAAAAACGTCGCCTACAAGCGGATCGGCCTGCTTAACGGCCAGAGCACCACAATCCTTAGGCATTTTCAGTGAAATTTGCCGGAATACAGACAGCATAGGACAAACCAGCCGATATGCGCACCCAGCTTTTTGTATGGTTCTTGTTGATGGCGAGCTTGATCAGTCCGGTTCAGGCAGAAACGACTGCGGATGAGATACGCGTTGCAGCCACTTCATTCCTCAAAGCCTTCGCAAAAGAGCAAGGCAAAAGGGCCTACGAAGTTGCATACGAAACCGGCCACATTGATAGCAGGCTGGCCCTTGCCCCCTGTACTGCCGCTCTTTCAGTAGAATTTACTGGCGACCCATGGAAAACCGAGCACCCCTCACTTCAGGTAGCCTGCAGCGGTGAACGCCCATGGCGAATGTTTGTAACCACCACTGTCTCCATCCGCGGCCCTGCACTGGTTGCGGCACGCCCTCTTGGCCGCGGTGAGCGGATTACAGGCAGTATGCTCAAAACCCGGCCAGTGATTGTAAACGCAAGTCGTCGGGGAATCATTTCTGATGCACAACTGATAAAAGGCATGATCGTGCGCCGTCCCGTAAATGCAGGCTCCGTGATCACGCCTGATCTGCTGGAGGCACCAAACGCTGTTAGCCGGGGGGATCATGTTATTATCACTGCCCGCCGCGGGTCCTTTTCTGTTCGCTCCCGCGGCAAGGCCTTGGCTAACGCGTCAATAGGAGAGCAGGTTCTGGTAGAAAACCTGGGCTCTTCCCGTACTTTGAGGGCGAACGTCATCGCTCCGGGGCACGTTGAAATACCAATGTAACTACGATGACGGCAGATTCATTCCGGTGGCAATAACATGCCGCCGGATTGCCCAAGCCGCAGGTGACCGCAAGTCGTATTAAAAAATGTGACAATTTGTTAACAAAAAATGCACGCCTGACCCTAAAGTATGGCGGTGCTATGCCGTTAAATAGTTATAAACCCAAGTCAGCCCGCGAAGGTGCGGCTTAACCGTAAAGCAGGTATCGATATGTCAGTTGACTTAAATGGAATTGGCCAAGGCCAGGTCAACACCCAGAGAACCACGGCCGATAAGTCCGCAAACACCCAGAGCGCCAAGCAAGCCACTCCTGAACAGGCTAGCGCGAAAGCTCAGAGTGCCCGCGGTGAAAACGTAAACCTGAGCAGTCAGGCCAGGAACCTCAAGCAGCTCGAACAAAAACTTGGGGACTACCCTGAGATGGACGATGAGCGAATCGAACAGATTCGTTCTGCGCTAGAAAATGGCACCTATAAAGTCGATGCAGAAAAGCTGGCCCAAAAAATGCTTGATATGGATAAAAGCATTTTTGGATGAGTAAATCATGGCTGCAACTGACGATCTGAAACATCTTATTTCTCTGGATATCCGCCAGCTCGAAACCTTGGCGGATATCCTGAAGAAAGAGAATTCCTGCCTGTCTGAATCCAATGCCAAAGAGCTCGAATCACTGACTCGACAAAAGAACGCCATTTTGGGAGAGATTCGGGAGCGCGCAAAGCAGAAGATTCACACGCTAGTGGCAATGGGTTTTCGACCGGACAACGGCGACCCCACACGCTTCATTCGCAGCGCCGGCCTTGATGACCTTTACACCCTCTGGCTTGAAGCCGACACAAAGCTCCGCGAGTGTCACACTCTAAATGAAAACAACGGGCGTATTGTCAGCCATCTGCAAAAACGCCTGAACCGGCTTACCGACATCTTCCGGGGAGCTTCTGGCCAACAAAAACTCTATGGCGCCAAAGGCCAGCAAACAACCGTGTCAAGCAGAACGGTGCTTGCCAGCGCCTGATTAACGGGTATAGATGGTCATTTTGGAATCGGGGCTGAAACGAATGTCCTGGATACTGACATTCCCCATGGATGGACTGCCCCCACCCCTGACCCGGATATTATCCATGCGAATTTCTTCAATGCGCTCAGGAAAGGCCATGGTGACCCTGCCATTCTCAGCCACCGTGTAGCGTGGCTCTCCTTCCCGATAATGGACTCCAGAGATAGAGAAATCTGAATCCAGAACATTAAGCACAGGGACAAACACGTTTGCGGTGAGCTTCATGCCCTCTATGACATCAGGCTCTACTTGGCTGTTACTCCCTTCAGCATCCGCGCTACCTGCCATGCTACCGACACTGGCAACATGATCAAACAAAGAACTATTGCGCTGTCCAGAGACCGCGGACAACTCGTCTTCTGTCAACGGCGCCATTCCAGCCACATTGAAAAGCTGACCCGCTTCTGCAGCCTGAGCTGCACTCGCATTATTACTCGCCGCAAATGTAACCAATGGCTGGAAAGGAAGCGTTGCCATGGTGACCATAGCTGCTGCGTTGCGATAACGGGATTGATGCTTCAGCACCCGCCCAAGTTCTTTCTCGGTTATCCAACCGGCGGCAATGAACACTTCGCCCAGGCGGACCCCACTCTCGCGCTGCAATCTGAGGCCTTCGGCAACCTGGTTCTCTGACAGGTAACCACGATTGATCAGCAGTCGCCCTAGTCGTGACTTTTCCTCAAATCCTTTATGGAATCTCACTAAGCCTCTCCCATTTCCTACAGTGATTACCGTACATCCCGACCCGGTGAGTTAGTTACTGCTCAAAGATCCATAAAATATTAGCTGATAGCTGCGGAAACTGCGCGGACGCGTGTCTCGAATAATCAATCAAATCTGATAAGATCGGAGCACAATTGAGCGTCCCTGATTATTACAGGAAACTCACCTGCTGCTAAACAATCTGAGAGCCTGGCAATGACAAATTTGGTAAAACCCCTGAGCAATGTGATCCATGCCGTACTTATATTTCTTGGCTTGTCGCTTATGACCCTTCAGGCTCATGCCGAAACCAATTCAAACGATGCAAACTCTGAACTACCAAAAGTACGCATACTAACGAGTGAAGGAGCAATTGAGCTGCAACTTCGCCCGGATGTGGCTCCAAAAACAGTAGAGAACTTTCTGCAATATGCCCGCGACGGATTTTTTGACGGCACTATCTACCACCGGGTCATTCCCGGCTTCATGATTCAGGGGGGCGGCTTTTCAGAGGATATGGCGCGTAAGCAAACCCGTCCTGCCATCCGAAACGAAGCCTCACCAACCTTACCCAACCTGCGCGGCACGGTTGCTATGGCAAGAACTAACGCGCCGGATTCTGCAACGTCCCAGTTTTTTATTAACGTTGCCAACAACGACTTCCTGAACGCTGGGGTTCGTGGTGCCGGCTACGCAGTTTTCGGGAAAGTTACGTCAGGCATGGGTGTCGTCGACAAGATTGCTGGCGTAAAAACCACCCGAATCCGTGGAATGGCCGATGTCCCCGTAACACCAGTAATCATCGAAAGCGTTAGCCTGGTGGAGTAGCACGGCAGGGCAACACGATGACAGCAACCACTGTACCGCCAGCCATAGAGCCGGCGGAACTGATTTGGCGCGATGGGGTGCCAGAATCCAGGCGTTTCGGTGATATCTATTTCAGCCGCGAAAATGGGCTGGAGGAATCCCGCTACGTGTTTATTGGGCACAATAATCTGCCCATGCGCTTTGCTGAGATCCCGGAAGCCGGGAATTTCGTGATAGCAGAGAGCGGTTTTGGCACAGGCCTGAACTTTCTATCGACATGGCAGGCCTGGCAAACACACAGTCCTTCGCATGCAGCTACCCTCCATTATATTGCTGCTGAACGATTTCCTTTGACTCGCCAGGATCTCGAAAAATCCCTGTCATTGTGGCCAGAACTCAGGGAGCTATCAAAAGAACTGATCGCCAACTACCCGCCCCTGATTAGCGGCACCCACCGGCTGGTACTGGATGGTGGGCGCGTGCGCCTGACCCTGTTTTTCGGTGACATTAAAGACGCTTTGGATGCATTGAGTTTCCAGGCCGACGCCTGGTATCTGGACGGTTTTGCGCCAGCACGGAACCCGGAAATGTGGCAGGAAACCATTCTTCACAGGCTCACTCAGCACAGCAGCGAAGGCACTACGATTGCGACCTTCACTGCTGCCGGGCAAATCCGCCGGGCACTGATTAGTGCAGGCTTCAATATGCAGAAGTCTCGTGGTTTTGGCCGTAAACGATCTATGCTAAGTGGGGTCTACGAGCCGGAAATTCCACCTTTAAACACACCCGGAACACCTGAAAGCCCGGCCACATCAGTCGCTGTTATTGGCGCAGGTATCGCGGGTTGTTTGCTGGCACATAACCTCGCCCAAAGAGGCTATAGCGTTACGCTCATAGATTCAGCAGACGAGTGCGGATCAGCCGCATCCGGTAACCTTCAGGGCGCCATGTACGTTAAACTTGGTGTCGAGTTTAATCACCAAACCGAACTTGCCCTCTCTGCACTCACTTTCAGCCAGAGGCTCTACAACACTCAAGCAGCCAACCTTTGGCACCCAACCGGCCTGCTGCAGCTAGCTTGGAACCCTGGCGAAGAAGATCGCCAACGACGGTTTATTGAGCGCAACCAATACCCGGCAGATATTTTGCGCCCGGTAAACCGACAAGAAGCCGAAGCCCTTACAGGTGGGAAGCTGGAATCTGGCGGTTTATGGTTTCCCGCCAGCGGTTGGCTTGAGCCCGGAAAACTTTGCAAAGCTCTGGCCATGCACCCGCGTATCAATAAACTACTGGGTTGTTCCATAACGCAGATGACAGCCTCAGCAGATGGCTGGCACCTTTTGGGACCCGATTCACTCACGCCAAACCTGTATGCAGACCGCGTTGTGATCTGCGCTGGCCATTTAAGCCCACAGATCATTCCAGGTACCGGTGGGTTTCGCTTCAAAGCAATTCGTGGACAGGTCACTTACCTGCCTGACGCGATTGCTAACAGCCCGAAGGCCGTTGTCTGCGGTGCTCGGTATCTCAATCCAGCCCACGGCGACCAAGACCAGAAAATGGCGGTCATTGGCGCGACGTTTGACCTTCACAATACAGACCCCTCGACTACAGTGGAGAGTCACAGGGAGAATATTCAGGCGCTTTCAGCCATGGTGCCGCAAATGCTCTCGGCGGACCTGGCAACCGGAACTTTGCCCGAACAACTCGAAGGCCGCGTTGGGTTCCGCTGCACCACGCATGATTACCAGCCTGTCGCCGGACAGTTTTATAATAGTGAGGGGCGAGAAGTGACCGGGCTCTACCTTTTGACAGGTCTTGGCAGCAAAGGCCTTACATATGCCCCCCTGCTCGCAGAGTTTGTTGCAGACCAGATAACAGGGCAACCAGCTGCTTTACCGGCGCTTCTGGCCAAAAGGCTTGCATCCGGGCGCATGCATCAACCGAAATAGGTGTCTTTGTAATCAGTTTTTCCTAATGCTCAGCGTTAAGCCGCCGATACAAGTAGGGACAGGTGGGTTTTTCAGAGGATAAGACAGGTGTCGATTTTTGTCAGCGAGCCAGGCCGCCCGGTTGGGACAAGGCTACCGGAAGTGTTTCGGGGGCGGCGTGTGGGTGATGTCAGCGAACTGACAGAAAGTCAGCCCATCAATACAGAGCGCAGTGAAGCAACGGATGCGGAATTTCAGCTCGCTGCAAGGTCCGGTCGGCATCGCGCTCTGGAAGAATACGGAGCTGCCGGCGCGGGCGAGCGTAAAGATCAGCGGTCTTATCTACCTGTGTCTTCTATCTGTTCCCCTGCCCTGCACTCTTTACCTGCCTCATCTACCGTAGCAGAGGCACTGGAAATGATGGCTGAGCAAAGCGCCAATCATTTGGTCGTTACTGCCGATACCAACGTTGCCGGGCTTGTATCCCAGCAGTGGCTTTTAGCCTGGCTCCATGAGCACCAGGCCGACGCTATAAGCCAGAGCCTGACCCAAATAGAATTACCTGCATTCCTGACGGCCTCTCCCGAAACCGATGCACATCAGCTCGCAAGACTCATGCTGGCACATCAGCTAAATGCGGCACTTGTGATTGATGCACAAGGCGAAGCCACTGGTATTGTTACCAGCACCGATTATCTTCGGCTGTACGCGAGCCTGGGGAGCCAGCAAGGCAGTGTTTAAGCGACAGCAAGGGTTCTTGTCTTGTTGCGGATCTATCAGGGGGGCGTTAGCAACTCACCCTCAGGGCTGAACAGCAACACCTTCCACTCTATGCCTTCACGAACCAGGGCTACAATTTCATCATCCCGGTAATTGGCCAAACCCGTAACTTCTGAATCCGCAGCATTCATCTGAAAACGCCAGTCATTCTGAAACACCGTGGTTTCCGCCTCTGGACCAGCATCTGGCACCAATGACACGCGAGCGACGATACCAGAGCGGGAGCCGCTGTTTCCCGCGTCACCGGTGAAATCCCCATCCGTAGAGCCAGCCACAACCAGGTCACGATCAAATCCGGCTATCGCCGTGAATTGCTCTTTAGAAGCGTCGCCTTCATCATTAAGGTTAAATGACTGAACAATGTCCCCGCCGGTGGTATAGCCCAGCAAAAAACCACTTACGCTGCTGCTCGTCTGACTCGTTAAGCTCAGGTTTTCCTGTTCGTCTTTATTAACGGTGTATTCATTCTTACCATTACCAAGTAACCACAAGATACTCCCTGCAAGAATTCCGTTGGCAACCCTCTCATCCGCATCCGTACCACGCTGATGCACGCTGAGATCGCCGTCTGCCGATGCCGCGGTGTAAAAATAGATATCTTCCCCGCCTATCACCGGCTCACCGTTTACAGCGCCCTCAGCAGACCCGAATAGCAAGGGAGTCAGACCTGCTGCACTAGCGCCAGCCACATGGTCATCCGAAGAGGACCCTGCTTGCCGTGTCCAAGCCAGTGACGGAGAAAAATCGCTACCATCAGGCAAGGAGTCTATGCGTTGCAGAAAGCTATCGACTCCGCCAGCGGACGTTTGTCCCGGCCATACACCTTTGGTTTCGCCTGCAATTACGACAAAACCGTTTCCGGAATTTATCCCTGCCCAGCGAACGGTATCATCAGCACTTGTGCCAGTGCGGGTTGTCCAGGTCTCCACATACTCGCCGCCATTGCTTGTTTCGTCGTACCAGTACAATGAGGTGACAATGTCCATTCCGCCAGATGCGGCCGGATCATTTGCCACTTCGTCGGCACTATACGCAACCACAAACTCATGACGCACCGTTCTGCTGCTGCCTTGTAACACCTTGCGCTCAGCCACTCCGATTACCGGCTCTGGCGCGGACAGCGGATCTCCGGCCGCAGACACAGGCAACGGGGGCTGTACTAGCACCCCTTTCTGATCGTATATATGCACAACCACTCGGTTGTTGTCGGTATTGTCATAACCTGCCACAAACAGTTTGCCTGTATGGCCAACAGCAACATCTGTTGCGACAAATCCGGTATCAGCACCAATGGTCAGCGGCGAAGCGAGCTCATTGATGCTGATCCGCAGCATTTCTTCGCTCTCTGCGCGAGCGTAGTTCTCCCGGCCCTGTTGATAAAGCCTGTCCAAACCCAGCAATATAAAACGATCATCAGGATCGTCGTTGGTATAAGGGCCTTCATCAACAGTCACAGCAAAGTTAACCTTATTTATGCCTGGAGCAAACACCAACTCATCGTTCGTCAGGTTTGTAGTGAACTCGGTTTCGAGGCGAGCAGTGGAACCGTCTGCATGCCCCAGCTTGGCCCGTATCTCTCCGTCACGCTCCCCTGTCAGGCGCGCGATATAAGTTCTGGTATCGCCAACATTCAGGGTGTCCCGAGTACCGCCTTTATCGGTTTCAAGGGTTACTTTCGGCTCGTTGTCTTCAATAGCTAAATTGGCTCTAATCCCTGCATTGGTTGCACCAAGCGCCGCAAGGCCAGCACGCACCTCCGTAAGGCGTAGTTGGGCAATCTCAGTGGATTCCGGGAAGCTGTCATCCACCACTTCGAGGCGAATATAGCACTCGGTTATTCCTGGCTCGAATGTGACAACCCCTCCCGTATAAACACCTTCGGTATCAGGTTCGTAAGTCAGGTAAGGAGGCGTTTCAAGCAGCGAATCACTTCCTGCTCCAAAGGCGACAATATCCTGTCCGATAACTGCATCGCCGATGTTGGTGCGGCTGTGGTCACAGCGTTGGTGTTCAGCTGTATAACCTTGATCACAATTGAGTGGGTTAAAACCCGATTCCAGCTCAAAAGCAACGGCCACTCGTGTTACCGAAGGCTGGTCCAGCAGGACTTTTACGAAAACCTGTCGTGTGGGCAAGGTAAGGTCGTCGGTACCGTTAACACTTCCATCGGCATCATAGGTGTTGATGGTAAAACTGTGCTCACCCTCGGGTTCCAGATCAGGCAATTCACAGTGTTTCCGGTTACTGTCGGGTGTAGCTAGTGGCTCACCTTCCGTAAAAGTAGCCGCCTCCAGCGAAAGAGCGTTGTGTTTGACGGCAATATCAAACGGAACAAACCCGGCCATCCGGCCATCTGTGCTCACCAGATTTATGTTTTTCTGCTTGCCGAGATCGGCCTCACCACGCTCGCCACCACTAAGGCCCGGTACACCGCGCATGATAATGCCTTGTCGGGCTTTGTTACTGGTTTCTTCAAGAGCGAGCCAGGAGGGAGCATTAGTCAGGGAGTAGTCGAGTATACCCTCGCCGCCATAAGCGCCAAAGTTGTAGGAATACTCCACGCCCAGGTAGGCGACCGCCGGTGGAATACCCAGAATGGTTGGCTGATCCGGATCTTTCTCGGTTTTACAGCCTGAAACGATAAAGGCAAGAAGGAGAACAGTGGCAAACTGCTTGATGACGGCAGTTCTGGGGAACAACTCGGCGCGCATGGAAAAATCCGTTTCAGAACGTTGTTGTTATAGCGGTGCGTAATGACTGGTGCGACCCAGCGACTTACACACAGTTACAGAGTAACGCCATGTTAGCCAGTTTCGTAAACGGGGTATCTGCGCGAGTTCTCAGATTCACCGGCCAACCGATACCATTGGGGTTGTTCCCTGAAAACTGTGACGCCGGTGCTTATAACAGATCACTCTCATTCAACATTTCCAGCAGTGCCTGTTCGTTCATTATTTGAACGCCAAGCTGCTCAGCTTTAGTTAATTTGGAGCCAGCCGCCTCACCAGCTACCACACAGGATGTTTTTTTCGAGACACTGCCGGCCACTTTGGCGCCGAGTGATTCCAGTTTTTCACGCGCCTCTGAACGGGTCAGCTCAGACAAGGTACCGGTTAGCACCCAGGTTTGGCCCTGTAAGGGTCTGGCGCCGGCTGTAACTTCCTCATCTTGCCACTTCACACCTGCTTCACGCAGTGCATCAAGTGTTTCCCGGTTGTGGGGCTGTTCAAAAAAACTGCGGATATGGCCGGCGACTATCGGCCCGACATCCGGTACCGCAATGAGGGCCTCTTCGTCAGCGCTTGCTACCGCCTCAAGAGTGCCGAAATGGGATGCCAGGGATTTAGCCGTAGTTTCACCCACCTCCCGAATACCAAGTGCGTATAAAAAGCGCCAAAGCACAGGCTTCCGGGATCGATCAATCGCCTCCACCAGGTTAGTGGCAGACTTTTCCCCCATGCGCTCCAGCCGGGTTAAGTCTTGCACGTTGAGGTGATAGAGGTCTGCTACGGTTTTCACCATGCCCTCGTCAACGAGAATATCGATCCACTTATCACCGAGCCCTTCAATATCCAGGGCCTTTCTCGATGCATAATGCCGAATGGCTTCTTTTCTTTGGGCGGGGCAAAACAGACCGCCTGAACAGCGAGCAATGACCTCGCCTTCAATCTGGATAACATCCGAATCGCAAGCCGGGCATTTTTTAGGCAGCTCTATCCATTGCGCGTTGGCTGGGCGTTGCTCCAAAACCACCTTCACAACTTTTGGAATAACGTCGCCGGCACGCCGAATAAACACTGTGTCGCCAATATGAATATCGAGCCGGCGTATCTCATCCATGTTGTGGAGAGTGGCGTTGCTAACCGTCACGCCACCTACAAAAACAGGCTTAAGGCGCGCAACTGGCGTAACAGCGCCGGTTCGCCCTACCTGAAACTCTACATCTTCAATAACCGTGAGCTCTTCCTGAGCAGGAAATTTTTGAGCGATTGCCCAGCGCGGCGCCCGGGAAACAAACCCCAGTACATTCTGGTAATCCAGTCGGTCTACTTTGAATACAATGCCATCAATCTCGTAAGGAAGTGCCTCGCGCTTCTGCATCAACTCTTCATATGCCGCCAGGCATTCAGCCGCACCAACGGCTTTGCGCATCTCCGGGTTAATCCGGAACCCCCAACGCTGCACTTGCTGCAAACTTTCCCATTGGGTGTCTGGCAACAGGCTTTCATCTGTAACCGCAACGCTGTAGGCACACATTTCCAGGGGACGGCGTGCAGTGACTGTGGACTTTTTCTGGCGCAAGCTTCCGGCGGCAGCATTTCGGGGGTTTACGAAAGTTTTCTCGCCCTGATCTGCCAACCGTTTGTTCAAGGCTTCAAAGCCCGCCCGAGGCATGTAAACCTCGCCTCGAACTTCGACCAGATCAGGAACATCACTGCCTCTCAGCCGAAGCGGTACCGAGCGGATTGTGCGAATGTTTGCGGTGATATCTTCCCCGGCATAACCATCGCCACGGGTTGCTGCCCGCGTTAGTGAGCCTTGCTCGTAATGCAGACTGACAGCCAGCCCGTCGAGCTTGGGCTCGCAAACATACTCAACGTCTTTATCTGTACCGAGCCTTTCTCTCACCCGGCGGTCAAAGTCACGGAGTTCGTCTTCGTTGAAGGCATTATCAAGAGACAGCATGGGTAAGCGGTGTACCACTTCTTCAAAGCTGGTTTCAGCACTGGCGCCTACGCGCCGTGTGGGCGAATCATCCGATTCCAGCTCAGGGTGCTCTGCCTCAAGCTTTTGTAGCTCCCGGAACAAACGATCGTACTCTGCATCCGGGACACCCGGATCATCCAGCACGTAATACTGGTAATTGTGTTCATCAAGGGCAGAACGCAATTCCTTTACTCGCTTGATGGTGTCCGGTGACGGCTTGCTCATAGGTGGGTGCTCTTGGCTGTCAAAAAATGCCCGGACTACGCCAGGCATTGTTGTTTCAGTTCTGACTAAGACATGCTCAGTGAAGTGGAGAGCGCTGCTTCCGCTCAAACTCCCGGATACGCTGCCGGCAGTGCTCAATTGTTTGAGCTGTCATCACGCTGCGACGCTCATCCTTGAGTTCTCCCCCGAGGTTTCGAACAACACACTGGGCGGTTTCGAGCATGAAATCAAAAGCCTGAAGTGCATTGGTTGGCCCCGGCATGCTCATGAAAAAGCTGATTCCCGGTGTAGTCATGGCGGCTACGTTGTTAGGCTTGAACGTACCAGGCTCTACGGCATTGGCGACACTGAATTGAACAGGGCTGGTGGTATCTTCTGCTTCATGGCGATGATAGATATCCATATCACCATGAGCCAGTCCACAGGCTTCGAACAATTTCTGCAGAGCTACTCCACTAAACTCTTCGCCCTGGCGAGCAAGCACGTTGATTACTATAACCTCACGGGCTTCCGGGCGGTTGGCGCCAGCAAGAGGCTGATCCGGGCCAGCATCATTGTGCGTCTCACGCTGGGCCGTATCCTCTTCAACATGAGTTGTTGCACCTGCCGCAAGCTCTGGCCCTGACAGGTCGTCGTCTGCTGCACCCCAGCCTGTATCAGCGGTCAGTTCATCCTGCTCAAAAGATGTTAAGCCAGCCTCTTCGACGTTTGTTTCAATGTTGTCTTGCGCCCATTCATCCCCGCTATTCTCGGCTGCCTGATCCTCGGCCACTGCGTCATCAGGCGTAAACGCGGCTTGCGCCGGCGTTTCGCGAACCGGCCGTGTCGGTTTCTGTGTGTGGGTGCGCGAGGGTTTCTCTCGCCGCACGTAGCCGCGCTCCTCAAGCGTATCTTTGGAAATCGCCCTCGCCCCACCGTTGGGGAGCTCCGGATTATGATACTCATCCAGCGGAGACTCTTTGAGGTCATCGACACCCATACCGGATGAAATCGCAATAGATTCTTTGCGGGCGCGACGCATGCGTCTCAATCCGTCGATAACAATGGCGATGATAACCAAGGTGCCAATGGCAATTAACCATTCCCTAAGTGACATAGTGCTGCTGTCCTGTTTGCAGATCAGATCCGGGAGCGAATAAGGGATTCAGCCTGCTACTCTAAAAAAAGCCCGCAATGAATACAACGCAAAGCCGCATCACATGGCCTTTTTGTCATGCTTGGCAGTTTGCCTACAATTCTGCTTCAGGCCTCCGCAAGCGCGGCGGCTTCTTCAACATCCACGGTAACCAGTCGTGAACATCCGGGCTCGTGCATGGTAACCCCCATAAGCTGGTCGGCCATTTCCATGGCAATCTTGTTATGGGTTATGTAGATAAATTGTACCTGTTTTGACATTTCCTTGACCAGATTGGCATAACGGCCAACGTTGGCGTCGTCCAAGGGTGCGTCAACCTCATCCAGCATGCAAAAAGGCGCCGGGTTGAGCTGAAATATTGAGAACACCAACGCTATCGCGGTCAGCGCTTTTTCACCACCGGAAAGCAAGTGTATGGTGCTGTTCTTCTTGCCAGGCGGGCGGGCCATGATAGCCACCCCGGTTTCAAGAAGATCCTCACCGGTCAGTTCAAGATAGGCATGCCCGCCGCCAAACACTTTAGGGAACAGCGCCTGCAGGCCATTATTAACCTGATCGAACGTCTCCTTGAAGCGCTGACGGGTTTCCCGGTCTATCTTGCGGATGGCCGTATCAAGAATATCCAAAGCCTCGGTCAGATCCTGGTGCTGGCTGTCGAGATAAGTTTTGCGCTCGCTCTGAATCTGAAATTCATCAATCGCCGCAAGGTTAATAGCCCCGAGACGCTGAATGCGATTACCGATTTTTTCCAGCTCTGCTGCCCACTCTTCCTGACAGGCACCCTCAGGCAGTTGCAAAAGTATGTCCTGCAATTTTACATTGAGCTCTTCCAGTTGCTCAACGTGATTGCCTGCACGAATTTCTAGTGCCTGGGATTCCATTTTCAGCTTTTCGAGCCTGGAACGAACATCCTGAACACGGTGATCGATTCCGCTTCTGCCCTGCTCCTTATCCCGCACCTGACGATCAATTTCTTCAAGCGCATCACGAGCCGCGCCGAGCTTTTCTTCCTCGGCAAGCCGTCGATCCAGCAGCCCTTCAAGTTGCATTTGCAGGTCTTCCATAGGCGCTTCAGCGCTTTCTCTGGACTCCCTGAGAATTTCCAGACGCTCTTCCAGTCGCTCTTTCTGCATCTGCATGCGTTCTATAGTCTGATTCAGACCATCCCGCTGGCTGTTCAGTGTTTGCAGCTGTAGTTGCAACTGATGGGCATGATCCCGGTCATGACGAGCTTCCTGGCGCAGGCTATCAAGCTTCTCTCTGAGCAGGTCACGCTGTTCCAGGAGCCGCTCTTTTTCATCATCACCGTCTTCTGCCTGTTCCAGCGCCTGCTGCCACTCTTCGCGGGCGATGCCGAGGTTTTCCTGTTGGCCTTCCAGGTTAACCGCTACGTCTGAGGCTTCCTCATGAATGCGTGTAAGCCGCGCATCAATCTGCTCAGCTCGTGCACGGAGACCACTGATTTTCGACACCACATGGCTGAGCGCCCGATCTGTTTCGCCAAGTTGTGCCTGCGCATCATCTCTTGCTGTTTCCGCTCTTTCGGTTCTTTCCTGCAAGGCTTCATAGCGCGTTGCCACCTCGTCCAGAGACTGTTCTGCTTGTGCAAACTGCTCGGCCAGTTGATCGACTTTCTTCTGCCGCTCGATAACGCCGATCTGGCTGACATCAGAATCCGGCATCAAAACCCACTCCCGCGCCACCCAGACACCTTCCCGGGTAATGATGCTGCACCCTTTGGCTAGTGTCTTTCTCTGGGATAATGCCTCTTCGAGGGTTTCGGCAACGTCGATACCCGCCAGCATGGCAGTTACTGCAGCCACGCCACTCACCTTGGCTGCAAGACCATCAGCAGGCGCCTCGCCTGGAGTGCCGGTTTGGACGACAGCAAGGCCTTTGGGCGCGCCCTGCAAAGCTTTTGAGACTTGATCGATCTCCGGCAGCAGATGCCCTTGGCTGAGACGCCCGATAACCTGCTCTGCCGCAAATTCCCAGCCATCATCTATTTGGAGCTTGGCTGCTACCCGGGGCAGATCACCCAGTCCATGCTCAGACAGCCATACCTGTAGCTTGTCATCCTGTCCGCCCATTTGCTCATCCAACAGTGACTGCTGGGATTCCAAGGCGGCTTGCAGGCTCTGGACCTGCTGCCGGGCATCCGCGAGACTCTGCTCGTTATCTCGTTGGTTGACCCGGGCATGCTGAAGCTCATCCTGAACCGCTTCAATGCGCTCAGCCGCTTCTTCACGTTGTAACTCCAGAGTTTCCTGCTGTTCCTGAAACTGCTGCAATTCCTCGCGATCGACCTGAGCGTCCAACTGCGCCTGCTCTTCGAGGAGTTTGGTCTGCCGAGACTGCAGCTGAACGATGGCCTCATCAAGAGAACGAATCCGGGACTGGGCAAGCTCTGCTTCCCGACGGGCGTCAGCAGAGCGAGCGCTGAATTCTTCCCAGCGCTGCTGCCACTCACTCATGGCATCTTCCGCCAGCTGTAGCTTCTCACCGGACTCTTCGGAGCGTATATCCAGGGCTTCCCGCTCAGGCTCAATCATTTCGAGCTCTTCCTGGATAGCAGAAAGCTTATCTTTGTCCTGGCTTAGTTCCCGTGCGATCTCTCTCTGGTTGGCCACAGCCTGGTCCAGCTCCACAGCGGTCTGCCGGCTGCGTTCCCGCTGATGCTCAAGGCTTTGTTCAATGCGGGCAATATCAGCACCGGCTTCGTAATAGCGGGCCTGGGCGCGGTTGAAATGCTCCGTGCGCTCGTGGTGACTGTCACGCAATGATTCAAGTGAGGTTTCGAGGCTGATGCGCTCGGTGAGCTGCTTTTCAAGCTCAAGTTCTGTATCGCGGATTTTGCCGCGCCAAGCCTGCAGGTCGTTATCCAGAGATTGCCAGCGCAACACCGTAAGCTCAGCTTTTTTCTGGCGCTCGTCGTGCTTGTAGGCTTTGTATTTTTCCGCAGCAGCGGCCTGACGCTCAAGGTGCTGCAACTGACGCCCCAATTCTTCACGAAGATCGGTCAGGCGCTCGAGGTTTTCCTGGGTACGACGCATGCGGTTTTCAGTTTCCCGGCGGCGCTCCTTGTATTTCGAAATGCCCGCAGCTTCCTCGATATAGACTCGCAGCTCTTCCGGTTTGGCCTCGATCAGCCGTGAAATCATGCCCTGTTCGATAATCGCGTAGCTTCGCGGTCCAAGGCCGGTACCAAGAAACAGGTCGGTAATATCGCGGCGCCGACATTTGGAGCCGTTCAGGAAATACTCGGACTGACCTTCTCGTGAAACCCGTCGACGAACGGAAATTTCATTAAACTGGACAAATTCGCCTGGCGCTGAGCCATCGCTGTTATCAAACACCAGCTCAATAGATGCCTGCCCGACCGGCTTACGGGCACTGGAGCCGTTAAAGATAACGTCGGTCATGGACTCGCCCCGCAGGTACTTGGCGGAGCTCTCCCCCATTACCCAGCGCACGGCATCTATAATGTTGGATTTGCCACAGCCATTGGGCCCGACTACCGCAGTAAGGTTGGTAGGAAAAGGGACGGTGGTGGGATCAACGAATGACTTGAACCCGGCAAGCTTGATGGATTTCAGGCGCATATCACGCGCTCTCCTCCTCCATGAGAATCCTTAAAACCTGTTGGCGCTGATGCTCACCAAACGCCTGTATAGCAGACTGTAAGCGATCTGCATCACCACTCAGCGCAGCTTCACCCAAGCGCCGAAAAAACACGGCGGTTTGCCCTATACTGCCCTGAAAGTTCTCAAGGGCGACAAAATAGGTACGACTGATTGCCGGCCGAAAATTTTCCAGTGTTTCTTCCAGAAACGGGTTTTCTACCAGCCTGAAGACATGGCGCATAACCATGTAGCCTGCATCAATTATTTTTTCTGCGGAATCAGGCCCGGGTGAATTGATCGCCTGGGTCACTGCTTCGACTTCCCGGATGCGCATCAAAATTCCATCCAGATCACTAGCTGCCCAGCGCTCAACCAACTTGCGCCCAAGCATGCACAGTAGATCGATATAGATATCATAAAGATTGTTGACGCTGTCCACCGTCAGACTTGAAACCACAGCTCCCCGGCGAGGGAAAATCTCAACCAGATGCCTTCGCTCAAGAATAAGCAGGGCTTCTCGCACAGACCCTCTGCTGACGCTGAGATCACTGGCAACCTTGAGCTCCTGAATGCGGCTTCCAGGCACCAGATCCCTTATAATAATCCGTTGGCCTATATGCTGGGCAATCTGTTCGGAAAGACTTTCTGGAGCCTGAAACGTCATAGGGGATGTTGCTCACTTCTGAATACGGGCCGGTACAAGGCCGTGAGTTTACCACAGGGATTCTTCATCCCCACCCCCCTTAAAAAAAGCCATTTGACCCATTACCCACCAACACCTGAAAAACTTGCCGTTTTTTTGACGCCAAGACCAGCGTCCACAAAAACGAGCGTCTTATATTGCCTCCAATAGAAATATAACACCCTATTTTAAAACGCCTTTTATGGATCAGGCACAAAGTATGCTTGGAATACTACAAGCACTGAAACACCCTGCGAGAGAGCCAACTGCCGTGAAAAACATATCGTCGATGCAAGGAACCACCACTCAGCCAAAGGATCTGGCTGCCTTGCGGCATGCGTTCCAGGCTTGGTCAAACAATCCGGACCCTCTCACAAGACTGACTCAACGGCTGTCCTCTACCCTCTCATTGGAAACCCAGCTAGGCATCCTGGCCGAGGAGCTGGCTAGCACCATCCCGTTCGACGCATTGAGCTATCGCCATCAAATTGCCCATCGTGACTTTGTATTTGCGACCGGCATGGGTGGACCGCACCGCTGTGAATACCGCCTGAACCTCGAGGGTATGTACTACGGCACCCTCACCCTGAACCGTCGAAGAAAGTTTTCAGATGATGAGCTTCAGGGCATTGAAATGATGATCAGTGCTGCGATTTTTCCACTGCGCAATGCATGTCAATATATTGCCATTGAGCAAACAGCCTTAACGGATTCACTAACCTCTATTCCGAACAAACGCGCAATGGACGAGGATCTTAAGAGGGCAAGCGTGCTTGCAGACCGGTACGGCGAAGATTATTCGCTGATCCTCTGCGATTTGGACCATTTCAAGGCGGTAAACGATAAACATGGCCACGTAGTAGGTGATCACCTGCTACAACTGACCGCAAAGGCTATTGAGAATGCAATCAGAAACTCAGACAGCGTTTACAGGTTTGGTGGTGAGGAGTTTGCTGTTTTGCTGCCACACACCGGCGACCCGGAGGCGCGGGAAGTTGCTGAACGTGTTCGGCATGCTGTTGGCAGCCTGAAAGTTGATTGTGGCGGCACCGAGCTCTCTATAACCATCAGCTGCGGCGTGGCAAGACGCCTGCCGGAAGAAAACGCCAATCAGTGGATAGCCCGAGCTGACGAGGCGCTATATCGAGCAAAGGATCAGGGCCGAAACTGCACCCGGGTGTTTGCCAGCATTGGTTAGATAGCCTGGGCCACAGGCAACCAGGCTATGCCTTTCTCAGCTATTATCTGTCGGAATGGGGTTTACGAGGCCTGCCAGACCCCCTTGCTGGCTTTCCAGCACTACCACGAGGCTTATCCGAGCCACCGCTACGCGCAGGCTTGGTATCGCTCACATCCCAACGCCGACTTCCGGTTTTCTTACCTCCGCCGCCGGGGCTTTTTCTTCTCTGCCGCTCGTGAGCGGCCTTTTCGTCCGGGGTTTTCTGAGGTATATCCACAGGCGTGAGCCCTACCGTGCGACTAAGGGTATCAACCGCTTTCTGATCTAATTCCTCCCATTTTCCGAGTGTCAGCCGGCTGGGCAAGAAAACAGGGCCATAGCGCACCCGCTTCAGCCGGCTTACCCGCACGCCTTGAGACTCCCACAAACGTCTTACCTCACGGTTACGCCCTTCCAAAAGGGTTACGTGGTACCAGCGATTTATCCCGCTTCCACCTGCCTGACTGATATCGCTGAACTTCGCCATGCCATCTTCCAGCAACACCCCGGCCTTCAAGCGCTCAATCATGGCGTCATCCACCTCGCCAAAAACCCGGACTGCGTACTCCCGATCAATCTGGCTGGATGGGTGCATGAGGCGGTTAGCCAGCTCACCATCTGTAGTAAAAAGCACCAGACCTGTCGTATTAATATCCAAGCGGCCAATTGATATCCAACGGGTGTCTTTCAATCTGGGCAAACGATCGAACACCGTTGGCCTGCCTTCGGGGTCCTTTCGGGTGGTTACCTCACCCTCAGGCTTGTTATAGATAAGCACCCGGCGAACGGTAACAGCCGCCGCCGCAACCTCCAGGCGCTTTTCGTCGAGCTCAAAACGATCATTTACCGTGGCCTTCTGGCCCGGCGTAACAGCTTCACCATTCACCGTAAGACGCCCGGCTTCCATCCAGCCTTCTATTTCCCGACGCGAACCGATTCCGGCACGAGCCAGGAGCTTCTGAATCCGCTCAGGGCCTTCATTAGTAACCGCATCAACAACCGGCTTTGCAGTCGGTTTTGCTTTTCTTCCGGGGCGTTCTGACGCCATGAAATAATCCTTAATCGCTGACTGATACCCGAATGATATCAGTGAAATGTCTGGTCTGGCGGGCTTTCGCCCGCAGGCTGCGTCGATGTTGCATCAAACTCGATCTCAGCCTGTATATCCTTTTCAATTTCCCGACCAATTTCTTCCAGATCCCGGATTTCCGACAAAGGCGGTAACTCACCCAGGCCTGAAAGATTGAAATAGTCGAGAAACTGCCGGGTTGTTGCATACATGGCCGGCCGGCCGGGGACATCCCGATGCCCAACAATACGAACCCACTCTCGCTCAAGTAAGGTGCGAATGATATTGCTGCTTACCGCAACACCGCGGATATCTTCAATCTCGCCACGAGTGATGGGTTGGCGATAGGCAATCAGGGCAAGAGTTTCCAGCAATGCGCGGGAGTAGCGTTGAGGTTTTTCTTCAAACAACCGGCTGACCCAGGGAGCGAACTCATCACGAACCTGCAGCCGATAACCGCTGGCCACTTTACGCAGTTCAAAGCCACGACCCTCACAGGCATTGCCCAGCAGCATCATAACGTGCTCCATCACCTGCTTGGCCGGCCGCTCATCCTCGCCAAACAACCCCCTTAACTGGTCGAGAGACAAAGGCTTACCCGCAGCCAGCAGCGCCGCCTCGGCTATAGCTTGAATTCTGGAGAGGTCTTTTTCGTTCATGATGGGTATCCGTTTATCGCTGCACCGTGTTCCAGTGCATGACCTTCTTTGCTAGCGTGCCGCCCGCGCACGCACGTGAATAGGGCCCAGTACCTCTGCTTGCACCATTTCTATCAATTGCTCTTTCACCAACTCCAAGGTTGCCAGAAACGTTACCACCACCCCAAGTCGCCCTTCTTCTATAGTAAACAGGCTCTGAAAGCTGACGAACTGGTCATCCCGCAATACGGACAAGATTGCCGACATTCGCTCTCGGGTGGACAGCCTTTCTCTCTCAACATGGTGGCTGGTAAAAAGATCGGCGCGATTCAGCACACCTTGAAGGGCAAGAAGCAGATCCCGCATATCAACATCCGGATGCGCTTGATGTGACGGCAGTTTTGGCAAGGATGCAGACGCAGGAAAGGTATCGCGCTCCATACGCGGCAGTGCATCAATATCTTCCGCCGCTTTTTTAAAGCGCTCATATTGCTGCAGCCTGCGAATCAGTTCAGCTCGCGGATCCACCTCGTCTTCTTCTTCGGTCTCGTGCCTCGGCAGCAGCATGCGAGACTTTATTTCTGCGAGCGTAGCAGCCATCACAAGGTATTCTGCCGCCAACTCAAAACGCATGGCTTCTACGGCACCGATATACTCCATGTACTGCCGGGTTATCTCACTGACGTCTATGTCCAGAATATCCATATTCTGGCGCCGTATGAGATAGAGCAGCAAATCAAGAGGGCCTTCAAAAGCCTCGAGAAATACTGCAAGTGCATCCGGCGGGATATAGAGATCACTGGGAAGGTCGACTACCTCCTTCCCCGATACCCGAGCTACCGGCGCCTGATCCGGGTTAGCGATAGCTCAGTCCCATGGCAGCCCTGACTTCTTCCAAGGTATCTCTGGCTGCATCCCGCGCATGCTCACGACCTTCCTGCAGGATAGAGTGAACAAGGTCAGGGTTGGCTTCGTAGTCAAGTGCCCGCTCCCGCAAAGGCCGCTGCTCTTCCAGAACCGCATCAATCAAGGGTGTCTTGCAATCGAGGCAACCTATGCCCGCACTGCGGCAACCGGTCTGAACCCATTCTTTGGTTGCTTCATCGGAATAAACTTTATGCAGACCCCACACCGGGCATTTTTCAGGCTCGCCTGGGTCTGTACGACGCACTCGCTGGGGATCGGTCTGCATGGTACGAACTTTCTGAGCCACGCTGTCAGGCTCTTCTCGCAGGCCTATGTAGTTGTTATAGGATTTGGACATTTTTTGTCCGTCCAGCCCCGGCATTTTTGATTCTGGCGTCAAAAGTGGCTGCGGCTCGGGCAATATGATCTTGCCACCACCCTCGATAAAGCCATAAAGGCGCTCGCGATCACCAAGGGAGATGTTTTGCTGTTCCATAAGCAGCGCTCGAGCAGTTTCCAACGCCTCCATATCACCCTCTTCCTGGTAACGCTTTTTGAGAGTGCGATACAGTTTGGCGTTTTTCTTGCCCATCTTCACGATGGCAGATTCCGCCTGCTCTTCAAACCCGGGCTCGCGCCCATAAATATGGTTAAACCGGCGCGCAATTTCGCGGGTGATTTCCACATGGGACACCTGGTCTGCACCTACAGGTACCTTACCCGCGCGATACATCAGTATGTCTGCAGTCTGCAGCAGGGGGTACCCAAGAAAGCCATAGGTGGCCAGATCCTTTTCCCGCAGTTTTTCCTGCTGATCCTTGTAGGTGGGAATCCGCTCCAACCAACCCAGCGGTGTGATCATGGACAGAAGCAGGTGCAGTTCCGCATGCTCAGGCACCTGAGACTGGATAAACATGGTGGAGGAGCCAGGGTTGACCCCTGAAGCCAGCCAATCGATAACCATGTCCCAGACGCTTTGTTCGATGCCGGACGGATCATCGTATTGTGTTGTCAGGGCATGCCAATCGGCAATAAAGAAGAAGCACTCAAACTCGTGCTGGAGTTTCACCCAGTTTTTCAGCACACCGTGGTAGTGGCCGAGGTGAAGCTTGCCGGTCGGACGCATGCCGGACAAAACTCTTTGCTGGGAATCGACAGAACTCAAAGCACGAACTCCTTCTTTCTGTTTTAAAGGTGCCTGATTTACCGCATATATGCAGCTTCAGAAATCAGGCTGACCGGGCATTATAGTCGCAACATCCGTCTGCGTTAAGCAAACAGTTATAAAACTGTTCGCCTATAACGCGAAACCCCCGGAATTCTTTCGAACCCGGGGGCTTGTTTTCGGTTGCGAACCGGCTTACCAGCCAGTCACTTCCTTCAAAGCCTTGCCAATATCGGCCAAGCTGCGCACGGTTTTAACACCGGCATCATTCAACGCCGCAAACTTTTCGTCTGCCGTGCCTTTACCACCAGAGATGATAGCTCCGGCGTGGCCCATACGCTTGCCTGGAGGTGCAGTAACACCGGCAATATAGGCAACCACTGGCTTGGTGACGTTTTCCTTGATGAAAGCAGCCGCTTCTTCTTCAGCGGTACCGCCGATTTCACCGATCATCACAATTGCTTCTGTTTGCGGATCGTTCTGCAGCAGCTCAAGGATATCGATGAAGTTGGAACCCGGAATCGGGTCACCACCGATGCCTACGCAAGAAGACTGACCGTAGCCGAAGTCTGTGGTCTGCTTGACCGCTTCGTAAGTCAGGGTACCGGAACGGGACACGATGCCCACCTTGCCTGGCTTGTGGATGTGGCCCGGCATGATGCCAATCTTGCACTCGCCCGGGGTGATAACACCTGGGCAGTTAGGACCAATCATGCGAACGCCTTTACGATCAACGTATTCTTTGGCGTACAGCATGTCGATAGTCGGGATACCTTCGGTGATGCACACAATCAACTCGATGCCGGCATCAGCCGCTTCAATGATTGCGTCTTTACAGAAGGGAGCCGGAACGTAGATCACGGTAGCCTCAGCTCCGGTTTTTTCTACTGCTTCGCGAACAGTATTGAATACTGGCAAGCCCAAATGCTCAGTACCGCCCTTACCCGGGCTGACACCACCAACCATTTTGGTGCCATACTCGATGGCCTGTTCTGAGTGGAAGGTACCCTGCGCGCCGGTAAAGCCCTGGCAGATAACCTTGGTGTCTTTATTAATCAGGATGCTCATTATTTACCCCCTGCGGCTTTAACAACTTGCTCTGCAGCATCCGCCAGACTGGTGGCGGCGATAATGTTCAGGCCACTTTCGGCAAGTACCTTGGTGCCCTTCTCAGCGTTGTTGCCTTCAAGGCGCACAACCACAGGAACCTTGACGCCGACTTCTTTGACCGCGCCAATAATGCCTTCGGCGATCATGTCGCAGCGCACAATACCACCGAAGATGTTAACCAGTACGGCTTGCACTGCGTCGTCAGACAAGATGATCTTGAACGCTTCGGAAACGCGCTCTTTCGTTGCACCGCCGCCCACATCAAGGAAGTTTGCCGGCTCACCGCCAGACAGCTTGATGATGTCCATGGTACCCATGGCCAGGCCAGCACCGTTAACCATGCAGCCAATGTTGCCATCGAGCGCTACGTAGTTGAGTTCCCATTTGGCAGCTTCCGCTTCACGAGAATCTTCCTGGGAAGGATCGTGCATTTCCTGGATTTTCTTCTGGCGGTACAGAGCGTTGCCGTCGACACCAATCTTGGCGTCCAGGCAGTGCAAGTCACCGGCCGGAGTAATGACCAGCGGGTTGATTTCCAGCAGAGCCAAGTCACGATCTTCAAACAGTTTTGCCAAGCCCATGAAAATCTTGGTGAACTGCCCGATCTGCTTGCCTTCAAGGCCGAGTTTGAATGCCAACTCGCGACCCTGGAATGGCTGTGCGCCCACCAGCGGATCAATTTCAGCTCTCAGGATCTTTTCCGGAGTTTCTTCAGCAACCGTCTCGATCTCGACCCCACCTTCAGTGGATGCCATGAATACAATGCGACGGGAAGCACGATCAACAACCGCGCCCAGATACAGTTCCTGATCAATATCGGTCAGGGACTCAACCAGGATCTTGCTGACTGGCTGGCCGTTTTCGTCTGTCTGATAAGTTACCAGGTTCTTACCCAGCCACTTTTCAGCAAACTCACGAATTTCCTCTTTGCTCTTGACCAGCTTTACGCCGCCAGCCTTACCACGGCCACCCGCGTGAACCTGGGCTTTGACCACCCACGCATCGCCGCCAATTTCATCAGCGGCTGCAACCGCATCTTTAGGAGTATCGCAGGCAATGCCTTGAGATACGGGCAGGCCATATTCAGCGAAAAGCTGTTTGCCCTGATATTCATGCAAATTCATAGTTTAGTGTCCCGCTTTTTGATGGAGGATAACCACGTACGGAAGTGAACCCGCTACTCCCCGCAAGAGGAGCCTTAAACGCGAATTCTGTTCGGTGAGCAAGGGGGTCACCTCAGCTCACCACGATCGCAAACGGAAATCTGTCTTTTTATAGTAAAGGGGCGCCATTGCGGACGCCCCTCCTTCCTGTTTTGCGTTACTTCTTTTTGCGACGGTTTGCGATGTGAATCGCGCCACCGTTGACTGCCAGAGCTGCCTCATGCACAGACTCGGAAAGAGTCGGGTGTGCAAAACAAGTCAGCGCCAGATCTTCTGCACTGGACCCGAATTCCATAGCAATAACGCCTTGAGCAACAATTTCTGATGCCTGAGGGCCAACAATGTGGAAGCCTAAAATCCGGTCAGTTTTCTCATCGGCGATAATCTTCACCATACCAGAGGCGGAGTTTGCAGCCATTGCACGGCCATTAGCCGCAAATGGGAAAGTACCAACCTTGTAGGCTTCGCCTTCAGTCTTGAGCTCTTCTTCCGTTTTACCTACCCAAGCCACTTCCGGCGAGGTGTAAATAACATTTGGAATGCAGTCGTAATTTACCTGGGGCTTTTGGCCAGCAATGCGCTCAGCCACCATAACACCCTCTTCCGATGCCTTGTGGGCCAGCATCGGGCCACGCACTACATCACCCACGGCCCAAACACCTGGCGCTTCGGTTTTGCACTGTTCATCAACAAAGATGAAACCGCGCTCGTCCATGCTGACGCCAGAATCTGCTGCCAGAAGATTATCTGTATACGGCCTGCGGCCGACGGCAACAATCAACTTGTCGACCTTCAGCTCCTGCTTGCCCTTGCTGTCTTCGTAGCTAACGTTAACCAGCTTGCGCTTGACCTCGGCACCCGTTACACGGCCACCCATAACAATGTTCAGGCCCTGTTTGCGGAACTGCTTCAATGCATCCTTGGCAACCTGCTGATCAACTGCCGGCAAGAAGGTATCCTGCGCTTCCAGCACGGTTACTTCTGAACCCAGACGAGCCCAGACGCTGCCAAGCTCAAGCCCGATCACGCCCGCGCCGATAATGCCAAGGCGCTTTGGCACCTCATCAAACTCCAGTGCGCCTTCGGAATCCACAATATAACCTTCGGTCATTGGCGCCGGTGGTATCTCAATAGGCTTGGAGCCCGTAGCGATAATAACGTTCTCGGCTTCGTAGATTTTGGTCTTGCCATCGCTATCCGTGACTTCAACCTGACGGTTAGCCAGAAGCTTGCCGTGACCATGAATAGACGTCACGCCGTTGGACTTGAACAGCCCGGCGATACCGCCAGTCAGCTGCTTAACAATGCCGCTTTTGCGCTCCATCATCTTGGTAACGTCAATTTTGACGTCCTTGGCGATAATGCCCTGCATTTCGTAGTCGTGGCTTGCTTCCTCAAATTTGTGAGAAATTTCAAGCAACGCTTTCGAAGGAATGCACCCTACGTTCAGGCAGGTGCCACCAAGTACCTGGCTTTTGCCATCACTGGAACTCCACGATTCAACACAAGCCGTTTTGAGACCAAGCTGAGCCGCTTTGATGGCAGCGACATAGCCACCGGGGCCTGCGCCAATAACAATTACGTCGTACTTATCAGACATAGTAAATCCTGTTTTCCGATTCGTTAGGTGTCAGCTCACACGTCCAGCAGAATACGCGCCGGGTCCTCAAGCATGTCCTTGATGGCCACAAGGAACTGCACCGCTTCCTTGCCATCCACCATGCGGTGGTCATAGGACAGCGCAAGGTACATCATCGGACGGATTTTTACCTTGCCATTGACCGCCATCGGGCGCTCCTGGATCTTATGCATGCCCAGAATAGCTGTTTGCGGTGGGTTCAGGATCGGCGTAGAAAGCAGCGAGCCAAAAATGCCACCGTTAGTGATGGTAAAGGTGCCACCGGTCATATCTTCAATCGCGAGCTTGCCATCTTTTGCTTTGGTGCCGTACTCAACAATTTTCTTCTCGATATCGGCCAGGCCCAATGCATCGACATCACGGACGACAGGCACAACCAAACCACGCTCGGTGGATACCGCAACACCGATATCCTGGTAGCCGTGGTAAACCATATCGTTACCGTCGATAGACGCGTTAACCGCAGGGAAGCGCTTCAATGCTTCGGTGGCAGCTTTAGCGAAGAAAGACATGAAGCCCAACTTGATATCATGACGCTTAACGAAGCTGTCCTGATATTGCTTGCGCAGTTCCATGATAGGGCCCATGTCGACCTCGTTGAAGGTCGTTAACATGGCTGCTGTTTGCTGCGCATTAACCAGGCGTTTTGCGATACTGGCGCGCAGGCGGGTCATGGGCACACGTTTTTGCGGGCGCTCACCGGCGGCGACATTCACTTCAGGCATAGCGGCTGGCGCGGCTGCCTTAGAGGCTTCGCCTGAAGACTTAGCAGCATCCACATGATTTTGAACGTCTTCTTTTGTAACGCGACCGTCTTTCCCAGTGCCTTTTACAGCACTCGGATCAACATTGTTCTCATCAGCGAGCTTACGCGCAGCCGGGCTAAGAATAGCGTCAGCTGACTCCTGGCTCTGCTCAGCTTTCGCCTCGTCTTTGTCGGCATCGGCCGTGCTGGCCTTACTTTCAGAAACGCCAGCGTCAGCCACGGCACCGGCTTTAAATTTACCGATCAGTTCACCGCTCTCTACGGTGTCGCCTTCGCCTTTAACAATTTCCTCGATGACGCCGTCAGCAGGTGCGACTACTTCGAGAACTACTTTGTCGGTTTCGATATCGACAATCAGGTCGTCGCGTGAACAGGCTTCGCCAGGCTGTTTATGCCAAGTCGCGACGGTACCCTCTGCGACCGACTCCGGGAATACGGGGGCTTTAATCTCAGTAGACATTACGGTTCCTTAGTTCGGTAGCTCGTCAGATTTCAAACGCGTCATTTACAAGTTTTTTCTGTTCTTCAATATGCACAGACATATGACCTGCTGCCGGAGCTGCAGAAGCCTTTCGGCCAGCATACTGAAGATGCAGCTTGGGATTCAGGCGTTGCAGCGCGTTACGCATATGGTGCTGACTGCAATACCAGGCACCCTGGTTCATTGGCTCTTCCTGGCACCAGACAACAGTCTTGATCTTGGGGTACTGCGCCAGAGTCTCATCCAGATCCTCTCCGGGGAACGGATAAAGCTGTTCAATACGCACAAGGGCAACGTCGTCTCGCTCTTCGGTTTTCTTCTTCTCCAGCAAGTCATAATAGACCTTGCCGCTACAAAGAATGACCCGGGTGACCTTTTTCGCTTCAGGCAGCTCTTTCTCGGGAAGTACTGTCTGGAAGGTACCTGAGGTCAGGTCTTCAAGATCCGACGTGGCTTCCTTGTGACGCAACAGGCTCTTGGGCGTGATTGCGACCAGAGGCTTACGCAGCGGGCGCTTAACCTGACGACGCAGCATGTGGAACACCTGCGAAGGTGTCGTGGGTACGCACACCTGAATGTTGTGCTCTGCAGAAAGCTGGAGGAAGCGTTCAAGGCGAGCAGAACTGTGCTCAGGCCCCTGCCCTTCATAGCCGTGCGGCAGCAACAGTGTGAGCCCGCACAGACGTCCCCACTTGTGCTCGCCGCTGGTCAGGAACTGGTCGATAACCACCTGGGCGCCGTTTGCAAAATCGCCAAACTGGGCTTCCCAGATAACCAGAGCGTTCGGAGCCGTTGTTGCATAGCCATACTCGAACGCCATCACCGCCATTTCAGACAGCAACGAGTCGTATATTTCAAACTTTGGCTGCTTGTCAGAGAGTTGTGAGAGCGCTATGTGCCTCGAACCATCTTTCTGGTTGTGCAAAACCGCATGGCGATGCGAGAAGGTTCCACGGCCTACGTCTTGCCCGGTCAAACGCACTGGATGCCCTTCGTTGAGCAAAGTGGCATACGCCATGATCTCTGCATAACCCCAGTTCATGGGTAAGGCACCAGCCGTCATTTTGTCACGGTCAGAAACGATTTTGGATACTTGACGCTGAACACTGAACCCTTCGGGCACCTGAGTCAGCTTTTTACCCAGCTTCTGAATAGTCTTCAAAGGCACACTGGATTTGCACTTGGCAGTCCAGGCGTGGCCCAGATACGGAGCCCAGTCAACGTAGAGGTCTTTGTTGGGCTCTTTCACCAGAGATTTGACCACGTGCTCGCCGTTATCCAGCGCATCACGATACTCATTCTCCATCTGTTTGACTTCGTCTTCTGTCACAACACCTGCAGCAACCAGCTTCTCGGCGTAGATGGTGCGTGTCGTTTTCAGTTTACGAATTTTCTCGTACATCATCGGCTGGGTTGCAGCAGGCTCATCCGCTTCGTTGTGTCCACGGCGACGATAGCAAACCAGATCAATAACCACGTCACCTTTGAACTCATTGCGATAATCCATCGCCATCTGAGTCACGAAAACCACAGCGTCAGGATCGTCTGCGTTCACATGTAGTATGGGTGCCTGAACCATCTTGGCGATGTCAGTGCAATACTCTGTGGAACGGGCATCTTCCTGTTTACTGGTGGTAAAGCCAACCTGGTTATTGATTACGATGTGGATAGTACCACCCACGCCGAAACCACGGGTCTGGGACATCTGGAAGGTTTCCATAACCACGCCCTGGCCCGCAAATGCGGCATCACCGTGCATGATGACGGGGACAACCTGATTGCCTACTGTGTCATTGCGGCGGGTCTGGCGTGCACGCACAGATCCCTCGGCAACCGGAGATACAATCTCAAGATGCGACGGGTTAAAGGCCATCGCCAGATGAACTTCGCCGCCTTCCGTCATCACGTTAGACGAGAAACCCTGGTGGTACTTCACATCACCAGAACCGGAATCGGCCAGTCTTTTTCCTTCAAACTCGTCAAACAGTTCCTTGGGGTTTTTGCCCAGGGTATTGACCAGAATATTAAGTCGGCCACGGTGCGCCATACCCAGAACAATTTCCTTGGCGCCATAATGACCGGCACGCTGGATAAGTTCGTCCATACACGGGATAAGGCTTTCACCACCTTCCAGGCCAAAACGCTTAACGCCGGGATAACGGGAGCCAAGGTATTTTTCCAGGCCTTCAGCCGCTGTCAGGCGTTCAAGAATGTGGGTACGGGTTTTGGGTTCAAAGTTAGGCTCAGACCGAACCGGTTCCATACGCTGCTGAAACCAACGCTTGATGCGGGTATCAACCACGTGCATGTATTCGGCACCGATGCTTCCGCAGTAGGTTTCGCGAAGGCCATCGTAAATATCGCCAAGCTTCATGGTGTCAGAACCGAAGCTCAGGGAACCTGTCTGGAACTCAAGATCACGATCTGACTCAAGCAGGTCGTGAAACGACAAATCCAGATCTTCTACCTTCGGACGATTCCAAACGCCGAGCGGATCAAGCTTTGCTTCCTGATGTCCGCGGAAACGGTAAGCGTTGATTAGCTGAAGAACACGAATCTGCTTTTTATCAGCATCGGAGGTAACGCCAGCAGGCACGCTGCTCGTCGATAAAAAACGCTGATTGCGGGAGATGTGTTCAAACTGTTCCCGTATAGAAGAGTGAATAACGTCACGACCATGTTTGCCGTCAACGCTTGGAAGCTTGTCAAAATAGCTGCGCCACTCTTCAGGAACGGCATTAGGGTCTGTCAGGTAGGTTTCAAAAAGCTGTTCAACATACGCCAGATTTCCACCTTGTAAGTGGGACGTCTGCCATAACTGTTCCATCATGCTTTCTTGCATTTTGAATAGCTCACCTTGGGCTGGTGCGGGGGAGCCAAGTATGGTCGGCCAGGGGTAACTATCAGTCAATACGGGTTTTTACGGGATCGACTGTGGCCACCACACCCAACATGGATGTTTTCCGTTCCCCAATGATTTTTGTATTCTGCAAAGCCGCAAGAAAACCTGCTGTTCCCGCCACGGCTTGCGTAGTGTGCACCCGGGTAAGACCTTTGACTATAAGCCTTTGGTTGAAGGCCCCGCAAAAATGCGAGGCCTTCCGGGATTCCAACCTGTTCAGACCAGTATAGCGCCTGTCTGAAATCTTGCCGCTTATGTAGCTCTATGCAGCAACAGATTTCTGATATGGCCTATCGCCCTTGTGGGGTTGAGGCCTTTAGGGCATACGCTGACACAGTTCATAATACCTCGGCAGCGGAATACACTGAAAGGATCATCCAGATTGGCAAGGCGTTCTGCCTGGGCAGTATCACGGCTATCTGCCAGGAAGCGATACGCCTGCAGCAGACCGGCAGGACCAATGAACTTGTCCGGATTCCACCAGAACGATGGGCAAGATGTAGAACAGCAGGCACAGAGAATGCACTCGTACAAACCATCCAGCTTCTCACGGTCTTCCGGAGTCTGGAGACGCTCGATAGCAGGAACAGGCGTATCGTTCACAAGGTACGGCATTACTTTTTCGTACTGCTTGTAAAACAGGCTCATGTCTACAACCAGGTCGCGGATAACCGGCAAGCCTGGCAGTGGGCGCAAAACCAGCTTGTCATTCTTGACCACTTGCGACATTGGCGTAATACAGGCAAGGCCGTTCTTGCCATTCATGTTCATGCCATCGGAACCACACACACCTTCGCGGCAAGAGCGACGATAGGCCATTGAGGGATCCTGCTCCTTGATGAGATTAAGCACATCAAGAACCATCAGATCCTTTCCTGCCGGAAGCTCAATTTCCACGTCCTGCATATAGGGGGCGTTGTCAGTTTCCGGGTTATAACGGTAAAGGCTTACCAACATAATCTACATTCCCCTTAGTATGTCCGGACTTTCGGCTGGAAAGACTCAACAGTTTTAGGCGCAAAGTTAACATCACGCTTACCTATACGCTTTTCCAGCGGGAAGTAGAGCGAGTGTTTCAGCCAGTTTTCGTCGTCACGCTCGGTGAAATCATTACGAGCATGGGCACCACGGCTTTCTTTACGCTCATTTGCTGCAATTGCGGTTGCCTGAGCCACCTCAAAGAGGTTATCCAGCTCAAGCGCCTCGATGCGCGCAGTGTTAAATGCATTACTGGTGTCGCTCAGCTTGGTGTTGCGAACACGCTCACCGATTGCCTCAAGCTTTTTCAAGCCCTCTTCCATGCTCTTACCGTCACGGAACACGCCGAAGTAAAGTTGCATGCAGTTCTGAAGATCCTTACGAACTTCTGCAACGCTCTCACCTTCTGATGCGCTGTTCAGACGATCGAGCCGTGCCATTGCACGCTTGATGTCTGCATCGGTTGCGCCGTCAGTCTCAAAACCATTGCGCAGTTGCTCTTCGATGTGAAGACCTGCCGCACGACCAAATACCACAAGATCAAGCAGCGAGTTGCCACCCAGTCGGTTTGCACCGTGAACAGATACGCAGGCCACCTCACCACAGGCAAAAAGACCCGGAATTGGCTTGTCGTTACCATTCTCGTCCTGGGTCAGAGCCTGTCCACCTACGTTGGTAGGCACACCACCCATCATGTAGTGACAGGTTGGAACAACAGGAACCGGCTCTTTTACCGGATCTACATGAGCGAATGTACGAGACAACTCACAAATACCAGGCAGACGCAGGTTCAGAGTTTCTTCACCCAAGTGATCAAGCTTCAGCAAGACGTGATCCTTGTCTGGGCCACAACCACGACCTTCCAGAATCTCGATGACCATGGAGCGCGCAACAACGTCACGGCCTGCCAGGTCTTTCGCGTTTGGAGCATAACGCTCCATAAAGCGCTCACCTTCGGCGTTGATCAGATAGCCACCCTCACCCCGGCAACCTTCCGTTACCAGCGTACCGGCTCCGTAGATTCCCGTTGGGTGGAACTGCCACATTTCCATATCTTGCATCGGGAAGCCTGCACGCAACGCCATACCAACACCATCACCGGTATTGATCAGTGCGTTGGTGGTAGAAGCATAGATACGACCAGCACCGCCCGTTGCCAGAACCGTCGCCTTGGACTTGATGTATGCCACTTCGCCAGTTTCAATTTCAATGGCAACCACGCCAACAACTTCTTCTTTACTGTTCTTTACCAGATCAACGGCATACCACTCATTCAGGAAGGTAGTGCCGCCTTTAAGGTTTGCCTGATAAAGCGTGTGCAAGAGCGCGTGCCCGGTGCGGTCGGCAGCAGCACACGTACGTGCGGCCTGAGTCGGGTCATCCGGGCCTTTCGACTGACCACCAAACGGGCGCTGGTAAATACGGCCCTGCTCGGTACGGGAGAATGGCAGCCCCATGTGCTCAAGTTCAAATACCGCCTGCGGCCCAACAGAACACATGTACTCAACTGCATCCTGGTCAGCAATGTAGTCAGACCCCTTTACGGTGTCGTACATGTGCCAGCGCCAATCGTCGTTGGGATCAGCACTTGCGATCGCACAGGTAATACCGCCCTGGGCAGATACGGTGTGCGAACGAGTAGGAAACACTTTTGTGATACACGCAGTTTTAACACCCGATTCGGTCAACTGCAGGGCCGCTCGCATACCGGCACCGCCGCCGCCGATTACAATTGCGTCGTACGACATGGTCTTGATATTAGACATCGATTAAAGCCCCCAAATAATCTGGATTCCCCAGACTACATACACAAAACTAATCAGAATGAATGCCGCTTGAAACAGAACACGCTGCATTGCCGACTTTATATAGTCGGTAGACACTGTCCAAAGCCCGACCCACGCGTGCGCCCCGATTGAAAGCAAGGCCAACAATGAAAAGATCTTGAACCACGTCTGATTAAACAGAGCCGACCAGGTTTGGTAGTCCAGATCAGTGTTCACTGCAAAAAAACCAATCAGAAACAGGGTATAAAAAGCCAGTACGTACGCAGACACCCGCTGGATGATCCAATCCTGGATACCGTTACGGCCAATATTGGTCACACTATTCATGCCCATACGAAAACTCCTGCCAGAACGATGAGGATGACGGAAACTGCAATTGTGATTTTCGCAGCCGCTCGCCCGCTTTCCAGCTCTTCACCAATACCCATATCCATAAGCAGGTGCTTGATACCAGCAACCAGATGATAAAGCAGAGCAGACAGAATGCCCCAGGTGATCAGCTTGGCAAGGAAGCTGTTCAGCAGTTCACTGACCCGACTGAAGCCTTCTTCCCCGGAAAGGGAAAGCTGAAGTCCGTAGAGCATGAACGCAACACCAACAAAAATGATGATGCCGCTGATGCGGTGCAATATGGACGTAATGGCTGGCAGCGGAAAATGAAACGTGCCGAGATCGAGATTTACTGGTCGTTTGCTATTCACAGCGCTCTCACACTCTCTTTTGGTGCCGCAGAACCGGCGAGCCGGCGGCGGTTAGTTGGTATGTAAGGATCGAATGTTCAATACGATATCGACAGACGATTGGTTCAGGAGGGTGAACGCCAACAAGGTAGCTTGCTATGCACAAGCAACCGTGAAGATGAACCCCCGATTCCGGGCTAGGGATTATAAGGAGACACCCGTATAATTACAAACGCGCAACTCGCGCATGAACCGAGCTTTGGGTGTAACAGGGCAAGCCATTAAGCCTATTGACAAATGCATTTCTCTGCTGGGAACCCCATTATTCGTGTTAACCCTGATTTACAATCAGGGCGTAACCACAACGTTTCCCCACTCTTTCATTGACAAAAAAAGCCAACACCCTATATTTTGCCGCCAGTTTTGCGATAATACGCGCCTTCTCGCGCAACTATAAAGACAGCCAGCGCTGTCACAGCTGATAAACAGGAGAGCACTATGACGGATAGGAAAGCCACGCTCTCGGTGGGGAACGAGTCCATTGAGCTACCGGTTTATTCCGGCACAGTTGGCCCAGATGTTATCGACGTCCGAAGCCTGGTCCAGAAAGGCGTCTTCACTTACGACCCGGGCTTTGTCTCTACGGCAGCCTGTGAGTCGGCTATCACCTACATTGATGGTGAAAACGGCGTCCTGTTGCACCGGGGTTATCCAATCGAGCAATTGGCAGATCACTCAGACTACCTCGAAGTCTGCTACCTGCTGCTGAATGGAGAACTGCCAACCGCTGAACAAAACAAGAAGTTTCACGAAACCATCAAAAACCACACGATGCTTCATGACCAGATGCGCAATTTCTTCAACGGCTTCCGCCGTGATGCGCACCCGATGGCGATCATGTGTGGCGTAGTTGGCGCCCTGTCTGCGTTCTACCACGACCAGATGGACGTTACCAACCCAAATCAGCGTGAAATCACCGCTCACCGCTTAATTGCGAAGATGCCAACAATTGCAGCCTGGTGTTACAAGTATGCCAAGGGCGAACCGTTCATGTATCCGCGTAACGATCTGTCCTATGCAGAAAACTTCCTGCAGATGATGTTCGGTACGCCGTGCGAAGACTACAAACCGAATCCGGTTCTGGCAAAGGCCATGGACAAGATCTTCATCCTGCACGCCGATCATGAACAGAACGCGTCAACTTCCACTGTCAGGCTGGCCGGCTCTTCCGGCGCCAACCCCTACGCCTGCATCGCATCCGGCATTGCAGCACTTTGGGGACCAGCCCACGGCGGCGCCAACGAGGCGGTACTGGAAATGCTCGCGGAAATCGGCGACGAGTCCAATATCGAAACCTTCATTGCCAAGGCCAAGGACAAGGACGATCCGTTCCGCCTGATGGGCTTTGGTCACCGGGTATACAAGAACTTTGACCCACGAGCCAAAGTCATGGCCGAAACCGCCCACGAAGTGCTGAGCGAACTGGGCCTTGAAGATGATCCTCTGCTGAAAATTGCCCAGCGGTTGGAGCAGATTGCCCTCGAGGATGAGTACTTCGTCAAGCGCAAGCTATACCCGAACGTGGACTTTTACTCCGGCATCATTTTGAAGGCTATCGGGATACCGACGTCCATGTTCACGGTAATTTTTGCCATGTCACGGACCATCGGCTGGTTCTCTCACTGGAACGAAATGGTCAGCGGCGACTACCGGATTGGTCGTCCGCGCCAGCTTTATACCGGCTCTCCGGCACGGGATTACCCCAAGAAGTAACCCCTGCCCGCACTGAAGACCAAAAGGCCGCTGATTCAGCGGCCTTTTTTTATCTGTTCAGTCTCGCCCTTTGAACCAGCAAACTGTTTGCTCTGTGCTAAGTTAACCTCCATAACTCTACAAGGAGAAACCAATGACTATCGCAACTTTTATCGGCCTTGGCGTTATGGGCTATCCCATGGCCGGCCACCTGGCCAACGCGGGCCTCGCTGTGCGCGTGTGGAACCGGTCGCCTGAAAAATCGGCGCAATGGGTCAAGGATTATTCCGGAAGCGCCTGCCAAACAATTAAAGAAGCCGTCAAAGACGCTGACTTTGTGATGACCTGTGTCGGTGCCGACAAGGACCTGATTACGGTTTATGAAGGAGACAATGGCATTCTGGCTAACGCAAAACCCGGTGCAATTCTGGTAGATCACACTACAGCATCTGCAGGGGTTGCCGAGAGGCTCGCTGAGGCGGCACGCAAAGCGGGCATGGGCTTCATTGACGCGCCTGTATCAGGGGGCCAGCAAGGCGCTCAAAACGGGCAGCTTACCGTCATGTGCGGTGGATCCGAGGGTGATTACACCAAAGCCCAATCTTTGCTGCAGCACTACGCCAGAGCTTTGAACCTGATGGGTCCCGCTGGTAGCGGACAGAAAACCAAAATGGTCAACCAGATTGCCATCGCCGGCTTGGTACAGGGGCTCTCGGAAGCCCTGCACTTTGCAGAACAGGCAAACCTTGACGTCAGAAAAGTGGTGGATGTTATCTCCAAAGGCGCAGCCCAATCCTGGCAAATGGAAAACCGCTCAGGAACCATGATTGATGGTGAGTTTGACCATGGATTTGCCGTGGACTGGATGCGTAAGGATCTGGGCATATGCCTGGATGAAGCGCGGAAAGTAAACGCTTCGTTGCCGGTTACAGCTCTGGTAGACCAGTTTTATGGTGACGTTCAGGAAATGGGGGGTAAACGCTGGGATACCTCCTCGTTAATTCAAAGACTGCGAAAGTTCAGATAAACCTGCAAACCTTCCAAACTAAAAGAGGTCAGAGCCGGAACTCTGACCTCTTTTTCACCCTTGAAGCGACTACCCCGCTATTTTTTGGTGCGAGGTACCCACTTCCCATCCACATACCACGCCGACCAACCCGTAGCCTTACCGTCTTTTTCAGACATTACATACTGCTCTTTGGTCTTTCGGCTATACCGGATGACCGTAGGATTCCCCTCCGGGTCACGCTCCGGGGCCTCCATCAGGTATGCATGCTTCGGATCGATTTCATCCCGATGTGGTTTGATTTCCATAACCAGAGGCGGGCGAGTTTCACGGTTTTTCGGGAATTTGCTGGCCGCCAAAAACATTCCTGACGCGCCATCACGCAACACATAGGTGTCGTCCACCTTCTGGCACTTCAACTCAGGCATGGGCACCGGATCCATTTTAGGTGGCGCCGGCTCCCCACTCTTCAAGAGCTTGCGGGTGTTTTTACAGGTGTCACTCATACAACCAAAATACTTGCCAAACCGGCCCGTTTTCAGCTGCATCTCAGAGCCACACTTGTCGCATTCCAGAGTCGGGCCATCGTAGCCTTTTATCCGGAAAGTACCTTCTTCCACTTCGTAACCGGAACAGTCGGGGTTATTACCGCATACGTGTAGTTTACGGGTCTCATCCACCAGATAACTGTCCATGGCTGTGGAGCATTTAGGGCAACGGCGCTTTTTGCGCAACAGCCTGGTTTCGCCCTCGCCTTCAACGTCATCGTCGGCACTGACCACTTCATCGCCTGACACCAGGTTGATCGTGGTTTTACAGCGCTCTTTAGGCGGCAGCGAATAGCCGGAGCAACCCAAGAACACACCTGTACTTGCAACACGAATCTGCATGTTACGACCGCACGTTGGACAAGGAATGTTAGTTTCTGTCGGATCGTTCGGGCGCATCCCGCCCTCACCATCAGCCGCCTCTGCAGATTCCAGTTGTTGACGGAAGTTGGCGTAAAAGTCGTTAAGAACCTTCTTCCATTCCACATCACCTAAAGCGATGCGATCCAGATCGCCTTCCATCTTGGCAGTGAAATCGAAGTCCATCAGGTTGGAAAAGGATTCACACAACCTTTCGGTGACAATCTCACCCATCTTTTCAGCATAGAAGCGCCGATTCTGCAGGCGCACATAACCCCGATCCTGAATAGTGGAGATAATCGATGCGTAGGTAGATGGCCGACCAATGCCCTGTTTTTCAAGCTCTTTTACCAGACTTGCTTCCGTGTAGCGCGGCGCCGGCTTGGTAAAGTGCTGGCTTGGCTCAAGTTTGTCGAGACTCAGAGCCTCCCCTACCTTGATGTCTGGCAAAGCAACATCTTCTTCTTTTTTGGCAGACTGAGGGGCGACCTTGAGAAAGCCCTCGAACTTGATGATGCGACCACGGGTACGTAACTCGTAGTCACCGTTAGCGACAACAATAGACGTGCTCAAGAACTCTGCTTCTGACATCTGGCAAGCAACGAACTGACGCCAAATCAGGTCGTAGAGCCTCTCAGCGTCTTTTTCAAGGCCACTAATCGCGGATGCCTGCCGAGTCACCTCCGTTGGGCGAATTGCCTCGTGAGCTTCCTGAGCGCCCTCTTTACTGCCATATACCTTTGGCTTCTCTGGCAGATAACGATCACCAAACTGATCCTTGATGTAATCGCGACAGCTGTTGATCGCATCCTGGCTCAGGTTAGTGGAATCAGTACGCATGTAGGTAATATAACCCGCCTCATAAAGGCGCTGGGCCAACATCATGGTTTTCTTGACGCTGAACCCCATACGGTTACTTGCAGCCTGCTGCAAGGTCGAAGTAATAAAAGGCGCACCTGGACGGGACTTAGTGGGTTTATCTTCCCGCTTGGCCACCTCAAAGCTGCCTGCTTTAAGGCGCTCTACGTGCTCATTGCTCTGCTGCTCGCTAACCGGACGATAAGGCTTATCGTTGTAGCGAGTCACCTCAAACCGCACTGGTTTAGGGTTGGCTTTGGCACCAAGACCGGCGAATAACTGCCAGTATTCTTCCGGCACAAACACCCGGATATCCCGCTCGCGCTCTGCAATCAGGCGCACAGCGACTGACTGAACACGGCCTGCCGACAAACCACGGGCAAGCTTGGCCCAAAGCAACGGCGACACCATGTAACCCACTACCCGATCAAGAAAGCGGCGGGCTTGTTGTGCGTTCACCTGATTAGTATCGAGACTTCCCGGATGCTCGAATGCTTCCTGGATAGCTCGCTTGGTGATTTCGTTAAACACTACACGGCGATACTTTTCAGGCTCGCCGCCGATAGCCTGTTTGAGATGCCACGCAATGGCCTCCCCTTCGCGGTCAAGATCCGTCGCCAGATAAATGTGGTCGGCATTCTTGGCAAGGCGCTTCAGCTCGCTGACGACCTTTTCCTTGCCAGGAAGAACTTCATACCGGGCACTCCAGTCATCATCGGGATCAACCCCCATCCGGGCAACCAACTGTTCCCGTGCTTTACGCTTTTTGTGCGCAACCTTATCTTCCGGGCTGAGCTTGCGAGTGATCGCCGCCTGCCTGGCGCGTTCTTTCGGATCGGACTGGGATCCGCTGCCACTAACAGGGAGATCACGAATGTGCCCAACACTGGACTTTACGATGAAGTCAGAGCCCAGGTACTTGTTGATGGTCTTCGCTTTCGCTGGTGACTCGACAATTACGAGACTTTTACCCATATCGGAGATCTGTATCCTTTGCGATAAATCGGCCGGTAAACAAGCAGACCGTAAACTCGCTGTAAAATCAATCGGCTGGAAAAACTATAGGAGCCGCCATTATGTATAGGCTCACTGTTTTACAGGGTCAGGAATAGCAAGACAACCCATTCTTTGTTTCAGTCATGCATTTTTCAAGTTTTCGGGAAGCAACGTATGGCCACCCTGAAACCAGAAAGGCCCGGCAGAAGCCGGGCCTTTCATAGAAGCGTTGCTGAATCCGCCTAGCGAATTACAGGCGCTCCCAGACCGTTGCGATGCCCTGACCCAAGCCGATACACATGGTGGATACACCAAGCTTACCGCCTTTGGCCTGCATCACGTTCAGTAGGGTGGTAGAGATACGAGCACCGGAGCAGCCCAGCGGATGCCCAAGAGCAATCGCGCCGCCGTTCAGGTTAACCTTCTCTTCCATAACACCCAGCAGTTTCAGGTCTTTCAGTACTGGCAAAGACTGACCGGCAAAGGCTTCGTTCAGTTCCCAGAAGTCGATATCTTCAACTTTCAGGCCTGCACGCTTAAGTGCCTTTTTGGTTGCCGGTACAGGCCCGTAGCCCATGATTGCGGGATCACAGCCAGCAACTGCCATGCTGCGAATCTTAGCAATCGGCTTCAGACCCAAGGCTTCTGCGCGCTCTGCAGACATCAGCACCATCGCGGAAGCACCGTCAGTCAGCTGAGAAGAAGTACCCGCCGTTACCGTACCGTTCTTTGGATCAAAAGCCGGCTTAAGCTGGCCAAGGGATTCCGCAGTGGTATCGGGGCGAATAGTCTCATCATGCTCAATCAGCACCTTGAAGCCATTCTCGTCGTGACCTTCAACAGGCACGATTTCGTTCTTGAAACGGCCTTCGAGGGTCGCTTCATGGGCCAGACGGTGCGAGCGAGCACCAAACTCATCCTGCTGCTGACGGGTAATGCCGTGCATTTTAGCCAACATTTCTGCAGTCAGACCCATCATGTTTGAGGCTTTAGCAGTGTATTTGGAAGCAGCCGGGTTGTGGTCGAAACCTTCCGTCATGGGTACATGGCCCATGTGCTCTACACCACCAACCACAAACACATCGCCGTTGCCGGTCATGATGGCTTGAGCTGCCGTATGGATTGCGCTCATGGCAGATCCACACAGACGGTTTACAGTCTGGGCTGCAGATTCATGAGGGATACGGGTCAGCAAGGAAATCTGCCGCGCCACGTTAAAGCCCTGCTCTTTGGTCTGGTTTACACAGCCCCAGATCACATCTTCAACTTCTTTCGGGTCGAGCTTCGGATTACGCTCGAAAAGCGCATCGATCAGCGTAGCCGACAGGGTTTCCGCACGCACATGGCGGAAACAACCATTTTTGGCACGACCCATCGGAGTCCGCACGCAATCGACGACGACAACGTCTCTCGGATTAAGGCTCATAGATCTTTCTCCGTTCGGAAATCTCGTTCAGGGTTAACCAAAGAACTTTTCACCAGTTTTGGCCATTTCACGCAGCTTCTCAGTCGGGTGATACAAAGGACCAAGATCTGCATACTTATCTGCCAGCTCAACAAACTTGTCGACACCCATATCGTCGATATAACGCAGGGCGCCTCCACGGAACGGCGGGAAGCCGATGCCGAAGATCAGACCCATATCGGCGTCAGCCGGGTCTTCAACAATGCCGTCTTCCAGGCAGCGAACGGTTTCAAGGCACAAAGGAAGCATCATGCGAGCAATGATGTCTTCGTCGCTGAACTCGTTCTTACCCTGAACAACCGGCTCAAGCAGCTTGTAGGTCTCTTCGTCGACAACCTTCTTCTGCTTACCCTTACGGTCCAGCTCGTACTTGTAGAAACCAAGGTCATTCTTCTGACCGTAACGGTTGTTTTCAAACATTACGTCGATAGCTGTGGTTTCTGCGTGCTTCATACGATCCGGGAAGCCGTCAGCCATTACTTCACCAGCGTGCTTGCCGGTATCCATGCCAACAACGTCCAGCAGGTATGCTGGGCCCATAGGCCAGCCGAATTTTTCCATAACCTTATCGACTTTCTGGAAGTCCGCACCGTCACGTACCAGGCCAACAAAACCGCCAAAGTAAGGGAACAGAACGCGGTTAACCAGGAAGCCCGGGCAATCGTTTACAACGATAGGGGTCTTACCCATTGCCTTGGCGTAAGCCACAGTGGTTGCGACCGCGCGATCACTGGTCTTCTTACCACGGATAACCTCAACCAGCGGCATCATGTGCACCGGGTTGAAGAAGTGCATACCGCAGAAGTTTTCCGGACGCTTCAGATTCTTGGCCAGAAGGTCGATGGAAATGGTCGAGGTGTTAGACGTCAGAATGGCGTCTTCACGAACCGCATCCTCTACTTCACGCAGAACCGCATCTTTAACTTTCGGATTTTCAACAACGGCTTCAACAACCAGATCTACGTTTTTGAAATCGCCGTAGTTAAGAGTTGGAGTAATGCTGTTGAGAACGTCAGCCATCTGACCTGCCTTCATGCGGCCTTTATCAACACGCTTGGTCAGCAGTTTCTTGGCTTCATTCAGACCCAGGGTAATACCATCCTGGTTAATGTCCTTCATGATGATCGGCGTGCCTTTCAGTGCAGACTGATAAGCCACACCACCACCCATGATACCAGCACCCAATACAGCAGCCAGTTTTACGTCAGACGCTTCTTTTTCCCACGCCTTGGCTTTCTTTTTCAGTTCCTGATCGTTCAGGAACAAGCCTACCAGGCAAGCTGCAACGTTAGTCTTCGCCATTTTGGCAAAGCCTTTCGCTTCAACTTCGATCGCCTTATCGCGAGTCATGCCAGCGTGCTTCTGCATCACCTTGATAGCTTCTACTGGTGCTGGGTAGTTCTTACCCGCTTTGCCACCAACAAACGCCTTGGAGATCTCAAATGCCATCATGCTTTCCATGGCATTCAGCTTGATCTTGCCTTTTTTCTCTTCGCGACGGGCTTCGTGGTCAAGCTTGCCTTCGTTGCACTGGTTAATAATGGCAACAGCAGCTTCAACGAGCTTTTCTGGCTCAACGATTGCGTCAACAGCGCCAGTTTTGAGGGCAGCGTCGGCACGGTTTTCTGCACCGCCACAAATCCACTCAACGGCGTTATCCACACCTACAAGGCGGGACAAACGAACAGTACCGCCAAAGCCCGGGAAAATACCCAGCTTGACTTCTGGCAGGCCTACTTTTGCCTTGGGAGCCATAACCCGGAAGTCTGTTGCCAGGCACATTTCAAACCCGCCACCCAGCGCAATGCCGTTGATAGCCGTTACGGTCGGGAACGGTAGGTCTTCTACCGCGCTGAAAATGGCATTTGCCTGCAGGTTGTTGGCAACCAGATCTTCTTCAGAACCGGCAAACAGGTCGGAAAACTCTGTAATGTCGGCACCAACAATGAAACTGTCTTTGGAACTGGTGACTACCAGACCCTTGAGTTTCTTCTGCGCTTTTAGCGCATCAGTCGCGGCGTGGAGCTCTTCAATGGTAAGACGGTTGAACTTGTTTACCGACTCGCCTTGCAAGTCGAAGTCCAACTGAGCGATCCCGCCTTCGATCTCTTTAACCGTGATGGCTTTACCTTCGTAAATCATCAACTGATCTCCAGTCTGTGTTTGGAACTGCCTCCAACTCTGGACAGCCCGCTTGAGGCGTTACCTGAGTTGTTTTGTGCAGCGAGATTTCGGTCACTGCCCGATCAAGCGACCCAATAATTCATACAGTCGTTTGAATCGTGAGGGCACACGATGTGTAAAAACGGCACGTTTGTCAATTTGTTTCTTAGTGGAACTTACATAATATGCGGATTTTTGCTTGGTATCTCAGTACAAGATAGTTTCATTACAATGCGTTACATACCAAAACTGCTTGATCGACCGGAAAACTTACTTTACCTTCGATCTACGACTTTGGTACACAATAATAAACGCTTTACGGAGAATCTGTCCGATGAAAACCACTTACCGGGGCACCCGCGCCTCACTGGTAGCCTCGCTGTTTTTATTTCTGCTTACCTCTATAAGCGTCAAGGCTCAGGAGTCTGACGACTTCCTTGCCCAACTGCACAATTTTCGTGTTAACAACTACGTTGCCCTGGATGCATATTACCGGTTCATCGGATCTGGCAGCACTGATACCTTGAATGAGATCGTGGCGGGTATCAACTCAGCCAACGATTCCATGAATTTTGTCACCGCAAGCACAACTGGTGGCTTGTCCAAAGCGCAAGTTGCAAGCCTCAATGGAGAGTTTGGCAAATTCAAAAGCCTGATGCGCGACAACATTAACGATGTGCGTAACACCGGCTACCCCGACCTTCGACTGGTTTCAGACATGGCTGACCAGGCCGTGGAGATGAATAACATGGCTACTGATTTGTATCAGATGGCTCAAGAGAACTCTCAAGCAGTGACCAGCCGGCGGGTTGAAGCTGCCAGGATGGGTGCCGTAAAAATTGCCCAGATGATGGCCAGGTACTCCGTACGAACCAACTCATCCGTAGCCCAGACATTTCAGGGAGCTGCCACAGGAACACCACTCGACGAGCAGGCCAGAGAGTTCGACACGCTGCTTGGAGAAATGAGCAAGGGTGAAACCGAAGGTGAGCTAGAGGCATTGTTGAGCGATGTCCACGCAAAATGGCAGTTCATCCGTGGCTCATACATCAACTATAATGAAAACAATGTAGGCTTTGTAATCGACAGGTACTCAAAACGCATCCTGGAGAGTCTGACAGCGGCAATCCCGCTTCTCCAACAAAGCGCCTAAATGCTGCGCGAGCCCTTCCCCTGGTCGGGCACGCGTACTATGCTGTAGCAAAGTAGATACATTAAGGAGTTAGGGATGTCTGCCTACAAAAAGATGCTTGTTGCCATCGATCTTACTGAAGAAGCACCGCAGGTTCTGGAGAAAGCAAAAATCATGAGCGAAGCTCATGGCGCAAACCTGGTTCTGGTGCACGTTGTCGAGCCCGTAGGATACGCCTATGGTGGCGATATTCCGATGGATCTGACAGAACTTCAGGAGCAACTTGGCAAAGCCGCGCGGGAACAGCTTGCTGCCTATGGTGAGCGCTTGGGCATCGATAAGGCCCACCAGATTGTTACCGTTGGTCGTCCGGAGTCAGAGATACACCGCTTGGTTAAAGAGCAGGCTGTTGATCTTGTGGTCGTGGGTAGCCACGGTCGAAAAGGCTTCCAGCTGTTACTGGGCTCAACGGCCAACGGCGTATTACACGGCACTGAATGCGATGTGCTGGCGATCAGAATCCGCTGAGGCACCTGGCAGTATCAGATGTCGAAAACACAGCCCGGGGCATGAACTGCCACCGGGCTTTTTATTGTATGCTAAAAGATCAGCCAGTCGCCTGCTCTTCCAACTCCATCCACCTTTCAATTACCTTCTCCAAGCTGGCCTCCTTCCGCTCCAGCTCCTCCAGAGTGGCCGCCACCTCTTCTGAGTCCCCAGCATAAAAGTCAGGAATAGCGATGCGTTCTTGAATGCTCGCAACCTCCTGTTCCAGTACTTCTATCTGACCTGGCAACTGCTCCAGCTCAAGCTTCAGCTTATAGCTTAGTTTGACAGGCTTGGCTTTGCTCCCAGCGCCATCCTGCATAGCACTTTTCCCCAGCCCGGTCTTTGCCGAAGAACTGTCCTGTTTCGTGGTGCTGTTCTGCTTTACAGATTTGAGTGCCTTGTCGTGCTGATCGGGGCGCACGCCCGCTGCCTCAGCCGGGAAGCGCCCGCCCTGGCGACGCCAATCACTGTATCCACCCACATACTCACGCACACGGCCCGAGCCATCCAGGAAGACTGTTTCCGTTACAACATTGTCCAGAAACTCACGGTCGTGACTGATAACAATGACAGTGCCCGCAAACTCGGAGAGCTGCTCTTCAAGCAGCTCAAGAGTTTCTACGTCCAGATCGTTGGTCGGCTCATCAAGCACCAGAATGTTTGCCGGTTTACTGAACAATTTTGCCAACAAAAGCCTTGCCCGCTCTCCCCCGGAAAATACCCGCACAGGCGATCTTGCGCGCTCGGGCGTAAATAGAAACTCCTGCAAATACCCAAGCACATGCTTGCTCTGACCGTTGATATCAATAAACTCCCGTCCTTCTGACAGGTTATCAAGGGCGTTACGGCTAAGATCGAGCTCTCCCCGGAGCTGGTCAAAGTAGGCAACCTGCAGGTTAGTGCCCAGGCGCACACTACCCTCTGTCGGTGCAAGATCGCCCAATAACAGGCGCACCAAGGTGGTTTTACCCGTTCCGTTCTCACCGACAAGGCCAATTTTATCTCCACGGAGCACGGTGAGATTCATATCACGAATAATCGGCCTTCCATCCGGATAGGCGAAGCCGGCATCAACCGCCTCAACAACCAGCTTGCCCGAGCGCGCGGCATCCTCTACCGCAAAGCTTGCTGTTCCGCCCCGCACCCTACGCTGCCGGTGTTCTTCCCGCATCGCCTTGAGCGCCCTGACCCGCCCCATATTACGAGTACGACGAGCTTTAATGCCTTGGCGAATCCAGGCTTCTTCCTGCTTAAGGCGCTTATCAAAAAGTGCGTTATCCCGCTCCTCCTCTTCGAGCGCTTTTTCCTTTAGCTCGAGATAACGATCATAAGAAGCGGCAAAGCTAATCAGCTTGCCGCGGTCCAATTCTACTACCCGGGTGGCCATGCTTCGTATGAACGCCCGATCGTGACTTACAAACAGCATGGCGCCACGGAAAGCCCCAAGTGCCTCCTCAAGCCAGGCAATTGCTGGAACATCAAGATGGTTGGTAGGCTCGTCAAGCAAAAGAATGTCCGGCTCTCCAACAAGGGCTCGGGCTAGCAAAACTCGCCGTTGCCAGCCCCCGGAAAGAGTATTGAGCCGCTGATCCGGGTCTATTCCGTATTGCGCAAGAATGCCACTAACTTTCTGATCAAGCATCCATCCATCAAGAGCTTCGATGCGCTCTTGCACCTTCATCATACGATCAAGGCTTGCTTCATCCACTTGCTGTGTAAGGGTATGGAACTCTGCCAATAACTGACCGGTTTCCGGGAAGGCACCGGCAACAACCTCGTACGCCGTTCTGGTGTCGTCAGAGGGCAGGTTTTGAGGCAGAACCGCCAGCACGGCGCCATCTTCCAGGCGCACTGTGCCGCCATCCGGAATGACCTCACCGCTGACAATTTTGAGCAGTGTGGACTTGCCCTCGCCATTTCTGCCCAACAGGCACACACGCTCTCCGGCATCGATAGCTAATGATGCCTGGTCAAGCAACGGGTGCATACCGTAAGCCAGGGAAATCGAGTCCAGCGTTAACAATGACACGTTGTGTTCTACTCCGATTCAATAACAGTGACGGAATCATCCAGATGGACAACCCCGGGGGATTCGTGAATGGCATTCTGGCCAAAAATCACACCATCTGGCGCTCTTCGGTAACCAGAAAGCTCTCTCAGAGGCTGCATGCCTGGATCTTTTACTCCGGTGTCCGGGTCAACAGTGGTAACAATGCAACGGGAGCTTGGTTTTACAATATCGAAACGGGTCTCCCCGATTTCAAGAGCATGCCAGTGATCTTCCTGCCACGGCGCCGGCCCGTGGATAACTATATTGGGTCGAAACCTGCGCATATCCACCGATGCATCAAGGCGACTGCTCAATTCATTCAGTGATGCCAGGTTGGTTATCAAAAACGGGAAACCATCAGCAAAACCTACTCGACGGTATTCAGTGACACGCCCGGCGTCCACCCGGCGAAACGAGGAGTCCGGCATATAAACGAAGCGCAACTCTTTGCCGCAAAAACGGCTTAGCGCAGCACTGGCAGATGCTTCACCTTCAACAGCCTTTACCCAGTCGCGCCAGACAAGCACTCGCAACTCTTGATCAGTCTGTTGCAATATGAAATCGCCCTCACCCGGAATATGAACACTTACCGCATCTCCGGTGAACGACGTGGTTATCCTGGCCATCCCGGGTATTTCTCTCTGGGTTACGAAACGGCGCTCACCATCCACAATCATCCAGCGCCGATCACCTTTCGGGCCAAAGTCGTCGATCTCAAAATACGGCACCTGAATACCAGCCAGGGATTTAACGGGATACACGTAGAGCGAATGGACTTTCAAGGCGCGCCTCCGGAGCCAGTGTTTAAGATGGGCGAGGCAGCCAGTATACCCAAAAACAAAAAACCCGACCTCTTTCGAGGCCGGGTTTCCGGAATTTGGAGCGGGAAACGAGATTCGAACTCGCGACCCCGACCTTGGCAAGGTCGTGCTCTACCAACTGAGCTATTCCCGCAGTGTTGGCCAGCTTGCGCTGACAACGGAGATGTATTCTACGCATCCCACCCCTTTCGTCAACTTTTTTTCCAATATTTTATTGGCCAAATCGCTGAGCGGTACGTAAATACTCATCTTCCGCCTCTGTCGAGGGTCGCCCGAGCGCCTGGTTTCTGTGGGGGAACCGGCCAAAACGTTCAATAATTTCCTGGTGATCCTGCGCCGAGTGAAGAAAGCTTTTCAAAAATTCCTGAAGCACCCCCTCTGTAGAAGCGACCAACTGACCGTAACACTCAACTGACAGACCCTGATCATCCAAACGCTCAGAATGTTGCAGCGGCATATAAATGAATGCCCTTTGAATTGGCGGGAGTGCAACATCGCACCCCTTGTGCATAGCTTCCTTGCAGAGCTTGTTGGCGAGCTTGTCCTGCTCAAACGCCAACCCAACTCCCCTATATATGTTTCTTGTAAACTGATCGAGCAAAATAATCTCCGCCAACCGACCTCCGGCGTGCTTGCGCCAATGGTCAAGCCCTTGTTCTGATGCGAACAGAACCATGGAAAAAAAACGGCGGCGAATTTCCTGATCAAACTTGCGGTTCGATTGAAACCACCGATTTCGGTGGTGGCTGTCAGGTAACCCATTTTCGTCTAATTCTCCGAACCAGAAATCCAGTATCTCTTTCCAATCGAACATTAGAGAACACCCTGTTATCTTGATTGACGGGACTGGCAGAGAATACCGGCCAGCAACCAAAATTACGACAAGCACTTTTAACTGACGATCGGAGAGCGTTCATGAGCAGTCGCCGCATTATCCTGTTGGCCCACGGCAGCAGCGACAAGCGCTGGTGCGAGACATTCGAAACCCTTGCTGAGCCTACACTGAAGGCTGTAACCAACTCGAGAATTGCATATATGGAGCTGGCAGCGCCATCTCTGGAGGCTGTTGTTCATGAAGGTGTAGCAACGGGAAACCGGGAATTTACGGTTGTACCTCTGTTTTTGGCGGCCGGACGCCACCTGCGCAAAGATGTGCCAGCCATGATCGCTGAGCTTGAGAAATCCACTGGCGCCAGCATCACGCTGAGCCCCCCTATTGGAGAGAATCCTCTTTTGGGGCTGGCGATCAAAGACGTAGTCGCACTGCAGCTTGACCCCAACGCCGGGCAATAAGGAGAAAAACCATGAACAAGCGCGTACTGATTACCGGTGGCACGGGCTTTATCGGCGGCGTGCTTTGCAGCGAACTGCTTTGCCGCGACTACAAGCTCACTGTTTTAAGTCGGCAACCGGCAGACAAAGTGCACTCCTTGTGTGGCCAGGTCGACGCAATCAATAACCTTGAAAACCTGAGATCCGATGCCGGTTACGATGCCGTAATCAACCTCGCAGGTGAAGGCATCGCCGACAAACGCTGGACTGCCGAGCGTAAACAGACATTACGGGATAGTCGTATTGGCTTGACTAATACCCTCACAGAAATCATCAATACCTGGGCTAAACCTCCAAAGGTCATGGTTTCCGGCTCCGCCGTTGGCTTTTATGGCGATCAGGGCAGCGCCCGGGTTACCGAAGATACCGCACCTCACAATGAGTTTACCCATCAACTATGCAGAGACTGGGAAAATGCCGCTCTCAAACTTGAATCTTCAGGTGTGCGGATATGCTTGTCCAGAACAGGTATCGTAGTTGGGCCCGGAGGTGGCTTTCTGCAGCGAATGATTTTGCCATTCAAACTCGGGCTAGGTGGCCGATTGGGAGCTGGCTACCAGTACATGCCCTGGATCCATCGCGACGATGTGGTTGCAGCTCTTATCTGGATGCTGGAAACACCAGATGCCTCAGGCGCCTACAATGTGGTTAGTCCCAGCCCAATCACCAACAGAGAGTTCACCCGCTGCCTTGCAAGCACTCTCAAACGGCCGGCGATACTTCCTGCGCCGGCGCCAGTCCTCAAAATTGTTCTGGGTTCCATGTCACATCTTTTATTAACTGGCCAACAAGCGGTGCCAGCAAGGCTGATTAATTCAGGATTCGAGTTTCGCTACCCCACACTCACAGAGGCACTTGAAGACGCCACAGGATAATCTTCGCTTTTTTTATCACAAAAGCGTTGACAGCTTGTGATGGCTTACTTAATATACGCGCCACCTCGACGAGGCAAGGTTTTGAAGCGTTGCGTCCCCTTCGTCTAGTGGCCTAGGACTCCGCCCTTTCACGGCGGCAACAGGGGTTCGAACCCCCTAGGGGACGCCATTTCTACTTCACAGAACACCTACGAAGCAGAATTCGCTCATCTCACCATTTTCCAATGGCGCCAAACTCAGGCGACCTTACCTCCAGCGCCAACATCCTTCTTGGCCTGAATGTCATCATGTGCTTTCTGATCTCGCATCACGAAAACTCCCACACCAATAAAAAATACAACCATCAAAAGTACAGTCGCAATTCCAGCAAAAACTACAGCGTCCATATACATAACGTTTCACCACTCCTTCCAAACTTGATTATCCTCAGGTTACGTCACTGCCGAATACCCATGTTGATCCAGATCAATAGAAGCATCACTCCTGAACGCGAAAACTACGGCTACAAAACCGAACATTAATCTCTCTGTTTTGCGTGGCTTTTCAGGGTATTTGGTAGGTAGGACTGCTATAGTCGACGCATAATAGGACACCCGTGAACATCAACAGGTCTGGATGGCTGAAGTACAAAAATGCCGAAACTGCCGACACGCTTTCAACGTTTTCGCTCGGGCTCTCCCCTGTCCTACAGGCTGCTTGCTTGGATACTTCTGTTCAGCTCAATATTCTCCCTGATTGCATCTGCCATACAAATATATTCTGATTACCGCAAAGAGCTCTCCCAGATCGACAGCCGTATGCATGTGGTTGAATCCGGGTACGCCTCCAGCCTTGCCAGAAGCCTTTGGGCACTCGACAAGAAACTGCTTCAGACACAGATGGAAGGCATACTCAGCTTGCCAGATATTGCTCATATCAGGCTTAACATTGAGCCGGACTCAGAACTGGTTATGGGGGAAATTACCCGAGGGACTGACACTAAATCCCACAAGTTCGATCTGGTGCATGAGAGTAATGGCGTATTCAAACTCGGCGAACTGACCGTAACGGCCAATCTGGATCGCGTTTATGATGATCTCAAGGTAAAAGTCGGCATTATTCTGACTACCGAGTTCCTGAAAACGTTTTTCGTGGCGATCCTGATTGTCTGGGTATTCCAGCATTTTGTAGCTCGCCATCTAACAGCCATGGCCAACTACGCGAAAGATATATCCCTGAAAAATCTCGGCACCCCCCTTACTCTGGACCGTCCCGACACCGCCTCACATCGCAATGATGAAATCGGGCGTGTAACTGAAGCAATTAATCAGATGCGCGTTCGCCTGAATGCCGACATGGAACGCCAAGAGAAAGATGCTGCCGAGATTCACAAGTTCTCCAAGGCGATCGAACAAAGCCCATCCTCGGTTGTTATATGTGATCGTCAGTGGCGGGTCGAGTTTGCCAACCGTAAGTTCACCCAGCTCACAGGTTACAGCTCCGAATCTATTGTTGGTCGCCACCCTGGCGCGCTCAGCAATAACAATGTTGAAAACCATGACAACCGGCAGCTCTGGCAAGCAATCCGTTTACAGGTTCAGCGTGTGGGCGTCTGGCAGGGTGAAGTCAACAGCACTCGGCGTAATGGTGAGCGGTTCTGGGAGCAGTTGATCGTTACACCCATAAAGGATAGCAGCGGCGATGCCACGGGCTACCTTATTCTCGGCGAGGACATCAGCATCCGAAAGCGCTATGAGCAGCAGTTATTGCGCCAGGCGAACTACGATGTCCTGACCGGTCTCCCCAACCGAATGCTGGCGTTGGATCGGCTCAAGCTCGCCTTGGCTCAGGCACGCCGGGAAAGCTCCATGGTGGGGGTCATGTTTCTCGACCTTGATAACTTCAAGCACATCAACGATACCCTGGGCCACGATGCTGGCGACAACCTGTTGATTGAGGCTGCCAGGCGAATCTCGAGCTGCCTGCGTGGCAGCAGCACTGTTGCAAGGCTTGGAGGAGATGAGTTCCTTGTTATCCTACCGGGGCTTAGCGGATCGGGTTCCGCTTCTCAGGTAGCCGAACGCATTCTTGAAAACTTTACCCCGGCCTATACCCTCAATGGTCAGGAAGTATTTGTTACCACTAGCATTGGCATTGCGGTGTTCCCCAAAGATTCTGATAATTCCGGCACGCTTCTGCAGCATGCAGATGCAGCAATGTACCAAGCCAAACGACAAGGAAAGAGTTCTTACGCGCACTTCACCCCGGAAATGTCCCAGATATCCCATGAGCGCCTACAAATGGAATCCCGCATGCGGAGGGCGCTGGAGCTAAACGAATTTGAGCTTTATTTTCAGCCTATTGTGGATATGATTACGGGTGAAGTTCGTGCTGCGGAGGCACTACTACGCTGGAACAATCCCGTTATGGGTATGATTATGCCAGATCGCTTTATTCCTCTGGCTGAAGAAACCGGGCTTATTATTGGTATCGGTGAATGGGTGCTTGAGCAAGCCTGCCTTGCTGCTGTCCGCTGGAAAACCATAACCGGCCGAGACATTGGCATATCGGTAAACGTGTCTCCACGACAGTTCCGTGACGTTGGCTTCATCAACGCCATTATGAGTGCGCTGTCTCACAATGGTCTGTCACCCGAGTTACTGGAACTGGAAATCACCGAGCGCCTGCTGCTCGATAATTCAATTGAAACGGCAGAAATCCTGAGAGAGCTGGACCGCGCAGGTGTTCGCCTGTCGGTGGACGATTTCGGCACTGGCTACTCCGCTCTCAGTTACCTTAAAACTTATCCGTTTGATTCTCTGAAAATTGACAAAACATTCATTCACGATGTAACCAATACACCAGAGGGTACTTCCCTCGTATGTGCAATAATCAATATGGCTCACAGCTTGGGACTGAAGACTATAGCCGAAGGCGTTGAGGAGGAATCACAAGCCAACTTTCTGACCCAGGAAGGCTGTGATATGTCCCAAGGCTACTTCTATAGTCGTCCACTCCCAACCGGGGAGTTTAGTGAATGGCTCGAAGCCAATCACCAGACACAAACGTGACACTCAGGGAACCAGAGAAACATGAAACAATCCATTCTTGTCGTTAACTGCGGCAGCTCGTCTCTGAAACTTGCGCTATTCGACGAAAATGAAAACAAGCTCGCATCTGCGATAGCGGAGCGACTAAGCGGGCCCGACGCATTTGCGCGAATCGATGGCGACGACCGTACTGTCCCACTGCCGCGCAGTGCTAACCACAAGCAGGCCCTGATAGCTTTGGTGTTGGCGTTTCGTGAGCGGCGGCTGGTGTCTGCAGCCCCTACCTCTATTGGGCACCGTGTAGTGCATGGAGGAGAAACTTTTCGCGAAGCGGTTCTTATTAACGATGGTGTCGTGGAAGCAATCAACGACTGTGCAGGGTTGGCACCCCTCCACAACCCGGTAAACCTTGCCGGCATTGAAGCCACCCGGGAACAGTTTCCTGAAATCCCGCAGGTTGCAGTATTTGATACAGCTTATCACCAGACTCTCCCACCACATGCCTACCTTTATGCGTTACCAGAATCCTACTATAGGGACTGGAGTGTGAGGCGTTACGGGTTTCATGGCACCAGCCATTTCTTCATGGTTAATGAAGCGGCCCGCTTGCTTGATAAAACCCTTGAAACCACTTCCATTATTTCAGCTCACCTGGGCAACGGGTGCAGCATAGCAGCAATAAAGAATGGCTTGAGCGTGGACACCAGCATGGGGCTGACGCCGCTCGAAGGACTGGTAATGGGCACACGCAGCGGTGACATCGATCCCGGACTTTTTGACTACCTGGCTTCGCGAGGCATGCAGTTGGACGAGGTGCACAAGGTACTCAACAAAAACAGTGGGCTACTTGGCATTTCGGGGAAAACCAACGACATGCGTACTCTCTGTGAGCTGGCCGATCAGGGGCACGAGCCCTCTGCACTTGCCATAGACATATTCTGCTTCCGCCTGGCAAAGTACGTGGGCGCCATGATGGCTTCACTGAGTGACCTGGATGCCTTGGTATTTACCGGCGGCATTGGTGAAAACAGTAATCGCGTACGGGAAAAAACACTGAGCCATCTGAAACTGCTCGGGTTCGAGCTGGATGCAGACAAGAATGAGCATCACGGGCGCGAAAGCAATGGCAGAATAGAGAACGCCAATTCACGATTCCCGGTTCTCGTTATTCCGACCAACGAAGAACTCGTCATTGCACGCGAAGCTTCGCGCTTGGCCGCCAGTTATTAAATCAAAGTTGCTGGACTGCCTGCTGATTTCACAACCACCCCCTACTCCCAGAACTCATCAGAAGAGAGACCGGACCCCTTTTTATGGCCAAAAGCTTGTTTATTGCACCTACAACAATGGATTCAGGGCTCACATCCGTTTGCCTTGGTTTATTACGCGCCATGGAGCGTGTAGGTATCAGTGTTGGATTCTACAAACCCTTTCGCCAGTCGGTTAATCAGGGTGAAATGCTGCATACTGATGGCAATGATGCATCAGTTACCTTTGTACGCTCACGCAGCCATCTTCAGCCACCCGACCCCATCCCCCTGAAGAAGGCTCAGCACTTGCTGAACCGTGGTAAGTCCGATCTGCTGATGGAGTCTGTGGTTGGCGAGTACCAAAAAGTTGCTAAAGATGTTGATGTAGTGGTCATTGAAGGCCTTGTTCCAGATCGCCATGAAGCCTATATAGCAAGGCTTAACGTGGAAGTTGCACGCAACCTCGGTTCGGAGGTTGTGCTGGTTAGCACTCCGGGCAAGAGCAGCCCCAGCGAACTGGATGAAGAACTGGATTTCTCGGCGCGCCTGTTTTCGGATATATCCGCGCAGGATGTGATCGCTGTTATTCTTAATAAAGTCGGTGAGCCCGAAAGGTCGGGACTGGAACCTTATAGTGCCACCGCCCTGCCCGAAGATGAAACCATCGACTACCAAAATAAATGTAAGGTTTTCCGGGACGGTCGCTTCCGCTTATTGGGACAAACTCCGTGGCAGGCTGATTTGTTGGCGCCGAGAGTCTCTGATATCGCCAGAGAATTGGATGTGCCGGTACTGTATGAAGGTCAGATGCAAACTCGCAGGGTTCAAAGAGTATCCGTCTGCGCGCGCTCTATCCGGAATATGACAGAAACTCTGGGGCCCGGCACACTGATGGTCACTCCCGGAGATCGTGAAGACATCATTGTGACAACAGCCGTTGCCGCATTGAATGGCGTGCCCCTGGCCGGCCTGATGCTCACTGGCGGGCTTATGCCGGATCAGCGCGTTATTGATCTGTGCTACCGGGCACTGCATACAGGTTTGCCGGTTCTGAGCTCGCCAGCCAATACCTATGAAACCGCCCAGATGCTCGCGAACCTGTCCACCGCGATCCCGACTGACGATCCAGACCGGATTGAGAAGGCGATGGAAGCTGTGGCAACAAGGATTGATACCGACTGGCTGCAAGAACACCTTCGAGTTGAAGTGCAGAGCCGGCTTTCTCCTCCGGCATTCCGCTACCAGCTCTCTGAGCGTGCTCGTGCTGCGAACAAACGGATCGTCCTGCCAGAAGGCAGCGAACCGCGCACGGTTCAGGCTGCAATCATCTGCCACCAACGCAAGATCGCACGCTGTGCTCTGATCGGCGACGAAACGGAAATTCGTGATGTTGCCACCTCGCAAGGCTTTGAGCTGCCCGATGATATTGAGATCATTGACCCGATCAAGGTGCGCAAAAACTATGTCGCTGCCATGGTGGATCTACGCAAGCACAAAGGGCTTGCCCCGGATATCGCCGAAGCGATGTTAGAGGATAACGTGGTACTGGGCACCATGATGGTCGCTCTGGATGAGGCGGACGGTCTCGTTTCCGGTGCCATTCACACCACCGCCAACACAGTACGCCCGGCCCTGCAGCTGATCAAGACCCATGATCACGCTCGCGTGGTGTCGTCAGTTTTCTTCATGTTACTGCCACAACAGGTGGTAGTTTACGGAGACTGTGCAATTAACCCTGATCCAAATGCAGAAGAACTTGCCGATATTGCCATCCAGAGCGCCGAGTCCGCTGAAGCATTTGGTGTGGAGCCAGTGGTCGCCATGATCAGCTACAGCACAGGCGAATCCGGAAGTGGGCACGATGTAGTGAAGGTGCGAGAGGCAACCAGAATTGCTCGTGAACGCCGGCCCGACTTGGCGATTGATGGCCCTCTGCAATACGACGCTGCGGCAATCGAAAGCGTTGCCAGGAGCAAAGCCCCCGATAGCAAGGTTGCCGGAAAAGCAACGGTGTTCATTTTCCCGGATCTCAACACAGGCAACACAACCTACAAGGCGGTTCAGCGAAGCGCGAACGTGGTCAGCATTGGGCCTATGCTTCAGGGTTTAAGAAAGCCGGTTAATGATCTTTCAAGGGGTGCTTTGGTAGAGGATATTGTATTTACCATCGCATTGACGGCAGTTCAGGCGAAACAAGTGGAGAATGCGGGGCTGGCGTGAGCTGCCCCGCTCAACATACAGACCTGTCAGCGTTTGGTGCTTTTCTGGCGGGTCTTTTTCACTTGGCGCCCTGCCTTCAGATCATTATCCTGCTTAACCCTCTGCCGTGGCGTTTTCCGATCAACCTTATTAGCAAAGGGGTTCTCACTGGAACGGAACTCAAACCGGATTGGAGAGCCTGTCACCTTCAGCACTTTACGAAACGTATTTTCCAGATAGCGCTTGTAAGAGCCAGGCAACGCGTCCGTCTGATTACCGTGCACAACAACGACCGGAGGATTAGACCCGCCCTGGTGTGCATAGCGCAACTTGATTCTGCGCCCGCGCACCATAGGTGGTTGATGCTGTGAGATGGCATCTTCCAGAATCGCTGTCAGGCGGTTAGTTTGCCATTTCGCCATGGCGGACTCGTAGCAGGCGTCCACTGATTCGTACAACACGCCTACGCCGGAGCCATGGAGTGCAGAAATATAGTGTTTGTCAGCATAATCCAGAAAATCAAGGCGTCGCTTTACCTGTTCTTTTACTTTGGCGCGGTCCTCGGGATCCATTCCATCCCACTTATTAACCGCGATTACCAGTGAACGCCCTGCATCAAGAACAAAACCAATCAGGTGCAAATCCTGATCCACCAATCCTTCACGGGCATCAATCACCAATATGACCACATGAGCATCTTCAATGGCCTTCAATGTCTTGATGATGGAAAACTTTTCTACAACCTCACTAACATTCTTGCGACGTCGAATGCCGGCGGTATCAATAAGTGTGTATTGCTTGTCATGACGCTCATACGGGATGTAAACACTGTCACGGGTGGTACCAGGCATGTCATAGACAACTACCCGCTCTTCACCCAACAACCTGTTAACCAGTGTCGATTTACCTACGTTAGGGCGCCCGACAATACCAATTCGAATTCCCGGATAACGGTCCGCGCTGTCGGCTGCAATCCGATCTTCCTCAGACGGAAGAAGCAGTTCCAGCATTGAGCGGATACCACGGTTATGAGAAGCAGCAACCATAAAGGTTGATGAAAAGCCGAGGCTATAGAATTCAGCGGCCGCGACATCCGGATCTTGACCATCTGTTTTATTTACGACCAGATGAGCCTGTTTTCCAGACTTGCGCAGGTGATTCGCTATCATCTCGTCACCTGCCGTAAGGCCTGCACGGCCATCCACCAGGAACAGAACAATGTCCGCCTCATCTACCGCCTGCATGGATTGCCGGGCCATCTCCAGATCCAGCCCTTCTTCGGCTCCCGTCAGGCCGCCGGTATCAATCACGATGAAGCGCTGATCCTCGTATGTGCCCTCACCGTACTTCCGGTCCCGGGTCAGACCCGGAAAGTCCGCCACCAGAGCATCGCGTGAACGCGTCATCTGGTTGAATAATGTCGACTTGCCAACATTTGGGCGGCCGACAAGGGCAATTACTGGAGTCATAATGGGTCGCTATGCAATTAATTTAGGCTCTGTCCCGGGGACAGAGCGTTGAGGGCAAACGGATCAGTTCCGCTCCCTCAGTGTGAATACAGACAGCTTACCGCCGTTACCGTAAACCATAAGGTTGCCGTTAGCCATGCGTTGCAACGGTACCCGGACACCATCTCGGTCATATCGTGTCTGACCTACAAGGCGTCCATCTTCCGTGGAAAGCACGTGCAAATAGCCCTCGTAATCGCCAACTACCAGGTAATTTTTGTACACGGCGGGCTGGGTCAACTGACGCCAGGATAAAGCATCCTGTAGCCACAACTCGCGGCGATCGGAGCCTCGATAGGCGACAACATCGCCGTTTGCAGAAGCCAGGTATATATTCGCTCCTCCAACCATCGGGGCCTGCAGGCTCGACGCCTTACGGCTCCATATTTCCTGGCCGGTACGAATATCAACCAGCGCCAGCTTACCCTGGTATCCTGATACCATTACTGCAGTGTCGAGTACCAATGGCTGGCCGGCAATATCTACAAGCCTTTCAAGTTCTGTGCGCCCTTGTGCCTGCCCTACTTCGTACTGCCACAGAGGCTGTCCGGATTCCGCTGACAAAGCCATGAGTTTGCCGTTGGAAAACGACGCAATCACGACATCTCCGCCAACCAATGGCGCAGCCGCTGCACGCAAAGACAGCGCAGGTACCACGCTATCGTATTGCCAGCGCTTTTCACCGCTGGCCACGTCAAATGCGAGCACGCGTCCATCGGTAGTTTGAGTAACCACTAAGGTGCCATTCGACTGTGGGGTAGCCAAGGCTTCCGTGGGTAAGGCAGCACGCCATATTTCCTGCCCATCTTCACGGGAAAGTGCCAGCAGGTCGGCTTCACGGGTAACCAGGTAAAGCTGGTCCAGATCCCCTCCGACACCGGCAAAGATTCGGTCGTCAAGCTTCCGCTTCCATTGCAGTTTACCTGTCTCCGCTTCAACAGACACCAGTTGTCCGTTGGCGGAAACCGCATACACCAAATCACCCGCGTTCAGAGGTGCCAGATACAGAAAGTCATCATCATGCCCCTTACCTACGGACATTCTCCAGACAGTATCGAAAGCTACGGTAGTGTCCACGTCAGGCACCGGCACCGGCTGTTCAAAGGTATCGGTTGTGCTACATCCACTTAAACCCAGTGTTGTCACGAGGGCCGAGAAAACACCGGCCCGGAACAGTCTGTTGCCAGTAAACCGCATCAGGCACCCTCTCCAACACCAAGATCCGACAGTTTGAGCTCCAGAATACCACTGCGACCTTGCTGGTTTTGCTCACGGGCTGCCAGATACGCATCTCGGGCGCCGATCTTATCGCCCTGGACTAGTAGAATATCACCGCGCAACTCAGAGAAAATCGCCGCAAAGGCGTCCGTGCTTTCAATGCTGCCAGCACCGTCAATGGTCGCCAGCGCATCATCGTAACGTTCTGCAGAGAACTGGGCACGGGCCAGACGGTTTCGAACCACTAATGCCAGGGCCTTGTGACCACTGGCCTTATCGAGCGCCCATTCAAGTGAGCTTATGGCGGCACCTGCATCCTTGCCTTCAACAAGCTGCTGGCGAGCCAGAATCAGATTGCCATACACAGCATAGGCGCTGGCACCGTGATCTTCCCGCAGTGTATTTGCCACAAAAGCGACGGTTTCTCCCGCTGTATCATCTGCCTGATTACCAAAGGCATTCAACAAAGTTGCAAACTGGCTCGCTGCCTCGGCCTGCTGCTGTTCCTGGTGATTCTGCCAGGCCTGCCAACCAAACACGATCGCAAGGGCGGCACCGATGCCAATTAGCAGCGAGCTGCCATTTTTTTTCCACCAATCCTTGATCGCCTGTACCTGTTCTTCTTCGGTGCGCAATTCCGCCATGATGACTCCTGTAAAATTTTTGCTTTTGTAATGGTACGAATTCAGTTTGCCAGGGCTTTCGCAAGCACCGCTGCAAGATCACTCTGTGCCACACTGCTTTGCTCTTCATCCGAGCGCAGGGGTTTGAGCCCCACCGTTGCACTTTCCAACTCATTGTCGCCCAGAATCACGGCGTACCGGGCGCCACTTCTGTGTGCCTTTTTCATCTGGCTTTTAAAGCTGCCACCACCACAATGGCTGATAACGACGCTGCCTTGGAGCTCGTCTCGCAATGTGTCAGCAAGGGCCATTGCGGGTGCAACCGCAGCGTCACCCATGGCTGTGACATAAACGTCTGCATTGCTGTTGGCCTCTTCCGGCACCAGCCCCAGCGTGTCGAGCAATAGAATGAGACGCTCGAGGCCCATAGCAAAACCCACAGCCGTCGTCGGCTTGCCGCCAAGCTGCTCAACCAAACCATCGTAACGACCACCTGCACAGATAGTACCTTGCGCACCCAGGCTGTCGGTTACCCATTCAAAAACTGTTTTTCCGTAATAATCGAGCCCACGAACAAGAGCTGGATTAACGGTGTAGGCAATTCCGGCCGCATCCAGCAGCTGTTTTAGCTGGTCAAAATGCGTACGCGATTCTGCATCAAGATAATCTTCAAGGCGTGGTGCATCTGTGAGCAACTTGCGAGTGCCCGGGTCTTTCGTATCCAGAATCCGAAGCGGATTGGTATCAAGTCGCCGTTGGCTGTCTTCATCAAGCTGTGCTTTGTATTGGCCCAGATAACCCACCAAAGCGCCACGAAATTCCTTGCGTGCTGCCGATGAGCCGATTGAGTTGATTTCAAGGCGCGCATGATCGGACAGGCCCAGCTCCTGCCAAAGCCTGGCGGTAAGAATCAGCAGTTCCGCATCAATATCCGGGCCCTGCATGCCAAAGCACTCAACACCGATCTGGTGAAACTGGCGATAACGCCCTTTTTGGGGACGCTCATGCCGGAACATAGGCCCGGTATACCATAGCCGGCGAGTCTGATTGAACAACAACCCGTGCTCTTCAGCAGCACGCACACACCCAGCCGTACCCTCAGGTCTGAGGGTCAGGCTGTCGCCATTGCGATCCTCAAAGGTGTACATCTCCTTTTCAACGATGTCGGTCACTTCGCCAATGGAGCGTTTGAAAAGATCGGTCTGCTCCACAATCGGCATCCGAATTTCCTGATAACCATATTGCCGCAGTACTTTGCGCGCGGTGGATTCAACAAACTGCCAGATGGGTGTCTGTTCTGGCAGGATATCGTTCATCCCGCGTATTGCCTGTATCTTTTTAGCCAAGGTAAGCCCTTAATTCTTTCTGGAAAATAGTGCCTGAGCGATTACTTGTCTGAACGCGCAATAATGGCATCTTCCTGTTCTTTTTTACGGGCGATTTCTTCACGAATCAGCCGCTCAAGGTCATCGGTAAGATTTGCATTATCAAGCTTCTGGTTCGGCTTGCCATCCCTGTAAAACAGGTTTTTGGGGCTGCCACCGGTCAGTCCGATATCAGCCACTTTGGCTTCTCCAGGACCATTAACAATACAGCCGATAATGGCAACATCCAGAGCGTCATTTACATCTTCCAGGCGCACTTCCAAATCGTTCATGGTCTGAATAACATCAAAGTTCTGGCGCGAGCAGCTTGGACAGGCAATAAAGTTGATACCGCGGCTACGCAAGCGAAGGCTCTTGAGAATGTCGAAACCGACTTTGATTTCCTGAACCGGGTCCGCTGCCAAAGACACTCGGATGGTATCGCCGATACCATCCATCAACAGCATGCCAAGACCGATCGACGACTTGACAGTGCCGGATCTGAGCCCACCCGCTTCAGTAATACCCAGATGCAGGGGTTGATCTATTTGCGTTGCAATTTTGCGATAGGCATCCACTGTCATAAATACTTCAGATGCCTTCAAGCTGACTTTGAAATTCTGAAAGTCATGCCGGTCAAGAATATCGATATGACGCATGGCCGATTCAACCAGTGCGTCCGCCGTGGGCTCACCGTATTTACGCTGAAGCTCCTTCTCGAGTGAGCCAGCATTTACGCCGATGCGCATGGGGATATTGCGCTCCCGACAAGCACTGATTACAGCGCTCACCCGATCGTCGCGGCCAATGTTACCCGGGTTGATGCGCAAGCAATCCACACCCAGTTCGGCAACGCGAAGCGCGATTTTATGGTCAAAGTGAATGTCTGCGACCAACGGTAGAGAAACTTGCTCGCGAATCTTTCCGAACGCATCGGCCGCCTCCATTGAGGGTACCGAAACCCTGACAATATCGGCGCCTGCATCCTGCAACGCAGTAATCTGACCAACCGTTGCCTCAACATCACAGGTATTAGTGTTTGTCATACTCTGGACGGCAATGGGCGCATCGCCGCCAACGGGTACATTCCCAACCATAATTTGGCGGGATTTGCGTCTTTTGATCGGGGATTCGTGATTCATGTGCTTACGACCGATATAGATAAGTGCAAAGTAATGTTCAGATTGTCAGCGTGAACTCGGAACGGTTGTTCACTACTGGAAACTCGTTTATATCCACTGTCTCACCCTGAAAATGAATCGTATCGACTGTGCTGACAGCGCCAATAACCACCTTTAAAGGGGCCTTGCCAGACACTTCAAGTGTGTCACCGGCCCGTTGCAGTGAGCTGGCCAGACGATTTCCGCTGGCATCACGTATCTGTACCCAACAGTCGCCGGTGAAAGCGATTTCCAAAACCCCGGTTGCCGGGTCTGGTGTGTCGCTGACCTGGGGCTGGCTTACAGCGGGTTCAATCATTTCAGCGACAGCTGGAGCCTGATCGGATGGCACAGGTGTTTCAACCTGTTCAGAATAAAGTTCTGCGCTCGACGATGGTACAACAGAGGCCTCATCAAATTGGCCGGGATCAGAATTTTCACCCCCACTTTCACTGTCGGGAACAGCGGGTATGCTGATATTTTCCGCGGGCTCTTCGCCATCAGGCTGAGGCTCTGTCTGGGTCGCAGCGGGCTGTTCCGAACCCACCTCTTGTGCAGCAAACTTGGGTATAACAAACACGACAACCAAAGCGCCAACAAGCATCACAGCTATAACCAGCAAAAGCAGCTTGGCAATCCTGCGTTTTCTGCGTCTTCTGCGTTCAATATTAACTAATGGGTTCGCCTCAAGCTCCCGCGCTTTTTCAAGTCGTGCCGGCTCCAGCTCACGATTCAAATCCGAGATAATAGCGTCACTATCCAGGCCAACCTGCTTGGCGTAGGCACGCACATACCCCTTGAGGAAGAGCTCACTATCGATTTGCCCATAATCGCCACCCTCAATTGCCTGAATAATGCCATTTCTCAAATGCTGGGCGTCAGCAATCTGGGTAATACTCAAACCGTGCTTTTCTCTAGCTCGCCTTAGCTGCTGACCAACGGCCTCATTTGCTGCACTTTGCTGGGTGTCATCACTTGTCATTTGAAATCAGCGCCTTGTATTGTTGGTACTCTACAGACTCCGGGTATTTGTTTTTCAGCTGCAAAACCAGGCTTGCCTCCTGGTTTCGATCGCCTGATTGACGGGCAATACGAATGCCCGTCAAAAGGCTCTCAGGAGAATGCTGCAGGTTCGGGTTACGCTGCATGATCGACAACAAGCGCCCATAATAGCGGGAAGCACCGGCCACATCGCCTGTTTCAACCATTACCCGGGAAAGCGAAAGAAGGGAGCGAGCATCGCCGCGAGTCAATTCAGAAGCACGACGATAAGAAACCAAGGCCTCAGCTTTTTGCCCAAGCCGCTCCTGTGTCATGCCCAAGTTGTAAAAAACAGCACCGCGATCTTTGTAATTTGTATCCCTGGAAGCAGCCCTGAACTGGTTGCGCGATTCTTCAAACCGCTCCTGGGCATAGAGAAATGCTCCATAATACACTCGTGCCCGGGTGTATCCTGAATCTCTGGAGATTGCCTTCTTGAAGCTCGCTTCCGCAAGCTCCGGCTCACCATCACTATTATAAATAAGCCCCTGAGCCGCAAGGGCTTGAGGGCTGTTCGGCTCAATCTCAAGAGCACGATCCAGGTGATGTCGTGCCCGCTCAATATTGCCTTGGCCAATATAAGCAGACGCAAGCTGTACATAATTATCAACCGCTTTCTGGCGGTCGGCCTCACGGGAAAAACGGTTATCCGTGGTGGTAACACACCCGGTGAGCAACAGAGCTGTCAGCAAAGCTGCTACGGTAACAAGCCGTCCACTTACCGATTTTATAGCCACTAAGTGTTTTCCTCACGGGTAGATCGTTGCAAATACTTTTTCAGGGATTCACCTGCTGGACATTAATATAACGCTGGCTTCTACGAGTGCGATCTTCAACCTGCCCAACGAGCTGACCACACGCAGCATCAATATCATCACCACGGGTCGTTCTGATCGTCGTGATATACCCAGCTTCATTAAGTATGGTCTGAAAACGCCGGGTAGCATTCATGCTAGGACGGCGAAAGTCACTTTCGGGGAATGGATTAAAGGGTATAAGATTGATTTTGCAGGGAACGTCCCGCAGCAACACCGCCAGTTCGCGAGCGTGTTCCGGCTTATCATTCATACCCTCAATAACCGTATACTCGATGGTCGCTTTACGCTTGTCGGGAAGACGGCTGAAATAGCGTTTCGTGGCCGCCAGAAGCTCCGAAATCGGATACTTCTTGTTAAGCGGAACAAGCTTGTTTCTCAGCTCATCATTGGGCGCATGCAGGGAAATGGCCAGTGAAACATCGGTAACTTCCGCAAGCTTGTCAATGCCCGGAACCACGCCTGAGGTACTTAGAGTAACCCTGCGCTTCGAGATGCCATATGCGAGATCCTCCATCATCAGATTCATCGCATCCACAACGTTGTCAAAGTTCATCAGGGGCTCTCCCATCCCCATCATCACAACGTTGGTAATTGGCCGGTCAGGGCCCGGTTCAAAGGGCATAAAAGCCTTGCGTGCAACCCACACCTGCCCAATGATTTCGGCAGCGGTCAAATTCCGGTTAAAGCCACGCTTTCCCGTTGAGCAAAAAGTGCAGTCAAGGGTGCAGCCGATTTGCGAGGATACGCACAAAGTACCCCTTTCGCCGTCAGGGATCAGCACAGTTTCGACACTGTTGCCGTTATCCATACGCATGACCCACTTGCGGGTGCCGTCTTTCGACGTTTCGTCGTAAATAACTTCCGGGCCACGAATCACGGCTTCGCGCTTGAGCTTTTCCCTGAGGGACTTACTCACATTAGTCATTTGATCGAAGTCATCAACACCCCGCTGGTGCATCCACTGCAGCATCTGAGTGGCGCGAAAACGCTTCTCCCCCAGGGATTCAAAGAAAGCCTCAAGCTTGGCCTTTGGCATTCCCAGCAGGTTGATTTTTTCAGCAACGGCTGTCATTTCATAACCTCGATCAAATAATCAATGCGGGAGCTGCCACCGGCAGCCCCCGACCAACAAAATCAACCGCGCGGGCAGATTTCATTGTCACTGAAGAAATAAGCGATTTCACGTTCTGCAGAAGCTGCAGAATCGGAACCGTGAACCGCATTCGCATCAATAGATGTAGCAAAGTCAGCACGGATTGTGCCGGCATCCGCCTCTTTCGGGTTAGTCGCGCCCATCAGATCGCGGTTTTTCAGAATGGCGCCCTCGCCTTCCAAAACCTGAACAACAACAGGACCGGAAGTCATGAATGCAACCAGATCATTGAAAAAAGGACGCTCTTTGTGTTCAGCGTAAAAACCTTCAGCTTGCTCCTGGGTAAGGTGCATCATGCGCGAGGCTACAATGCTCAGACCGGCTTTTTCAAAGCGGCTGTAGATCTCACCGATTACATTTTTTGCAACGGCATCGGGCTTGATGATAGAAAGCGTGCGCTCGTTAGCCATGGTACTTCTCCTATAGGGTTTGGGTTACTTGGATACGGGTGAATTTCAGGTCTGCGATTATACGCAGTCAGAGGCCCACTGCCTACCGCACTGCGCGAAGGCGAGTAACAACATCAACAATTTGGGCGCTGGCGAAGGCCATTTCTTCAGCCGTTGTAAAACGCCCGATAGAAAACCGTAGCGCACGATGAGCCAGCTCATCGCTCAACCCGATACCTCGAAGCACATAGGAAGGCTCTGTGGTGGCTGACGCACATGCCGAACCTGAAGATACAGCAAGATGCCGCAAGCCCAGCATCAGGGATTCGGCATCGACGCCCTCAAAAGACAGATTGATTATCCCTGGCACCCGGCTGGTTTCCGAGCCGTTAAGTGTCACACCGCTTAACCCTTTCAAACCATCAAGAAACCCGGCGCGGAGGCTCTCCAGCTGCTCAATCTCATCAGCTAACCCAGCCTGGGAAATCGCGAAGGCCTTGCCCATTCCAACTATCTGATGGGTTGGCAGGGTACCGGAACGCATTCCTCGCTCATGACCGCCGCCATGAATTTGCGCCTCTATGCGCACATCTGGCGAACGCCTCACATAAAGCGCGCCCACACCTTTTGGCCCATACACCTTATGACCGGAAAGAGACATAAGATCGACAGGCATTACTGTTACATCAACAGGTAGCTTGCCCGCAGCCTGCGCCGCATCTACGTGAAACAAAACACCGCGGTTGCGCAGCTCTGCACCAATGGTGGCAATGTCCGTAACACAGCCGAGTTCATTATTCACCAGCATCAGGCTTACCAGAACGGTTTCAGGCTTGAGTGCTTCAAACACCTGTTCTGGCAGGACCACACCGTCACTTGCCGGCTCCAACCAAGTAACTTCGATCCCGCGGGACTCAAGCCACTTACAAGTGTCAACAACCGCTTTATGCTCAATCGTGGATGTTATTACATGGGCATTCTCACGACCTGCAACAGCCCCCTTGATCGCAAGGTTATCCGATTCAGTGGCACCGGAAGTCCAGACGATTTCACGAGGGTCGGCATGAATCAGATTAGCTACCTGGCTTCTGGCGGCTTCTACCGCAGCTTCTGCCTGCCACCCGAACCCATGAGATCGGGAGGCCGGATTTCCATAAAAACCATCCGGCGTAAGGTATTTGATCATTTCTTCAGCAACAGCGGGGTCTACGGGTGTTGTTGCCGCGTAATCGAGGTAGACAGGCTTTTTCATAAATACAGAGGCTTGATTCAGGCGGGCGCCTGATCAGTCAGACGCTCGGTATTAATTGTGTCGGAATCACCTTCGGATTGACGGCGATTCTGTCGTTCCGCAACTTGGCGGATTTCATGTCGTTCCATCAGATCACCGAGACTAATCCCGCTGAGGAACTGGTGAATCTGGTCACTCAGATCTGACCAAAGGTGATGCGTCAGACATTTTTCCCCATTCTGGCAGTCGCCTTTGTTTCCACATCTTGTGGTATCCAGGGACTCACTGACCGCATCAACCACTTCGGAAATATAAATATTGGCCGCACCCCGACTAAGGTGATACCCACCACCAGGGCCACGAATGCTCACCACCAGCTCCCGACGGCGAAGGCGTGAAAACAGCTGCTCCAGATAGGAAAGCGATATTTCCTGTCGGGCTGAAATATCCGCTAGAGTTACCGGTCTCTGCCCCCCGTGGAGAGCAAGATCCAGCATCGCCGTAACGGCGTAGCGGCCTTTTGTAGTCAACTTCATGGCATCAGCCCCAGATGGGATTGAATCTCAGTGTGCGAGACCGAGTATGAATTGACCAAGTATTTCAGTCAAGTATTCAGCCGCGCTCCTCGCTTTCATCACGCACACAATCAAAGTCATCTTCGTCCAGCACCGGCAGTTCGCCATTCTGATATTCACTGTTCACTTTACGCAACGCCTTGCACATGATTTCGATACGATCATCCACAGCGTGCATGTGATCAAGCAAAGCACGCATGGAGCGGGCCATCGGGTCTGGCATTTCCTCGGTTACGCCATAAGCATCAAAGCCCATGCGCTCTTCCATAACCTTGCGCCGGGCGTCGTCTTCCGTTTTTTGCTTTACAATGATTCTGCCCGGTATACCAACAACGGTAGCACCGGCAGGTACAGCCTTGGTAACCACTGAGTTAGAGCCAACCTTGGCGCCCTCACCCACTTCGAACGGCCCCAGTATTTTTGCGCCAGCACCAACCACCACACCATCACCGATAGTGGGGTGGCGCTTGCCTTTGTTCCAACTGGTTCCACCGAGAGTGACTCCCTGATACAAGGTAACGTCATCACCGATAATGGTCGTCTCGCCAATGACAACACCCATGCCATGGTCGATAAAGAATCGCCGGCCAATGGTTGCTCCAGGGTGTATCTCTATACCCGTAAACCAGCGCGCCAAAGTAGAAATGGTGCGTGCCAGCCATTTCAACCCGGCATTCCACAGCCAATGGGAAAACCGATGAATCAGTAATGCGTGTAGCCCAGGGTAATTGGTGAGCACCTCAAAGGTGTTCCTCGCAGCAGGATCCCGATGGAAAACACTTTGTATATCTTCGCGTAAATGCTTAAACATGGCCCTTTTCCTGTCCGGTCGGCTCTGTAGCGGCCTTATTTGAATTGAGGTTCCCGGATGTTCCAGCGGCTTTTTGAACCGCACTTAAAATTCCCCGGAGAATATTGATCTCCATCTGGTCGAGTTCTGCCCGCTGAAACAATCTGCGCAAACGGGACATCAGCTGCCTGGGATTGTCGCGGCGATGAAAATCAACATCATGCAGTGTCTGCTCTAGGTGGCCAAAAAAACCTTCAACATCACCCACCTTTGCAGGGGGTACATCCCAGCCTGCATCGCCCGGCACCAGCATCGGCTTTAAATAGGGGTTATCTTTGCCCCCTTCAAGGTTACGCAAAAACAGCATGCGCAACTCATAACACATGATCTGAACCGCCATCGACAGATTCAACGAACTGTAATCCGGGTTCGTAGGGACATGGATATGGTAATGACACAGGTGAAGCTCATCGTTGCTTAACCCATGATTTTCGCGCCCAAAAACCAGCGCCACTGGCCCAGCCAGGCTTTTCTCTGCAGCAATTTCGGCAGCTTCGGGCGGCGGCAATACCGGCCATGGTATTTTTCGACCTCTGGCACTGGTGCCCATCACCATAATGCAGTCTTCAAGCGCCTTATCCAGGGTTGGAACCACCTGTGCTCTGTCGAGTATGTCGGAGGCGCCAGCAGCTCGGGCGTATGAGGCTTCATCAGGGAATGAGTTGGGATTAACCAGCCACAGATTGGCCAGACCCATATTTTTCATGGCTCGTGCGACGGCTCCGATGTTGCCCGAGTGAGAAGTCTCTACCAGGACAATCCGGATTTTATCCTGAAACGCGTCTGGCCCTTCCAGAGGCGGAGATGGCTTATGCATTGGCGACTAGCCCAAGGTTAAAATTTAAGGGCCGCAATGATATCAGAAAGTAAGGGCTTTCTGTGCTCCGGATATTCCCTCACGGACCGGTATCCGTGCTTTTCCTCAGTCAAAAAACGTACAAGGGCGGGGATCTTTTGCTATCATACCCGGCCTTCACACACCCGGATAACGAACACTCAGATGCAACCAGCTATTAAAATGGCCCTGCGCGTCGCGCGTCAAGGGTCGGATTACCTGAAAGCCCACTTCGAGCGCCAGGAGCCTACCGGAAAAGACGACGAGCGTCGCATCCAGTTGGATCGGGTCGAGCAATCCATTTATGACAACTTTGCAGAGCAACTCGAGAAGGCCTACAAAGATCACACCATCGCGCCACTGAATGAATCAGACGCAGGAACCAGCGAGCGTAGCTGGCATATTTTCCCGGTTTTGGGGAGTGAAAACTTTCTTCGGGGAATTCCCGAGTTTGCACTGGCTCTGGCCCAAAAGAAGAATAACCGCATAGAAAACCTTCTTCTGGTCAACCCCGTAACCGGCGAAGAATATTCCGCCAGTCGAGGCCGTGGAGCCGCCCTGAATAGCCGCAGGGTAAGAGTATCGGATATCAGGCACGCAGAAAAAGCTGCGTTTGCAACCAACCTGCTCGACCAGCCCCGAAAAAGCGACAACCCACTACTTTGGGGCGAACTGACCGCGGTGCTGGCCCAGAACTCCTCTATGTTCCGTACGTCGGGCTGCGTTGTTCTTGATATCGCGCGGGTTTCGGCAGGCCTTCTTGATGCCGCCGTTATCTTCCGCCCAAACACTGCAGATCTGGAGCTGGGCGTGGCTCTGGCCATGGAGTCCGGGGCTCTGACCGCCGACTTCGCGGGCAACCCCTCTACAGACAACGCGCGCCAACTGGTAGTTGCCAACCCAAAACTGTTCCGGGAAGTCCTCAAGGTTCTGCACCCTTTCCGTGGCCGCATACCCGGTTAATCTGAAGCCACCGAATTCTTAGTAAAGAACGGCCTCCAGGTACAAAAAAACCGCCACTTTCAGTTTGGCGGTTTTTTTGTACCTGGAGGCTGACTCTTGAAGAGCAACCTCACATACGGTTAAGCCATTCCGGCGGTTCCTCAGTCTCTTCAGAACCCTCAACACCCTCTTTGGCTGGCACCATAAGGTCTTCCCTCGACACACTCATTACCATCAACAGGTTCGCTGACACGTAGATAGATGAGTAGGTACCCACAACAACACCAATGATCAAAGCCAGTGCAAAGTTATTGATCGCCTCGCCACCCAGGAAATACAGGGCCAACAGAACCACCAGGGTTGTACCCGAGGTATTTATGGTACGGGCGATGGTTTGATGGATAGACTCGTTGATGATTTCCCAAGGCTCACCCACCCGCATTTTCCGGAAGTTTTCACGAATACGGTCTGCAACAACGATAGTGTCGTTCAGCGAGTAACCGATGACCGCCAGCAACGCAGCCAGGACCGTAAGGTCGAATGTCCACTGGAATAGCGCAAAGATCCCGAGAATGATAATAACGTCGTGGGCAAGAGGAATTACAGATGCAATACCGAACTTGAACTGAAACCGCATACCCACATAGATGAGCACAACCACAAGAGCGAGAAGCAGCCCAAGACCACTATCCTCTTTAAGCTCATCACCAACCTGCGACCCTACGAACTCTGAGCCTACCAACTCCAGGTCGTTTCCTGTCGCTGCAAGAGTTGCAGTTACTTCCTGGGCCAGTTGGTCATTTCCGGATTCCGAAAGACGGACCAAAACCAAAGTATCGGCGCCAAAGTTCTGCACCACAAACTGATCATAGCCGGCCTCGGTTAAAGTGGTACGAATCTCATCCAGCTCAGGCGCCTGGGTGTATTCCAGCTCTACCGACGTACCGCCAGTAAAGTCCATGCCAAAGTTGAGACCCCGTATCCCGATAATTGCGATTGACGCCACCACCAGAATGATGGAAATTGCGGAAGCAATCTTCCGGAACCCCATAAAATCAAACGCTTGCTTCTGATGATCAGACATTGGCGAGCTTTCCTCCGATCGACAGTTTCTCGACCCTGCGGCCGCCATAAACCATATTAACGATACTCCGGCTTACCATCAGCCCCGAGAACATAGACGTCATAATCCCGATGCACAGTGTCACCGCGAAGCCTTTCACCGGGCCAGATCCCATAGCAAAGAGAATGATGGCTACAAGCAAGGTAGTGATATTGGCATCAAAGATGGATACAAAGGCACGGGAGTAACCGGAATTTATGGCAAGCTGCGGTGACACACCTGATTTGAGCTCTTCTTTTATGCGCTCAAATATCAGCACGTTTGCATCTACCGCCATACCGACGGTCAGCACGATACCGGCAATGCCCGGCAATGTGAGTGTGGCCGAGAGTATGGACATGCACGCTATCAGCAGCATCAGGTTGATGGTGAGAGCCACATTCGCCACAAGCCCGAACCCGCGGTAGTAAACCAGCATATAAAGCAGAACAAGGCCAAAACCAAGCGCAACAGACATTACGCCGGCATCAATGTTTTTCTGCCCGAGGCTAGGCCCGATGGTGCGCTCCTGCACAAAGTACATGGGCGCCGCAAGAGCGCCAGCACGAAGCAGAAGCGCCAGCTCCGACGCTTCCGGAATGGAATCCAGCCCGGTGATCCGGAAGCTACTACCCAAGGCAGACTGCACCGTCGCAAGGCTGATAATACCTTTCTCAACGATTCGCTTATCTGTCTCAACGGGCTCCCCATTCACCATTTTCGTTTCGGTTTCTGTGCGGAATTCGATAAAGAGAACCGCCATGCGCCGGCCAATAGCGTTGCGCGTAGCACGGTTCATCAGATCGCCACCCACAGAATCCATGGTAATGCTAACCTGCGGCTGACCATTCTCATCAAACGCCTGTTGAGCGTTGGCTACGTTATTACCTGTGGCAATAACGTCACGCTCAAGGCGAGCCGTACGCTGACGCTCGTCGCGGAAGCTGAACTGCTCAGTTTCGCCGGTAGCTGCATCCTGTCGCGCTTCCATACGGAATTCCAGGTTTGCTGTGGCGCCAAGAACACGCTTAGCCTGGGCAGTATCCTGAACACCAGGAAGCTCAACAATAATCCGGTCGGCACCCTGCTGCTGAACCAGCGGCTCGGCCACGCCGAGTTCGTTCACCCGGTTGCGGATGGTAGTCAGGTTTTGCTCCAGGGCATACTTGCGAATGGCGGTTACTTCACCTTCGGAAAGAGTAAGAACAATCTGGAACTCATCCCCGCTGGTTTTTTCATTCAGCAGAAACTCATTGTACTGACGCTTGATCAGATTAAAGGCCTCGGCTCGCGAATCCTCATCGCGGAAGCTCAGTACAATGTTGCGAGCACCTTCAACATCCCCTCCACGGTAGCGTATACGTTCCTCGCGAAGCTCACGTTTGATCTGCCCTGAAACCGCTTCCAGCCTCTGGCCGACGGCGGTATCCATATCCACTTCCAGCAAAAAGTGGACACCGCCACGAAGATCGAGGCCAAGTTTCATTGGCCCCGCACCCAGGCTTTTGAGCCAGGATGGCGTAGAAGGCGCCATATTCAATGCAACAAGATAGTCTCTGCCAAGAGCGGCCTGAACGGCAGGGCGGGCACGTAATTGGTCATCGGAGCTGGTTAACCGTATAAGGGCATCCCGATCCTCAAGCGTGCTACTTTTAACCTCAATGCCATCCGACTCCAGTGCTTTGACGGCTCTCTCGAGAACAGCGGAGTTCACTTCAGTACTGCTACGGGCACCCGTGATCTGTACAGCATAATCATCGGGAAACAGGTTGGGTAAAGCGTAGATAAACCCGATCACGATCGCGACCAGGATAATCAGGTTTTTCCAAAGCGGGTACTTATTCAGCATGGGATCCCTTGTAGCCGGCCCCAAAGCCGGCCTTGGTGTTTCAGCCTGGAAGGTTCAGGCCGGCAGGTATCAGAGCCGGCCAGAGAGTCCTTGCTCAGATGTCTTTGAGCGTACCTTTAGGCAGAGCAGCGGCGACAGCCACTTTCTGTACCTTTACTTCAACATTGTCGGCAATCTCAACAACAATGAAATCGTCAGCCACCTTGGTGATTTTTCCGGCTATGCCGCCAGAGGTAATTACTTCATCACCTTTATTCAAGCCAGACATAAGTGACTTGTGCTCTTTCGCACGCTTGGACTGTGGGCGCCAGATCAGAAAATAGAAAATAAGAATAAAGCCGGCAAAAAAGATAACCTGGCCCATAACACCCATGCCACCAGCAGCAGGAGCCGCCTGCGCCATTGCCAGTGCGGGCATCATTGCCATAAGGCCGGCCAAAAACAACTTGACTGATTTCATCAAAACTCTCCGTTGATTAAGCAAAAGGAATTACTCATTACCCATGGCTGGCACTGTCTCGCCGCGCAGAGCATAGAAGTCTTTTATAAAGCTCGACAATGTACCTGCTTCAATGGCCCCGCGCAATCCAGCCATCAGGTTCTGGTAGTAGCGCAGATTGTGGATTGTGTTCAACTGGGAACCCAGCATTTCTCCACACTTATCCAGATGATGCAGATAACTTCTCGAGAAATTCTTGCAGGTATAACAGTCACACCGCTCATCCAAAGGCCCGGTATCATGGCGATGCCTGGCATTTCGGATCTTTACGATTCCGGTGGATGTGAACAAGTAGCCATTACGGGCATTTCTTGTTGGCATCACGCAATCAAACATGTCGACACCGCGGCGTACCGCTTCCACGAGATCTTCGGGCCGACCGACCCCCATAAGATACCGGGGCTTATCAGCCGGCATCTTGGTTGGCAGATGGTCGAGTATGCGGATCATATCTTCTTTGGGCTCACCAACGGAAAGGCCCCCAATGGCATAGCCATCAAATCCGATATCCGTAAGACCTTCCAGTGAACGGTCGCGCAGCGCTTCATACATCCCGCCCTGCACGATTCCAAACAATGCAGAGGGGCTGTCTCCGTGGGCATCTTTGCTGCGTTTTGCCCATCGTAGTGAAAGCTCCATGGATTCCTTTGCCTGCTTCTCGGTAGCAGGGTAAGGCGTACATTCGTCAAAAATCATGACGATATCAGAGCCCAGATCACGCTGAACCTGAATCGCAATTTCCGGTGACAATTCGACCGGTGCCCCATCTACCGGGGAACGGAATGTCACCTTTTCTTCGGTAATTTTTCTCATTTCACCCAGGCTGAACACCTGAAAACCGCCAGAATCCGTGAGGATTGGCCCTTTCCACTGAGTAAAGTCATGGAGATCGCCGTGGGCTTTTATTACTTCGGTTCCTGGGCGGAGCATCAGGTGAAAGGTGTTGCCCAAAATGATTTCTGCGCCGGTTTCGTGAATATCCCGGGGCAACATGCCCTTAACCGTGCCGTAAGTGCCTACCGGCATAAACGCGGGCGTTTCAACGGTTCCACGGGGAAAAGTAAGCCTGCCTCGCCGGGCCAGACCATCTTCTCCCAATTTTTCAAAAGACATAAAGCAGGACTGGCTCACAACTTGTCTCCGGTATTGGATGGTAACGGGCTGCTGGTTTGCACGGAATCGTCGTGCGCGCCAAATAGCATGCCCCTGCTCGGCTCTTGCCCGGTAATGAACATGGCGTCGCCATAACTGAAAAACCGATAGGTTTCGGAAATTGCCTCCTGATATGCCTGCATTACATGGGTATACCCTGCAAAAGCACTGACCAGCATAATCAGCGTGGATTCCGGTAAATGAAAATTGGTAACCAGTGCATCGACGGTCTGAAATCGGTAGCCGGGATAAATAAAAATATCTGTTTCACCCTGAAAAGGCTGCAAGCGACCGCTTCGGCTTGCTGATTCCAAGGACCGTACAGACGTTGTGCCAACCGCAACCACTCGCCCACCCCGTTTGCGAGCACGATTAACCGCATCGACCGCCTCTTGGGACACATGCACAATTTCGCTGTGCATCACATGCTCATCTATATTGTCCACGCGCACCGGCTGAAACGTGCCTGCTCCCACGTGCAAGGTGACAAATGTACTTTCGACACCTCGAGTTTTCAAAACGTCTAAAACGGCCTCATCAAAATGCAGGCCTGCTGTCGGTGCGGCCACGGCACCGACTTCCTTGGCGTAAACCGTCTGGTAACGCTCCCGATCCTCTGCTTCATCAGGGCGATCAACATAAGGCGGCAGAGGCATATGCCCTATGCGCTCGAGCGTATCCAGAACCGGCTCCGGCGACTCGCTTTCAAGAAAAAACAAGGCATCGCTTCTGCCGGTCATGCGCAGCGCACTGCCGTCTTCAAGAATCACTTTCTGCCCTTCTTTCAGTGCCTTGGAGGCACGAACATGGGCAACAAGGCTACGCTCACCGGTTACACGCTCAACCAATACTTCAACTTGGCCACCCGTTTCTTTTTTGCCGAACAAACGGGCTGGAATGACACGAGTGTTGTTGAAAACAAGCAGGTCGCCTGGCTGCAGCAAATCCGGAAGATCAGTAAAAGACCGATGGGTAGTATCGCCGGTAATACCATCAAGACATAGTAAACGGGAAGCGCTGCGCTCCCTGAGAGGGTACCGGGCGATGAGCTCATCCGGGAGATCAAAGTGAAAATCGGAGACGTTCATGGACCAGACTGTTCAAGGCGCCGCATTACTGCGACTTGATTGAGGTAGCTGCAGATGCCAGTTCTGGATCGCCGCTGGTTAATTTCCGTAAGTAACTGATTTACCTAACATCACCCACTTACGGAGGCGGCGTATTATCGCATGCCCACCAGCCTGGTTACAACCGCGCAGCACCAGTAAACAACGCTGCAACGCGCTATAACCACCGAGACCTGAATACCCTTACCTAGTCTTCTTTGCGTAGGGCAAGGTCTTTTCAAGGGCCTTGACAATAACCACCCCGAAGTCCTTGGCCGCAGCATCTATGGTCTTTGGATCAACAGTGCTTGAGTAGAGCTGCCAAACAGGTTTGGCGGAGTCGGTATCAAACAGCGTTGATTTCAACGCGTATGTTGTTGTTTCTTCAAATTCAGCCGGGACAACCGTTGTCTGCATGTAAGTGGATGCGGCAAGCGGCCCAACAGATGTCACAATTGGCTGATAGTTCACCTGCTCTGGCACATATCGTGACTCGCGCTGTTTTCTCACGAGTGAAACCACCAGAACACCATCGTACTCTCCGGCTCTCGCATCTTCTGCAACCAGACTCTGTAGCCTGGTGGGATCATCCCAGGGGATCTCAGAGTTGGACACTGCAAATCGACTGGCTTTGAAATCATGCCTGTTCAATTCCGCAACGAGCTCGGCTTCAATAACTGAGCGGTTATGCTCTTTTTGCGTGACCGCAAACACCATTACGTGCTTATAGTCTTTATCAACCTCTGAGACAGCATCAATTCGCTCAACCTTGATACCCGAGCTGGCGCACCCGGCCATAAGTGCAACAATAAAAAAGCAGACATATTTCGTTATCGCCGCAGATCCTTTCATACGCTCCCTCTTGAGTCTCTGGGCCCATGGGCAGGCCCTTTCTTGTTATTAATCGCGATACTTCGGTTCGATCCAAGAGTATTGTAGAGCAGACACAAAAAAACCAGCTTTGAAGCTGGTTTTGTGTCTTTCTTCGATTCTAAAAGCCTTCGCAAAACTTTTGGTAGCGGCGGGCGGACTCGAACCGCCACTCCCGTGAAGGAAACGGATTTTGAATCCGTCGTGTCTACCAATTTCACCACGCCGCCAACGAAGAGAGGGGGAATTATACTGAGCCTGATCGTGAAATCAATACGCAGGGCCAGGAGTTTTCCCGCTGGCCCGAATATTTATAGACGATCGAACAAAGATAACTGGGATACCCGGGCAAATGACTGCTGCGCAGCCTGTAATACAAAGCTCTGGAAACTCAGATTGCTGATTGCTTCTGCATAATCCACATCCTGCAGCTGTGAGCGGATTTCATTGGTATACAACGAAGAATCCGCCAAAAAGCTTTTGGTGGACTCCACTGCGTTCATGCGCCCACCCAGCTCTGTTTGCTTGAGGATCATGCTCTCTTGGGCATTATCAAGATTTATCAGGGACTGGGCGATCAAATCATCATACTGAGCCTGGCCTTCCGGAGTGCCTTTGTCGATTGAATCCAAACCGGTGATCAGGTTTTCGATGGTTCCAAAGACGGACTGTTTCTCTCCCACCTTCAACGTAAATGTATCAGTCGTACTTGCGCTCACGCCCGATATGCTTGCCTCAATCCCGGCAACAACAAACACACCCCCATCTTCGTAATCCGCTGGTGTTACAGTTAATGGCTGCGGTGGAGTGCTATTATTATCGAAGGCCAACACCTGGGGGGTAGGCAAACTGTTGTCTACCTCAAGTGTTATGTCATTGGGGAAGCCGTTCGGAAAAGCAGCAGCCAGGTCAGCCTCATTAACCAGCTTAACGCCTGAAATGGACTCAGCAGCAGGGGTTGTTCCATCAAACTGTCCTGTCACCGCCGCCGGCACATTCACAAAAATGCCCTTGCCATTATCACTGATCGGCACGGTTACGCCGTCATCAATCTCCAGAACGCGCTGGCCTTCATCGCCATTATATTCGTACTTGCCTTGCTCATTCACCTGGAAGGCCTGCACGGAGCCCTGGAACCCGCTGAAAATGTACTCACCTGAAGCATCCCGGGTATTCCCGATATTGGCAAGCTGACCCAACCGCTCTTTCATTTCCGAGGAGATCGACTGGCGATCATTGGGAGACAATGCGCCGTTACCCGCTTGCACCGTTAACTCGCGGATGCTCTGAATAATGTCCACCGCGCTGGTCAACGCATTTTCTTCCTGTTTAAGCCGGTTATCTGCAAGGCTTACGTTGCGCTCATAGGTTTTAACCCTGGACAGCTCCTGGTCCAGCTTCAGAATACGGGCCGCTGCCACGGGATCATCCGAGGGCTTATTCACCCTCTGCCCAGTAGAGATCTGTTGGCTGGTGTTGTTCAGGCTAGTGTTCAGCTCCTGCAACCGATTAATCCCACTGGAAAACACTTGTTGTGATGAAATTCTGATCATGTCACACCACCTCGTCTGTTACCGGAATGTCTGCAACAGCGTATTGAATAGATCCTGGGCTACCGATATCACCTGTGCCGAGGCATTGTAGGCAGCCTGGTACTGAATAAGCCTGCCGGCTTCCTCATCCAGGTTCACCCCTGAAACCGACTCCCGTTGGGCCGTGGATTGTTCCAGCAGGGTTTTGCCAGCAGAAAGATCAAACTGGCTCTGGCGTGTTTTTACACCAATATCTTCAACCAAACCGGCGTAGCCTTCAGTGAAGCTCTGGCTTTTGCCGTTCAGTGTATTAGCGGTGCCCAATGCAGCCAGTAGCTCAGCGTTGCGGTTGTCTGACACGCCGTTGCTGTTGTAGTTAATCTCGAAGGTATCACCTACCGCTGGCTGCCCTGTCAGCTTGAACTGAAAGCCCTGATAATCCGCTCCTGCAGCAGGGTCGTCACTGAATACCTTATTAATGTTTCCTGGCACGTATGGTTGGTCCGGCGTTCCAACGACTGTATTTCCGGGACCTGTTACTGTGTAAGCCAAGCCATTAGGGTCATTGGGATCCGGGCCAAAAGTAATGGTCAAAGGCCCATTGGCCAGCTCTCCCGCCGTTTGAAAACCCGGCAACAACGAACCCGTAAATGGGCTGCGCACGTCCAGCATGGTGCCCTGGTCAATCTTGCCGGTGCCTACGTTCTGCTCACCGGTAGTGGCCCTTATCGGGCTGGCAAATGCCAGATCTTCCTCCCGGTTTACCTGCAGGCCTATGTTCTGTGCAGCATTTCGACTGGGCTGAATCAGGTACTTGTCGCCCGCATTGAAAGTGCCGCCCTCAATACGAATATTAAATCCGGGCATGGAGATCTCAGACTGCACCGGGTTTGGCAGGCGCCCCTGGTTGACGACCTCCCCAGTGGCTTTGTCGATTAGCTCAAAGCTACTGCCATCGCCACTAAACTGCAGTGTCCAACTTCCTGCCGGAAGTTTGGTGCTATCGGTTATCTCTACCGCCAGCTGACCATCTTTTGGTAACTGGTTGTTGGCATTGGCCACTACCCGACTTCTCTGGACGGCCAGATCATTCACATCGTTGAAAAACAACCCACCAAGGTCACCTTCCAAATCCATTCCGATTTCGTGCTGGTGGTTCACACTGGCCGCAAGTCCTATAGCAATGCGCCCCAGTTCGTCAAAAGCGGGCTTCAAAGCCTCATCATCAAACCGCCTCAAACCACCGAGCTTTCCCCCGTTGATTTGCTCGTCGATACTGACTGTGCGACCACCACTGGTGAGTGTAAATTCCAGGCGGGTAAGGTCTTCCGCGTTGTTTCTGGTACCTAGCTGGGCGGCATTGTTGCCAACCACAAGCGAGAGCCCGTTGGATAGCGAAACGTTTACCTGGCTACCCTCCGTTTCTGATACCCGTATATTCACCAGTTCAGAAAGCTGACGGAGCTTTTCGTCGCGCTGATCCAATAGCTCGTTCGGCATTTTGCCTTGTGCCAGCCCTGGGGACTGTGAAATCGCAAGGTTAAGATCCGCGATACTACTCAGCAGGGTATTCGCATCCTTTGCGCCCTGTTGCATCTGCGTCTTCACCGATTCGCGCTGCTGAATAAACTCCTGGTTCAGCGCCTGAAACCGGTTGACTACCTGTTGCGCCTCGCTCAGCACCAGTTGGCGCTGAGGAAGGGAGGCCGGGTCTTCTGCAGCGTTCTGCAGGCTGGCAAAGAAGTTATTCAGGGCGTTGTTCAACCCTGTGGTCTCACCGCCCAACAGATTATCGAGCCGGCTCAGTTCTGAATTGAGTGCTTGCTGTTCGCCTGCCAGGGTGCTGTCTTCACGTACCTGTTGCACAAGAAACTCATTCGCCAGCCTGCGAATATCCACAACACTGACGCCCTGGCCGACAGTCCCTGCTCCCGTTCGGTTACCCTGTTGGGTCTCAAACACCACTTCCTGCCGGCTATAACCAGGCGTGTTCGCGTTGGTGATGTTGTTGCCCGTAGTATTCAGAGCACTTTGGTGACCAAGGATTCCGGTCAGGCCAATGCCAATCAGTCCCGCCATAAGTTACTCCCCGGCTCCATTGCCCATCGAAAGTGTCATCAGAGAATCACGGTTCATAATCCGGTTGATTTTGTCACCGTACTGCGGGTCAGTGGCATAGCCGGCTTCCTGCAGTTTTCTTGCAAATACATCGGGCTGGTCAGCGCTTGCGAGTACATCACGGTACCTGGGGTTGGATTCCAGGAACGCCACATAGTCACGGAAGCTGGATTCGTAATCCGGATAGGCGCGAAAGTCTGCCCGCTCTTTCATGGGCACACCTTCACGGAATTCCGTGGTGGTTATGGTAACTGCGTCGCCTTGCCAGCGGTTGTCCGCCTTGATCCCGAACAGATTAAAGCTGTGCTGGTTTCCATCACCACGAATCATGTGTTTGCCCCAGCCCGTTTCCAGCGCCGCTTGTGCAACCATCAATTCGGGGCTGATACCAGTATCTGCTGCAATGGTTTGAGCAACTGGGAGCAAAGTGCTTACAAAGTGCTCGGGCGATTCAAACTGCTCTGGCAAGCTGGCAGTATTGGCAGAAGGTTCTGCAATTGTTTGCTGTGCCACCTCAGCTACTTCGTCAACCCTCTCTGGCAAGCGGGGTGAAATAACTGGCAGGCTGCGCTCATAGTCCGCTAGTGTCGCCTTGTGAGAGGCCAAGGGGTTACCCTGCTTGTCTGTTCCAGGAATATTTTTGCCCAATTGGCGCACAAGGGCATCCGCCAGCCCGGTGCCCTGCCCGCCAGCCATGGTTAGACTCAGCTGGCTATCGAACATGTCCCGATACATTTCAGATTGACTGCTATTGAGATAGTTACCCTCAGCAAACACATCCCCTGCTTTGCGCATGGATTTCAGCATTTCAGACAAAAAGATACTTTCGAACTGGCGTGCCACCTCTTCCAGAGCAGCCTGCTTGTCATCACGGGCGCTGTGTTTCAGTGCGTTCAGCCCGCTGAAATCTGTGTATACCCTGGCCTGTTGAAGCTGGTAGTCCTGCATCACATCACCTAGATAACAATAAGCTCGGCGCGCAAGGCGCCCGCCTGTTTGAGAGCTTCCAGTACTGCCATAACATCGCCCGGGGCCGCACCCACCTGGTTTACAGCCTGCACAATGTCATTGAGCGTAACCGCCGGCCCAAACTTGAACATGCGGGCCGGGTCTTCGGTAATGGCAATCTGGGTATCCTGTTCAATCGCGGTGGTACCGCCCGCAAATGGATTGGGCTGCTGGACCTGCGGGTTCTCCTGAATGGTCACCGTCAGGTTGCCGTGGGTAACGGCTGCAGGGCTAACCTTTACATTCTGCCCAACAACAATGGTGCCCGTGCGGCTGTTTATGACGACCTTTGCAGCATCTTCAGCAGGCTCCACTTCGAGGTTTTCCAGAATCGACAGAAAACTCACCCGCTGTGATGGATCGCGTGGTGCTCTTACAGAAATTGCAGTCGCATCGTGGGCATAGGCCATATCGGGGCCAAGAAACTCATTCACCACTTCAACCACGCGGCGTGCTGTAGTGAAATCCGGGCGCATCAGGTTAAAGGTAATCGTGTCGCCACGTGTGAAAGGTGAGGCAATCTCACGTTCAATGGTGGCCCCATTTGGAATACGACCAACACTGGGCACGTTCACGGTGATGCGCGAGCCATCTTGCCCCTGGGCCCCAAAACCACCCACCACCAGACTACCCTGCGCCATGGCATACACATTGCCATCCGCTCCTTTCAGGGGTGCCATCAACAAGGTTCCACCGCGCAAGCTGTCGGCATTACCAATGGAGGAAACAGTTATGTCCATTTCCTGGCCCGCTTTGGCAAAGGGCGGCAAGGTGGCGCTTACCGTAACTGCAGCCACGTTGGCCAGATTCGGGTTTACCCCATCCGGCAGAGTGATGCCGAACTGGTTCATCATGTTGCGGAAGGTCTGGTTGGTGAAAGGTGCTTTATCACCCGTACCATCCAGACCTACCACCAGGCCATAACCCACAAGCTGGTTGTTACGAACACCTTTGATACGAGCCAGATCCTTCAAGCGGTCAGCCATTACAGGGCCTGCCATGACAGCGAGCATCAGTGCTAGAACTACGCCTCGGCGTATCTTCATAACGGCCACCACTCACTGCTGAAGAACCGGGCCAGCCAGCCCATCTGGTTTGCCTGATCAAAATCACCGGTGCCGCCGTAGGCAATACGGGCATCGGCAATACGGCTGGATGCCACCACGTTGCCTGGATCAATATCCTGAGGCCGCACCAACCCGGTCAGGCGTATGTACTCATCGCCATTGGTCAGAGACAGCCATTTCTCACCACGGACCCTGAGAACGCCGTTCGGCAACACTTCAATTACCGTTACCGTAATACTGCCTGCCAGGCTGTTGCTTTGGTCTGCTTCTGCCTTTCCTTCAAAATCCCTTTCGTTCTTGATGGATGTTGCAATACCAAAATTGTTTTTGCCGAGTATATTGGGCTCCGGCAGGGAGATGTCGCTGTCCTTATTGATGCTGGTTTCAGCATTCTTACTGGCCCGCGTGGATTCTTTGAGCGTAACGGTCAGCACATCTCCCACGTTCAAGGCGACAGTGTCACCATAAAAGTTGTAGTTGCGGGAGCTCTGATAGATAGCGCCAGATTCGGGATCACGCTGCATCATGGCCTGAGCGCGCACAGGCGCATACGCAGGATCATTTGGCTCGGCCCGAGGCCGGCTCATGGCCGTACATCCCTGCAACAGGATCAGCAGCCATACCAGCAAGAAGGTTCCTGCCGGCCGGATTATCCAGGTTGATGTAGTCGGTTGCATGAGCACACTCCTCACCTCTTGCTTCGCGCCCTCCAGTGTATGGACCGGGCTTCGAAAATGTATATCTTTCAGGTCATTAGCCAATGTTGTTGGTAATGAACTGGAGCATCTGGTCCGTAGTAGAAACCACTTTCGAGTTCATCTCGTATGCACGCTGGGTGGTGATCATGTTTACCAACTCTTCAACCACTTCCACATTCGATGATTCAATTACGCCCTGCTCCAGTGTCCCCAGTCCGGCCAGCCCTGGCTCACCTTCAGCGGGGTCGCCACTGGCGTTGGTTTCTTTGAAGAGGTTGTTGCCAATTGCCTGCAGCCCCTGGGGATTTACAAAATTCACCAGAGTGATCTGGCCCAGGTTCACTGGTGCGGCCTGATCGTCAGTGATCGCCGAAACCGTGCCATCTTTACCGATGGTTACTTTCGTGGCGTTCTCAGGCACGTTGATATTAGGTTCAAGCGCGTAGCCTTCCGGAGTGACCACATCCCCATCTGCGTTCAACTGGAATTGGCCATCTCGTGTGTAAGCCGTCTGGCCATCCGGCAATGCAATTTGCAAAAAGCCCCGGCCACTAATGGCCAGATCCAGCGGCTGCTCGGTAATCTGTAAATTGCCCTGGCTAAACTGCTTGGCTGTGCCTGCTACTCGCACACCCGTACCCAGTTGCAACCCGGAAGGCAGTTCCGAATTCTGCGTGTTCATGCCGCCCGGCTGCCGGTTGATCTGGTAGAGCAAGTCCTGAAACACCGCCCTGTCCCGCTTGAAGCCAGTGGTGTTCACGTTGGCCAGGTTATTGGAAATGGTGGACATGTTTGTGTCCTGGGCGCTTAGCCCTGTTTTACTAACCCATAGAGCCGGATGCATAGTTTTACTCCTTGCCGGTAACTGGTTTGCGGCTAACATTTGCCGCTTTGAACCAGGCTGGCGTTGTTTTCACGTTGTATTCAACAGTTATCAGAGGTTCTGCAACAGCCGTGCCGCCGCCTCGGAATTCTCGTTTGCCGTGCGCATTACCTTCACTTGCATCTCGTACTGCCGGGACAACTGAAGGTTGGAAATCATCTCTTCCACAGCATTAACGTTAGAGCTTTCAAGAAAGCCTGAGGCCACTCGCATCGCCCCATCAACCGGCTCGCCGCCATCAACTTCCTGCCCTTCTTTGCGCCGGATAAAGCCGTCCAAGCCCTTTTCCAGAGCATCCCGCGGAGGGTTGACCAGTTTTAGCCGGTCCACTTCCACCAGCTGGTCCGGTGGGCCACCCACTGGCACAATGGAAACAGTGCCATCGGCACCAATCTGCACATTATCGAAAGGAGGTAAGGCTACCGGCCCGCCGTTGCCCAACACCATTTCGCCGGAACTCAGGCGCACCAGCCCGTTCACATCAATCTGCAAACTGCCGGAGCGGGTAAAAACTTCCTCACCCAGGTTGTTCTGAATGGCAAGCCAGCCATCCCCCTCCATGGCAACGTCCATCTTGCGACCGGTTTGCATCAGAGCGCCTGCAGAGAGATCGGTACCGGGGCGTTCAGACATGGCGTAGGCACGGGTAGGATAATGCTCCCCGAACACGGGCATGCTCCGGGCCTGGGCAAAATCTTTCTTGAAGCCTGTGGTGCTTACGTTGGCCAGGTTATTGGCATGGGCACGCTGGGAGAGCATATTCTGCTTCGCGCCAGACATACCGAGATAAAGTGCTTTGTCCATGGGAAAACTCCTGCCGGAATTTTGACTGTTTTCGATGTTCTTACAGTCATTCTTGCAGGAGTCATGCCATGTTCACATCAAAGCCGATTTAGCGGAGATTGATGATGGTCTGGGTGACCGCATCGGAGGTTTCAATGGTTTTTGCGTTCGCCTGATAGTTACGCTGGGCAATGATCAGGTTCACCAGTTCGGCGGAAAGATCCACGTTAGATTCTTCTACGGAGCTGGCCTTAATGCCACCAAGAGTTCCGGTATCCGGCTGACCAATAATTGGCTGACCGGATTCAAAGGTTTCAACCCAGCTGGTGTCACCCACCGGCGATAGACCGTTGGTGTTATTGAAAGCCGCAAGGGCTACCTGCCCCAGCGCCTTGGATTGACCGTTTGTGTAACGGGCAAACAACACACCCTGCTTGGACACATCAAGCCCCGAGAGCCGGCCGGTGGTATAGCCATTCTGGCGCTGATCATCAACACCAAAGGCCGCACCATACTGAGTGGTTTCACCCAGGCTAAGCACAAACGCAGACGTGGTTGGTGGCTCCGGGATAGGAGTAACCACAGTGGTGCCCAGCGGCGGTGGGCCATCAGCTCCATTGGGCTGGCCATTTTGATCCTTCGGAACCCAATCCGATACCACAATTTCACCAGAAGGATCGCCGTCAATAGACTGCAAAACACCATCCTGATCGAATCTGGCAGTAAAAGGCGTGCTATCTGTTCCCGCAACCATCTCGCCATCAATTTGCAGATAAACAGACCACTCACTTACACCAATACCATTCCCAGGTGAAGGCTCTTTCACAAAGAACTGCGTGAGTTCGTGGGAATTACCCAAGCTATCAAAGATGGATGTAGACGTAGCGTGGTTATAAGTGCGCTGATCCTGTGGGTTGAACTCATTGGTTATGCGAATCGGTGATTGGGCATAGGCATCAACAAAATTGGTACTACCCCCTGTTGATGTCAGCCCTGCAATGGTTCGTTCGCCTGTCACGTTGATATCACCGGTGGCGGAAACACTGCCGCCGGTAAAGGTGACATCCAAATTTTCGCCTTGGTTGTGGCTGATGGTTAGCACATCGTTACCAGACCCATCGTCAGCAACGGAAGCCGAAATGGCAGTATCACTTGAGCGATTGATCGCTGCACTGAGATCGGCAAGCGAACTGACAGTGCTTGTATCCAGTTGCAGAGGCGCCCCATTCACACTGAGATCAAACGTGAAACCCGCTGCGGCAACATCGGCGTCTGTGAGAGGCAGAGGCGCCGTTGTAGCGGCTGAGGCACTCAACCCCGGAACGCTAGTGAGCCTGTCTGCTGCCATGCGCGCGGTGGTAACGCCCGTCAAATCAACAGAATAGGCTGGCGTTCCATCGGAATAGGTCACATCAAACTGTTCACCGGCAATGTTTCCAAGTGATAAGGGGCCAACATCTCGCACTCGGGACTCCAGCACCGGCTGACGCGAATCCAGGTTCAGGTCCGAACGAAGATTGGTGGTGCGACGCGGCGCCAGGTTGTCGGTTTCAATCTCTAAATTGCCCCGTATCCCGGAAAGATTGCCGTCATCATCGGCCGTATAACCCTGCACCCGCATAGACTGGTTATTTACCACGAAGCCGTCTTTATCAATCGTAAACTGCCCTGCCCGTGAGTAACGGGTTTCGCCGCCACTGCTCAGGATAAAAAAGCCATCACCACTGATGGCCATATCCAGGCCGCTGTCGGTAAAGCTGATATTACCTTGCCCGAAAGACTGCTTCACATCCTGAACGCTTACACCATCACCAATAGGATTGGAGCCGCCGCTCAGGAAGCCGCTGGCATAAAGATCGCCAAACTGAACCTTACTGCCCTTGAATCCTACGGTACTGGCGTTGGCAATATTGTTGCCGGTAACGTCCAGATCTACCGCTGCAGCCCGCAGGCCACTGAGCCCCGTATTAAAAGCCATAATTCACCCCTGGTCTGACACCGGTATTAATTGATTTGCTGAACATCTGACAACGCAATGGAACCCATGCCTGCCAGATTCAAAGTAACGGACCCATTTTGCCCAAGTGACACACTGTCTACATTGGCGCTAACAAGGGTCGGAAGCTGCACACTGCCCTGGGGATAGGATCCTTCAGCCACGATCTGGTACGGGCCTGGCGGCAAGCTATTGCCGTTCCCATCCTTGCCATCCCAGCTAAATTCCTTAACTCCGGCAGAGCTGCTGCCAAGATCAATCTGCCGAACAAGTTCGCCGTTCGGGCTATGGACAGACAAGCGCAAACCCCCCGTTGAAGCCGGCACCTGGATGTTTCCGGAGATTTCCCCCTCCGCACCCAGAATTCCCACTTCGGAAGGTGCAAGCACCGTTTTGCCCACCATCGCCGAGGCTTGTAGCGCCTGTGTAGAGCGGAACTGCCCCACCACGTCTTCCACAGTGCCCGACAACTTCTGCATTTCTTCCAGCGAGCTGAACTGCGCCAGCTGGGAAATAAACTCTCCGTTGTCCTGGGGCTCTAACGGGTTCTGGTTCTTCAGCTGCGCCAGCATCAGCTCCATAAACTCGTTTTTACCGAGTTCGCCTTTGCCCTGAGCGCCGCTTTGTGGCTGGCTTCTGTAATTCGCCAGTACGTCTGAGGCTTCTGTCGCATTAACTGCACTCATGATTCAATCCCCGCCCCGTTACTGCTGACCAAGTGTCAGGATGCGCTGCATCATGGATTTCGCCGTGTTCATAATGTCCACGTTCATCTGAAAACTTCTTGAGGAAGACATCATGTCTGCCATCTCTTCCACCACGTTCACGTTGGGGTAATACACATAGCCATCTTCATTGGCGGCCGGGTGATGTGGCTCGTACCGCATTTGCAGCTCAGCATCACTTTCCACGATGCCCTCCACACGAACGCCTGCTCCAGCCACCTCTCCTGCCTGAACCCCAAAATCCTGTTGGCCCGGATTCATCATGGATTGCTGGATAGCCGAGAACACCGGCTTGCGAGCACGATAGGTTGTGTCAGTACTGGAACTTGCCGTCTCTGCGTTAGCAATGTTTGAAGCGGTGGTATTCAGCCTTAACGACTGCGCCGTCATGCCGGAACCGGCGATATCGAATATGTTGCCCAGTGACATGGTGATTCTCCTTCACAAATCGTGGAACCGCGGATTACTCGCCTTTCAGGGCTTTGGTCAGGCCGGTAAATTTACTGTTCAAAAACTGGAAACTCGCCTGGTAATCCATCGCGTTGCGCATGAACCGTGTCTGCTCTGCCTGGGCATCCACCGTGTTGCCATCTACAGAGGGCTGGTTAGGCACCCGGTACAGCAAATCTGAATCACCGCCAGCTACAGAGGTATCCATATGGCCCGCGTGGGTTTTCTCCATGCTGATACCGCTCATGCTGTCCTGGGCTTTCTGCATCATGGCCTGAAAGTCCATATCACGGGCCTTGAAGCCCGGCGTGTCGGCGTTGGCAAGATTGTTCGCCAGAATCTCAGCACGCTGAACTCTGGCTTCCAGCGCATGCTGGTGAATGCCAAGAGCTTTATCAAAAGTGATCGCCATACAACCTCCGAAATGCTGTCACCAGCGAGTTGGTGCCTTGCCGGTTTCGTTCTATGGCAGAACTAAAGCAATGCTGATGCCAGATTTCGGAAGCCCAATGAATTCGGGCATTTCAGACAGATTAAGGGGGAATACAGGGCAGGTATACTGGGAAAGGAGCGGCAACCTCTGATGAAAGCGGCAAGCTGTTTCCCCCGTCAAAGCAAAGAGGGAAACAGCCTCGGTCGTCAGGCCGGCCAGCGGGTGACAAACTCGGACAATTCAGGCCTGGGAACGGCCGGCTTGTTGGTCGATACAGTACCGGTATAAAGGAAGCCGATGATTGACTCTCCCTCTTCCAAACCAAGCCCTTTGAGAACAACAGGGTTATAGACCAGCTCACCAGTACGCCACATAACACCAAAGCCTGCATCCTGCAGGGCAAGCCCAAGATAGCTCATGCCTGCTCCCGCTGAGAGTATCTGTTCAACTTCCGGAACTTTAGGGTGTGGTTTGGGAGACGCAATTCCAACAATAATCATGGGGGAGCGATGCGCCTTGTTACGTATTATGTCCAGCTTCTTTTCGTCGGTTTTGCCTCTCAAATCAGAGTACCCGGCAGCAAGCACTTCACCCAAGGCATCAAGGCCAGCACCTTCAATCACCAGATAACGCCAGGGGCGTAACAATGCATGATCCGGAGCCCGGGACGCACACGCAAAGGCCCGGTCAAGTGTTGCGGCATCGGGAGCTGGTGCTTCCAACCGTGGCTCAGACGCTCTGTTGAGCAAAAAGTCAGTGACTGAACTCATATCAATAATTTTCCGATAACTGAATCATGGCCAATCGGCCTTCAAACCGGGCCAGTGAATTGTGGGTTATACGTAATACTGCTAACCTTTAGTCGTACTACCAAGCACTATTCCCGAACATGTCTTACAAACTACAAATGAATTTACACGGTTCCTGCACCATGAGTGATCAGCGTACATGATGAGTGCTCCGGCAGATCTTCGCAATGCCAGCAATAGCCTGGTTAAATCCGCCACTTCTGAGGCTCAGAACAGGCCGATAGCTATCCCCCCAATGCCCGACTATAGCGGGCGCGTGCTTGCGTACACAGCAACCGCAATCGTTATTGTTATTGGTGTCTGGCAGGGCGTATTCCAAACATGGCATTTATGGCTGGTTGGTGGAGCTTTGCTTTGGCCTCACCTGGCACACCTCATATCCCGGCACACTTTTTTGAAAGACTCCCCACGCATTCGCCAAAGAATGCTTACAATCGATTGTGTAATTGGGGGCGGTTTTGTCGGCTGCATAGGGCTGGTTGCCATTCCATCGGCTATGGCTGTACTTATGATGATGTTCAGCGCTCTCATCATTGGTGGAATTCGTCAGTGGCTTATTGGCTGCGTGTTTATGACAGCCTCTGCCCTCGCATTTCTGGCTGTTCTCGGCCCTGCTGAATCGTTCCAGTCGCCCTTGATCACCAGCATGTTCGCAATAGTAACCACAGGTTTTTACATCTGCGTAACCGCATTCTATTCCCACCAGCAAGCCCGCGCCCTTATGCTGGCAAAAACCCAAATACAAAACCAGCGCGAACAGTCCATCGCCCTCTCCCACAAGCTATCCAAATACCTCTCTCCCCAGGTGTGGCAATCCATTTTTACCGGAGAAAGAGATGTTCGCCTGGAAACCCAGCGTAAAAAGCTCGCCGTATTTTTCTCCGACATAAAAGGCTTTACCGAACTTTCGGAAGAAATGGAGCCGGAAGCGCTTACTGAGCTGCTGAACCACTACTTCAACGGCATGTCTGAAGTTGCCCTGAAGTATGGCGGCACTATCGATAAATTCGTGGGCGACTCCATCATGATTTTCTTTGGCGACCCTACCAGTCGTGGCCCGCGAGAAGATGCCTTCGCCTGCGTATCTATGGCCCTCGACATGCGCAATCACATGAAAATCCTGCGCCAGAAGTGGCGCAGCCAAGGCATAAAGTCGCCACTCGAAATTCGCATGGGAATAAGCACCGGCTACACAACTGTAGGTAATTTCGGAGCTGAAAACCGCATGGATTACACCATCATCGGCAAGGAAGTGAATCTTGCCAGCCGGCTTGAATCTCTGGCGGAGCCGGGCGAAATTCTTGTCTCCTACGAGACTTTCTCACTGATCAAAGACCGCATAATGTGCCGTGACAAGGGCGAAATCACCGTGAAGGGTTTCGGCCGGCCCGTCCCCATTTATGAAGTGGTGGATTTCCGCAGGGATATGGGCCCAAACCGCAGCTTTATGGAGCATGAGCACAGCGGCTTTGCCATGTACCTTGATTCAGAAAAAATCACTAGCAAAGAACGGCAGAGCATCCTCATTGCACTGGAAACTGCCGCAGATCGCCTGCGGCACGAAGCAGACAGCACTCAGAACTGATTACTGGCGAATCAACCTTGGACCAACCTGCTCTTCCGGTTCAGTGCTGCGCCAGGGGTTGATATCAAGACCACCCCGGCGAGTATAGCGGGCACAGACAGTCAGGCTCTGAGGCTTGCACCGGCTTAGCAGATCTGTGAACAAGGTTTCTACACAGTGCTCATGGAAATCCTGCTTTTGCCTGAAACTCACGATGTAACGCAGCAACCCCGCGCGATCGATAGCCGGCCCGGTGTAGCTCACCAGCACCGACCCCCAATCAGGCTGACCAGTCACTGGGCAATTACTCTTCAGCAGGTGTGAGCACAGCTTCTCGGTAACCACAGGCCCGGATGCAAGGAGCGACTCTGGCGCATAGTCATACACCACATTCTCAACCGGCTCGTTATCAATCAGCTCATACCCCGATGGGCGCCCGGTGGCTGTATCTGATTCATCGACACTTAGAAATTTTACGCTGACTGCCGCGCCGCAGGCACTGGATAAATCCCCCGTCACCGTTTCCACAACCTGATCCACGGAGGAGAACACCGTTTGATTCAAGGAGTTCAAATACAGCTTGAGCGACTTGGACTCAACGAGTGATGGAGACGCAGCAGGAAACCGGATTTCCGCCCAGGCAACCTCAGGAATGCCGCCCGGGCGCAGCCAGGAGATTTCCCAGGCTTGCCAAAGGTCCTCTCCGAACCAGGGCCAACGCCCATCTTCAAGCCCAATGCGGCGGCGATTTTCCTCCCGCGCTACCGGGAAAAGCAAGGATGGGTCGTAGCGATCCGGATACTCACTGGTTTTGCCAAGTGGCGCATTATCAAGAGCCATAGAGCTTCCTAAAATAACGGTTTGCGGAATGCGATTCAGGTATCAGTGCCGTATGCCCTTACCACGCGCCAGTAACTTAAGCGCAATAAAGGAAAGCACAACAATAAAGGCCAGGATCATACCCAGAGATACAAAAGGATTCACATCAGAAACACCCAGTATGCCAAACCGGAAGCCGTTCACCATGTACAGAATCGGGTTTGCCATGGAAACGCCCTGCCAGAAATCCGGCAGCATATCGATACTGTAAAACACTCCGCCAAGGTAAGTCAGGGGCGTTAGAACAAAGGTGGGAACAATGGAAACGTCATCAAACTTGGTCGCCAGCAATGCGTTAATAAAGCCGCCCACCGCAAACAATGCAGATGTCAGAATTACCGTCACAACTACCATAGGCAAGTTGTGGATTTTTAACTGGGTAAAGGCCAACGACAACAGGGTGACAATCACGCCGATTCCCAGCCCACGCGCCATGCCTCCGGTCACATACCCCGCCAATATCACCCAATTAGGCACGGGCGATACCAACAGCTCTTCAACACTGCGCTGAAACTTCATGGAGAAAAACGACGACACTACGTTCGCATAGGAGTTGGTAATAACGGCCATCATGATGAGCCCGGGCACGATGAACGACATATAGTCGAAACCGCCCATCTCGCCAATTCTGGAGCCGATCAAATTGCCAAAAATAATAAAATAGAGTGTCATGGTGACCGCAGGCGGCAACAAAGTCTGGGGCCAGATGCGGGTAAAGCGGCGGATTTCCCGCAATACAATTGTGCTATAGGCGGTAAAAAGAGCCTGAGCATTCATGCCCTGCCCTCCGTCTTTTCTGCCCTGCTTGGCGCATTTTGTTCCACCATGCGGATAAACAACTCTTCCAATCGGTTTGCCTTGGTGCGCATACTGACTACTTGTATGTTTTGCTGTTCCAGCTGCATAAACACATCATTGAGTGCCTGCCCTTTATGCACATCCACCTCCAGTACATTCTCGTCGTCTAACCGGCAGGTGAAGCCTTCCAGCTCTGGCGCTTCTTCCAAGGCCACCCTGGTATCCAGTAAAAAGGTTTCCAGGCTCAGCTGCTGAAGCAATTCCCGCTTACTGGTGTTCCTCACAATGCGACCGTGATCAATAATGGCAATGTTCCGGCACAAAGCTTCTGCTTCTTCAAGGTAGTGCGTGGTCAATATGATGGTCGTGCCCTGGCGGTTCATTTCCTCAAGAAAGGACCACATGGAACGCCTCAATTCAATATCCACACCCGCCGTAGGCTCATCCAGAATCAGCAGCTTGGGCTCATGAACCAAGGCACGGGCAATCATCAGCCGGCGTTTCATACCCCCGGACAGCATGCGCGCCGGTGTATTTCGCTTGTCCCAGAGCCCGAGTTTTTTCAGGTACTTTTCAGCGGAAACCGCCGCTTTCTTTAAAGGTATGCCGTAATACCCAGCTTGAATGGTGACAATATCAAACACCTTTTCAAACTGGTTGAAGTTGAACTCCTGAGGCACTACCCCTAGGTGCAGCTTGGCGTCAGAAAGGTGGGTATCAATATCGTAGCCAAACACACTTACCTTGCCAGCGCTTTTAGTCACCAGTGAACACACAATGCCCAGCGTGGTGGATTTTCCGGCGCCATTTGGTCCCAGCAGCGCAAAGAAATCTCCCTGAGCCACCTGCAGATCGATTCCTTTGAGCGCTTCGAATCCGCTGTCGTAGGTTTTGGTAAGCCCCTCAATTTTCAGAGCATGAGTCATAGAAGGTTCCGATTAAAAATGAGCATTGTTCAGGGGACTAACATTGATTGAGGCATATCTCTTATTTTTCAAGGCCGGCATGGGCTCATTCCAACCATCGCGAAATCTGCAAACTGCGACAGGTATCCCGATATGCCCCGGTTTGCCTCCCTATAATGCGGTTACAACAACTTACAGTCGGCCGTTGATAACCGCTCAACTGGCACGGCCCCATAAATCAGGGAATGTACAACGTACCATGGCTGCTGTTCATCCTACTCGCCCATTTTTTGCCCTGCCCCGTGCATTTTTTGCCGCGCTGCTTATTGGGCCACTGCTATCCGGCTGCTTGAGCAGCGATAGCGACAATAACAACGATGGCCCAACTACCGGTAGAATAAATGCTCTCGGGATCAGCGGGCTGACCTACCAGACCGCAAGCCAGTCTGGCAAAACAGATAGCAAAGGCCAGTTCCAATACTATCCCGGCGAAACCCTGAGCCTGAAAGTTGGGGATCTGCTTCTGGCAGAGAATGTACCGGCCCAGAAATGGGTAACACTGCTGGAGTTCTTTCCAGACATCCGCGCGCAACTTACATCGCCCTCGATCGACGATGAAGGCCTTCGTACCCATAGAGGCACAGAACAGCAGCTAATTGATCGTACCCACCAAAGTAACCTCATCCGGTTCCTTATGGCACTAAACTGGGCAGGTAACCCGAAAGACGGTGAGGGTATTGAGATCCGAGATCGCGTGATACAACAACTGAACGCGGCTCTACCCAGTCTCACCAGCCCCATTGATTTCAGAGCCAGCCAATCTGAGTTTAATGCCAGCGGCAGTGCCCCCTCTCCGGCAAACCAGTTACTTGCCAGCATCTGCTTTTATCCAGAAGGCAGCGAACTGTGCGAAGACCCAAGCGAGGTAGAGGATAAGATAAAGAGTGCGATTGATCGCCCGGAAAACCCCGAGCCGGGAATTGAGTACAAACAAGATCTGCAGGCCAAACTAAGCCGTATTCTTAATGCCGCTCGCACGATGGGAGACGTGGAGCCAGAAGATGCAAAAAGGTACTTATCTCGGGAACTGGACAGCATCACGACAACACTTGGCAAGCGGTTCTACCTGGAACGCCACACAGCCAATGTCCCGGCAAGCGATACGCGCATCCAACAATTCAATATACACCGCATCGGTGGCAGCGCAGAACTCGCCGACATAGACGCTATTACAACTCGACCACAGGATATAGTGCTGCACTCGTACAATGCCGAAACAGCCAGTGTGGAGTACTTCGTTGGCGGCCCAGCCGGCGGCGAATCAGAGATAGTAACGAGCTTCTTGCCAGAGAACACTTACAGGTGGGTACGCAAGACATTGCGGGTAGTTATTGACTGAAAAACTTTATCGACCGATAAGGCGACTGACATTCCAGCGGGATTCTCCGCCGGTTACATCATAACCGGCGGGGTTCAGCCCCTCAGTGCCGTGAGCAAGGCACTCTTTAATCGCAAGTATTTCAGTTGCCGAGCGGCCCTCGTTGTATTTCGCCAGATCAACAACCTTGGCCGTCTTCAAAGGTGCATGATCGCGCCCCGTCATCACCATCACCCTTGGCCATAACCGGCGTTCAGGAGCGTGTGAAACCACAACCCCTCGCTGGCCATCAGTCAATTCCACCAGGCTGCCTGTCGGGTAAATGCCAATAGCACGAATAAACCCCTCCACAAGCTCATCCTGAAACTCGATGTTGCGCATGTCATAGAGTAGCGTTACAGCTCTTGCGGGGGTCATGGGCTCGGATTGATTTTCCCGCGGCTCTATCAGAGATTCAAAGAACTCAGCAAGCCCGGCAATTTTGGCCAGCAGCGGGATTCTGTCGCCGTGGATACCACATGGGTAGCCCGAGCCGTTATGGCGCTCGCGGTGGCCCTGCACAACACTCAGAACTGCGCGTGAAAGCCCGGTGCCCTCCAGTATTGCCATACCTTTTTCAACGTAGGTCTGGTATTGCGCGTATTCTTCAGCGCCAAGCTGGCCTTCCCTGTTTAAAAGGTCTTCAGATAACTGGGTTTTACCCACCTGGGACAACAAACACCCCAAGCCAAGGTGGTTAAGCAAGCCCTCATTCAATCCCAGCTGGCGCCCGCATATCAGCGCCCAAACCGAGGTATTAAGCGCATGCCGATAAACGTGGCTATCGTGCTGTTGCATGCGACTGAGCCACAACAAAGCATCTGGCTGTCGGATGACACTGTGCACCATTTTGTTGATAACTGCGGCAACCGGGCGCAGGTCTTGGGCTTCCCGGGTGTTTGCAGAAGCGTATAAGCGCTCAAGTGCAACACCGGCATCTGAAAGCAGTTTTTTCGAAGTTTTCATTTCGCGCTTTAACGTGGTAACCGCCCGGTACTTTACCGGCTCACGGATGCTGAGTGGCGGAAGCTGAACCTTTTCACGGCCCTCATTCTTGCGGCTAGTCCTGCTGCCAAAAGCCTGCGGGGCAATTTTTGAGAGTTCCACAGAGTCCCGTGTTTCCGCAACATCTACAGAAACCCACTTGCAGTATGAGACCAAAGCACGAATATCGTCTTCAGATCGGATATGAAAACCCTGAATGGGGAACGGCGTCTGATGCCACGGCCGATCCAGGTCGGACACAAACATGCCCACCTCCAGATCCTGAACCGCTATTTTTTTCTGACAGACACCACCCACCACAACACCCCTGAAATACGTATTTTTAGATGTTTAACATTCTCAAATGCGAGTAGCGAATAGTCCACTGCAGTTTCGTAGCGTTGCGTAACCGCACATCACAATCCGTAACAACATCCTTCAGCAGGCAACCAGCAGCTTTTAGCTCGGCTTCATCAGTCCGAGTCGCATACTGAACGCTCAAACCTGGGCGGGCGAGCGTTGAACGAACCTCTGGGGGCTTTGCGGCTGTATACGGTATAAGGGACAGTTGAGGCACGAATGTAATCGACATTCACGGCGTCCTTACCAACCCCTTGCACTGGAGAAACAGGCTCACAAGCGACCAACAACTCCAAGCGGCCAGATATATCTGCAATTTGCGCTCGCGAATCGGCAGGGTTCACCGACATGCACAGGTTGCCGGAATTTGCCGCCTGCCTGCTCTGCACCAGTCGGTCCAGCGTGCCTTGCCCACAGGCACGAATACCCTGGCCGCAGCTTTCTGCATCGGCATGGCTTTCATCGTATAGCCGCCAAACACGCTCACTACATTGGGTTTCAAGGGTTAAAGGTGTGGATCGATCGGAAGCAAACCACCAGCCGGGGTATTCCGCGGTATCCCAGGACAATCGAACTGTACGCGGCTCACCCTGAGAGTTTTCAGCAGGAAATATGGCGTAGTGGGAATAATAGGTTGCGCAGCCAGACTGCACCGCAAATAGCCCGGCTACAGCCAGCAGGCGTGCAACAGCTCTGTTAAAACGTTGAAATCGAAAAGCGGTCATGAGCTGCTCGTTATCCCTTAACAACACTCTCACCAAACCGTAAACCGAAACCATCAATGGTTTTGCGAACAACAACCATATCCAGCACGGGCGCCGGAACCGGAAGGCCTTGCACTTGAACCTTCACCTTGTCTCCCATTTCAGGAGAAAACGGCTCGCTACCCACCACAATGAACACGCCACCGTCCGATATGTCTCGAGTTGAAAAAACAAACTCCCCCAGTAACTCATGGGTTACTTTCACTTTGGCGCTCATCTCAGTGCGGCAGTGTACTCTGCGGTCATCTCCATCCATCGGCAAGGTTCCACTACTGGCCTACGGTAATTTGTAGATTGTTAGTTGTTATATGTTTGTGCGGATCATACCGTGTATCAATCAATACGTGAACAACACCGCCCCCCAAGAAATACGCCAAAAGGAATATTGACATCACCCGTAATACAAATGAGAATGGTTGGCGTTTATAGGCAGCTTCACATCACAAGCGCCGGTGTGAATCCAAAAAGACCCGACTAAGGACATCCTTATGCGCATGAAACTCGCTGCAACTGCGGCAATCGCCCTCACTGCTTTTCCACTTGCCGCCTCCGCAGACGGTGAAGTTAATATCTACTCGTACCGCCAGGCGTATCTTCTTGAGCCTCTCCTGAACGCCTTTGAAAAAGAAACCGGCATCAAAAGCAATGTTGTGTTTGCAAAGCAGGGTCTGGCTGAGCGCCTGGAGCGCGAAGGCCGCAACAGCCCAGCCGATGTGGTGATGACCGTAGACATCTCACGCCTTAACGAGCTGGTAGAGCGCGACCTGGTTCAAGGCCTTGATAACGACATACTGGAAAAGAACGTTCCTGAAAACCTTCGTCATCCCGAAGGCAAATGGTTTGGCCTCACTACCCGGGCCCGTTTGATCTTCACCTCGAAAGAGCGTGTTGAAGAAGGCGAGATCACAACCTACGAACAGCTGGCTGACGACAAGTGGGAAAATCGCATTTGTACCCGCAGCGGAAAACACCCGTACAACATCGCTCTGATTTCCTCCATGATTTCACACCATGGTGAAGCTGAAGCAGAAGCCTGGCTGAAAGACGTTAAAGATAACCTTGCCCGCAAACCCCAGGGTGGAGACCGCGACCAGATCAAAGCGATCGCCGAGGGTGTATGTGACATATCCATCGGGAACAGCTACTACTACGGCAATATGCTGCAGGATGAGAGCCAGCGCCCGATTGCCGAAGCAGTTCGGCTGGTTTTCCCCAATGCCGATGGCCGTGGAACTCACATCAACATCAGTGGTATTTCCCTGACCAAGAGTACCCCAAACCGGGATAACGCGATCAAGCTAATGGAATTCCTGTCATCGCCAGAAGCCCAGGGCATCTACGCCGAGGCGAATACCGAATATCCAGCAAACCCGAACGTAACACCGACTGGCCTGGTGGCAGAGTGGGGCAAAATCCAGCCAGACAGCCTGTCCCTTCAGGAGATTGCAGATAAGCGCAATGCGGCAGTCAAACTGGTTGACCGCGTAGATTACGACGGCAAGTAAATGTTTTGGCGAGGGTGGAAAACCCACCCTCGCTTTGTTTTGAATTTCACCCGACAAATGATCGCAGTCATTGCAGCGACCATTTGAGCTGACTACAATCGCTAACCTTCACCCTCAATATTTACTCCATTCTGTTAACAGGAACCCTATGAGCGAGGTCGCGACCAGCGTTAACCCCGGGCTAACCCAGCCCCTGCTGGCAAAGCGCACCTCACGTCGCTGGCTATTCAGCGCCGCGCTCACTACGGCCATCGTTGCACTGCCGGTTTTATCGGTTATTTTTCTGGCCTTCTTCCCTGAAGAGAACATCTGGCCACATCTGCTGGAAACCACACTACCCCGCTACCTTGTAACAACCATCAAGCTCATGGCCGGGGTTGGCGCTATTACCTTGGTCATCGGCCTTTCAACCGCTTGGGCCGTAACCATGTGTGAATTCCCGGGGCGCAAGTTCTTTGAATGGGCCATGCTACTGCCGTTTGCAGTGCCTGCGTATGTGATTGCTTATGTTTACACCAGCCTTCTTGATTATGCTGGCCCGGTGCAAGGTGCCCTGAGGGATGTGTTTGGCTGGACCAACGCAGCTGACTACTGGTTTCCTGAAATCCGTAGCCTTGAAGGCGCCACCCTGATGATCGGTCTGGTGCTCTACCCATACGTTTACCTTCTTGCCCGCGCCGCCTTCCTGGAACAGTCGCCTTCCTTGTTCGCCGTCAGCCGCAGCCTTGGCCATTCAGCATTGAGCACGTTTTTTAAAGTGGTGCTGCCCATTGCCCGCCCGGCCGTTGCTGTAGGCCTTTCACTGGTATTAATGGAAACGCTGAACGATTTTGGCACCGTCGATTTCTTTGCGGTACAAACGCTCACGGCAGGCCTGTTTGACACCTGGATGAACCTCGGCAACCTGGGCGGTGCCGCCCAGATAGCCACAACCATGCTCATTTTCGTTGTTATTCTGGTCACCCTTGAGCGTTATTCCCGGCGGCGCCAGCAACAGTTCGCAGCGCGGGACAACCGCGACCCTATCCGCCGCTTTACTATGTCATTTCCCCGGCAGTTGATCTGTGTTGCTGTTTGTGCCGTTCCGGTAGTTCTGGGTTTTGTGATCCCTGGCGTCACGCTTGGCGTTTATGCCTGGGAGTACTTTGGCGAGAGCTGGAATCCGGACTTTATACGTAACACCTTTAACAGCTTGTTCCTTTCTGGAACCGCTGCCCTGACCACTCTTTTGATCGGCGTTACCCTTGCCTACAGTCGCAGGCTCCACAATACCCGCGGCATGCAGGTACTCATGCGCCTTTCAAGCCTGGGATATGCCATGCCGGGCGCCGTGCTGGCAGTGGGCGTAATTGTACCTCTGGCGGGTTTTGATAACTGGCTGGACAGCCTGATGCGTGACTACTTTGGTGTAAGCACAGGCCTGCTGCTCAGCGGCTCTGCCTTCGCTATCGTGTTTGCTTACACGGTCCGCTTTCTGGCGGTGTCTGCTGGCAGCGTCGAAAGCGCTCTGCAGAAGATTACCCCGAGCATGGATATGGCATCGCGGTCACTGGGCAACAGTCCGAGCAAAACATTGGTGAAGGTTCACCTCCCCATGTTGCGCGGAACCCTGGTAACTGCGGCTTTGGTGGTTTTCGTGGACTGCATGAAAGAGTTACCGGCCACGCTGATACTCCGGCCGTTTAACTTCGAAACTCTGGCAACCTACGTGTACCAGTTTGCCTCTGATGAGCGCCTTTACCACAGCGCCCTACCGGCACTGATCATCGTACTGGCCGGTATTATTCCAATCATTCTTATGAGCCGGTCCATTTCCAACACCCGCTCTATGGCCTGATTAACCTCAAAGCTGGGATGTCACTCTTGATCGGGCATCCTGAACGACAAACCTGCCCTGAAACACCGCTACCGGATCGCCTTGTGGCGAATTGTTCGGCGCACCACAGAACACTTCAGCGGTCAAATCCAGGCGGCCCTTGCCGTGTCTTGCCAGGCTCTTCCTGAAACGCTCCGGGATTTCATTCCCCGGTAGCCGACAAATGGCGTAAAAATCCGAGGTTACCGGCTCAAGATAATCAATACTGCCGGTCTGTACGACCACACTTCCCTTCAAGCCAAGATCAGCCAGGGCAAGCTCCGTAACCCCCCAGGCTGCTGTTACGGCTACCGAATAAACGCTGCCACCAAAACCGGTGCCCTGATGATTGCTATTGGGCGCAAGCGGTGCACTGATAAGCAGTGAGCTGCCATCCCACGAATGCAACTCTATGCCAAGCGCACGGGAAAGCGGAATTTCCTCGTGAATACGCCTCTGGAATGCGGAAAGCTGAGCCATAAACTCCTCCTGATGTGGGTTAATTCTATGCCCACCACCTGTCTACCCCAATGCGACCAATGTCGGTTCCAAAACGCATCAGGCCCGGCTAAGCCGGGCCTGATCTGAACAAAAGCAGAGTGCGCGTTACTGCCAGATAACCTTCTTCTTCTGCGCATACCATTCGTTCACCTGGTTTTCATAGGTGTCTTCCACCACGTTCCTCTTCAGCTTCAGCGTTGGGGTAAGGAAGCTGTTCTCGATACTCCACTCATCTCTGACAATAATAACGAAAGCCAGTTTCTCGTGGGGATCTACCGTCTTATTCACACTCTCAACAAGCTTTGTGAAGCTTTCTTCAAGGTCCTTGCGAACACTGGCATCTCCGACCGTTGGCCGGATACCCTCCGCCAACTGAACCATTGCGAAAGGCTGGGTCTGGTTGGCTCCAGACACACACACCAGCTCAATCGACTGGTGAGCCATCAACCGGTTTTCGATCGGCGCCGGGGCAATGTACTTACCCTTGCTGGTTTTGAAAATTTCCTTCATCCGGCCGGTAATTTTCAGGCGACCCATCTCATCGATTTCGCCTTTATCACCGGTTTTCAGAAAACCATCTTCGGTGAACGCTTCTTTGGTTTTTTCCTCATCCTTGTAATAACCCACCATGGTGGCCGGGCTCTTGATCAGAATTTCACCCTCAGGGCTGATTTTGGTTTCCACACCCGGCATGGATTCCCCAACATAACCGGTACGGGAACGCCCGGGCTTGTTTATATGGGAATAGGCAAAGTTCTCCGACATGCCATAGCCCTCCAGCAACTCAAGGCCAAGGTTGCGATACCAATCCAGCACATCGCCAGCCAATGGCGCAGACCCACTGCCAGCCAGCTTGACCTTATCGAGGCCCAACCCCTTGAGGACTTTCTTTTTGATCAGCTTGCTCACCACAGGAATCTTAAGCAACGTATCAAGCTTCTTCTGCGGCAACTTCTGCAGGACACCCTGCTGGAACCGGACCCACAGCCGCGGCACTGACAGGAACAGTGTTGGCTGAGCACGCCTCATGTCTTCAACAAATGTATCAAGGGAGTCCGCAAAGAACAGATGAAAGCCTGCGTACAACGACGCCAACTCAACAAACGTGCGCTCGAATACGTGCGCCAGCGGCAAATAAGACAGCATGCGCTCGTCAGGACCAACCTGCAGAACTTCCATGCCACCCTCGGCCGCATAAGCCATATTCCGGAAACTCAGCATCACACCCTTGGGCTTTCCTGTGCTGCCAGAGGTATAAACAATGGTCGCCAACTCATCGGGATCGCGATGAACTTTTTCTTCCAGGGGAGGATACTTGGCAACAATGTCATCCCAGGTTTCGAAATCGTTGGGCGGGCTCAGCGGGAATGAAATGCAGCGCACGGTATCCGGTACACCCGGCTTCATCATATCCCAGTCATCCAGCTTGCCCACAAACAGCACATCGCACTCAGCGTGATTCAGTACGTAGTTAACCGTGTCGGCATTCAGGGTCGGATACAAGGGTACAGAAATGTGGCCCGCCATCCAGATCGCCCAATCGGTCATTATCCAGTGTGCGCAGTTTTTGGAAATCAGGCCAACACGACTCTTCTCTGGCAGATTAAGAGACTTCAAGTACGACGCCATGCGACGCGCTTCATCCACTGCCCTTCCCCACGTGTACTCAACTACTTTGCCATCGCCAATGGGCTGGGTCATATACAGGGAGTTCGTTTTCTCCGACTCCCAGCGATAGACCATATCCAGTGGAAGTTTGTTTTTAGTTTGCATGAACGTTCCTTGCTTTCGTTATTTGATTTATAAGGGCATTATTTAGACTTTAGTAGCATATTTCAACACATTATGGCGGGCCAAAGCGTGACACAAGCCAACTGGACAGAAACTCGCCCCAAGCATATCCAATCAGGCCACGATCACGTTAACACGCTCTAGCAACAAGTTGGTGATGCTGTGATAAACTCTCGGCTTCATTGTCGCAAACACCACAAGAAAACAAGCATCGGAGATGGGCATATGGCCAAGAAAACACTTCGCACCCTGCTGGGCGCGTCACTGATGGCATTAACAAGTCTTTCACTGGCGGCAGAGCCAAAAGTTGTCGCCATTACACAGATTGTAGAGCATCCAGCTCTGGATGCAGCCCATCAAGGCGTTAAAGATGAACTGGCCGCTCGGGGCTATACAGAAGGTGACAACCTCAAGCTCATGCATGAAAGCGCTCAGGGTAACTCCGCCATCGCCTCCCAAATTGCCCGTAAATTCGTCGGCGAAGGTGCCGACGTAATTGTGGCCATTGCCACACCTTCCGCGCAGACAGTTGCCGCGGCTGCCCGCAACATTCCAGTGGTCTTTGCTGCCGTAACAGATCCGGTAGGCGCCAAGCTGGTTCAAAGCGCTGAAGCTCCGGGCGCAAACATTACCGGTGTAAGCGACATGCTGCCCATCGACAAGCACCTGGACATGCTGCAGCGCATGGTTCCGGATGCCAAGCGCATTGGCACGGTATACAACCCCGGCGAAGCCAACGCAGTATCACTGATTGAGCTGCTGGAGGAGCGCCTTGAAGCCCGTGGGCTGACGTTAGTTAAAGGTGCAGCCACCAAAACCTCCGAAGTACTGGGTGCAGCCCGCTCTCTGGTGGGTAAGGCCGATGCTATTTATCTGACCACAGACAACACCGTTATCAGCGCCGCTGAAGCGGTTATCTCTGTAGGCGAACGCGCCAAGATCCCGGTGTTTGCCGCCGACACAGCAACGGTTGCCCGGGGTGCCGTCGCAGCACTGGGCTTCGACTACTACGACCACGGTCGGCAGGCTGGCGTAATGGTTGCGCGTATTCTTGATGGTGAAAAGCCGGCTGACATGCCCGTAGAAACCATGGAAAAGCTTAATCTGTTTGTAAACCCGGAAGCTGGCGAGCGCATGGGCACTACCTTGGCAGATGATGTGATCGCAGAAGCTGCTGAGATCGTAAAAAGCGACAAGTAACACCTGACTTACGCGGGCGGATTCTGTATAAAGAACCCGCCCGTTTTTCTTCCACAGTGAATCTTTCCCATGCTAAGTGAAATTGCATTTTACGGCGCAGTCGAGACTGGCCTTATATACGGCCTGGTTGCGTTCGGTATCTACCTCTCTTTCCGCGTACTCGATTTCCCTGACCTGACCGTTGATGGCAGCTTCCCACTTGGCGCTGCCGTTGCAGCGGTTCTTATTATGGAAGGCTGGAACCCATGGTTGGCAACTGGCTCAGCCGTGCTCGCCGGCATGGCTGCGGGAGCAGTAACCGCCATTCTCAACGTAAAGCTGAACATTCTGAACCTGCTGGCATCCATCCTCACGATGATTGCCCTGTATTCCATTAACCTGAGGGTTATGGGCCGGCCAAACATAGCGCTGCTCGGCGAAGAAACCGTTCTCACGCCCTGGTATTCGCTGAATCTCGACTACCACCAAGTACCAGTACTGTTGTTTGTGATCGTTATTTTTATTGCTCTTATTTTGCTCTGGCGATTCATGAAATCTGAAACCGGCCTGGCCATGCGCGCCACCGGCGCAAACCCGAGAATGGCACGTGCCCAAGGCATAGCCACCGGCGCCATGATTATCCTTGGTGTTGCCGTATCCAATGGCCTGGTTGGCCTGGCCGGCGCACTCTTTGCCCAAAGCCAGGGCGCAGCCGATGTCACCATGGGGGTTGGCGTTATTGTTATTGGCCTCGCCTCATTGATTGGTGGTGAGGCTGTGATTACCCCATCAACGGTTGTTCGTGCGTTGATAGCCTGCGTGGTTGGCGCGATTATTTATCGCCTGGCCATTGCCTTTGCCCTGAACGCAGACTTCCTCGGCTTGCAGGCGCAAGACCTGAACCTGATAACGGCAGTTCTGGTTACTCTGGCAATTGTGTTGCCCGGTGTACGCAGTTCTCTGGTTAGCAAATTCACCCGCAAAAATGCCTGAGGAGGCACTATGATCAGCGCAACCGATCTCCGGCTTACCTTCGGCAAAGGCACTCCGCTGGAAAACCCCGCTTTGAGGGGCATGAGCCTTACCGTGAACCAGGGTGAGTTTGTGACCGTGATTGGCAGCAACGGTGCAGGCAAGTCCACCTTCCTGAACGCCCTGGCGGGTGAAACCCTGGTTGATAGCGGCACCATTATTGTCGACAACCTCAACGTAACCAAACTGCCCACCCACAAACGTGCAGGCCGGGTAGCGCGAGTGTTTCAAGACCCGCTTGCAGGCACCTGCGAAGGTCTTAGCATTGAAGAAAACCTGGCGCTTGCCGTTAAACGCGGCCAGCGTCGCGGCTTGGGCGCAGCCGTTAAAAAGCAGTACATGGAACAGTTCCGGGAAAGCCTGTCCTCCCTGAACCTGGGCCTGGAAAACCGCCTTGGCGATAAAATGGGTCTGCTCTCCGGTGGCCAGCGCCAGGCGGTCAGCTTGCTTATGGCGAGCCTTACCCCATCGGCCATTCTACTGCTGGACGAGCACACCGCAGCGTTGGACCCCAAAACGGCAGCCTTTGTACTGGATCTCACCACCAAGATCATCCACGAGCAGAAACTGACTGCTCTGATGGTGACCCACAGCATGAAACAGGCACTGGAAGTAGGCACACGCACAGTCATGCTGCACCAGGGCCAGGTGGTATTTGATATTGAAGGCAAAGATCGCGAAGGCCTGGAAGTGAAGGATCTTCTGGAATTATTTGAAAAGCAGCGCGGGCTTTCCGTAGACGACGACAGCTTGCTACTCGGTTAATAGAAACATGGGGGCACCAGCGGCTCCCATGCTTACCGCCCTCCCCTGAATGCGCCAGCAATCAACGCTGGGAGGCCCTTAACCAGAAAAGGCCATCTTTCGCGCACTTTTTGATCACAACATGTAGTAATTGTGAGTTTTTGTACCCAAACACCGGATTTACTGAGCATTTATTTCTTGCAAGCTATTTCCCATTGATTTTCTTTGCCAGAACTCGCTTATCAATAGCCCCCCTTTAATTCACAAAACACTATATCCTGTTATACTCACCCCTTATCAAGCCCATATGTAGGGCTAACGACTTCATGGCAAACCTGCGCCAACGCATGCATGCTAGCGGCCAAGACCCCGAACCCGGCCGCTCCCGGGGAGTAATTACCAGTTACCGGAGCACCGCTGCGGGTTCGCGTGAGCACCATATGTAGTGTTTCACAGAAAGCAACGTAACGACCGCGCAAAAAGCAAGAGCACCAGCGCAGGTTTCGCAAATTTTTACAGGGATATGGCACCAACCTACAGGTGCCATCGACAACAGACATACTTGAAGATTGAGGGTGGCAATGAACGCTAAGGCAGAGGCAGTGGTTACAACAATTCCGATGCAGGAAACTTCGCTCGACATTTGGCAGAGCAAGTACCAGCTAAAAACCAAGACTGGTGAGCCAGTCGATAAGGATATCGACGCTACCTACCACCGTGTTGCGGTTGCCCTGTCGCAGGTGGAGAACAAAGATGTGCGCGCAGAGCACATGAAGAACTTCGCCTGGGCCCTCAAAAACGGTGCTATTCCTGCCGGCCGGATTACCTCCAACGCCGGTGCTGAAGCCCACAAGCCGGCGACCTCTACCATTAACTGTACGGTGTCTGGCTCCATCCAGGATTCCATGAACGACATCCTGGAGAAAAACCACGAAGCTGGCCTCACCCTCAAGGCTGGCTGTGGTATCGGTTACGAATTCTCTACCCTGCGCCCGAAAGGCGCCTACGTTGCCGGTGCCGGCGCAACCACATCTGGCCCACTGTCCTTCATGGATATCTTTGACCGCATGTGCTTTACCGTGTCTTCAGCCGGTGGCCGCCGCGGTGCCCAAATGGCCACCTTCGACGTTCACCACCCGGATGTTATTGACTTCATCCAGGCCAAGCGTGAAGACGGCCGCCTGCGCCAGTTCAACCTGTCCCTGCTGATTACCGAAGACTTCATTGAAGCTGTGCGTAACGACGACGACTGGCACCTCTCCTTCCCCGTTACCGAAAAGGAAGTAGAAGAAGAAGGCCTGGACCTCACCGATCCCAGCCAGTTCGTATACCGCGACTTCCCGGTACTGGACGACTACGTGGTTAACGAAGAAGGCAAAGCTGCGTGCCGTATCTACCGCACCCTGAAAGCCCAGTTCATCTGGGACACCATCATGACATCCACCTACGACTACGCAGAGCCAGGCTTCATCCTGATCGACAAGGTCAACCAGATGAACAACAACTGGTTTTGCGAAGACATCCGGGCCACCAACCCCTGCGGCGAACAGCCCCTGCCCCCTTACGGCAGCTGCCTGCTGGGCTCCGTGAACCTGACCAAGTTTGTGGACTACCCGTTCACCGACAAAGCCAGCTTCAACTATGAAAAGTACCGCAAGGTTGTGGGCATCTTCACCCGCATGCTGGATAACGTGGTAGAAATCAACGGCCTGCCCCTACCGGAACAGCGTCACGAAATCATCTACAAGCGCCGCCACGGTATGGGTATCCTGGGCCTGGGCTCAACTCTCGCCATGCTGCGCATGCCATACGGTTCCGATGAATCCGTACAGTTCACCGAAGACGTTGTGCGAGAAATGGCGGTAGAAGGCTGGCGCCAGTCGCTGTCTCTGGCAGAAGAGAAAGGCCCTGCGCCAATCATGGACGACGACTTTGAAATCACCCCGAAAATGATGGGTAAAAACCCACAGCTGGCCAAAGATGGCCACAAAATCGGTGACAAGCTCAAAGGCCGCGTGCTGCACGCAAAATACAGCCGCTACATGCAGGAAATTGCCAAGGTTGAGCCAGAGCTGGTCGAAAAGCTGGCCGAAAAAGGTGGCCGCTTTACCCACCACACCTCTATTGCGCCAACCGGCACCATCAGCCTGTCGCTGGCCAACAATGCCAGTAACGGCATAGAGCCAAGCTTCTCGCACCATTACGCCCGCAACGTAATCCGCGAAGGCCGCAAAACAAAAGAAAAAGTCGACGTGTTCTCCTTTGAGCTGCTGGCGTATCGCCACCTGGTTAACTCAGGTGCCATGCCCTTCTCAGACGACGCAGACAAAAAACTGCCCAGCTACTTCACCACCTCTGAAGATGTGAGCCCGGCGCAGCACGTAGACATTCAGGCTGCTGCACAGAAGTGGGTAGACTCTTCAATCTCCAAAACCGCGAACGTACCCACCGACTTCGCCTACCAGGATTTCAAGAGCATTTACCTCTATGCCTACGACAAGGGCCTGAAGGGTTGCACCACCTTCCGCTTTAACCCGGAAGCCTTCCAGGGCGTACTGGTAAAAGAAACAGACCTTGAAAACACCCTCTACGAGTTCACCCTCGACGATGGCACCAAGGTAGAGCTGAAAGGCAACGAACAGGTAGAGTATGATGGCGAAATACACACCGCTGCCAACCTGTTTGACGCACTCAAAGAAGGCACCTACGGAAAGTATTGATCCGGAACACCGACACAGGACATAGAGACATGACAGTTAAAATCAGCAACAAAATCGTCGGCTACCGGGTAAAGAAAGCCGACACAGATGCACCCAGCGAACAGCCGGCAGCACAGCCGGAAACCTCACTGGTAAAAATGAACGAATACATCGAGCGGCCAGAGTTTCTTGTAGGCACCACCTACAAGATCAAACCGCCGGTGGCCGAGCACGCTATGTACATCACCATTAACGACATAGTGCTAAACGAAGACACAGACCACGAAAGCCGTCAGCCGTACGAAGTGTTCATCAACTCCAAATCCATGGAGCACTTCCAGTGGGTAATCGCCCTCACCCGCGTAATCTCTGCGGTATTCCGCAAAGGTGGCGACCTGACCTTCCTGGTTGAAGAACTGCGTTCGGTATACGACCCCAACGGCGGCTACTTCAAAAAGGGCGGCGTATTCATGCCCTCCCTGGTGGCTGAAATTGGCGCGGTAATCGAGAAGCACCTGAAGGCCGTAGGCCTGATGGAAAGCGAGGAAATGAGCGAAACCACCAAGCGCATCCTCGCGGAAAAACGTGCGGAGTTTGAAGCAAACAACACCACCGCTACCAATGACGACAAGGCTGGCGACTTCCCGCCCAACGCCACCATGTGCGGCAAGTGCAGCACCAAGGCGGTGATTGTGATGGATGGCTGTGCGACTTGCTTGTCTTGTGGCGATAGTAAGTGCGGTTGAGGTGACTCGACTGACCGGTTGAAAGGAAGGCTCGGGGTTAATGCTTCGGGCCTTTTTTGTGCCCTCACCTACCGCAATCTTGTAATCGCCTGACCTCTTCGTTATTGCGCAGTGATATTACGAAGTTTCACTGCAGCGCAGTTGTAATTGGTTGGTTTTAGGCTAGTTTTGTGAGTAGCTTGCTTAGGAAGCACGTTATCGCGATGCGTGAAATGTGGAAGTCACGATATTGAATAACGAAGAATGCGGTCTAATACGCTGTTAAAATCACACACGCTCTTCTAAAACCTTAGAGTCGTCCAATGAAATTCAAGAAAATTAATTTCCAAGACTACCCTGATGCGTTCTCAGTTGATGGCCATAACTGTCTTGTTTTAATGTATGAATCTAAATATGCAAAGGGGTTTAGAGGCTATAGATCTATTCAAATGGATCTTGAGCTTTGCTTGCAGTTGATTGATTTTTTGAATGAAAATCAAATTAAAAACGCTAGTGCGTTAACTTGGGCATCCACTCTTTCCTTAATAGTAACTTACGGTAGATGTTTCGCTAGCACGAAGGGATTTAGATCGAGCCTAGATGTCAGCTCGATACCAAAAGATTACTTAAAATTCCATTATAAAATAATTCAGCTCCGCAATAGCTATGTAGCACATGCCGGAGGAAATGGTGAGGGTAGCGTTAATTTTTTGGCACTTTACCCAAATCCTTTGAAAAAGAGAATAGTTGCAGTCGCTCCACCTCTTTCAGCTAGGCTTTCTGGGCTAAACCAGCAGACTAGGAATGGATTGCGTATGATAATTTTTGAGCTAATAAAATTGTCGAAGAAAAAGCAAGAACTATGCATGAATAAGGTTGGTGAAGAAATAAAAAGGCAAAACATTGATGAGCTTTATTCATATTTTGACGATGACGATTTTGATGTAAGTTATATGCCAGAAATTGGCAGAAGCTTTGAAGGAAGAATTCAGCACACTATGGATCAGCATGGCAGATTTTATGTAAAGCTGGTGAGATGAGTTTTAACAATTGCAGGCACGGCGACGCCCATTACATTGCGCCTTCGGCTTCATTTCATGGGCGCGCATGCTGCAGGCGTTACGCACACTACTGAGTGAAGTCATGGGTAGAGTTAGCCAAAAAAGAAGAACGAGGGCCCTCAAACAGATGTTGGGAGTTTGGCCAAATAGGTTTGGCCGGAAAGTATTTGATAGGGTGCTACGAACAGACAGTTCACCCAAGAAAAACTTGGAGTCTAATTTTGTTTTTTATAACCGTTCTGCCAGGCCAGAAATGGGATCTGTCAGGGATCTCATTGAAGAGTGTGTTGCAAACTATCCAGAATCGGAAGTAGAAGAGCTTATTTCCCGTCTCAGGTCAGGTGATGACGTTCATTTTAGATCTGCTACTTTTGAACTATTTTTGCACGACGCCCTGAGAAGAAGGGGGTTTCTCCTTACTCCGCACCCCGAACTTCCAAATGGAAAACGCTATAAACCTGACTTCTATGTTTTAGATCCGAACGGTGAGAGCTTTTATCTCGAGGCGGTTCTTGCAACCGAGAATAACGGGTTAGACAAAGGCGGAGAAGCAAGAAAAGGGGCTGTATTAGATACATTGACAAAGTCGCCTCATCACAACTTTATGATTTCGCTCGATGATGAAGGTAGTCCTAAAAGTCCCCCAAGCGGAAAAAAGTTAAAAAATGCGGTACACAGGTGGTTAGATTCTCTTGATCCTGATGAGGTAAACCAAAAAATAATGGATTCAGGATTTGATTCGCTAGAACCCATTTTGTGGAGCCACGATGGTTGGAATCTTCAAATTCGCCCTATTCCAATCAAGCCGGAACGCCGAGGGAAAAGTTCAAACCTTATCGGGATCGGAGGGGGTGGCGGTGGTTGGGTCGATGCCTGGAGTCCTATTCGCGACGCAATCAAATTTAAGGGAGGAAAATATGGCGATCTCAATGCTCCCTTGGTGGTGGCTGTAAACCTAGATAGCTTTCACCTTGATCCTATTGATGAGATGCAGGCTCTTTTTGGGCAAGAGCAATTTGTATCTTCTCCTAATGTCGATGCCGAGCCAAAAATGCGGAGGGCGCCAAATGGTGCGTGGCAAGGAAACAATGGGCCACAATACTCGCGCGTCAGCGCAGCATGGTTATTTAATGATTTGCAAGCATCATCACTCGCTACAAGGAACGGCACCGTGTACTTCAACCCATGGGCAACTATGCCAGTGTAATCCCCCCATTTTAAACCGCTCTTTTGAGTAGAGGGTTAAGCTGCCTTTCGCAGCCTGGATGGAGGAATGCCTCCGATAGCTGTATTGGGTCGCTCGTTATTGTATTGCCACAGCCATTGCGTGGCTAATAGCTGGGCATGGGCAACGCTGTTGAACTGATGCAAGTCCAGCCATTCGTGCCGCGCAGTCCGATTGAAACGCTCGATATAGGCATTCTGAGTAGGCTTGCCCGGCTGAATGTAGATCAGCGTAATTCGGTTCGTGTTAGCCCAGTCAACCAGTGACTGCGAGATATACTCCGGCCCATTGTCACAACGAATGGCCGCTGGTTTGCCGCGCCATTCTATGATCTGATCCAGAGCGCGAATTACTCGTTGAGCAGGTAATGACAGGTCTACTTCGATACCAAGGCCTTCGCGGTTGTAGTCGTCAATCACATTGAACGTCCGGAACGTCTTGCCGCTAACCAGTTGGTCGCTCATGAAGTCCATCGACCAGACCTGATTTGGCGCTGTAGGAACGGCCAACTCGCCCGGATAATCCCGCTGGATTCTTCGCCGGGGCTTGATCCGCAAGTTCAGCTCAAGCGCCCGATAAATTCGGTACACCCGCTTATGGTTCCAGGCATAGCCTTTCACGTTGCGTAGATAGAGGAAGCACAGGCCAAAGCCCCAGCGCTTGTGGGTCTGAGTGAGCCGTAATAGCCAATCAGCAACCAGAGCGTTCTGACCGCCCAACTTCGATTGGTAGCGATAGCAGGTCTCGCTGATGCCGTACACCACACAGGCCAAGCGTATGCTAATTCCATGTTTGGCCACGCCCTTTATGGCCATCTCCCGGCGCTGAGATGGCCTTACAACTTTCCCTCTAGGGCTTCCTGACGAAGCTCAGCCTTTAGCCGTTCTTCGGCATACATTTTTTTAAGGCGAGCATTTTCAGCTTCCAGCTCCTTCAGGCGCTTCATCATCGAAGCATCCATGCCGCCAAACTTCGAACGCCACTGATAAATCAGTGCGGTGCTGACGTTGTGCTCCCGGGCCAGTTCAGCTACCGAGACTCCGGCCTCATGCTGCTTCAAAATCGCCATGATCTGGCTGTCGGTGAATCGAGACTTTTTCATCTGTCGCTCCCTTTGCGATCATTGTAGAAGTCTCTACTCAAAACCTCGATTATTTTCTGGGGGGATTACACTTGGGTCTACGGGAAATTCTATGAAGTTTGGTGTTACAGTCCTTGCATCCGCAGTAGTAGTCTCAGCCGTATTCGCACTGGCTATGACGAATGGTTGGCTGGAGGCCATATTTTCTTATAGAAATTTTGGATGGCTGGGAATTGGGATTCTCTATTTAGAGATTAGTGCAGTAATAGTTGTTCTTTTTTTTATATATGGCTTGTTCTTTGGCCCAGCCCCAAGGTTTCTCGCCGCTCTGTATGCAGGCTGTGTAGCTTTGTTGGCAATGATTGTATCGCTGGGATTTCAATCGTTACATGAACAGTCAGAACTGGATAAACGTTTGAATGCCCATGAGGAAGCCTGTGATGAGTATCCGCAACTATGCCCAGAGCGGAGAAAACCATAACAATCACAGGTACGGCGTCGTTTACTACATTGCGGCTGACAGTTCGGGAGTTGTGTAGATGCCTAAGCCATTGCTGATGCTGCTTGGAATTATCTCGATCGGGGTTGGAGTTTGGGGATTGGTCAGTGGAAAAGTGATTGCAGGCTCTCGAGGCCTGCAATCGAACTTTTACACGAAACAAGACAGCCCGCTCTTGTACTACAGCTTCATCTTTATCTACTTCGCTGTTGGCTTTCTCGTCCTGAGTCAAACCTTGTGACAAGTTTGGGATGGCCGTGCTGCCAACATCAAACGCTAGCTCTGTGGTCTGATTAAATACTTCTCCCCAGTAGCCTGCTTACCGTAAACCGCCATCGCATCCAGTTGTAAAGCACCAGCCAGGGATACTTCGTGAGTGTAGTGGCTGGCGAACGTGGTTTTGATCTCGGCGGCTATGCGTTTGCGCATGGCGATTGCGGTTTCCTTGCTCAGTTTTCCCAAGGCATTAAACAACAAAAAGCCGTTCACACCCCAGGCAAATCCAAAGCTGCGGTTTATCGTGATGGGGCCGCGATCAAGCCCGCCATAGATATAAACCTGTTTATAGATGTCAGATCCATACACGCTGTATTCGGTCATGTTGCGAGAGACCGCAGCTTCCATGCAGGCAAGAATATCGCTAGCCAGACGACCGCCTCCGATGGGGTCGAACGCGATGGTTGCACCGGTTTCGATCAGTGCTTGAGTCAGGTCTGCCATAAAGCTCTCGCTACTGGAGTTAACCACGTATTTGGCACCCAATTCGCGCAGCAAGGTTTCCTGTTCTGGCTTGCGGACGATATTGACCAGGTCGATGCCGTCGGCGATGCAGATGCGGTTGAGCATTTGTCCGAGGTTGGAGGCGGCTGCAGCGTGAACTATGGCCTTGTGACCTTCAGCGCGCATGGTTTCGACCATGGTTAATGCTGTCAGCGGGTTAACAAAGCTTGAAGCGCCTTCGGCTGCCGTCGTACCCGGCTCCAGTTCCAGGCAGCTTTGCACTTTGGCGCAGAGATATTTGCGGTAGCTACCACCGCCAATTACCGCAACGGTTTTGCCCATCAAGCTTTGCGCCGCGGCGGATGACCCCGCAGCCACAACTGTACCGGCCCCTTCGTTGCCTACGGGTATAGGCTTGCCAACCCGCTTTTCAACGGCACCCATGAACTTGGCCGGAACATCAGCACTGATAACCGGGCGATCGGCGCTACCGGATTGGCTGGCCGTCGTCATATCGGCCGCGCTGAACATCACTCCCAGGTCAGACGGGTTAATAGGGGCGGCTTCGATGCGGATGACCACTTCGTTTTCGCCGGGCTGGGGGATCTCGATCTCCCGCAAGGCAAGTTCCAGTTTGTTGTCTTCGCTAATGGTGGAAATAAGTTCGATGTTGGTATCTGACATTTTTCTTCTCCTGTAAACGTTAGATCGTCTGTCACTTCGCTGGACGGCTTGATCGTAGCCAAAAACTAATGTCAGATTAGCACTTCACCAAAAGGATTCCGGCCAATACGCGATATTCGAGTCTTGTTCTTCATTTTTTAACCATCAGATTCACCACGGGGTGCCCTAGTCGGGCTTACACACAAGGAAGTAATCGTTCATGGCAAAAAATCGCGCCCAAGCTACTTCGATTGAATCAAGATTGATCAGTCTCATCGCGTCACTGTTCTTCTCTATCCCAACCGCAGCGTTCGTTTGGCTCTGGGTGAATTTAGAGTTGGCCGTCTATTGGGGCGGCTTTTTCAGTAGTAGCTACCTCATCACCTCTATCATCGTATTTGCTATGTTGGCTTTGCTGCTCCCGCAACTCTTTCCATCTATTCTCGGGGGTATCTGGCGCGGTATAGTCAAAGTTTGGGGCTGGTGGGGGTGGTAAACACAACAGAGGATTCTCCGCGATATGTCCATCCAAGCTGTACTCTTCGATCACGACGGAACACTTGTGAACTCCGAGCCGGTTCACCTGGAGCTCTGGAACACAGTTCTTAAAACTTATGGAATTCAGCTGACAGAACAGCAGTACAAAGACTTGTATGCTGGCGTTCCAACCCCCGCAAACGCAGTTGATCTGGTCAACCGGTTTGGCATCCCGACCGACGCAGTCGCTCTTGCCAAAGCCAAAAACCTTCAAACTGCCAAGTTTCTTGAACAGCAATCTTTTCCTCTGATGCCAGGCGTTACCCAAACAGTTTCATCTTTGCACCAACTAGGTTTGAAGCTTGGCGTAGTAACTGGAGCCAGCGCAAATGGTGTGCGGGCTACGCTTGGCACCAACCAGTTGGAATCTCTATTTAGCCTCACTGTCTCAGGAGACGATGTGCTAAAAAGCAAACCCGAACCAGATTGCTACCTGCTGGCTCTTGAGCGCCTTTCTCTGGAGCCAGAAGATTGTGTAGCGATTGAGGATACGGAGCATGGGTTGCGAGCTGCAGCGTTGGCTGGAATTGAGTGTCTGGTCATTCCGACCGAGATGACCAGGAACCACGATTTCTCTTTAGCTTCAGCGGTTCTGCCAAATATGAACGCCGCATTAGAGTATATTCAAGGACTGCACTTCCGCGGATAGAATTGACAACCTCGAGGCTCCCCATGAAAACAATAGGTCTAATTGGCGGAATGAGCTGGGAGTCAACTCAGACATACTACCGCCTGATCAACCAGAGAGTCAGAGACGAGCTGGGTGGCCTCCATTCCGCAAAGCTTGTTCTCTATAGCGTTGATTTTGCGGAGATTGAGGCGTTGCAACACCGAGGGGATTGGCAGGCAACAGGGGAAATACTGGGATCAGTCGCCCAGTCGGTTGAATCGGCAGGCGCAGAATTTTTGGTTCTCTGTACGAATACGATGCATAAAGTCGCTTCCCAAATTGAACGCGCAGTTAACGTTCCCCTTCTCCACATCGCAGATGCCACGGCCAACGTGCTCAAAAAGGACGGGATAACCTGTGTAGGACTGCTGGGGACACAATTCACTATGGAGCAGACATTTTACCTCGGTCGTCTTCAGGATCACGGTATCCAGGTAGTTGTGCCAGATGAGTCTCAAAGAGAGAGTATTCATTCGGTGATTTACAATGAATTATGCCAAGGTGTGGTCAAACCTGATTCAAAAGCCATGTATCTTGATGTTGTCGCATCATTGGCTGAACGCGGTGCGCAGGGCGTAATTTTGGGATGCACGGAGATCGGCCTTTTGATCCAGGGCTCGGATACTGACGTCCAACTGTATGACACCACAGAAATACATGCCGCGCAGGCGGTTCAGCATGCTTTGGGCAGAATTTAGCCAGCGGCTGGCGCGGAACATCTGCAATAGCGCGCACCATATAGATAGAGAAAATGTATGAAATTATTTGACTGGTTACCTTTTGGCCGTGTTGCTGAAATCTCCCCCGAAACGCTTAATGAGCAATTAAAGGATGTTCAGATCGTCGACGTTAGAACACCGGGGGAGTTCCAGCAAAGCCGTATTCAAGGAGCATTAAACCTTCCGATTACCCAGTTCTCGAAAAAGGCAATCAGTGAACTGTCGCTGGATCAGGGCATTCCGGTTGTAACAGTCTGTTTATCCGCCCACCGCAGCATTCCTGCAACCCGCCGACTGAAACAACTCGGATATGACGTGAAACAACTACAAGGCGGTATGAAGGCCTGGTGGAACAGAAGTTATCCAGTGGTTAGCGGGCAAGCCGGCGTTTGACTGAGGGGCCAGCCCTCAAGGGTTGGGTGCAATCGCAGAGTTTTCACATTCAAGGTAAATCCCATGAGTAATCTGGACGGTCAGGTAATTATCGTAACGGGTGGCGCAGCCGGTATCGGCGGTGCGATAAGCGCAGTATTAGTTGAACGAGGCGCTTCCGTTGTTGCGGTGGACATCAATGAGGATGCTGGAAAAGCAATTGAACAGAGCAACCCTGAGCGGATTGCTTTTCTCAGTGGCGACGTCTCCAGAGAATCAGTAGCCAATGCCGCTGTGAGCCTGGCAGTTTCAAAATTCGGCAAGCTGACAGGCCTTGTGAATAACGCCCATGCCTCGCGGCAGAAGCCACTGATGGAGCTTACGTCAGATGATTGGGCACTGTCTTTCAACACTGGCCTGAATGCCACTTTGTACTTCATGAAGGCCGCGTACCCGGAGTTGTCTAATGCGGGCGGTGCGATTGTCAATTTCGGTTCTGGTGCGGGCTTGGAAGGCATGGAGTTGCAGGCCAGCTATGCGGCGGCCAAAGAAGCCATTCGGGGGCTGAGTCGGGTGGCTGCTAATGAATGGGCTAAAGACAAAATACGTGTCAACGTTGTATGCCCTAAGGCGCTAACCGAGGGAGTGGAGCAATGGAGGATCAGCCATCCGGTGCCATACCAGGAAGCGGCCAACAGGGTTCCGCTGGGCTATTTCGGTGATCCTGAAAAAGATATCGCGCCAATAGTGGCCTTTTTGCTCAGTGATGACAGCCGCTATATGACCGGGCAAACCCTGATGGCCGATGGCGGCTCTATAAAACTTCGCTGATACCTTGGCTGTAGTCTTTCAAGCCTGATTTTAAAGCCAGGGAGCTGCCTGAAAGGTGGCATGGGCTGGACCGGTTGGACGTTAAAAAGATCAAAGAAAAGCATAAAAACAAAGAGAAAAAAATGGCTAAAAAAGATCAGCTCTTAGGGTGGGATGTTTCCCCATACACGGCGAAAGTGGGGAGTTATTTTAACTACAAAAATATCCCCTATGACTACAAGCCACCTAACGCTCACACACTGTTCAGAAAGGTACAGCCAGCGGTTGGCAAAATGATCATGCCCACCGTGTTTCGGCCTGATGGAACTGTGCTTCAGGATTCGAGCCTCATTATTGATGTTTATGATATGGAGAACCCCAACAAGCCGGTTTTTCCAGATACGCCGAAACAAGCTTTTGCCAGTATGTTATTGGAGCTGTTTGCTGATGAATGGTTGCCCATGGCTTCCCTTCATTACCGCTGGAACTACAAGGGTAACTTGAAATTTATCATCGGCGAATTCGGCAAGAATGCACTGCCCTACTTCCCCGGTTTCGTGCAGCGCACTGTGGCTAAAAAATTTGCTGGAAAGATGTCAGGCTATTTACCAATTTTAGGCATCACCAAAAAGATGGAGCCCAAGCTGGAGGTTGCGGTTGAAAACATTCTCTCCCTGTTGGACAAACATTTTCAGGCCTGTAAATTTTTACTGGATGGCCAGCCAACCATTGGAGACTTTGCATTATACGGCCAGCTATACGCCCACCTGCACCGCGACCCCGAACCGGTCGATTTAATTAGAAAATACGACCACTTGTACACCTGGCTAATGGCAATGCATGGTTCATTCGACCAGCCTCTTGAAGCCCTTCCCTCAAATGATGAAATACCTGAAACACTGATGCCGATATTGCAGACGATGGCCTCATTGCAGGTCCCGCTGTTAGAACAATCTATTCAGGGCATGAAAGCCTGGGCAGAGCAAAACCCTGAAAAAAACCGGATTCCGCCACGCTTTGGAGACACCACACTAACCATTGAGGGTGAGTCGGAGACCCGCTACAACCTGAGCTATCCTTATTGGATGGTTCAGCGCATCAAGCAAAGAGTTGGCGAACCTTCTACTGAGCTTCAAGAGTTTATGCAGGAATTGGGGCTGGCTTCCGTCTTTTCTGAAGCCCTACCCGTGAAGGTGGGGTTGAAACGGGCTCGGCTTTATAAAAGCTAGAATACAAGGCTCAACACACATTTTAAAAGGATGACAGGTATGCTTTTCTTTAACTCTACACGTTGGCGGGGCACTACCATTGCGGTGGCATTGTGCGGGTCGCTGGCCGGCTGCGCGGCGCTCTCGCCTGCGCCGAATTTGACCTCCGATCAAAAGAAAGCCCTCAGTACCAGCCTGAACGAGAAATACAGGGCGTATCAGGATTGCATGACCAGTGAATCCGATCGCTTCAGCCATATCACATCAGCACCCCCTTCAGACATTGCCAAAGGTGCCCAAGCCGGCTGTGAAGCTGCTTTCAGGAGTTATCATAAGGCCGTGACCAAGCAGTTTACGTCCTTTGTATCGAGTGCCGGCCAAGCAGAAGCCCGCAGCCGGGCTGACCAGCATGCCAGCGATGCAAAAGATCGCACCTGGGGGCATGTTATCCAACGGGTTTTGATTCAAAGGCAATAAGCCGGATGCCAGAGGGATTAACCTTTCCGCCGCGATTGAGCATCAAATCCATATTGCCTAGAATGGCGCTCCTTTTATTCAATGCAGGTTACTACCATGAGCGATACTAAATCACTGCCAGCACTACCCGATCGACTTTCAAGAAATCCCCATAGCCCACACCATGTAGCCGAAGTGTTCGATCACGATATTGGCATTCGGCTGAATGGCAAAGAGCGCACCAATGTCGAGGAATACTGCATCAGCGAAGGTTGGATCAAAGTTGCCTCACCCAAAGCGCTGGACCGTCGCGGGCAGCCACTTATGATGACCATGAAAGGCAAGGTCGAAGCCTACTACGAATAAGCATCAAGGTTATAAACCGCTCCCTCCTGGTATGCTAAGATCGATAAAAACCAAGGAGATAACCAATGCCCCGCATTTTTGAAGACAACTCTCAATCCATTGGCAACACGCCGTTGGTGAGGCTTAACCGTGTGAATGATGGCGCCACTATCTGGGCCAAGATTGAGGGTCGTAACCCGGCCTATTCGGTGAAGTGCCGTATTGGTACGGCCATGGTGTTGGATGCTGAGAAACGGGGCGTACTGAAGCCAGGGATGACCATTATAGAGCCCACAAGCGGTAACACGGGCATCGCATTGGCTTTTGTAGCTGCAGCCAGAGGCTACAAAATCGTTCTTACCATGCCTTCTTCCATGAGTCTGGAGCGCCGCAAGGTGCTGAAGGCTCTGGGTGCTGAGCTTCTGCTAACCGAACCAGCCAAGGGCATGCCCGGCGCGATTGCCAAAGCGGAAGAGTTGGCTACGGCCGAGCCTGAAAAATACTTCCTGCCGCAGCAGTTCAACAACCCTGCTAACCCACAAATTCATGAAGACACCACCGGCCCTGAAATCTGGAACGACACTGATGGTGCCGTGGATATTTTTGTTGCCGGTGTTGGCACAGGTGGCACGCTTACCGGCGTATCCCGCTACATCAAGAACACTCAAGGCAAGGCCATTACTACGGTTGCTGTTGAGCCTGCCGACTCCCCTATCATTACTCAGGTGCGCAATGGCGAAGATCTCAAGCCCGCGCCCCACAAAATCCAGGGTCTTGGCGCAGGCTTTGTGCCCAAAAACCTCGATTTGAGCATGGTGGATCAGGTGGAAACCGTCACTAATGAGGATTCCATGGCCATGGCGCACAGGTTGATGCAGGAAGAAGGCATTCTGTGCGGTATTTCCTGTGGTGCTGCGGTTGTTGCTGCTATTCGGGTGGGTCAGCAGCCTGAACACAAGGGCAAGAACATTGTCGTGATCCTGCCGGATTCTGCTGAGCGTTATCTGTCTAGCGCGCTGTTTGCCGAGCAGTTTGGGGAAACAGAAAACGTACAGTAAAACCCGGTTAGACAAGGCCTCGCACAGCACTAACCTAACTGTGCAATCGAAGTTCATTCAAGAGGGTATACCAGATGGAACCTATGAATATTTTGATTGCACAGGTTATGGATATTGCTCGCGGTGCTGTCGAGATCTTGCCGCAGCTTTTGATATCACTGGTCATTCTCATTTTTACTTATGCCTTGGCAAAACTGGCAAGGCATATTGTAAAGAGCATTTTAAAACGAACCTCTCTGCGTAAAAGCCTGGTGGAGCTGTTGGTCCTTTTTGCCTCTTTAACCACTTGGTTAATCGGGCTAATGATCGCTGCGATTATTGCTTTTCCGGATCTCACCCCAACAAAAATGCTTGCTGGCCTGGGCATAGGCTCTGTCGCCATTGGCTTTGCTTTCAAGGATATCTTCGAGAACTTTCTGGCGGGCATCATCATTCTGGTTCGCCGGGAAATGCGCATTGGCGATTTTGTGGCGTGTGAAGGCTATGAAGGCAAGGTTGAAGCGATTCTGGTACGCGAAACGCACATTCGTGAAACAGATGGTGAACTGGTAATACTCCCGAACAGCATGCTGTTCAAAAACCCACTTATTATAAGGACAGCTCTTGAGGAGCGCAGAACCACGATCATTTGCGGCGTAGGTTATGGTGAGAACGTGGATGAGGCGAGGTCGGTGATTAAGCAAGCGGTTACTGGCTGCAAAACGGTCATCAGCGATTCCAGGCCCGTACAAATATTTGCGCAAGAGTTCGGGGATTCATCGATCAACTTTGAAGTCTCGTGGTGGACAGGCTCCCGGCCGCTGGACATCAGGGAGTCACGAGACGAAGTGATTGCGACAATCAAGTCTGCACTCGATAAAGCGGGTATCGAAATTCCCTTCCCCCACAGAACGCTTACTTTCAACGATCCGGTCAGGATTACCGCCAATCCTCCGTCGCCCGAATAATTAAGAAGATGCGTGGTGGGGAAGCTTCAAATCCTCCAACGCACCTTCTTTCACTAGCCCCCCTGCCTTTGAATTGCCGTTTTCATGCAGTCATGGTCTTGCCTGATGGCGGGTTGCTGCTACTATGAATGTTCAATTGAACATCTAGCAGTAAAAAACCAATGGAGCCGGCCCCCCAGATGTTCAATAAACCGCATGAACTCCATGCTTGGACCGCTCCCGACGGAGAATCAAAATGAATTTCCACAAAAAAAAGCTTCCCGGGGTATTGCCCTCTGCTGCTTTGGCGGCATCTGTTTTAATGATAGGCATGAGTGGTCAGGCCTTTGCTGACTGTGAAAGAGGTGCACTGGATACGCTATATTGCGATGAAAATGGCGACATGGTTGCAGACTTGCCTGAAGACAAGTCCAAGTGGAATGATCCCAACACTCTGATTTTTGCCTATACCCCGGTTGAAGACCCGGCCATTTACTCTGATATCTGGCAGCCGTTCATTGATCACCTGTCAGACGTGACCGGCCGTGATGTACGTTTCTTTGCCGTGCAGTCCAACTCCGCTCAAGTAGAAGCCATGCGCAGTGGTCGTCTGCATATTGCTGGTTTCTCCACTGGTCCAACACCCTTCGCCGTTAACCTGGCGGGTGCGGTTCCTTTTGCGCTGATGGGTTCAGACTCAGGCCAGTTTGGTTACTCCCTACAAGTGTTCACCCATGTTGATTCTGATATCCATGAGATAACAGATCTCAAGGGTAAGCGCGTAGCCCACACCTCCCCAACCTCAAACTCCGGCAACCAGGCCCCCAGAGCCTTGTTCCCTGAAATGGGAATCGTGCCAGGCGATGACTACGAGATTTCCTTCTCGGGCAGCCATGACCAATCCATGCTTGGCGTGGTCGCAAAAGACTACGATGCTGCTCCAGTAGCGTCTGAAGTGGTAGAGCGTATGGCAGCTCGTGGCCTGTACGACACAGACGACGTGCGTCTGGTTTGGGAATCCGACCGTTTCCCGACAACCTCATACAACCACGCGCATAACCTGCACCCGGATCTGGTTGAGAAGATTCGCGAAGCGTTTTACACCTTCAAGTTCGCCGGCACCGAGCTGGGTGATGAGTTTGAAGGCGTCGAGACCTTCGTTCCTATCAACTACAAAGATAACTGGAAGGTCATTCGTACCATTCAGGCCTCTAATGGCGTTCAGTACACCCGCGATAACCTTAAATAAGTAGCCCAGGAGCCTCTGGCAACCCGCCAGAGGCTCTACCCGGAGTTAAACACATGTTAGAGATCACCAACCTCGTAAAACGTTACGGGCAAAACGAACCTGTGCTAAAAGGCCTGAACCTGAAGGTGGAAGGTAGCAGTGTTGTGTCCATCGTCGGCGCATCCGGTGCAGGTAAAAGCACCCTGTTGCGCTGCATCAACCGGTTGGTTGAGCCAACGTCGGGTTCGATCAAGCTGAACGGCCACGAGTTGGTCAATCTTCGCGGAAGCGATTTGCGTCATTCTCGTCGGCGCATTGGTATGGTTTTTCAGGGCTTTAACCTGATTGACCGGCTAACTGTGATGGAAAACGTGCTCTCCGGGCGTTTGGGTTATGTGTCTTTCTTTCAGGCTTTGACGCGCCGCTTCCCACAATCGGATATCGACCGCGCGTTCAGTCTTATGGAGCGTGTGGGTATCGCCCATTATGCCGATAAGCGTGCCGACCAGCTTTCCGGTGGTGAACGCCAGCGTGTTGCGGTAGTGCGTGCGTTGATGCAAGAGCCTGAAATTCTTCTGGCAGATGAACCAACAGCCTCGCTGGACCCAAAAACATCGCAGCAGATCATGAGCCTGCTGCAAAGCCTAGCCAGTGAAATGTCCTTGCCAGTGCTGATCAACATTCACAACGTTACTCAGGCGCGTATGTACACCGACCGTATTGTTGGTATGCGTCACGGGCAGATGATTTTTGACGGTGAACCAAAAGACTTCAATCAGGATGCATTGGATGCCATCTACGGTGGTATTGAATCGCCAGAAGAAGATGCCGGTGAACCCGCATCCCCAACTGAGGAGGCTTCGGCATGACACCCGGCAACACTGCATCCGGCGCACAGCCGGGCAGGGTCTGGAAAAAGCCGCCTTTTATAGCCAATCCCTGGATTCGCTATGGACTGGTGGCGCTTACCCTGGCCTACCTGTACTGGGCATTCTCTACCCTGCCCTTTGACTGGCAGCGTATCGCTGAAGGCTTGCCCCGTGCCGGCAAGATTTTTGGCGGCGCTTTTCCTCCCAGCTTTGAGCGCGCCAGTTTGTTATGGACGGGCTTCAAAGAAAGCTTTCAGATCGCATTTTTGGCGACCATGCTGGGTGTTCTTCTGTCTGTACCCATTGCGGTTATGGCGGCCAGAAACGTAGCGCCTCTGCCTGTTTATCTGGTAGGACGCACGCTTATTATCGTCTCCCGCAGTTTTCACCCGGTTATCGTAGCCATTCTGTTTGTCGCCGCCGTGGGCTTTGGTCCAATGGCCGGCATTCTTACCCTGACCCTTTATTCCATCGGCTTCGTTGCCAAATTGTTGGCTGAAGAGATTGAGGAAATCGACTGGGGCCAGGTTGAAGCCATGCGATCAGTGGGCGCCGGTTATATGAAGATTCTGGTGTATGGGGTTTTCCCGCAGATCATGCCCCGCCAGATCGGCCTGTCTATGTATCAGCTCGACAGTAACCTCCGTGCTTCGGCCGTCGTCGGCATTGTGGGCGCCGGTGGTATCGGTGGCACGCTGATGAACGCCTTTGGCCGTTACGATTACGATTTCGCCTTTGCCATTTTGCTGATGATTATTGCGATCATTCTGGTCAGTGAAGGCTTGAGCGGATGGGTGAGGAAAAAAGTATGGTAGATCACGCTGCAAAACTGACCGATCGGGTCTGGTCGCGCTACGACCGTAAAGAACAAATTACGCGCTATGTGGTCTATCTGCTCACCTTGATGGCGGTTGTATGGGCGGTGCGTGACATCGACATCTTCTGGCCCTGGGTGTGGGATGCCCCTAACCAGATTCAAAGCCTGGGCGCTCGCATGTGGCCGCCGGAGTTCAGCAAGTGGGATGCAATATTTTCCGCCATGCTGGAAACCGTCCACATCGCCACGTTGTCTACCATGCTGACAATCTTCATCGCCTTGCCGGTGTCTTACATTGCCGCGCAAAACACCACACCGAACAAGGTTACGCTGTGGATTGGCCGGTTTATTCTGGTATCCAGCCGCTCCGTGAACACCATCATTTGGGCGTTGTTGTTCGTAGCCATTTTCGGGCCCGGTGTACTGGCTGGCATTCTGGCGGTGATGTTCCGCTCTGTGGGCTTCATCGGCAAGCTGATGGGCGAAGCCATTGAAGAAATCGATCGTCGCCCCGTTGAAGCCATGGAAGCCACAGGCGCCAGCAAGATGAAAGTGGTGCTCTATGCGATTGTACCTCAGGTAATGCCGGCATTTTTCGCCATCATTATTCTGCGCTGGGACATCAACATTCGCGAATCCACTGTATTGGGGTTGGTGGGTGCTGGTGGAATCGGGGTGCTGCTGCAGGGTTCAATCGACATGTTCGCTTGGCAAACCGTTGCAACTATCCTGCTCGCCATTGTTGTTTTGGTCATTCTGGGCGAGGCGCTGACCAGCGTCCTGCGCAAAAAAGTGATCTGACCTTGAGCAGTTTGTCGCCCGAGGATGCTTTCGGGCGACAAAAGCTGCCGCTGTAACTGGAAATGCCTTTCTATGAAAAACAGTATTGATTTTGGCAAGGCCGATATTCTTTTTACCGATGTGGACGATACACTCACCACTGGTGGCCGGCTTCTGCCAGAAACCTATCTCGCACTTTGTCGCCTGGCTGACGCAGGTATCAGTATCATCCCGGTAACCGGCGGCTGTGCTGGCTGGTGCGACCAGATTATTCGTACCTGGCCGGTAAAAGCCGTTATTGGTGAGGGGGGCGCTTTTTATGCTGAGCGCACTGCCCCACAAACCATTAGTTGGCACTTCTGGGAAAACGAAGCCAAACACCGCCGCGACCAGCAAGCAATATTAGACGCTGTGGCCGCGTTGGATCTGGACTTTGAGGCCAAGTTGGCCACGGATCAGCCCTTCCGTTTTGTGGATGTGGCGGTGGACTACAACCAACAGGAATCACTCACACCTGAACAGGTGGCGGCCATCCACGACCCGCTGGTTGCTCAGGGCTTCAGTGTTCGGCAAAGCTCTATCCACATCAACATTTGGGTCGGCGATTTCGACAAGTCCACTATGTCGCTTCGTGTGGGAAAAGAACTGCTGGGTCTTGATACTGAAGCCTTGCAGAAACGCTCTGTTTTTATCGGTGATGCACCGAATGACGAGAGCATGTTCCGCAGTTTTCCAATGAGTGTTGGCGTGGCCAATATTCGCAAGCATTTACCCGATATGGTCCACCAACCAGCAACGATTGTTGGCCAGCCCTCGGGTCTGGGCTTTGCTGAAATGGCAGAGGCCTGGCTGCAACATCGTAACTGATTGAGCACATAATCTGATGAGCGCCAAAGAACGCCAGCGTTGCATCCTGGAGTGGGTGCATGAACAGGAGCATGTCGAAGTTGAAGACATTGCTCAGCGCTTTGGTGTTACCACGCAAACCATACGGCGCGACATCAACAAGCTGTGCGAGCTGGGGTTGTTGCGCCGTCGTTACGGTGGCGTCAGCTTACCCGCAAAACCAGCGCCAGCCTTGACTTTCAGGCAAGATGACGGGGTGCCCAACCAGCTGGCCAAGCAGCGGATGGCCCAACGAGTTGCGGAAGACATTCCCGAAGGCGCCACAGTCAGTCTGGGCTTAGGCAGTACCGTTGAGCTTGTCGCCCAGGCGCTTACCCACCATCAATCACTTCGCATATTGACCAACAACTTCAAGGTTGCCGCGGCCCTTTCGGCTAATCCTGGTATTGAAGTTATTGTGTCGGGTGGCATATACCGACACAATCATCACGATGTAGTTGGCCCTGAGGTCACCAACTTTTTCAGTTCGTTCACCACCGACTTCGGGATTTTCAGCACCGGAAGCATGGATCTGGAATACGGCCTGATGGACCACGAGATTCGCGAAGCTGAAGCTAGCCGCTCAATCATAGCCAATACCCGAATTCGTATTCTGGTGGCCGACCAGAGCAAGTGGACCATGAACTCACATTGCAAGGTTGCGTCATTCAAGTACGTTGACCGCTTTTATACTGACTCACTCCCCCGCCAACAGAGGGCAAACCTGCCCGATTCCGTTGCCATCATCGAATGCGAAGAATCACAGCCTTTGATTAGTTGACCGCTACACAAGCGCCGACTAATGTGAAGCTCGAGCAACTCACCGGAATAAAAATACAGAAGGACTCTGTTATGAAGCGCACGTTTACCCTGTCCCTGCTTTTTGGTTCTCTTGTGGCTGTATCTGGCTGCAGTACGTTTAATCACGATGCGAATGCACCTGAAGCCACGCCTGAGGAGAGTGAGCAAACACTGATTCAACTTGGCCCCCGTCCTTATTTCCTGGTCAACAACATGGATGAGGGGAAACTGAAAAAGGCGCTACAAGCGTGTGAATCCAAGCCGGTAGCCTCATCTGCGTTTTCCATCGGCCACCGGGGCGCGCCTATGCAATTCCCCGAGCATACCCGCGAATCCTATATTGCGGCAGCTCGCATGGGCGCAGGGATTGTTGAGTGCGATGTAGCTTTTACCAAGGACAGGGAGCTGGTGTGTCGCCACGCCCAGAATGACCTGCACACAACTACCAACATCGTGGCGGTACCGGAACTGAACGCCAAGTGCACCAAGCCCTTCACTCCTGCAGACCCAGCCACCGGCAAGAAGGCTGTAGCCGAATGCCGCACCAGCGACATTACGCTGGCTGAGTTCAAATCCCTCAGGGGCAAGATGGATGCCTTTAACCCGGATGCCACCACGCCTGAAGAATATCTTGGCGGCACGGCTGACTGGAGAACGGATTTGTACTCCACAAACGGCACAGTCTTAAGCCATCGTGAAAGCATCGAACTGCTCAAGGATCTGGGCGTGCAATTCACCCCGGAGCTGAAAACACCTGTGGTCGACATGCCCTTTGAAGGCGACTACACACAACAGGATTATGCCCGGCAGATGATCAACGATTACGTTGAAGCAGGGGTTAAGCCGAACGATGTGTGGCCTCAATCGTTCTTGCTGGACGATGTGACTTTCTGGATCAATGAAACACCGGAATTTGGCAAGCAGGCGGTCTTCCTTGATGAAGCCGATCACACCCCCGAAAACCAATCTCTGGAATACATGGAAAGCCTGGTTCAACAAGGGGTTCCTGTACTGGCACCCGCAATCTGGAAAATGCTGACTCTGAGCAGCAACAACGAAATTGTTCCCTCTGAGTACGCAATGAACGCCAAAGCGGCCGGTCTTGACCTGATCGGCTGGTCCCTGGAGCGCAGCGGGCCACTAAACACTGGCGGCGGGTGGTACTATCAGAGCGTTACCGACGCCATCAACAATGATGGTGATATGTTTACAGTGATCGATGTGTTGGCGCAGGAAGTGGGTGTAATCGGCATCTTCTCGGACTGGCCCGCCACCACAACCTATTACGCCAACTGCATGGGCATATAAGCTGATTCCTGGAGTTAATTGATGAACCCGATCGTAGCGAATAACAGGCCGGTAAAAATCGACCTCACAGAGGGTGAAGAATATTACTTTTGCACCTGTGGTCGTTCCAATAACCAGCCGTTTTGTGATGGTTCTCACGTGGGCACCGAGTTTAAACCACAACCCTTTATGGCTGAAAAGTCTGGCGATGCATTTCTGTGCCAGTGCAAGCATTCGGCAAACCTGCCGTTTTGCGATGGTACTCATAAGCAATTTGATGCCGATGCTGTTGGCAAAGAGGGGCCTGGCATTCAAGCCGGTGCGGGTGAGATTCCCGTGGCTAGTGCTACCGTGGAAGAGCCTACGGTCGAGTTCATACATCAGTTGGCCAGGGATGGCTTATCCAAAATGGGGCACCATGGCCCTATGACCTCCATGGGGGTGCCCCGTCACATGCTTCCCCATTGGGATGACCTCCAGGTGATGACGGCACAAATGGCCACTCAGCCCTTGCTTGAAGACGTTGCCGTTCGTACCGAGCTGGTTATTGGCCCAAGAGCTAAAAAGCCCTTGAAGCTTAAAATTCCTCTGCTTGTTTCCGATATGAGTTTCGGAGCGCTGTCTGAAGAAGCCAAGCTGGCTTTGGCGAAAGGCGCGGAACTGGCCGGTACAGGAATCTGCTCTGGCGAAGGCGGAATGCTGCCAGAAGAACAAGCCGCTAACTCCCGTTATTTTTACGAATTGGCAAGCGCACAGTTCGGGTATGACGAAGAGAAACTGAAAGGTGTTCAGGCGTTTCACTTCAAGGGCGGCCAAGGCGCTAAAACCGGAACCGGTGGCCACCTGCCAGGTAATAAAAACGTTGGCAAAATTTCGGAAGTGCGGGGCATTCCAGAAGGCGAGCCTGCAGTATCTCCACCCACGTTTGTACATTTACACTCGGCAGCAGATTTCAGGAAATTTGCTGACCGGGTTCGTGAGATAACGGGTGGCATTCCCATAGGCTTTAAACTAAGTGCCAACCATATCGAGAAAGACATTCAGTTTGCCCTGGATGCCAGCGCCGACTACATCATATTGGATGGACGGGGCGGCGGCACGGGTGCGGCACCGGAGATGTTCCGGGATCACATCAGTGTCCCCACCATACCTGCGCTGGCCCGGGCACGGCGCTACCTGGATGAGCAAGGGGTTGGCGGCGATGTTACCCTGATCATTACCGGTGGGTTGCGTACGCCTATGGATTTTGTAAAGGCCCTGGCTCTGGGTGCTGATGGAGTAGCCATAGCAAACAGTGCTATGCAATCAATAGGCTGCGTGGCGGCTCGCATGTGTAACACAAACAACTGCCCTGCCGGCATAGCCACACAAAAGGCCGATCTTCGACAGCGTTTGAATGTTGAGAAATCAGCAACTCAGCTGAAGAATTTCTTTGAGGCGTCGGTAGAGCTTATGCAGGTTATGGCCAGAGCTTGTGGCCACGATGCGCTTAAATCGTTCAATAATGACGATTTGGCAACTTGGCATCGAGACATGGCTTTGTTATCAGGTGTGAAGTATTCCGGGTTTATCGAACCTTAAGTGTCTTGTCACCCTCACTAACAATTGGAGACCAGTATGAGAATTTATGCCCCAGTAACGCTAGCATCTGCCCTGCTCTTGGCTGCGTGCGGAAGCGCCCCGCAAAATAATACGAATACCCAAGCGGTGCATAATTATCAGTGCGACAGCGGCAATACGGTTGCTGCAACCTACCCTTCAAGCGACTCGGCGAAAATTGAGTACAAGGGCAGTACATATTCAATGCAAATCGCCGTGTCCGCCAGCGGTGCCCGTTACGTTGGGGACGACCTGGAGTGGTGGACAAAGGGTTCCGGTTCCGGATCTGAAGGCACCCTCCTCCACCACTTGGATGACAACACCTCAGGTGAAATCATCGAGAGTTGCACTAAATCCTGAAACATTCGTCCCTACGATAGGTAACCTTGATGAGCCAGAACGTCAGCAATACCAACAAGGTGGATAGACTGCTGGCTGAGCAGCGCGACTATATTGCAAAGCGCGAAAGTGGCTATCGTGAACGGGCTCTGAAAATGTACCCTTGGGTGTGCGGGCGTTGTGCCCGCGAGTTTACTCGCATAAATCTGCGGGAGTTGACTGTGCATCATGTTGATCATGACCACGACAACAACCCCGCAGACGGCAGTAACTGGGAATTGCTTTGCGTGTACTGCCACGATGAAGAACACAGCAAGTTTGAGGACTTCGTGCGCTACGGGGGCAGTTCCGAAAAACGGCGGGAAGTGGCTACGCACAACCCATTTGCAGGCCTGAAGGACGCACTTCAGAAGAAAAATGAGTAGCTTTTTCACTAGGCACTGAGATGCAAACCTCTTATTCTCTGGCAAACTATACCGTCACACTGACCTTGTTTCGGCCTTGTTGTTTAGCTATATAGAGCATTTCATCTGACCTTTTCAGGAGGTCATCAGGCCCAATTTCATCTGAGGGTATGGTGGTTGCTCCACCAACACTCACGGTAATTCTATCGCTTAGAGCGTTGCCAGCATGGCGTATCTCCAACGCTTCAACCGCATGGCGACAGTTTTCACTGATGGTAGCCAAACTCTCAGCCGTTGTATCCGGCAATATCAACGCAAATTCTTCACCGCCAAATCGTGCACAAATGTCAGGTGCACGTCGCACACAGCTACTCAGAGCGTGTGCAATAGCGCGTAAGGCCGAATCACCCGCCGCATGGCCATAGCTATCGTTATAGGCTTTAAAGTTATCCACATCGATCATGGCGAGCGACAGCGGAGACTGATCGCGCTTACAACGCCTCCACTCAGCGTCCAACGCTACATCGAAGCGTCGCCGGTTTGGAATACCAGTAAGTGGATCCTGAACTGCCAGGAGTTCCAGTTGCTTGCGCTGATTGATCAACTGTATATGGTTTTTTACACGGGCTTGCACAATCGGTGCGCGTAACGGTTTGGTTATGTAATCAACCGCTCCCATCGCGAGCCCCGCTTCTTCTTCACTTTCAAGAGTTAGTGCCGTCAGGAAAATAATGGGGATGTGCATGATCAGCGGGTGCTTTTTGATCGTTTTGAAAAGCTCAAATCCATCCACCCGGGGCATCACTATATCCAGTAGTATAAGATCGGGCTGGTGCTTTATCGCACGCTCCATCGCTTTATCGGCATCACTGGCCAGAATGATCCGGTAATCCGATTTGAGAATCTCAGTAATGAACTGGCGACTTATTCGATCATCATCAACAACGAGAATCTTGTTCGGTTCAGGACGCATGAGGTGACCTATTGTCGCGGGCGAGTGGTTTGGCGTGCTTCTGGCTGCATGATTGATTCTTTCAGGCTCTTGGCTTCACTGAGAGCTCGCTCATAATCCGTGTCTGATATCGCACTCTTTATCCGGCGGGCAGTTTTGCTTTCGGGGTGCAGCTCTAACAATAACATCAGCACCTCTGCCGACGACTCTGCCTGGTGGTCATCTTCTTTAAGTTGTCCTATTAGTTTCTTCAGTTGCGTCTGAATCCCGTTGTAATTAACGCTACCGTTAGACATTGCAGGTTCTTCGTTATTGTTTGACCGGGATGGCACCTTGAGAGATACGCGCTGATCCAGCTCCCTCCTGGCCACCAGCCAAGCGAGTTGGAGCTCAGAATCGAATGCGCTGACGAGCTCTTGCCCAGGAATCTGTGAACGTTTCAGAAGCGCTTCAACCTGAATGGCGTGTTGACTCAACCGGGTATTGCCGAGATATGCACCTCCGGACTTTATTCCGTGTGCCAGAAAGGTAGCGCTTTCCAGGTCGTTATTATCTAGCAGATGTTGCAGTGAGCTTTTATCCGGATGGTAAGTGTCGCAAAAACTTGCAAGCATTCCATGGGTCAGTTCTGCTGCGCCAGAGACTCGGACAATTTCACTCCGCACGCTTTGAGAGGGTTCTTGGTTTGTTGAGCTCAGGTAAGCAACCTTCTTGCTTACATTATCATCCTTGGAGGCCGGGCCTTTATGCTGTAGGCAATGATGAATCGACAGGGCTAGTTCGTCTTCATCAAAAGGCTTGGTAATGTGTTGGTTCATACCTGCCTGAAGGCTCTTTGTTTTGTCTGTCGGCAAAGCGTGTGCTGTCATGGCAATAATCGGGAGGTCTGAATCGGGCCAGCGCTTGCGGATTTCCCTGGCTGCCGTTAATCCATCCATGTTCGGCATTTGGATATCCATCAACACCAAATCATATTCGGCCTGCTCGAGTTTTTTCAAACAGGCTCTTCCATCGGTCGCTAAATCAACAATGATTCCCATTGATTCCAGTGTTTCAGTGGCTACTTGCTGATTAAAGGCATTATCTTCTACCAATAGAACGCGGGCGCCTACGATGTGTGCCAGCGCAACCATGGCATCGCCACCCCCTGACACAGTAGCAAAAGGCATATTCTGAGACGGCGTTTTCTCATTTTTCTGGCTATGTGCCCTTTCCATCCGAAGGTTGAAGTGGACCGCCGTGCCCAGATTTGGCGAACTTTCTACCCAGATCCTTCCATCCATCAACTCACACAGTTGTTTGCAGATGGCTAACCCAAGACCTGTGCCGCCAAATTTTCGGGTAATGCTGTTATCTGCCTGGTTGAAAAGGTCGAATATGCTGTCTATTTGGTCACTGGTCATCCCGATACCACTATCCCGCACCAAGCATTCCAGAACCACCGTATTACCAATGGATTCTTGTGCATCAATCGAGACGGTGACGACGCCCCGTTCGGTGAACTTGATAGCATTAGTTACCAGGTTGGTCAGTATCTGATTAAACCGTAAAGAGTCTCCATAAAGTCGTATTGGAACCCTCTTCTCGATTTGAACAGCTAGCTCCAGGTTTTTTTCCTTTGCCTTATGCTCGAAAAGATTGTGGATGTTCTGGCTTACTTCATCGATCGTAAACTCCCTTGGATCCAGCTGGAGTTTGCCCGCCTCAATTTTCGAGAAATCAAGAATATCGTTAATAATCGTAAGCAAGTTTTGAGAGGCTGTGTTGATTTTATTGAGGTAGTCCGCTTGCCTGGGCGTAACGTCTGTTCTCAGGGCGAGACGCGCCATACCAATAACAGCGTTCATAGGTGTTCGAATCTCATGGCTCATCTGGGCCAGAAAATTGGCCTTTGCCTGCGCTGCGGCTTCTGCATCCCGCGCTGCTGCCTGAAGGCGAACAAACATTCCGTTGATACTGGTAGAAATCATGGCCGTCAGAGACAGACCGACGGTTAACGCCGTAACAATGATCGTGAGAGCTTCGTGATCCAACTCATGGGGCATGGCCGGCGCATCTGGATTGCTCAGAAAAATAGCCGCTTGCATACCTATGTAGTGCATCCCACTAATCGCCAGCCCCATAATAGGTGCCGAGATAAAAAGCCGATTCAGCGTTTTTGAGTTACCGATAAGGAGCGACGTATTGCGTGAATACAAGGATACAATCGCGAGAGCTACCGCCGTTATGATCGATAGTGCGAATATCCAGGGATCGTAAACCAGTGTGAAAGCGCCAGTCATGGCGGCCATGCCGACATAGTGCATGGTGCCGATTCCAACACCCAGAAACAGGCCGCTTACCAATGTGCTTTTTCGACTTTGTTGCTTTTTGGACAACTGGAGCAAGGCAATAAAGCTGGCCAATATTGCAGGTACAATGGATAGCAGTGTTAAGCCCATGTGGTGCTGAGCCGGTACCGGAAGCGTGAAAGCAAGCATCCCAATGTAATGCATGGACCATACAGCACAACCCAGGGTCAGAGACCCCGCCAATAGCCAGACTGTTTTGGTGAGGCGTGATATAGACGACTGGATCGATATAACAATCGTTAAACCAGCATAGGCCCCCATCCAGGCGACCAGGAAAGAGCAGAGAACCAGCCAATAACTATAATCCAGGCTGAGGGCATTCAGTGCAGCATCGCCAGAAGTAGCGAAACGTAGTTTTACAAGATCCATTTGAGCACTGCCACTATCGTGTAATGCTACAACTATAGAGTTGATCAAAGTCAATCTCAATCGTACTTTTGTTGCTTGCCGTAAAGAAGCATATTGAGCTGAAAAAGGTGCCAAGTAGCTCAGGCATTACCGCTTGGTTTAGAAGCTGATGGGCTTTGTATTTCACCCCGCCATAATTTAAGCACGTGTCCTTTGAAAGGTTTTTCCAAGTAGTCCGTATGTTCAGGTTTCTCCTCAGAAAAGCTAAACCCATGGGTTTCCATCCGACGCCTGAATTTGCTCTTTCTGCCTCTTCCCGGGTCCACCAGAATCACTTCACAGGTCGGTTTGGAGTGCCGGTTGATAAAGTCGGCCAACAGGTTTACATGCTCATCTTCATACAGCACATCACTACCAATGATAATGTCGAATAAGCCGAGATCACTGGTTTTATCTGCCCAATCAAGGCGCTGATATCCTATCGGTTTGCCGTGATTGAGTTCCGTATTCCGTTCCAGAAAAACACCCACCTCAGGATGATAGTCGGTGGCGGTAATGTCATCGTTGCGCTGATTCAACAGCAGGCTCGACAGCGCCATTCCGCAGCCAACTTCCAACACTCTCTTGCCCTCCGTTGGATGGTTCACAATATGGTGGGCAAGCACCAGGCTTGAGGGCCAGATAACCCCAAACAGGGGCCAGGTCGCAGAGGAAATGCCCAGTTTGAGGGCAACGTCGTTTGGATCGTCAAACTGCTGATTATCACGCAGGGTGCAAACGTGAATATCCACGTTTCCGAACTCAATGGTTTGGTAGCGAAGACGCAGAGGTGATTTCATTATGGGTCACACTGAAGGAGTTAGGCCCGCCAGCCTGTTAGATGAAGCGGAAATTCCTGTTCTTGAGGAGTATAGCCCCTATCTCCTATGAACCACGATTTTATTGCTTCGCCAACTCCTCAAGAAAATCCTGAATCCGCTCGGCGTTAGTGCCGAGGTCGCTCTTCCCCAACCTGGATGCAGAACGCATATCTACTTGTACACCTTGATCTGTTTCTGTCATGCGGATGACTACATCATCTTTAAAGCCGAACCAGCGAGTGGTCGCGGTGGCTTCAATCGTACTGTCGGTAGTTCCTGCGATCTCCCAGCCACGAGCCTGGATGTTTGCTTTCGCTATGGCCATGGCAGAAGCCAAGGGCATGCCCAGAGTAATCGGTTTTAAATGGGGGTAAGCCAATTGCTGCTGGCGGGCGGTTTCCGCTCCCGGGTAATCCACAGCATTGGGCGCTTTCTCCCGGGCTGCAGCCAACCTGTTGAAGGCGGGAGGGTTTTGCATATCGGTGGTGATGTCGTGGATGGGCGGCACGCTTTGGGCCCGTTGCTTCATTTGCATGGGCATAGCAATCATGGCAACGACAGCCAGGCTTACCAGCGCCCCGACCAGTGCTGGTCGCCATCGGCGCAGTACGCCGGCAAGAACCAAAGTAATTATTCCTGACACAGCAGCAGCTATTGCCAGTTGCGCACCTTGTCGGAGCCAGGTGAACGAGGTACCCAGCTCTATCCACTCTGCCTTGTAAGCAGGCCCTGCAACGGCCATCAAGATACCGGCAACAATCAACAGGATTATGGCAAGCCATGCGGTCATGAGTGGCCATTTTCCACCGCGTTGAGGCGTGTTGGCTTTTGACATTATTTGAATTCCTTTTTAGACACTGCTGTTTCTTTACGCTGGATCACCTTAGCTCGATCACCAGAGCTTTGGTATGCTGGGTGCACACAATCGGTGAAGCCTTGCTCAGGAGGCATGTTATGGCTGGTGGCTGGACCCGCGACGGGGCTGTACAGGATCAGATTGATGCAAGTGTTGAAGACGCCGTGGCCGAAGCCCGTAGCCGGCTGACTACGGGAGAGAGCGCGGAATTCTGCGAGGAGTGTGACTGCCCGATTCCCGAGGCACGACGCGATGCCATTCCAGGTGTCCGTCTGTGTGTAGATTGCCAGGCAGCTCTGGAAAAAGACGAAATGAATTTTGGCGGCATTAATCGCCGTGCCAGTAAGGATAGCCAGCTTAGGTAACTTGGCCCCTGATTACAGGTCTACAGCTTCCCCGGCATCACTCTTTGCCGCCAATACACTCACCCGCTCGAAATCTTCGTCACTGAACACGCCATTGACGCCGGAGATGGCCGCCAGGCTCATACCGTGCTTCAGCCCCAACTTGTAAATATCCCGCACCTTTTCCCACTCAATGTTGCGGCCAAGTGTGAAGTTTTCGAACCGCCCCTCCAGGGCCAGCACTATGGTTTCTGCCAGGCAAGCGTAAGCAACCCCATCCGGCAAACCGATGTTTTTCATGTAGACATCGTTGCCCGGCAACTGCACTTCTCCGGATTCAATTACCAGTACATCGGGCCGTTTTGCTACATCTTCCGCCGATATATCCAGAGGGCGGGCCACATCCGTGATTACGCAGCCGGGCTTTACCCTGGTGATATCCAGGATTCTTTTGCCCGCTCCGGAGGTGGCCGTCACAATCATATCCATGTCTTCTATATCCCGGTCGGCGGAACCAGCCACGTGTACGATAGCGCCCGGGGTTTCCTGCTCAATACTTTCTTTCAAAGCCAGCAACTTGGCGGGCTCTGGCGCTGCCAGGTAAATCTCATCCACCGCTTTAGCCAGCAGGCGTGCACACACGGACCCAATCGCGCCAGTCGCGCCTACTACCATGGCCTTGCCGGCCATCTTTCCGCTTTCACCAATTTGGGCGCGGCCAATTAATTTTACCGCATCCTTGGCCGCCCAGAGCGCACCGGATGCGCTATAGCTATTGCCTGTGGTGATAGGCAGCGGTGCACGTTTGGCAACAGTAATGCCGGCGTCTCCGACTACTTTGGTAAAGGCACCCAAGCCCATAATTTGTGCGCCAAGCTTTTTTGCCAGGTTAGCTGCGGTCAGCAATCGACTGTAGGTAAATTCAGGGTCGTGGGCCATGATTTCTTTAGGTGTGCCACCTACGGTAATCAACCAGCCTTCCACTTCGTCTCCGGTGGGCGATTTGATGCCGGTGACTTTGGAATAGATAAATGGAGGCGCATAGGCTACGGCTTTTTCCACCAGGTTCATCACCATGGGGGGTGACACACTGGCAACCCAGTCCAGCGGTCGTGTTTTGGTCAAGTACTGTTGTGACAGCGGGTGAATCACGAACGCAAAGCGGTTTATCCGGCGATAGCCGTTGGGGTAAAGGATACGAGGCTCTATACCCAGACTCTGGATCACACCAAGATAATCGTCTGCACCCAGCTGCTCTGGCGAACGCGACAGTGCCGCACTGATCATGGCCTCCAGAACGTTCACACCCACAGGCCGACCTTCCAGCCAAGGGCTGTAGTCCACCACCATGGCGACCTTGCGGGAACGCATCCAGTCCAAAGCCTCTTCCGATACGCGGGAGGTGATAACGGTTTTGCCATCCAGCTCTTTGTGGGTGAACTCAGCCAGGTCTCCCATGTGGCCAACAATTACATGTGAATCTTTTACTGCCTGATGCAGTGATCCTTTGACCAGCCCTTCCCCAAGACGATAAAGAGGCGTACGGAGCACAGTATCAAGCGCTTTTACAGCGGTTGGATGGAACATTATCGGCGCTGTCAGCGAGCTGTAGGTTTCAAGCTGTTTGAGGGAGGTAAGCAACCGCGGCACGCCGAAGTCCATATAAGGATCGGCAAAAAACAGGTTATCGGTGTGTTCGGAAAGGGCTTTTGCCACTCGGTAGCCAGCCTGCCCATTCAGGAAGAGCACCCTGGCGTTATCAAAGAAGTGCCCGAGTTCTGCCTGAGTCTGGCGCACGGCCCACTCCTGGAGAATACCCCGCAGCCCAGCTCCACTGGTTATTGGCTTGTCTGGAATACAGGCTTCGAGCATGGCAGTATCAGGGTGTTCCAGCTTCACAGAGCCTACCTGATAATGATCGGAAACCATGCTGAGACCGAAGGCATCTGCGCGTTCGTGATAGGTTTTAAGAAGCGCAACAGCGCGGGAAAGATCCCCGTCGGTGCCGGCGCGAATAACTCTGAATGACTTCCCCAGAAACTCGGTTTCCAGATCATAATCGTATTCGGATGAACTCTGACTTACGCTGATAACCGTTTTCATACCCAATCCCTGTATATAGCTTGAATAGATATAGCCTAGGACAATGTATCGACGGCTGCTTTAGCACAGGTCAAATTTCATCCAGCATGGTGGCAACTATACTCCAATGAACAGGCTACACTAATGCGATAGCACTCCAAACCTTTTCGATGAGACACCGTTTTCAACAGGAGCCGGTATGAGTATACGAGCCGAACTGCACTCAACAATTCAGGCCCTCGTTCAGCCAGGTAAAGGCATTCTCGCCGCAGATGAAAGCCACCCCACCATCGCCAAGCGATTCAGCGCCGTTGGCGTTGAATCCACAGAAGAGAAACGCCGGGAATATCGCAGCCTGATTCTCTCTGCCCCCGGGCTTGGTGAATTCATTAGTGGCGTGATTCTTTTTGAGGAAACCCTGGGTCAGAACAGCCTCGACAACACGCCAATCTCGAAGTTGCTGGAAACCCAAGGCATTGTGCCGGGCATCAAGGTAGACAAGGGTAAGAAGCCGCTGGTTAATGCCTCCGGCGATGAAATAACCTACGGTTTGGACGGCCTGGATGACCGGCTGGAAATTTATAGGAATCAGGGCGCCCGCTTTGCCAAGTGGCGCGCTGTGTATAATATTTCTGCTACTTTACCATCGCGCCAGGCAGTGGAAGCCAACGCTGAACTGCTGGCGCGGTATGCAGCGCTCTGCCAAGCCGCAGGCATTGTGCCCATTGTGGAGCCAGAGGTTCTGATTGATGGCGACCATTCCATCGAACGGTCTGCAGAAGTGAATGAAATCGTTATTGCAGAAGTTTTCAGCGCGCTTCGCCGCCATCGGGTTCAACTGGAGTACATAATCCTGAAGCCGAGCATGGTAACGCCCGGTAAAGGATGCGCCAAGGCGCCTCCCGAGAACGTTGCGGAAGCTACGTTGCGGGTATTCCGGAGAGTTGTTCCAGCGGCAGTTCCGGGAATCAATTTTCTATCTGGAGGTCAAACACCCGAAGAAGCCACTCGCAACCTGAGTGCAATGAACAGCCTTGGCCAACAACCCTGGTACTTGAGCTTTTCCTATGGCCGTGCGCTACAGGAACCCGCGCAGAAAGCCTGGGCGGGTGATCTGGGCAACCGTTCCGCAACACAGTCTGCAGTGCTTAAACGTGCGAGGCTAAATGGTGCGGCAACCCAGGGCTTGTACACGACTGACATGGAGGCCTGAAGGTAAATCAGGCTGCCCGAACGGCAGCCTTGGAACAAGCAATAGAGGCCGGAACTGGCAAGTCCAGGCACGCCAGCATAGGCGCAACTTCGCGAATCTTGCGAGCCTGCGGCCATAGTGCCTCGGCCTCGGGAAAACCTTGCCGCAGAAAGTTCAGCCACTGTTTGATACGGCCAGTTACGTACTTGTCTTCAAGCCAGCCTTGAAGCACTGAGGCGTACTCTTTCACCAAGGCCACTGCTTCTGGCCAGGCCATGTCTACACTCTCTTCGTTTTGCTGACTGGCCTTAATCTTGAGGGCTAAATCCGGCCTTGCGATCAGGCCGCGGCCAATCATCACGTCTTCACAGCCAGACACTTCCCGGCAACGCCAGTAGTCCGCTACCGTCCAGATCTCACCGTTGGCGATCACTTTGCATTTAACAGCTTCGCGAGCCTTGGCGATTTCTTCCCAGTAGGCCGGCGGCTTGTAGCCATCCACCTTGCTACGGGCATGGATAACAATCTCTTCTGCCCCGGCGGCTTCCAGTGCCTGAGCACAGGCCACACCCATGGAGCGATCGTCATACCCCAGTCGCATTTTGGCGGTTACCGGCACGCCTGCAGGAACGGCCTTGCGCACGCCGGCAACAATGTTGTGCATCAACTCGGGCTCTCGCATTAGCACACAACCGCCCTTGTGCTTGTTCACCGTTTTGGCGGGGCAACCAAAGTTAATATCCACTTGGGTAGCGCCAAGCTCTGCGGCTCTTTTGCCGTGCCAACCCATTTGCTCGGGGTCTGAACCCAGCAACTGAACAGCAACAGGTGTGCCCACCTGTGTAAGCGAACTATTATGCAGTTCGGGCGCAAACTTGTAGAAAACCCGCGGGGGTAACATGCTGTGGGTCACTCGGATAAACTCAGTTACGCAACGGTCTATTCCGCCAACTTTTGTTAGCGTTTCCCGAATAGGTGCGTCAACCAGCCCTTCCATCGGGGCAAGAATTATCCGCATGGTGTCTCCACAGGTTGAAAAGTATTGCTCAGTTTTTGAGCGGAGGGGGATTGTAGGCAATTCAGAGGTAGGTTGGTAGCCCTTCAGAGTCGCTCAACGGTCTGAAATTTACCTTGGTCATCAAAGAGAATTCGGAAAGAACCGCGAACTCCGTCATTCAGATAAAAACGGGAGAGGATACGGGCCGGGAAGCGGACAGAGCGTCCGTCCCGGGCCGTAGCGTGAACATCGGTAGCAACGCCCTGGTAGAATTTTATCCACTCATCAGGGCTGATGCTGACATCCACAATAATCTGGTGCATGGGCTTAGTTAGCCAGTTCCAGCAACAGACGGTTCAAGCGGGTTACGTAGGCACCCGGATCCTGCAACTGCTCACCGCTGGCCAATGTGGCCTGATCCAGCAGAACAGCAGAAAGCTCGTTGAAGCGCTCATCGCCCTTCTCGCTTTCCAGGCGCTGAACCAGTGGGTGATCTACGTTGATTTCAAAGATTGGCTTGCTGTCGGGAACCTTCTGGCCCGCTGCTTCCATGATCTTCTTCATCTGGGCCCCCATATCAAAGTCACCCGTTACCAGACACGCCGGTGAATCTGTCAGGCGGTTAGTAACCCGCACTTCCTGAACCCGGTCGGTAAGAGCTGTTTTGATACGCTCCAGAAGCTCTTTGTGCTCTTCAGCCGCTTCTTCTTTGTGCTTCTTGTCTTCTTCGGTTTCCACATCGCCGAGGTCAAGATCGCCACGGGCAACGTCCTGGAACTGCTTTTCGCTGTACTCGTTGAGGTAGCCCATCATCCATTCGTCAATACGATCAGAGAGAATCAGAACCTCAATACCCTTCTTGCGGAAGACTTCCAGATGCGGGCTGCTCTTGGCGGCCATGAAATTATCAGCAGTGATGTAGTAGATCTTGTTCTGACCTTCTTTCATGCGCTCAATGTACTGGTCCAGAGATACGTTCTGGGTGCTCTCACCTGTGTGGGTGGAGGCAAAGCGCAGCAGGCCGGCAATTTTCTCGCGGTTGCTGAAGTCTTCAGCAGGGCCTTCTTTCAGAACGGTGCCAAATTCATCCCAGAACTTCTGGTATTCGTCAGCATCTTTCTTGGACAACTTGGAAAGCATATCAATCACGCGCTTGGTGAGCGCAGTACGGATGCTGTCTACGGTTGCGTCGTTCTGCAAAATTTCACGGGACACGTTCAGAGACAGGTCGTTGGAGTCCACAACACCCTTGGCAAAGCGCAGGTACAACGGCAGGAACTGTTCTGCGTCGTCCATGATGAATACGCGCTGAACGTACAGTTTCAGGCCGCGAGGCGCTTCACGGTTGTACATGTCGAACGGCGCACGGGCCGGAATGTACAGCAGGCTGGTGTAGTCCAGTTTGCCCTCTACTTTGTTGTGGGACCAGGTTAGCGGGTCTTCAAAGTCGTGAGCAATGTGCTTGTAGAACTCTTTGTATTCCTCGTCTTTGATTTCTGTACGAGGCAGTGTCCAGAGCGCGGTTGCGTCGTTAATGGTTTCGTCTTTCGGCTCTTCGCCTTCTTCGGTGGGCTCGGATTTCATGATCACCGGGAAGGAGATGTGATCGGAATACTTTTTCACCAGATTGCGCAGGCGGAAGCCGTCAGCAAACTCGGTGGCATCCGGCTTCAGGTGAATCACGATTTCAGTGCCGCGCTTTTCACGGGTAACCTGCTCGATGGTGAATTCGCCATCGCCAGCCGATTGCCAGTGCACGCCCTCTTCTGCTGGCGCGCCAGCACGGCGGGTGAATACGTCTACCTTGTCGGCAACAATGAAGGCGGAATAGAAGCCTACGCCAAACTGGCCGATCAGCTGGCTGTCTTTCTTTTCATCGCCTGAGAGCTGCTTGAGGAATTCTGCGGTGCCAGAGCGGGCTATGGTGCCCAGGTTCTGCACAACGTCTTCACGGCTCATGCCGATGCCGTTGTCAGTCAGGGTAATGGTGTTGGCTTCTTTGTCGAAATCGAGGCGGATTTGCAGGTTTGAGTCGCCTTCGTACAGGCCGTCGTCTTTTAAGGCGGCGAAGCGCATTTTATCTGCGGCATCGGAGGCGTTGGAGATCAGTTCCCGAAGGAAAATTTCCTTGTTTGAATACAGGGAATGGATCATCAGGTGAAGTAGTTGTTTTACTTCGGTCTGGAATCCTAACGTCTCTTTTTTTGATTCAACTGTCATTTATTTGTCTCTCCTGCAATCGACATGTGAGGTGAACACGGGAACAAGGGCCTTGCTCTCGTGTTATCCAGCTTGTGAGTTCGTCTAGCAGGAAAATGGGGTCTCTCGGAGGGTTTTCAAGCCCCTAAAGTGGATCGGATCAACCTTCTACCAAGAAGTGTGCCGGCTGCTGTTGAGATATGATCATCCATTCAGAGCAAACCCGGGGCTCATACGCAGGTTTTGAGTCGACAGTGTTTAAAGCAGGCAGTAGCCGTGTAATTATAGATGCCAGGAATTTAATCACAGGAGTCGATAGTGAAAACCACCGCCTTTCAACGCTGTGCACCATTTATTGCACTTTTGCTGTTTCTTGCAGGCTGTTCTGTAAACCCGGTGACTGGGGAGAAACAGCTTTCGCTGATTGGCGAGAGCGACGAGCTCGCCATGGGGGCGGAACAATATACGCCCACCCAACAGACTCAAGGTGGGCAATTCTACATCGATCCTGAGCTTACGCTTTACGTCAGAGAAGTTGGCCATAAGATCGCACGGGTGAGTGACCGCCCCGACCTGCCCTATGAATTTGTAGTGCTCAACAGCAGTGTGCCCAACGCATGGGCTTTGCCAGGTGGAAAGATTGCCATTAACCGTGGGTTGCTTACGCAGCTGGACGATGAAGCACAGCTTGCGTCTGTGCTTGGCCATGAGATTGTGCATGCCGCGGCGCGCCACAGTGTTCAGCGAATGCAAAAAGGAATGCTGATCAGCGCTGGTGTGGCCGGTTTGGGCTTTGCCCTTTCAGATAATGAATGGGCAGGCTTGCTGATGGGTGGCGCTGCGGTAGGTGCACAGCTTGCTCTGGCACAGTATGGCCAGGGCGACGAGCTGGAGTCGGATTACTACGGCATTGTTTACATGAAAAAAGCCGGATACGACCCTCTAGCAGCCGTAGAACTTCAGGAACTTTTCCTGAAACTGTCCCAAGGTCAGCAAGCAGGGTTTGTGGATGGTCTCTTTGCCACACACCCGCCATCAGCAAAGCGCGTTCGAGAGAATAACAAGTTGGCCAATGAATTAGGGGTCGGGGGGTACCGTGGGGCAGATGTTTACAAAAAGAAGACGGCCATTCTTCGCAAAACGCAACCTGCTTACAATGCCCACGATGAAGCCATGGAACTGGCCGCTGGTGGTGACATGAGCGGTGCTCTGAAAAAGGTCAATGAAGCAATCAACCTGCTACCCCGTGAAGCCATGTTCTATTCCTTGCGTGGCCGCATCTATCAACAGCAGAAACAGCCAGACAAAGCTCAGGCTGATTTTGATAAGGCGGTCTCCCTGTATCCGGAGATGTTCGTTTATCGTCTGCACAATGGCCTGACTGCACTGCAGCTCAATAATCTGAGCAAAGCCCGAGAGAATCTGAACAGAGCAAACCAGGTGGTGCCCACTTCCATAGCTTTTTTGCGGCTAGGTGATATTGCGGTAAAGGACAACAATCGCAGTGAAGCCATCGCTTACTACCGTAAAGCAGCGGAATCCAGTGGCGAGATTGCTGAGGAAGCTCGGCGAAAACTGGCGGCTCTCTCTCAATAGCCCCTCGATTCAACATGAAACAAAAGGTCGAACTCCATGGGATTTCGACCTTTTTTCGTTTAAAGGCCATGATTTACTGAGAAAGCAAAGCGTTGCAGTCATCATGGTCATTGACTTCTAGAGCAATAACTCTAAAAATTAACGATCAATAACCAGATTCAGGTGACGGACATGTTAGCGAAACGTATCCAGCCGTTGGCTTCCCAGGCAAAACGCCTGTATGTCGAGCTTATGTTCCAGGTTATGGGACGGGCGCTTCAGGCGGTCAGCGAGGTTGATAGCGAAGTTCAGAAAGAAGCACAGGCACTGCCCGAAGGTTTTCTGTTCGAAATGATGGTAATGCCTGACGGGTCCAAGCTGATCGTGGAATACATCGGTGACGGCCGGTTTCATTACCATGGCGATTCGGCCCCTCGTCCGGTGGACGTATCCATCAAGTTCAAGCACCTTACCCACGCCTTTCTGGTGTTGTCGTTTCAGGAAAAAACCTCGGTCGCCTTTGCCAATGACCGCATGCTGGTAGATGGCGATGTAAGCTACGCCGTGCGCATGACACGGGTGCTGAACCGGCTGGAGTCGTTCATTTTGCCCAGGATCGTTGCCGAGCGCGCTGTAAAGGAATACCCGGCAGATCTGCATCTGCCCGAAAAGCTGATCAGTGCCGCACAGATTTACCTGAAGATCGCCACCCATTTTGTCCAGACAGTGAGAGCCTAAATGTCCAACACTTACTATGAGTTCTTCTGCCCGGTAAAAGTCATTGCCGGCAAAGCCGCCCTGGAACACATCCCCTATGAACTGAGCGGTCTCGCCGCCAAGCGCCCGATGATCGTAACAGATAAGGGCGTTCGTGCCGCTGGACTGCTTGATCCCGTGATTGCGGCGTGCGAAGAAAGTGGTCTCGAAATTGTTACCATTTACGACGATGTGCCACCGGATTCGTCCACCACCGTGGTTCGCGACATTGCTGGCGTTTATCGCAAGGAAAAGTGCGATTCCATCATTGCCATTGGGGGCGGCTCTGCCATCGACACAGGCAAAGCTGTAAACATTCTGGTCTCCGAGGGTGGAAACGACATCGCCAAATACACGGGCGCCGGCGTACTGAAACGCCCACTCAAACCGTTTCTGGTGGTGCCTACCACGGCGGGAACCGGTTCCGAAGTGACCTCTATTGCTGTCATCACAGATGAAAAGAAAGGCGTCAAGCTGCCTTTCACCTCGTCGTATCTGCTACCCAACGCGGCAGTGATTGACCCACGCATGACTCTGACACTGCCACCTCACATTACGGCAGCCACGGCCATGGATGCTATGACCCATGCGGTCGAGTCCTTTACTTGCATGGCCAAAAACCCGCTGAGCGATGCCTATGCCGCAGCGGCTATCAAGAAAGTGAGCCGGTCATTGTTGCAGGTAATGGATAACTCGAAAGACAGCGACGCCAGGCTGGAGCTGGCACAGGCATCTACTATGGCTGGCATTGCATTTTCCAACTCCATGGTTGGTCTGGTGCACTCGCTGGGCCACGCCACGGGCGCCATCTGCCACTTGCCCCATGGCCTATGCATGAGCCTCTTCCTACCCTATGTGCTTGAGTACAACCTTGAAACCATTCGCGAGCCGCTGGGTGAGCTGCTACTGCACCTGGAAGGCCCGGAGATTTACGCAGCAACGCCAGCCAGCCGCCGAGCAGAGGCGAGCATTTCAGCGCTGCGCAAGCTGAGGGATGCGCTATACAAACGGTGCCAGCTGCCACGAACGCTGAAAGAAACCGGCAAGGTTACCGAAGATCAGCTCGACCAGATTGCAGAGATGGCGCTCGACGACGGCTCCATCATGTTCAATCCGAAAGAAGTGACTCTGAAGGACGCACGGGCCGTTCTGCAGCGCGCCTGGGCCTGATACACCAACGGCACACAGTAACGGGGCCTGTTTCAGGCCCCGTTACTGGTAAACACAAGATTACTCAACGATATTGAAATAACGACGCGGACGAGTAACAATTGTAACTATTCTGGCAGGGACTTGGCCGGGTCAGTTCTTTCAAGGACAGCACCACCCGCAGAGAGTCCCTTTAGATGAAGCACCTGAAACCTGGCTGGCATACAGCTTTCACAAGACGCTTTGTCTGCCTGCCCCTCGTAATAATGTTCGCGCTGGCCATAAATGCTGCATCTGCAAGCGATGCAAAGGTGTTTCGTTTCAACATTTCCCCTAACGGTTATCCGCCCTACATGATCGTTGATCAGGACGCGCCATCGGGGATTATGTGGGATGTGGCCTCGCTCATTACTGAGCGCCTGGGCTATCAAATCGCCGCTAAAAAGATCCCCCGCAAACGCGTCGACCAGATGTTGCTGGATGGCTATATTGACGGCACGTCCCGAGCGGTTGAATGGACACAAAACCCCCAGGACTTTCTGTTCACTGAGCCAATCGTAAAGGTTCAGGAAGTGTTCTTCACGCCCAAAAGTACCGAAGAAACCTATAACTCCCCGGAAGACCTGTTCTCAAAAACGGTCGTTACCCATTTGGGCTATATACCCTGCATTGCAACCACATTTTAAATCAGGTGCCATCAAGCGTTTTGACGTATCCAGGGACAAGGACATGTTCAACTTTTTACTTCACGGCGAGCGCTTTGATGCCGCGGTAGTGGATTTGCTTGTGGGCAAATGGATACTAAAAAACGAAGGCCTGCAGGATCAGTTTTCAGTATCGTCAGGAGACATCAGCTCCTACGGTTTCCGGCTTATGGTTCGCAAGGAATCGCGGCCTTTCGTTGATAAATTCAACGCTGAGCTGGCACGTATCCGCGAGAACGGCGAACTTGCTGCTATCCTCGCGAACTACCAGTAAGAATGTCCCGAAACAAGGTGTAGGCCGGAGTCATCACTTCACTCGAGACGCCTCAGCAGCAACATAGGCGAAACACTCAACACTGGCCGAAGTTGCCAACGCCCGAACATCGAAAGCACCACCGCACTTATTATCGGTATAGGCAGAACAACCTGCCAGTGCCAGCTGAAGGCACCCTCAAACATCCTGAACTGCAAAGCCCATACCGCAGCTTCAGCCGCTGCCACCCCGAGAATTCCGGCAAAGCCGCCAAGCAAAGCAAACTCCAGCATGGTGCTACGCACCAGCAGGCTTTGGCGACCGCCCAGAGTACGCAGGAGTGCGCCTTCCCTTTGGCGATCCTGAAGCGTAGCGCTGACGACCGCCGCCATCACCACCAGCGCCGCTGCCAGTATCAACACCAGAATTGCCTCTATGGCTTGGGTCACTTGCCGCACAATTTCCTGTATGCGCTCGATAATGTTGTCGATTTCCAGCAACGATACCGTCGGAAAACGTCGGGAAAACTCATTCAGCTCGCTTTTACGATCTTTGGGCAGGTGAAAGCTGGTTATCCAGGTAGCGGGCATATTAGTGAGCGCGCCCCCCGGAGGAAACGCCATGTAGAAGTTGGGCTTCATGCTGTCCCACTGAACCGTGCGAATACTGGTGACATTTGCAGTGACCTTATCGGACCCAATGGTGAACGTGAGCTCATCACCCAACACCAGGCCCAGCGCATTCGCCAGGTCGGCCTCTACGGAGACACCGTCAGTTTGTCCTTCCTCAAACCAGCTGCCTGCCACAATCACGTTGTCAGCCGGTAGCGAGGGCATCCAGGTGAGGTTGAGCTCCCGGTTAAGGGCGCCTACCCGCTGGTCTTTACTCACTACTTGTTTTACCGGTTGGCCGTTGAGCTCCGTAAACCGCCCGCGCACCATGGGGTATAGCTGGTCCAGTGGCTGGCCACGCTCTTCCCAATAATCGGCAACCTCATCCACTGCATCGGGCGCTATGTTAATCAAAAAATGATTCGGTGCATCGTCTGGAAGCTGACCTTGCCAGTCGTCCAGCAAAGAGGTACGCACCAGAATCAGGGTTGTTGCCAGCATGAGCGTCATGGCGAATACAGCAATTTGCGACAGACTGGCGCGGCGATGGCGATACAAACCAACCAACGCCAGGCGCCAGGCATGGCCACCACCGCGAACCTTGCGCAGGGTTGCTACTAGCAGCCAACCCAACACGCCCAGAGCGCCCAACAGCAAAGCAAGCCCCCCCAACAGGGAAATCACCAAGGACACCTCGCCGGCATACAACCACACAAGGCCAAACACCGCCACGATGGCAATTAGCATATCAGGCAGGGCTTCGCGCCCGGTTTCCCCAGGCTGACTGCGCAATACGCGCATGGCCGGCACGTTTCTGAGCCGCCTGATGGGCGGATACGCAAAGGCAAACAGGGAAACCACTGCTGTTAAGAGCGCAGGCGTGAGTGCCGCTGAATCCAGCTGAAACGGCACCGGCCTTTCCAACGCTTCGCTGAGCAAGCGGGTGAGTACCCAGAACAGTGGCAAAGCCACCAGAAGGCCGCCAACCATGCCGGTCACGCCCCAGAGAGCAAGCCGTTTGAGGTAAAGCCGGCCGATTCCGGAACTGCCAAGGCCCAGGGTTTTGAGCAGAGCCACAGTGTCGCGTTGGGATAGCGCGTACTGCCGGCTGGCAACCGCCACAGCAACAGCCGCCAGCAAGACCGCAAGGCTGCCACCTAACAGCAGGAAGCTCTCTGCGCGGTCCAGGGAGCGAGAAAAGGTTTCACCATCGCGCACACCTTCCCACTCATGGCTGGGCTCCAGCTGCGGCTGTAGCCATTGATAATAGCGTTCGAGAGATGCTTCTTCGCCAGCGAACAGGTAAACGTATTTTACTCGGCTACCTTCCTGCAGAACGCCAGTAGACGCCACGTCATCCACGTGCATCATCACCCGGGGCGCCAGTGCCGAGAGACTGAACCCGCCGTCTGGCTCGCGCAGTACCAAGCCAGCCACTGTCAGCATGCGACTGCCTACTTCCAGGGTATCGCCAAGCTGAATATCCAGCAGCCTCAGAAGCCTTGGGTTGATCCAGACTTCGCCCGGCGCCGGCCCATTTTCGACCTGAACCCGCGAACCTTCTGAAGACCCCTGAATTTCGAGTTCACCCCGTAACGGATATTCATTGCTGACCGCTTTTACCGACACCAACTGAAAGGCATCGCTACCAAACACCATGGTGGAGAACTCCACCATACGGCCAGTTTCCAGCCCGCGCTCGGTAGCTTCGTTTATCCAGGGCTCTGGTACCGGCCGGCCGTTTTCAGCCTCCAGCTGTCGGTCTGCCGCCAGAAACGAGCTGGCAGACGACACCAGAGTGCGTTGTAACTGGCTGGCAAACAAAGCAATAGTGGCAACGGTAGCCACGGCAATAATTAGCGCCGCCAGTACCACCCGTACATCTCTTTCGCGCCAGTCGCGGCGCACTGACATGAGTTTTTTTGTAGCAGCCATCAGTGAGCTAGCTCCACCTGAGCAACTGGCTCAGTCAACTCGCCCGCTTCAATATGGAATTGCCGGGAGCAGCGTGCTGCCAGTTGTTCATCATGGGTAACCATCACCAACGTGGTGCCCTGCTCCTGATTCAACGCCATCAGCAAATCAGAAATTTCCTGGCCGGTGCGATTATCCAGGTTGCCAGTCGGCTCATCGGCAAACAGGATGGCCGGGTCGGAGGCAAACGCACGGGCAATAGCCACCCGTTGCTGCTCACCCCCGGATAGCTGCCGTGGCGTATGGGTGAGGCGCTCTCCAAGCCCAACCCGCTCGAGTAATTCACGGGCACGCTTTTCCGGCGCGTTCATACCTGCCAACTCCAGTGGCAGCATGACGTTTTCCAGAGCAGTCAGCGCGGGCAATAATTGGAACGATTGAAATACAAACCCCACCCGATGAGCGCGCAATTGGGCCCGCTCGTCTTCACTTAGCCGGCTTATAATGGCGCCATCCAGCTCAACCGTACCTTCGGTGGGTGTATCCAGACCGGCAAGCAGTCCAAGCAAGGTGGTTTTGCCGGAACCGGAACGGCCGACAATGGCTACGGACTCTCCCCGATTGATTTCAAGACTGACCGCCTTCAATATCGTCAGCGTATCTGTTTCGAGGCTTACGCGATGAGTCAGATTTTCAACGCGCAACATCAGGCGCTGGCCATCAGGGTTTGTAGTCTGCATTTTGTTTTCAAGGCTCCCGGAAAAAGCACGTTCATTTATCAAGGTATACGGAAATTTTATGCATAGAGTACTGCTGTATTCGAGATCGATGACATTCATTCTGCTGGCTTTTATTGCCTTGCCTGTGATGCCCAACCAGCAAACGCTTCTGATTGTGGGTGACAGCTTAAGCGCAGCCTACGGCGTGCCAACAGAAACTGCCTGGGTACAACTCTTGCGCGATCGTTTGCAAAGCAATGGTCTTGGTAACTGGCAGGTAGTAAATGCCAGCATCAGCGGAGAAACCACCGATGGCGGTGTTCGCCGACTGCCTGAGTTGATTGAAAAGAACAGCCCCTCCGTGGTGATTATCGAGTTGGGTGGTAACGATGGCCTACGCGGCTTTCCACCCAATGTGATCAAATCCAACCTTGCAACCATGGTTGGGCATGTTCAGGAATCAGGCGCCCGCGCCATTCTGGTGGGAATACAAATACCCCCCAACTACGGCCAGCGCTACACACAAATGTTTGCTGACATCTTTCCAGCGCTGTCAGACAGCTACAACACCGCTCTGGTTCCCTTCTTTCTCGACAGAATCTACGATCAGGAGAACCTGATGCAGGGCGATGGCATTCACCCCACGGCCGAAGCCCAGCCCATACTCCTTGAAAACGTATGGCCAGTGCTCAAGCCCTTACTGCAATAAGGTAAATCACACCACGCCCTGCAAAAACGCCAGGGCCCGGCGCTCAGACCAGTAGTAGCCGCCATGGCCATGCTCCACAAATCCGACATGGCCGCCCCATTTGGGTGCGTCCAGACTCACGTGGGCACCTAGCACAGATGGCGATTCCGGGAAACAAGCGGGTGATAGAAATGGATCGTCCGCTGTATTAACCATCAGCGCCGGTACTCGAATGTCTTTCAGTTTGGCCAGAGCCGAACACTGCTCCCAATAATCTGCCGCACTCTTGAACCCATGCAGTGGCGCGGTATAGCGATCATCAAATTCATGAAAATTTTGAATTGAATCAAAATCCGCCACATCAATAAGATCGGGAAACTTTTGCGCTTTTTCGTCGATTTTAACGCGAAGATCCTTCAAAAACCTCTGCATATAGATCTTCCGACTGGACAACGCCAACTTGTCTGCGCTACCCGCCAGATCGCAGGGCACTGAATAGGCCACCGCTCCGCAGATTCTGCTGTCAACGCGCTCACTTTGCTCACCGAGATACAGCAGCGTAAGGTTGCCACCCATGCTGAAACCGGAAAGAAACACTGTTTGATAGCCTTTTGTCAGTCCATGATCCACAACCCGGCGCAGGTCTTCGGTGGCGCCACTGTGATAAAACCTTGGCTGGTGATTCATCACTCCGCCGCAGGAACGGAAATTCCAGGCCAGAACATCCCAGCCTTCGGCCATAAGTGCCCTCGCCAGCCCCTTCACATAGGGCCGCCGGCTATTTCCTTCGAGCCCATGGGAAATGACCGCCAAACGGCCGCTGCCCTGACGATACCAGTCCAGATGCAGCTCATCTTTGTCATCCGTGGGGAGCACTTCCGCGACCGGATCCTGCAGGTGCACCTTGCGAAACAGTGCGGGCCATACCGATTGAACATGGCCACTGCGAAGCCAGAGCGGAGGGCGATATTGGTGAGCCATACTGCGGTACAAATTTTGACCTTTTATATCAGGGGGTTGACCGGCTAATCCAAAGCGCTTAATATGCCGCCCATCTTGACGATGTTCCCCGATAGCTCAGTTGGTAGAGCAACGGACTGTTAATCCGTTTGTCGCTGGTTCGAGCCCAGCTCGGGGAGCCACTTATTCCGAAATGCCGCTACTTCAGACGAAGCAGCGGCATTTTTCGTTTTAGGTTTTCAAAAACAACTTAGAAAACCTGCTTGCGCTGCATGAACTCGGTCAGTACTTGAAATAGCGTGAAGCCATCTTCAGTACCGATCAGCTCACGAATTGAGTGCATGCCAAACTGCGGCACGCCGATATCCAGCGTGGTTACACCGAGGTTTGCAGCCGTAAGCGGCCCAATAGTGCTGCCACAGCCCATATCACTTCGTACCACAAAGCTCTGGTGCGGCAAATCAAGCTCATCACTGATATGTCGGTAAACCGCTGCGGATCGACTATTGGTTGCGTAGCGCTGGTTATGATTGATCTTGATGACCGGGCCCTGATTCAGAATGGGGCCGTGGTTTTCATCGTGCTTGTCGATGTAGTTAGGGTGAACACCATGGGCATTGTCTGCTGAAATCATCATGGAGTGTGCAATGGCTTTTGCCTTGCCGGCACCACACCAGCGGTCAAGAACAGCAGTCAAAAATGGCCCCTGGGCACCTTCGGAGGATACGCTGCCGACTTCTTCGTGATCATTGCACACCAGCAGCGCAGCCTCATCACCGGAAGTATTCAACAAAGCTTGCAAGCCGATGTAACAGCTCAGCAGGTTATCGAGCCGTGCTGAGGCGATAAACTCGTCGCGCATGCCGACAAACCCGGCTTGCTGTGCATCGTAGAAGCCCAACTCATAACCAAGAACCTTGCGCACTTTCACACCGGATTCACTGGCAATTTGCTGGCTTAAAAGCTCGTTAAAGTTGGTGGTGTCGTCTTTCTCAACCTGCATCAGCACAGGGGGAAGATCTGTCTGTGCGTTTACTGTGCGGTTGGTGTTGGCGTCTCTGTCCAGGTGGATTGCCAGGCTGGGAATAAAAGCAACAGGCTTGCGGAAATCCACGAGGGTATCGCTGACCTTTCCATGGTCATCCAGAAGGGTCACCCTACCTGCCAGCGAAAGGTCCCGGTCGAACCAGGGGTTCATAAGAACCCCTCCATAAACCTCGACACCGAGCTGGAAATAGCCCTTTCGGCGCAACTCGGGGTTGGGCTTTACCTTCAGGCACGGGCTATCGGTATGAGCCCCCACCATACGGATGCCCGATGTAGAGACATCCCCTGCCCCGGTGCGAAAAGCAACGATGGACGAGCCGTTGCGAATAACATAATAGTTGCGACTCTGTTTAAGCGCCCAGTCGTCTTTTTCGTCCAGTTCCTCAAAGCCGGCTGCATCAAGATGCGCCTTCATTGTTGCAACAGCATGCCAAGGTGTGGGTGATGCGTTCAGAAACTTCAGTAAATCTTTGTTGAATTCAGCGTGTTCCATGATGTCCCTGATAGAATGATATTTACGATAATAGTATGGCATGAAGCCTCACTACCTCCTACCTGACCAAAAGATATTTAAGCGGACCCTGACATGCCAAAACCTAGATTTCTCGATATTGAGTACTGCCAAACTGAAGATGCCCTGTTTCCGGTTGCAATGGCCTGGTCGCTGGAAGATGGCCAGATGAAGACCGTGGTTATTGCCCCTGTTGATGAATGGCTACCGGAAGATAGCGATTTAGGTGATGTCGATCTGGATTACCTTGAAGAGCAAGGTGTGCCGTTAATTGAACTCATTCATGAACTGCATCAAGACCTGCCCGACCAAACGGTGTATGTAGATGGCCTGGACCCTGACGAAGTTCTGGTGGACTTGATCTTTACTGCCATGGAACAGGAGGCTCCCTTTGAAATAGCTCCCGTTACAGAACTGATCATTGGCTTGGACAGCGACGCACTGGAAGATCGCCGCCGCCAGTTGCTGTTCGAGGAAAGCCTGGAACCCCAATTGCCAGAAAACGGCGTTTACGCTCTGTTGCTGATGGCTCAGGAGCATGGTCTCTTCGAGGAAGACTAAACTGTGACATGAGTCGACGTAACAATAGGTTACACAAGGCAAACTCAGCCCGTAACCGCTCACGTCAGGAAATCCGATAATAATGAAAAAGGTTGTTCGATCGCACCTTGCCCTCGCACTGGTGCCTGCTTGTCTGCTCTACACCCAAGCCCCGCTGGCTCAGGAAGCACCCCGTGCGGACAAACACTACGCCGGCCTGCTGGTAACGGCATTCAATCATCGTTCCATAGGCACAACGTCCAAAGAAACCGCTACAGGTACCGGTGGTACGCTGATACTTGGCAGCCACCTGAACGAACTGTTCCACGCAGAGTTTAGAGCGGGGGGCGGTTTTCGGGACGCTGAGGTTCCAGGGAGCGACCTGAGTCTTTCAATCGATTACTTTGCCAGCTGGTATATTGGCTTGCACTACCCCATTACCAGCTACGCCAACGTGTACGGCCAGGCTGGATTCTCGTATATTCAAGGCACCGCCGAGCTGGACAACCCGGACGAACAGAGCAACGCCCAACTCCGTGAGCTGGAGGGTGATTTCCCGGACAGCAGTTTTGGCGTTGGCTGGGTGGTTGGCTTGGATGTAGAAGTACTGAGCGACACCTATCTTGTTTTCGAAGGCGGTAAACTGTCGAAAGATACGGGCACAGACGCCAATATCTTTCAGTTTTCTGCCGGTCTCAAATACGAGTTTTAAAACGCACGGGCGTAAAGACTACGCCCTTTGGCGGATGTGCCAGCATCGGTGAATCCGCGCGTTCCTCTGGAAATCTTTATCCAGCGTTCTTGAACTTACCTCTTCAACTTCAAACTCTGTGGCCAGACCTTCATCGAGCTTGAAGCGCCGGAAGTTGTTGGAAAAAATCAGCAATCCATCTGAACTCAGTCTCTTCATGGCCTGCCGAATTAACTTGGCGTGATCCTTCTGAACATCCAGTACGCCCGCCATGCGGGCAGAGTTAGAAAACGTTGGGGGGTCCATAAAGATCAGGTCGTAAACCTGGTCGGGCGCTGGCTTGGCAGCAAGCCAGGCCAGGCAATCAGCCTGTTCAACCTTATGCTTTCCAGGGTCGGCCGCATTCAACCTGAGATTTTCCTGAGCCCACCCCACATAGGTGTTCGACAAGTCCAGGCTCAATGAACGGCTGGCCCCACCTGCAACCGCATGAACCGTCGCTGCGCCGGTGTAACAGAACAAATTCAGAAAACGCTTGCCCTGGGCGTTCTGTTGTATCCAGTGGCGCACAGGGCGGTGATCGAGGAACAACCCGGTATCGAGATAATCCTTTAGGTTCACCCTGAGGGTGACACCGTGCTCCTGTACATGAAAGAACTCGCCGCTGACATTCTGCTTTTCATATTGACTAACGCCAGCCTGGCGTTGCCGCTGCTTGCATACCATCTGATCCCGCTCAATACCGAGAGCTTCGGGAATAACAGCCAGAGCTTCCGCCAAGCGCTCACTGGCAGAGCGCTCATCAACAGACTTGGGTGCAACATATTCCTGCACATGCACCCTGCCCTCATACATATCAATCGCCAACGCATATTCTGGCATATCTGCATCGTACAGACGGTAGCAGCCAATATTTTGTTTGCGGGCCCACTGGCCGATGGTCTTCATGTTTTTCTTGAGTCGGTTTCGCAGCATGGCTGCGCGCTCTTCGTTGGCAATGCGAGGCAAAACCTCGCCCGGCGCGGCTGGCTCGCGAGGCGTGCGAACGCTGGCCTCATCAATAGTGAACAGAAGAAGCTGGGCTGGAAGCTTGCCATTAAACAGCTTGTACTGTTTGAAGCTGCGCAATCCGATGGACCTGCCAAACTCCGGGGCCCCCGTAAACACGCCCAGACGCCACCCTGATGCGACCTTCTTCACTGCATCACCCAGTGACTCATATAGCCCTGCCAGTGCCTGCCTGTCGCTCAGGCGCTCACCGTAGGGGGGGTTTACAAGTACAAGGCCGGTTTCGGCCCGCTCATCACCCAGCGAGAGCTCTTCAATCGGCTGCACCTGAAACTCCAGCAACCCATCAAGGCCAGCCCGTTGAGCGTTATTGCGCGCGGTTGTGATGACTCTGCCGTCCTGATCACAGCCCAAAAATTTCGGTATCCTGCCCTGCTTTCCTTCGTAGGCTCGCTTTTCAGCTTCCTGGCGCAAGGATAACCAGGTTTCAGGTTGGTGGCCTAACCACTTTTCAAACCCAAACCGCTCCTGGCGGCGACCGGGTGCAATATCCAGCGCCATCAAGGCGGCTTCAATGACCAGAGTGCCGGATCCACACATTGGATCAACAAAATCGCCACCTGAGGCTGCTATTTCTGGCCAGCCCGCACGCAATAACAAAGCAGCGGCAAGGTTTTCCTTCAGAGGCGCGAGACCTTGCTCTGTTCGGTAGCCGCGTTGGTGCAGGCTGTGTCCACTGATATCGATACCCACTGCCAATTTGCCTCGATGCAACCGGGCAGACACAGTGACATCCGGTGTTTTTGCCTCAACCGCTGGGCGCTTACCCCCACCCATGGTGAAGCGATCCACTATGCCGTCCTTAACACGCTGGGCACCAAACTGGGTGTTGCGAATCGCCTCATTCTCACCAATAAAATTGACACGAAAGCTGCCATCCACAGGAATGTGCTGTTGCCAGTCCAAGTGAACAACACCGTCGTAAAGCTCATCTGCGCTGGTAGCCGGCACTTCATCAATATGGAGAATGACTCGATTAGCCAAGCGCGACCAGAGGCATGCCCGGTATCCCGCTTCCAGCGAACCCTCTACCCATGCGCCTGCAGGTGCATTTCTCACCAGCCCAAGCCCCAGCGTGCTGAGCTCGTCCGCCAAAAGGTACTCAACACCCTTCGGGCAGCTTACAAAAAAGACAGATTTGGACAAGTTCAGCTCCAGGTTCTTTAGGCAACTCTCGCTAAGTCACGGGAATTGCAGCGTTCATAGGTTTTAGGTAATCGCTTATTCATTTAAGACAAAGAAAAGCGTTCCGTTAGATCAAAATGATAGTGTACTTCTGCTCGAACTTCGGCTTACCTTGTAGGTGACGCGTCGTTCGAAAAGGGATAACTCCCTTTTACTAACAGGATCCTGACTGCTCTGGCCGGAGCTGGCAATAGTGGGTTATCCCGGAATGGGTTCCACATGCCAAGGCCACTGCAGAAGTGTACACGCTTGTTCTGTAAATCCATTAGTGAGGAACGGCATGAAGAGACAGAAAAGAGATATGTACGCTCGTGCATTCAAGCGGGGCTACCTGGCTGGCGTGTCCGGCAAGTCCAAAGACAGTTGCCCACTCGAACAGGCTGAAGTTCGCCAGGAATGGTTGAACGGGTGGCGCGAAGGCCGCACAGATCAATGGGAAGGCATGACCGGCGTCTCCGGTATTCATAAACTCGCGAATGTCACCACAGCGTGATGTTTGCTAAAACCCCGACATCTTAATCTGATCTTTTGTTACACGATTTGATGCAGCATTCAGAGCATCCATTACGGGGCCTCCCGCCCCGTATCATGCGCTGATAGGCGCAACGGGGTCTAAGCCCCGCGAGGGCCCGCCAAGCGGGCCCTTTTTTATATCCGGTTTTCACTCCAACACCTGCGAAACTATTTCAGCTTTCGTATCGCCTCTACGGTCTCACTGATCAATTCCGGCCCTCGGTATATAAAGCCGGTATAGAGTTGAACCAGTTTTGCGCCCGCACGGATTTTTTCTGCAGCACTCTCACCATCGGTAATCCCACCCACACCAATAATCGGCAGATCATCACCCAGCTCTGCATAAAGTCCTTTAATAACCCTCAAGGATGCCTCTCGCACCGGAGCACCACTGAGCCCGCCCGCCTCTTCAGCATGAGCATGACCAACAACAGCTTCCCGGCTTATGGTGGTGTTGGTGGCTATCACGCCATCCAGTCCCGCTTCTTTCAAGGCTGCAGCAACAAAGCGAATACCTTCATCGTCCATATCCGGAGCAATTTTAACGGCAACTGGCACATAACGGCCAAGCTGGCTCTGGCATTTAAGCTGTTCATCCTTGATGGCATGGAGCAGCGCTTTCAGGGAGTCGCCAAACTGAAGATCCCGCAAGCCGGGGGTGTTCGGAGAGGATACGTTTACGGTGATGTAGTCTGCACGGCTATAGACTGCAGCTATACCCTTGCGATAATCCAACTCGGATTCCTCATTTGGCGTATCTTTGTTCTTTCCAACATTAACGCCTAGAATACCTTGGTAGCTGCGCTTATCTATACGCTCCAGCATGTGGGCCAGGCCTTCGTTATTGAACCCCATACGGTTTATGATGGCCCGGTGCTCCGGTAAGCGGAACATGCGGGGTTTAGGATTACCGGACTGCGCCAGAGGTGTTACCGTTCCAACCTCAATAAACCCAAAGCCGAGCGCGCCGAGAGCGTCCAGGTGATCTGCATTTTTATCCAACCCTGCTGCGAGCCCTACCGGGTTAGGAAAATCCAACCCCATAACATTGACCGGTAACAAATCTGTTTTCGATGAAAAAGCACCCAGCACGCGCAGGCGGTGTGCCAGATCCAATCCGTTTAATGCAACGGCATGGGCTTGTTCTGGAGGTAACCGGAAAAGCAGGTTGCGGATAACGCCGTACATCTAGAAACTCCTCAATAAAACGTGAGCGAAAGTATACCGGAAGTTTTCCACAGCAGCCCGACAACGTAAAACAACCGCGCTAAACATCTGTATAATTGAGCTCTTGGGGGCTTTTCCACGGAATCTGTGGATAACCCTGTTGAAAATTGCGGCGCATCCTTGCCAATCCCTTGCAATCTGCGCCTACCTGCAAATTGATCATTTTTTAACCAGTTTATTTTTTCTTTATTTTCAACGTGTTATTTAAATTTTTATTGGATCAGAAGAGAACCTGAACAAACTGTCATTCTAATGCGCTACTGCTATGATGTGCATAAATCAAGCAGGAATGCGGAAATTTCCGGAGTTTTTTCAATGCAACAACCCGATTCTCCCGCCCAGCTCCACCGCGAGAACCTTGCGGTAGAAATGAAAGCAGCCTCCCGGGTTACTATCATAGGAATGATCCTTGATGCCTTTCTGGGGTTCATCAAGGTTATCGGGGGCACACTGTTTCACTCCCAGGCCCTCCTGGTTGACGGGATTCACTCTTTTACTGATGTAGCATCAGACGTCGTTGTACTTGGGGTTATGAAAGTCTCCCGCCAGGAGCCGGACGACTGTCACCCCTATGGCCACCAGCGCATCGAAACCTTTGGCACCCTTGTGCTCGGCAGCATTCTGATTGCTGTGGGTGCCGCTCTTGCCTGGGAAAACACCCTCAGGTTAATACACGGTACCGCTGACACTCTTCCAGAATGGCCGGTTCTGGTGGCTGCTGCCGTGTCTGTTTTGGGTAAGGAGTGGATCTACCGCTACACCCGGCATGTAGGTGAGGCCATACGCTCAGACCTGATTATCGCCAATGCCTGGCACAGCCGCACTGATGCGTTTTCGTCCCTGGTAGTTCTGGTTTCAACCATTGGTGCCATGCTTGGCTTGGTCTGGCTGGATATAGTCGCTGCCGTAGCGATTGCAGTCATCATCATTCACATTGGCTGGAAGTTTACCTGGGACAGTGTTCAGGAGCTTATCGACACAGGGCTTTCCCCGGAAGATACTGAAATGTTGAAGAACATAGCCCGCAATACGGATGGCGTTCTCGACGTGCATGAGCTTCGCAGCCGCCGTATGGGTCAGGATATTCTTCTGGATATTCACCTGGTTGTGCGACCGGAAATCAGTGTGTCTGAAGGACACCAGATTGGTATGCAGGTAGTCGCCGGTATGCGCAACTCCCTGGACAACATCCTCGACATCAACTTCCATATTGATGCCGAAAATGACGAAGATACGTATCTGGAAACCGAGCACCTCCCCACCCGTGCAGAAGTAGGGGAAATTATTTCCAAGCACTTGGAGGATATCCCTCAGCGCAGCCGTTTAAGACTCCATTACCTGAGAAACAAGTTACACTTGGAGATCTTTCTGGATGAACCCGCGACAGATGGTGTGTTGACCCAAGAGAATGCCCGGCGGCAGCTTGAGGCATACCCCTGGTTTGGCAGCGTAAGAATCTGGGTAGCTGACCTCTAAGCCAGCTACCCGTGCAGTAAGCGGCAGTTAACGCCTGCGGTTCTCTTCCATCCGGGAAACGAACTCCTGCATGATCAGCGTGTAAAGTTCGCCACCGAGAAAGCGGTCCTCAACCCCGGCATCAATACTCGGGTTGTCGTTAACTTCGATAACGGCAACCCGGTTGCCGGACTGCTTGATATCCACGCCATAGAGCCCATTGCCAATAAGCCGCGTGGAATTTAATGCCGCTTGTATGACGTTTCTCGGCACTTCATAAGTGGGCATGGTCTCAAACCCGCCACTTTCGCTTGTTGATTCGCCGTGTTGGTAAATCTGCCAGTGGCCTTTAACCATCATGTATTTGCAGGCATAAATTGCCCGGCCGCCCAACACACCAATTCGCCAATCATAATCGGTATAGAGATATTCCTGGGCCAGAACCAGTGCCGACTGCCGGAACAGGTCTTTTAAACCTGCCTTTAACGACTTTTCGTCTTCTGCTTTGTTCACACCCCGGGAAAAAGCGCCATCGGGAATCTTGATCACAACTGGAAAGCCCAGTTCCTGAATTACCTGTTCTGCAGCATCTTTCTGGTCTTTTGAAAGAATCAGTGTTTTGGGCGTAGGAATCTTATTGTTTTTCAGCAAGTCGGCCAGAAAAACCTTGTTGGTGCACTTGAGAATCGACACCGGATCATCAATCACCACCATACCCTCTGCAGCCGCTTTCCGGGCAAATCGGTATGTATGATGATCGATGGCCGTGGTTTCACGAATGAACAGGCCATCGTACTCAGGCAAGCGCATGTAATCCCGGCGCGTAATCTGCTCCACGTTAATACCCAGCTTGCGCCCGGCCTTCTCAAAGCGCTTCAACGCCACCGCATCGCTGGGCGGCATTTCTTCGTCAGGGTTTACCAATACCGCCAGGTCGTACCGATAGCGACGGCGGGTTCTTGGCTTGCGCCATACCATGCTGCTGAAACGATCCAGAGCGGCAGCAAAAACATCCTGATCCGCCTCCTTAAGATCTGCAGGCGCTGCAGGCTTCATGGATTCAATCTGCCAACCTTTCCTGCGCCTGAACACTATCTCCAGTATCGGGCAGGGAAACCGTTCAAACAATGCTCTTGCCACCGGTTTAAGATCCGAGTGCTCAGTTTGTCCAAAATAGGTTCGAATACGCACTTCGTGGGTTGCGTTGCGTTCGTCACTGGCTGGGTCGATGGCCGAACCAGCCGCGTCCAGCCAGTTGACGACACTGGCATCGAGCTCTTCCAGCTCAAGAGAAAACAGCCCCTTTCGGCTCAGATCGTTCAGCGTCATGACAGACGGAACTACATGGTGCCCACGGGCTTCAGCCAGCAGCGAACAGTAGTAACCGCGGCTCAGGTATTTTGCGCTTTGACACAGGTTGATAACCCGCACGCGACTGGTCGCTGGCGCAGAAAACTGAAGGTACTGATCGAACGTCAGTACATCGTCACTGGGGTAGTACGGAGCCCAATCTTTGGTACGGTCTACAACGATAAGCAAACGAGACATGAAAGGCGCTCCTCCCCGGAGATAATTGCCTGGCAAACAGGTCGCAACAATACGCCGCTGTGGGGGCAGGAACAATCCACTGATAATGAGTGCTTTTACTCATAATAAGCGTATTTTCCAATGGGTGACTCTCTATCATAATAGCCCCATAAGGGAAGCCTACCAGCATGCCCTGCGCCTATATTCTCAAGGCTGCTTTATCCATGTCCGAATTGCACCTCCGGCAAGCTACAAGTGATGACCTAAACGCGCTTCTGCAGCTTGAGCATCGCTGTTTTACGGAAGACAGGTTATCCCGCCGAAGCTTTCGGCGTTTTCTGGACATGCCACGGGACAGGCTGATTGTTGCAGAGACTGAAAACGCGGGCATGAGGGAGCTTCTGGGCTACTGCCTGGTGTTGATGAGCGCAGCAACCCGAATGGCCCGCATATATTCTATTGCAGTGCTGCCGGCAGCGCGTGGCCGTGGTATCGGCGAAAAACTGGTGAAGGCAGCCGAGCGGGAAGCGGCCGAGGCCGACCGCATTTTGATGCGCCTGGAAGTGCGGGAAGATAACAGGGGTGCCATTGCCCTCTACAAGCGCCTGGGCTATCGACAATTTGGTACCTACCGGGACTATTACGAAGATCACGGAACGGCCCTGCGCTTTGAGCGCCGCATCCTGTTTTACGAACCAACACGGGCGTTCCTGCCCGTGCCCTACTATCCGCAAACCACCGATTTTTCCTGTGGCCCGGCCGCTTTGATTATGGCGATGGCGGCGCTTGATGAGGCGCAATCGCTTACCACTCTGGAAGAGCTCAGGATCTGGCGCGAAGCGACCACCATTTTTATGCTGGCCGGCCATGGCGGGTGCGGCCCACACGGCCTAGCGCTATCGGCATGGAAGCGTGGGTTTGAAGCCAGTATCTGGATCAGTACAGAAGGCCCGCTATTCAGGGACACGGTTCGCAACGACGATAAGAAGCGGGTTCTGGAACTGGTGCACGAAGGGTTTTTGCATGATATTGGCCAAACCAACATCCAGTTACACCATGATCCGCTCACCCTGGAAGCCATGGAACAGGCCCTACTGAACGGCCAGATACCGGTAATCCTGATCAGCACCTGGCAACTGAACCGGAGCCGTGTACCCCACTGGGTAACGGTATGCGCCATAGACGATCAGTTTGTGTACCTGCACGATCCGGAAATAGACACAGACGACGGCGAAACCGTGGCCGACAAGCAGTATTTGCCAGTGGATAAACGGGTATTCAGCCAAATTTCACGATACGGCAGCGTTCAGCCGCTCAGGGCCACAGTTATTGTTGGCCCCAAGCGCTGATGTGGCCGCTAAACCGGTCTAACCAGTTCGCAGCGCGGCTTCTTTAAGACCTGAGATTTCATCCCGAAGGCGGGCGGCGGCCTCAAAGTCCAGGTCTGCCGCTGCCTTGTACATCTCATCCTCAAGGCGTGTTACTTCTTTGAGCAAATCCTGTGGCGAACGGCTGCCAACCCGTGCGCGATATTGCTCTGCCTCTTCCGCAGCCTTTTCCCCCGGCCGTTCGGCTTTGCGCCGGCCGCGCCCACCACCGCCAGCACCTTCCATGATGTCTGCCACCTTCTTGTTAAGGCCCTGAGGTGTGATGCCATGAGCCTCATTATGCTCTTGCTGTTTGGCACGCCGGCGATCTGTTTCATCAATGGCCCGCTGCATGGAACCGGTAATCCGGTCGCCGTACAGAATGGCCTTGCCGTTGAGGTTTCGGGCGGCCCGACCGATGGTCTGGATCAATGCCCGCTCGGAGCGCAGGAAACCTTCTTTATCAGCATCCAGAATGGTGACCAGTGATACTTCCGGCATATCCAGACCTTCACGCAGCAGGTTGATGCCCACAAGCACATCAAACTCACCCCGGCGCAGATCGCGAATAATCTCAACACGTTCCACTGTATCTATATCCGAGTGCAGGTAGCGCACGCGAACATCATGCTCCATCAGAAAGTCGGTCAAGTCTTCTGCCATACGCTTGGTGAGCGTGGTGACCAGAACCCGCTCTTCCACCTTCACCCGGGCGCGGATTTCCGAGAGCAAATCGTCTACCTGTGTAGAAGCCGGGCGCACCTCTATCACCGGGTCCAGCAGGCCGGTTGGCCTGACCACCTGCTCCACCACCTGCCCCGCATATTCAGCTTCGTAATTGCCGGGCGTGGCAGACACAAAGATCATCTGGGGCGCAATACGCTCCCATTCATCAAACCGCATGGGGCGGTTGTCCAGCGCAGACGGTAAGCGGAAGCCATATTCCACAAGGGTTTCTTTCCGGGAGCGGTCACCTTTGTACATGGCACCGATTTGCGGAATGGTCACGTGGGATTCATCCACAATCAGCAATGCGTCCGGCGGCAGGTAGTCGAACAGCGTTGGTGGGGCCTCCCCGGGTTGCCGGCCGGAAAGATAACGGGAGTAGTTTTCGATGCCGTTGCAATAACCCAGCTCGTTCATCATTTCCATGTCATAGCGGGTACGCTCTTCCAGCCGCTGGGCTTCCACCAGGCGGTTGTTGTCACGCAACTGCTGCAGACGTTCGTCCAACTCAACCTTGATGCGCTCTGCTGCATCCAGAACCGTCTGGCGGGGCGTGACATAGTGGGACTTGGGGTAAATCGTAACCCTCGGAACCCGTCGCAGAACTTCGCCTGTAAGCGGGTCGAAATAGCTCAGATTTTCCACTTCCTCATCAAACAGTTCGATGCGGATGGCTTCTTTCTCGGACTCCGCAGGGAATACATCAATCACATCCCCCCGAACCCGGTAATTGGCCCGATGGAACTCGATGTCGTTTCGGGTGTATTGCAACTCTGCCAACCGGCGCAGAATATCCCGCTGATCAATCTTGTCGCCCCGGTCAAGGTGCAGCATCATTTTCAGGTAGGATTTGGGATCACCCAAACCATAGATTGCCGATACCGTGGCTACGATAATCGCGTCCGGGCGTTCGAGCAGCGCCTTGGTGGCAGACAGCCGCATCTGCTCAATGTGCTCGTTAATGGAGGCGTCTTTCTCGATAAATGTGTCCGATGAGGGAACGTAGGCCTCGGGTTGGTAGTAATCGTAGTAAGACACAAAGTACTCAACGGCGTTGTCCGGGAAGAACTCACGGAACTCCCCGTACAGCTGCGCTGCCAGGGTTTTGTTATGAGCCATGACAATGGTCGGCCGCTGCACCGATTCGATCACTTTGGCCACGGTAAACGTTTTACCCGAGCCGGTAACGCCCAACAAGGTCTGGTGCGCCAGGCCTGAGTGAATACCATCTACCAGACCCTCTATGGCCTTGGGTTGGTCGCCTGCGGGCTCAAATGGCGAGTCAACAATGAAGACGCCTTCTTTACCTGAACTGCCGGAATCACTACTGACCATAGTCGGCACACAACCTCCGCTCACACAACCTATGAATGCTCGCCCAATCTTGCTGTTGCAAGACCTGGCCCAAGAGAGAAATTTATTGTTACGCCAGCTTCATGGTACCATCAACCCGATCGACGGCTGGGCGAAAATCAGCCGCCATAAGGCAAGGATTCAGATACCCCGCCGGTCGCAGACCTATCAGACGCAGCTTTAAGGAGCGCAAGTTTGGACCTTCAACTATCCAGCCGTGTACAGGCAATCAAGCCATCCCCCACCCTCGCAGTCACCAACAAAGCTGCTGAATTGCGCGCAGCAGGCCACGACATTATTGGCCTTGGTGCGGGCGAGCCGGATTTCGACACCCCGGAACACATCAAGCAGGCAGCCATTGAGGCCATAAAAAGCGGCCAGACCAAGTACACCGCTGTTGATGGTACGCCAGCCGTTAAAAAAGCGATTATTGCGAAATTCAAACGGGACAATGGCCTGGAATACGAAGCCGACCAGATACTGGTATCCAGTGGTGGCAAACAAAGTTTTTTCAACCTTGCTTTGGCTACACTGAACCCTGGCGACGAGGCCATTATCCCTGCGCCTTACTGGGTATCCTATCCGGATATGGTTCTGGTTGCTGAAGGCAAGCCGGTTATTATTGAAACCGGTGCAGAAACCCGTTTCAAGATCACACCGGAACAACTGGAAAGCGCCATCACCGAGCGCACGCGACTGTTCGTGATCAACAGCCCTTCCAACCCCAGCGGCATGGCTTACACCCGGGAAGAGCTGAAGGCGATTGCTGAGGTACTGAGAAAGCACCCGAACATCATGATCGCTACAGATGACATGTACGAGCCCATCCTCTGGACTGGCAAGCCGTTCTGCAACATCCTCAACGCTTGCCCGGAACTATACGACCGCACCTTCGTGCTCAATGGCGTATCAAAAGCTTATGCCATGACGGGCTGGCGTATTGGCTACGCTGCGGGCCCTGCGAAAATTATTGGTTCCATGAAGAAAATTCAGTCTCAAAGCACATCTAATCCCTGCTCCATCTCCCAGGCAGCCACCACTGCTGCACTGAATGGTGATCAGCTTTGCGTGGGTGAAATGGTTAAGGCTTTCAAAGAGCGCCACGACTGGCTGGTCGATGCCTTAAACAAGCTTCCAGGGGTTGAATGCCTGAAAGGCGACGGCACCTTCTACGTGTTCCCAAGCTTCCAGGCTGCGATTGCAGCCGACTCCAGCGTGAGCAACGATGTGGAGTTCGCAGAAAAGCTATTGAGTGAAGCAGGCGTTGCACTGGTACCTGGCTCTGCATTCGGTTGCCCTGGCCACATGCGCCTGAGTTTTGCGACGAGCATGGAGAATCTGGAAAAGGCTATTGAGCGTTTACAGAAGGCTCTGAACTAAAAACTTCGGTAAGGGGTTGACGAGGCGCTGGGGTAACCTTAATATACGCGCCTCGTCACATGACGACGTTCCCCGATAGCTCAGTTGGTAGAGCAACGGACTGTTAATCCGTTTGTCGCTGGTTCGAGCCCAGCTCGGGGAGCCACTATTTTAAAAACCCGCTAATTATTTGAGTTAGCGGGTTTTTTCATTTCATACCCTAAAGACCCATCACCTCAGCATGAATAGCCTCAAGCGCAGCCAGTGGATCAATTGCCTGGGTAATCGGGCGACCTATAACAAGATAGTCGGAACCGGCTTTGAGGGCATCGCTGGGCGTCATGATGCGCTGCTGGTCGCCTTTGTCGGCGGTCAGGGGCCGAATACCCGGGGTAATCAGTTTAAAGTCGATGCCCTGCTCTGTTTTCAGCTTCCGGGCTTCCTGTGCGGAGCAGACTACGCCATCCAGGCCGCAGTTACGGGTTAGCGTTGCCAAGCGGGACACCTGAGCTTCGGGCAAGCCTGTAATACCGATTCCTGCAAGATCTTCAGCACTCATGCTGGTCAGCACCGTAACGGCGATCAACAGAGGCTTATCCTTACCAAAGGTATCCAGCTGCTCGCGGCAGGCCAGCATCATCTTCTCGCCACCCGAGGCGTGGACATTCACCATCCATACACCCAGATCCGCAGCAGCAGCCACGGCCGCGGAGGCAGTATTGGGAATGTCGTGAAATTTCAGATCCAGAAAAACATCAAAACCGCGTTTCTGTAAACTCTCGACCAACTGAGGGCCGGAGCGGGTGAAGAGTTCTTTGCCAACTTTCAAACGGCATTTTTTCGGGTCAAGCTTATCTGCCAACTCCAGCGCCGGGTTTGCAGCGGGAAAATCCAGAGCCACGATAATGTTGGGGTCATTAGAGGTTTGCACGTTGATAGGTCCTGCAGGGTGTTGGTAGAGGATGTAACAATATTATTCAGCTTCAACGCCCTGAATCGGGCGTACAGTTTCCCACTGTTTGCAACTGGGGCACAGCCAATGTAATTGCTGGCCTGAAAAGCCACAACTAACGCATCGGTAAACCGGCCTGTTGGCAAGAATCATAAGGCCAATACGGCTAACGAGGCGCCCTTCGTCAGTGGTTACGCCCTTTTCATAGCCCGCCATTTCAACAAGCCGTAAAAGCCCTCTCATACTGGGGCGAATTTCCAGCTCTCTGCGCAGCAAATCAATCGCGACTGGCCGACCGGAAACCCGCTCAACAGACTCTACCAGAGCCAGTAATAAGCTGGTGCTCGGGTAAGTTTCATAAAGCTTGCGAAGCTTTTTTACCAGCCGGCCAATATCACCGTGCTCATGCTCCAGCTTCATCAGGCGGTCAATGGCTTCTGGGCCAAAATCGGGATTCTGATCAAAAACCTTCAGACCCTGATTGCCCGCATCCCGAAAACTGCCTTGCCGAACCAGAATCTTCATCAATATCAGGGTGGCGCGAACGCAGGAGCGATCGTAGCCCAGCGCTTCCTTTGCCAGCTTTTGGGCGGCCCAGCGGTCATCCAGAGCAAGTGTTTTTTCAGCCAGCTCACAGGTAAGATAGGCAAGATCCTTGAACATCCCAGGGTCTGCATCATTTTTAGTGAGGGCGCGCGCGACGTCTGCAGCCTTACCCCACTCACTTTCCTGTTGATAGAGCTCAATGAGTTGCTGAGCCGCTTTACGACCGTATTCTTTATCTCCCATTAACTCCTGCAGTAAGGCCTCAGCCCGATCCAACAAACCGGCGTTGAGAAAATCCATGGCAAGCTCAAGCGTTACCTGGGGAGAAAAGCGTGGAGGGAGCTCCGGCCTTGCAAGGAGGTTCTGGTGCACCAGAATGGCTCGGTCGGTTTCGCCTTTGTTTCGGAAGTGCCGTCCAATAGAAAGATGAAGGCTTACGGTATCTGTATTAACAGCCAGCGATTGAACAAAGTTGTCCACGGCTTGGTCTGAGTAATTTGTGAATAGAAATTGCAATCGATCTTTGACGGAATCTTCATCGGCAATCTTCTTACCGCTTCGCCTGCGACCACCACCCAACCGCCCTACAAACCAGCCGACAGCCACGGCAACCGTCAACAACAGCCAGTGAAACACTATATCCATTAAATAGCCTGGTCGTTTTGGGCTCTGGATTTCTCCAATGCTTGCTCGGCACGATTCAATCGTTTCTGTAAAGTTCGGCGGGAAACCGATGCACGGACTGTAGCGAGAATGGTCATTAAAATACCAACGAGCGCACCCAGAATGAACGCAATAATAATCCAAACGGCGACACCATGGGGCTTGGTTTCAAACACCAGGAAGTTGAGTGCGACCGCCATCTGATTATTCAAGGAGAACACCAACGCCAACAATACCAAGATCAGCACCAGCAGAATCAAAAGGATCTTCTGTAATCCTGCCATAGTCTTAGTTCTCCAAAATGCTCATAAGTACCTGGATTATAGATCTTCTGCCCTGAGGAATTAAAGCTTAAAACCCCTGCTTCAAGCTGTCATTTACTTGTTCGCGAAGTTCCTTTCCGGGCTTGAAGTGAGGAACATACTTAGCGGGTAGTTGAACTGCTTCTCCGGTTTTCGGGTTCCGGCCGGTACGTGCCGCTCGATGGTGAAGGGAAAAACTGCCAAACCCCCGGATTTCAATCCGCTGTCCGTTCGCAAGCGACTGGGACATATGCTCAATAATTGTTTTTACTGCCAACTCGACATCTTTAACCGAGAGTTGTGTTTGTTTCGAGGCAATTAATTCGACCAATTCAGACTTCGTCATGAGGCACTTCCCTCTATTCTTATTTATTCGGCCATTGATTACCGAATTCCCACTCCCTCAGTTTAGCTAAATCAGAAAAAAACACAAAAAAAACGGGCTCTTAGAGCCCGTTTTTTTCGTACCAACCGGATATTAGTCCTTGTTGGCATTCTGCTGCTGCATTTGCTCCTTGATGAGATCACCAATAGTGGTCGCACCAGAGGTGGATTCTGCAGTTTTACTACGCACGCTTTCAATCGCCTGCTTGTCGTCTTCAACGTCCTTGGACTTGACGGACAGGTTGATGATGCGGTTCTTGCGATCGATGCTGATGATCTTGGCTTCTACCTCTTCGCCCTCTTTCAGTGCGTTACGCGCATCTTCAATGCGATCACGGCTGATTTCAGAGGCCTTCAGTACCGCTTCAACTTCATCGTTCAGAGCGATAGTAGCTTGCTTGGCGTCAATGGCGGAAACAATGCCTTTAACGATAGAGCCCTTGTCGTTCAGCTGAACAAACTCGGCGAACGGATCGCTTTCGAGCTGTTTGATACCCAGGGAAATACGCTCACGCTCGGGATCTACAGACAGGATTACGGTGTCAACATCGTCGCCCTTCTTGTATTCACGAACAGCCTCTTCGCCTGTCTCGTTCCAGCTGATGTCTGACAGGTGAACCAGACCATCAATGCCACCGTCCAGACCGATGAAGATACCAAAGTCAGTGATTGACTTGATCTTACCGGAGATGCGATCGCCCTTGTTGAAGTTGCCAGAGAAATCTTCCCATGGGTTGGATACGCACTGCTTGATGCCCAAGGAGATACGACGACGCTCTTCGTCTATATCCAGGATCATCACATCCACTTCGTCGCCAACGTTAACGACTTTAGAGGGGTGGATGTTCTTGTTGGTCCAATCCATTTCAGATACGTGAACCAGACCTTCAACACCTTCTTCCAACTCAGCAAAGCAGCCGTAGTCGGTCAGGTTGGTTACACGTGCTGTAACCTTGGTACCTTCAGGGTAACGACCCTTGATATCTACCCAGGGATCTTCGCCCAGCTGCTTCAGACCCAGAGATACACGGTTACGCTCACGATCGAACTTCAGAACCTTAACGTTGATCTCGTCACCAACGTTAACGATTTCGCTCGGGTGCTTGATGCGCTTCCAGGCCATATCGGTAATGTGCAGCAGGCCGTCAACGCCGCCCAGATCTACGAACGCGCCGTAGTCGGTGAGGTTCTTGACGATACCCTTGATTTCCAGACCTTCGGTCAGGGTCTCAAGCAGAGCTTCACGCTCGGCGCTGTTTTCAGCTTCCAGAACGGCGCGGCGGGAAACAACCACGTTATTACGCTTCTGGTCCAGCTTGATAACTTTGAATTCGAGCTCTTTGTTCTCCAGGTGCGCAGTGTCGCGAACCGGACGAACGTCTACCAGAGAGCCCGGCAGGAACGCACGAATGCCAGCCAGGTCAACAGTGAAACCACCCTTAACCTTGCCGTTAATAATTCCTTTGACCACTTCTTCAGCTTCGAAGGACTTCTCGAGTACCTTCCAGGATTCAGCGCGCTTGGCCTTTTCACGGGACAGACGGGTCTCACCGAAACCATCTTCTACTGCGTCCAATGCTACGTCGACCAAGTCGCCGATAGCTACTTCCAACTCGCCTTTTTCGTTCAGGAACTGGGAGGCGGGGATAACGCCCTCGGACTTCAGTCCGGCGTTAACTGTGACCCAGTCGCTATCAACATCAACTACGGTTCCCTGGACGATGGAACCTGGTTTCATGTCAATTTCTTTTAGGCTTTCTTCAAAAAGATCCGCAAAGCTCTCGCTCATTATGAGTCCTATAGGTTCAATGCAAGTACGCTCCGTGCCGCCAGCAACACGGTCTGTTAATAAATTCCGAAATCAGCCTGCGGCTGGCAATTTTCGCTGTTTCCGGCTTCTCAACGACAAAAAGGTGAAGTCAGGCCTGACCTGCTGCGGCCATACACCTGTCTAACACCTCTTGTATACTCAATCCCGTAGAATCAATGACTTGCGCATCATCTGCGGGCTTGAGAGGGGCTGCAGAACGGTTCATATCCCGATCATCACGAACCCGTATCTCCTCTAAAAGGGCGTCAATACTAACATCGACACCCGCCGCCTTCAACTGGCCGAAACGCCGGCGTGCACGCTCTTCCGCACTGGCCGTGAGGAATATTTTTACAGTTGCGTCGGGGAACACGACAGTTCCCATATCTCGGCCATCGGCCACCAAACCAGGACACTGCTGAAAATCCCGCTGACGCTGCAAAAGCGCATCCCGAACGGGCTGCATCACAGCGATTCGCGAGGCATTATTACCGCAGGTCTCTGTTCGTATTTCCGAGGTAACATCTTCCCCGGCAAGAATGACTTTTGCAGGCTCACCCTCAGGGGTGGGCTCAAAGGCTACGTCGAGTGAAGCCGCCACGCGTACCAGCTCAGCTTCATCATCCAGAGATACATTCTGGCGGATGGCTGCAAGCGCAGTCAGGCGGTAAAGCGCACCACTGTCGAGTAGGTGCCAGCCCAGCTTTTTGGCCAACATCTGAGTAACTGTGCCCTTGCCCGATCCGCCCGGGCCGTCAACTGCGATGACTGGTGCGTTGCCTTTCGCCATTAATGTGCTCCCTGTTCAGCGCCCGACTCAGAAACCTTTGCAGCAATATTAATACCTGTCTCTTTCGCAAGCTCTACAAAGCCCGGGAAGGATGTTGCCACAACCGCGCAGCCGTTAATTTCAATCTCTTCGGTGGCGCGCAACGAGGCCACTGCAAAAGACATAGCAATGCGATGGTCGTCATGACTATAAACAGAGCCACCCTTAATGGTTTGCCCGCCCTCGATAATAATGCCATCTTCCGTAACCGTGGTTTCCACCCCAAGTGTTGCAAGGCCATCAGCCATCACCTGAATGCGGTCACTTTCTTTTACCCGAAGCTCCTCGGCGCCGGTCAGAACCGTACGGCCAGTTGCGCAGACAGCCGCAATAAACAACACTGGGAATTCGTCGATGGCCAGCGGCACCTGGTCTACCGGTATATCAATACCTTTGAGCTCTGCTGAGCGAACGCGCAAATCAGCCACCGGTTCGCCGCCAATTTCACGCTCAGCCATAATTTCTATATTGGCGCCCATTTGCCGCAGGATATTGATCACGCCCACCCGTGTTGGGTTCATACCCACATGGCGCAGTACCAGATCAGAATCCGGAGCAATGGTCGCGGCAACCATAAAGAAAGCTGCTGATGAAATGTCTGCCGGCACGTCAATCACGCCAGCTTTCAACTTGCCACCACCTTTAACGCTAGCAGTAGGGCCATCACGCTCTACGCTGTAACCAAACCCCGTGAGCATGCGTTCTGTGTGATCTCGCGTCGGCGCAGGTTCGGTCACTGAAGTGGTGCCATCCGCATACAAACCAGCCAAAAGCAGGCAAGACTTAACCTGCGCACTGGCAACCGGCATATCGTAACGAATGCCGGTCAGCTTCTTATCCTGAGTACCGTGAATTTTCAGAGGTGGGCGACCGCCCTCAGCGGTATCAATTACTGCACCCATGGCGCGAAGCGGGTCGGCAACACGATTCATGGGTCGCCCGGAAAGGCTAGCATCACCCGTCAGCTCTGACGAAAATGGCTGTGCTGCCAGAAGGCCAGCGAACAATCGCATGCCTGTACCTGAGTTACCGAGATAAATTGGCCCGCGAGGAGCCTGCAGCCCGTGCATTCCGACGCCGTGAATGCGCACAAAGCCGTTATCTGGCCCCTCAATGGCAACACCCATATCACGAAAAGCCTGCAGGGTTGCGAGGCTGTCTTCCCCCTCAAGGAAGCCTTTTACTTCAGTTATCCCCTCTGCGAGGGCTCCAAGCATAATCGAGCGATGGGAAATGGATTTATCGCCGGGCACCCGAATGTCGCCATTAACTGAGCCGCCGGGTTGAAGACGAAACGTCACCTGATTTTCACTGTTATTTGTCACGTAAGCCTGTCCTGAAAGCATTTTTGAAAAGTGGTCGCGCGCTGCCTTGGCACGACTGAATACCCGCAACAGCGTGGCGCCGTCCTGGTCAGCAATCGCCGTGCGCAATTGATCGAGATCCTGGGTAAAATGATCAATTACTCGAAGAACGGCGTCACGGTTGGAAAGAAAAATATCGTGCCACATAACCGGATCACTTGCGGCAATCCGGGTAAAATCACGGAATCCACCGGCAGCATACCGGAAAATATCCATGTTCTCGTCTTCGCCGGCCAGCGTATCCACCAGCGAGAATGCAATCAAATGAGGCAGATGGCTGGTCGCAGCCAGCACCTCATCGTGATACACCACGGACATGGTGAGCACAGTAGCACCACAGGCTTCCCACATAGTCCGGAGTTTTTCCAGATGAGTGGCGCTGACGTTATCAGGGGGGGTCAGTATAACTTTGTGATTGCTGAATAACTCCGGATTGGCAGCACGAATGCCGCTTCTCTCAGACCCGGCAATCGGGTGCCCGGGAATAACGCGGGGCATGAACTCCCCGAACACCGCTTCAACGTCCTTTACAAAACCGGATTTTGTGCTGCCCACATCAGTAAGAAGGGCATCAGCTGCAAGATGCGGGCGTATTTCCTCCAGCACCTTGCGGGTGGCCTGCACCGGCACCGCCAGTACAACAAGGTCTGCGCCCTGCACGGCCTCTGCAGTCGTTTCCGCAACCGTATCAATCACTCCCAGAGACTGGCCCAACAGAAGATCTTCTGTACGCTGATCTGCACCAACGACTTCCAGTGCCAGGCTGTTTTTGCGAATGGCGCTGGCCAGCGAGCCACCTATCAGGCCTAATCCGATTATGGCAACTCGCTGAAAAAGCGATTCGCGTGATGGCACCTCAGGCGCCCTGCCCGGCCGCAGCCAACGCTTTCGCGAGGGCATCGATAAACTGTTCGTTTTCTGCAGGTAAACCTACAGATACCCGAAGATGGTTGGGCATACCGTAACCCGTAACAGGGCGCACAATCACTCCGTGCCCCAGTAAAGCCTGGTATACACCCAGAGCTTGTGGCCCCACTTCAACGGCCACAAAATTTCCCGACGACGGGATATACCGGAGCCCCATCTGATCGAAGGCATCTTGCAACTGTTTCAGGCCAGCGCTGTTGGCCGCGCGGGAGCGCTGCAGGTAATCTTCATCGTCCAGCACCGCCGTGGCGGCTGCAAGAGCAACGGAGCTTACGTTAAAAGGCTGGCGCACCCGGTTCAGGATATCGGCAATCGCCGGCGAACTGATACTGTAGCCAACCCGCAGAGCTGCAAGGCCCCAGGCTTTAGAGAAGGTACGGCATACGATCAGGTTCGGGAAACGGCCTAGCAGCGCAACGCCATCCGGGTCGTTCTCTCCGGTCATATACTCGCAATAAGCCTCATCAAGAACCACCAGGACATCGCCCGGGATTTTGCCCAAAAATGCTTCAATGGCATTTGAATCGTGCACGGTGCCCGTAGGATTGTTCGGGTTGGCTACAAATACCAACCGGGTGCGCTCTGTGACTGCTGCTGCCATGGCATCCAGATCGTGACCCCAGTCTTTGGCAGGTACGGCAACCGCCTTGGCACCAATAGCTTGGGTAACAATCGGATAAACGGCAAACGCATACTGGGAAAAGACGATCTCGGAGTTGGTATCCGCAAAGCAACGGGCAATCACCTCCAGCACGTCGTTTGAACCATTCCCAAGCGTGATCTGTGCAGCACCGATATTCAACCGTGCAGACAGCTTCTGTTTCAGCTCAAACCCGTTGCCATCGGGATACAGGCACAGTTCCACCAAGGCGTTCTCGGCGGCAGCGACGGCTTTTTTACTGGGCCCCAACGGGTTTTCGTTACTGGCAAGCTTGATAATGTCGGCCGGGTCAAGTCCCAGCTCCCGGGCCAGCTCGCTAATCGGCTTACCCGGCTCGTAGGGAGACAAAGCCTGAACCCCTTTTACCGCAAGGCTCTGATAATCGATGGCCATATACCTTCCTTAAAACTATCTACTAAAGAACACCGATAGGATAGGAACCCAGACGTTTGAGCTCAACAGCTTCCTGATCCACTTCGGCGAGTACTTTACGGGCCTGTTCGTCGTCCATGTGCCCTTCAAAATCGATATAGAACACATAAGCCCAGGTACCACTGGGCGATGGCCGGGTTTCAATCCGCGTGAGGCTGATGTCATGACTATGAAACGGCTCAAGCAGTTGATACAGCGCACCCGGCTTGTTTCTCATGGAAACAAGAATGGATGATTTGTCGTGCCCGCTTGCCGGCACATCTTCACGGCCAATGATCAGGAACCGAGTGGTATTGTCCGGCCTGTCTTCGATGCTACCTGCTAACTTTTCCAACCCGTAAAGCTCAGCCGCCATGTCGCCAGCAATGGCTGCAGTACCCGGCTCTTTGGCCGCACGACGTGCCGCCTCGGCATTGCTGGAAACGGTTACCCGCTCAATGCCGTATCGGTGAGTATCCAACCATTGGCGACACTGCGCAAATGACTGCTGATGCGAGTAAATACGGGTTATTTCCTGATCCCGGAACTCTGGCGAAACCATAAGGTGGTGATGGATTCTCAACTGCACTTCACCGCAAATTTTGAGCGGAGATGTCATGAACATATCAAGAGTGTGGTTGATCATGCCTTCTGTGGAGTTCTCAACCGGCACTACACCATAATGAGCAGAGCCGGATTCCACTTCCCGGAATACAGCATCAATAGCCGGCATTGGCACACTGACAACAGAGTGCCCGAAATGCTTTAGTGCAGCTGCCTGGGTAAAGGTTCCAATGGGGCCCAGAAAGGCAATGTGCATGGGCTTTTCCAGCGCCAGACAAGCCGACATGATTTCGCGAAACAGCCGGGCCATTTCCTCATCAGGCAGAGGGCCGGGGTTGGCGTCTTTGATGCGCCGAAGCACTTGGGCTTCACGCTCAGGGCGGTAGAAAAACACATCCTCACCGGGGTTGGCATCCATTTTTACATGGGCCACTTCCTGGGCGCATTTAGCACGGGCACTGATCAGCTCCATAATCTTCTGATCAAGGCTGTCTATTTCTTCCCGCAGTTCTCCGAGGCGGATCTGCTCTTCGCTCATGATCAACCTCGCTCCTTCGCAAACTCGGTCATGTACTGAATCAGCGCATCCACACCCGCTTCGGGCATGGCGTTATAAATACTTGCGCGCATACCTCCCACAGAGCGGTGTCCTGCCAGATTTAACAATCCCCGTGCATCAGCGCCCTCAAGGAAGGCGCTGTTCAGGGCGTCGTCACGCAAGGTGAAAGGTATATTCATCCAGGAGCGGAAACGGGGATCGATGGGGTTGGCGTAAAATTCATTGGCATCAATGAAACCATAAAGCTTTTCCGCTTTTCTTCGGTTGATCTCACCTATGGCTTTAACGCCGCCCTGAGCTTTCAACCATTTGAATACCAGCCCGGCAAGATACCAGGAGTAGGTAGCCGGCGTGTTATACATAGAGCCGTTATCCGCAATCACCTGATAGTTCATCATGGTCGGTGTTTCCTTGCGGGCCTTGCCCAGAAGATCTTTGCGGATGATGACCACAACCAGCCCGGAAGGACCGATATTTTTCTGCGCGCCAGCGTAGATCAGCCCGAACTTTGAGACATCCACCGGGCGCGACAGCATGGTGGACGACATGTCCGCCACCAGCGGCACACTGGCGCTGTCGGGGATAAAATCAAATTCCAGACCACCAATGGTTTCGTTCGGCGTGTAATGCAGGTAGGCCGCATCGCCGTTTGTTTGCCATGACGCCTGATCAGGAATACTGATGAAACCACCCTCTTCTGAACTGGCAACCACATTCACATCAGCATAGCGCTTGGCTTCGCCAATGGCCTTTTTCGACCAGATGCCGGTGTTTACGTAATCCGCAGACGTTTTGTCACCAAGCAGGTTGAGAGGAATCGTGGAGAACTGACTTGAGGCTCCACCCTGCATGAAGAGTACGGCATAATCATCTGATATACCGGCCAATTCACGCAGATCCCGCTCAGCAGTTTCGGCAATGGCCACAAACGCCTCACTGCGATGGCTCATTTCCATTACGGACATGCCAGTGCCACGCCAGTCCAGCATTTCATCCCGTGCTTGTGCGAGCACGCTTTCCGGCAAGGTTGCCGGACCTGCACAAAAATTATACGCCCTGCTCATGTTCCTGTGGTCTCTCACGTCTTGCGGGTTCGGTGTTCGGCAGTGCTGGATTATTCCTCACCAGCACCCTGTTCCGGACTGTTGTTTGCGCTTTCGTCTGTTGAAACGTCTTCGCCTTCAATATCTTTACTTTCGACTTCAGCACCCTCGATATCGACATCGTCGATGTCGTCTTCGTCGGTTTCGGCAATCCGCTCCACCCCTACCAGTCGCTCATCTTCCTGGCTCAGCCTGATCAAGCGCACGCCCTGGGTGTTCCGGCTGAGAATCGACACTTCATCCGTGTGGGTACGAACCAGCGTGCCCTTGTCGGAAATCAGCATCATTTCATCGCCTTCAAACAGTTGCAGCGCAGTGACGAGATTACCGTTACGCTCAGAGCACTGCATGGCTATAACACCCTGGCTGCCACGACCGTAGGTAGGGAACTCCTCAATCGCAGTCCGCTTACCGTAACCATTCTCACTGGCGGTCAGAATAACGCCGCCTTCCTGTGGAATGATCAGGGAGACCACCTGGTGGCCTTCAGGCATTCTGATTCCGCGCACACCACGAGCCGTTCTACTTAGCGGGCGAACGGCCTCTTCATTGAAGCGTACAGCCTTGCCAGCAGAGGAGAACAGCATGATTTCGGCATCTCCTTCCGTTATAGCTGCGCCAATCAGCGTGTCGCCTTCGTCCAGAGACAGTGCAATCAAACCGCTGCTACGTGGGCGGGAGAAGTTAGGTAGAGCCGTCTTCTTGACCACCCCACCGGATGTAGCCATCAATACAAACTGATTTTCCGGGTAGTCACGTACTGGCAAGAAGGTCGTAATACGCTCACCTTCTTCCAGCGGCAGAATATTCACCATCGGACGACCACGGGAGGCACGGCTGGCACGAGGAATCTCGAACACCCGCAACCAGTACACCTTGCCACGGTTAGAGAAGCACAGAATGGTGTCGTGGGAGTTGGCAACCAGAAGCTTTTCTATAAAATCTTCGTCTTTCATGGAGGTTGCGGCGCGACCACGTCCACCGCGGCGCTGGGCCTGGTAGTCTTCTACTGCTTGGGTCTTTGCATAACCACTGTGAGAAATGGTGACAACCAGCTCTTCTTCATCAATCAGGTCGGCAATCGTAAGATCGCGCTGGGAGCTGGTGATTTCCGTACGGCGCTCATCACCAAACTCTTCTACTACCGCCTCCAGTTCTTCACGGATTACCTGCATCAAACGCTCAGGATCGCCGAGGATATCCAGCAGATCGGCAATTTTTTCAAGAATTTCCTTGTACTCGTTCTGGAGTTTCTCAGTCTCCAACCCCGTCAAGCGGTGCAGGCGCATATCCAGGATAGCCTGCGTCTGCTCTGGTGACATGTAGTACAAACCATCGCGCAGGCCATAAATCTCAGGCAGATCGTCCGGACGGCAGGCATCTTCGCCAGCACGCTCAAGCATTGCCATTACATCACCTGGCGCCCAGCCGCGGGCCATCAGCTTTTCCCTGGCTTCCACAGAACTTGGGGAGGCCTTGATCAGCTCGATCATCTCATCGATGTTGGCCAGTGCAACGGTCAGGCCTTCAAGTATATGACCACGCTCACGGGCTTTGCGCAGCTCAAAGATGGTACGACGAGTCACCACTTCACGGCGGTGACGCACGAACGCATCCAGCATTTCCTTGAGATTCAGTATTTTTGGTTCGCCGTTGATCAGCGCCACCATGTTGATACCGAAAACTGTCTGCAACTGGGTATGCTTGAACAGGTTGTTAACCACAACCTCCGGGTTTTCACCACGGCGCAGCTCGATAAAGATCCGGATACCTTCCTTGCTGGATTCGTCCCGCAGTTCGGTAATGCCTTCCAGACGCTTTTCCTTCACCAGCTCAGCGATCTTCTCGATCAGGCGGGCCTTGTTCAGCTGATACGGCAGCTCGGTGATGATGATGGCATCACGGTTGGTCTTCTTGTCGGTTTCAATTTCGTGGCGGGCGCGGATGTAAATGCGGCCACGACCGGTGCGATAGGCTTCAACGATGCCGGCACGGCCATTGATGATACCTTCAGTCGGGAAATCCGGGCCCGGAATGAACTCCATCAGTTCATCGCAGGTGAGATCCGGATTATCGATCAGCGCCAAACAACCGTTAACAACTTCTGTCAGGTTGTGGGGCGGGATATTGGTCGCCATACCTACGGCGATACCGGAGGAGCCATTCACCAGAAGGTTGGGAATGCGGGTGGGCATTACCTCGGGGATGCGCTCTGTTCCGTCATAGTTATCGACAAAGTCTACGGTTTCTTTCTCGAGATCCGCCAGCAACGAGTGCGCGATTTTCTTCATGCGGATTTCGGTATAACGCATGGCTGCCGCGTTATCACCGTCGATAGAACCAAAGTTACCCTGACCATCTACCAGCGGGTATCGCAGAGAGAAAGGCTGGGCCATACGAACGATGGTGTCGTAAACAGCAGAATCACCGTGCGGGTGGTATTTACCAATAACATCACCCACCACACGGGCAGACTTCTTGTAGGCCTTGTTCCAGTCGTTGTTCAGTTCGGACATGGCGAACAGAACACGACGGTGAACCGGCTTGAGACCATCCCGCACATCTGGAAGTGCTCGCCCGACGATGACGCTCATGGCGTAGTCCAGGTAAGACTGCTTCAGTTCGTCTTCAATATTGACCGGCAGGATCTCTTTGGCTAATTCACCCATCGAGAAAGGTTCCTTTGCGTTATCTGGGAGTCGTTTCAGGGCCGTCACCCGGCCCCATAGTTATTCTTCATCAAACCACCAACTCTATCACAGTCGCCCCCTGCTAGGGGCAACTGTGCGGCGGCCTTAACTAAATACTACTGTCTTGTTTTCGAAGGTAATCACGCGATCTTCAATATGAGAGCGCAATCCCCGGGCGAGAACATTTTTCTCTACATCCTTACCTAGGCGTACCATGTCTTCAATGGCATCACTGTGATTGATACGGATTACGTCCTGCTCAATGATAGGCCCTTCATCAAGGTCCTGTGTCACGTAGTGGCAGGTAGCACCAATGAGCTTCACACCGCGGCTGTATGCCTGGTGGTATGGCCTCGCCCCGGCGAAGGATGGCAGGAAACTGTGGTGGATGTTGATCACCTTGCCAGCGTATTTAGCGCAAAGCTCTGCGGGCAAGATCTGCATATAGCGGGCAAGCACGACCACATCGGCTTCGTAACTTTCGAAAAGTTCATCAACCTGAGCGAACGCCTCTTCGCGGTTCGCCTTGCTCACCGGAATGTGGTGGTATGGAATCCCGTGCCACTCGACCATACTGCGCAGGTCGTCATGATTAGAGATTACAGCGACTATTTCAGCGTTAATTTCATTGCTGTGCCAGCGGTACAAGAGGTCAGCCAGACAATGAGACTCCTTGCTGCACATGAGTATGACTTTTTTGGGCTGAGCCGAGTCTGCAATATGCCACTGCATATCAAACTCCCGGGCGATCGGCGCAAATGCAGCACGAAACTGCTCAAGGCCAAACGGAATAGAATCGGCCTTGATTTCGTGACGCATGAAAAACCAACCACTATGAGTGTCGGAGTGGTGGCTAGCTTCGGTTATCCAGCCATTATAAGTAGACAGAAAATTACTCACCTTGGCGACAATTCCAACCCCATCCGGGCAGGAAATCACAAGACGGTAGGTATGCTCCATGAAAGCCTTTCCTTAACTGGCAAACGGGAAAGCAGATGCGACGAAAACGCTAGCCGGAAACGGCAGCCCGAACAGGAACCCGAGCAAAAACCAAGGTTAGACGGTACGCACCCTGTAAAATGACGGGCTATTATAGCCTATCTGAACATCAGAAACGAGGAATGGAGACATGGACAGACACCCGCACCCGCAATCATGGAAAACCCGGTTAAACGGACGCTCAGGGAGCCTGCGAGCGCGAACCCTGACAGCAGCTCTGACACTATGCCTTGCAACTCTTGCTATGCCGGCTTTCAGCCAGGCCATTCTGGAGGGGGAGCGATTCCATCCCGCCAGCGCCAGTAACGGCATGGTGGCAACCAGCCATACCCTCGCAACAGAAGTGGCACTCGAAGTACTGAAAAACGGAGGTAATGCTGTGGATGCTGCAGTAACGGCCGGATTCGCCCTTGCCGTTACCCAGCCAAGATCCGGAAACATCGGCGGTGGCGGCTTTATGCTGATATCCAAAGGTGACGGCACAGAGCCGGAAGCCATAGATTACCGTGAAAAAGCTCCCTCGGGCGCCACCGAAACCATGTATCAGGATGAATCTGGAGAAGTAGTAAAGAACCGCAGCCGATTTACCCACCTCGCTGCAGGCGTCCCCGGTACCGTGGCAGGACTTGCTCTGGCTCTTGAACGCCATGGCACCCTTTCCCTGAAACAGGCTCTGGCTCCAGCCATCAAACTTGCCCGTGATGGTTTTATTGTTCCGAAACGCTTTAGCGAAGGCCTGGAACAAGCGCGAGAACGCCTCCAGCGCTGGCCTGCAACCCAAGCAACCTTTTACAAAGAAGACGGCTCCGCCTGGCAAGCTGGCGAGCGTTTTCGTCAACCGGAACTGGCAGATACACTGCAACGTATTGCGGATGATGGCGTAAAAGGTTTTTACGAAGGCGAAACGGCAACGCTGATCGTTGAAGAAATGGAAAGGCACGGTGGCCTCATCACCCGGCAGGATCTTGAAAATTATCAGCCGGCTGTGCGCACCCCTGTGCATGGAAATTATCGGGGCTACGATATCTATTCCATGTCACCGCCCTCCTCTGGCGGCGCTCACATTGTGCAAATACTGAATGTACTTGAAGGCTACCCGATTTCAGAACTGGGCCACAACTCAGCAGATACGATTCACTATATGGCCGAAGCCATGAAATTGGCCTATGCCGACCGTTCTGAGTATCTGGGCGATACGGATTATATAGACGTGCCCCTGAAAGGCCTGACCAGCAAATCTTACGCGGAAGAATTACGGGAAGGCATCAAACCGGGTAAGGCCCGACCAGCAAGCGAGGTTCGCCACGGCCAGCCAGCAAGCTACGAAAGCCCTGAAACCACCCACTTTTCAGTGGTGGACAAATGGGGCAATGCCGTCTCAAACACTTACACTATCAACTTTAGCTACGGTTCGGGCATTACTGTGCAGGGCGCTGGCTTCCTGCTCAATAACGAAATGGACGATTTCAGCGCCAAACCAGGGGTACCCAACGCCTACGGCCTGATTGGTGGCGCGGCAAACAAGATAGAGCCAGGCAAGCGCATGCTCAGCTCCATGTCCCCCACCATCGTTCGCAAAGGCGACCGCAACTTCCTGGTCACCGGCAGCCCCGGTGGTTCTCGCATTATCACCACCACCTTGCAGGTGATCATGAACGTAATTGACCACGACATGAATATACAAACCGCCGTTAATGCACCCCGCATCCATCACCAATGGCTTCCGGATGAAATCCGGGTTGAGCAAGGGATCAGCAAAGACACAGTGCGCCTGTTGGAAAGCCGTGGCCACAAGGTGGTGACCAACTCGGCTATGGGGGCTATTCAGAGTATCATGATAAGCGAAGATGGCATTTTGTACGGTGGTGCCGACCCGAGGCGCAGTACTTCCTCGGCTATGGGCTACTGATAGAGTCACCATTGGGCAATGCATTTCTGAACACGAAAGCTGGAGGCATTTATGTTCCTGTCTGTACAACTGAGCTGTTATCCACTCAAGGATGAATACAAGCAACCCATCTGGGATCTGATCGCCCGGCTGGAAGAGACTGGTTTGCAAGTTGTTGCCGGTCGCATGAGTACCGAAATTTTCGGTGAGTACGACGAGGTTATGAAAGTACTCTCCGACACTATGAAATGGTCATTCGAGACCTATGGCAAGTCCGTTTTCGTGGCCAAGATCATGGAGGGTGACCGGAGACCAAAATGACCAATCCCAACCGTTCCGGAAACCAGACGCCACCCGCTGAACAAAAGCCGGAGATACCCAGGCAGTATTCATTTCTCTGGTTCAGCGCTGCTATTTTCCTGGTGTTTATGTGGCTACAGGACAGTGGCACACCAAAACTCCGGGAAATGGCCTATTCCGAATTCAAAACCGCAGTCACCAACAACCAGATTTCTGAGGTAACACTCAAGGAAGAGACAATAACCGGCCTGTTCAGCGATCAGGGCAGAACGTCTCTGAGTTCTGGTGACAGCATGCAGGGCTCAAGCCCCGGATTCAACACCATCCGGCCGCCCATGGATGACCCGGAACTGCTCACCCTGTTGGAGGCCCACGAGGTCACCATCCGAGCCCAGTCTTCAGGCCTACTGTGGTGGCAGGAAATGATTCGTGGCTTCCTGCCCTGGATCTTGCTTCTCGCGCTGATGTACTGGTTCTGGGGGTCGGCACAGAAACGCATGATGCAGGGCGGCGGGATGTTTAATCACGGCCAGTCGAAAGCCCGCAGGGCTGAGAAAGAAACCTCCACTACAACGTTGAATGACGTGGCCGGCATTGAATCCGCCAAGCGGGAAATCGCAGAGATTATCGACTTTCTGAAGTCCCCGGGAAAGTACCGGGCTTTGGGTGCATCCATGCCCAAAGGCGTTCTTTTGGTAGGCCCGCCAGGGACAGGTAAAACTCTGCTTGCCCGCGCCATCGCCGGGGAAGCAGAGGTGCCCTTTTTCAGCGTGAGCGCCTCGGAATTTATTGAGATGTTTGTGGGCGTGGGAGCTTCAAGGGTTCGGGACATGTTTGCGAATGCTCGCAAGGAAGCGCCAGCGCTGATTTTCATTGATGAACTGGATGCCATTGGTCGCTCTCGAGGCGCTGGACTGGGAGGCGGGAACGATGAGCGGGAGCAAACGCTGAATCAGATTCTTACAGAAATGGACGGTTTCGAATCTCATGAAAACATTCTGGTATTGGCGGCCACCAACCGCCCGGATGTACTGGACAGCGCCCTGCTAAGGCCTGGCCGTTTCGACCGCAAGATTACCCTGGATCTGCCACATAAGGATGCACGTGACGCCATTCTTGCGGTACACGTACGCAAAGTCCCCCTGGCCGCTGATGTAGACCTGGAACAACTGGCCGCCCGCACCATTGGCTTTTCCGGTGCCGATCTGAAAAACCTGGTAAATGAAGCCGCCTTGACAGCCGCCCGGGAAGATCTGAAAGAAGTCACGGCTCGCTGCTTTGAGGTTGCCCGGGATCGTATTGTTCTGGGAGAGAAACGCGATGCAAGGCTGTCGCCGGAAGAACGCGAAGTCGTGGCCTACCACGAGAGCGGTCACGCCATCATGGCTTATTACATGCCAAAGGCCGACCCCCTCACCCGGGTAACAATCATTCCCCACGGCATGGCTTTGGGCGTTACGGAGCAAACGCCCACAGAAGACCGCTACAACTACTCTGAAAGCTATCTCAGAGACCGCATCAAAGTGATGCTCGGCGGGCGTGCTGCGGAAAAGATAATCTACGGCGAAGTAACCACCGGGGCCCAGAGTGATCTCAAGGAGGCTACCAAGCTGATCCGCCGGATGATTGGCCAATGGGGCATGAACGAAAAGATCGGCCCAGTGGGCCTCAGCATTGGCGAGGAACACGTATTCCTGGGCCGTGAAATGGGCTCAAGCCGGGAGTACAGCGAGAAGATGGCAGAGTTGATAGACGCTGAAATCCAGGCAGAGCTTCTGGCCATGGAGGCAGCCACCATAGAATTCCTGACGGAGCACAGGGATCAACTCGAAGCCCTGGCCAAGGCCGTGCTCAAGAAGGAAAATCTATCGGCAGAAGAGATTGAAAAAGTCCTTAGCGAGGAGGCTACCCGTAAAATCGCCTGACCTCCCTGAAGGACTCACTTTCGATCCTCAGACCTGCGTAACCAGCATGTCACTGAACAACGCCAGGCAAAAGCCGATCACCGCACCAAGCGGTGGCCCCCAGTGCTTGTCCAATCGGGACTGGGGCGCAATATCCTGGAAAATCAGGTACAGAATCCCGCCTGATGCCACCAGCATGATGGTTCCAAGAACCACAGGTTGTCCAGATAGGAAAAAATACCCTGAAAGGCCTGCAATGGGCCCCGCCGCCGCAAGGCCTGTCATCACAGTGAGGGTCTTTTTTGGGGTATAGCCAGGTTTGTCACGGAATTCACGGTAGGCATTAAAGCCTTCAGGCAGGTTTTGCATCGCGATCAGCACGGCCATCAAAGGCGCAAGACTCGGGTTAACGATGATCAGCCCACCCAGGGCGGCGGCTTCTGGTACAAAATCCAGCATCACACCCATTAACTGTGGCGATTCCCGGTGATGAACGCCAAGCATTCGCTCAATCCAGAAAAACAACACGCCGCCAGCAAGGATTGCGGGGATAGCCCAGAACGAATTACCGATGCTTGTCTGCCCTTCCGGTATCAGAACAATGGTCACTGCACCGAGTAAAATGCCACCACCCAAGGCGATCAGAAAGTGCCGAAACTCCTGCTCCAGCCAGTTGGGGCCAATGCGCTCAACCCTTGCCAGTAACCCCCCAAGTGGGATGCAGATACCGGCAAGCGCTGTTAGAGCAACAATGTAAACAATGTCAGAGATCATCAATAAAACCTGGATTGATTAATCAGGAATCCTCGTTGTCCCCACCAAGCTTATCCTGGGTCTTGTGCTCAAAGTCACTCGCATCGTGGCGTTCATGCAGTTGGGTTTCAGGCTCACCCCAAGCGCGGTTCACCATTCGCCCACGCTGAACAGCCGGCCGCTTTTTAAGCTCCAGTGCCCAACGCATCACATTGGTATAGGTATGCGCCTCAAGAAATTCTGCAGCATCGTATACCGCGTTAGTTACCAGTGCGCCATACCAGGGCCAGATAGCCATATCGGCAATGGTGTATTCGTCACCAGCAACAAACCGATTGTTGGCTAGCTGCCTATCCAGAACATCCAACTGTCGCTTCACTTCCATGGTGTAGCGGTTAATCGGATACTCGTACTTCTCAGGGGCATAGGCAAAAAAGTGCCCGAAGCCGCCGCCTACAAATGCCGCACTGCCCATCTGCCAGAACAGCCAGTTAAGGGTTTCGGTGCGCCCTTGGATATCCGATGGCAGAAACCGATCAAATTTTTCCGCCAGATAAAGCAGTATGGAACCTGATTCAAATACGCGAACAGCAGGATCCTGAGACCTGTCCATCAGCGCAGGTATCTTCGAGTTGGGGTTCACATCCACAAAGCCGCTACTGAACTGCTCACCCTCATTAATGCGGACGATCCAGGCATCGTACTCTGCCTCTCTGACACCCAGCTCCAGCAGCTCTTCCAGCATTATCGTAACTTTCACACCGTTTGGTGTAGCCAGCGAATAGAGCTGGAAAGGGTGTTTTCCAACCGGCAGATCTTTCTCGTGTGTAGGGCCTGCCATGGGGCGGTTAATATTCGCAAAAGCACCACCACTGGCTGAATCCCACTTCCAGACCTTGGGCGGGATATAACTGGCATCGCTCATACTATTGGGCTCCTTGGCTACTGTTTATTTTCTAACGAAACTGTCTATGCTGAAACCCGCTCTTTAATGAGGGCCGCCATTAATTTCTGACAACGTCTCGTTTACATCAAAAATCTTGGCATTCACTTTTTCAACACCAAGCCCTTTGAGTCTGGCGGTGTGTTTCTCGAGATAGGCTTGAGCTGTCTCTTCGGTTTTAAAAAGATAGATGCCACCTGCATCTTTCTCTGAGGCATTCTCTGTCCAGATTTTCCAGATAAACCCGGGCTCCTCATTGATGGAAGCGGCGAGGCCTTTCAAAGCTTCGGCCATTTCTTCACCGAATGGACCAGAGAATGGAAAGTCGACCTGTAATAATTTTGCCATCTGATAGAACTCCTGTTTTCGGCAGACACTGCCATAATATTTGGTACGCGGATAAATTGTTCCGTCGATAAGACGACAATGCCTAACCCACTAATAAAGCCACTTCAGTACTACGGAGGTATCTCATGCCAATGATAGGGTGGATTTTTATACTCGTCGCCTTGGGCCTGGTCTTGGGTAGCTTATTCATGCTTCGGGATTCAGCCAGCAAAATGCATATCCCGAAAGACAAGCTGGAGAAAATCCGCAAGCGCAAAGCGGAACTTGAAGCCCAAGAGAAAAAAGACGATCAGTGGTAAGCCGAGTCTGTTCTCGCGGCCATGATAAAATCGTTTTTGTGCAGCCCACCGATTGCGTGGGTCCACCAGCTTACGGTTGCCTTACCGTATTCCAGCAAGATGGCCGGGTGATGATTTTCAGCCTCAGCCAGCTCTCCCACTTTGTTGGTAAAAGCCAAGGCTTGAGAAAAGTTTTTGAACTTAAATATGCGGCTTAGCTGTTCTTCACCATCGACGCTGAGAATTTCCCAGTCCTGAACGCTTTTATGCAGCGACCGCTTCTCGTCATCAGTTACCTTGGGGGCGTTTGCATTACACGCCTCACAAGGCTGTTCAGCCAGTCCACTCATGCAATACCTCCGATCTGATATCCGAGTTTTTTCCGCTACATACTTTATAACATGGGCCCGGTCAGTCATTTTATCAACTGGTGTCTTGAAATCAGCGCGTCTTCGGAATACTGTATATTTAAACAGTATTCCGAGATTGCACCATGAGCGAGCTTCTTAACACGCTAATGAAAGATGCCCGTGTCTGGCAGGGGCACAGGCATAACAAAACCACTCAAGCGGCAGAACCGACCGGTTATCAGGCGCTGGACAACCAACTCGGAGGGCTTGGCTGGCCCCGAGGCGCTTTGAGCGAGTGCTTACTGGATGCACTCGGTATTGGCGAATTGACTCTGTTAATGCCGCTGATGCAGAAGTTGTCGCAGGCCGGAAAGACCGTGTTCTGGCTAAATCCGCCACATACGCCCTATGCCCCGGCACTGGCACGGGAAGGTATCAAGCTGGATCAGGTCATCATGGTTCACACTGAAGACAAAGGCGACATCCTATGGACTCTGGAAAACTGCCTGCGCTCCCCGGTTACCGGCCTGGTTATAGCCTGGCCAGGCAAACTGGCCGCCCGGGAAATCCGGCGTTTGCAACTGGCTGCTGAGGCCGGAAGCAATGTGTGCGTGCTTTTCCGTGAGCGCCACTACGCCGAACAGAACTCCCCGGCAGCCTTACGCCTTGACCTGGTGCCTGACGACCAACAGGGCCTGAAAGTGAATGTGGTAAAACGCCGTGGCAGCTGGCCAGGCCAGCGTTGTTCGCTGGCAATGACTCACCGGGCCGGCCTGCTTCATCATGAATCACCCCGGGTGGTTCAAGGCCCCTGGCCCGTAGCAGCACGGTAATCTTCATGCTTTGGTTGCACCTGCACTTCCCTCACCTATTGCTGGATCACATTCGCCATTCCGGTGAAAGCGTCGCTGCCCTGGTGATTGTTGAGGGCTCCGGGCAGACAGTAATGCAAGCCTGTCAAACTGCCAGAAATCTGGGCGTGAAGGTTGGCATGCGACTGAAAACAGCGATTAGCCTTGTGCCGGATTTGGGAATAGTAAGGGCAGACCAGCCACAAGAAGCCCGCATTCTGGAAGACCAGGCCTGCTGGCTGTACCGCTATGCAGCTCATATTGTGCTGGTGCCGCCTGACGGACTGCTGGCTGAAATCGGCAGTCTGCAGCGGATGTACGGCGGCCTTCCGGCTGTTTGGCGAACAATAGAAGAAGTTCTACACGAGCGTCAGCTTACCGCCTGGGTAGGCATTGGCCACACACCGCTAGCCGCGAGACTGATCGCTCGCAATGGATTGGGCGAGTGCTCATCCGATACAGGGCGCATCCTTCAGATTCTGGGCAAAATGCCACTGTTGGCTGCGGAATTTGACGGGCGCACCTGCACACGCCTGCAACGGCTTGGTCTGACTACCCTGGGGGAAGTATTCAACTTACCTCCAACAGAGATGGCGCGCAGACTGTCGCCGGAAACCCTTGCCTATATCCAGAAAATTCAGGGGGCCAGACCAGACCCACAAGCATCCTGGCAGCCGCCTCACTACTTCCGGCAACAAGCAGACTTTATACAGGATATTGAGCACTCACAGGGATTGCTTTTCCCCTTGCGCCGCATGCTTGCTGAGCTGGAAAAAGATCTGTGTTGGCGCCAGCAGGATACCGATTGCTTGCTGCTGGCGCTTCAACACAGACACGGAGAACCAACGCACCTGCGCATTCGCACATCTGGCCCCGAACATCGCGCGGAGGCCTTTCTCAACCTGATCAGCCTGCGGTTGGAACAACAGCCATTCCAGGCTCCGGTCACATCTCTGCGCCTGACGGTTAAACGGTTTCTCGAGCAGGAAGTACCCGGCGGGCAGGACCTGCTCGGCGAAAGCCAGGATCTGAATGAAGCCTGGCATACCCTGATGAGCCGCTTGCAGGCAAGGCTTGGGGACACCGCACTCACACAACTCTCGCCCAAACCAGATCACCGGCCTGAGCGTGCGTGGCGCACCTCGGAAGTACGGCCACCAAGCCGCGCAACAACAGCCTCAGCAGACCAGCTGCCCCGCCGCCCTCTGTGGCTTCTACAAGGCCCACAACCACTTACAGAAACTCCGAAAGCATGGTTTACAGGCCCGGAAAGGATCAGCGGCGGCTGGTGGGATGGCCAACGTGTACAACGGGATTATTACATTGCCCAGCTGAGTAACGGGCAACTGGCGTGGGTATTCCGGGATATGCGGGAAGGTTGGTTCATACATGGATGGTTTGGCTGATGGGCGAATATTCCTATGCTGAACTATTCTGCTTCAGTAACTTCACTTTCCTGACTGGAGCCTCCCACCCCCATGAACTGGCAGAGCGCGCAGCAGAGCTTGGGTATACCGCACTGGCCATTACCGACGCCTGTTCGGTTGCAGGCATTCCCCGTGCCTGGGCGGCACTGAAAGAAAGCCCTGTAAAACTGATTACCGGAAGCTGGTTTGAGTTAGCCGACAGCCCGACCGGTGCCAGCACACCCCGATTCATTCTTCTGGCCCGCACCCGCAAGGGTTACGGCCAACTCTGCCAGTTTATAACCACCGGCCGGCGCCGGGCCGAAAAAGGCCAGTACCAGCTTTTCCATAGCGATACGGAAACCCATGCTCTGGATGACTGCCTGTGCCTGTGGTTGCCTCCCTCCCCGGCTGAGGCCGATGCCGATCAGGCCCTGGCCTGTGGCGAATGGTTGCTCCGGTTGTTTGAACACCGCCTGTGGATTGCCGCCGCCCGTACCCTGGAATCCGGTGAGGAACAGCAGCTGGCCAGAGCCCGCTGGTTAAGCGACCACCTGCGTTGCCCGATTACTGCCATCGGCGAAGTGCACATGCACAGCCGGCAACGCCAACCCCTTCAAGATGTACTCACCGCCCTGCGCAACCACACCAGCCTGGAAAGCGCCGGTCACTGTCTGTTCCAGAATGGTGAACGCTACCTGCGCCCCCTACCAGTCCTGCAACGGTTGTTCCCGGAAACCTGGCTGCAAGAATCTGTACGCATTGCTCAACAGTGCACCTTTGAGCCAGGCAGCTTGCGTTACGAATACCCGCCAGACCTGGTACCAGAGGGAGAAACCCCGGCCGCCTATCTGAAGCGTTTAACGCAGCAAGGTGAACAGCAACGCTTCCCGGCAGGCACGCCACTGTCTGTTCAGGCCCTGATCCGAAAAGAGCTGGGACTGATTTCAGAGATGAAGTACGAACACTACTTTCTCACCATCCACGACATAGTTGCCTTCGCCCGCAGCCGGGGCATTCTGTGCCAGGGCCGGGGCTCTGCCGCCAACTCCGCCGTGTGCTATTGCCTGGGCATTACCGAAGTGAACCCGGCCCAGGTCGACCTGCTGTTTGAACGTTTCATCTCCAAAGACAGAAACGAGCCGCCGGACATCGACGTGGACTTTGAGCACGAACGCCGGGAAGAGGTGATACAGTACATCTACCAACGCTACAGCCGGGAACGGGCCGCACTGGCAGCCACAGTAATCCGCTATCGACCAAAGAGTGCTATTCGCGACGTTGGCAAAGCCTTGGGGTTCGACCCTGCATTGGTGGAACAGTTGCTGGAAGGTATTGACTGGCGAGACAAAGCCACCAACTGGCGCCAGCAGATTCTCGACAAACGCCTGACCCGCAACCCGAAAGTCGCAGACCAGTTCTTTGCCTTGGTGAACACCCTGCTAGGCTTCCCCCGCCACCTTTCCCAACATGTGGGTGGCTTTGTGATCAGTTCCGGCCCCTTGAGCGAACTGGTACCAGTGGAAAACGCCGCTATGGCAGACCGTACTGTTATCCAATGGGACAAAGACGACCTGGAAAGCCTGGGCCTGATGAAAGTAGACGTGCTCGCACTGGGCATGCTGACCGCCATCCGCAAAGCCCTGGCACTGATCAGCCAGCAGAAAGGCCATCCTTTCCACATGCAGGACATCCCCCAGGAAGACCGGGCCACCTACAAGATGCTGCAAAAAGGCGACAGCATCGGCGTATTCCAGGTGGAGTCCCGCGCCCAGATCAACATGCTGCCCAGACTGAAACCCGAAACCTTCTATGATCTGGTAATCGAAGTAGCCATCGTCCGCCCCGGCCCCATCCAGGGAGACATGGTACATCCCTACCTGCGCCGCAAACACGGCCTGGAACCGGTGGACTACCCCAACGACGCCGTTCGTGGCGTACTGGAACGCACGCTGGGGGTGCCCATCTTTCAGGAACAGGTCATCAAACTGGCCATGGTGGCCGCCGGTTTCAGCGCCGGCGAAGCCGACCAGCTCCGCCGCGCCATGGCCGCCTGGAAATCCCATGGTGACATGACTCCCTTCCGGGAAAAGCTCATCAACGGCATGCTTGCACGGGGCCACGATGCCAACTTCGCCGAACGCCTCTACCTGCAAATCTGCGGCTTCGGAGGCTACGGCTTCCCCGAATCCCACGCCGCTAGTTTCGCCCTGCTCGTTTACGTCTCCGCCTGGATCAAACGCCACTATCCAAGCGCCTTTTACTGCGCCCTGCTCAACAGCCAACCCATGGGCTTCTACTCCCCATCGCAACTGCTACAGGACGCAAAACGCCATAACATGAAGGCACTGCCACCAGACATCAACAAAAGCCAATGGGAACACACCCTGGAAGGCTCGGACCTGCAACTACGATTAGGCCTGAGAATCATTCGGGGTTTCCCCGAAAATGCAGCACAACGTCTGTGCCAGCTTCGCCCCGAAGCCGGTTACCAATCCCCCGCCGAGCTACGCCGCCTCGCGGATCTCAACCAGCGCGAAATCGAACTCCTGGCTGGGGCCAACGCCATGCCCGCCTTTGCAGACAACCGCCACCAGGCCTATTGGCAACTCCTGGGGCACGAAAAACCCACAGAACTTTTCGCTGTGGCCGAAGATGGCGAACACTACAAACCGGCAGCCTGCAACCAGCTACCAGAACCCACCGAAGGCCAGAACATCCTCGCCGACTACGCCAGCCAAGGCCTAACCCTCCAACGCCACCCGTTAGCCCTACTCCGGGAACAAGGCCACCTGAAGTTCTGCCTCAACGCCGAACAACTAAAAACAACCAAAGCCGGTATCCCCGTACAAGTAGCCGGCCTGGTAACCGGCCGCCAACGCCCCGGCTCCGCCTCCGGCGTCACCTTCGTAACCCTGGAAGACGAAACCGGCAACGTAAACATCGTAGTCTGGCTGGAAACCGCCCGCCGGCAGCGCAAACCGTTACTCACCGCCCGGTTGCTGCATGTAAAAGGTATTCTGGAAAGAGAGGGGGAAGTTGTTCACGTTATGGCAGGAAAACTCTCGGACCTGAGTCATCTCATCAAAACACTCCCGGTCAGCTCGCGAGATTTTCATTAAATCAGCCTTTGAGAAGGCCAATGCCGAAGATGGAAGAGCCGGTGCGGGGCCGATTTTCAGGAATGTCGGAGGCCATGGACGGCCGGAGACAAGCGCACATGGATGTGCTCGTAGCGGTTCCTGAAAATCGGCCCCGTGCTGGCTCATGCTCCAAAGCCCATGGCCCCAGAAAGCAGAAAACCCCGCCAAGCAAAAGCAAGGCGGGGTTTTCCGCACTACAAGAGTAACAATCAGCTAAGCAGCTTGATCATCACACCCGCAGCAACAGCCGAGCCAATAACACCAGCAACGTTCGGCCCCATAGCGTGCATCAGCAGGAAGTTCTGCGGATTCGCCTCAAGACCAACCTTGTTGGAAACCCGCGCCGCCATCGGCACAGCAGACACACCTGCAGAACCAATCAACGGGTTAATCGGATCCTTGCTCAACTTATTCATCAGCTTCGCCATCAGAACACCCGACGCAGTACCAACAGCAAATGCCACGATACCCAGCCCCAGAATACCCAGAGTCTGAGCATCCAGGAACTTGTCCGCCATCAGCTTGGAGCCAACAGACAAACCCAGGAAAATCGTAGTGATGTTGATCAGAGCATTCTGGGCAGTGTCGTTAAGACGCTCCACTACGCCACACTCGCGCATCAGGTTACCAAAGCAGAACATACCCAGCAGAGGCGCAGCATCTGGCAAGAACAGAACCACAGCAATCAGAACAACCAGCGGGAACACAATCTTTTCGCGCTTGCTGACCGGACGCAGCTGGGACATCTTGATTGCCCGCTCCTTCTCACTGGTCAGCGCCTTCATGATGGGCGGCTGAATCATCGGCACCATAGCCATATAAGCGTATGCGGATACCGCAATGGCACCCAGAAGGTGCGGGGCCAGCACGCTGGAAACATAGATCGACGTCGGCCCGTCGGCACCACCAATGATACCGATAGCAGCGGCTTCCAGAATGGTAAATTCCAGAATGCCAAACCAGTCGAGCAAGGCAGCACCCAAAACCGTACCAAAGATACCGAACTGAGCCGCAGCACCCAAAAGCATGGTTTTCGGGTTAGCCAGCAGCGGCCCGAAATCCGTCATTGCCCCAACGCCCATGAAGATCACCAGGGGCCCAATGGTGCTACCGATAACTACAGAATAGAAGTTATAGAGCATGCCATTGGCATAACCGATATCCTGGGCAATAGAGTTGGCCATTGCCATTTCAGAATAGCTCGCCTCTTTTACAGCCACCTTGAAGGCATCTTTCAGTTCAGGCGTAACGACCTGCCCAACCTGATACGCAACATCCAGAGGCGCCGCCAGTGCAGCCAGAATCTCGGCATTCCCGGCTTTCAGAGCAAAGTGGATAGCATTTTCCGCCGCAGTCAGGGCGAGCCCCGCCTCCGGAATGTTCGCCAGAATACCGCCGAACCCAATAGGTACCAGCAGCAAAGGCTCAAACCCCTTGCGAATTGCAAGGAACAGAAGAAGCAGGCCAACGGCGATCATAATCACTTGGCCAGACCCAATGTTGAACAGGCCACTACCTGTCCATAACGTCATTAATTTATCCATGGAATGCTGGCCCTTTATGCGATTGTCAGCATTTCATCATCAGGGGAGACGGCATCACCGACCTTGATGAAGACTTCGCCGACAGTGCCGGCTTTTGGTGCGCGAATCTCGGTTTCCATCTTCATGGCCTCAAGAATAATCAGCACGTCGCCTTCTTCAATGGCATCACCTGGCGAAACCAGTACCTTGAAGATATTACCGCCCAGAGGAGCAATAACCGGCTCCCCCCCGCCCGCAACCGGAGCTGGCGCAGAGGCGGCTGCAGGCGCAGGTGCCGCCGCATTACCCTCGCCCTGAATCTGGGTTATTTCACCGCCCTCAGACACTGCAACCACATACTGCTTGCCGTTAACATCAACGGTGTATGTTTCGGGGCCACTGGCTTTCTTGGCTGGAAGTGCATCTTCAGCCGAGGGAACCGGCTCGAAAGCATCCGGGTTATTGCGGTTTTCCAGAAACTTCAAACCAATCTGCGGGAACAGCGCATAAGTCAGAACATCGTCAACAACGCTATCCGACAACTTGATGCTCTTTTCGTCCGCCAGCTTCTTAAGCTCGTCGGTCAGCTTATCCATTTCCGGCTCAATATTGTCTGCCGGACGGCAGGTAATAGCTTCCTTCCCTTCCAGAACTCGCTCCTGCAGTTCCTTGTTGAATGGCGCTGGTGCGGAACCATACTCGCCTTTCAGGATGGCAGAAGTTTCCTTGGAGATAGACTTGTAGCGCTCACCGGTCAGAACATTCAGAACAGCCTGGGTACCAACAATCTGAGACGTTGGAGTTACCAGCGGGATGAAGCCCAAATCTTCACGAACCTTGGGGATTTCAGCCAATACTTCGTCAAAACGATGCGCAGCATTCTGCTCTTTGAGCTGGCCTTCCATGTTGGTCAACATGCCGCCCGGTACCTGGGCAATCAGGATGCGGGAATCAGTACCACGGAGGCTACCTTCAAACTTCGCGTACTTCTTGCGAACTTCGCGGAAGTAGCTGGCAATTTCTTCCAACAACACCAGATCCAGTCCAGTATCGCGCTCTGTGCCTTCAAGAATGGCAACAACCGCCTCAGTGGGCGAATGGCCGTAGGTCATACTCATTGAAGAGATGGCCGTATCTACGTTATCGATACCGGCTTCCGCTGCTTTGATGGCGGTAGCGGTAGACATGCCGGTGGTCGCGTGGCACTGCATGTGGATCGGGATATCCAGCTCTTTCTTCAGACGGCTAACCAGGTCAAAAGCCACATAGGGCTTGAGAATACCTGCCATGTCCTTGATCGCAATGGAGTCCGCACCCATGCCTGCAACTTCTTTCGCCAGCTCTACCCACATCTCTATAGTGTGCACAGGGCTGGTGGTATAAGAGATAGTGCCCTGAGCGTGCTTGCCGGTTTTCTTGACAGCCTTGATGGCGGTTGCCAAGTTGCGGGGATCGTTCATGGCATCAAAAATACGGAATACGTCAATGCCATTTTCGGCGGCACGATCAACGAAACGTTCTACCACGTCATCCGCATAATGCCGGTAACCCAGAAGGTTTTGCCCACGCAGAAGCATTTGCTGAGGCGTGTTGGGCATTACTTTTTTCAGTTCACGAATGCGCTCCCAGGGGTCTTCGCCCAGGTAACGAATGCAGGAGTCGAAGGTAGCGCCACCCCAGGATTCCAGTGACCAGAAACCGACTTTGTCGAGTTTCTCGGCAATGGGCAGCATGTCGTCAAGCCGCATACGGGTGGCAAGCAGGGACTGGTGGGCGTCGCGAAGTATAACGTCCGTAATCCCCAGCGGTTTCTTTGTGTCAGTCATCGTGTCAGCCTTCTGTTTAAAGGTTGTATCTAATCGGGTACCAGGTCACTTCTTGTGGCGCGACCGGAATTGTGCAATCGCCTTTTTAATGGCCTCAGCTGTATCAGGGTCAACTGATACAGGCGCCTTTGGCTTGGCACGAGGTGTTTTGGCCGGGGTCACCGGCTCTGGCGGGGCAAACCGGGTTAGCAGTTTGGACATAAGCAGAGTCGCGAATACCAGAACAACCAGAAACGCGAACACAAAACCCATACCCGCAACCATCAAGTCGATGGCTTGAGACATCAGGTCTTCCATATAAACAGCTACCTGTATAAATTTAGGGATTTTTCCCGCGAGAGCCGTAGCGCACTGGACCGGCGTCTTGTGCTGCACGAACAAACCGGGAGGCAAAATCCTGCGTAATTTACCGGTTTCACAGGCTGTGAGCAACCAAAATGCATCTGGCTATACGGAGTTTCCGAGCGCTTAACCCGCTCTCGCACCCCCCGAAAAAGCCCATGAGTCCGGCTCTCAGGCCATTCTTACCCTTAGCTTGCGACCCTTTATTTTTCCATCTTCAAGGCGCTTCAAAGCACGCCTGGCCTGCTTTGCCTCTACTGCAACGAAGCACTGAAACTCAAACAGATCAATCTTGCCTACAGATTTCCCGTCTAACCCAGCCTCGCCGGTGAGCGCTCCAAGCACATCTCCCGGACGAAGTTTTTCCTTGCGTCCGGCGGCGATGCAAAGAGTTTTCATGGCAGGAACTATCGGCTCGGCTGGTACTGAAAGGAGTATCTCAGTATCGCCCCAGGCAACCGGGCTGCCACGCTCACTCTCCAGACGGTTAATTTTATGACCTTGAGCCGGGCTGCACAGAGTCACGGCCAAACCAGCTTCACCTGCACGCCCGGTACGACCCACCCGGTGAGTATGCACCTCCGGATCCCGTGCTGGCTCAGCGTTAATAACCAGGGGAAGCGACTTGATGTCCAGCCCTCGGGCCGCGACGTCTGTTGCCACCAGAACCTGACAACTCTGGTTGGCAAAGCGCACCAACACGCTGTCCCGCTCTCGCTGCTCGAGATCCCCGTGCAACGCTAGTGCCGAGAATCCCTGGGCACCCAATTCTGCCGCCAACTCATCACACTGCTGTTTCATAGCACAGAACACCAGGCAGGAAACCGGCTGATGCTCAGACAGCAAGCTCACTATGGCACGAGTACGTTCTGAAGCAGGAATTTCGTAAAACAGCTCACGTATATCAGAGTTCACACTGCGGGATTCCGCCCGCACATCAACCGGCTCTCGCTGAAAGCCTGCACTGAGCTTTCGAATAGACTCCGGCCAGGTGGCTGAAAACATTAATGTCTGGCGCCGCTCAGGCGTGTGCCCCAGAATTTCTTCCAATGCTGGCTGAAAGCCCATATCGAGCATTCTGTCTGCCTCATCCAGAACCAGAGTTTTGAGGCGTTTTAAATCCAGAGTGCCTTTGCGCAGGTGATCTGCAATCCGACCCGGCGTACCTACTACAATATGGGCGCCATGGGCCAAGGAACCAATCTGAGGACCAATAGATACCCCGCCACAGAGCGTAAGAATCTTTACGTTATCCTTTGCCCGAGCCATTTCCCTCAAGGCCTTGGCTACCTGATCCGCTAGCTCACGGGTGGGACACAATACCAACCCTTGTACGGCATACAGTGTCGGATTGAGGTTTTCGATCAGCCCGATTCCAAACGCCGCTGTTTTACCACTACCAGTCTGAGCCATAGCGATCACATCACGACCCATCAGACAATGAGGCAAAGCTCTGGCCTGAATATCCGTAGGTTGTGAAAAACCTAACTGGGCAAGATTGGCCTGCATGGCTGCAGACAGATCAAGATTTTTAAAGGAAGGCATACAAGAAAATCCTGGAATCAGCGGTTGCTGGTTAAGAAGGTAAGCACGAGGGCGTATACTAACGCGATAGAATACCAGAATTCATGACCAATTAATGGAGTTATCCCATGGCGTCCCTGCAGGACCAGCTATTGAAAGCGGGCCTGGCCGATCAGAAAAAGGCCAAGGCTATCCGAAATGAGAAGCATAAACAGCGCAAACAGCAGCCCAAAGGTGCTGTGCAGGTTAATGAAACGGAAATCCGTGCTCGTCAGGCCCGGGAAGAAAAAGCTGAGCGCGACCGGCAGCTAAACTTGCAACGCCAACAAGAAGCCGAGAAAAAAGCCATACAGGCCCAAATTCGCCAACTTGTGGAGACCAATCGACTGGATCGCAGCCGGGGCGAAACCTCCTATCAGTTCGTTCACGACAAAAAGATCAAAAAATTGTATGTGGACGACACCATGGTCGATCAGCTATCCCGTGGCCGCTTGGCCATTGTATTTGTTAATGAGCAGTATGAAGTGGTTGCAGAAGGTGTAGCTCGTAAAATTATCGAACGCGATGCCCGAGCAGTAGTGGTACTTCATGACCGCAAGAAAGACGATGTGGGTGAAGACGATCCCTACGCAGGCTACGAAATCCCGGACGACCTTATGTGGTAGACGTCAGGCTGCCCGCTCAACCCAAAAACAAAAGTGAATACCCAAATCACTTTCGGGAATCTACCAACAGCACTCCGCAACCATATGTTACTTAAAACAAATTGAAGTTTACCTCCGACACATACCTAATAGAGACACAACAAAAAGCTCAAAAACCTCTTTCGCGTATCAAAATGCCTCTTCTTGGTGTGTCGGACGGACTCGATTGCCTGGATCGGTATTACTTGCGAACACCAAGGATACTGTATGACATTTCAAAACCCCTTCGGTGATATGACTATCCGAACGAAAATGGTGGGCGGATTCGCTCTTCTGCTCATGCTCACTATTCTGGTGGGTGTGGTTGGCAATAGCGCACTGGAAACCTATAGCCAACGTTCAAACATTGTAACCATGCTGGGCCAGGTCAACACGGGCCTTACTGAAGCGAGGGTAGAAGAGAAAAACTTTTTACTGTCGGGTGGCGCAGAGAATGTTCAGGCATCCCGGGCCCACGGGGACGACGCGCTTGGAATCACCCAGCGCATCATGCCATTACTGACCGGTAGCGCTTCCATCAGCGTTCTGGAGAGTATTCAGGCTGATATACAGATGTATCAATCGCTGATGAGCGATGTAGAAATTAACGCTACCCAACGTAAAGAAGCACTCAGCAGCCTTGAAACAAAGGCCAGAATACTTGGCTCTTCACTCAAAGCACACAGCTCTCTGTTTTTTGCGTCAGCGATGTTTGAAGATATGAGACGAGCTGAGCGAAAGTTCCTGGTAGAGGGGGATTCAAGCAGTGTTGAGTCTTATATGGACGATGCAAAACGAATGCAGGGACCATTGAAATCGGCCTCCATCAGCGCGGAAGAGAGAGCAAAGGTAACTAAGGCTCTTGAATCCTATTCAAACGAATTCCGGAACCTGGTGGAACTGACCGAGTCGGGCGAAGAGCTTTCAGAGGACATGGTCACAACAGCCAGCCGTGTTATCGGATCAGCGACCAACCTGCGCGACAGGCAGGCCGCCATTATGGAAACTGAGCGCAAGCAGGCGACCACCCTGATCTTTGGTGCAACCGGCATCGCCGTGCTGCTTGGAATTTTGATGGCCTACCTGATTACACGGGCCATCACAGCCCCGATCAACCATGCCGTTGCTGTTGCCTCAGAAGTTGCGTCCGGCAACCTGTCTGTTTACATCGACAACAACCGGACAGATGAGATTGGTCGCCTGATGGCTGCTCTCGCAACCATGGTCAGCAGTTTGCGGGAACTGGTCAGAAACATTGAATCCGGCGCATCCAACATCGCGGCTTCTGCGGAAGAGCTTTCAACTGTTACCAGCCAGACCAGCGAGGGTATCAATCGCCAGAAACAGGAAACTGACCAGGTTGCTGCAGCGATGAACGAAATGTCAGCAACCGTTGCCGAAATTGCCCGCAACGCGGAACAGGCATTCTCGGTTGCCTCCGACGCTGCCGATCAGGCAACAGAGGGAGAGCATGAAGTCAGGGAAACAGTGAACCAAGTGAACAGCCTGGCTAAAGAAGTAGGCCAGAGCATGGAAATTATTCAGAACCTGCAAGCTGAGACCTCTAACATCGGCACGGTTCTGGATGTTATCAAGTCCGTTGCGGAACAGACCAATTTGCTGGCATTGAACGCTGCCATTGAAGCAGCCCGGGCGGGTGAACAAGGGCGGGGCTTTGCTGTTGTTGCCGATGAAGTTCGCTCCCTGGCTCAGCGCACTCAGAGTTCCGCTCAGGAAATCGAGGCTCTGGTAACATCCCTGCAAAACAGCGCAGGCAACTCTGTATCTGCAATGGAGTCCAGTGCATCGCTTGCCTCTCGCACACTCACTCGGGCCACAGCTACAGGTGCTTCCATAGAACGTATTACGCGGTCAGTGGACGAGATTAAGCAATACAACAACCAGATTGCAACCGCATCCGAACAGCAAACGTCTGTGGCGGAAGAGATTAACCAGAACATCACCAGCATTCGTGACGTTACTGATCAATCTGCTGCATCGTCAAATCAAACCGACAGCTCCAGCTCCGAACTTGCGCGGCTTGGCAGCGAACTGCAATCGCTGGTATCACGGTTCAGGCTCTGACTGTCAGGCCAGTTTCTCCGTCAGTGCCTGACGAATAAAGCGCACGGCGGCTACGGACTCCGGGTTGTCGCCATGGACGCACAGGGTATCAGCTTCCAGATAGAGCGGCTTTCCTGTGACCGTCTGAATAGCATCCCCCCGGGCTATTGCCATTACTTGCTGCAAAATAACATCAGCATCATTATGCACCGCGCCAGGATGGCTACGGGAAATGATATAGCCTTCCTCATCGTATGCGCGATCGGCGAAGGCCTCCAGCAGCAATTCTATTTCGTACTCTGCACACAATGCCTTTAGCGATTGATTATTTGCTGTTGTCATAGCCATGAGGGCAAGCTTGTCAGCAGTCTGACTCAGCGCTCCAAGAATGGCCCTGAGCACGGCCTCATTGCGCATCATATCGTTATACAGTGCGCCGTGGGGCTTTACGTAACTGAGGCGGCCACCCTGGGCTGCGGCTATCTGGCTCAGGGCTCCCACCTGGTATAGCACCATAGCGTGGATTTCTTCCGGGCTGCACACCATGGGGCGACGGCCGAAGCCTTGAAGGTCTGGGTAAGCCGGATGGGCGCCCAAAGCAACCTTGTGTTGCAGCGCCAAACGTACGGTGTTGTGCATCACCAGGGGGTCACTCGCATGGAATCCACAGGCAATGTTTGCTTGGTCGATAAACGGCATAACCTGATCATCCAACCCCATGGTCCAGGCACCATAACTTTCGCCAATATCACAATTCAATAGCATGTTCGTATCCAGTCAGCCCTTTAAAAAACAAAATAGTCCATCTAACAATAGCCTGAAAAAGGAACTCATGGGAGAACTTCAGGTCGTATGCCCGCCAGTTATAAAGTTATAAACAAGGAGCAATGATGTTATCGGTTAGTCTAGGCCCCCTGAGCATGTCTTTGGCTCAGCTTTTGTTGGTTAGCGCTTTCGTGATTGCGCTAGTTGTTGGAGCTGTCAGCGGGCGAAAGCAAGGCGTACCTATCGCCGGAACTCTTTCTGACATTTTCCTGGCGTCCATGGTTACGGCGAGAATCGGGTTTGTAATCCAGTACTTCGAATACTACCAGGATAACCTCTGGGGCATCATCGACATTCGGGATGGCGGATTTAACGTGATCGCGGGCCTGTCAGGCGCGATAGCACTGACCGCCTGGAAACTCTGGCGTCATGCAAATATCCGCAGACCTCTGTCGATTGCCGTAGCGAGCGGCCTACTGACATGGGGCTCTGTTTCATTGTTGGTCACTTTGGTGGAAAGCAGCTCCAGAAACATGCCCGAAACCAGTTTCAGCCTGCTGGATGGCACGCCGGTTACACTCCAGGAAATGGCGGAAGACAAACCCATCGTTGTTAACTTGTGGGCCAGCTGGTGCCCACCTTGTATCCGGGAAATGCCTGTACTGGAGCAAGCGCAACAGGAAAACCCCGACATCACCTTTGTATTTGTAAATCAGGGCGAATACCCTGAAACCATCACTCAGTTCATGGGGCAGCACCAACTCTCTTTGAACAACGTTCTGACTGACACCAGCGCTAGCCTTGGCCGCACAACAGGCAGCCAGGCCTTGCCAACCACCCTCTTTTACGACGCCAACGGCAAGCAGGTAAACGCCCATCTGGGTGAGCTATCTAAGGCTTCACTTGCTCACAACCTCAGAAACTTTAACGCTGACTGAACCCGATCTGGAGACCCACCATGCGCATGAAAAATGCCACCCTGAAACAGTCATTGCTTGCAGCAACTCTGGCTGCAACCGGACTATTAAGCCTGCCAGTCCTGGCGCAAGAGACGCACCCCGATGCGGTTCAACTTCTGGTTGACCGCGGCGTAACGATTGCCGCAACATTTGATGGCCCTGGAGGCATCACCGGCTATGTTGGCAGCATGCAGGGCGGCCCGGTGGCTTTCTATCTCACACCGGACAAAAAACACGTAATCGTCGGCAACTTGCTGAACGACAGTGGCGAAAACCTCACTATGCCCAAGATACAGGAACTGGTTTTGGGGCCTCAGAATGAAAAAGCCTGGGTTGAGATTGAAGCGTCTAACTGGCTTCGCGACGGGGATGCCGATGCGCCTGTTATTGTCTATACCTTTACTGACCCCAACTGCCCTTTCTGCCACAGGTTCCGCAACGCTGCAAAGCCCTGGATTGATGCCGGGAAGGTACAGCTGCGCCACGTAATGGTGGGCATATTGGCACAAGACAGTCTTCCAAAAGCAGCCACAATTCTGGGATCAGGCGATCCTGCTATGGCCCTGAAAGAAAACCTGCAGAATCACGATAAGGGCGGTATAGAAGTAGACCGCAAAGTCGTTAGCGCGAACGCAAAGAAAATCCGGGAAAACAACCAGTTAATGTCCAGCTTAGGCCTTAGCGCTACACCAAGCACCTACTTCAAGAACAGCGATGGCTCGATAGGGATGAAGCAAGGCGCACCGCGCCCAGCCGATATGGAAGCCATTATGGGCAGCCCGAAACCCTGACACCTCAATTCTCTACTCATCCCTCACTGTCAAAGAAGATAAATTACTGATAATTTATCGACATTATGCTAATAATTTACCAATAAGATTTCGTCGGCGTGTTTGACAGGCGTCGGCGGCACATCTAGCTTTCTTGAAACAAAGCTCTAATAAACAAAATAACAAACCCAACTGACACGTCATGCGCACGTCAGTGGCAAGAGGTAGACACTATGCAAAAACGCATCATCCGCCCCCTTTTCCATTCATCTGCATCCTCTCTGAAACGCATTGGCGGTGTCCTCACAGCTGCAACCCTCGCTCTGTCTGTTGGTAGTGCCCAGGCGACCGACTGGGATATGCCAACGCCTTATGGCGACTCAAACTTCCACACTGTCAACATTCAGCAGTTTGCGGACGATGTGCGGGATGCTACCGACGGTGAACTGAACATCACCATCCACAGCAGCGGCTCACTGATCAAACATCAGGAAATCAAAAACTCGGTACGCCGCGGATTGGTTCCTATTGGCGAATTGATCATGTCTCGCCTCGCCAATGAAGACCCTTTATTTGAGGTTGACTCCGTACCCTACCTGGCCAGCGATTACGATCAGGCCTGGAAACTTTGGCAGGCATCCAAAGACGTGCTTGCCGAACGCTTGAAGCGCCAGCGCCTGAAGCTGCTCTTCGCCGTACCCTGGCCGCCGCAGGGCATCTATACCCAGTTTGCAGTAAATACCGGAGATGAATTGAAAGGTGTCAAAATGCGCGCCTACAATAAATCAAGCGAACAACTCGCTGACTTACTGGGTGCCTTGCCAACTCAGGTTGAAGTGCCCGACATTCCAACCGCCTTTGGCACTGGCCGGGTTGACGCCATGATTACCTCTCCTTCAACTGGCGCAAACACCCGAGCCTGGGACTACCTCACGCACTTCAATCACGCCCAGCTGTGGCTACCAAAGAACATGGTGGTCGTAAATGCGAAAGCCTTTGACCGACTCCCTGAAGAAGCTCAAAAGGCCTTGGAAAATGCTGCCGAAGTTGCAGAGAAGCGGGGTTGGGAAGCCAGCAAGGCAGAAACCAATGCCAAAATACAAATCATGCGTGACAATGGTATTGAGGTATCCGAGCCCTCACCCCAGCTGATCAAGCACCTGCAAAAAATCGGGGAAGCCATGACAGCTGAGTGGCTCAACCGTGCAGGCGAGAGCGGCCAGGAATTACTCGACGCCTACAACAAGCAGTAATCACCTGGTGACATCAGGCATCGTAATCCGATGCCTGATGTTTGAACGACCCCTTTCCCTGCACCAAGGGTCACACTGAGAGGATGGGCCCATGCGCAGAGCATTCGATGCCTTTTACCGATTTGGAGGTGCACTCTCCGCAGTGAACCTGACACTTATCATGGTATTGATCGTGGCACAGGTGCTGGGTCGCTTACTGGATCAATTGCTGGGATTAGCAGGCTTTGAAGCTTTGGGGCTGAGCGTGCCCGGACTTGCCGAAATTGCAGCGTTCATGCTGCTTGGTGCAACCTTTTTTGGCCTTGCGTATACATTCTGGCAAGGCGGCCACATTCGAGTCACTCTGGTGGTTCAGTATCTTCCCGAATCACTGCACCGCGTAATGGATATAGTGGTTACTCTGATTGCCGCGTCTATTACCGGCTTTGCTGCCTGGCACAGCGCCAGACTCGCGTTAGACAGCCATGATTATGGTGACCTTTCGATTGGCATGGTGCCAGTACCACTCTGGATTCCTCAAGCAGTAATGACTCTTGGCCTGATCTGGCTCCTTATTGCTCTACTGGATGCGCTATTTATGCTCGCCAGTGGCCGGATATCCCAACTCACATCCGAAGCACCTCAGGAGTAAGCTCATGGAAATGATCTGGATGAGTTTGCTGCTGCTGTGTGTACTTTTGGTACTCCTTGCCAGCGGGCTATGGGTCGCTTTTTCATTAACCGCCATTGGCCTTGTTGCGCTGCATTTTTTCAGTGGCATTCCAGTAGGCGACAGCCTTTCAACAGCATTCTACAGTGCCAGTGTATCCTGGGATTTGGCGGCGCTTCCGATGTTTATCTGGATGGGCGAAGTTCTGTTCCGCTCGCGTTTGTCCGAAGAAATGTTCAGGGGCATCTCCCCATGGGTGGGCAAGGTGCCCGGCCGACTACTGCATACAAACATCATAGGCTGCGGCATTTTTGCTGCCATCTCAGGTTCTTCGGCCGCGACCGCGGCAACAATAGGCAAGATGTCGATACCTGAGCTGAGCAACCGTGGTTACAACAAGAACCAGATTCTCGGCACATTGGCCGGATCAGCAACTCTCGGCTTGTTAATTCCCCCTTCCATCATTCTGATCGTTTACGGTGTTGCAACCGAGCAGTCTATCGCCCGTTTGTTTGTTGCCGGCATTCTGCCCGGATTGATGCTGATGAGCCTTTTTGCGGGCTATGTGATGATCTGGTCCCTGATGAACCCTTCAGGTGTACCTGCAGGCGAAGCTGAAACCTTCTCTTTCCGTGACAAAGTTCGCCGCAGTCGCCCCCTGATTCCAGTCATGTTGTTGATTGTGGGTGTTATCGGATCGATATACACAGGGCTCGCGTCGCCCACAGAATCAGCGGCAATCGGCGTGGCTTTGGCACATCTCTTGTCCTGGAAAAGTGGTTCGCTGAACTGGAGCACGTTTTCAAACGGGTTGATGGGAACCGTAAAAACCTCATCCATGATTGCCTTCATCCTTATAGGCGCCCACTTCCTCACCAGCGCCATGGGCTTTACCGGCATACCGCGAGAACTCGCAACCTGGATCGACACTCTGGGCTTGCAGCCCTATATGCTGCTGATAGCCTTAACTCTCTTCTTCGTGCTTCTTGGCTGCTTTCTCGATGGCATTTCGGTTGTCGTCCTGACCACATCAGTCATTCTGCCCATGGTTGAAGCCGCTGGCATTGACCCCCTGTGGTTCGGCATTTATCTCGTCATCGTTGTGGAAATGAGCCAGATTACGCCGCCCGTCGGCTTCAATCTTTTCGTGATCCAGGGTCTGACCGGAGAAAACATCCTGCGGATTGCCTGGGCCGCATTACCCTACTTTCTCTTGATCCTGAGTGGCGTAATTCTAATCACCCTGTTCCCACAAATCGTGACCTATTTACCCGGGAAAATGGGCAACTAGCCAAGTTATAAATGGTTAGTCTAAAGCAACACAGTTACTTAATGAGCGCTTGTTTAATGATGAACAAAAACAAGGATTCTTCACACAGTCAGAACCAAGGCAACGCGAGCCGTAAAGTGGGGCCAATTGTTTCCTCGGCCCACCTCGCTTCCGATAGTGCCATGGAGTTATCCGAGCTGGAATTCGGGCTGATCGTAGCCGGCAATGCGTTTAACCGGTGGATGGTTCGCTGCATGAACGCAGCTGGCCTGCCTGAATTAAGCCCTTTGGATATCCTGGTGCTGCACAGCGTGAACCATCGCGATCGGGCAAAAAAAACCGCTGACATCTGTTTGGTGTTGAATGTAGAAGACAGTCATACCGTGACTTACGCCCTTAAAAAACTGCTGAAGCATGAGGTGATCGACTCTCGGAAGCAGGGCAAAGAGACGCACTACTCTACGACTGACAAAGGCAAGGCTGTTTGCCGCCGGTATCGCGAGATCCGCGAAGAATGCCTGGTGGACTCTTTGCGAACGCTAGGATTCTCAGGCGCCGACACCGGTGCGGTGGCGGGCTTCCTGAGGGGGATATCCGGATTGTATGATCAAGCAGCGCGCTCGGCTGCGTCACTGTAGCTCCAAGCTGAAGCGACGCAGCCCAAAAGTAATCAGATACTTTCTGACATCACGCTTACCCGCACTGGTAATCCCTGCCGAACAGATGCTCCACTGACGTTTTCCAGCCAGGTAGCTGAGCCGTCTTTGCGAGTGGGGTCTGAGAAGCCCAGATCATTGATGTTTACGCCCGCTGCCAGATAAGGGTTGCCTGCACGCTCTTCGCCATCAATGATATGGCTCGCAGCACCCAGTTCGCGGTGCCCGTAACCATGCTCAATACCAATCGCGCCTTCGTGCACGTTATCCCCTACTAGCGCCAACGCCAGCACCTTGCCACCAGGGCTCTCGATGCTAATGGTGTCGCCATGGCGCACTCCGAATTTTTCGGCATCGTTACGATGTAAAAGTACCGGATTGTAGGGCTTGATCATACGCAGCCGCTCAAGCCCGATTGCATAGGAGTTCATCAGGTTTGATTTGAATGAGAACGCCAGCAAAGGCCACTCACTCTCCGGGTAATGGTCTCTCAACAAAGAACCGTCCCAGAATCTCGGCGCGTGATGTGTAGGGGTACCCACAAGACGCTTGCCACTGTAGCTGTCGATTGCTGTGCCTACAGCTTCGTTGTATACGCACAAGGGGCGCTTCCAGGCATGGCCAAGCTTATCCTTGTCATACGCCTGTTCCATGGTTTCAAAACGACCGCCACGGGAATACAGGTGCGCCACAGGTCCAACCTCTTCCTCTGCAACGGTACTTTTGATCCGATCCAGCAAGGGCGCAATGCCACTCGCGTTGACATCCTCTTCACTGGCCGATGGCAAGGGTTTTCCAGCCATTGCAATATTGGCTGCTGCGCGCAGATAGAAGTCCTCAGCACGGTTCAAACCATGCATCTGGCCATCTGCCCCTTTTATCACATTGTCGCCAAAACCTGGCAACTCAAGGCGCTTGCCCAGTTCAATAAAGAAGTTGTCCATGCATACCGGCTCACCGGCAGCGGTTTTAGCCTGGCGGGGCTCAACAACCGGCCAGCAGGCGGTGGTCATTTTGGTCAGGGTGCCGCTCCAGGCGCCAGTGAAGCCCCACACCTCATACATAACGGAATCCGGCACTATGTAGTCTGCGAAACGGCTGGTTTCGTTAATAAAGCCATCTACCGCTACATACAAACCAATATTTTTCGGATCCTTCAGCCTGTCCTCAACCAATGATGTCAGGCCAGCCTGGCCATACATCGGGTTAGCCATTACCCCGATCATCGCTTTGATCTTGTATGGATATCCCTCAAGGCCAGAGAGCAGATGTTCAGTAAGTATGGGTGGTGCCAATGAGCGCCAGGGTGCAGTCGCCGGATAGGGCGACTCTCCCGCCGCCACCCGGCGCTTGTATTCACTGGTTTTCTCATAGGGGAACCGTGAGCGCGAGAGGAATACGCCTTTCGGGCCAACTTTTCCCGGGAAATCTGCAAGGTTGTAACGGGGGCCAGCGCCAACACCATTAAAGCTGCCGCCGCCTTTAGCCACCCCGCCCTTCTGGTTAAAGCTACCAGCCAGCAGGTTCAGCATATTGATGCTGTATGAGGCATAGAAGCCCGAGCCGGACATCATTCCGCCATGGGTATCCGCCGCGGCCATACGGCCATAGCTTGTGAAGCGCTTGGCCAGGTTGCGGATAACATCTGCCTCAACGCCACAAAGCTCTGCGTATTCTTCGATCGTGTGCTGCATGGCCTCCTGGCGTAGCTTGAACAGCGAACTCCGCACCGTTACCGGCCCAGCAGCCGTTTCCACGGTACGCTCAACAAACAACTGGCCACGAGCAGCCACTTCAGAGCTTTCCAACTCCCCTGCCTTGTTCACCACAACAGGGTGGTCATCGTCCGCGCCAGCTTCTGCCTGGCCAATATCGCTCAAGCGCAGAAAGTAACCTGCACGGGGATGGTTGTCGTCGTCAATGACCAAGTGTGTTGCGTTGGTGTGACCAGGCTCACCTGTTTGATTGGCGGCCATATTGCCGGGGAGTTCCAGATAATCTTTGGCATAGGCTTCATTCACCAGCATCCAGCGAATCAATGCCATGGCAAAGGCGGTATCGGTGCCCGGCAAGATAGACACCCAACGGTTGCGGTCACTGGCGGAATGGGATGCGGCAGCCGTCAGTGCGGGATCAACCAGTACATACTCCATATTGCCTGTGGTGCGAGCCTGTGCCAGCAGACGCCCCTGACGTTTGAACGGGTTACCTGCCTGGCTGGGGGCGGTTCCTATAAACAAGGCAAACTTTACGTTGGCATAATCCGGCTTAACGTGGGCATTTTTTGCCAGATCGTTCATCAGCGCGCCAGAGCCCATGCGGAAAGCCAGGCCACAATAGGCGCCGTGATGCCCGTAGTTTCGTGTGCCAAACCCATTGAATGCAAACCGCTTGAGCAGTGCCGACCGGCCGTAATCCGTGGCCTCCATCATCAGGAGCTGGTTTGATTTGGGACCATACTCCGGGTTTTCCGGGTCCAGTGGCGTTTTAACATCACGGATTGAACGCAGGCCTTCAACCTCGCCTTCTCCGAAAAGATTACCGCCCGCTACAATTTCATCCAGCAACTGCTCAAATGGGATGCTCTCCCACTGGTTGCCACCGCGTGGGCCTGTGCGCTTCAGGCAAGTCAACACGCGCTGCTCACTGGTCAACTGGGACATAGCCGCGTTACCGCGGGCACAGGCCGTAGAACGATTAAGCTGGCCCTGATCCTGAAAGCTGCTCATACGCTGATAGGCTTCCAGTACCGGGGTGTTCTCATCCAGATGCTCATCAGAAGACAATGGATGATAGGGGTTGCCAGACACCCGCAGCACCTTTTCCTCATTATTATCGATACGAACCCGCACGCCACACTTGGTGGTACAGCCATAGCAAACGGTAAAGGCGATGCGCTGATCCGGGTTAAGTGTTACTTCGCCGGTTTTCGGGTTAACCGAGTATTCAGGCGCCAGGCTGTTACCGTGCAGCCGATCCGCTGGGGTGACTCCCGACGTACCATTTACCAGGCCTTTGCCCATTTTTTCCAGCGGGCCATAGTAGCCCGCTGCGAAGGTTGCAACACCGCCAGCGGCGGCTGCACCCTTGAGGAAATTACGACGATTCTTGTCCATAATTTAACTCCGAAGACGTGAATCAGTGGGCGCCAGCCTGGAGGCTTTTCTTCCAGGGCACCAGAATGTCTATTATCAGCAGCGCGGCCAGCCAGAGCCCGAAGGTTCCGATTATGCCCATCAACCCACTGGAACCAGCCTCAATGGCATAGTGATAGTAACCAGCCGTATTTTTGGCCACGGTTTGCACTTCCATCAACACCATCCAGCGGAAGGTCCAGCCGATGTGCACCGCTAACAAACCTGCAATCCAGGAACGCCCGAGCCAACCGGGGCGCCGCAACATAACGATTGCCGTAAGCGTAAGTGCGATTCCTACCAGCAATCCGTAGATAGCCACTGCGCGCCACTCAGGATTTCTCTGCAGCGAAGCAAAAGCCTGCTCAACAGAAGGGCTGAAGCCGGTAATACCTTCAGAAATCCAGAGTGCAGCAACCAGTGCAGAGAGAATCATGGTTACTACGATCACCTTCAGGCTCTGCTCGTTAACGTCTCGATCATTACCTGTCATCAGGCGGTTAATCAGAATCACCAAACCCGCTGCTGCAACCACACCTGTCAGCACGAACATGACCGGGAGCCAATGGGTATTCCACAAAGGACGCGCTTTAACAATCGCCACCTCGGCGCCGGTGTAGACCATAATGCCAACAGAGAGCACAAGAGCCCCGAGGCCTGCTACTACAAGCATCCAACGGGGCGCCTGCCACTGGCCAAGGCAGACCCAGCCCGAGATCTTTGCAATCCACCCTTCACTTTGAGCCTGCACCTGCATGGCCGGCCGCCATGCAAGCCATGCATAGGCAACGACTAACATGAGATACACAGGCAACAACAAGCTGCCTATGGACATCCAGGACCAAGGCGTGAGATTGGCGTAGAAATGCCAAAATCGCAGAGGCTGGTGCAAGTCTGCAAGCAGAGCTACGGGACCGACGAGTGTGCAACTGACAGTAACCAGCAAAGCCACTTTCGCCAGCGACTCATAATTCTTTCTGCCAAACAGTAAACCCGGCACCGTCAGCAACAACGCTGAGTAGGAGACCGCAATCAGGAAGAAGTACTGGACTGCCCATGGGTACCAGGCAATGCCATAACGAGGTGCCAGGACCTCAATGACCGCTGAATTCATAGCCGATCTCCTCACCTTGTTGATCACGCACATCCCAAATTGCGGGTTTGGCATCTGGCCGGGATACGAACCGTTCGTCCATGCCCAGATAAAACACGTGGGGGGCTGTGCCCATTTCCGGTTTCAGCACCATCAATTCGCTGTAATGCTCTTTCATCATGCGACTGATCTGGCTGTCCGGATCCCGTATATCGCCAATAATGCGGGCACCGCCCACACAGGATTCCACGCACGCTGGCAGCAACCCCACATCCAGCCGGTGAGCGCAGAAGGTGCACTTGTCAGCAGTCTGGGTGTATTCGTTGATAAAGCGGGCATCGTAAGGGCAAGCTTGCACGCAGTATGCGCAACCTACGCAAACGTCGCTATCTACAACCACAATGCCATCCTTACGCTGGAAGGTTGCCTGAACCGGGCAAACAGGAACGCATGGCGGGTTCTCACAGTGATTGCACAAGCGCGGCAACATGAACGTGGCAGAGTCTCCGGTTTCGTCGTGCTCTACTTCGTATTGCGAAACGATGGTGCGGAAGCTACCCAGAGGTGCTTCGTTTTCAATATGGCAGGAAACCGTACAAGCCTGGCATCCGATGCAGGCTCTTAAATCAATCAGCATCCCATAGCGCTTTTCCGGATCACCTTCTCTTCGTGGGGGCTGATCATTTATGCCCGCAGAAGCAAGACTGCTCAGAGGAACAAGGGCGGCCCCGGCGGTCAGTTTGGCAATCTGCCCTAGCAGAGCACGGCGGATTTTATCCATGATATCTCCATCCAATAGCGCTGGACGTTAATTAGTGAGGTTACTAATGGAATGCTATCAGCGAGCTTTGAAGTGAACTTGACGGTGGTCAATTTGGGAGTGATCGAGGCCTAGGGGTATTCCGTAACTACAGAGATATTGGTGGTGCAGATAGCAAAACGCCCCAGAATGTGAGGTTCACAAACTGAGGCGCTTTGGTTTTAATTTGGCGCGGCTGGGAGGATTCGAACCTCCGACCGCTCGGTTCGTAGCCGAGTACTCTATCCAGCTGAGCTACAGCCGCCAATAACTTATATTATCCTGTCCAAGTGGGTGTTAGCCAGTGGGAGGATTATTCGGGCCTTTGGCCCTCACCCCTTCGGGGCCGCCGTCGCTTTGCTCTGGCGTTCCTCAACCTGCTTTGCAGGTTTCGGTCGAACCTCTTATCGGTTCAAATCCTGTCTGACTTATGAGCCTGGCTTTGAGGCCGGGTTTACGAGTCATTGAGGTAAAAAGTGGCGCGGCTGGGAGGATTCGAACCTCCGACCGCTCGGTTCGTAGCCGAGTACTCTATCCAGCTGAGCTACAGCCGCGCATTGATCACTTAGTCTGGTTGAATGCAACTTCAACCTGTTCCGCTTTTCTTTAACAAAAGAAAATGGCGGAGAGGGAGGGATTCGAACCCTCGGTACGATTGCTCGTACGGTTCCTTAGCAGGGAACTGGTTTCAGCCACTCACCCACCTCTCCTTCAGAACGGGGCGTATACTACCATAATTTTTCTGTTTTCATAGGCTTGACAAGATTTTTTTAGCCTTGTTTTCGCAGAAAACAAAAAAGCCGCCAAAGTTCAGCTTCAGCGGCCTGCTTTTTCATCTCAGCTATTGCCCGGCTCTGGCTCATCTCCGTCCTTTTCGGACTGAATGCGCTGATAAATTTCTTCTCGGTGCACTGCAACTTCTTTTGGTGCGTTCACACCAATCCGTACCTGGTTACCTTTCACTCCAAGTACGGTCACGGTGACATCATCACCAACCATCAAGGTTTCGCCTACACGGCGAGTTAAAATCAACATATCCCCAACTCCCTTTCCTGAGCTACCTGTTCCGACAAGTAATGTTTTATTTAGTTCGACATTTATAGTGAGATCACTGGCCAACCTAAAGACGCACATTCCCCTACTACGGTTGCACGCGAACAAAAGATCAGAAAATGAACCTCTTCTTATAGGGTTTCTTCCACTCCAGGCTTATCCAGTTCAAACGTACTGTGAAGCGCGCGAACTGCAAGCTCAAGGTATTTCTCATCAATAACCACAGAAATCTTGATTTCCGATGTGGAGATCATCTGAATGTTGATCCCTTCATTCGACAGCGCCTCAAACATCTGAGTGGCTACGCCTGCATGGGAGCGCATGCCCACGCCAACGATGCTTACCTTTGCGATCTTGGTATCACCACTGACCCCGCGAGCACCCAACTCATCTGAAACACGCTGAAGCACGTCCAGGGCTCGTTTGAAATCATTGCGATGGACAGTAAACGTGAAGGCTGTACGGTTATCTTCACCAACGTTCTGAACAATCATGTCGACGCCAATATTGGCATCACTTACCGGCTTCAGAATGCGCAGTGCGCTGCCCGGGGTATCAGGCACCCCGGAGATGGTAACTTTGGCTTCATCACGATTAAAGGCGATGCCGGAAACGACCGGTTGTTCCATGGTGTTGTTATCCTCAAAAGTAATCAGGGTGCCTTCACCTTCCTCGAAGCTGGAAAGAACCCTTAACGGAACGTTGTATTTCCCCGCAAATTCTACGGCGCGAATCTGGAGAACCTTTGAACCCAGGCTCGCCATTTCCATCATTTCTTCAAATGTAATCTGGCTCAGGCGACGGGCACTGTCTACGACTCTCGGGTCTGTGGTGTAAACGCCGTCTACGTCAGTATAGATTTGGCACTCGTTAGCCTTGAGCGTTGCAGCCAGAGCTACTGCTGTTGTATCTGAACCACCACGGCCCAGGGTCGTTATATTGCCCTGATCATCAACTCCCTGGAATCCAGCAACCACAACTACACGGCCAGCATCCAGATCTGTGCGGATACGCTGCTCGTCGATATGCTGTATTCGCGCCTTGGTGTGCATGTTGTCCGTGACTATGCGAACTTGTGAACCCGTGTAAGAGCGTGCAGCATAGCCGCGTTTTTGCAGAGCCATAGAGAGAAGAGACATGGTGACCTGTTCTCCCGTGGAAACCAGAACATCCATTTCCCGAGGAGCTGGCTCTTCCATAATGGCCTCGGCCAGGCCAATTAACCGGTTGGTTTCACCACTCATGGCAGAAACCACAACCACAACATCGTGACCTGCTTTACGGAAGCCAACTACCTTCTCAGCTACTGCCTCTATGCGCTCGGTTGTTCCTACCGAGGTGCCACCAAATTTCTGAACAAACAGAGCCATTGTCTTTCCAATATCCGAATCGGGGCCTATAGCAGGGCTAAAGAGCCCTACCGATCAATAAACAAGCGGCCGGAATTATAAACCCCGACCGCTCCTGAAAAACAGCTGCTTAGGCGATATTTTTCTCAACCCACTCAGGCACTCCGGCAAGAGCTCCTGCAAGCTTCGAAGCATCATTACCACCACCTTGAGCCATGTCGGGTCTACCGCCACCTTTACCATCAACCAAAGCGGCAAGGTGCTTCATCAAATCGCCCGCTTTGATACGGCCAGTTGCAGTCTTTGTAACACCTGCAACCAGAGTCACCTTGCCGTCTTCAACACTTGCGAGAACAACCACGCCCTCGCCCAACTTGTTCTTGAGCTGATCAGCGGTATCCATAAGCGTTTTGCGGTCTGCGCCTTCAAGCTCAGAAGCCACCACTTTCAAACCAGCAACTTCAACGGCTGAATCGGCCAAGTCGCTTCCGGCTGAACTGGCAAGTTTCGCCTTCAGGGCGTCCACATCCTTTTCGAGCTGACGGTTGCGATCAACGGTCTGCTGAACCTTTTCGATCACCGTCTCGCGGCTGCCTTTTACCAGGCGAGCAGTTTCACGCAGGGTGCGCTCTGTTTCGTCCACCCACTCAAGGGCACCAAAACCGCTCACCGCTTCAATACGACGAACACCGGAAGAAATGCCACTCTCGGAGGTAATACGGAACAAGCCAATGTCACCGGTACGGTTTACGTGAGTGCCACCGCATAGCTCCACAGAATAGCTGTCGGCTCCCATGCTCAACACACGAACTACATCGCCGTACTTTTCTCCAAACAAAGCCATAGCGCCTTTTGCTTGCGCCTGCTCCATATCTGTAATGTCGGTCTGTACTGCTGTGTTGCCCAGAATCTGCTCGTTTACCTGACGCTCGATTTCTTTGAGCTGTTCAGGAGTAACGGCTTCGAAATGAGAGAAGTCAAAACGCAGTTTGTCAGGGTCTACAAGAGAGCCTTTCTGCCCTACATGCTCACCCAAGACTTTGCGTAGCGCGGCATGCAGCAAGTGAGTCGCCGAGTGATTACGACGAATTCGCTCACGGCGGGCGTGATCAATCCGGGCGTCTACTTCCAGCCCTTCAAACAGCTCACCCTCAATGAGGGTGCCCACATGAAGATGATTATCACCGTCTTTGCGGGTGTCGGTTACCTTGAAACGCCCACCGCTCCAGGTGAGAAGCCCGGTATCGCCTACCTGGCCACCAGACTCTGCGTAAAATGGAGTGCGCTCCAAAACCACAATCGCTTCGTCTCCAGCTTCTGCAGTTTTTTCCTCGCCGTTGACGAACACCGCACGAATGCGCTCATGGCCGTCAATATGCTCATGGCCGGTAAACTCGGTTTTACCGTCTATGCTCAGGCCTGCAGCGTTATAGTCTATTCCGAACTTACTGGCAGCCCTCGCCCGCTCACGCTGACTTTCCATGGCTTTCTCATAGCCATCGTAGTCCAGCGTCAGGCCGCGCTCACGGGCTATATCATTAGTGAGATCTACCGGAAAACCGTAGGTGTCGTACAGGGTGAAAACAGTCTCGCCCGGGATAACATCGCCTTTAAGCTCGGCAATATCCTGCTCAAGCAAGCGCAGCCCCTTATCCAGAGTTTTCACAAACTGCTCTTCTTCCTGAAGCAGCACTTTCTCTATCTGCTTCTGGCTACTGACCAGCTGCGGGAACGCATCGCCCATCAACTCAACCAATGCAGCCGTTAACTTATAGAAAAACGGTCCAGTTGCGCCCAGCTTGTTGCCGTGGCGAGCAGCACGACGAATGATGCGCCGCAGAACAAAACCACGACCTTCATTTGAGGGCATAACGCCGTCGGAAATCAGGAAGGCACAAGAGCGAATATGATCGGCTACCACACGCAGGCTTGCTTCAGTTGTTGCTGCACCACCCAGAATAGCCGACGCGGCCTTTAGCAGGTCATCAAACAGGTCAATTTCATAGTTGCTGTGCACGCCTTGCATCACAGCGGTAACCCGCTCCAACCCCATGCCCGTATCAACAGACGGCTTGGGCAGGTTAAGCATCTCGCCATCAGCAGTGCGGTTGTACTGCATGAAAACCACGTTCCAGATCTCGATGTAGCGGTCGCCATCTTCCTCGGGACTTCCGGGAGGGCCGCCAGCTACGTCTGGGCCATGATCATAGAAAATTTCGGTGCAAGGACCACAAGGGCCAGTGTCGCCCATCTGCCAGAAGTTATCTGATGCATAAGGTGCGCCGCCGTTATCCCCGATGCGAATAATACGGTCTGCTGGCACACCTACTTCTTTGTTCCAGATATCGTAGGCTTCGTCGTCGTCTGCGTAAACGGTAATCCACAACCTCTCGGAAGGCAGATTCAGCCACTGCTCACCTGTCAAAAAGGTCCACGCATAGTTAATAGCGTCACGCTTGAAGTAGTCACCGAAGCTGAAGTTACCCAGCATCTCAAAGAACGTGTGATGGCGTGCTGTGTAGCCCACATTTTCGAGGTCATTGTGCTTGCCGCCGGCTCGCACACATTTTTGGGTAGTGGTGGCGCGGTTGTAGTCACGCACCTCACGGCCAAGGAACACATCTTTAAACTGGTTCATTCCCGCATTGGTAAACAGCAGTGTCGGATCATCTGCCGGCACCAGCGAGCTGCTTGGAACAATGGTGTGACCTTGCTGTTTGAAATAATCAAGAAATGCCTGACGCAACTCTGCGGTTTTCATAGCCCTTTGATACCTTTCCAGAAATCCCACCCTGAACTGACGGGATCCGCGATTGAATACGAATACTTACATGCGTGTGCAAATCGGCTACTCTAGCACACGCTGAGTACAGGAAAAACGTGAAACATCACAGGAGACCCCATGCCCCGTCGCTTCCACGCCGCTGATGAACTGCTTCCCCCGGCGACGCTTCTCAAACGATCACTCGCCATTATTTACGATGGCCTGATCAGCATTGCAGTACTTCTTGTTACCACTTGGGTATACACCCTGATAACCGGCTGGATTACAGGCTGGGACCGCCTGGAACAAAAAGCGGAAGCTGGCCAGCTATCCGGAGACCCCGGCCTTACTTTCGCGCTGTTTCTGGTGATGTACCTGTTCTTTGCCTACTTCTGGACACGGATTGGGCAGACTCTGGGGATGCAGGTGTGGCGTATACGCATTGAGAACCTGGATGGCACGTCCGTAAGTTGGAGTCAGGCCCTTCGCAGGTACCTGACTGCTGCAGCCGTGTTTTTTCTGGCGCTTCTGGCAGGCTATTATCTGGGATCGGCAACCTTGTTCCTGAGTGTTCCGGCAATAATTGCGCTTTTCTACCCTATAAACGGACTTTCGCTAACAGACAGGTTTTCAGACAGTGTGGTTGTCGGCCTCCCCAACAAACCCAAAGCAGGCTGAACCAGGGTGCCGGGCAATTACCCTGCCCGGCGCATCAATATGGCACCAAATGCCGCACTGATCGCTATCGGCACAAGAACCGCAAGAACCGGGTTAAATCCGTAAACCAGGCTCATGGGGCCCAACAGATCCTGCATGTATTTGAACAGCAACCCCACGAGCAAGCCTGTGAAAACACGGAAGCCCATGGTAACCGAGCGCAGTGGCCCGAAAATAAATGAAATCGCCACCAGCACCATCACACCCGTACCCAACGGCATCAGAGCCTTCTTCCAGAAAGCCAGCCAGTAGGGGGAGCCATTCAATTCCTGCTCACCAAGATAGTTGGCATAGGTATACAAGCCGGTCATTGAGAGATTTTCCGGCTTAACGATCAATACGCTCAGCACACTGGGGGAAAGACCGGTTTCCCAGAGCAGTCTCTGCTCATATTCACGGTTTGTGGTATCACCCTCAAGCCGTGTGGTTGTAGAGTTCTCCAGTAGCCAATGGCCTCCCTGGTAGATTGCTCGCTCTGAGAAACTGGCCGCTGTCAATTGCCGCTGATCATCAAAATGGAATAGGGATACGCCGTGCAGCACGCCGTTTGGCTGCACGGCGTTAAGGTGCATAAAAACGTTGCCTTCCCGGTGCCACACCCCATGAGCTGCTGCCACATTCTGACCCGCGCCAAGCGCAACAGCCTTGTGGCTTTGAGCAGTCCGTTCTGCCGGAGGTGCCAGGTACTCACCGATAAGCACACCGGTAACAACAATCACCAGCGCCGGCTTCATTGCCGACCAGACCACCCGCCTGACAGAAACCCCGGCGGCACGAATCACTGTGAGTTCGGAAGAACTCGCCATTGCACCCAACCCAATCAGGCATCCCATAAAGGCGCCCAGGGGCAGGTAGTCATATACTCGGCGTGGCAATGTTAGCGCCACATACCAGAGTGCATCCATAATCTGGTAGTTGTTCCGGGTATCGTCCAGCTCGGCAACAAACGCAAAAATCAAATCCAGAGACAACACCACAAGCATCACCAAGAGCATGGCTCCGCCGACATTGCGCATCACATAGCGATCGATCTTACGCATTAGCCACCCCTTCCCGCTTCACCTTTCTCTTGTGAAGCCAGGCCGGCCCAAACTGCAGCCAGAGGCCTAGCACAAGGAATATGGCGTGCACCCATAGCATACCCAGCCACTCTGGCACCTTGCCTTCTGCCATGGCATCACGGGCAACGATCAACAAGCCAAGGTAAGCAACATACACAAGCATGGCAGGTAGCAGATGGAAAAAACGTCCTTGCCGGGGGTTAACCCGGCTCAGTCGGACCGCCAGCAGCGTCACTATCGGAACAATAAGCGGTAACGAAAAGCGCCAATGCAACAAGGCCCTGTCGCGGGGATCATCCGACTGCATCAATTGGCCAGTGGTGACTCCCTCATCCAAAACCACATCACCACTGCTTCCGCTGCGGATCTTCAGACCATAGGCTTCAAAATTCGTAATCTGATAGTCCAACTGGCCGGGCGTTCCATCAAAGCGGGCACCGTTCTCGAGAATAAGGAAGCGACTGCCGGTTTCTTCATCAATCAACTGAGAACCGGAATCTGCTGTAATCACATTCACACCAGTACCGTCTTGGCCGTACTCTGCAATGAACACCCCCTGCAGCTGCCGCTTATCATCACTAAGAGCCTCAGTGTAGGTGACACGCCCGCCTGATGAGAGCTTCTGGAAGCGCCCCGGCGCAAGCAAATCGAACTCTGTCGCTTTCGCCTGCTCAGCAAATATCTCTTCTACCTGTTTCATCCCCCAAGGTGAAACCACCAGACTCATGCTGCCAACAATCAGCATCACCACAAGGCTGCCAATCAGGGTTTTTGACAACAGCTGGCGATCACTCACGCCACAGGCGGAAAGCACGGTCATTTCACTTTCCAGATACATTCGTCCATAGGCCAACAGTATGCCGATGAATAGCCCCAGCGGGAGGATCAGCTCCAGAAATCCGGGAAAACGATAGGCCATGATTTCAAAGAGCACGCCCGGTGCAATCTTGCCCTCTGCTGCACCCGCCAGATATTTGAGAAAGCGCCCACTCATGAACACCAGCAACAAAATGCCTGAAACGGCAATCATGCTGACCATAACCTGACGTATGAGATAGCGAAAAATGATGCTCAAAACGGATTCTCTGCCCGTGTAAACCGGAACATGGAGGAATAGGGAAACTGCGGGTATTCTATGTAACCTTGGAGCTGAATAACAGTATCGCTCCCCTAACTTGATAATCCGCCTTCAAACCCCAATGCTTGGTGGTACAGAATCAAATCATACCTGTCGCTCAATATCGCGATTCCCAAGGACAACTTAAGGAGTTTCCATGAACTTCAGCCTTAACAGCAATGCCATTGCAAGTACCAAAGCCGACTGTTTAGTCGTCGCACTTCCGGAGCAGGGCGACTGGCCAGCCTCTACCACTGAGGCAGACAGCGTATTGAATGGGCTGATTGGTAAACTCCAGAAGGCCGGCGATATCAAAGGCAAAAGCGGGGAAGCAAACCTGATCCCGCTTAACGATCAGCCGTGGGATCGCTTGCTTGTTGTTGGCACAGGCAAAGATGCTGAGCGCACTGGTGCAAACTTCCGCAAGGCCCTGACGGCCATGATGGGCACCCTGAAAGATGGCCCCTCAAAAAGTGTGTTGATCAGCCTGACTGATACCGCTCTTACAGGCGATGAAAGCCACAGCTCAGAGCTTGCAAAGCTGAGCCTGATCGGCCGCACACTGGAAGATCAACTCTACAGTTTCAGCGAGTTCAAGAGTGAAAAGCCTGCTGCGCGCAAGCTGAACAAAGTTCTGGTCGCTGCTTCCGATGCTGGCAAAGCTGAAAAAGAAGCGTTTAACCTGGGCCTGGCAACCGGCCGCGGCATGAACCTGGCCCGCGATCTGGGCAACATGCCACCGAACATCTGCCACCCCTCATGGCTGGCAGAGCGCGCCAACAAACTGGCTACTGAACACGACTGCATAAAGACCGAAGTGCTTGATGAAAAGCAGATGAAAGAACTCGGCATGAACTCCCTTCTGGCCGTTGGCCAGGGCAGTGCTCAGCCACCCCGTCTGATCATCATGGAATACCGCGGCGGAAAAGCTAAAGACAAGCCTCATGTTCTGGTAGGCAAAGGCATTACTTTCGACACCGGCGGCATCAGCCTCAAGCCCGGGGCCGGCATGGATGAAATGAAATACGATATGGGTGGCTCTGCTGCCGTATTCGGAGCCATGCAGGTGCTCGCGGAAACCAAACCAGAAATCAACGTGGTTGCCGTTATCGCAGCTGCTGAAAACATGCCGGATGGCAACGCCACCCGCCCTGGTGACATAGTGACCACCATGTCTGGCCAGACCGTTGAAATCCTCAACACAGACGCTGAAGGCCGCTTGGTATTGTGTGATGCCCTCACCTATGTAAAGAAGTTTGATCCGGAAGTGGTTATCGATTTGGCTACGCTTACGGGCGCCTGCATTGTTGCCCTTGGCCATGAAACCACAGGCTTGATGGCAAACGATGATAATCTGGCCAATGAGCTGCTGGCCTCTGGCGAACGCGCCAGTGACAAAGCCTGGCGCCTGCCCATTTGGGAGGAGTACCAGAGCCTTCTGGACAGCAACTTCGCCGACATAGCCAACATCGGCGGCCGCACCGCAGGCACGATCACCGCGGCCTGTTTCCTGGCGCGCTTCACCAAGGATTACCGCTGGGCTCACCTGGATATCGCTGGCACTGCATGGCACACAGGAAAAGCCAAAGGCTCCTCCGGCCGCCCGGTTCCCCTGCTGGTGGATTACCTGATGTCCCACGCCGGAAAATAATGGAAAGCAATTCAGTACCACAAGCCGGCAGCCCCGCTGCCGGCAACCCCCGGCCTACGTCTGCACAGGAAGATAAAAACCAGCGTTACTGGTTTCATATTCTCCTGCAAGACACGCCCGCCGCCCGCAATCTCCACGCTACAAAGCTTGTAAACAAGGCCTGGCAGCAGGGCGACCGGGTATGCATTGTGTGTGATTCCCAGCAGCAAGCTGAAGAGCTGGATGAACTGCTCTGGAGCTTCAGCCCTGATGCGTTTATCCCACACAGTATCATTCCCGATGCCGCCACACCCTGCACCGATCCTGTGGGCATACTGCTGTGCCCGCCGGTTGCTGGGGATTGGGATACTGTGATCATTCTCTCCCAAACCCTTCCGGCGAATGCTGACAAATTCAAACGCCTCGCGTTGGTGGCCCATAACGACCCTGCCGTTCTCAATCAGGCTCGATCGCACTTCAGACAGCTCAGGGCGCTGGGTATTGAGCCTCGGGTTCATGATCAGAGAAAGCGTTAAGGTTGCTTTGAAGTATGCATGCCAATCCTGGAGCATGTGCGTAAGTGAGAGAAGGTTTTCCAAAACTGTGGAGGGCCAGGGATGGCCCGAAACAAGCGCACAGGGATGTGCTTGTGGGCGTGTTTTGGCCAGACGGTCTTTACGGCGCTCGCCACCTTAGTATCAGTTCGCCCGATAACAACCGAACATGTATAATCGAGCGCTTCAATTTCCCCTTGTGAATCAATCAAACGGTCGCCAGAAAAACCCATGGAAAAAACCTACCAGCCAGAAAACATTGAGCGCCAGTGGTACGAGCACTGGGAATCCAAAGGCTACTTCCGCCCCAGCGGGGAAGGCCAGCCTTACAGCATCGCGATTCCGCCACCCAATGTGACCGGCAGCCTGCACATGGGCCATGCCTTCCAGCACACCATCATGGACACCCTCACCCGCTACAAGCGCATGCAGGGCCACAACACACTGTGGCAGGTAGGCAGTGACCACGCCGGCATCGCCACCCAAATGGTGGTTGAGCGCAAACTGGCGGCGGAAGAAGATAAAACCCGCCACGACCTGGGCCGTGATGAGTTCATCAAGCGTATCTGGGACTGGAAGGAAGAATCTGGCGGCACCATTACCGGCCAGATGCGCCGGCTGGGTAACTCGGTAGATTGGGATACCGAACGCTTCACCATGGATGATGGCTTTTACAAAGCCGTGCAGGAAGTGTTTGTCCGCCTGTACGAAGATGGTCTTGTATACCGTGGCAAGCGCTTGGTGAACTGGGACCCGAAGCTGCACACCGCCATTTCCGACCTGGAAGTTGAGAACAAGGAAGAGAAAGGCTTTTTCTGGCACCTGCGTTATCCTCTGGCCGACGGCGCCACCACGCAAGATGGTAAAGGCTATCTGGTTGTTGCCACCACCCGCCCGGAAACCATGCTGGGTGATACCGCCGTCGCCGTTCACCCGGACGACGAGCGCTACCAGCACCTGATTGGCAAGTTCGTGATGCTGCCGCTGTTAAACCGCCGTATTCCGGTAATTGCCGATCACCACGCCGATCCGGAAAAGGGCTCCGGTTGTGTGAAGATCACCCCGGCCCACGACTTTAACGACTACGCCGTAGGCAAGCGCAACAACTTGCCGATGATGAACGTGCTGACTCAGGACGCGAACATCCGCGATCAGGCTGAAGTGTTCAACAGCGACGGCACCGAGAACACCGAACTGGACGCCAGCCTGCCCGCAGCCTATGCCGGCCTGACCCGTGAAGATGGCCGCAAGCAGATTGTTGCCGACATGGAAGCCGCCGGCTTGGTTCAGCAAGTGGAAGATCACGTACTGAGCGTACCCCGTGGCGACCGCTCCGGCCTGGTCATCGAGCCGATGCTGACCGATCAGTGGTTTGCCGATGCGAAAAAACTGGCCGTTCCTGCTATTGAAGCGGTCGAAGACGGTCGCATTCAGTTTGTGCCCAAGCAGTACGAAAACATGTATTTCTCCTGGATGCGTGACATACAGGACTGGTGCATCTCCCGCCAGCTCTGGTGGGGCCACCGCATTCCTGCCTGGTACGATGCTGAAGGCAATATTTATGTAGGTCGCAGCGAAGAGGAAGTCCGCCGGAAGCACAATCTGGCAGCAGACTTCGAGCTAAAGCAGGACGACGATGTTCTCGATACCTGGTTCAGTTCTGCCCTGTGGACCTTCGGCACTCTGGGCTGGCCGGAAATAACTGAGCGCTTGAAAACCTTTCACCCGACAGATGTTCTGGTGACCGGTTTTGATATCATTTTCTTCTGGGTTGCCCGGATGATTATGATGACCATGCACTTCATGAAAAATGAAGACGGCACACCTCAGGTCCCGTTCAAGACCGTTTACGTGACGGGCCTGATTCGCGATGAGCACGGCGACAAGATGTCCAAATCCAAGGGCAACGTGATTGACCCTCTGGATATGATCGATGGTATCGATCTCGCTCCGCTGCTTGAGAAGCGCACTGGCAACATGATGCAGCCCAAGCTTGCGAAGAAAATCGCCAAGCAGACTGAAAAAGAATTCCCGGAAGGGATCTCTGCCCACGGCACCGATGCCCTGCGCTTTACTCTGGCAGCCATGGCGACTACCGGTCGTGACATCAACTGGGACATGAAACGCCTGGAAGGCTACCGCAACTTCTGCAACAAGCTGTGGAATGCTGCCCGTTATGTGTTGATGAATACCGAGGGTGAAGACTGCGGCGTGAATGGCGAAGCGGTTGAGTTGTCACTGGCTGATCGCTGGATTATCAGCGCCCTGCAGAAGTGTGAACAGGACGTGTCCCGGCACCTGGACCAGTATCGTTTCGATCTGGCATCCCACGCTTTGTATGAGTTTGTTTGGGACGAATACTGCGACTGGTACCTTGAGCTGTCCAAGCCTTGCTTGAGCGATGACAGTGGCAGTGCTGAAGCCAAACGGGGCACACGCCGAACGCTGGTTCGTGTACTGGAAACCGTGTTGCGCCTGGCCCACCCATTCATGCCGTTTATCACTGAAGAAATCTGGCAGCGCATTGCGCCGCTGGCCGGAAAATCCGGTGACAGCATCATGCAGCAGCCATTCCCTCAGGTGGATCCTGCAAAGCATGATGCCAAGGCGGTGGAAGACATTGAGTGGCTGAAGGGTGTGATTGTTGCCGTTCGTAATATTCGCGGTGAGATGAACATTTCTCCGGCGAAGAAGATTCCCGTTTTGTTCCGTGGCAACAGCGCGGAAGGTCAGCGCCGGATGAATGAGAACCGTCAGTTCCTTAGCTCTTTGGCCAAGCTGGAAAGCCTTGAGTGGTTTGAGGGTGACAATGCGCCCATGAGTGCGACTCAGTTGGTTGGCGATATGGAAGTGTTGGTGCCTATGGCTGGGCTGATTGATAAGGATGCGGAGTTGAAGCGCCTGGACAAGGAGCTTGAGCGTCTCAATAAGGAAATTGCGCGGCTTGAGGGCAAGCTGAACAATGAGAAGTTTACTGCGAAGGCGCCTGCTGAGGTGGTTGCCAAGGAGCAGGAGAAGCTGGCTGAGGCTCAGGGCAACTTGGGTCGGTTGCAGCAGCAGCGTGCAGATATTGAGGCCATGTAGGTATGGTGTCTGCGGGTGAGCGTTCCGGGGGTGGCGGGGTGATTGCCATTCTTGGAGCGGGTTCTTTGGGGCGGCTTTGGGCCGCCCTTTTGCCTTCTGCTCTTTGTGGTTTCTTGCCTCGCCTCTCTAGTGATGTATTCGAGCATGATTTTAAACATCGGGGGAGCTTCAGCCTTCAGGAAAGCCTTCCCGAAACACGCTGTGAATACGTCCTTGTACGCTCTGTTCCGCCATCCATGGCTCCACAAGGTTTCGGGAAGGCTTTCCTGAAGGCTTCGCCGGACATTGGGGAAGCGCGCGTCCAGGTTAGTCTGCCTTGGCTTCAGTCAACCGAGAACGTAGAGCTTCTGGTCGTAACAACAAAAGCGGGCGATACGCTTTCCGCTTTGAATGATTGGCTACCTCGTATTCTGGCAAACACGCCAGTTGTTTTGTTTCAGAACGGTCTGGGTAGCCAACAGGCAGTGGCCGAACGCTGGCCGGAGCGGCCGATTTTGGCGGCCAGCACTACCGAAGGCGCAAACAGACCATCCCTTGATGTTCTGGTTCATGCCGGAGCTGGTGATACCTGGGTGGGCGAACTTACGGCTTCTGCCGCTAATCATACCGAGAGAGTTGTTCAACAGTTGGCTGAAACCGGCCTGCGGGTTCATGCTGAGGAGAACATTCTTCAGCGGCTTTGGCAGAAGTTGGTGGTCAACGCGGGGATCAATCCGTTTACGGCCCTGCTCGACTGCCCAAACGGCGACATTCTAACCTCAGCTCTTTACCAGCAGAACATCGATGGGCTGTGCTCGGAGATATCTGTCTTGCTGGAAGCTGAAACCTCAGAGGCTGTCGCACCGGAGGTTCTTCGGGAACGAATTGAAACAGTCGCAAGGAACACCGCCAGCAATACATCATCCATGCGCGCCGATGTGTTGGCTGGGCGTAAAACCGAGATCGATTTCATCAACGGCTATCTTGTTCAATGCGGAAAGCGCCATGGTATTGCCACGCCGGTAAACCAAATGCTGACCGAACGAGTACAAGGTATGTAACGTTTTAGTTTCAACAATCAGGAGCACTCTCATGGGCAACCGCCTTTCAAAGATCTATACCCGCACCGGTGACGATGGCACTACCGGCCTGGCCGATGGGAACCGTATTGCCAAAAATGCTCAGCGTGTTGAGGCGATGGGCATGACCGATGAGCTGAACTGTCATATTGGCCTGCTGATCGAAACTCTGGACAGCGACGATGAACTGCTGGATTCGCTTCGTCGCATTCAGCATCATCTATTTGATCTGGGGGGTGAATTTGCGATTCCGGGAAGCAAGGCAATCACGGATGATCACATTAGCTGGCTGGAAAACCTGCTGGATGAACTGAACGAGCCCTTGCCGCCGCTAAAAAACTTCATCCTGCCCGGCGGAAGCCCGGCTGCGGCCCAATGCCACCTGGCTCGCGCTGTTTGCCGCCGTGCGGAGCGCGTAGTGGTAGCTCTCAGCCATGAGGACTCGATCAACCCTCTGGGCCGCCAATACCTGAACCGTTTATCAGATCTGCTGTTTGTGGCTTCAAGGGTGTTAGCGCGCCGCGAAGGCGCTGAAGAGATTTTGTGGGATCAGAAGAAGTCGGGAATGTAGTGCTCAGGCATATCTGAAAACAAACTTGGGAGCTTGGCCAGGTAGCGGGAAGGCTCCAGAAACACGCTGTGAATACGTCCGTGTACGCTTGGCTCCGCCATCCATGGCTCCGCACAGTTTCTGGAGCCTTCCCGCCACCTTGCCGCCGAGCTTTTGCGTTGTCTGCACTTACAAACTTAAACCTTGAACGCCTCAACAAGCCTCTGCAAAGAAGCCGTCAAATCAGACATCTCCTGGGAAGAAGCCAGAGTCTCTTCAGCGTTCGACGCAGTCGAAGCACCAAGCTCACCAATGTGAGCAACGCTGGAATTCACATCCTTGGATACCGCTGACTGCTCTTCGGCTGCCTGAGCTATCTGGTGGCTCATGTCCACAATCACCGAGATACCAGTGGCAATCCTGCTCAAGGCCTCAGTTACCTCACCGGATTTCTGAACGGTTGTCTGAGTAACATCACGACTATTGGTCATGGCCGCGACGGCATCTTTTACGCCACTCTGAAGCCGTGAAATCATGCCTTCGATTTCTTCAGTCGATTTATGAGTACGCTGGGACAAAGAGCGTACCTCATCGGCAACCACCGCAAACCCACGCCCCTGTTCACCGGCACGGGCTGCCTCAATGGCCGCGTTCAGAGCCAAGAGGTTGGTTTGCTCGGCGATGGCTTTGATTTCCACCAAAACCTGGCTGATGTTATTGCTGTCCTCACTCACCCGGTTGATCACTTCTACCGCACAGGAAATCTCGGTTGCCAGGCGGTTGATGGTTTCCACAGTGTCAGACACAACGCCGCGGCCGGTTTCCGTGTCCTGCTCTGCTGCGGTGGCGCTGTCAGCGACCCGGTGGGCACTTTCGGTTACCTCGCTCACGGCTTCGACCATCTGGCTCATGGCTTCATTGATCTGGCCACTCTCGGCCATCTGGCGCGCTACTGCTTCGCTGTTGGCGGCTGCCGTGTCGTTTACTCGCGAGGCCTGCTGATCAACTTCTGATGTTGTCTGGCCAACAGAGCGTATAAGTTCGGCCATTCGGTCCGTCATATTGTTAAACTCACTCGTAAGTTCACCAAGTTCATCGCGATTATCAAGGGAGATCCGAGTCGTCATATCACCCGCAGCCACCTTGCGAGCTGCTTCGCTGAAGCGGTTGATCGCTGTGCGCACAGAGATAAAGAAACCAACGTACAGGTACACAACAAACAGCAAGACAACAATCAGCGCCACTACGATGAGTCGGCGTTGACTCACTTCCTGCTCCAACCTGGCTCTAAGGTTGGCGTCCACCACATCAAACGCAGCATCTTTCAGATCACCATAACTCGCCAGCTCTCCAGATATGCGGGAATCATACTCAGGCCAGGACATCTCAAGCCGCATTGGCGCAATAACGTTAACCTCAAGCAGTTCACGGGCATTCAACAGGCTATTATCAACGCTTGTCACCGCACTTCCCGCTAGAGATGCAAAGGCTGGGGAGGCATCAGTGGCTAGTGTCAGTGCAGGCGAAAGCAGCGAACTCCGGTTCGTTAGTGCATCGTAGATTTCATTCAGATTTTCGCTAAGCGCGTAACCTACCTGGCCGTCCACAAGCGCAAACAGGCCGTAAGAGCGTGCACGCCCTAGTTCACTACGCGCTTCCGGAAGGGTTTCACGAATAAGGCCAAGAATAAGAAGATTTTCCCTGGACGCACCCAGCCCCAAGCCTGAAGTTTCTATGGTGGCGGGAATCAGTGCCAGTGCCTTCTGAACAAACTCCTGAAAATATTTGAACTGAGGATCAAAGTTGGTCTGGTAGTTATCATCCCCACGAACCTTCTGCCATTCTGCCTTGAGCGCTTCCACCTGATCGCCCCAGGCACCAGACGTATCAAACGATCGCGTCTCAGCCGTCAGGGCATCCAGAATAGAATTGATATCACCGGCGGCTTGGTCGGAAAGAGCCTTAACGCTGTTTTCGTCTTTGGCAACTGCAGGCGCGCGATAATCCCGGTAATCGATCGAAGCGTCAACAAGACGATCAATCTGGCGCAGTTGTTCAAGACCTTCAACACCTCGGGTCATGGTCGCAACTGAACGATTCAGCTCAGTCATCACAAGCCAGGACAACCCACCAATCGGCAAGAGGAACAAGATGCTGATAAGGCTGAATTTATACAGCATGGGCAACCGGTTCATCAGCGCCACGGCGGGATTAATGAGCTGCTTCACATCGATCCTCTCTATGAAATACGAACAAATGAATACTTGTTCTTTTTATTATCGTCCAACCACAAGAAAGCTTGAGGATTATTTATTCTGATGCTCAGACAACGTCAGCAATCACAAGGAGCGCCAGTACGCATATCCAGACCAGCATACTCCTGCTGAGCAAGCCCCTCACTGCGCTCAGACTGCGACCACCGAAATTGGCCCATTCGTCCGGGTGGACTTGGGAAAACCGGGCCGGGTCGAGTGCATACCCGGTTAACGATCCGTTGGCGGAGATCATGAGGATCTCTGAAGTTTTTCTCGTAATACCCATAACAGCCATTCTTGCTTCGCCGAGCCATCCCGACAGGTCCCCGGCAATCCCGAAGGTGACGGAAAGCAACCGCACTGGCACCCAGTTGAACCACTCGCATGCTTTCAGATACCTTGGCCTGGCCGCTGCCTGTGGCCACTGTTCTGATAGTGCCACAAGCCCACGCACGAAAATTGCCAACCCGATGCCGCCCACCACATACCAGAAAGCGATAAGGAAGAAGCGCTGAAATACTGCGACCACCAGTGCTTTGGACAATGAAAGGTGCATATTTTCTGGCGATGCAGCAGCGCCACGCTCGCTGGCAGGGAGGCGCTCCTGAATAAAATGCCAAGCCGCTTGCATATCACCTTTGCGCCAGGCTTCTGCATAGGGCTCAAGTGACTGGCGCCAGCCTGGGGTACCCATCAATAGCACAAGCACTAGCACTTCCAGCGGATAGGCGGCAATCCGCCAACCATAGAGGGCGAAAACATACACACTCAGAGCGGCTAACAGCGCAGGCGCGATCACCAGAACCAGGCCTCTGGATATGTCTGCTTCGTGGCCGGCTTTAACAGCGCTACCTTGACGAAACCAGCGCCGCCAAAGCTCATCTCCGGCGACCAGGTTGAGGCTATCCAGCCTGCGTCGCAGTAGATAGGCAACAAGAAACACAACTAAAATCATCTACTCAGCTCCTTCGGGAGACCTTTTGCCACTTTATTTCCCAGACTGGGCAGACTGCAGACAAGCACGAAAATGCTGCCAATCAAACGCAGAGCCGGGGTCAGTCTTGCGACCGGGAGCGATATCGCAATGCCCCGTAATGCGCTCACCTGTAATTTTGGGCCAGGCAGAGCAAATCACTGTTGAGAGCTCAGCCAGAGCGCGATACTGCTCCGGTGTATAAGGGATATCATCTGTCCCTTCAAGCTCAATACCGATGGAGAAATCATTGCACTCATTCTCCCCCTTAAAGCACGACCGCCCGGCATGCCAAGCTCTTTCCAACAGGCTGACAAACTGCACCAGACTACCATCACGGCGAATCAGCCCATGGGCGGATACCCGCATGTCGGCAATGGTTGCAAAGTAAGGGTGCTGTGTTGGATTCAGCTTGTTTGTAAAGAAGTCTTCAATATAGTGGCCACCAAACTTTCCGGGCGGCAAGCTGATATTGTGGACCACCAGAAGGCTTATGGACGCGCCTTCCGGGCGAGGGCCGTAATTCGGAGATGGGCACCAGCGGGCAGACGCAAGACGGCCCGTTTGACGGAGGTTTTCTATACCTTCGCCGTAAACCGTAGTGTCACAATAATCGGGTGCTGAGTGGGACAAGATGAATCCATAATTTTCAGAGCATTACACTGCGAACTGATTGAAACACAAAGTAAGGGCTCTTACTACGGATCAATCTGTACGAGTGCTGCGAAGGTTATCGATGATGGATTCCAACGCTCTGTCGAAGATGAGCCCATCATCAAGCATGCTGACAGCACCGTTCGCCATGGCGGCGGCCAGCTCATCGCGTTGATACTCCGCAACCTTGGCACCGCTGCGGTTTACAAAGATGTATTTGCCGGTGGCTCTGATAACCGCAGCAAGTTTGCAACGCAGCTTGCCTTCCTCACGAGCCAACTCAACCCAGGCACCAACACGAAGGCTGTCAGCCTGTTTAAACCATTGTTCCGGAACCTCTTTGGCATCCTTCTCAACTATTGCATCGTCTAATGGCTCTGCAATAAGTACGGGCACTTCTACCAGGATCTCGTTCGATTCTGCCTGAATCTTCGCCGCCTCTGTTACTCCTGTCTGCGGGGTTTCAACAAGTTTCTCTTCTGCCACCAATGGTGCTGCGGGCCGGGATGGAGCCGTTGCCAGACGCTGAAACACATCTACGTGGGCCAATTCCAAATCTCTTACTGCCGCATCCGTTGCGAACGGATCCCAGGAAATCTCCTGAAGAGCTACGCGAAAATCATCCACAATAGCCGGGATTGCACGAAGCAGTTCACCCCGGGTGGTGCTTTCAACTGGCTGAGGGTCTACACTCCACACAAGGTGGCCTGTCAGCTCTTTTGCATCGGCCCAACGCTCGCCATCCTGCCCCTCCCGCAACAGCACCCACTGCAAGTACTTAGTCCAGGCTTCATTAAGCATGTTGAGAACAGGCTCGGGAATGTCTCTTCCCGCCACACTCTCCTCAACCAGTGATTCTGCTGCCTGGGCAGCCTGTTCCTGCCGCGCCCTGCCTTCCTCTGCGTCGCGCAGACGCTGTTCGACCAGCTCCCGGCGGCGGCGATCAAGATCCGTAAAGTGGCAAAAATCCTTCAAAAGCTCGTCGAAAAGCGACACATTGTTGGAGAATTCATTCAATACGCGATCCACAATCGACTCGATTTTCTCATGCAAGGGGTCGCGCTGACCGGCACGTTTTTCGCTCCAGCCGATAGCAGATAAGGCTAACTCATTCAGCAGTTTACGAACCGGGTGTCCACCGCGGTTAAAAAAGTTTTTGTCACTCAGAGCAACCTTTAGAACAGGAATCTGCAGGCGACCTATAAGCGCCTTCATAACCGGATGCAATTGCCGGTCTTCGAGGATGAAGTCGAACAACATAGAAACCAGGTTGATGACATCATTATCTACCTGTCCAATGTTTGCTTTCTGGCCATTAGCAGCTTTCAGAACTGGTTGAAGCCGCTGATCAAGAGAGGCAACCTCACCACCCTCCCATTGGCCAAAAGATGTCTGCGCCTCGCTGAGACGCGCCAGAAGCCCGTCAGTATCTAAATAGGCCTCATCAGCTCTGTCTGGCTCAAACATAGTCTGGGATGCACCTCGCTGATGCAGGAGAGCACTCAATTCTGAAAACGTTGCATAGGAAGCACCGCCCTGGATCTGGTCATGACTGTAATACTGACCACCACTGACTTCAGCCGACCCTGCAGTTGCGCCAGACTGCACTGAACTTGGCGGCACTGGAGCCGAGGTCACAGAGCGGGCTACGGCGGGATGGGATGGTGGGCGCTTTACATCCGGGAGAACACCTTCTGAAACCAGCGTGCGGTTCGCCTCCTGATAAAAGTCGCCGAGCGTGTCCGCCAGCAAGCGGTCAAACAGCTTAAGCACAACAAGCTTTGCACGAATGTCGATATCCAGATCCGCACAAGCCTCTGCAATACTGCCACAGATAACGTCAGGGCTAAGAGGCATCTGGCCGTCGGAAAGATCAACTCCGGTTACCAGATGGTTCACACGTAAAGACAAAAGCTGAATGGGGGTTTGATACTGATTGCGTAGCTTATTGATCAGATTATCAATGGCGACCTGCTGCTCAAGATCTGAGTGTTCCACGAGGCTAAGGGAATCCCGATCGACACCATCCAGCGCACCTGCTGCTTGTCGAGGCCGGAACCCCCCAATATCATTGAAGGCCTGGCTGACGTACTGCAGCATTGAAACTACCATGGTTTTGCGGCGCAGGCGCAATTCTCGCATAGCATCAAAATAGACCGTCTGATCCACGTTAGAGCCAGCGCGATCCGCAAGTTCAAACAAGGCATCGTCAGCTCGCTCGAAAAAACGTTCAAGTACAGCCTTCAAAGACTGGCCAGACGAATCTCGCAGACGAACAAGGGCCGGCGGCAGATCGAACCGTGAAAACGATTTCTGCCCGGTAATACTGACAACCTTGTTTTCCTGCTTCATTGACCACCTCTCAGCCAAGATGTTTGGAGCACCTGACCATCACTCTAAAACTACTTTGATTACATATCATACGAGTTAGCAGCGTCACCTTGTGTCAGAAATTGTCACCTTTTGTGTCGAACAGACCCAGATCACAATTTTGGCAGAATTTGGCGAAACCGCTAGCGGCCTATAGAATCGTGCCTCTTAACCCATTCAGAACTCTTTGACCCAGATACAAGCGGATGCATGACCATGAATTCCACTGAACGCTTACGCCAGTCACGAATTGAATCCGTCGCAGCAAGCCTGCGAGAAGATATCGGCGACGGTGATATCACGGCTCAACTTATTCCTCTGGAGAAGCAGGCCACAGGCCATGTCATTACCCGGGAGCAGGCACGCATTGCAGGGCGCGAATGGGTCAATGAAGTGTTCCGCCAGGTGGACAGCTCAGTCAATCTGGAATGGCTGGTGAAGGATGGCGAGACCACTTCACCCAACCAGGTTCTATTCCGCATGCAAGGCACCGCCAGAAGCCTGCTAACAGCCGAGAGAGCTGCACTGAACTGGCTGCAGACTCTTTCTGGCGTTGCTACGACCTGTGCAGGCTACGCTGAACGTGTGGCTCATACCGGTGTGCGCCTTCTGGACACTCGGAAAACGCTACCCGGGTTGCGACTTGCCCAGAAATATGCAGTAACCTGTGGCGGCTGCCACAATCATCGCATAGGTCTTTGGGACGCTTTTCTTATCAAGGAAAATCACATTTCCGCCTGCGGCTCCATCGCTGATGCCATTGCGGCCGCCCATAGAATCGCACCGGGAAAACCCGTAGAGGTGGAAACTGAGAACCTGACCGAGCTGGAACAAGCGCTCAGCGCCGGTGCTGACATCATCATGCTTGATGAGTTTTCCATGGACGATCTGCGCACGGCCGTCGCCATGACCGAAGGGCGGGCAAAACTGGAAGCTTCCGGAGGTATCAATGCAGACACCCTGGTTCCCATTGCTGAAACCGGAGTCGACTACATTTCCATTGGCGCACTGACCAAAGATGTCAAAGCCACTGACCTTTCCATGCGCCTGGACTGAGCCGGGTGGCTCAGTGTGAAAACGCAGTGATCAGCTACCTGAGAGTAGCTGATCCACTGCTTCAAGTTCCCGTATCAGGCCCTGCCCTGATACCGTAAGGCCACGAAAATACTCCTCTGCCATAGGCGCAATGCCTGACACACTGGGCAACGGGTGGCCGTTTTCAACAATGAGCTTCATGCGCTCAAGAAACACAAACTGAATCCACTGGGTAAACGCCAGCGTGTCAATACAGAAGGGCTCGGTGCTGTTGAACGCCTCCTCTGGCGGGCGTTCGGCTGCCCACATATCAAGTTTTCGCAGTTCCATCTCGATGCAAAGAAGACAATCTGCCACCTGCTTCGTCACGTCACCGGAGCTTCCCATAAAGATTCCACCTCAATCTGCCAAGGGTTCTAGCTCTACTGCCTCGCCGCTCAATACGCGATACAGGTCTTCAAACTGCTTTGTAAGCCCATGCTTTGGCGCCATATGGATAAGCGGCTGCCGGCATTGATGGGACTCTTTCATTTTTACAGAAGATGACAAACGCACAGGCAACACTGGCAGCCCTTCCTCAATCAGCTCTTTTACCAACTTCTTGGGCAGGCTGGCTCTAGGCTGGAACTGATTGGCGACTATACCCTCCACCACAAGCTCTTCGTTGTGATCTTCCTGCAAATCACGAATCTCATTAAGAATGTTATAAAGCGCCTGACGAGAAAAGTCATCGCAATCGAATGGGATCAGGCAACGCTGAGCCGCGATAAGCGCCGAACGGGTGTAAAAATTCAGGGCCGGCGCCGTGTCGATGTAGATTTCGTCGAAGGTCTCACCCAGCTTTTTCAGGGCTTCCCGCAGCTTGTAAATCTTGTGCTTTGCTTCGAGCTTACGTTCAAGAAAATCCAACTCAGGACTGGAAGGCAAAACAAAAAGATCAGGAAAAGGCGAAGCGTGAACAAACTCCTCTGGGCGCCGGTTGAACACTTTAAACGCCACGGTTTGCTCCAGCATGTCTGCAACCGTATCTTTGAGCTCACTGGCAGGCTTACCCAGCAGATAATGCGTTGAGTTACCCTGGGGATCCAAATCAACCACCAGCGTGCGCTTGCCCCTTGCAGCGCTGATCGCCGCCAGGTTGCAGGTAATACTGGACTTCCCTACTCCACCTTTCTGGTTGAATACTACCCGTCTCATTTTGCTTCTCCATCAGACGCTTCTACGCGCCGAACCGTTTAAGTTTTATCGTTATGTATTGCTGTGCCTGACTCGTATAGCCTTACCACTGCATCACCGCCTTAACGAACGGAATGGTGAGCCGCCGCTGTGCCTGCAGGGAGTTTTCATCGAGGGTATCAAGAATGCCCAACAATTCTCCGAGACGCCTCGGCGCCCGGCGCATGATAAAACCTGCAACATCTTCCGTCATTGTTAACCCACGCTGCTCGGCGCGGGCCATAAGAATTCTCAGCTGGTCATCGTCACGGTAAATTCCAAGCTGTACGGTAAAGCCATGACGCAGGCGGGAAACCAGATCAGGCAGGACAAAGGGTAAGGACCCAGGAACCTCGGAGAGGCTGACAACCAGCATGTGACCGGCATCGTGCAGTCTGTTATATAAATGAAAAACCGCCTCTTCCCAATCGGCCTGACCCGCGACCCTGTCCAGATCATCAAGTGCGACAATGTCCATGGCGTCCAGCCCCGCAAGAGCCTCCGGCCCAAAAGGCTCCAACTCGGCGATGCTGATACAGACAGCAGTTTTTCCTTCTGCCTCTGCCCGATGGCAAGCTGCTTGTAGCAGGTGGCTTTTGCCCGTGTCAGAATCGCCACAGACCACTACCACCGGTATACCGGCCGGCTCGCTGAACACCGATAACAAGCGCTGTGCCGCCTCCCGGTTACGATCGCCGTGAAAATTGTCAAAACGCGCATCGTCCCGAAGCCGGACACCAAGAACCAGTTGCGATGCACTCACGGCTGCCTGGCCCTCCATGCCCGCGCACCCCAAACAACCATGTAATGGCCGCCACTGAACACAGCTGAGATTGCCACCAGCCAGATTCCAACGTTTAGCCATACCGGCTGAACCGGCATGCCAGCAAGGATGGTAATAATGCCCAAAATCACAACAATCTGAACCAGTGTATTCAATTTTCCGGGCATGCTGGGTTCCATGTCAAAGCGGCCTATACCGTAATGATAAACCAACGCACCTCCAACAATCAGAAGGTCACGCCCAAGTACCAGCAAAAACAACCACAAGGGCAGCACCGAGGTATAGGTCAACACGAGGTAGGCCGTAATCAACAAGGCTTTGTCTGCAAGTGGATCGGCTAAGGCACCAAAACGTGAGCGCCAATTAAATCGCCGTGCAAGGTAGCCATCAAGACCATCAGTTACAGATGCGACAGCAAAGATAACCAAAGCAAGGCGATACTCCTGCACCAGTAACGCTCTGGCGAAAGGCGCAATCAGGAAAATGCGCACCAGCGTAAGAGCATTAGGAATCCAGCGCCAGGCGTGTAGCTTCACAGAGCTGCCTCCCGTCGCGGCCTACTGCCGGCCATCATTCACAACAACAGGCCCTGGCTGCCAAAGATAATAGAGAACCTGGTACAGCGACTCGAATGCCTGCTCAGCCTCTTCTTCATCTACCGGTGAAGGCTGGTAGGCAAGCACGGCCTGTTCAGCAGCCCCATCCTCAGTTACCGCTTCCCGAGCAGCCTTTGCGCCATTCCCTGGTGTTTGCGCCTGCACTGGCTTTGCCGGAACTGCCGACGGCTCCAACCCACGTGAGCGCGACTCTGGTGACTCACTCTCAACAGGCACAAACCGTGAATCCAGCGCAATATATTCTCTGAGCTGATCCAGCTCTCCGGAGAACGCAACCCTGAAGGTTAACTGCTCGCCCTTGACTCGAGAGGCACCAACACTTACAACCGGGGTCAAACCCTCGAGAACCTGACTGGCCATGCCATAGTCCGCAACGGACGCTACACCACGCAATACGATGTCAATCCGGGGCAGATCCCCCACCTCGCCAGCCGCCACTGCGTAACGATTGGCGTACAATTCCGCCCAACGATTAACCAATGCTTCGGCCAAGGCTTCCCGCGTGCCGGCGCTGACCGACTCTTCGCTACTGTCGAGCCGGGCACCTTCGAATACCCAGCCTGCGCGCCATTGGCCGCCAGAACGGCTAACTCGAACCAGAGCAAGCACGTCGTGCTCCACACCCTCTGACGCTTTGCGTACACGCCCAGTGAACTGGCCCCAGATATCCGACAACAGCTCTCTGTTATCGCCAAACTGCGCGGGTGGCAAGGATACCGGAAGCCCTCGCTCCCGAGCTGCACGGGCAAATGCTGAAGACCAGATGCCGGCTTCCCCCGCATCGGCCAACAAGCCTTCGCCAGTGCCAACCACAAGCCTGCGAACGCCACGATCCTCGACCGCCACCCAGGCCAAGGTTAGTGGCCGATTAGCCCCCCACACCGGAGCTCCTAGTGATGCAAGGGCCCTGTTCACGCCCACCGCACCAAATGTCATGCTCATACGACTATCGCCGCTCGCGCCACGAAGTATCTGATACGACAACAACAAAGATTCTGCATCTGCCAGAACAGCCTGCACGCCATCAAGCGCAAGCACCTCCCGGGAACCGGAAATCCGTACAAAAACCCGAGACAGACCGTCTGCATAGCCCTGCGTCAAGGCTTTCGGACTGGAACCAGACACCGGAACCTCCACCGAGTAAAGCCCCGTCACCGTCACAGCGACCACTGGAGCTGGCATCGCAAACATGAACGCACAAAAAATGGCAAGCCAAAGGGCTGGAGACGGCTTTAAAACCTGGATCTGGTTTGGTACTGACATGAAACACCCTGCAGTTCGCATGAATGGCGCATAGGATACACCATGCCCTGGAGCCTGAGTAGCCAACCCGTGTTGCCGAAACGCAATCTTGCCCAACTTGCAAGCCCTGGCCAGAGGAATCAGAGCTCGCTTGCAGCAACTGCACTTGGAGCCCTGCACCGCACCTGTTAAAATCCGCCGCCTGACCCACTAGCCTATTGGTTATGACCCCCATGAGCGAACATAAGCCTTCCCTGACCTACCGCGATGCCGGCGTTGATATTGATGCCGGTAATGAACTTGTCAGCCGCATTAAGGAAACCGCAGCACGCACCCGGCGCCCCGAGGTTCTGGGAGGGCTTGGCGGGTTTGGTGCCATGGTTGCGATTCCCGCCGGTTACAAAGAGCCGGTAATGGTGTCCGGCACTGACGGTGTGGGTACCAAACTAAGACTGGCCATGCAACTTGAGAAACATGACAGTATTGGCATTGACTTGGTCGCCATGTGCGTAAACGACCTTATTGTAGGCGGCGCCGAGCCTCTGTTCTTCCTTGACTACTACGCCACCGGCAAGTTGAATGTAGACATCGCTGCACAAGTAGTTGCAGGCATTGGCGAAGGCTGCGAGCAATCAGGCTGTGCGCTGGTAGGTGGCGAAACGGCAGAAATGCCTGGCATGTATGAAGGCGATGATTATGATCTCGCAGGCTTTTGCGTTGGCGTAGCAGAGCGCAGCGAAATAATAGATGGCAACAATGTGCGCGAGGGCAATGTATTGCTGGCGCTGGCCTCTTCAGGCCCGCACTCAAATGGCTACTCACTGATTCGCAAAATTCTAGAGGTGAGCAATGCCGACCTTGAGCAACCTATCGGCGACACCACTCTCGAAAATGCACTGATGGAGCCCACACGGATCTACGTCAAAAATGTACTGCAACTGATCCGCCAGGTGGATGTAAACGCCCTCTCCCATATTACCGGCGGTGGTTTACCAGAAAACATTCCCAGAGTTCTGCCTAAAGGCATGGTTGCAGCCATAGATACTACAAGCTGGGAACTCCCCCCTGTGTTCCAATGGCTAAAAGAAGCTGGCGGCGTAGCGATTGAAGAAATGTACCGCACCTTTAACTGCGGCATTGGCATGATCGTTTGCGTCCCGGAAAATCAGAAAGAGCTGGCACTGGATGCCCTGAAAGTACTGGGAGAGACTGCTTGGCAGGTGGGCGTAGTAGAACGCGCCGAAAACACAGACGATGAAGCGGTAGTGCGCTATGCACCGGGACTCCTGTCAGAATGAAGGCAGACCAACCTACCCTACCCAAAATTCTGGTACTGGCCTCCGGCAGCGGAACCAACTTTCAGGCGTTGGTAGACGCAAGCCGGGAACGGGATTTTCCCGGTCAGGTCATTGCTTTAGGCTGCAATCAGCCCAAAGCTTTTGCCCTTGAACGTGCAGCCCAAGCCAATATTGAAACCTTTGTCGTTGATCATAACGGGTTTGGCTCTCGTGACGAGTTCGACGCGGCCTTGCTAGCTCACATTTTGCGCTACAACCCCGACGTCATCGTGCTTGCAGGCTTTATGCGCATCCTGACCCCGGGCTTTGTTCAGGCATTCCGCGGCAAACTGTTAAATATTCATCCATCACTTTTACCAAAGTACACCGGCCTCAATACTCACCAACGCGTGTTGGATGCAGGTGATGATACCCACGGCGTCTCAATTCATTTCGTAACTGAAGAGCTGGATGGTGGCCCGGTGATTGCACAAGCGGAAGTGTCTGTGGCGCCTGATGATACTGATGAAACGCTTGCCGAAAAGGTACAACGCAAAGAACACCTGCTGTACCCGATAGTTGTGCGTTGGTTCTGCGAAGGCCGGATCCAGCTGGGCAGCGATTACGTGCTGTTCGACGGTCAAGTTATGGAAAGGCCCATGCGCCTCCCCGATAATTGAGGCCTACCTTAACAGACTGTCACCACGCGACGACCACTGGCCCGCTAGACTTTCAAAATACACGAAGGATTCGAGGTCAACTAAATGTTTCCAACTCAACGGATTGCACCCACCCTCTCAGGTAGGGCTCAGGTCACCGCAACCAGTCTTGTGTGTGTACTGGCATTGCTGCTCGGCAGTGCCGCACAGGCAGAACCAGCCCCGGATCTATTTCCTTTTGAGGTAAGTTATGGCGCCTCCATGGAAAAGGGGCTGTCCCTGAACGGCAGCGCCAAACGCATTCTCACATCCCAAGGCAATGATGTATGGCTTTACCGCACAGAGGTAAAGTCTTTTATTGCCGACCTCGACGAATCTCTGATACTCAAATGGGAAGATGGCCAGGTTGTGCCCCTCAGGTACCGATATCGCCTATCCGGCTTTCTTATAAAGGACAGAAAGCAGTCTATTGATTTTGACTGGAAAACCGGCCTGGCCACAGGAAACTACAGAGGCAAGTCATTTGAGGTAGAGCTACAGGATGGCATTCTTGACCCTCTCGGCTTTCAGATACAACTGCACCAGGACATTTTGAACGGCAAACGCGGAATGGAGTACCTGGTTCTGGATCGCGGCAAGATTGATAGCGAGCGCTTTGCTGTCGTAACTGACGAAACCACCCATTCCGATGGCAGTCAGTCATCTCTGCTCAAAGCTGAGAAAGTTCGCGAAAACTCCAAGCGCGAAACTCTGATGTGGTTTGATCCGGGCAACGAGTATGTGCTGGTGCGCCTGCTTCAGGTTGAGCCAGATGGCAGCAAATACGAACTCAAACTAAAGAGTATAGACTTGGGAGGTTAAACCTCCCGCTTCGCCTCAGCCCAAACTGCTTTAACTTCACTCGCAATAATTCGCAGTCCCTGTGCCACCCGTTCGTCGTCCTGCGAGTAGGTCACGCGCAGGCATTCATCGCGATGCTTCCAGCCATCCTCGGGCAAGCCCGGGAAGAAGTAATGCCCCGAGACCACCAGCACACCCCGGGCTTTTAGCCTCTGGTAAAGCTCAAGACTGGTGATAGGCAAGTCCGGGAACCACAACCACAGAAACATGGCACCCTCTGGCTTATGAACATACCAGCGGATGGTATCTTCGCCCATAGCCTCACGAAACGCTGCCACCGCACGCTGCATTTTGCGCTTATAAAACGGACAAACCACATCCCGGCTCAGTGACAGAATTTCTCCAGAGCGAACCAAGGGCTCAGCCAGCATGGCACCAAAGCTGCCCGTCGCCAGATTCATGATGGCGTTGATTCCAGACAATGCTTTTATCACCGGCGCTGACGCAATCACGATTCCCGTACGAGCGGCAGGCAAACCCAGTTTCGACAGACTAAGACACAGGATAATCTGTTCATTCCAGGTAGGTTTGGCATCCACAAATAACAAACTGGGGAACGGTGTGCCGTAGGCTCCGTCTACTATAAGCGGTATATCCTGCTGACGGGCCATCTCCTCCAACCTGGCCAATTCTTCGTCGGTAACCACGTTGCCGGTCGGATTCGTTGGCCGGGAGACACAGATAGCCCCGGTTTCTCCGGTTACTTCCACTGCATCAAAGTCCACGCGATATTTGAATTCGTGGGCATCGGTAAATGAGATATCTGGTTGTACCGCACGGAACAGACCCGGCTCAATGCCTGCATCTGCGTATCCGATATACTCCGGCGCCAATGGCAGCAGTATATGTTTGCGCTGACCGTCTCCGTAATCGCCTCCAAACATATTAAACAGCATAAAGAAGGCTGCCTGACTTCCGTTTGTAAGCGCGATATTTTCTGGTTTCAGGTCCCAGCCGTATTCATGGCTGAGCAGGTCGGCAAGGGCCGCAATAAACTGCTTCTCACCTTGGGGGGGATCGTAAATGCCCACCAATTTGCGAACGTCACCCTCGCTACGGCTCATGTCTCCGAGAATTTCCTGCACTCGTGCCTGAATTTCGGGAATGTGCCCTGGGTTCCCCCCACCCATCATAATCATGTCGTCGCCCGACGCCATGGCATTGCCCAGGTCATCCATCAGTGAGGTTATGCCTGCATCGGCGGTGAACTTTCGGCCAAACGTGGAAAGCTTCATGGGTTCGCATCCATAGGGTCGTATCTGAACATTAAACGGAAATTATGAAATCGCGCTCCGGGCCTGAAGATGCCTCAGTCTCCCAGCGAGATTCCAAGGTTACTGACACCATTATTGGCGGCGCCTTCCCGGATTTCTTTGACGAACTGCTCGACTGGTGTTCGCTGGCGCTTTAACGCTAGCACGAGGTCGCGCTGGAAGGCCTTGTCTTTTTTCATCAAGGGGTGTGAGTCCAGCAGGCGCACCAGCTCATCTTCTTCCAGCCCTTCACCATCAGATAGTTCGATAAAACTCACAACTGTGCTTGTTGCCAGTCGTGATGCCTCTGTCGCACGGTGTTTCGAGGGGTTGAGGCGGTTGAGCAATGCCTGTTCCAGCAATTGGCAAAAATCAAACGCGGGGTATACACCGTAAGCGTCGTAGGCTTCTACATCTGGCGACAGGGCTTCGAGCTTTACCAGCAGCTGCGGAATAGCAGATTCTGTTACATCTTCCTGGAGCGTACCCCAGGCAAGTTCCAGTATCTGGTGCATTTTGCCACCGGTTTTCAGGTTAACAGCTTCGGCAAAGAGGGCATAATTCGGGAATGATCGTTCGGCAAGCGCCAGCAGGAAGGCGCATTCACGCCATCCCTGCAGCTGGGCAACGGCTTTCAGAAACTGGTTGGCGTTCATGTTTTTGGCAGTGTCACGCCAGTCTGGCCAAAGTATTTTCCGCCACGATCTTTGTAGCTGGTTTCGCAAACTTCATCAGACTCAAAGAAGAGCATCTGGGCAACGCCTTCATTGGCGTAGATTTTCGCCGGCAGGTTGGTCGTGTTGGAAAATTCAAGGGTCACATGACCTTCCCACTCTGGCTCCAGCGGTGTGACGTTAACGATGATGCCACAGCGTGCGTAGGTGGATTTACCCAGACAGATAGTAAGTACGCTGCGGGGAATACGGAAGTACTCGACGGTGCGCGCAAGGGCAAAGGAGTTGGGCGGAATTATGCAAACATCGCCAGTGAAGTCTACGAAGCTTTTTTCATCGAAGTTTTTGGGGTCGACGGTGACTGAGTGTACGTTGGTAAAGATTTTGAATTCATTGCTGCAACGTACGTCGTAGCCGTAGCTTGAGGTGCCGTAGGAGATAACCCGGCCTTGTTCGCCCTCGCGAACCTGTCCGCTTTCGAAGGGTTCGATCATGCGGTGCTGTTCCGCCATTCGGCGAATCCACTTGTCAGCTTTGATGCTCATGGCGAAATCTCGTATCTGCAGGGAAAATTGGGGCGTAGTTTACCTGTTCGGTTTGGTTCTGTCGAAGCCATTGGCTGCCCCGATTTGATCGCTGCAGGAGCGGGCTGCTCGGGGACTGCGGTCACAGGTTCAACCGTCCAAAAACCGCTACAAGCACGTCCATGTGCGCTTGTCTTCGGCCATCCCTGGCCTACGACATTTTTGGACGGTTGAACCTGTGACCGCGAGCAAACTTTGGTGAAGCCCGCCACAAACCCGGACTCTATGCTTAATGCGTCTTTACGGACACACTTGAGATACCGCCACTGAGGTTACGTTCTCTCGTGGAAAGCTCCGCGCCAACCCGACGTGCAATATCCCGGTATCGCAACGCCACTTCGGATTCAGGTACAGCAACCACAGTTGGCTTGCCGCCGTCTGTTTGTTCGCGGATGGTCATGTGTAAGGGCAGCTGGCCCAACAAAGTTGTTTCATATTCATCGGCAATGCGCCCACCACCGCCTTCACCGAAGAGGTGTTCTTCGTGGCCGCAGCTACTGCAGATGTGCACGCTCATGTTTTCGACAACGCCCAGAACCGGAATGTCGACTTTGCGGAACATTTCTATACCACGTTTACCGTCAAGCAAGGCGATGTCCTGGGGGGTGGTAACAATTACCGCGCCGGTAACCGGGACTTTCTGGGCCAGGGTGAGCTGGATGTCGCCGGTGCCTGGGGGCATGTCGACGATGAGGTAATCAAGCTCACCCCACAAGGTCTGTTGTAGCAGCTGCATAACAGCGCCACTGACCATGGGGCCGCGCCATACCATAGGGGTTTTGTCGGTGGTCACAAAGGCCATGGACATGGTTTGCAGGCCGTGGGCTTCGATGGGTACGAAGTATTTCTCTTCCCGTACGTCTGGGCGTTTGCCTTCGGGAACACCGAGCATCATGCCGATACTGGGGCCGTAGATGTCTGCGTCCAGTACGCCGACTCGGGCACCTTCGGCATGCAGGGCAAGGGCGAGGTTGACGGCTGTGGTGGATTTACCTACGCCACCTTTTCCAGAAGAAACAGCAACAATATTTTTGACACCAGGTACAGGTGGGAGGTCTTTTTGAACTTTATAAGAGTGGATCTTCTGGGCCACATGAACATCAGCAGATTTCACGCCTTCAACGTTTTCCAGTGCGTTAGCCACCAACTGTTTCAAGCCGCCTGCAATGCCCTTGGACGGGTATGGCAGCTCTACCATGAGCGTTACCTTACCTGCTTCATCAGCTACCAGCGACTTCACGCCCCCCAGATCATAAAGATCCTTTCCCAGGTAGGGGTCTCGGTATTCACGAACCGCCGCCTGCAATACCTGCTCTGAAATCTGTGCCATCTGGCTCTCCGAAAATAAGTTCATGCGTGTTTTCAAGATGAAAACAGGTGTTTCGGGTGAAAATTATCTGTTCAAAAGGTATCATCTGGGCCCGTTTCTGGCCATACACCCATTACTCTGATGAAAGGTTCGGACACACCATGACGCAAGCGAGTTCAAAGCAACAGCGCGATATTCTGGTTACCAGCGCCCTGCCCTATGCCAATGGCCCCATTCACCTGGGTCATTTACTGGAATACATTCAGACCGATATCTGGGTGCGCTACCAGAATATGCGAGGCCACACTTGCTACTACGTTTGCGCCGATGATGCCCACGGCACCGCCATTATGCTCCGTGCCGAGCGGGAAGGCATTACGCCCGAGCAGTTGATTGACCGGATCCGTGAGGAGCATCAGCAGGATTTCTCCGGGTTTCACATCCGCTTCGATAATTATTACACCACGCATTCGGAAGAGAACCGGTATTTCTCTGAGTACATCTACCGTCAATTGCAGAAAAACGGCAAGATCGCGACGCGCAATATCACCCAGTTCTTCGATCCTGAGAAAAACATGTTTCTTGCGGACCGCTTTATCAAGGGCACGTGTCCGAAGTGTAAAACTGACGATCAGTATGGCGATAACTGCGAGGCTTGCGGCGCAACCTATACGCCTGCAGAACTGATTAACCCGCGTTCAGCGGTCTCCGGCGCAACACCCATTGAGAAAGAGTCGGAGCACTACTTCTTCAAACTGCCGGAGTTTACCGAATTCCTTACCCAATGGACCCGCAGCGGTGCCTTGCAGCCTCAAGTGGCCAACAAGCTCGCTGAGTGGCTTGATGCCGGGTTACAGGAGTGGGATATAAGCCGTGATGCGCCTTACTTCGGTTTTGAGATTCCCGATGCCCCCGGCAAGTTTTTCTATGTTTGGATGGATGCTCCTATTGGCTATCTCGCAAGCTTCAAGGACTTCTGCAACCGGGAAGATGTCGATTTCGAACACTTCTGGAAAGTGGATTCCACCGCCGAGGTTTATCACTTTATCGGCAAGGACATCATTAATTTCCACGCGCTATTCTGGCCGGCAATGCTGCACGATGCAGGCTTCCGTACGCCAACTGCAGTCTGGGCCCACGGGTTTGTAACGGTTAATGGCAAGAAGATGTCCAAGTCCCGGGGCACCTTCATTATGGCCCGCACGTATCTGGACCACTTGAACCCGGAATATCTGCGCTATTACTTCGCGGCCAAGCTGACCGGCGGCGTGGATGATATGGACCTGAACCTTGAGGATTTCGCGGCCAGAGTGAATTCCGACCTGGTGGGCAAGGTGGTCAACATTGCCAGCCGCAGTGCCGGTTTTATTACCAAGCGTTTTGATGGAAAGCTTGGTGAAGTGACTGAGCACGAAAAGCTGAAGGACTTCATCGAAGCCGGCAGGGAATTGGAAACCTTCTACGAGGCCCGGGAGTTTGGCCGTGCCATGCGCCGCATCATGGAACTGGCCGACATTGCCAACCAATACGTGAACGATGAGCAACCCTGGGTCATTGCCAAACAGGAAGGTCAGGATGAAAAGCTGCAGGCCATCTGCACCAATGCCCTGAACATGTTCCATCTGCTGATGACCTACCTGGCTCCGGTACTGCCAGAGACAGCAAAAGCGTCTGAGCAGTTCCTGAACGCAAAGCTGGATTGGAACAGCCGCAGTGAGCGGCTGGAAAACCACGGCATCAATAAGTTCAAACCCTTAATGAGCCGGGTAGACATGGCGCAAATCGAAAAAATGCTGGATGCATCAAAAGAAGAGATGCCAGCAGCCATTGGCAAGCCTGCCGCGCCTGCCAAGCAGGACAATAATGACGCCATCGCCGATGAGATCGAGTTTGACGATTTTGCCAAAGTGGATCTGCGGGTCGTTAAGATTGTCAAAGCGGAGCATGTGGAAGGTGCAGACAAGCTACTTCGCCTGACGCTTGATTTGGGGCAAGGCGAGCGCAACGTGTTTGCTGGTATCAAGTCTGCTTATAACCCCGAAGATCTTGAGGGTCGCCTTACGGTCATGGTTGCCAACCTCAAACCCCGAAAAATGAAGTTCGGTATGTCTGAAGGTATGGTTCTGGCAGCAGGCCCGGGCGGCAAGGATATCTTCATCCTGTCTCCGGATTCCGGCGCAGTGCCCGGCATGCGGGTAATGTAAACAGAAATCGAGGCAGAGCAGAGCGCCACGGCGAAATAATGATGACGCAACCATGACAGAGTATTTACTGATATTGGTCAGCACCATTCTGGTGAACAATTTCGTGCTGGTTCAGTTTCTGGGCCTGTGCCCGTTCATGGGGGTTTCCGGCAAGCTGGAAACCGCCATGGGTATGTCACTGGCCACCACGTTTGTACTGACCTTGTCGTCAGTGTGCAGCTACCTTGCCTATACTTACCTGCTGGCACCTCTGGACCTGGTATTTCTGAAGACCATCACGTTCATTTTAGTGATTGCAGTGGTGGTTCAGTTCACTGAAATGGTGGTGCGCAAAACCAGCCCCCTGCTCTATCGCGTGCTGGGCATTTTCCTGCCGCTGATTACCACCAACTGCGCTGTGTTGGGCGTAGCGCTTCTGAACCTGAACAAGAACAACAACTTCGTTGAATCAGTCCTCTACGGTTTCGGCGCTGCCGCCGGTTTTTCGCTGGTGCTGGTGCTTTTCGCCGCAATGCGCGAGCGTATTGCCGTGGCCGATGTGCCCGTATCCTTTCGGGGTGCGGCCATCGGTATGGTTACCGCAGGTTTGATGTCACTGGCGTTTCTGGGCTTCACCGGCCTGGTCAGCGTTTAACGGAGACACGTTTGTATGTGGACAGGCATCCTTATCGCTGTTCTGGTTTTGCTTGGCCTTGCTGTGGCATTTGGCGCTTTGCTGGGTTTCGCGTCAGAGCGCTTCAAAGTTGAAGGTAACCCGCTGGTGGACCAGGTTGATGCATTACTGCCACAAACCCAGTGCGGACAATGCGGCTTTCCTGGTTGCCGCCCTTATGCCGAATCCATCGTTGACGGCGGAGCCATCAACAAATGCCCCCCCGGCGGCGAATCCACCATCAACGCACTTGCCGATCTCCTGGATGTGGAACCCCAGCCCCTGGATGCCGAACACGGAATAGAACAAGCCAGAACGGTGGCAGTTATCCGGGAAGATGAATGCATAGGCTGCACCAAGTGTATTCAGGCCTGCCCGGTGGACGCCATTCTCGGGGCTGCCAAACACATGCACACAGTTATTGAAAGTGAATGTACCGGCTGCGACCTGTGTGTGGAGCCCTGCCCCGTTGACTGTATTGACATGATCACCATTGAACCGGATATACGGGGCTGGACATGGTCTCAACCTCGTATTATCGCAACAGACCAGCAGGAGATTAACTCCTGATGACCAAGCTTTGGGATTTTAACGGCGGCATCCACCCCGCAGAGAACAAAGAGATTTCGACCGGCCGCTCTATTCAGGTTGCCGGCATTCCCGCACAATTGGTTCTGCCCCTGCAACAGCATCTTGGTGCACCGGCAGAGCCCAGCGTGAACGTTGGCGACAGAGTACTGAAAGGCCAAAAAATAGCCGATGTAAGCCATGGTAAGTGTGTTCCTGTGCATGCACCGACATCCGGCGTCATTGAAAGCATCGGCGACTATCCTGTACCTCACCCATCCGGCATGGCAGACCGATGCATCGTTCTAAAGCCTGATGGCAAGGATGAATGGTGCGAGCGTTTCCCGATCAGCGACTACCGCAGCCTTGAGCGGGACCAGGTACTTGGCATTATTCACTCAGCAGGCATCGCCGGCATGGGCGGCGCCGGCTTCCCCACAGATATAAAACTGAAACCGCCCCGGGATCGCAAAGTCGATACGCTGATCCTGAATGGGGCTGAATGCGAGCCCTACATAACCGCCGACGACATGACCATGCGTGAGCGCGCTGACAAAGTTGTGGCCGGATTAAAGATAATGGCGTGGATCCTGCGACCCGAGCGTTGCGTAATTGGCATTGAAGACAACAAGCCCGAAGCCGCCGTAGCACTGCGCGAGGCGATTCAGGGCACGCAAATTGAAATCGCTGTTATCCCCACCAAATACCCCTCCGGTGGTGAAAAACAGCTGATCCAGATCCTCACCGGCATGGAAGTGCCCAGCGGCGGCATTCCAGCCGATATAGGTGTTATCTGCCAAAACATTGGAACCGCCGTAGCCGTGGCTCAGGCGGTCTTTGAAGGTTCGCCACTTATCAGTCGCGTTGTAACCGTTACTGGCGAGGCTTTGGAAAGGCCAGGCAACTTTGATGTTTTGCTGGGCACACCCATGACCTACTTATTAGAGCAGGCAGGTTTGCAGCCAGATCGTGTTAGCCGCTTGGTACTCGGCGGGCCCATGATGGGATACACCCTGAACACCACAGCGGTGCCTGTGATCAAAACGAGCAACTGCATTATTGCGGCAACCGCCAGCGAACTGCCTGCACCACCGCCGGAACAAGCCTGCATTCGCTGTGGCCAATGTGCAGAAGTGTGCCCTATGGAATTGCTGCCACAACAGTTGTTCTGGCACGCCAAGGCCACCGAGTTTGAGAAAGCAGAGCATCTGAACCTGTTCGACTGCATTGAGTGCGGAGCCTGCTCCTACGTTTGCCCCAGCTCCATCCCGCTGGTGCAGTACTACCGCTACGCCAAGGGTGAAATCCGCGTGCAGCGGGCGGAACAACTCAAGGCAGACCGGGCACGGGAACGTTTTGAAGCGCGCCAGGAAAGGCTTGAGCGCGAGCAACAAGAGAAAGAACTACGCCGCAAAGAGCGCGCCAAAGCAGCTGCAGAAGCCCAAGCCAAAAAGAAAGCGGAAGCTGAAAAGGCTGCAGACAGCGGAGAAGCGGTGGACGAGCGGGCAGCCAAGTCGGCATTGGTAGAGCAAGCCCTGGCTCGAAAGAAAGCCAGCACCGAAGCCAGCACTGCAAAAGCAACCGCGACCGCTGAGCCAGAGCTGGAGTTGCCCGATCTAGAGACGCTGGAAAAGCAGTTCACCCAGGCCCAGTCCAAACTGGAATCCATGCAGGCCATGCTTGAAGATGCAAAAGCACAGCAAGCAGATAACGTGGATAAGCTCGAACGTGCGGTCGCCAAGAACCACGACCGGGTTAAGCGGGCGGAAGAAGCCCTTGCGGATGCACGCAAAACGCTGGCAGCCCAAACCGAACCACAATCTATTAAATAATCCGAATCAGGCCCGATTTTCATGGCGTTTGTTCAACAGTCTTCACCTCATGCTCACAAGGCTCGCCCAACTTCAAAGGTGATGCTTTGGGTCATACTCGCGGCATTGCCCGGATTGCTGGCACAAACCCTGTTTTTTGGTTGGGGCAATCTCATCAACGTTGTCTGGTGCATCGCTATCGCCTTGGCTTCGGAAGCAGCTGTTCTCAAATTGCGCAGCAAACCGATTGCATTTGTTCTCAAGGACAACACCGCCGCAGTAACCGGGCTGCTACTTGGCCTGTCCATGCCACAGTTTGCACCCTGGTGGGTATCCGCAGTGGCGGTCATTTCCGCAATAGTGATTGCCAAACAGCTTTATGGCGGGCTAGGCTCCAACCCCTTCAACCCCGCCATGGTGGGCTACGCGCTGGTGCTGATCTCTTTCCCGGTAGCCATGACCACCAACTGGGCAGAGCCGGCGCTGCTTTGGGAAGGCGCACCAAGCTTTGGGGATACATTGGCCGCCATTGCCTCAGGACAACAAACAGCGGTTGATGGCTGGACCATGGCCACCCCCCTGGATGAATACAAACACAAGATTGGATCCCATACCGCATCTGAAGTCCTTGCTCACCCTACGTTCGGCGAGGGGGTTGCCAGGGGCTGGGAATGGGTCAACGCAGCCTTCCTGCTGGGCGGGCTTGTACTGATAGGCCTGCGAATTATCACCTGGCACATCCCCGCCGCATTTCTGGGCGCACTGATTGTCATGAGCCTGGCCTTTGGCAGCAACGCGGATCAGTTCGCACCACTGTCACTGCATCTCCTGGCCGGGGGAACCATGCTGGGTGCGTTTTTCATCGCCACCGACCCGGTATCTGCAGCAACCAGCCATCAGGGCAAACTGATTTATGGCGCGGGTATTGGCGTGCTCATTTACCTGATAAGGAGCTGGGGTAACTATCCCGATGCCGTTGCATTCAGCGTGCTGCTTATGAACTTTGCGGTGCCCTTTATCGACCATTACACGCCGCCACGTACCTACGGCCATCACAAACCTCGCCGGGGCTTTTCTGGCGGGGGCAGGAGCTGATCATGGCAACCATGATTCAATCCATTCGACGCAGCGCCATTGGCCTTGGTATCTTTGCGGTAGTGACTGGCGGCACCATTGCGTTTACGCAAGCACTGACCAACGATCGCATCATGGAACAGGCGGCCAGAGCAGAAGCCAAAGCACTGTTCGAGATTATTCCAGAGAAGGATCACAACAACGATCTGCTCAGGGATACTCTGGTACTGCCTGCCAGTGATCGTTTGGCAACCGAGGGGCCGGTCACAGTGTGGGTGGCCCGGCAAGACGGTGAGCCAGTTGGCATGATCATGCCAGCGGTTGCACCAGACGGTTATTCAGGCACGATCAAGCTGCTGGTAGGCATTGATCCTGAGGGGACGGTTCTGGGTGTTCGTGTGATCGCACACAAGGAAACCCCGGGGCTGGGTGATCGGATAGAAACCCGGAAATCCGACTGGGTTAAAGACTTCGAGGGACGCTCTATCGGGAACCCTGCACCAAAGCAATGGAACGTAAAAAAGAACGGCGGTGTTTTTGACCAGTTCACCGGTGCTACCATCACGCCCAGAGCCGTGGTGAAAGCGGTACAAAAATCATTGATCTATTTCCGACAGAACCAACAGACTATTCGGGCCCAACTGAACAGCACTCCGTCAGGGCAAGGCCCTGTTGTTACACCCGGCGACCTGACAGACGAATCCCTGAATGTGGAGCAGCCCTGACCATGACAACCAAAACCTCTGCTGAAATCATTCGTGACGGGCTCTGGGACAACAACCCGGCTCTGGTTCAGGTGCTGGGGCTATGCCCTCTTCTGGCGGTTACCAGCACGGTGGTCAATGCGATTGGCTTGGGCCTGGCCACCCTGATGGTTCTTATGGGCTCCAACCTCGCCGTCTCATTGATTCGGAACTTCGTTGGTGAATCTGTACGGCTACCCGCGTTCGTGATGATAATTGCATCATTCGTAACCTGTGCCGAATTGCTGATGCAGGCCTATACCTATGAGTTGTATCAGATTCTGGGTATTTTTATCCCCCTCATCGTCACCAACTGCGCCATTCTGGGCCGGGCTGATGCCTTTGCCTCACGAAACGCCCCGGGCCCCGCCCTGCTGGACGGCGCCATGATGGGCGCAGGCTTTCTTGCAGTTCTCATCATTCTTGGCGGCATGCGAGAACTGATCGGCCAGGGCACGCTGTTTGTGGACATGCATCTTCTGTTCGGCCCCATGGCTTCAGACTGGGTTATCGAGCCCTTTGCAAACTACCCGGATATGCTGTTCATGGTATTGCCCCCCGGCGCTTTCGTCGGTCTCGGCTTGTTAATAGCGCTGAAAAACGGAATTGACCACCATCTCAAGGAGCGTAAGAAGACGCTCCAGCCAGTAACAACTCCCGGTAGCAAACGCGTGCGCGTGACCGGCAACGTCTCATGATTTTCCATCGGAGTCGTAACGACACACCATGAACAAAGAAAAACGTATAGAAATCTTCTCCCGCTTTCGGGAGGCCAATCCCAAGCCGGAAACCGAGCTTAACTACAGCAACCCCTTTGAATTACTCATTGCCGTTATTCTCTCCGCCCAGGCGACGGATGTAGGGGTCAATAAAGCCACCGACAAACTCTACCCGGTCGCGAATACCCCTGAAGCCATACTTGCGCTTGGCGTGGATGGCCTGAAGGAATACATAAAGACCATAGGGTTGTTCAACACAAAAGCGGAAAACGTGATCAAGACGTGCCGCATGCTGGTGGAAAAGCACGACAGCGTGGTACCTGATAACCGGGAGGATCTTGAAGCCCTCCCCGGGGTTGGCCGGAAAACCGCAAATGTGGTTCTCAATACAGCCTTCGGAAAGCCAGCCATGGCTGTGGATACCCATATTTTCCGGGTATCCAATCGCACGGGCATTGCTCCGGGGAAAAACGTGCTGGAAGTAGAAAAGCGCCTGATGCGCCTGGTACCCAAAGAGTTTCTATTGGATGCCCACCACTGGCTTATTCTGCACGGGCGCTACACCTGCGTCGCCCGAAAGCCCAGGTGCGGAGCCTGTATTATTGAGGATCTTTGCGAGTTCAAGGATAAAAACGATTATCAGTAAATAAACCGTTCTCCACTAAAAAGCCGGCGATTGCCGGCTTTTTAGTGGAATGCTGAAGTGGCTCCTTTATTACTTGCCCAGCATGCCTTTCTTCAGGCTCTTCTGGGCAGGATCATCCGATAGCCAGATACCAAACAGCGCCTTTTTGAATGCAAGGTCACCCACCGTATCCTTTTTCTCGCCGTTTTTCAGCACGTTTACACCTTCGCCGGGCACATAAACAAGATCAAACACATCGCCTTCTTTGATCTCTTCTTTGAACACAGACATAAACTGGTCGATATCAGCCTTAACCGAAGACATATCACCATCTGTTGAGGCCTCAAAGCCTTCCATGGTGGCTTCAGTCATGCGATCACTGGTGATCATGCCAGAGGTAATATGCAGCGTGATCGCCTGGGGCTCATCAGCCTCAACAACGGCAGTGCCATTGTTTTGTGCTTGGGGCACATAAAGACTGCCAACATACAGATCCATGAAAAACTTGGACCGGGTACCCGCACCGTTCAACTGAAGCTCTGTGCTGCCCGCAGTATAAGTATCCGGAACATCAACACCACCAACCGTCAGGGCCGAAGCAGGCGTTGAGAGTGTGGCTGCTAACATAAGAGATGCAAAGCCCGTCAAAAATGCTTTCTTCATAGTCCTTTCCTTTTCAGTCATTATTATGAGAATTCATTCGTCACCAAGTACAGATCCATAGCCCCCGGCGCTGCTATTCTAACAACGTCTTGGCCATAGGAATCGCCACTTGGTTCTCATTTGCGGATTACATTGCAGACTAACTTTTGCAGGGTTACTTTTTCAGGACCAGTAAAACACAAAACGCCGACCATGAGGTATGGTCGGCGTTCAGGGTGCTGCGTCAGAAAAGCTATTTAAATAACAGGTTTCCTGTGAGCCCTTCTTTTTCCAGGATTTCACGCAGGCGTCGCAACGCCTCTACCTGGATCTGGCGAACCCGCTCACGGGTCAGGCCAATCTCCTGCCCAACCTCTTCGAGGGTACTAACCGGATAGCCGCGAAGTCCAAACCGTCGGGACAAAACTTCCTGCTGTTTTTCACTGAGCTGATCTATCCATTTTCCAATACAGGCGCTCATATTGTTCTCCTGCAACACATCAGCAGGATCTGCCGCGCCTTCATCTGCCACTGTATCAAGCAGCGATTTCTCGCCGCCGGGGCCAATGGGCGTATCCATGGACGCAACACGCTCATTCAGCCCAAGCATTCGTTTTACATCATTGACCGGTTTGCCGACCAACTGTGCAATTTCTTCAGCCGAAGGTTCATGATCGAGCTTTTGAGTCAGTTCACGAGCCGCCCGAAGGTATAAATTAAGCTCTTTAACTACGTGAATTGGAAGCCGAATGGTACGGGTCTGGTTCATAATAGCCCGCTCTATTGTCTGGCGGATCCACCATGTCGCATAGGTAGAAAAGCGAAAGCCACGCTCCGGGTCGAACTTCTCAACAGCACGGATCAGGCCCAGATTCCCTTCCTCGATCAAATCCAGAAGGGTAAGCCCGCGATTCACATAGCGTCGTGCTATCTTCACGACTAGCCGAAGGTTACTTTCAATCATCCGCTTGCGGCCTGACTCCTCACCCTTGCGCGCAAGGCGTGCAAAATAGACCTCTTCTTCCGGCGTCAGGAGTGGAGAAAAACCAATTTCGTTAAGGTATAGCTGTGTAGGATCCAACTGCTTGGACGCACTGCTATAATAGCGCCCCTTGGTAGAAAACTTTCCCTCGACTTCAGTAGCTTCTGGAGCAGCCTTGTCGGATTTTTCTTCTGCGAGGAGTTGCTCCTCAGAGTCTTCAACGTTTGTAGAGCCATCAACATCTGCTATGCGATCAACAATCATATCTTCTTGTTCTGCTGACATTTCTCTTACCCCGCCTTTCAATAATCCTGGTTTTTCGCCCGATACTTCTTTTTATTGCGGGCATTGGATACTTCGCTTTTTATTCAGGACTTCTTCAATGGCCTGCACTAGCGCTTCGGCCACCCTTTCTTCTTATTTTTCAGCACCGAGCTCATCATTAACGAGGCGGCAAATAGTGCGTTGGATCAACCGGATTTCCATTTTTTCGAATCTCAAAATGTAACTTCGGCTTCTCCGTCCCACTATTGCCAAGCTCTGCTATGACCTGCCCGGCTTTTACGCCTTCTCCTTCTCTGACCAGAATCTTTCGGTTATGAGCGTAGGCGCTCAGATAACGTTCAGTATGATTCACAATAATCAGGTTACCGTAACCGAGCAACCCATTGCCTGCGTAGACTACATTTCCGTCTGCAGCTGCTCTTACAGCATCCCCGGGTTTTCCGGCAATATCAACGCCTTTATTGACTTTTCCGGATGCTGAATAGCCTGCAATTACAGTGCCAGAATGCGGCCATCGCCATGAGACACTTGCTACCGTTTGGGTACGCGAAGCCAAAGGCGCAGAGGTATCAGGTTTACGTGTAACAGCAGGCCTCTTGGTATTTGCAGGAGATGGCGCCGGAGGCTTTACACGTGGCGCTCGGGCAGCTGTGTTCGCAGCCGGCGTGGATTTTTGCGTTGGTGCACGCGCTTTGCCGCCTGCCTGAACCGTTCCGCGAACATCCAAGCGAAGCACCTGCCCCGCACGAATAGTCCATGGAGGACCCATTCCATTAGCACTGCCTAACTCCCGGTAATCGCGACCATAAGACCAGGCAATGCCGTACAGGGTCTCGCCTGGACGCACAACGTGACGCCCCCAGTACACCGGCGGATTATAAATATCATCCTGATGAAGCGCCTGAGTATTACAACCACTCATGGCACCGGAGAGAAAGGTAAATACGAGCAGGAAAAGCCAGGTCTTTCTATTTTCAGAAACCCATAAGGGGAACCGGGCACCCAAGAGGAACCGCGGGGAAGCCGACTGCGCGGCTAAAGCTGACCCACGAAATAATCTCACAAGAATAGCACCGGCCCGGTTATGAGCAATCAGTAAAGGCTCTCATTTTGACCAAAGGAGATCCTGAAGTTTCAAAAGTAACTCGCTAATTTATTACACATTTTAAAATAAAATCCAAGTTACTCACCGCCCGTTTCTGTTACCCGAGCGACCCTTTGTTACGGGCGGGAACAGCCGCTTGCCTAAAAAGGTAACACGGCCTTCTGGGCCTTATCGGCGACCTGCTACCTCTTTTCGGAGGCTCGCATCCCAAACCACTCAACCAGCAATACAAGCACAATGCCTGCCACAGCCATAGCTACAGCCATAGGAATCTGCGGGTCTGCCGCGGTGTGATTGGCAAAGGCCCAAGGGCTGATACTAACTTCAGTCAGGGGCACTTGCTCTCCTGAGCTGTTGATTCGCCAACTAAGCGCTTCCTTCCATGGCCACACCTTGTTAAGTGCACCAATCATGAAACCGGTAAGCAATGCCAAAACATGGTCATGGTACTTATGGAAAGCCCAGGTAATAAGCCTTGCAACAGACAAGAGCCCCACCAGGCAGCCGACCATAAACAACAACAGCACAGTGACATCCAGGGTTTTAATGGCCCCCAAAACCGGAGCGTACATGCCAATAATAACCAGAATAAAACTTCCGGATATACCGGGCAGGATCATTGCACATATTGCCACTGCACCGGCCGCAAAAAACGCAACAGCCGAGGGCTCAACCTGGTTTACAGACAGGGTTGTGATCCACCAGGCAACACCGACACCAAAAACAAGAGGAACAAGCAGGGCCGAACGATAGTGTCTTGCCTGTCGCCCTACATGCCAAACAGACGCAAGAATCAACCCAAAGAAAAAGCTCCAGATCAGGATCGGATACTCAGCCAACAGATAGGTGATCCCGGAGGCCAGGGTCAGGATACTAACGAGAATGCCCAGCAGGAGTGTACCGAGAAAAGTGCCATCACAGGCCTGCCAGAAAGCTTTAAGGTTGCCTCGGAACAGCTCTTTGAACAAAGCCCCCGGGACTGCATTGATGGCCTGCAGCAACCGAAAGTAAATGCCCGTAATAAAAGCAATGGTGCCCCCGGAAACGCCAGGAACAATATCCGCCGCGCCCATGGCCATCCCCCTCAAAAACACCGATGCGGGATGTTGTGTGCGGGCCGAGCTGTCCATCGCGACTTCCTGCTGCTCACTGCTCAACGGACAACCCCGCCCAGCAGAGGCACAAAGCGAACGGGCTCAAGCTCTGCCCATTCAAACTGGTCACCGTTGCGTATGACCTCAACCAGTACCTGGTTCTCTTCACCAACCGGTGCCACCAACACACCTCCGTCAGCCAGCTGATCCAAGAGTTCCGTTGGGACTTCCATAGGGGCTGCAGTAACAATGATGCCATCAAACGGACCTCTCTCTGGCCAGCCCATGCCTCCGTCTGCATGCTTGAGCATCACATTCCTGATGTTGAGTTGCCGCAAGCGATCGCGGGCACGGTCTTGCAGCGGCTTAATCCGCTCAACGCTGTATATCTGCTCAAACAGCTGTGACAGCACCGCCGTCTGATAACCGGACCCAGTCCCCAGCTCCAGCACCCTGGCAGGCTCGTACTTGAGAAGCAGCTCGGTCATTCGGGCCACAATGTATGGCTGTGACAGGGTCTGCCCATAACCGATAGGTAAGGCGGTATCTTCGTAAGCCCGGTGGGATAAAGCCTCATCCAGAAAAATATGGCGCGGAACCTGGCCCATTACCTCCAGTACACGATCAGATTCAATTCCGGACTCTTTCAGGCGCTGTACAAGACGCAAGCGTGTGCGGCGGGATGTCATCCCTATACCCTGAAGCTCACCACTCACACACCATCCCCCACGGAAACCTGAAGAGAGTCAACCCAGGTTCTGAGAGACACCAGCGCTTCATGGCGGGTCATATCAATGTGCACCGGCGTAAGGGATACGTAACCTTGGGCAATCGCATAAAAGTCGGTTCCCGGGCCGGCATCACCACCTTTGCCCGCTGCACCAATCCAGTAACGTTCTTTGCCGCGCGGGCAGGTCATAGGCACGGCGCCTTCGGCTCGCTCACGATCGCCCAGCCGGGTGACGCGAAAGCCTGCAATTTCGTCCCAGGGCAAATCCGGCACATTCACATTCAGGATAGAGCGTGGCCCTAAGACAAATGGACGTTCGCTTTCGAGCAGCATACGCACCACTCTGGCAGCTGTTTCGAAATGATTGCGCCCTTCACCCACCAGAGAGACAGCAATGGCTGGCAGCCCAAGATGGCGGCCTTCTGTTGCAGCAGCCACGGTGCCGGAGTAGATAATATCGTCACCCAGGTTGGCATGGGTATTAATTCCTGAAACCACTCGATCGAAGGGCTCATCAAACAGCCCATTGACGGCCAGATGCACGCAATCGGTAGGTGTACCATCAACAGAACGGAATCCATTTGGGTGTTGCTCAACCGTGAGGGGGCGGTTAAGTGTCAGGGCATTGCTCGCCCCACTGTGATCCCTGTCCGGTGCTACTACCGCAAGGTCACCCAAGCCTTTCAGTCCCTCATGCAGGGCGACAAGCCCCGGTGAATGAACACCGTCATCGTTTGACAACAGAATGCGCACATTAGTCTCCAGACATTAATAACCAGCCACACAATGACACTCCAACGTAGCTAGCCATGTTGTTATTTATGTTTGCCGAGGCTCATGTCCTCAAGCTCAAAAATATCACCCAAAACCGTGGTGGCGTACTGGCCGGGCTCAAGGAAAAATTCCAACTCCAACACATCACTATTCAACCACAACCAATTCAGGCCCTTTGGCATGGAAACCAGGGGGCGGCGCTCAGGCTTCATTCGAGTTGCCCGAAACAATGAAGCCAGCATCGGAGCCTGATCCACAATGCCACGCTCGCGTTGCGCCACTTCACCGCTGGCACAGGTCCCGCCATCACCCCATAAAGGGCCCGTCGTAATCTCACCCGGCTCACCTGGCAGCAGCGCACACCAGCTACCGTCCACTACCCGCGACGCAAGCACTTCATTAAATAGCCAAGAGCGGGCAGCCGAAAAGTACAATACGTTTTTCCGATCATCTCTGCCACCGCCAGACCTACCGCGGCCCCTGCGGCCCCCCTTCCCACCCCGACGGTTCAATGTGGAAGGATCAATACGAATTGCCTTGTCCAGATTGCCACCGGCAAAGCCAAAACGCTGGGGGCCAAAGTAATTGGGAGCACCTTGTGTTTTCAAGCGCTCAAGCGCACGATCAACAAACTCGCGCTCGGCGCTCACCTGCCGTAGCCTGATCAAAAATTGGTTGCCCTGATGATCACCTCTACGCAATTTGCGCGCACTACGACGGGCTGACTTAACCGGCCAGCGTTCGGACACCTGCTCAATCAAAGCCATATCGTCATCCATCATACCGGGACGATAAAGGCTGAACCATTGACGGGTAACCGCATGGCGATCCTTTAGCCCACAAAACCCAACATCAAAAGGCCGACAACCCGCCAGAGCAGCAAGCTCTCCCGAAACAAACTCCGTATTATCCCCGGTTTTCTCGAGGTACAAGCACAAGTGCTCACCCTCGCCGCTCACACTGAGCGCATCAAGCGACGTTGTTGGAACCGGGAACGCCTCAAGCACCTCACTTACCCGAAAGTCTTCTGGTGCAGTTTTCAACTGCGCACAACCTACCCGCTCACCCCCGGATACCGGCCAGTCCAGCCGCCAATTACCTGCGCTAATTCCGGCATCACTCACAATGTCACCGGCTCGAGCAGACACACCGCTTGGCAGGCAATTCCCTCACCACGCCCGGTGAAACCCAGCTTCTCACTGGTGGTTGCCTTGACGCTTACACGACTCGCCGGGATACCCAGGTCCTCCGCAATATTCAGGCGCATGAGTTCAATATGTGGAGCCATTTTAGGGGCCTGTGCAATAATCGTTGTATCAACATTGAGGACACCAAACCCCTCCTCCGCAACACGGGCCATAACCTGACGCAACAGATCACGACTGTCAGCACCTGCCCACTCGGCACTGGTATCCGGGAAAAAATGACCGATATCACCCAGCGCAACCGCGCCCAACAAGGCATCCGCCAAAGCATGCAGCAATACATCACCATCAGAATGGGCTTTCAAACCCTGACTGAAAGGGATGGACACACCGCCAATAATAACTGCGTCGCCTTCGCCGAAGGCATGTACATCAAAGCCCTGACCAATTCGCATAATCAACTCCGGGAAAATCCAGACATTCAGAACCGGCTGAGAATAAAGCCGGCAAGATCCAGGTCAGCGGGCACGGTAATCTTGATATTGTCCGGCCGACCTTCCACTAGAACCGGCATATTACCGGAAAACTCCATAGCAGAGGACTCATCCGTAACCGGCTGTTTATCGTTCAGCGCCGTCTCCAATGCCGAAACCAGCATGGAATAACGGAACATTTGAGGCGTCAACGCCCGCCAAAGCTGGCTGCGATCTACGGTCTCGACAACCTCAGGAACATCGCCTGACGCCGTCTTCTTAAGCGTATCTGCAACCGGCGCCGCCAGCAGGCCGCCTACCGGATGATCCTCCAGGGTTGAAACCAGGTTCGCCAGATCCTCCGGGTGCACGCAAGGACGCGCCGCATCGTGAACCAGCACCCAGTCATCCGCAGCCACTTGCTCTTTGAGTGCATGCAGTGCCGAAAGAACAGAATCCGCCCGTTCCGCGCCACCGCTACAGGTCTGAATACGATCATCATCACTGGCATCTGATTCTGGCCACCAATGATCGGCAGCATTCAACGGAACCATACAACCAGTAAAAAGACCGGAGTCCAGCAGGCGCGACAGCGTGATATCCAGAATAAAGCGATTATTAATACGGAGGTACTGCTTGGGGCATTCAGCCCGCATGCGCTGGCCGATACCTGCGGCGGGGACAATCAACCAGAGTTTAGAGTCACTCATGAACGATTCGCACATAGCTGAGAGAGTGGCAGGGGCGTCCTTTTCAGGACTGTCGGTGGCCAAGGATGGCCACCGTCAAGCGCACAGGGAAGTGTTCATAGCGTGTCCTGAAAAGGACGCCCCTGCCGCTCTGTACTCCAATGTTTCAGACCAAAAGAAATTACTGCTCAACAACAAGAAAAAAGGTCTCATCATCACGAATCAACCCAAGGTTCATCCGGGCCCGCTCTTCAACAGCGCCTTGCTCATTACGAAGGTTGCGCACCTCCGCATACAAACGCTCATTGCGAGTAGCCAATGCAGCATTCTCCTCACGCTGCTCGGCAATCGACCTCTCCAGCGCCCAGACCTGCGCAAAGCTGCCTTCCCCGATCCACAAGCGCACCTGCAGCAGGAGTATAAGAACAACCATGAAAGCCCAGAGCAACTTCATCAATACCGATACCGTTCAGGAGTTAGCTGATCAAAAATCCAACATCAGATGGTGATTATAGACCTTAGAGTAGATTAGCAACAAATTCTTCTAACTGATTGGACAAAAAGGCCATCGTGACTGAATTTTCATCCAAAACACGACGGCCTTAACATTTTGTTACCTGCGATTCAGAGAATCAAAGGCCAAAACGGACGCTGATAACCTCAGCCTTGCCCTTTGATTTCACTCAGCCCCAGATAAGGTGCCTTGCCTTCCAGCGCTTCTTCAATACGCAGCAGTTGATTGTATTTGGCAACCCGATCAGAACGGCATAGAGAGCCAGTTTTGATCTGCCCTGCACAGGTAGCAACCGCAAGATCCGCAATCGTCGTATCTTCCGTTTCGCCGGAACGGTGAGAAATCACCGCAGTGAAGCCAGCATCCTGAGCCATTTTGATGGCATCCAAGGTTTCGCTCAAGCTACCAATCTGGTTGAACTTGATCAGAATGGAATTGCCCACACCCGTTTCAATACCACGCTTCAGGATCTTGGTATTGGTGACAAAAAGATCATCCCCAACCAGCTGAACCTTATTGCCAACCTTGTCCGTCAGAACCTTCCAGCCGTCCCAGTCGCTCTCGTCCATACCATCTTCGATGGACACAATCGGAAAGCGCTCAGCCAGACCTGCCAGGTAATCAGCAAAGCCTTCAGAGTCAAAACTCTTGCCCTCACCGGCCAGAACATACTGACCATCCTTGTAAAATTCAGAAGCGGCGCAGTCCAGAGCAAGAGTAATATCCGTACCCAACTTGTAACCCGCCTTTTCAACGGCTTCCTGAATCACCGCCAAAGCTGCTTCATTCGACGGCAGGTTCGGCGCAAAACCACCCTCGTCGCCCACCGCAGTGTTCAGGCCTTGGGCTTGCAACACTTTTTTCAAGCTATGGAAAATCTCGGCACCGATGCGCAGAGCTTCTGCAAAGTTCCTGGCAGCAACCGGCTGCACCATGAACTCCTGGATATCAACGTTGTTATCCGCGTGCTCACCGCCGTTGAGGATATTCATCATCGGCACTGGCATGCTGAACTTGCCGGAGGTGCCGTTAATATCCGCAATGTGCTCATAAAGCGGCTTGCCCAAAGACGCCGCAGCGGCTTTAGCAGCTGCCAGAGACACCGCCAGAATAGCGTTAGCGCCCAGGTTGGCTTTATTTTCCGTGCCATCCAATTCCAGCATGATGTTGTCGAGACCACGCTGGTCTGCAGCATCTTTGCCTTTCAGAGCATCGTTGATCTTGCCGTTAATTGCCGCAACTGCCTTCAATACGCCCTTACCCAAATAACGGGATGCATCGCCATCGCGCAATTCCAGCGCTTCGCGAGAACCGGTGGAAGCGCCCGAGGGTGCGCAAGCGCGGCCAAGGGAACCGTCTTCCAGGATCACATCTGCTTCTACCGTGGGGTTACCACGAGAATCCATAACCTCACGGGCTTTAATGTTGGCAATCTTGGTCATTCAAGGAGTCTCCAGGTTTTCAATTCAAAGGTCATTAACAGAAGTCTGATCAAGAGCGAGCTGGTAGGGCCTTACGAAACTGTGCGAAGCCATGGATGGCGTAGCCAAGCGTACATGGACGTATTCACAGCGTGTTTCGTAAGGCCCTACCAGCTTGCTCGTGCCACCAAGGCTAAAACACGAACACCGCCATTCAGGCGGTGTCGATAGGTTTAAAACTCTTCACAAGGTCGTCTACAGCCTTAACTCGCTGCAGAAATGGCTCTAGCTGGCTGAGTCGCAAGGCGCAGGGCCCATCGCATTTGGCTTCATCCGGGTTTGGATGGGCTTCAAGAAACAGCCCGGCCAAGCCTTGGGACATGCCTGCCAAGGCCAGGTCTGTCACCTGAGCACGGCGACCACCGGCAGAATCGGAACGGCCACCCGGCATCTGTAGCGAGTGAGTGACATCAAACATAACCGGCACATTCATGGCCTTCATGATGCCAAAGCCAAGCATATCGACCACAAGGTTGTTGTAACCGAAGCTGCTGCCCCGCTCGCACAAAATTACGCGATCGTTTCCGGCTTCCGCGCATTTGGTGATGATGTGCTTCATCTCCTGCGGCGCCAAAAACTGGGCTTTCTTGACGTTAATCGCAGCGCCGGTTTTTGCCATGGCGACAACCAAATCAGTCTGCCGGCTCAAAAAAGCGGGTAACTGAATGATGTCACACACCTCAGCGGCAGGCGCGGCTTGCTCCGGCTCGTGCACATCAGAAATTATCGGAACACCGTATTTGCTTTTGATATCCGCCAGAATCTGCAAACCCTTATCAAGACCCGGCCCCCGGAAGGAGTTGACCGAAGAGCGATTGGCCTTGTCAAAAGACGCCTTGAAAACGTAAGGAATACCCAGCTTGCTGCAAACCTCCACATACTTCGCGGCAACCTCAAGCGCCAAGTCGCGGGACTCCAGCACATTCATGCCACCAAACAAGACAAAAGGCTTGTCGTTGGCAATGTCTATATCAGCAACAGTAACGGTGCTCTGGGCCATGTTCAGGATTCCTTACGCTTCGCCAACGCGGCTTCCACAAAACCCTTGAACAGTGGATGGCCGTCCCGTGGCGTGGAGGTAAATTCGGGGTGGAACTGACAGGCAACAAACCAGGGGTGCTGAGGATCTTCAACCACCTCTACCAGTTTGCCATCTGTGGAGCGCCCGGAAACCAACAGCCCTGCATCTTCCAACTGGGGCAGAAAGTGGTTATTCACCTCATAGCGGTGGCGATGACGCTCGCGGATAGTTTTTCTGCCGTAGCAGTTGGCAATTGTGGAGCCTTCAGTCAGTACGCAATCCTGAGCGCCCAGACGCATAGTGCCACCAAGATCCGAATCATCTGAACGCTCTTCGCGCTCGCCGGTCGCATCCAGCCACTCGGTGATCAAGCCAATAACTGGCTCCGGGGTGTGCTCTCGGAACTCGGTGCTGTGCGCATCTGTGAGCCCGGCTTTATTGCGTGCGTACTCGATCACGGCAACCTGCATACCCAGACAAATTCCCAGATAAGGAACTTTATTCTCACGGGCATATTGAACAGTAAGAATCTTGCCTTCTACGCCACGCTCACCAAAGCCACCGGGAACCAGGATAGCATCGGCGCTCTCAAGTACCTGAGTACCATCGCGCTCGATGTCTTCGGAATCTATGTAATTGATCTTCACCTTGGTGCGGGTCTTGATACCGGCATGTAGCAAGGACTCGATCAATGATTTGTATGCCTCTAGCAGTTCCATGTACTTGCCAACCATGGCAATGGTCACTTCCTGCTCGGGATTCATCAGTGATTCGACTACAGCATCCCATTCGCTCAGATCGGCATCGCGCGCATCAAGATTAAAACGCTCGATGACCAGTTGATCCAGCCCGTGTTCATGCAGCATCCGGGGGATGGCATAAATGGATTTGGCATCACGCATCGGGATGACCGCCCGCTCTTCCACGTTCGTAAACAGAGCAATTTTTCGACGTGAACTTGCGTCCACTTCGTGCTCGGAGCGGCACAGCAAGATATCAGGCTGCAACCCTATAGACCGCATTTCCTTCACGGAATGCTGGGTTGGCTTGGTTTTGATTTCGCCCGCTGTTGCTATGTATGGCACCAGTGTCAGGTGCATGAACAGCGAACGTGAGGAACCCACTTCAACCTTCAGTTGACGGCAGGCTTCAAGGAACGGCAGGGATTCAATATCACCCACGGTGCCACCCACTTCAACCAGAGCTACATCTGCACCGGCTGCGCCTTCGATCACTCGACGCTTGATCTCGTCGGTGATATGGGGAATAACCTGAACCGTACCGCCAAGATAATCGCCGCGACGCTCTTTGCGTATAACCTCTTCATACACCCGACCGGCCGTGAAGTTATTACGACGACTCATCGGCGTACGAATGAAACGCTCGTAGTGGCCAAGATCCAGGTCGGTTTCAGCGCCGTCTTCGGTGACATAGACTTCACCGTGCTGGAACGGGCTCATGGTGCCTGGGTCCACGTTAATGTACGGGTCCAGCTTGAGGATAGTGACCTTCAGGCCGCGTGCCTCAAGTATCGCAGCCAAGGAGGCCGATGCGATACCTTTCCCCAGTGAGGACACAACACCGCCGGTGACGAAAATATAACGCGTCATGCAGATTCCATGATTATCAGGTTCTGTTAAGGAGGGAGATTGTCATCTCAAGATGGGACGCCAGACTACCAGAAAGCCCTCAACGACTCAATCACAATCCCGCTCTACAATCAGCTGCAAGCCTGCCGCAGGGGCCTTTCCGCAGTATTGTTCAGAACACCATAAATCGCCAATGGCAATCAGTTCTTCTTCATTCCCCACACCCCCGAAAATCAAGGGCAGGCGCGGCCTTTCCCAAGGCGGCACAGCCTGTTCCTGGAGCCATTTTTTTAGTGATTTCGAGGGCCCTCCGGCACGCAAACGAATGCGTTCCCCACCCTGCCTCGTACATATTCGTATTGGCAGCACATCGCTACCCGAAGTAGATATCCGATCAAGCTGAACAGTCCACTCCCCCCACCTTACCGGGCAACCAGGTTCAAGATCGACGGGCCCCGCGGGCAAATCCGGAGCTTCAGACACCAAATACAACTCCCCTTGAAAACGTCGAAGGCTGTAATTACCTGCCCGCAACTCGGGAGATCGATCCTCGGCAGCCTGAAGCAAGTCATGCAGTATCTGCGACCAGTCAGCAATTGAGGGAGGGCGGTAGCCAGCATGGCGAATCCACCAGTGCAAAAGGTTTTTTTGCTCTACAAGACTTAGTGTTTCCAACCCTGCGACAGGAAGGCGATGTTTACGCCCTCCCATGGCTTGCCATTGCAACTCTGCCAGCCGCTTGTTCAGAAAGCTGCTCTCGGAACATGCACTGGCACTGTGCTGCAAGCGCTGATTCAGGCCTGGCCAACGCTTTTTTAAAGCCGGCAGGATACTAAGGCGAAGAAAGTTCCGATCGTATTTCTGATCTGTGTTGCTAGGGTCATCCACCCAGGAGAGCCCAGCCAGACGGGCATAGAGTTCAAGCTCTGTCCGCTCAATACCCAGCAACGGTCGAGCAAGGCGACCAACCCCAAGGGGACGGCTTTCCGGCATTCCAGCAAGGCCAGCCACACCACTGCCGCGGAACATCCGGAACAATACGGTTTCGGCCTGATCATCGCCGTGATGGGCCATCAACAGCACGTCACCCGCTTCAAGAAGCGCCTCAAAAGCACCATAACGTAGCTTGCGCGCAGCTTCTTCAAGACCTTCAGCCCGGCCTGCACCCAGACCGACTGTCACCGCTTCGACCGTAAGAGGCACGTTCAGCCCGACACACAAATCCCGGCAAAAGGCTTCAGTTTCGCCTGCATTGGCCTGCAACTGGTGATTTATATGCACCGCCCGCACGCCTGAGTGACAGAGTGCGGTAAGGTGTAAAAGGAGGGTGGAATCAAGGCCGCCGCTGAGGGCGACCCAAAGACGCCGGTAGCCGGTAACAGCCCTCACCGGCGCAAGCAATGCCTCCGGAAAAGCGTACCCGGCTGCGGGCTTAGCGCCCAGTGTCATAGCGGGTTAACCGCTCATACCGCCGGGAGACTAACTCATCCAAAGGTAGACGGCTTAGCTCTGCAATCCCGCTTGCAAGGGTTTCGCGCAGGGATTCAGCCATTTCTTCCGGGCTGCGGTGAGCGCCACCCAGAGGCTCAGGGATCACATTGTCCGCCAGCCCAAGGTCTTTCAAGCGTCCCGCCGTCACACCCATGGCTTCTGCTGCCAGAGAGGCATACTCAGCGCTTTTCCACAGAATCGAAGCGCAGCCTTCCGGAGATATCACCGCATAGGTAGAGTACTGCAACATATTCAGCTGGTCACAAACACCGATGGCCAGTGCGCCGCCGGAGCCACCCTCACCAATCACGGTGGAAATAACAGGAGTTTTAAGCCGGGACATGACGGCCAGGTTAAACGCAATGGCTTCGCTCTGGCCACGCTCTTCAGCGCCAATCCCCGGATAGGCACCCGGTGTATCTATAAACGTAAGAACGGGCATTCTGAAGCGTTCGGCCATTTCCATCAGACGCAAGGCTTTGCGATAACCTTCCGGGCGTGGCATGCCAAAGTTGCGCTTTACCTTATCCCGCACTTCCCGCCCCTTCTGGTGACCAATCACCATCACGGGCTTGTCGTTCAGCCGAGCTGTACCTCCCACAATGGCAAGGTCATCTGCATAACGGCGATCACCATGAAGCTCATCGAAATCTTCAAAGATCAAATCGATATAGTCCAAGGTATAGGGCCGACGAGGGTGTCGTGCCAAGCGGGCAACGTCCCAGGGGTGCAGATCAGAGAATATGCTCTCCGTCAGGCTGACGCTTTTCTTTTTCAACCGTGTAATTTCGTCGGAGATATTGATGTCGGTGTCGTTGCCCACCATACGAAGCTCTTCAATCTTGGCTTCAAGGTCGGCAATCGGCTGTTCAAAATCCAGATAGTTAGGGTTCATGATTTTCCGTCAATTTATCGCCAGGCGGGGTAGCGCGCCGCCTATTCAGAATTTGGTACAAAGATAGCAGTGCCCGGGTCTTGGCTAAAGCGGACATTGGTATGAGCCCGCAACCTGACAGATATTTAACTTTCCGTGCTGCTCTTTGCTTTACAGATCAATCATAGACCAGTTCTACGCACTGGTCGCCCACCAGATATCTTAGCTCCAGCAACAGGTTGTCGTCTGGCTGCACACGCCAGGACTCTCCCAGCTCTATTCGAGTGCTGGCGTCAGGGCTGCTGTACTCAATCCACACCGGGCTCCCCTCGCAACGAAACGGCCTTAACGTGCTGTCGATTTTATCCAAAAATCCATTTTCAAGCTGGCCAGCGTGCAGGTTCAGCTTCAAGCCTTTACTGAACTGCTTCCGGGCGCTGGGTACATCCATTACCGAACTGACGCGCATTTTCATCTGGCCGGAATAATCATCGTGGCTCACCTGCCCCTCAACCACAATCACCTGGTCGGATTGCAGCAATTCCCGATGCTCAAAAAAGGCCTCGGAAAACAAGGTGGCTTCGATGCGTGCACTGCGGTCATCCAGCGTGATAAAGCACATGGTAGAACCGGTTCGGGTTTTCATGGTTCGCTGTGCAATTACTAGCCCCGCTACCCGCTGAGGTGACTTGTTGGGCTTCAGGTCCGAGATGGAAGAACGCACAAAGCGGCGAACCTCTCGCTCATACTCATCGAATGGATGCCCCGTCAGATAAAGCCCCAAGGTATCTTTCTCACCTTTCAGGCGCTGTTTCTCTGGCCATTCCCGCACGTCCGCCACATCGGCATAAGGATCGCCGCCATCACCGGCTTCGAGCATATCGCCAAACATGTCGATCATGCCTACGGATTCGTTGCGCGACTGTTGATCCGCCTGCTGAACCGCTTTGGGGATGCTGGCCATCAACTGAGCCCTGCTGGCACCGAGTTTGTCCATGGCGCCTGAGCGTATCAGGGCCTCCATGGCCCGTTTGTTGATCTTTTTCAGGTCAACCCTGCGGCAGAAATCAAATAAATCCTGATAAGGTTCACCACTGGCCCGCCCTTCCACAATGGCCTGAATCGGGCCTTCGCCTAGCCCTTTAATAGCACCTAGACCATACACAACCTGACCTTCATCATTCACTGTGAAGGTGTATTCCGAGCGACTGACGTCTGGCAGCACCAGGTCCAGCTTCAGGTTACGGCACTCTTCAACCAGCGTGACGACTTTGTCCGTGTTTTGCATATCTGCGGTCAGTACCGCAGCCATGAACTCGGCAGTGTAATGGGCCTTCAGCCAGAGTGTCTGATAAGACACCAGGGCATATGCAGCAGAGTGGGATTTGTTAAAACCGTAGCCAGCAAACTTTTCCACCAGGTCGAAGATGTTTTCGGCAAGGTTTTTGTCAATGCCGTTGCCTTCGCAGCCATCAAGGAAAAACTGTTTTTGCTTGGCCATTTCCTCGGGTTTTTTCTTACCCATCGCGCGGCGCAGCATGTCCGCGTTACCAAGAGAGTATCCTCCCATCACCTGAGCAATCTGCATAACCTGCTCCTGGTAAAGGATAACCCCATAGGTGGGTTCCAGTACCGGCTTCAGGCCATCGTATTGATAGTCCGGGTGAGGGTAAGACAAGGGTTGCTTGCCGTGCTTTCGGTCAATAAAGTCATCAACCATGCCTGACTGCAGCGGCCCTGGACGAAACAGCGCCACAAGGGCAATCATATCTTCCAGGGAGTCCGGCTGCAGGCGGCGGATCAGATCCTTCATACCACGGGATTCCAGCTGGAACACCGCAGTGGTTTCCGCCTTCTTCAGCATTACGAATGAGGCCGGGTCATCCAGCGGAATTTCGTTGATATCCAGAGGAGGAAGGCCACGGCTAGCACGCCGCGGATTGATCATTTTCAGGGCCCAGTCGATGATGGTCAGCGTTCGCAAGCCGAGGAAGTCGAACTTCACCAGCCCAGCATCTTCCACATCGTTCTTGTCAAACTGGGTTACCAGGCTGCCGCCGTCATCATCGCAATACAGTGGCGAGAAATCGGTAATCTTGGTGGGTGCGATCACAACACCACCGGCGTGTTTACCGGCGTTGCGGCACACCCCCTCAAGCTTGAGTGCCATTTCCCAGATTTCCTGGGCTTCTTCATCCTGGTCCAGAAATTCCTTGAGAGTTGGCTCCTGCTCTATCGCCTTTTCCAGCGTCATCCCGACTTCGAAGGGAATCATTTTGGACAGTTTATCGGCCAGGCCATAGGACTTGCCTTGCACCCGGGCAACGTCTCGTACTACTGCCTTCGCCGCCATGGTTCCGAAGGTAATAATCTGGGAAACCGCTTCCCGGCCGTATTTTTCAGCCACGTAGGCAATAACCCGATCCCGACCTTCCATGCAGAAGTCGACGTCAAAGTCGGGCATGGACACCCGTTCCGGGTTAAGGAAGCGCTCAAACAGCAAATCATATTCCAAGGGGTCCAGGTCGGTAATCAACTGTGCATAAGCTACCAGCGAACCGGCACCTGAACCTCGGCCTGGGCCTACAGGTACGCCATTATTTTTGGCCCACTTTATGAAGTCCATCACGATCAGAAAGTAGCCTGGAAATCCCATCTGGATAATGATGTCCAGCTCAAAATTCAGCCGCTTGTAATAGGCTTCGCGCTTGCTGTCGTAGTCGGGGTCGTCCTTGGGAAGGGTTTTGGCCAGACGCTCTTCCAGGCCGTCCTCAGACACCTTGCGGAAGTATTCGTCCATAGTCATGCCTTCAGGCACAGGATAATTGGGCAGGAAGTACTCACCCATACGCACGGTTACCGAGCAGCGCCTGGCTATCTCCAAGGTGTTCTGAATGGCTTCGGGGACATCGCTGAATAATTCAATCATCTCCTCCGGGCTGCGGAGGTATTGCTGGTCGCTGAAGCGACGGTCGCGGCGAGGATCGTCCAGCGCCCGGCTTTCACCTATGCACACCCGGGCCTCATGAGCTTCAAAGTCTTCGGCCTTCAAAAAGTGTACGTCGTTAGTCGCAACAACGGGCAGGCCCAGCTGCTCAGCCAAGCCAACACTCAGGTGCAGGCAATCCTCATCACCGGGTCTGCCAGTTCTCTGCAGCTCCAGGTAATAGGAGCCCGGGTACAGTTTCATCCAGTACTCAGCCCGGGCTTTTGCCAGGGCAGGCTTGTCCGCCAGCAAAGCCTTGCCCACATCGCCCATTTTGGCGCCAGACAAAGCAATCAAACCTTCAGATCTACTCTCCAGCCATGCGTTCTGAATAATCGGCTTACCGAATCGCTGCCCTTCGGTATACCCTAGCGAAATGATTTCTGTGAGATTGAGATAGCCTTTGTTATCCCGGGCAAGCAGTGTGATGCGAAATGGGATTTCCGGCTCGTCCGGATTTTCCAGCCACAAATCCGCCCCTATGATTGGCTTAACGCCGGCACCAGTCGTCGTTTTGTAAAATCGAACCAACGAGCACATGTTGGACTGTTCAGTAAGGCCCACAGCCGGCATGCCCAGTTCCACCACTCGGTTGACCAGAGGCTTAACACGAACAAGGCCATCCACCATGGAATGTTCGGAATGCACGCGAAGGTGTACAAAAGTCTGCGACATAAGGTCAGCTGGTTCCTGCATGTGTAGTTATTTAAAGGTCTGAAAAAAACTTGAGGCAACAAACATCCTGAATGGCTACTCCAAGCTCTCAGCCGCCAATCAGAGCGCGTATATCGTCTTCCGTCTGGGGGCCAAAGCGTGCTTCGAGGAGGTCACCGTCGGGGTTCACCACAAATGTTGCTGGCAAGGCTACCGGGCGCTGCCAGTCAAATTCAGGGCCGGGGTCCTGCACAAGCATGGGGTAATCAATGCCCATACGCTTACCAAGAGCCACCAGAGACTCCCCTTTCACTTCATCAAAATTAACCCCGAGTACAGTAATATTCGGCGCCTTGTTCAGCTGGTTTAATTCCGGGATTTCTTCCAGGCAGGGCTTGCACCATTCAGCCCAGTAGTTAACCAATACCCACTGGCCACGCAAGTCATCCCAAGCCAACTTCGTGCCCTCGGCTTTTTCCAACTCAATTTTTTGACAGCCCGCCAGCAAAGCTATTAAAAACAAAGCAGTTGTCACGACTGCCCTGCGAGATAACCAGTGGATGACAGGGTTCTGCAAGGGAAAGCCTCCTGTTAGACTGCTCGCTACAAAAATTGCAGCTCCATTTCAACAAACAGGCACGAACATGACAGAACCGATCCGAATTTTCCACAACCCCCGCTGTTCAAAATCACGCCAGACTCTCGAACTGCTTACAGACCGGGGCATAGAGCCGGAAATTATACGCTACCTGGAAACTCCGCCGACAGAGCAGGAACTTTCAGATATTCTTGAAGCACTTGGCCGCCAGCCCCGCGAGCTTATGCGTACCGGCGAAAGTGAATTCAAGGAACTTGGCCTGAACAACCCGGACCTGAGCCGTGAGCAGCTGATTGCTGCTATGGTAGCAAGCCCGAAACTCATTGAGCGGCCAATTGTGCTGGCCAACGGTAAAGCCGCTGTGGGCCGTCCACCTGAAAACGTACTCACAATTCTCTGATTGTACGACCGCCGACAAAAGGAAGCCAAAGTGCCCGAGCAACTGCCTTATATTCTGATTCTCTATTACAGCCGCACAGGGCAGACTGCGGAACTGGCAAGCCAGATAGGCCGGGGTGTCGCGAGAGTGCCCGGCATCGAGGCAAAATTACGCTCCGTTCCCATGGTCTCACCAGATACAGAGGCTTCCCTGCCAGCGGTTCCTGACACGGGGGCGCCCTACGCCAGCAAGTCCGACCTTGCCAACTGTGCCGGTCTGGCCATCGGTAGCCCCACACGCTTCGGCAACATGGCCGCGCCACTCAAACACTTCCTGGATACGACCGGTGACCTCTGGTTAAACGGTGCTCTCGCCGGCAAGCCCGCCGGGGCGTTTACCTCGACCGGGAGCCTGCATGGCGGCCAGGAGACTACGCTCTTAACCATGATGATACCTCTGCTTCATCACGGCATGGTGTTGTGTGGCCTGCCCTACACAGACGAAAACCTGAGCAAGACCACAACCGGGGGCACACCCTACGGCCCTTCCCACTGGGCCGGCACCGATGAGCAGCAACCCTTGAGCAACCATGAGAAGGCTCTTTGCCAACTCTTTGGCGAACGCCTCGCAAGGCTGGCGCTCAAACTGGCAGACTAACTCATGTACAGTTTTGCTACACAACCCCCCTTTAATACTTTATCTGGAACCTGAGAATGCTCCATAACCCCAAAGCGCGGCAAACCGCAAAAGCAACCCAGCTTCTCTATCTGGCGGTGTTGGCTACTCTTTTGATTACAACGTTTTATCCTGCTCCGGTTGCAGGGGTTTCCATTGCTCTGATTCTATCGGTCAAACTGATCCCGCTGTTGGCACTGATAGTGCCCGTATTTCGTGGCAACAATCGCGGCTATATCTGGCTGGCCTTCGTGGTGATTTTTTACTTCACCCAGGCAGTAGTTTCATCATGGCTAAGCCAGGGGGCACCTGCCCCGGTTGTTCTTATGATACTCACGCTCCTGTTGTTCATCATGGCGATGGTTCATTTGAAAGTGAACCGACCGGTTACAGGCTGACATGCTCCAGCAGCGGAAAGCGACACTTCATGCCCGATTCCACTAAACCAGCACCTTCAGCACCGGCTTCATCATCAAGGCCACCTGCACCACCACGCAGCATCCTGACTTTGCGGGATGTATGCACTGCGCTGGTCAGTGATGGTGAAATCAGCCAGGAGAACGCCGAGCGTGTTCTTTCTGCCAATCTAGGCTCTGCTGGCAGCCACACAGCAAAGCGCCATCCGTTGGAGCTTGTGGCAATTGCCGCGCTCACCAGCGAGAAAAGCAGCAAGACTCTTGATCTTGAGCGGCTGACAAAGTGGCTGGCAGATTGGGCGGGGCAGCCCTACTACCACATTGACCCTTTAAAAATAGACACGCCTGCCATTGCACGAGTGATGTCTTATGCATTCGCCCAGCGCCACGGCATTCTCGCAGTTGAGATTGGCAATGACGAAATATTGGTGGCCAGCGCCGAACCCTTCAAAGTTGACTGGGAAGGCAATCTGCGCCAGGCCGTAAGAAAGGATATCCGCCGGGTTGTGGCGAATCCTGATGACATTCGCCGTTACTCCATCGAATTCTACCAGCTCGCAAACTCCGTCAATAAGGCAAGTGGCGGCCAGGCTCCTGGCAATAAAGCCGGACAACAGAACCTCGAGCAACTACTGGATCTGGGAGCCAGTGACAGCGCAGATGCTAACGACCAACACGTTGTGCGAATTGTTGACTGGCTTCTGCAGTATGCGTTTGATCAACGCGCGTCAGACATCCACATTGAGCCCCGCCGAACTTTGACTCATATACGCTTTCGAATTGACGGTGTGTTGCACAGCGTTTACGAGTTCCCTGAGCATGTCGGCATGGCCATTACAAGCCGGCTCAAGATACTGGGGCGCTTGAATGTTGCAGAAAAGCGCCGCCCCCAGGATGGCCGCCTGAAAACCCGCAAACCCGATAACAGTGAAGTGGAGCTACGTCTGGCCACAATGCCAACGGCGTTCGGGGAAAAAATGGTGATGCGGATCTTTGACCCTGATGTTCTTCTGAAATCTTACGAACAACTGGGGTTCAATCGCGAAGATCGGGAGCGCTGGCAGGAAGTCACCACGAAACCCCACGGAATTGTTCTTGTTACGGGCCCCACAGGCTCGGGCAAGACCACCACTCTGTACTCCACACTGAAACAGATCGCCTCTGCCGAACTGAACGTCTGCACCATAGAAGATCCCATCGAGATGGTTGAACCGGCATTCAACCAGATGCAGGTTCAAACCAATATTGACCTTACTTTTGCTTCTGGCGTCCGGGCATTGCTAAGACAAGATCCCGACATCATTATGATCGGAGAAATCCGTGATCTGGAGACCGCCGAAATGGCGGTGCAGGCAGCATTGACCGGACATCTGGTACTTTCCACCCTGCACACCAACGATGCTCCGAGCGCCCTGACCCGAATGATGGAACTGGGCATACCGCCCTATCTGATTCGCGCAACCGTGTTAGGTGTTATGGCGCAACGGCTGGTTCGAACACTGTGCCCACACTGCAAAGCCTCTGCTCCCGTTGATGCAGAAGCCTGGCAGACCCTTACCAAGCCTTGGAAAGCGCCAGTGCCAAAGGAGTTTCACATTCCCGTTGGTTGTCTTGAATGCCGCAACACCGGTTATCTTGGTCGTGCTGGAGTCTATGAAATCATGGCACTGTCTGGCGCGCTGACAAGCCAGATAACAGATCACTGCGAGCTGGAGCAACTGCGGCTGGACGCGTATCGCGAGGGCATGAAATCACTGCGTTTGAGCGGCGCCCAGAAAGTAGCCAGTGGGCTGACCACCGTTGAAGAAATACTCAGGGTAACGCCAGCAAGCCAGCGCTGATGCAGAGGTAAGCATACGGGCAAGTGGCGGGAGGTGCAGCACCTATGCGCCGGGTCTTAGCCCGCACTGCTCCAGCAACGCCTGCCAGGCTTTGGTATGTTGCTCCACAGCGCGATCCAGGTTGGCCCAAACGCTTTCAGCACCTTGAAGGACAAGCACTGAGCCACGCCACTCACGAAAATCTGCTGGCATGACATCTGCCTGCATATCCGCCAACTCAGATAAAGGCTCTACCAAATCCGTGCGAGCCCGTCGCAAGTCAGCGAGGTAGGGTTGAACCTTTCCGATGTAGATACTGAAAAACATACCCTGAACAATGGCCGACTGACTATTGGGCTTGCCGTTGAAGCACAGTGGCCGACCACCCAGCCGCTGACGAATAAGGTAGGTGGCATCTCCGAGGCGCGTAGCAACCAGTTGGCTGCTATTGATGAGTTGGCCAGCCCGGTATTCAGCCTGCCAGCGCTGATGCACTTTGCCCCAAAAAGCCAGATCCACCTCAAGATCCTGTTCAAGAAGTGCCACCACTGCTTTATTTAACTGGCGGGCTTCTCGGGCAAGATCGGAAACTGAATCAGCACTCTCAACCGGATACTCCCCTTTTGCGAGAGTGAACAGGGTTTCCACCTCTTCCACACCCCAAGTCGCGTTCCAAATCGCGATAGGCAATGACTCACGCTTGCTTACAATGGCTTGTTTTAAAATCTCCCGAAGCTCTTCGTTCCCTTCCGTTTCCAGGCACTCGCCAGCAGCACGAATAAAACGCACTTCGTACCGCAGCCGGTTCAGTGGCTGCATTACCTTGCCCATGACGGAGTTTTTCTCCCCCACCACATACTGCAGTTCGCAACCATATAACGAAAGGAAATCCAGCATGCCCAGCTCAAGCTCAGGCATTGGTAGCACCCGATTGCGGCGTCTCGGTATTTGCACAGCCGCAGGAATCTCCGAAAACTCCGGTTCTGTGCCCAGCACCCGCCCTACCCGCTCCACGTATTCATCCATCATGGGCCGGGCATCTGAGAAAGGATCACAGCCCGCCAGCAACGGGAGCGCCACTGCGAAAGCAAGCAGTCTGACAGCTCGGATTGCTGGCATGTTTACCTCCTGGCACAGAACCCGCTGGCTGGAAAGCGATTACCTTTTTTGCAGCAGCGCAGCGTCCACCTCAGCGAAGTTACGGGCGACAAAACGCTCGCTTTTAGGCAGATCGCCGTCCCGAACAAGCCAAGCGGTTTTCATACCAGCGGCCTCTGCGGCCTCGAGTTCAGCTTCCACATCCGAGAGGAACAGGATTGTTGCGGCTTCAACACCAAGCTCAGCAAGAATGTTCCGGTAGGCTTCCGGCTCTCTCTTACCACCTATCCGGGTGTCGAAATAGCCAGAGAAGAACGGCGTGAAATCGCCTGCGGTGGTAAAGCCATAAATCAGCTTCTGGGCTTTCACCGAACCAGACGAGTAAACATACAAACGCAGGCCACGATCATGCCAGTGCTGCAGGTATTGGGCGGCGTCCTCATAGATATGGCCTTTGAGTTCACCTTGCTGATATCCCTGCTCCCAAACCATGCCCTGAAGTGCCTTGAGCGATGTAGCTTTGCGGTCTTCGCGAATCCATCCTTGCAGTGCGTCGATCAGCGCCCCGGCATCCTCACGGTCTGCACCGGACTCTGCTGCCACTTCATCCAGCAGCTCCGACACTTCGGGGCTATCCCAGTGTTCGCGGACAAACTCCGGCAGGTGCTCTGCGGCATAGGGAAACAGCACATCGTGCACAAAAGATATTGAACTGGTAGTGCCTTCAATATCTGTAAGAATCACGCGAATCATAGCGCTTCTCCTTCCAGTGTTTCATAGCGCGGTAATTGCCCGGCAATATCATCGCCGGTGAACTCCGCAACCCAGCCTTCCGGATTGGTGAACAGGCGAATACAGGTAAACTCCGGCTCCGGCCCCATATCAAACCAGTGCCTGGTGCCTTCCGGTACGCTGATCAGGTCGTTTTTCTGACACTGAACCGCAAATACCTGATCGCCAAGATGCAAATAGAATATGCCCTGCCCGCGCACGAAAAATCGCACTTCATCTTCGCTATGGGTGTGCTCTTCCAGAAATTTCTTACGAAACGCGTCCTTCTGGGGATTATCCGGGTTCAGGCTCACCACATCGGCGGTCTGAAAACCGCTTTCGGCCTTCAGCTTCGCAATCTCGGCGCTGTAGGCTTGCAGAATCTGCTCCGGTGCGGCATCCGCTGGCAAATCCTGGGTTGGCCAGCGCTCAAACCGAACACCCTTGCTTTTCAGCAGGGCACCTATCTCACCAGAGTCATGGGTAACTGTCGGCGCAGCTTCCGGGTTGTGTGCGTCAAAAATACTCAATATCGTCATGGGCGAACCCTCATGGTTGCGAGCTCACACTCGAATAAAAATTCAAAGGCCTCAACATGCCGCAGGCAATCCGCCATGGTTCTACCCCAGGTATATAGCCCGTGCCCGCGAATCAGGTAACCGGGTTGCTCAGGGTGTTTGCAGAACCACTCCTGGGTGTCCCTGGCCAGAGCTTCAATATCCTGAGTGTTATCAAAAATCGGAACCGTCACCGCTGTCTCGTGGGTGTCCACGCCATCAAAGGCTTTTTGCAGTTCGTAGCCTTCAAAGGTTAAACATTCCCCGGCAGGTACCAGCCTGCTTAGCACGGTTGCATTCACAGAATGGGTGTGAAGAACCGCGCCCGCATCCGGAAACACCTGATACAAGCCTGCGTGCAGCAAAGTTTCTGCAGAGGCGCGGGGGTTACTCTGTACCGGCCTGCCCTGAAGATCCACCACCATGACATCGCCTGCACCCAATCGCCCTTTGTGGCGGCCAGACACAGTAATGGCAATATGATCCTGATCCACGCGGGCAGAATAGTTGCTACTTGTAGCGGGCGACCAGCCACGGTCGTACAGAAAACGCCCAGCATCCACTATGGATTCGGCGACAACAGCGTATTGGGTTACATCAAACACGGCTTTACTTTCCAAATGGCGAAGCGCATGGCTCATGAGTTATACGCAAATGATGCCGTGCTGCAATCAGATCAGCAACAACAGAAATGGCAATTTCTGCGGGGGTTTTGCTGGGGATGTTAATACCGATCGGCGCCCTCAGTTTCCACAATAGTGCAGAGCCACACCCGCCTGCCTTGCTCAAGCCATGACAAAACATCGTTGATTACCGACTCATGGCCACCGGTCATCTGTGGTGCCGGGGTGTCAGGCATCTGCTTTCAAAGGCAGAGTGCGCTGGCGTTTGCCGGTCAATGCGAACAGTGCGTTGCCCAGCGCAGGAATAACCGGCGGCACCCCGGGCTCGCCAACGCCGGTTGGCGATTCGGTACTGGGCACTATATCGACCGTTACATCTGGCCGCTCATACTGTCGCATCAACTGAACATCGTGGAAGTTGCTCTGCCGCACCCTGCCACCCTCGAAGCTTATCTCGCCATAGAGGGCGGCAGTCAGGCCAAAGATAATCCCGCCTTCAATCTGGTCTTCCACAATGCGCGGGTTCACCACTTGGCCGCAGTCCACGGCACAGGCCACCTTGTATACCTTGATGGCTCCCTTCTCGATACCAGCTTCAACCACCTGCGCCACAAAGGTTCCAAAGCTCTTGAACAGCGCTATGCCTCGCCCGCGACCTTCCGGTACGGGGGTATCCCAGCCAGCCATTCCCACGGCCCTGTCGAGCACGTCCAGATGCCGGGGCTGCCCTGCCAACAGTTTGCGGCGGAACTGGTAAGGGTCTTCGCCGGTTTCGTGTGCCAGCTCATCCATAAAGGTTTCAACGGCAAACCCATTGTGGGAATAACCCACGGACCGCCAAAACGTGACGGGAACGCCGGGGTCGGTATGGGTGTGTCGAATATCAATATTCTCCACGTTGTAGGGGTATTCAATAGCTCCTTCAATCGCAGACATATCCTTGGGGGTCGCAACACCTTCGGCAAGCAACCCAACCTTGCCCAGAGTGTCGTACATAAACTTGGGTGCCCAGGGATATTGTGCCGGTGCAGCATTACGCACATACCAATCCAGCAACTGGGGGCCAACAATCTGGTGATGCCAGCCAGTCAGCTGACCAGCGTCAATACCCGCCTGCATCCGGTGCAGCATGGCAGGGCGATACAGGTCGTGTTGCGTATCCTCTTCCCGCGACCAGATAAGCTTCACCGGCTTCTTCACCCGATAGGCCACGGCTGCCGCTTCTTCAATAAAATCCTGAGTCAGGCGACGACCAAACCCACCACCCAGAAACGTGGTGTGAATCGTGACATCGCTCGGCGAAAGGTCGGTCACTCGCGCAGCCCCGATTCGGCCAAGATCCGGAGCCTGTGTCGGCGCCCATACTTCGATGCTGTCACCTTTGTACCACGCGGTGGCATTCATCGGCTCCAGTGTTGAGTGGGCCAGATAGGGCTGGCTGTACTCTGCCTCAAACACCTTCCCTGCTTTTTCTAGAGCGTCTTCATAGTCGCCTTCACTGCGCTCTGACTCGCCACGATCTTCGTCTGCCGCCTTGCGATAGGAGGTAAACACCTCGCTGGTGGAAAGTGAGAAGGCATCGGAGTTGTCCCATTCTACTTTCAACGCATTCTGGGCCTTGCGGGCACGCCAGTACTTGTCAGCCACAATGGCCACGCCGCGCTCAATTTCAAACACGTCAAGAACACCCGGCATGGCGCGGACGTCACTTTCATTGAAGGAGGTCACCCGCCCGCCGTATTGCGGTGGACGGCTTACCACGGTGTAAACCATGCCCGGGAGTTCAACATCTATGCCGTAAACCGCAGTACCTGTGGATTTGGCACGGGCATCAAGCCTGCCCTGCTGCTTGCCAATGTACTTCCACTCGCTGGCTGGCTTGAGCGCGACATCACCGCGAATAACCTCTTTGGATGCAAGCTCTACCAACTGCCCGTAGCGCATGGAATCCAGACCATTAGGATGAAGCACCCGACCCTGGCTGGCGGTGCATTTTTCTGCATCCACATTCCATACCCTGGCGGCAGCCATAATGAGCATTTGCCGCGCCGAAGCACCCGCCGTGCGCAGCGGCTCCCAGCTGGTGGAAATACTGGTACTGCCACCTGTGAGTTGTAACTTATACAAGGGGTTGCGATATTCCCGCGCCACTTGCGCGAACCTGGGGGTGATCGCCTCGGGGTCGACTTCCAGCTCTTCTGCAATCAGGGTGGTCAGACCGGTATAGGTACCCTGCCCCATTTCAACCCGGGCCAGAGTAAAATGAATCTCGTCCCTATTTGTAATCTCCAGCCAGGCATCCGGCTTCCACTCACCGGTCTCTTCTTTGTAGCCTGTCGGCATGCTCGAACAACCCGGGAGAGAGAGGGACAGCATCAGCGACCCGGATGCGCCTGCACCCACTTTCAGAAAATCACGTCGATTCATCGCCATATCAGCTTTCCTCTCCCGCAACAGAGGCATCGTATGCCAAAGAACTTCCTGCCACTGATTCAACCGCGGCAATGATTCGGGAGTATGTGCCACAACGGCAAAGGTTGCCGGTCATAGCCGCCACAATGTCGTCCCGGGCAGGAGCCGCGTTGGTTGCCAGAAGATGGGCTGCACTCATTATCTGGCCCGACTGGCAGTAGCCACACTGGGGCACGCCTTCTGCAATCCAGGCTTTTTGCAGGGCGTGCAATTGGCCGTCTTCAGCCAGGCCTTCAATGGTAGTTACCTCACCACCGACAACCGACTCTACCGGCGTTGAACAGGAACGCACTGGTTGCCCATTCAGGTGCACCGTGCAAGCACCGCAAAGGCCCACACCACAGCCAAACTTGGTGCCCTTGAGCCCCAGCTCATCACGTAACACCCACAACAAGGGGGTATCACCCTCAATATCCAGCGACTGCTGTACGCCGTTAACTGTAAGGCTTAGTGCCATGCTTGCTCTCTCCCACTGACTTTCCCGGCGTACTATTCAGATGCACTACCCAGGCTCTTTATTTTAGGTACCAGAAAGCTGTTTGCCGCCTTAGGCATAGGCATTACTTCACAACTTTCTCACCATCTTTATTAACCCAGATTTCACGCTCATCTGTGTTCATTTTTCCTTTGGAATCCCAGATTTCACGATTCTGCGTTTTTTCTTCGATCTTGCCTTTGTCATCCCAGATCACACGGTCTTTGCATCCCGCCAGCGCCAGAACAACAAACGCAATCAGTGCGACTTTTTTCATCGTCAGTTCCTCAATTCAGTTTGGAGTACAGGCTTGTTTCGAGCCCTGGCGCATAAACGAGAGACCCGCACTAGCCCGCTCCGTAGAGTTCCCGGTTGTGCTGCTTTTCTCTTTCACTTTTACGCACCATGACATATACCGCACCGGTTCCACCATGGCGCTTCTGAGCTGAATGGAACGCCATTACAGCCAGGAGTTCAGGCAACCACTTGGCGAGATAACTTTTGAGCTGAGCAATGCCATCAGGATTCCTCTCTCCCTTGCCGTGAAGAATTATGACGGATCGCAGGCCGTACCGGACACAATCTTCGATAAACTGGAAAACCTCTTTGCGGGCCTGCTCAACAGTCATACGATGAAGATCCAGCCTGGCCTCGATGGGATACTGGCCAAGCCTGAGCTTGCGGAAGACGCCATTCTGTATGCCAGGGCGCTGCCAACTGAGAATATCGTGGGCTGTTAAGGGCTCAACAATGTCAGAAGTCAGTGGGTTAGCATCTTTGAAAGGGCTTTCCACAGCAGCACGTTGACGCTCCAGGTGGCCCGGCGTCAGTTCACGTGGTGTGGTTAGCTCAGCGCGATTGGTTTTTCGGATGCGCCGAACGTCCTTCATTTCCTCAAGAAAACTGAGGCGTTCATCTTTAGTAGCCATGGCCGTGTTTTCAATAACCTCCTGAATACCGGAACCTTACCACTAGGCACACTTTCCATAAAGAAAGCCGGCGAATTGCACTAACTTACTGCGCAAACCCAACTCGCAGTTAACGCGCAGTTACAGCTGCGACCAATATCGTAGAGTGAACCACCGCCCTAGTGTTCTACACTGTAGCCTGACAATAATAACGCATGAGCGGAATAGTTATGGCACCAGCAAACAAGGACACTACCCGCCCGCAGAATACCCGCTCTATAATGGTCTTCCTGCAAGCACACGCCCCTTTTTCCAATATGGATGATGACCATCTTGCCCACTTTGCAGAACACGCCACACTGCGGTTCTACGCCGATGGCGATGTGGTTCTGTCCGCAGAGGACGGTTTGGTTGACAGGTTTTACGTTGTTAAGCAGGGACGGATTCGTGGAGAGCGCCACAACGAACAGGCTGACAAAATGGAAACCACATTTGAGATCAGTGTCGGCGAATGCTTCCCACTTGCCGCGATTGTCGGCGAACGACCCACTCGAACACTCCACCGCGCCGCTGGCGACACCTTTTGCCTAAGCATTGAGCAGGATGCCTTTGTCAGCCTGTTCTCCGAAAGCGAACCCTTTCGAGATTTTTGCTTACGGGGTGTCAGCAGCCTGCTAGATCAAGTGAACCAACGCATACAAACTGGCGCCATGGCTTCCATGGGCTCGAGCATTTCCCTAAACACGCCACTTGAGCGTTATTCGCTTCGCAAGCCTATTACATGCCTCGCTGAATTAACTGTTCGAAAAGCCGTCGCTCACATGCATGAAAACAACGTTGGCAGCATTGTTATTATCGACGACAACGAGCGACCCACTGGGATTTTCACCCTCCGCGACCTACGCACCATGATTGCAGAAGACCGCTGTACACTGGACTCCCCGGTGCACGAAATCATGACCAGAAACCCATGCAGCCTGCCTGCGGAGGCAGATGCATTTGATGCTGCCATGCTGATGGCCGAACACCATTTTTCACATCTCTGCCTGGTGGACAAAGACGGTCGCCTCATTGGAATGGTGTCTGAACGAGACCTGTTTTCACTGCAACGGGTCGACTTGGTAAATCTCGCCCGCACTATTGGTACTGCAACCCAATTGAGCACGCTGGTCGGCCTTCGCGCAGACGTTTCCGGTCTGGTTGACGCCATGCTGGCTCACGGAGCGGACTCTGGCCAGGTTGTGAAAATCATCACCACTCTTAACGACGTCACGGTGCGACGGGTTCTTGAACTGAACATCCAGAAGAATGACCCTGGTATTCCGTTTACCTGGCTCACATTTGGTAGCGAGGGGCGGCAAGAGCAAACGTTGTTGACTGACCAGGATAATGGCATTCTTTTCCAGACTCCTGATGGTATGACGGAAGATCAGGTGCGGGAAAAGCTGCTACCTTTTGCCCGAGTCGTCAATGATGAACTTGCAGAGTGTGGCTTTACCCTATGCAAAGGCAACATCATGGCCAGTAACCCGAAGCTATGCCTGAGCGACCGAGAGTGGGATGACTGGTTCATTCGGTTTATAGATGCATCTACCCCGCAGAATCTGGTTTACTCCTCCATATTTCTCGATATGAGAGCAATATTTGGCCCCACCGACTCTTTGGAAGGACTTCTTGAGCGAGTGCTCACAAGAATTCGTAACAACGCACTGTTCCAAAAAATGCTTGCAGGCAATGCACTTCAAAGAAAACCACCCCTGACCATGTTCAGAAATTTCCGCTATGTAACCGATGGCAACAAACGCAGCCTGGATTTAAAACGTCAGGGCCTTGCACCTTTTGTTGAATCGATACGTGTATTTGCACTCGCTAACGGAGTAAGAAGCGCAAACACGCTTGAGAGGATGGATGAGCTAGTCAAAACCGGCGTTTTTGACTCCAAAGATGCCGATGCCTGGAAAGATGCCTACAGCCTTATCCAGGTCATTCGCATGAGAGCTCACCAGGAAATGCTCGACAAAGACGAAGAGCTTACGAATTACATCGACCCAGACGACCTGAACCCTCTGGACAGGCGCATTCTGCGTGAATCATTCCGGCAGGCACAGCGCCTGCAGCAAAAACTCGAACTTACCTACCAACTCTGAACCCAGGCAGCCGCCCCATGTTGGAACAGATCAAACTATGGATTGAACGCTGCAGAAGAGGCCGAACAGGCAGCATTGCCCCTGAAATGCTACCCACTCCCAAAAAACCGGGTGACCAACTGCTTTCTGATTGCAGATTGATCGTGCTGGACCTCGAGACAACCGGCTTGAACGTGGGAAAGGATGAAGTCATTGCGATAGGCGCAGTTGCTATCAATAAAGGAGCTATTGATCTTAGCGACCAGTTCGATCTGATTTTAAAGCGCCCGGAGCTGGATATCACCGAAACGGTTTTGATTCACGGGATTGGACCCGAAGCACTCACCCACGGTCATGAAATCGAAGAGGCACTGCTATTTTTGCTGGAGTGGATGAATGGGGATCCCGTGCTCGCGTATCACTCTGCTTTTGACCAGGCATTTTTGGAAAAAACCCTGAAAGCACAACTCGGTTATACGCGGAATCACACATGGATGGACGTAGCCGACATGTTGCCCGCATTTTTCCCCAACACCCCAACGGGCGGCAAGGGTCTTGACTACTGGGCAGACTATTTTGGCCTTGAAGTAAGCGCACGACATCATGCAGCTTCTGATGCACTGGCAACCGCTGAGTTGACATTGATTGCACTGAACAGAGCCCACAAAATCGGTCTGAAAACCCTCAAGGAACTACAGGGTAAGTTACGCTACCACAGGCGCTTGCAAAGCATGCATGGCGCTTGATCAAACAGCCGACTCTCCCCTGAAAAGTAGCGTTTTTTGAACACCCTTCCCAGAATTAGACTTATTGCCAATATCCATAAACCACCGGTTCAGTAAAGTCGCTAGTAAGGGCAAGTAGGGGAAATACTAATATGAATAATAAATTCTCCGATACCTTTAACTCACCGAATACCTAATGCAGACAAACAACAACAAGACAGGAGTAATCCTATGTCAGGTCATAGCTACGATGCTGAAAAGTACTGGAAGGCGAACCTTCGCCTTATATTCGGGAGTCTGATTGTCTGGGCTCTGGTCTCTTATGGCTTTGGAATCGTTCTCCGCCCCATGCTTTCGGGTATCCCTATCGGCGGTACCGATCTAGGCTTCTGGTTCGCGCAACAAGGCTCCATTCTCACGTTCATTGCACTGATCTTCCACTACGCGTGGCGCATGAACAGACTCGACAAACAATTCGGCGTGGACGAGGAGTAAGCGTATGAGCCAATTTGCGATCAACATCATGTTCGTAGGTGGGTCCTTCCTCATCTACATACTCATCGCTGTCTGGGCCAAGGCAGGAAGCACTAAAGACTTCTACGTCGCCGGCGGCGGGGTTCACCCCATCACAAACGGCATGGCAATCGGTGCCGACTGGATGTCTGCAGCATCCTTTATTTCCATGGCAGGTATTATTGCCGCCAGTGGCTACGCAAGCTCCGCCTACCTGATGGGCTGGACGGGCGGATACGTTCTGCTAGCGATGCTACTTGCACCTTACTTGCGTAAATTCGGCAAGTTTACAGTGCCCGAATTTATCGGTGACCGCTTCTACAGCAAGCAAGCGCGGCTCGTGGCAGTCATCTGCCTGATCGTTGCGTCGCTGACTTACGTTATCGGCCAGATGGCCGGTGCCGGTGTAGCCTTCTCCCGCTTCCTGGAAGTTGATTCCACCATGGGCCTGATAATCGCCGCCGTGGTCATCTTCATCTATTCTGTACTGGGTGGCATGAAAGGCATTACCTACACACAGGTTGCCCAGTACTGTGTACTGATTCTTGCCTACACTATTCCGGCTGTTTTCATTTCGCTTCAACTAACCGGTAACCCGATTCCGGCGCTCGGTCTGTTCTCCACCCACCTTGATTCAGGAATGCCGATTCTCGACAAGCTCAACCAGGTTATTACCGATGTGGGCTTCAGCGAATACTCTGCAGACGTTGACAGCCACCTGAACATGGTTCTGTTTACCCTGACGTTAATGATCGGTACTGCCGGCCTGCCCCACGTTATCATTCGCTTCTTCACGGTTCCAAAGGTTGCTGATGCGCGCTGGTCTGCTGGCTGGGCTCTGGTGTTCATCGCCCTGCTATACCTGACTGCGCCTGCTGTTGCGTCCATGGCTCGCCTGAACTTGATGACAACCGTTTACCCGGATGGCACTGCCGCTGAGCCAATTCGATATGAGGATCGCCCACAGTGGGTTAAAGAGTGGGAAGTCACTGGCCTGATCAAGTACGTGGACAAAAACGAAGATGGCCGCATCCAGATGTACAATGACGCATCCGACGAACCCGGCACAGCGTTCCAAGCTGAAGCGGAAGCTCGTGGCTGGAAAGGCAATGAACTGGACGTAAACCGTGACATTATCGTACTGGCCAACCCCGAGATCGCTAATCTTCCTGGCTGGGTTATCGGTTTGATTGCTGCGGGCGGCCTTGCTGCTGCACTATCGACAGCGGCAGGCCTCCTGTTAGCCATATCTTCGGCCATCAGCCATGACTTGATTAAAGGCTCAATCAATCCGGGCATCACTGACAGGGGCGAATTGCTGGCAGCCCGTATCTCCATGGCCGTTGCGATTGTTGTTGCAACCTATCTCGGCGCTAATCCCCCAGGGTTTGCTGCACAGGTTGTAGCGCTGGCTTTCGGTATCGCGGCAGCCTCACTGTTCCCGGCCCTGATGATGGGCATATTCTCCAAGCGCATTAACAACATCGGCGCTATTGCGGGTATGTTGAGCGGTCTGGTATTCACTCTTTCGTACATTTTTGTGTACAAAGGATGGTTCTTCATTCCGGGCACAGCTAACCTTGCAGACACTCCAGCAAACTGGGTACTTGGTATCTCTCCACTGTCGATCGGTGCCATTGGTGCGCTGGTCAACTTTGCGGTAGCCTTCGTTGTAGCTAATGCGACTGATGAGCCGCCCGTTGAGATTCAGGAACTGGTTGAAAGCGTTCGTTACCCACGCGGTGCCGGACAAGCTCAAGACCACTAAGCAGCACTCTTACCTGATTAACTCATCGAGTTGACGGGTTGTTCTGGACGGGCTTCCTCTATGAGGGAGCCCGTTCTTTTTTAAGGGAAATTTTTATGTTCTGGACTCTTGTCGCCACCGTTTTCTGCGGACTGGGTGCCGCCGGTATAGCCTTGGGCATCCGCGCCGCCACCCGAAACATGGCGCCCAAATGGATTATTCCGGTATTTGCCGGTGCCGGCATGCTTGGGTATCTGATCTACGGAGAATACACCTGGTTTGACCACAAACAGTCACGCCTGCCTGGTGAGGCCGTGATTGTAAGCACAGAACGCACAGGCATTTTCTGGCGCCCCTGGTCTTTGGTCTACCCGTACGTAACCGCGTTCTCCACCGTGGATACAGACAGCATCGGGCGGGAAGATACCAGCAACCCTGATATCGTGCGATTTACATTGTATCGCTTCGAACAAAAGATAACGGATGCAGTATCTCACAGAGTGCATATTATTAACTGTGCAACCCGTGAGCTTGTCCCCATCGGCTCGGACGGAACACCAAGGATAGACAACCTCAAGGTTCTGGAGCGCAGCGACATGCTTTATTCGACGGTATGCATCTACTGACATTCTGCTAATAAGACACGGCAACCCGCCCAACCTGACGGAAGTGCAGAAAAATGATTAGTGTCTGGCTGCTGGTTTTAATTTCCATCACCTACATATCAATCCTGTTTATCATCGCTTGGGCGGGTGACAAGCACCCCGGCCTCTATCGCAGGCGCTTGGCCAGAACACATGTTTACTCACTGTCTCTGGCAGTCTACTTCACTTCCTGGACATTCTACGGCGCCGTAGGCCGAGCCACGCAGGAAGGCTTGGGCTTTTTACCCATCTATCTCGGTCCCTTACTGGTCTTTGTCTTCGGTGCGCCTCTGTTACGGCGCATCATCTATATAAGTAAGCGTAACAACAGCACCTCTATCGCAGACTTCATTGCCTCTCGGTATGGCAAGTCCCAGCTACTGGCCGCGATGATCGCAACCTTTGCACTGATTGGTAGCGTGCCCTATATCGCCTTGCAGTTGAAAGCCATCGCTATGGGTTTCAGTGTGTTATCCAACACCGGAAATGGAACGCAGGAGCTTAGCACTGCAGCCTGGAGTGACGCAGCCTGGTACATCACTCTGGCACTCACTGCTTTCACTGTGCTCTTTGGCACCCGCCATCTTGAATCCACTGAGCACCACCGAGGGATGATTCAGGCGGTGGCCTTTGAATCGCTGATCAAGCTGGTTGCCTTTGTTGCCGTTGGACTGTTTGTCGGATACGGGCTCTATAATGGATTTGGCGATTTGGCGGGGAATATAAAACAAGCTGGCTTAACCGGCATTCTTACAACCGATGGTCTTGAGGCACCCGCTTTCATCACCCAGACTCTCGTCGCCATGCTTGCCATCATCTGCCTGCCAAGGCAGTTCCACGTTATGGTGGTAGAGAATGCTGACCACAGAGACTTTGAGGTGGCACGCTGGGCGATGCCCGTGTATCTCATTGTGGCCAGTGCATTCGTGCTCCCAATCGCAGCCGCTGGTCTTCTGGCACCGGAAGTTATAGCGGATAACCCCGACATCCTCATCCTGCAGCTACCAATTATGGCCGGCAAGGAGTGGCTGGCGATTCTCGCGTTTCTTGGCGGTGGCTCCGCAGCCGCCGCCATGGTTATCGTGTGCTCCGTCGCCATTGCCACCATGGTAAGCAATGAAATCATCATGCCGGCTCTTCTTAAGTTCTTCAGGCCTCGAATGAATCGGCAGGCCGATCTGAGCTCCCTGCTACTGGGCATTCGCAGGGTCGCAATATTTGTCGTGCTGCTAACAGCTTACGGCTTTTACCGGATGGCGGGGAAAGACTATAGCTTGACGTCATTTGGGCTGCTGTCTTTTGCAGCTGCCGCACAGTTCGGGCCAGCACTGGTAGGAGGCATTCTATGGCGCCGCGGGAACGCTACTGGCGCAGCTTGGGGGCTGGGCCTCGGCTTTCTGATCTGGTGCTATACCCTGTTACTTCCAGCCCTGGCATCAACAGGCTGGTTCAGCGACTCACTTATTAACCAAGGTATGTGGGGCCTTAGCTGGACCAGACCGACCGCTCTTTTCGGACTGGATCTCGACCAGACCAGCCACGGCATTATCTGGAGCCTGGGTATTAACACCTTGGTGTACGTTCTGCTTTCACTAGTGACCCGCCAGAGGGTGCGCGAGAAAATCCAGATTGCCTCCTTCTTTCAGGACCCTCATCCGAAAGGTGATTCCGTTCAACATCAAAGCTGGCAGAGGGAGATTCTAACATCCGATCTCCAAGCCCTTAGCGACAGATTTATGGGCGAAGAACGCTCTGAGGCCATTTTCCGTAATTATGGACGCCGTAATGCGGTAAGACTTTATCCCCAGCGCCCCGCATCAACGCATCTGATGAAATATGTAGAGCGCCAACTTGCTTCAGTGATAGGTGCATCTACCGCCCGCGTGGTTCTCGAATCAACCCTTACGGGTCGAGATATGCAGATCGAAGATGTCGTCAGCATTGTTGATGAAGCATCGCAAGCCATGACTTTCAGTCGGGAGCTCCTGCAATCGGCTATCGAAAACATCAGCCTTGGGGTATCCGTGGTCAACCAGCAACAACAGGTGGTGGTTTGGAACCAGCGATACCTCGAGCTATTCAGCTATCCGAAAGGCTTTGTGAAAGCCGGCAGGCCCGCTGAAGACCTAATGCGCTACAACCTGACCAATGCCCATTTGCCCGCCCGGCGCATCGACGACATCATTTCTGACCACTACGCCAGCATGCGGGAAGGCAAGCTTATATCCTATGAACGCCAAAGACCGGACGGGACTGTCATAAAAATAGATGGCAGCCCAATCCCCGGTGGCGGTTACGTGACAACCTTTCAGGATATTACGGCGATGCGTCGCACTGAGCAGGCGCTAAAAGAAACCAATACTTATCTGGAGCAGCGAGTTAAAGAAAGAACTCTGGAATTGCAGGCAATAAACGAGCAGATGCTCAAAGCCAAGTCCGTTGCAGAACAGGCTAACCAAAGTAAAACCCGCTTTCTGGCCGCTGCCAGTCATGACTTGTTGCAGCCCCTTAATGCTGCCCGCCTGTTTACCTCAGCTCTGGCAGGTAAAGCCAGCAGTGATGAAACCAAAGACCTTGTTGACCATATAGACAGTTCACTCGGTGCAGCAGAAGAAATCATCAGTACTCTTCTGGATATTTCGAAACTTGATGCAGGGGCACTGGAGCCAGACCTTGGCGTGTTTCCCGTAAATGATATTATGCGTCACCTGGCTACCGACTTTACTGCCATCGCAGAAGACCAAGGCCTCAAGCTACATGTGGTGCCCAGCAGTGCTTGGGTTTATTCCGACTCCAAGCTGCTCAGGCGAGTGATACAAAACTTCCTGTCTAACGCAATACGCTACACGACAAAAGGTAGAATCCTTCTGGGATGTCGACGCCTTAAGGGTTACCTGCGCATCGAGGTATGGGACACCGGCCCAGGTATCCCGGGAGATCAGTTAACCTTGATTTTTGAAGAGTTCCGCCGCTTTCAGCAAGGCAAGGACAAGAAGGGATTAGGCCTCGGCCTCGCAATAGTCGACCGTATCAGCGATATGCTGAATTATCCTGTTAGCGTTCAGTCTGTCCAGGGAAAAGGCAGCGTCTTTGGTGTCACTGTTCCCCTCGCACCCGAGGGCCAATCCCGGACAGACACCGTGGAAACAGCTACGACAAGCTCCCGGCGCGTTTCCACTCTTGGCGGTCTTAAAGTGCTCTGTATCGACAACGATCCGGCAATACTGCAGGGAATGGTCGCACTGTTAAGTAACTGGAAATGCGATATAACGGCAGCAGAAAGTCTTGAGCACGCATTAGAGCAGCTTGGAAGAACGCAGCCCGACATCATACTTGCCGATTATCAGCTTGATGACGACAAAAATGGACTGGACGCAATGGATGCCATACGTGCCTCATTCGAACAAGACATACCGGGCATTCTGATAACCGGGTATATGGCTCCAGAAGTCCGCGACGATGCTATTGAGCGTGGGTATCAGGTTCTCTATAAACCCGTTAAGCCTGCAGCTTTGAGAGCTATGGTGAACAAACTTTTGAAACATAAGCGATCATGAGCATCCCGATAAAAAAGGACATAAGCGCCTTTGGTAAACTCACCTACCTGGTGATTGACGACTTTGAGAACTTCAGAATCTCAATGCGTCATATGCTTCGAAGTTGCGGTGCCCAAAACATTGAACTTGTCGCCAATGCCAGGCCCGCAATACAGTACTGCACATACAATCATGTTGATGTCGTGCTCTGCGACTATAACCTCGGGAAAGGAAAAAACGGGCAACACATTCTTGAAGAACTTCGCCATAAAAAGCTGCTGAAACGAACGTCCCTATTTCTTATGGTCACTTCAGAAACGTCCAGGCAAATGGTTTTGGGCGCGCGTGAATACCAGCCAGATGCATATCTGACCAAACCCATTAATCGTACCATGCTGGAAAAGCGCCTCGGTAGCCTGATCGAACAACGTAACGCATTACTCACAATAAACCGGGCAATAGATCAGGAAAACTATCCAGAAGCCATTTCGCTCTGCATCGCAGCCGTTAAACGGCTACCACGGTATAAAACCTGGCTGATGAAAACCTTGGGGGAACTCTATTTTTTGCTCGGAGACCTTTCCCATGCGCTTAAAGTGTACGACGACGTTCTTTCCCAGCGTGAGTTGACTTGGGCCAGAGTCGGTCGAAGCAAAATTCTCTTAGCCAATCATCGCTATAATGAGGCAGTCGAAAGCCTGAATGAGTTGGTTAAAGCCCACCCTGACCATATGGAAGCCTACGACCTCCTGGCACTTGGCCTTGAACGCCAAAATCGCTCCATGCGGGCTCAGAAGGTACTTGAACAAGCAACTCAGCATTCTCCCAATGCTCTTCTCAGGCAAAAGCATCTGGCAGAACTTGCCGAATCAAACCAGGACATGACAACAGCCGCAAAGGCTTGGCGAAGCACAGTGATCCTTGGTACTTATTCAATCCATGATAACCCAGACCATTACATCTCCCTCAGTCATGCATTATGCGAGCTCAGCGAAGGCGACAAAGATACGGTGGGAGAAGAGCTCGCGAACGAAGCTCTTTCAATACTTGATACCATGTTAAAACGATTTCCAGATAATCAGGCCCTTGAACTTCGTAGCCAGATCATCAAATGCCGGATTTATTCAGTTATGGGGCAGACCAATAAAGCTAATTCAATACTGGTAAGCGTCGATGGAAGGTTCCCGGATACAGGCTGTATACCTTTGGAAACAGGGCTGGACTACGCTAAAACATTATTCCAGCTTGGCCATGAAAGTGAAGCAAAAAAACTGCTCGACGATTTGGCTACGAGTCTTAATGATGACGCTTACGCAGTTAAAAAAATTGAAAACCTTCTGGACGAGCCTGTCAGCTTCCGCCTGAAGATTAACGCCCGCAGCTTAAATCGGGAAGGAATTTCAGCCTTCGAGTCTGGTGATCTTAATGCGGCTGAAGATATCTTTACCAAAGCGCTTGAGATAATTCCGGATCATCCGGCGCTGAACCTCAACCAAGTTCAGGTTCTTATCAAAAAACATGCAAGCGGCAACAGCAGTGAGAAACTTATAGAACGCTGTAAGCAGCACCTTGATCGCTTGTCCGACCTTCCAGAAAGGCATAGGCAATACAGGCGCTACGTTGCTCTAAAGCGAAAACTGCAGGCACTGACTCTATGAAAAACCGGAATATCGACTTTTCTATGGTACTGGCTCTGACGGTACATGATATGAAGAACTCTCTAGGGATGCTGCTCAACTCCCTGGATGAGCTGCGAACCGAGAACTATGACAACCTTAACGATTCCTCAAAGCTTAATACCCTTCAGTACGAAGCTGAACGGATACACAACGATCTTGTGCAGTTGCTCGGAATATACAGGCTTGGTGAAAATAACCTTTCCGCACATATAGAAGAGCATTCCGTTCCTGAATTTCTGTCTGAGCACTTGGCCAGACACACGCCACTCCTGGAAGGCCTCGGGATTGAGTGCACCATCGAAGTCGAGGCTATAAGCGGTTATTTCGATGCCGATCTGCTTACAGGCGCCCTGAACAACATAATCAACAATGCAATTCGCTATACCGAATCTCGTATAAGGTTAACAGCCAATGAACGAGACGGCTATCTGGTGATAGGGATAGAGGATGATGGCGAGGGATACCCCGAAAGCATGCAGCATACGGGAACCTTGAGCTTCAAATCCTTGGACTTCAATACAGGAAGCACCAGCCTTGGTCTTTACTTTGTATCTGCTATTGCCAATCTTCATTCCGAAGGCGAACGAACAGGTTACCTCAAGATCCGCAATGGTGGAGAAATCGGCGGAGGCGTTTTTGAAATCTGGCTTCCATAGCCGACACCAATGATAGCTCCTCTCAAACCTAAATTCCGGGCATAAAAAAACCCCAGCTTCTTTGGAAGCTGGGGTTTTGGGTATTAAGAGTCTGACGATGACCTACTCTCACATGGGCAAATGCCACACTACCATCGGCGCA
>NZ_NIHC01000007.1 GCF_002806945.1 Marinobacter salexigens
AAACGGGCAAAAAACGAACAAGTAGAGGGGCTGAGCGTGCCTAAATTGCCTTTGAATAGCTTTTTTCGAGCTAATAAAGTTATTCAGCGAGAAATCAGGCATTAATCAGACCCTCCCTAGAGCCTAATCGCTTCTTGGCATGTAAAAAATAGCTAAATATTTATGGTGCACAGTATGTTAGATTTGGTATTAATTAATCAGTCAGATTCTTTTGGTGGGACCGAGAGGCATACTCTGGATCTTCTGAAGCATCTTGATAGATCGGGAGTGGGTTCGGCCTTTTTATACTGTGGTGAAGGGTTCGATAACCATTTGCCTGATGAATATTCGTTAGTAAAAATAGAGAGAATCAATGCAAGAGTACAGCGAAGCAAGCAAGATGATATTAGAGTTTGGCGATCGGCTTTTAATAGATATCGATCCAGAAAGGTTGTTCTAATAAAGCCGTCGTATTTTTCTGTAGATTTAAAATTTCTATTTTTTATGAAACTTTATTTTAAGGAGGTAATTGTGATTGAGCATTCTTTACCTCCACAACGCCTACCTGTACCAAAAGTTGGATTTATTCCAAAGTTTGGCTTTTGGCGGCTTAAGGATGAGTTGGTAAGATACTGTTTCGCTAAAATTCCAAGTAAAGTAATAACAGTTTCCGAGCGTGCGAAAATAGAATCATTGCATCATACTTTTTATAGGAATATAACCGTTTGTCAAAATGGAATCGATGTTGAGGCCTGGTTTCAAGATCAGGATAAAGGTGAAGAATTTCGTGCTAAAAACAGCATTAATTCGAGCCTTCATTTATTTGGTTGCGTAGGCAACCTATTTGAAATTAAGTCTTTCCATATTGCTGTTCTCGCATTAAGCTTATTAAGCAGAGAACAAAAGGATCAGGTTGCTTTGTGTGTCATTGGAGTGGGTCCCGAAGAAGAAAACTTAAGAAATCTTGTTGAAACTTTAAATCTTGATAACGTTTATTTTTTAGGGAAGCAGTTTGACATGCTTTCTGCTTACTCTGCAATGCAGACTTTGCTTATTACTAGTAATTCTGAATCGGCACCTCTTTCGTTACTTGAAGCAACGGCATGTGGTTGTGATGTTATATCTTCAGATGTGGGTAACTGTACTGAGGTCATAGGTGAAATGAAGAATGGTGAAATTATAGCCTCCCGTGAGCCTGAAGTTTGGGCGGCAGCAATAGAGCGTTACTTGGATGGTTATTCTTGTAACGCCGATTCCTCTAGGCTAAAAAATATAGACAAATTCAAACTGAATTATGACATCCAAAAAGCAATGCGGAAACTGGTAACAGCGATTATGGGAGAAATCTAGTAGGTACTACTATATGTTGATTACATTTTTAGTTGTAGCTTGATGAAACTTTCAAGAATTTTTTTCAGCCACTCGCGATATCCTGCTCTTTTTTCGCCAGTACTCCATGGCCCCAAGCGAAGTAAAATGTGGTGAAGGAAGTGCCATCGGATGGTATTAGATGCAATCCCTAGGCTCTGAGCTGTAGTAACGATTTGTGGTTCGTTTAAAACATGGATAGCTTGGGATGGGTCCTCGGAGCACGAAGGCAGTGATAGCGCCAGTGTAAAGTAATCATACAATGGCATAGCAGTTATCTCGAAATCTTCAAAATCAATCACAGTGATATGGGATGTATCGATAATTAAATTATTTAGGCAGAAATCACCATGTTGGGGTATCGAGGGGCAACTGGGTATTTCTGACAGTTCACTAACAGCAAGGCCAACGAGCTTCCCAAGTTTGTCGTCCACTGTGTGTTCCGTGTCTAGATATAGTGCATAAGCTTGGAGAAGTTCGTCGTGCGGCTGCAGATTGTTGGATTTGTGAGCGGCGTCAGTGCCAATGGCAGAATGAAAGTCTGTTAATGAATTCCATAAATTTTTCTCGAGGTGAGTGCGAGCTTTCGCTGTACGAACCTTTGATTTGATCTGGAACCAGGGAGCACCGCTGACCCCGCGTTGTACGTCGTATTTGGCCCCGGCATATTCGTAAACCCCAACGGGTTCGGGAACCTGATTTCCAGCCAGTTGATACAAGCGATTATGCACTTGCTGGGAGTGAACGTCGTGGTCGTCATTAAGTTTACGAATGACATACGCTGGGTGATCAGACTCATCTCCGAACACCATATAAATTGGCCGGGTTGTGCTGATACAAGCAATTGAGGGATTGGTTAGCTTATCTTCAGTGAGCCCAGCCGCAGACAGAAATTGGTTGATGAATAGCATGATTACTCCTTATACACGGTGAGACCTAATCCACCAACCGCAGGGTTCGTCCCAAGGAGCTTGCTGATCAGGTGTTTGATTGTACTTATCAATGGAGAACTAGGATAGGGCAGGACGTTGTTTGCCACGTAACGGGCAGCGTTAGTGTTGAGCTCGTATACACAGGCAGGGTAATCTAGGGATGGATAGATGCCAATTAGGTTCGTCTCCAGAGAGGGGTACTCTTCGCAGAGCTGCCGTCGCAGTCGTTTCAGTAGAGACATGCATCTGTACAGGTTTTTTAAATTCTGTAGCTTGTTTGAACCAGTGCTGGTAGCAACCACAATACAGCAATGAGGAGAGTTGTTGATCAAGTGTTTGACATTTGGGAGCTCGGCATAGTGTTTTTCATGCTCAAGCTCCACTATTGGGGTCTGCAGCACGCCTTCAAGCTGATAAAAACTCTTGTCTTTTACCATGTGTAAAAGCATAAAACCTCAGGCTAGAAAAAACACGGAAATGGAAAGTACTGCATAAGAAACCAAGGGTTCTGGGGACGTAGTCAATTTTTCTCCTGTATTGCGTCAAATTGTTTCAGTTTGATAGAGACGCTAAAAGTGGCCTTGTATTGGAGTCGAGTTCTCCACCTCTTCACCTATTGCAGAGGTTGGGTCACTTAAGCGCTAGGAAGTCTACACTGTTTTTCTGGCATGTTACCATAATAATGGCAAGCGAGCCCGGTACAGAAGCACTGGTGTTTCGGTATAACGTAAGCTGTCACTTTTTGAGCATTGTAACAAACGTTAGGATTTTGTAACGCTAACTGTAATTTGTGAGTGTAGCCCAATTGTTCGAAGACGCTTGCGATATACTCGAATCGACTTTCAATTCATATAGGGTTCTTGGCTCGCCTTTGCGTCCCTTGTTTACTTTCTGAAAGGAGTAATCTTGTACATCAAGCAAAAGCTGAGATTCGTCAATGTTTCACACTAAACTTCACTGCTCATGTTGAGCGAAGGAATAGAATATGTGTTTTGGTAACAAGCTACTTTCTAATGCCCTCCTAGCAGGTGTTGTACTATTTGGCGCATTGACCGCCCATGCGGAGGTAATCTTTACAGAGGACTTTAACAACCAGCCAGAGTGGAATAGTGGTCTGCCACAGAACGGTAAAAGCGGGCTACCACTTTCGCCATCTGAACGTGGTGGGTGGGATGTCGCTATTGGGCAGTTTTCCGGAACCCATACTATTCCGGACAACTGGTCCTTCGTTCGCCAGACTCCAATGTGGGCGCCATCAAGGGGCGATGCCGATCGACACGAAACCATTGAAATCAGTTCTTCGTCTACTGTAGACAACCCGAACCGGACAAGGGGCGGGGCTGGGAAGTCGTTTGTGTCTTGGCGCGATAGCAGCGCCAGTCAGTTCTCCTCTGACGGACTGCTAATGAAGCATTATTCGGAAGGATTCGACCAGATATACGTGGAGTTCTATATCAATTTTTCCAACGAGTCAGTCGCCACATACTATGACACGCAATATGGGGGGAATGGGACTGGCCTATCAAAACTATTCAGAATCTATCACTGGGATGGAACCGGCGACGCATTCGATTATTACACTAACAACATAAACCCCAACATGATCTGGGGGTTTGAGGGGCGTCCTACTATCGCGAGTGGCTATGGGTTTAGGAATAACATTAGCCTGCTTACTCGCAGAGATCGCACACTGCCTGAAAACAAGCAGCGTTTTATTGATGCTAACGGAGTTTATCAAAAAACGCTGCCGACCTCTTACAATCCAGCTACTCGGATGCCATACGGTGGCGTAGCGTTTGAGGATAAAAGAGATGGTGGCTTTATTGACGGAGGGGCTGTTGACATTGATCAGGTTTTTGGCGACGAAACCAATTGGACGAAGGTTGCGTTCTTTGTAAAGATGAACAGTGCCCCGGGCGCGTTTGATGGCACGCTTATACAGTGGATTGACGATAGGAAATCAATGGAAGTAAACACTGTGGCTTGGATTGCAGCATCACGAGACATGGTGAAATGGACGACCTTTGGCATTGGGGGCAATGATAATTTCCAAAAGTACCCCAACAGTCTTCGCCATGAAGAGTGGTATGCGATCGACGATATTAAGGCTGCGACCCAGATACCAGACTACTTGATTGATGACTCCAAAAGTGGTGTTCCACCCAATTCACCGTTAAACATTGTTGTCGATTAGTATTTTAGAGCACCAATCAACTGGGTTCATCAAGCATGAGCCCAGGTATTTTGTGGCTTAATCGTACAGGTTTAAAGGCATTTATATGTAACCTTTTGAGAGCTCTATACTTTTTTTCATAAGATGCAGTATTTAAGTAAGAGTCGAGTTTGTGTTTATATTTTGTGTGCGCTGAAGCGTGAAGACAAATATAATTTCATATTGCTTATAGGTCATTTTCTATCTTTTTAGCCTATCTTGATCTAACAAGCCGAGATTTAATCATCTAACACCTTTTAAAAGCCCGATGCTTCTGCCTATTAAATAGAGCAAGTCTAGAGCATATATTTTGACTAATATATTTGGCATGAATGTAAAGTATCCTGACCGATACATTCGTTTCCAGGAAAGTATAGCGGGAAGAATGGCGCAGGATGATAGGCTAATAAAAAATATAGATTTGCTTGATAGAAAGAGATTTTGAAAGGTGAAAGTAAAAAAAGAAAAAATAAAAGCTAAAGTGATAAGAAAAACAGGATCTTTTAAGGAAGTTTTTAAGTTGGTTAAATAGTTTTCGGAGTGCCAAATTTGCCGTTTTATGAATTGTGTGCAGGTTTTGGCATTGCCCAGATGTGTAATATCCAAGGCATTGCTAATAAAAATATGTATATTTTTAGACGCTAGCCGGCGGTGTAAATCTGTATCCTCGCCGGATGATACCAACTCGTCAAAACCGTTTAACTTCAGGAAAAGCTCTTTTGACAGCATCGTACTTGCACCGATCAGGTGTTTCGGCAAGGTGGGTTGCCCTTTGGTCTCCAATAGCCAGGATGTTTCGACCCATGTTGCATTACAGGGTAGTTTGGCGCTGCCTCCATATGCACAGTTAGGGTAGTCTGTAATTAGATTCTCGGCTCTATTCAGCCACCCGTTATCGATAAGGCAATCAGCGTCAAGGAAGACGAGCATCTCTCCTCGAGCCTTTTTGGCGCCGTAATTTCGCACAGCACCAACATTCCCTTCCAGCAACTGAAACACCTTTGCCCGACCGAACTTAACTGCTGTCTCATAAGTCTTATCCTGAGAACCATTATCCACAACAATCACTTCATACTGGCTACTGTCGTAGTCGGCATTGAAAATAGCTTGAAGGCAGGAGCCAATATGTTCCTCTTCGTTATAGGCAGGTATAACGATAGAAAAGTAGGGTGAGGATTTGGCTGTTTCAGTTGTGTCCTTCATTTTTCTCTAAGCACCGAGCGAAATTTACCGTTACGTCCTCTAGGGATTTCTTGCACTTGCTCAAGCGTCACGTAAAAGTCGTCACCGAGCCGTTGTTTGCAGTTTGAAATGAGGGCGCTTTCATTTAATTCAGTTGTGGAATTTTTCACCAGCCTGATAGTGGCCGAACCAGGTTGTTTTTGAACAACCTGTGCCTCTTGAATACCTTCGACACCCTTAAAAATATGGTCAATGCGCCCAATCAGTCGACCATCGCTTGTCTCAATATAATCATCGACCCGACCGTTAATAGATTTTAGCCCAGGCGTGCCGACTGTTGGTAAGCCAGTGTGTGCTAATGTCGCTGTGTCGCCAAGATTATACCTGAGCAATGGCATTTGTTTGTTTGTTAATGTAGTGGCAATTAGGCTGCCTGTATCAACTGAGCCTGCCTCTGTCTCAACTTCGGTTATACCGATTAGAGGATTGGTTTTATAGATTCCTGTTGAGTCTTGGCCGGCAAAGATTATGTATTCAGCTGTGCCGTAATAATCATAAACCTGACAGTCAAATACGGATTCAATTTTCTCCCGTTGCCACTGCAGGAGTGTCTCGGAATTGGTAATGATCGCTTTGGGTTGAAATCCCGGCTTTGAATTGGAATTCTGGTACTGAGTGGCAAGGTCATAGATTGCTGATGGGTAGCCAATAAGCTCTAAAGGCTGAAACTGGTCGAGCTCTTTCTGGTAGTGAGGAAACGTTTTTTCATCAAGGTGGTAACTTGAAAAAAGTCGCTGGTTTTCAGCTCGATTGAAACGGGAAAAAGGTGGCTTCATATCGTCGGCGGACTTGAGCATCCTTCCGGCAAAAGTGGCTCGTTTAGCGCCAAAAGGAACGCCATGCGTTTCTTCGTGATCAACAAGTAACGCCATAGCCAATTTGTAAGTTCGTTCATCGACTTCCAGTGCGAGCGGAGTGCCAGTGCTACCGCTTGTATGCTGAACCATAAACGGCTTCGGTGCATTTTTTGGTCGGAAGTTATGGCTTTGCTCTAATAGCGTCTGTTTGTATAGGATGGGCAGTTTTTTGAGATCTTGAAGCCCTGTGATGTCGTTCGGGTGCAGGCTGAGCTCGGCAAAAAGTTTTTGGTAATAGGGGATCTGGTTTGCACAGTAGGTCACCATCTGGTGCAAGCGCTCTTCCTGGTATTCTTTTTCTTTGAGTTCACTGAACGCCTTAGCAGCTTCAATTTCTTTACGCACATCATGATATAAGCCTGTGTATCGCTTTTGATAAAGCTTGTACCCATACGCAGATATCAGAAAGTTCTGAAACAGTGGGGGGCAGTTAAAGTATAGTTTTTCAGCGATTTTCATCGTGAATTGCATCCCCATTTTCTGTGGTTCTTTTTTTAGTGGATAGATAGTGATCTATAGTTTTTATTTTACAGAGCATATCCATTGTAGATCCGGCATCGATTCCATTATCTTGATTGGAAGCGATGCTTTTTAGCATTCGATCCTTAGACCAGATATCCGATTTTAGTGAATGTATAGTGGTTTCGAAAAAATTGCTGGCATAAAGGTGTTCATAGTTAAACCATCCCAGATTAGGACGATTTTTCTTTAACTTGAAAAATGTCTTTTCAAAAACTATTCGGAAAATTCTTGAAAGCTCTTGAATAATTATCGGCCGCTTGGCTTTTGCCAGCGTCGCAGCCATAGGAAACTCCAGTAGGTCAGCGTTTAGCTCAGAAATGACGCTTTTGGTTAATCTATTTTGGATCCGTTGCTCAAAAGGAACGTTATAGGCCAGTTTTAACAGATCTGGATGGCTGAGAGGGGAGTAATAGCCTTGAAAGGCTTTCGCCATGCTTGGCTGCTTCATCATGTATTGACGACTTACATGGTCATAGTTAAATTTCTCAATTGCAAATGAGAAATCGTTTGTTGCTTCCAGGTAGGTATCGAGAGTGTCATGTAGGCTATTTGTTAAGCTGATGGCCGTCTGACAGAATATTTGAGTACCTTTTTCACTTGTAAACCAGAAGTGTTTTGGCGCTGTCGCATGCTTCTTTACATCACTTATGATTTTTTCTTTTGAAACTATATTTGGGCTGATCAAGTGCAAAGAATTAAAGGTTTTCTGGAAGCGGGTTCCTACGCTTGAAAAGCCATTATGGCCCCCTAGCCTGGCACCTATCACCCCACTTGCGATGGGTAGCTGAAATTTCTTCGATATGAGCTCGCTAGATAGGTGCCAAATTGGCCAGAGGCAGTGGCCGTGAAGCTCAAGCATGTCATCAAGTAGGCCTGTATCTATTGTCATTCCTTTTACATCTTTAAAATAATGATCCGTTCGCAAGGTACCCGATAGTTTTTTTGCAATAGTGCATTCACGGCTGGATATATCTCCGTGAGTATAGGCTGTCGTTATAGGTGACTTTCTAGGAGCAAGCAGCGTTCTGGAATCCCACCCTGCCGACATCATTAGGGCCATAGGGTGGTAGCTTTGCATGACGCTGCTAAGCAGTTTTGCAAAATTTTTACCATTGGCCAATAGTGTCTCTGAATTAGGTTTTCGTAGGGTTTCATCGCATATCCGCTTTTCTAGATCCCGGGAACCGGCGGCTACCTCTAGGAGTTGATTAGGCAGTGTTTGCTGAATGCCCTTTAAAAAGGTGCTTTCTCCTAGCGTGTAACCAAATGCAAGATAGCAGTGAATTGCGTCCCAGTCGGGCTGATCACTGTCTTCCACTAAGTTATCCAGTCGGTTAGATAGTTTGATTGTGGAGTCACCAACCCGATAGTAAACAGGCTCAGCGCCAGCCAGATCCGACCTTACAATGAGCTTTTTATCTGCGGAAGAGTAGGTGACTGATGTCCCGTTGACTGGCGCATTATAATCGATGGTTTCGGTGTCTTTTCTTTCACCGAAGAATAGCTCGAAGTCCCCGGATTCTTTTAGCTGATGACGGATATAGAAAGGATTGGCATCCTCAACCTGAAGTAAGGCTATGGAGCCAGAATCCATAGGTTCAGACTGTTGATCATCCTGAGTTTCTACAGTTACGAGAAATGAGTTCGGCTTCAACATCTTTTACACTTCCTTAGTCCTTGAGCTGATTTTGGCAGCTGGATTCCCGCCCCAAATGGCCCCGACTTCTTCAATTGGCCGAGTTAAAACAGATCCAGCAGCGACTATAGATTTGTCGCTGACACCTGCCATCACAACTGCGCTGTTTCCAATCCAGCAGTCTTCGCCGATTTTAACTTTTGTATAGCTACCACCCTGGTGCTGGATAGGCGTTTGTGAATCGCTAAAGTTGTGTTGTTGGTTACCGCTCAATATATGCACACCACTCCCTAGGAGAGTGTTCTCACCGATCGTGCACTTACCGATATTACACTGTGGGCCAATGTACACGCCTTTGTGGATAGACGTATCTCGATGGGAAAACACAGTTAAGAAGCCAATGAGGATATCGTCTGAGGTATCCGGGCAAGCAAGCCGATAAAATGCAGCGCGAAGGTAAATTCCGATTTTTCCCGGAACCAGACTAAGGGTTTGAGAGAATGTCTGGAATGTACCGACTGGGTTACCCAGTAAACTGAAAAGTAGATAGAGCCCATAGATAGGCAGAGCCAGCAATAGAAAAAGGTTTTTGATCGTTCTTTTTAATGTATGGCGCATGCTCAGTGTCGATCCAATCGAGTGTTTAGCCAGTGCCTCTCGTGGGATGGCCGAAAAGTAACTAGAGCCCGAAGTAGACGCCCACCAAGGCGAGACAGGAGTAGCTTCCATGTAAGAACCGGGGGTGTCCAATGCTGATGAGCGGGCGCTGTAGCATCGTTAGACAATGAATTCGGATTTTCTAGCAGTTGCGGGCCGTAATTTTGCATGAGAATAATGAGAATTCTGGAGAAATGGCTCTCTTTGCTGTGCTTGAGTGTTCCCGTATGTTCTTTCAGCCACTTCTTGCCGAGCTCTCTATACTGATCGGCGTTTTCATCGTCTAGTTCAGATGCCTGGAACATCAGCATCGCTTTTCGCACATCCTGGGCTACCCAAGTGTCATTTGGGAATTCAAGTTGACTCTGATCTTCCATAAAAGGGCGTTCGTTGTTTAGCATCCAGTGGGTGTAACGGAGCACCGATGCTTTAGTATACTCATATTGCTCATCATAGCCGTTGACCTGGCGTTTCAAATAGAGGTAGCGAAAAAGGGCGGCGAGGAGCACAAGATAGGACCACCTGTTTTCAACATCGAGCAAATCCCGGTGCTCAACCACGTCCAGCGGATGAATTGTTTTCCTGATAACCGCTTCTGCCTGCTGAAGCCATGATTCGTTCTCATCGAGGATCCAGGCATCCAGGAGCGTATTGAGGTAATTCCCGGTGCCACGATTAAAGGGGTATCTATGGGCTGAAACAGTTTTACCGCGCATCTTTTTCTTCAATGCTGGAATTTCCCTTTTCTTTATCGCCAGCATTTGCTCAAGAAACCCTCCTTGGCCTTCATGAAGGGCTGTCATCCAGCGGGCAAGCCCAAGAACGGCCTGTCGCGATCTTTGGCTTCCTGTGAGGTAATGATGGTAGAGGAGGCCGGTTGAATAGCAATGCTCTTCAGCTGGCCCGCCGCCGGTTTGTCCAGGGGTAGAGCTGGAACTGTTGTGACGAGAAAACGTTCTATGGGTTGCGGTATAGGCATCGAGATAATGATCTGTGTGCCAGAACAGGCCGTGGTTGTATTCCGCTCTATCTTCCTCGGTGTGATATATATCGATGTCTACCACATGCCGAGCTAGGTCATCCATTAGCCGAAACCAACGCTGATCTCCCGTTAGGGCAAACTGCCTCGCGAACCCGTATATCGGATCATATTGATTGTTGTAGTGAGATATGAAGGGAAGCTCCCCCTCCTTCTGATAGAGGATTTCATGATCCGCAAAAATATCGCCAAAATTGCGCCAACCAAATTCGTCAATAACCTCTCTTTTCGCAAAAAAGTTAGAGGTCCCGTTTAGCCCTTCAGCTATAAGTTCATCGAGCACGCTAGGGGGAGTATTGGCTTTGAACCAAGGGAAGGCGTCAGCATGCTCATAGCTTTCTGGTGTAATGACTGGTGTGAGCGGTGTATAAGCTGCTGTGGCAAGGCTGTTGTCGGAATTGTGTGTCATCATGAATCGGAGGGTTTTCTGTTCGCCCCCTTGCAGTTCATAGGGCTTTTTAGCATCTTCTGGGAACAGACCGATCGTGAGCATGTTTCCGTTTTTACGGACACTCGTTGGAAAGTTTTGCCAGAAGTCGGGGATTGCCACGTCGAGTTGCCCGCAATCATTGACGATACTAATTAACGGATTCGCGCGTTTACCTTCCTGCACAAGCGCGCTTGAATCGAGCAGCTTGTAACCACAGAATTGGGTGGTGACTTCGCCATTGCAGTCTATATGGTTGCGGCTTTGCCAGTTTTCGCCTCCGCTGGAGTCTTGATAAAGGTTGAACTCTGGCAGGTGAATAGTTTTAGGTTTTTCGTCTATTGCTTGCGCCGTTATGCGTGCTTGGCTCTTGGCTGGCAACGTTGTTTCTACGGCAAGTTCGAGAAAATATACTGAGCCCGGATCTCCCAAATCCCACAAGCCGCCGGAGTGGCGGGCTCGCTTGGGATTATGGGTTGTCAATTCAACTTGGACCAGGCCGGTTTCCAGAAAAATACGCAGTTCACACTCAAACCGCGCGAGTGGATCGTTGTTTTGCCTTAGCCATTGACCCTTTATAGTTGCGGCAACAAAAACGGGGCCCTGTCGAGTAACTTCCCAGTTGGTTTCCACTTTTGCTGTGCAGGGCATTCCAGTTTCATCGCTCAGCGTCACTGTCGATGGAATACCTGTACCGTTTTTATTGTTGACCTGCCAGGTTAGGTTGTCAGATTTGAGGTCAAGGCTACCTGTTGATGTTTGTATCAGAAGGACGTCAGAAGTTCGATTAATAAGAGGCTTGGGGCTAGCGGGGGAGGAGCCCTGTGGAATACTAAGCGTTAATTTTTTTTCGCTGCCAGGATCTAGGCTAGTCAAAAAGTTAATATGAACCCATCGAATGCTTCCGTCTGGCCAGTGAGCTAGGGGGTCAAACTGAGTGGTTACAGGGTGCTGGCCATCCATGAGTTCAAGCTGCTTGGCTGTCTGTACGACCCCCTTGGGCAAGGGAACGCTAAGGCCTGCCGGCTCATCGATGCGGTTAACGTGATTTTTTTCTTCTAATCGGATGGTGATTTTTTTTTCCATAAATCTATCTACTGCCTAACTCCCTGTTTGATGCATAGGATAATCCGTTAGTCTGGTAACATAAAGGCACATTTTAAAAACCATGCTTTTACAAGGCGACAACTATGTCGCCTGTCATTTTCCTCTGGCCTAGCTTGCCAGATTGCTAAGCCGATGACTCAAGTGCTGAGCGCAGCGCTTCTACCGTGCACTATTCCAAGTTCCAGCATTTCTGCCAGATTCCGGCTCCCAGAGAGGTCAGCGTGCTGATACTTACTAAGTAAATACTCATTGATTGCAAACCGAATAGAAGTCCGGAACTTTCGATTAACATGAGGTTAACCAGAAGTTATAGGTCGGTAGCTGTCTGTCATTTAAAAGGGCTCATTAACAGTGCGATAGCTCGAAAATAATTGTAGATAAAATTATTTTTCCCAGCGCGTTGTTACTATGAATAATCACTGCTTCCATACTTCATCTTTCTTAAGGTTTTATGGATCTTTGGTTGAGAAATTAAAAGCTTTTTCATCCTATATCTGGCTAATGCTATGATACCGAAGCGGTACTTCAGACCATCTTCCAGAGTGCTCATGCAAGGATTGCATGAGCCACATGGCATACGAAATAGAGGTTGATGACAGAACCAGGTTAGGTTTAAAATATCTAGAATGCCGCACTCCTTTGCGATCTCATACATATCTAACTTCGTCAATGCAAGGACAGGGAAGGAGCATTGTCTAAACAAGCAAAAAAGATCTTTGTCCGCATTTTTAGAGATTACTCGATTCCCTTCCTTATTTATTTCAGTATTTTTCAAACAAGGCATAACGCTATGCCGGATATCACTTAGAAGCTCAATCGAAAGCTCCATTGTTTTTATTTCATTTTGTAGGATATAGGATGACGTATATATATATTGAGAACCGATCCAACCTCTTGATAGTAAATTCTTATGTGCGTTAAAAAGATACTGACATACAATAATATCAGACTGGTCAATAATTTTTGTATCTCGAATGAAACAGTCTGGAAATCTCTCATTCACTCTATGACGAATTTCGTTCATCGCCTGTATTTCTTTTTTTAGGGAGTCTCTATGCGGGTCTCGAATGTAATGGGGTTGTATCACAGCACCCTCTTGGGCGAGCTGCAATAATCTAAAAGTTGAATCCCAGCCTCCAGTCCAAAGTAAGTTGACCATTTTTCCCCTCCCATCGATATTGCTATTGGCGTTTACCGAACTAGCTTCTGACGAGGCGTCGGTTTGTTCAATTGCATGCCTTAGACTATTATTTTCCACGGGTCTGAATGACCAAATAGCGAAGCTGACCCCATTCCTCTGTTCCTCTAAGAAGGAAGAAACCGATAACTCCAGTACTGATTGCCGCGATTGCAACGTGCAGTGTACCAAGCATTAAAAACTGTACCAGATAATGACTGCCTGAAAGATCTAAGGACTGAATCACGGCAATTGCCAGCGACGTTCCTGCAAGAGTTGGAACGCACAGGAAGAGAAGCTTGATTAGGGAGAACCCGGTCTGCTGCTCAAGGATAAGCAGCAGTGCAATGGTAGTTGCAACAGCCAGCCAACCGCGAACCCAGGCCATGATTTCCAGGCCTCCTGTGGCGGTGAGCCAGAGGGTAGCAATGATCATTACGGTTGAAATGACGTCGAACCAGAAAAGTAGCTTTACTTTTCCTTGGGCGATAATGGCGTCGCTAATCAGTGCAAAAAGGCAGAAAGTGAAGAAAAACAACCCGAATGGCTCCAGCAAAGGGGCAAATTCCGACCAGTCGGGGCCAAGCAGTACGCGGATTATGAGTTCCGGGTACAGCATGATGAAGGCGGTTATCGGTGTTAGAACAGTTACCATCAGAGCCAGGCTCAACCGTATGCGGTAAGCGAGGGCTTGGCGATCCGCTTTGCTCTCGGAGATGGCGGCCAGCAAAGGTTCACTCATGGGGATTATCGCAGACAATGCTGGTAGCAGGCTGACTTCGCGTACCAAGTTATAACCACCCAATTGAGCGGTTCCGAAAAGGCGAGAGACCATAAGGTTATCGATTTGGGAACGGGTAAATCCGACGATTCCTCTAAAAAGCAGCCATTGTGAAAATTGCCATTGTTGGCGAAAGTGAACGAGGGTCCAACGCGGGCGGAAGTTATGAACGCGGTAGGATCCAATGGTAAACACCAATCCAGAAACCACAGTGCCCGATATGATTGCCCAGTGGCTGGGGCTTGTGAAGGCCCAGGCGATAACGACAATGAATGAGAGGCCCTTTTGCCAAAGTGTAAGCTGAAATATTGGGCGGTAATTGATTTCCCGGGCTAACAGCATGATGCCTGGGTTTTTTAGCGCCCTGAGCGGCAGTGTGATTGCTGAGACGGCTAATGCTGTTGTGAGCTCCGGCGTTTCAAAGAAGTCTGCCAGAAAGGGCCCAAGCAATAGAATCAACACGAACATCGTGGACTTAATAGCGATGTCCATACTCCAGGCTGTGTTGAGGTCGGCTTCGGTTACTTCGGTTTTTTGAATGATGTACTGCCGGTTTCCTATCTCAACCAAAAGCTCAAAGAATTGCAAAGCAATGATGACGAGAGCCACAACGCCGAAATGTTCGGGCAATAGCAAGCGGGCCAGTATCAGAGTGCTGATAATGCCAAGGCCTCGCTGAACGAGTTGCATGCCGAGCAAAAGGCTGGCGCTTTTGAGAACTCGTAAGCTCGTCGTCATTGTTTGGCTAATTGAAGTTCCGCGCCTAGGGTATTGATGCGGTAAGACCTGGAGGGAGCTAAATTGTTTAATGTTTTCCTTAACATTGGTGGCCCGCTGAGCTGAGTACGAAGTCTGCAGGATACTGCTTATATCGTTTACATAAAACCTTAGCTCAACCCAAAAGACGCCCTTGCGCATCTGGCGTCAGAATATTTTACGCATTTTAGTCTGGGGCGGCTGTTCAGGTGTTTTTTAAGTCTTAAAAAAGCTATAAAACAGCCCGCTCAGAGCCTTTTGTTATGATGGGTGCCATTAAATATTCCGATAAAAGACGCATGCCGCCTCAGGCGATCCATTTGCATCGCTCCGGCGTCGAAGATACTTACACTTGAAATTCTAAACAGCCGAATTGATTTTTAACAGTATTTTACGATGTTGAAAGACAACGAGTTTTTACATATGGCATGGATGGTGCTTCCCGTAGGTAGCGCTGACGTAAATCAAGCTGCAGCGTCCAAATTCAAGGAGAGATAACAATGAACAAAATCTTTAAACGAACTCTTTTGTCCTCGCTCGTTGTTCCCTTTGCGGTGGGTGTTCAATTTGCAAGCGCAGCGCCTATTTCGAACTGGACTTACGACGTGGATAGTAATTTTTCCAGTGTGGTATACACCTCAGGGGGAACCGGAAACCAATCGACTACCTCTAACCTGTTGTCGTGGGGTGGAACAGATCCTGACGATCGGTCATCGGTTGGCATTACTGACGTCAACAGCAGTGATCCGGGTGCTCCGGTATTAGTAACCGGTAACCCGGCCATTAATGGTGGGGTATTTTCGCATGACAACAATATTATTGCCGGTACTCATGACACATTGAAGAGCTTCACGCTTACGTCCACGCTGACGCTCGAACCAGACCCCCAGACGACGCCCAATCTGACTGAGACATTGGGGCCCCTTGACTTCAATGCGTTCTTTACCGAAACGCCTAATGCGGGTCCATGTGCAGGTGGGACTCCTACGCCATGTCAGGATATTTTCACACTAGCAAATCCGGGGGCTTTCGACTTCGAGCAGTCTTTTGATTTCGATGGCTATACATACACCGTAATGTTGGAGCTGATCGGTTTGACAACCTTGGCCCCTGCTTTGTGTGATGCAGCTGATGCGCCCGCGAATTGTGTTGGCTTGGTAACTCAAGAAGACGCGCTCAACACGTTCCAAACCAAATTCAGTATCAGCGCTGCTGCAATTGTGCCCGAGCCGGGTACTTTGGCACTGCTGGGCATGGGCTTGGCTGGGCTGGGGTTAACTCGCAGAAGAAAATCTGCCAAATAAGCAGTTTACTAGGTAATAGTTATTACTTAGCACAGCAAAAAGCCTCCGCTTAAACGCGGAGGCTTTTTGTTGAAGGAGTGAAAATTAATCAGGCAACCCGCCTGACGTTAGTCTTGTAGCCATGGTGAGGTTTGGCAGGCAAGTATCGCCCCCCATCAGTAATCAGCGACCAGACATCCGGTCGGCGCTTCCTTATTCCCTCAATGAGTGATGCTGCTTCGGTGAACGCCGGGCGGCGGCGGCCGTGATATTCCATGATGGGGCCTACATGATCGAACTCCACACCAAATCGTTTGAGCAGGCGCAGTTGGGCTGGCTCCATGACGGCCATCCAGTGGGTTATGCCATGCTTAACAGACATTTGCAGAATAGCGGCGAATAGCCCCAGGCTAATATAGGGCATGGCCCGTTTGCCGTTTTCGGAATCGCTGTAGTAGGCGGGTTCGCTGATGCCGGAGACTGACTTTTCTTCGTTGAGGCGGCGGCGAAATTCCCGGCTGACTGCCATTCGGGATATCTCTGCGATCTGATCACGGCGTGCGCTTGCAAATGCATCCTGTGCTTGCTGGCTCATTCGGTGAAGGCAGGGGGCTTCCATGGGAAAGCTGGCTTGTTCCGGGTTATCGCCGGCGGTAACAAGACGTACTGTAGCAACGCTGTCACTAGTCATCCGGTGTCGGATCAGAGCATGTGCAGAACGCATGTCGTATTCATCGTGTTCGCGCTTGTCGGCGAAGCAGTTTGGATCTTCAAAAGGCCGGTCGATGCAGTAAACCTGATAGCGAACAGCAAAGACTTCGTTGATGGCCTCAGGAGAGTTCGCCAGCTGAACATTAAATACCGAGTTGAAGATGGTGCTAACGTCTTCAAAAGTTTGTTGGCTTGCTTGCATTCTGATCCTCTTCCTTCCCATTCAGGGAGCTGTTATGCCGGTATATCGAGGTTACAGCCCTCAAACCTCGGATTGATTTAGCTTGGGCACGTAACGCCCGGGGGCCAGTATGAAATTAGGGTCGACAGCCGCTTTCAGTTGGCTGGCAAGCCTGGAGCAGTTGGCTCCACTGGAAGTGAGGATGTCCATAGCGTCGATGTTGAGGCGGTAGGGTAGGAAACCCTCTTTTTGCCCCGCCTCGTACAGGGCGCGATAACACTCGTTGGCCTTCGCCGTGCCATCTGCGCTTTTACGATCAAAGAGCAGGGGAACGGTTGAGTCGAAGCAGCGGTCGTTTATTGTGGTCAGTGTAATTAGCGGGTTTACACCGTACTGCGGGCAAATTCTTTCAACCATGTTGATGTAGCGGCGAACGTCCGTTCCCCGTATGGGTACCAGTGGTGCAAACCAGATGAGACCGCAGCCATCCCGCGCCGGATTTTTGGGCTGTCCGGGCTCGGGCAAAGTGCCAGAGCGCCAGTATGCAAGGGCCAGCGCGACGTCGTTCGGGGTGCCGTGCATGATTTCCAGCGCACCTGCAAGTGTGTCTGCCATGCCCTTGATCCGTGTGCCCAGTTTGCCGGGCAATACATGGGCAATTTTTCGGGCGGTTTCAACTTTTCGTTGGTCGATGAAGATGAGGCGGTCGGTTACTGGGCCGAGAAGCCGTCGTAGCGTGCGCCGGGCCGCTCTGGCTACCTCCTTTGACGCGTAAATGGCGCCAACGCCGCTCCAGGCCGGCACGCTATGGCGGTTGGCGAGGCGTGCAACTTCGTGATCAGGCAGCACGCCATCAACGGCCTTGTCTTCAGGGAAGGGCGCCATCATTGAGAGCATGCGCTGACTGTTGAGCAGGTTAATTGCCACCACCGAGCCGCCGAGCGTTCGCAACACCTCTCTTACTTTGGGCACCAGGGCTTCCAGCTTGGCGTCGTCTTTTGTGGAGAAGAAAAATGCGGTGACTGTTTCGGGCGCTGGCGCAAGGGCGAGGGTGATGTTCACCACCACGCCAAAATTCCCCTGGCTGAAAAGCCCGTCTATATAGGGGCCAAGGCCCCATTTGAAAAGCCCGTCTACTTCTGCACCGCCAAGCTCGCTGAGCGGAGTTCGGTAATGACTGCCATCGGGCAGAATCGCTTCTATCTTGGTAACTGCCGCAAAATGGTCAGTGATAGGGGTGATGCCATAACCCCGCTCAAGGGCGTTACCAAGTATGCTGCAGGTGGGCCCCGCGCCGGTCACTGGAACAAGATAATGGCCTTCTTGCTGATCCAGAAATTCCCTCAGGGCACCTTGTGTTACACCTGGCTCAACGGTAACAACGCCCATCTCTGGATCAAAGCCGGAAATGCGGTTCATCCGGCTAAGATCCAAAATAACACAGCCATCTTCAACCGGGTTGGCGCTGCCATAGCCCCAGTTGTTGCCCGTACTCACAGGGTAGACGGCAACCTGCCATCGTTGTGCGATCTGCAGAATCGCAGCGACCTGGTCTTGGTTCTCCGGGCGAAGTACTGCCGGAATAGAGCGCTTGGTTCCGATTGTGGAGGCGCCAAACTCTGCTGGTTTAGCCGCGATGACACCGGGTTCACCCAAGATGCTGATCCATTCGGCAATTGCGGACTCGGTAGAGGTGCTATCCACAGGCGTTTCCCAAGGTTTATCGGTGGCTTGATAAGGGCTTGACTAAAGGTGGTTAACGTGATGAACGTCACGCGTCAAAAATTATAGAGGAGGAGGGGTTGACAAAACATGTCGCGTCAGTAGCCGCTTGAAAGCTACTTTTGCAGAAGAACATGCTTGCAAACAGATGGTTGGGGCAGAATTAGAGAAACGATATGAAGTGTATATTTGTTAAATAATGTTAAATTGGTCGGTTTTTAACCTTTTTGTAAGGGTTTGGTTAATCAAGTTTTGAATTGTTATTGTGTTTGGCTATCAACTAACGACGCTGTGTTTTGAATTTGAGTAAGTAAGTTGGTGCAGTCTCGTGAGCCGCAAGATGCTTGTATGGTAACCAGTGCAAATCGCGTTTCACCTGTAAGCGCGGCCGGAACCTGGAGGAGTTTGGCATTGCGGTAACTCCAGCTTCTTTGCGAGCCCACCTTGTACCATTGCGTTACCAGCACTTTGTCTCTGGTGAGAATGTTTCGATAAACACTGACGCCAGGTTGGAGTTGTTTTTCAACGTGCCAGATCGAGTTGTCGAATAGTCTAGGTAGATAGGGAACAAGCTTGTCATCTGCGCTTTGTTTCTGGCTTTGGGCGATGGATACCCAGGTGTTGTCTGATTGCCAGATCTGCTCTTTCAGAACACTGGGGAGGGAAATGGGCAGTGGCAGTTTGTCAGCCTGGGTTTGCCTGAACTGCGGAAGGTCAATAATCCATTCCGGTTTCTGGCTGGCTGTGCTTTGAGCAAATAGGAGTGCAATCGGGCCAAGAACGATTGCCGCTATAATGGCAAAGATCCCCTTTTTGTAGCGGATGCCGCCACCGGCAGGCGAGTTTGGCTTTGTGGTGCGTTTGCGAACTGGCGAAAAGTACAGCGCTGGCATGATAAAGGCGCCAAAGACAATCCAGCCCATGGTTTCGTGATCCGTTAGCAAGTCGCTTTGCATATCGGTTTCGTAGGCCACCACGACCAAAATCGTTATGCGCACCCAGTTAGCGATGAGGGCCAGGGTGATGGCAGCCAACAGGGTGATGAGCCAGTCGCGCCAACGGTAGTCGTTCAGGATGGATGTCATCATTGCCAGCAATATGGCAATCGCGAAATATCGGATGCCGGAGCAGCCGTCGGCAATGAGAAGGCGACCATAGGGCAGGGTGATGCTGTTGCCTTCTATGAGGGCAGTCATCCCGAACCATCCCACCCAAGTGCCAACCACTATGCTTGCAAGCTCCACGAGGCCAGGAACCATGTCTGCCCAAATGGGCAGCGAAAGTGACAAAAGTAGTGCGTAAGGGAGGAATGCCAGTGTTCGTGGGAGCCCCAGTAACGCCCAGGCCGTCGCGATTAGCCCGGCGGGCAGCAACAGGTAGGCGAGGGTATCGATACGAACCAGTTCGAGTACACCCCAGATCAGCGTTGTGGCTATTAATAGAGCTGCGCCTGCAAGATGGTAGGGTTTAAGCGTTGTTTGAGGTTCGTTATGGCCGGGAGGATGGATCAACAACAGGCCTAGGAAAATCAGGGCAGTGGCAAGACCGTGCGCCAGAACCTGTTCAAACTCAAGCCAGGCTTCCGCCAGCCTGATCCAGGTGGGGTAAAAAATAAGGACGGCGATCGCTGTAACCACCAGATAAGGTCTGGAGAGAGGTAGGTTGTCTAGTGTTTTCCTTAACATCGCTTGTCCGCCAAACTGCTAGTCACACGCAAGGATACTGTGTATGACGTTTACATAAAACTCAAATTGAAAAACAAAAAAGCCAGCCGAAGCTGGCTTTTTCTACTACTCAACCGAGATCAGGCTTTCTGACGACGGCGAGCTGCGCCAAGGCTTGCAAGGCCGAGGCCGAGAAGGGCCAGAGTACCTGGCTCAGGTACTGGAATTGCTGATTCTATGAATATAACTAAATCGTTAAAGTCATGGTCGGAGCCCTCAGCGAGTGTGTCTTCCCATGCTAGCAGCCAGCCACCTTCCGTCCAGGTTGTTACGCCGCCAAATCCCGGAAGATCAATTTTGTCTCCCTGGCCTTGGTAGGCAACCATGTGCTGCTGATCTTCCAGAGTACTTGTCGGGTTCAAGTAATTCTGGGAGTAAATTTTGGTGCCGTCCACGTCGATAAAGAAACCGAATGTGGTGCTGCTGAAGGTGATGCCGGTGAAGGTATCAAAGGATGAGTAAACATCACCGTTTGCATCCAGACCAAATGTTGCCCCTGAACCGGCAGAAGCCGAAGCACCATCAAAAATGGTGTATGTGTTACCTACATTGTTCGGATCATAGATGCCAAAGCTGGTATCGCCGGAGAAATCGGCGATTGAGGCGATATAGCGAATCGGAGACATGCTAGAGTCGCTATTGATCCAAAGGTCAGAGGGTGTTGCTTGGTGCTTGTTTACGTCCAGGCTGGTTGTGTATCCCGGTGCGATCACATCCTGTTCGATGATGTCTTGCAGTGATCTTTCGGGCCCGTCAACATTCACAGGCACGGCTTGCGCGTTAAAGGCAAAGCTAGCCAGCGCTATTGATGCAGCAATTAATTTAATCTTCATCTTTGTTCTCCGGTTGACTACTTCGAATTCCGTTTGCTTGCAACCAGGCTGTCTCATTTTTGCGACTCGAGATCCTTGGCTTTCCGTCCCACCCTCTCGAATGGTTTGGCAAACGACCGGGACTGCCGATCTTGCGGGTTATTATATGCAGTTAGTGTGCCAGGACTGTAACATGCTGATTTGCATGGTAAGGGTGAGGGTGTTTTGAGGTGTTCTGTAAAGGAAGTTGACACCTTTATGAAAAAAGGCCTGAAGTCTTTACACCTCAGGCCTTTGTCTGTAAAACTCGCTCGGTTTGGCGTTGGCTTTCTTTACAGTGCCTTTTTCACCGTCTCCAGATGCTCTGCTATTTCTTCATTATTTGGCGCAAGAGCAAGAGCCTTCTCTATAACTGTTTTCGCCTCTGCATGCTCGCCGTTGAGGTGGAGGATCCAGCCATAGGTATCCAGTACAGCAGCACTATTTGGTGCCAGTTTGCTGGCACGTTGTGATAATTCCAAAGCGCGGGCTGAGTTGTCTTTGCGGGTCAGCCAGGCCAAATTGTTCAGTGCGCCAACATTGTTGGGCTGCTGTTTAACAACTATGTCATAGTGGCTTGCCGCTTCCGCATCCTTGCCATCGGTCATTAGCCATTCTGCTCTTGCCAGGTGTGCTGCAAGGTTATTCGGGGTTTGGTTAATCCATTCTTCTGTCAGGCTTCCCAAGGAACCCGGAGCTTCCTGCCTTGCTAGCACAAGCAAAGACGACATCAGTTGTACGTTTTTTGTGGACTGCCATTTCTCCAGAAGGTAGTTGTAGGCTTCTTTTGTGCCTTTCTGTTGGGTTAGCAGTTTTGTCCGGGACATGATGGTTGCTGTGGCTTCGCCATGATTCTCTTCAACGGCATCCAGCGCCAGGAACGCTTCTTCCAATTGCCCTTCTGCCTGTGCGATAGCAACCGGTACTAATGCAAATACCAGGTTTTTCGGCTCAAGAGCGATGGCTTCGGCGGCTTTTGCGCGAGCAACGCTCCACTCTTTGTTATTCACAGCCATCTGGGCTTCTGCGAGCAAAAGCCGGCCATAGGCACGTTTGATAACGGGTGATTCTGAGTCTTGCCACTGTGTGAGCAACGATCTGGCCTCTGCCAGTTCGCTCTGTGTTATCGCAATCAATGCACGGAGCGCATCGGTGTTCTGCTTTAATTCAGGGTGTTTGTCAGCAATTTCGCTAAGCCAGGTCTTTGCTTCAGCTATATTGTGATCCTGCATATAGATCTGCCCAGCTTGTTGCAAAGGGCGGATGACATCTGGCGTGATGGTGGCGGCGGCTACCAACAAGTCAATGGCGCGCTCTCGCTGACCTGTCTGCGCATAGAGGCTGGCAAGCGCGACTTTTGGAGCTCGCAGGTCCGGTTTTTCTTTAACAAGTTTCTCTAGCCGTGTTGTTGCTTTATCCGGGTTCCCAAGCTGCGTATCTGCAAGGCTTGCCAGCAAGACAGCTTGGGGCTGGTCACCGTATCCATTGATCAGGGAGTCGCGAATCTCGCCGGCTTCCTTGTTCTCACCCTGCTGAATCAGAAGGTTCAAATAGGTGCTGGTAGTAGCCCAGTCGGCTGGGTTGACAGTGAAGGCCATCCGCAGCTGGCCGAGAGCCTGTTCTGGCTGATCGCTTTGCAGGTAGTATCTCGCCAATGCCAGCCTGAGGCGCACTCGCTCGGGTTCATTGCTGATGGCTTTGCTGAGGCTGGCAAGGCCATCCTTTTCTCGGTCTGGAAGGCTGAGTGCAAGGATGCCGTGCATCGCCAGAAGCTCGTTATCGTTAGGGCGGGCTTCTATGGCTCGATCCAGGGTTTTCAGTGCAGCTTCTCGTTCGCCAGTATCAATTTGAGCCATTGTGGCAGCTCTTATGAACTGGGTGGGTGTTGTTTCCGGGTCGAGGTTTTCAGTAAGTAACTGAGCGCCTTCATCCAGCTCACCAGTGCCTGCGGAGATTGCACCCAGTAGCATGGCTGCTTGCTCATTTTCCGGGTCCAGCTTCAGGGTGTCGCGCAGGATGGTTTTTGCATTTTCGAAATCGCCTTCTTTCAACGCAGCGATGACAGCTTCACCTTGCTCACGAGCTGAAGTGTCCCGGTTTTCCGCCAGTATCCGGCTATATATCTGGGCTTCGGTTATCTTGCCTTGTTCTGTAAGCACTCGGGCGAGCGTGGACAGAACCATGCGTCGTATGGGCAGGAAAAGATCGGAAGTAGGAAGTTCGCCCACAGCATCTGTCAGGGTAGCTGAGGCCTCTTCCAGCTGATTTTGCCGATATTGAGCAACGCCTTTCCAGTAGAGAACTTCCGGTGCCTGCTGATTTGCAGCGAGCCATGTGTCGGCAGTTTGTATGGCTTGTGCATTTCTGTCGAGGTTCAGCTGGGTTTGCAGAAGGCCGGTAATCGCCTCTGTATTGGAAGAATTACTGGTGGAGAGGCTTTCATAAAGTGCCAAGGCCTCTGCTCGCTCACCGGATTTACGCAGTGCTTCTGCGCGGATCAGTGACGCTTCCAGTTGCTCTTCCGGAGTCTTTGGTGTTTGTAGGGCGAGTGTTTCCGTTGCCGAGAGGTGCTTGCCCTGTTCTACATAGGCGCGTGCCAGGGTAAGCGCCACGGCTTCAGGTTGCTCGTTCACCCAGGGTTCGAGTAGTTCCGTGGCTTGTTTGGATGCGCCTACCTGCAGGTACAGTTCTGCCAGATGCTTGACGTGCTCCACGTTATTCGGATCTTTCTGGATGGCATTCCTGACTTCAAGCAGGGCTGAGCGGTATTGGCCTTGCGCGGAGTAGGTTTCGGCACGGGTGATGTGTGAAAGCGCCTCCGAGGTGTCTGGGCCACCGTTGCAACCTGTGAGCAGCGGAAAGGCAAGAATCAGGCTGCTTGCCAGAATCAGCCCGGGAAGTGTCTTCTTTTTTGTATGGCTTGTGATCATTTAGAACTGCTCCTTGCACTGTACGCTGCCATCGCGAGCCCGGGTACTGATTCAAGCTTCGGGGGCTGCCGCTGATGTGTCGATTTTGTATTTATCGGTCAGGTTGTAGAGGGTGGGGCGGGTAACGCCCAATAACCGGGAGGCCTGAGTCATGTTGAAGTCGCTGGACTGAAGCGCTTGCAGGATGGCTTTGCTTTCGGCTTGCTCCCGGACCTGTCGAAGGTTGAGGTGGCTTACGCCGGCTGGCTCGCACCCGGGCAGCTCAAGGTCTTCGCTGGTTATCCGTTTGCCGTCTGCCATGATGGTGGCGCGTTTCACTTTGTTGATCATTTCTCGCACGTTGCCGGGCCAGGAGTAGCTGTTAATGGCATTCACGGCATCTTCGGAAAAAGTAAGGTTGTGCCTGTCCATCTGTTTGCCAAGTGTTTTCAGCAACGATTGTGCAATAACCAGGGCGTCGCCCTCCCGCTCTCGTACCGCGGGAACGTCGAGGGTGATTTCGCTGATTCGGTAGTACAAATCCTCACGAAAACTGCCGTTTTCAATAAGTTGGGCAAGCTTTTGGTGTGTGGCGCACACTACCCGCACATCCACGGGAATGGGCTTCACTGAGCCAACTCTGTCCACAACCCGCTCCTGCAGGAAGCGCAAGAGTTTCGCTTGCAGTGCCATTGGCATGTCGCCAATTTCATCCAGGAAGAGGGTGCCGCCGTTGGCGCTTTCAATTTTGCCTTTTTTGGCTTGTGTGGCGCCGGTAAATGCGCCTTTTTCAAAGCCGAAGAGTTCGCTTTCCAGAAGGTTTTCGGGGATAGCGGCACAGTTGATAGCTGCAAACACACCGCTGGCTCGGGAGCTGAGGTCGTGTATCGCCCGGGCGAGCACTTCTTTGCCTGTGCCGGTTTCACCGATGATGAGGGTTGTTACATCCGTAGGTGCCACTTTTTCGAGAGTGCGGCACACCGTCATCATTTGTGGGCTTGCTGCGATGATGCCTTTGATGTTGGTGCCATTGTTCGCGTGTGCGAGATCGTTGTTTTCCCGCTCCAGTTCGGCAAGGCGGAAGGCTCTGTTAACCACAAACGTGAGAATATCGGCATCCAGAGGTTTCTGATAGAAGTCGGATGCACCCATGCCTATGGCCTTTACGGCGTTTTCTTTGTCTTCCCGACCGGTTACTACAATCACCTTGGTTAAGGGTGCAAGGCGGAGAATTTCTTCCAGGAGTGCAAAGCCTTCGGTTGCTCCGCCGGGATCTGGTGGGAGCCCGAGGTCCAGCGTTACCACATCGGGTTCTTCGCGACGGAGCGCAGCAAGTGCGGCTTCTCTGTCTGAAGCAACCGTTACCTCCAGGTCATCACTGAAACACCAGCGCATCTGGCTTTGAAGTCCTGGATCGTCCTCTACAATTAGCAGTCGTCTAGTCACAACGGTAACAATTCCTTTGTTTGATATTCCAATACATCTGATTCTTAACTGAACATTGACACTTTGCAATAACCGATTGAGTTCTTATAGCTGTTCGTCAATTAATTGGCGACCTCTTTGGGGCTCGGTGCGTCAGAAAACAAACCGTCATCAACGGGTTTCTGGCTGGGGGGCTGCTGTTCTGCCAAGGGTATACGAATAGAAAAACAGGATCCTATGCCTGGCTCGCTTGTGGCATCAATGGTGCCCCCAAGTTTCTGGATGTATTCGCGAGCCTGGTAGGCGCCAATGCCCATGCCCGTGAGGCCTTTTGTGCTTTCAAAAGGTTTGAATAACTGGTCGCTGATGAAGTCGTCTGTCATGCCGCAGCCGGAATCCTGAATAAACAGTACAACATTGCCTTTGGCAATTTTGAGTGACAGGGAAATGTCTCCATCCGGAGGTGTTGCATCTTGTGCATTCTGGATCAGGTGGCCAAGAACGCTCCGAAGTTGTTCTGCATCTGCGTTGATGATGATTTCAGGTGGATTGCCCTGGAGTCTGGGGATAGGGTGCTGCCGGCTGTAGTGTTCCAGTAGGTCGCTTACCAAAGCACTCAAGTCCAGAGAAACAGAATCTTCATTGTCGTTTTCGGAGGGTTTGCGAATGTGGTCCACAAGGTTCGACATTTTGCGCACTGCGTGGTCTGTGGTTTTGATCATGTCGTCAATAAACGCCGGGTTGTTCCGGTGCTTTTGGGCGTTGTTCACCAGCAAGGACAATTGCGCAATCACTGTTTTCAGGTCGTGTACCATGAAGGCGGATGCTTTGCTGACGGCCTCAAACTGCATAGCACGAGACAAGCGGTTTTGGGCATCGGCCTGTGCTAACAGGTTGCAGGTTTGCCGGGCAACAACTTTGATCAGGTCGAAGTTCTCCCAGTTGAGGTCTACCCGTGCGTAAGGGTTGCCAATCATGGCTATGCCGTAAAGTTCGTTACCCAGGTACAGAGGGATGATCAGCCAGGCATCTGGGATTTTGGCGATGGCATCGGGAATTTCCAGCAAATCGTAGATGATTGGGTCGGCCCTGTATTCTTCGAGATTGACAATCCACTCTTTCTCGTTGAATAAGCGTACTAATTCCGCATCTTCATCAATAACAGTGTATCTGGGGGTGGCCAGGTTGGCAGACTCCTTGAGGGTGTAGCATCCTTGCTCGCTTTTTAGCCAGATGGCACCGGCATTGCTTTCTACCAGGCCGGCCAGGATGCGGATTACGCGCTGTGCAAGAGGTGGCTCATCACCGAGGTATGCCAGCTCTTTTGTGAGCTTCAGCCATTCATCCCGGTAGTCGTATTTGTAGTCGAAGAAGTTCTGGCTGATCAGCACCATGAGCTTTGCGCGAATGCGCCGGGAGAGAACCAGGGTTGCCAGAAATACCAGGGCAACGGCGGATAAGAGTACTTGTAAAGCCTCGCCCCAGTTGCCACCAAGCATGCGCACGTAGTAACCGCTCACAGAAAGAAGTAGCAGATAGGCTCCGGCCATTATCAGTGTGCTGGCATGGAATACCGCTGAGCGGGACAGCTGGAAATCAATGGGTTGTTTGCGTGTATTGATAACGTTGATGGCAAACAGTGGCACCAAGGCGGCGTTAACAAAGCCCCGTGCGTTCCAGAATGAATCTGCAATTGAACCGAACAGTAATGCGTCGGCATACATCAGGAAATCGAAAATAAAAATTGAAGCTGTGCCTATGCACAGGTATTTCATGCTGGAACGGCCATAGGGCGGTGCGTTACGCCAGATTTGCTCTACCAGAGAAATGCCGAGAAGTGACAGCGCAATTTGGCCAATCAGCTTGGTTTTACCACCCACCAGGGCAATGTCGAAAATGAATTCCAGGCTGCCAAGAACAAGCAGTGTGATGAGGAGAACCGTTGTGGCGCCGCCCAGAAACTTTTTGAGTTGGCCGTTCAGGCGCCCATGGCGGAACGTATCTCGCAGCATGGCAAACAGCAGGAGAATCCAGGAGGTGTCGCGGAGCAGTTCGAGCAGATAGCGAATAAAAAAGCCCGGGTATCCCCAGAGGCTCTGGGTGACCAGGGAGGATGCCCACAGCGTGGTGACCAAGGCGGCCAGAAACAAGGCCCGGTCTATATCACGCCGCAGGTAACGAGTACCCACAAGCACCGAAAGTATTGCGAATACCACTGCTGCTGCGCCGTGGCTTATCACACTCAGATCTGGAAGCATGTAATCTGCCTATTCCGTGGATAGGTACAGTTTGCGGTGAGTAGCTATTCTGTGCAACTCCGGATAGAACTGGAAACGGTTCACAGGCGTTTTTTGTTATCCCTGTAATATCGGAAAATTTCTTTCAACGGCCGCTTTGGTGTAAAACCAAACTCTTTTTCAAAGGCCCTGCCGTCAATAACCACCGGGTATTTGAAAAAATCCATCAGGTAAGCAGGAAAGCGCTCCATCCCCAGGGTGCGCAGTATTACTCGTGGCAGAACGGGGGGGATAGACGGTATGGGTATCCGTATGCAGCCGCAGAGTTCCAGTGCTCGCTGGTAAGCGACCCAGTCGTTTGGGGCCACGTTGAATATTCCCCGTGTTGGCTTGTTACTGGCCAGCACTATGGCGTCTGCCATGTCATCTATGTGAATGAATTGCATCATCGGGGAGAATCCGGCCATTACCGGTGCCAAAGGGCTGGCTAATAATTTGCCCATGGTGTTGCGCACGCTGGGGCCCACGATGTTGCAGGGGCGCAGTACGCTGATGTTCAGATTGGGGTAGCGCCACAAATAGATGCTTGCCAGGTTTTCCAGTTCCACCGAATCAATCAGATCGGCGCTCAGGCCGGCGCTTTTGAGAGGGGCAGATTCATCAATCAGGGATGGGTTGTAGGCCATGGCGCCATAAACGTGGTAAGTGGAAAGCACAACAACCCGGCGTATGCCGTATTTGTGGCTGAGGTCCAGCAGCTTTTGCGTACCCAGTACGTTGGCATTGTAGCGGCGCATGCGTGAGAGTTGGCTGGACCGGATGCGGCCCATGTGGATAACGCTGTCAAACTGGTAGCGGCGAAACAGATCTTCGAACCTGCGCTTGTTGAAGTCGATGCAGTAGCTGGGGATGTCATCGCCAAGATCTACCTGTATGCGAGCGTCTACCGCGACCAGGTTGCAGGATTCCCGCAGCCGCGCAATCACCTGCTGGGCGAGGGCGCCGGCGGCGCCGGTAATCAGAATGCTGGGCTTGGCTTGTGGGTTTGCGGAAGCCGTCATCAGAACAACCTTTTTCTTTCGTTCAAGCCTTTATCAATAAGGCGATTGATTTCAGTTTTTACCTGTTCAACGCGCTTGTTCATCTCCGACTCGGTAAGGTCTTTGCCTTCAAAATACATGGGTGGGCCGAAATTAAGATGCACTTTGGCGGGCAATACCACTGGTAGTGCAACCGGCGCATAGGGTACGCCCAGGGCTTTGGCCAGGGGTTTGATGTTGGCGATGGCCGGTATGGTTTCTTCACAGCCCACTACGCCAACGGGCACGACCGCTGCCTTGTATTTCATGGCCAGGTGCATGAACCCATGGCCAAAGCGCTGGAGTTTGTATCGATCCCGGTAAAGTTTGCCGGAGCCGCGCACCCCTTCCGGAAACACAATGACGGCTTCGTTGTTGGCGAGCATTCTGGCGCAATTCACCGGGTCGCCCAGTACGGCGCCCACTTCATTCAGCAGGTTTCCGAGCCAGGGCACCGTTGGAAAAAAGCGCTCAATCATGGCACGGGGAATGCGTGGGTTTTTCTTGCGGGATGCCAGCGCGTAACCCACGAGAATGCCATCTATGGGGAGTTGGCCGCTGTGGTTTCCTACAATCAGAACCGGTCCTTCAGCGGGGATGTGGTCAACGCCTTGGGCTTCCGTGCGGAAGTACTTTTCATAAATTGGTTTTACAAGGGAGAACCCGTATTTGACCGTATCGTTGTTATAGCCCCAGGGGTCGTATCCCAGTGTGCCGATGGGCTTTCGTATGCTGTCGATGTGTTCGTTCAGTTCTGGTGATACCAGACGGGATTTCAAAAAGGATACCAGGCCCATGCACATTCCCTTTTTTTAAAATTATTCTGCAGTAGCTATCGTTAGCCTCTGTCCTTTGCCCAATCATGCACGCCCGATGAGAACTCCGAGTGTGTGACTCTGGCCCTCATTAAGCACGCGATAATCGCTGGCTGCATTGGCGGTTTCGACACACAGCATTGACTTCCAGGCAGAGGCCGGAAAATCGGTCAGTTTTGCGGCTTTTTCAGGGCCCGGGTTCCACACCACAGTGGAGTCGCTTCCGACTGCCGTTAGCTTTCGTTTTGCCTCTGGGGTTACCACGGTTAACGTTTCCCCGTATTCGTAGATGCGGTCGGTTTCGCCTTCAAAATAAACCGGGCCATCCTGTTTGAGGTATTCCCAGCCTTTCAAGGTATCAATGTAGTGGCTGTGGCCTAAGCCAAGAACCCTTGAGTTGATGATGTCGCTGGTTGGCAGGTAAGTATGCAGTGCCTGGCTGTAGGCGAGGGGGGCGCTGCCCAGATTGGTGGTGGTGAGTGCCAGTCGGCAGCCTTGTACAGAAAAGTTGAACGTGAGCAGGGCCAGAGCGTGGCCGTTCCATACGGCTTCAAAATCCTTGTTCGCTTCCAGAGAGAGGGATATTTCCACTTCATGGGCGCTTTCGTTGACGGCTTCCAGCTTCCAAAGAGCTGTGCGGGCGAATCCGTGTGCGCTTTCGGTTTTTACACGTTTGCGCACTTCTGGCGCATTGCGGGCCGGGTCGCCGAACCATGGCCAGCATATGGGAATGCCACCGCGTATTGCCCGGCCGGGTTCGCATCGAGCTGTCGGGCTCAGCCATAGCCAGTCTTGTTCGTTCTTTGGCGCAAATTGGGTGAGCTGCGCGCCTTGCAAGAATAGCGTTGCTTGAAACAGGGGGTGGTGAACCTCCAGTGCTTCCAGTTGGCCGATAGTCTTCCACCGGATAAAGGACCATTGCCCCGGGGTGAGGGATAAGGGGGGCTTATTACTGCTTTCAGACATAAGGCTGTATTCCGAGCTTAAGGGCATCTGCTTACTCAGAGAGTAAATCAAAACGGTGTGGTGGGCGAATCCTTGCCAAACGATAGCCATCCTGGCCTCAAGCCCGGACTTGCGGGCCAAACAAGGAATCTCATTGGATAAGTTGTAGTCCGCAAACCCTTTTGTTAATATTCGCGCCGCTTTCAGGGAGTTTGTCCTGAAACGCCGTTATGGTGGCTCCATTGGTGCCTCCGCAACATGAAACCGTGAACCCGGTCAGGCCCGGAAGGGAGCAGCCGCAGCGGTGGAATTGTGTGCCGGAGTGTCGCTGGTGGGGCCACCCCCAGTTTTGTCTTTAGCCTTTCTTTAGAATTCCCCCTGTAAGCTTTTAATCCTGCGCCTTATAACTTCTTATAAATCCGTGTCCATGCTAAAGTTGCAGGCGTTTTTCTCAGCATTTGGCGGAACATGAGCTATCAGGTACTTGCCCGTAAATGGCGCCCTCGCACCTTTGAAGATATGGTGGGCCAGGAACACGTTCTCCAGGCGTTAATTCACGCTTTGGAAAATCAGCGCCTGCACCATGCTTATCTGTTTACCGGCACCCGTGGCGTTGGTAAGACGACTATTGGACGTTTGCTGGCCCGCTGCCTTAACTGCGAAACCGGCATTACACCTCGCCCTTGTGGCACCTGTTCCAGTTGTGTGGAAATTCAGGAAGGCCGGTTTGTTGATCTGATTGAAATTGATGCCGCATCCCGTACCGGTGTTGATGATATGCGGGAGCTGACGGATAACGTTCAGTATGCACCCAGCCGTGGCCGCTACAAGGTGTACCTCATCGACGAGGTGCACATGCTCACCAATCAGTCGTTCAACGCATTCCTCAAAACCCTTGAGGAGCCGCCGGAGCATGTGAAGTTCCTGCTGGCGACCACCGATCCCCAGAAACTGCCGGTAACCGTTCTCTCACGCTGCTTGCAATTCAACCTCAAGCGCATGACGCCAGAGCATATTGCCGGGCACCTCACGAACGTTCTTACCGCTGAAAACATTCCCTTTGAAGAACCTGCGCTCTGGCTGCTGGCACGTGCTGCCGACGGCAGTATGCGGGATGCGCTGAGCCTTACGGATCAAGCGATTGCCTTTGGTAATCAGAAGCTTTCTGCCAGCGATGTCAGCAGCATGCTGGGCACCATTGATCAGCGGGATATTGAGCGGATTGTTAATGCCTTGGTAGAGCGGGATGGTCCGGCCTTGCTGGCGGAAATCAGCCGTATTTCAGACTTCGCGCCGGATTACAGCATTATTCTTGCGGACCTTCTCTCATTGTTCCACCGAGTGACCATGGAACAAGTGGTTCCGGGAAGCGCCGACAATGCTCTGGGAGATGCTGCGCAAGTGCAGTCGCTGGCCCGTAAACTCAGTGCAGAAGACGCCCAGTTGTTTTATCAGGCTGCTCTGATCGGCCGAAAAGATCTGGCAATTACGCCCGATGCCCGCATGGGTTTCGAGATGACACTGCTCCGTATGCTGGCCTTCCGCCCCGGCTCTGATCGTCGCGCGCCGCCGCCGGCCGCAAGCAATGCGGGCTCTGCCGCTGAGGGGGGAGCCAGGGACGAACCTGAGCCTGCGCCCGCGGCACCTGCGCCAACATCAATTGAACAACCAGCGCCGGAGGCCGGTAAGCAGGATGAGGTTCCCTGGATTGCTGAGGCTGAATCTAAGCCTGAGCCGGCCGACGCTGTTGAACCTGTTCCTGAGCCCGAAATGGCAGCGCCTGAACCAGCGCCAGCTCAGGAAGAGGAGCCACATGGCTACGCCGAAGCGCCCACCGATGATGCGTGGCTGGCCAGCCTTGATGCTCAAGCGGAATCACAGGTAGGTTATCCCGAGCCTGCAGCGGATGCTGCCACCAGCTCAGATCCCGGAGTAGCACCGGAAGCAGAGGCAGCTCCACAGCCAGAGATAGCTGCTGAGCCAGCGCCAACCGAAACTCCCACAGCGCCCGTTCAAAATGCCCCAGCGCCAGTTGCAGACGGGGAGTTTGTCTGGGAGCGGGATTTTCGCAGCCTCGGCATTGTGGGAATGCCGGGCAACCTGGCGAGCAATGGTGCTATGTCTCGCAGTGGCGATACCATCACGCTGTTGATTGATGCTGGCCACGCCCGTTTGCTCAACGCCCGGCATGAAGAAAAAATTCTGGCTGCCTTGAGAAATCACTTTGGCGACGCCATTCAGTTAAAAATAGAGCAGGGCGACCCTGGCCCGAATACGCCGGCGGCTTATGAGGAGCGCCAGCGCGTGCTGCGCCAAAGCGCTGCAGTGGAATCCATTCGTAATGACCCGCTGGTGCAGTCCATTGTGGAACGGTTTGAGGCGCGGGTAGTCGAAGAGAGTATTAGACCGACAAAAGACAGGTCAACAGAGACAAGCAGGAGATAGAACATGCTGAACGATATGGGCGGCCTGATGAAAAAGGCCCAGAAGATGCAAGAAGAAATGCAGAAGGCTCAGGAAGAGGCTGCCAAAGCGGAAATCACCGGTGAATCCGGCGCAGGCCTGGTAAAAGTCACCATGAATGGCCGACATGATGTGCGCAAGGTGGAAATCGACCCTTCCCTGATGTCGGAAGAAAAAGACATTCTGGAAGACTTGCTGGCCGCAGCTGTGAATGATGCCGTGCGCAGGGTTGAGGCCAACCAGAAGGATGCCATGTCGGGCATGATGTCTGGCATGGGTATGCCTCCCGGCTTCAAGATGCCGTTTTAAAAGGCTTTGTTCTGAACTGAAGTTTGAGGATGTTTCATGGCGTTCAGCCCGATGGTTGATGAACTTGTCGAATCCCTCCGGTGTTTGCCCGGTGTTGGCCAGAAGACGGCACAACGTATGGCCTTCCACTTGCTGGAACGCGCCCGCTCCGGTGGCACCCGGCTTTCCGATGCGTTGAGCAATGCCATGGAGGGTGTCCGCCGCTGCGAAAGCTGCCAGAACTTCTCCGATACTGAAGTCTGTGGGATTTGTGAAAACCCGGTGCGTAGCAATGGCACACTCTGCGTGGTGGAAAGCCCCTCGGATTTGTTGGCCATTGAGCAGGCAGGGGATTACAAAGGCAGTTATTTTGTTCTGATGGGCCATTTGTCGCCCATAGACGGTGTTGGCCCGGATGAAATCGGCATTGAGCGGCTTTTGCGCCGGGTTCGCTCGGAAGGCGTTACTGAGCTTATTCTTGCCACCAACCCTACGGTGGAAGGTGAAGCAACCGCCCACTACATTTCAGATCGACTCGACGGGGCCAATATCCTCATCACGCGCCTTGCCCATGGCATACCAGTGGGTGGCGAACTTGGTTACGTTGACGGTTTTACTCTCACACATGCGTTTCGCGGCAGAAAACCCCTGCTGGACTGATTCTGCACAGATGCCTGTATGGCGCTTTTTGGCTGGCCTTTTTTATGACACTTCCTGTAACCGCTATTGAGGTTCCTCCGGCACCTGAAACCATTGACTGGATTTCACAACCGGACGAGTTAGACCAATGGCTGGATAGCACACCGGGGGCACCTCTTGTTCTCGATACAGAGTTTGAGAGGGTAAGTACCTTTTATCCCATCCCCGGGTTGGTTCAGCTTGGCCTTGGTGAGAGCTTTTGCCTGGTTGATCCAGATGTGGCGGAGCGGTCTGTGCGGTTTCGGGAGGTTCTGGCTGATCCAGGGGTAACTAAACTGCTCTATGCCATGAGTGAAGATCTCGAGCTCTTTCGCGACTGGCTTGGCATAAACCCTAAGGGTGTTGTGGATCTGCAGATTGGCGCGGCGATGGCCGGAGCCGGTTTTTCGCTGGGATACGCGCGCTTGGTTGAGACTCTGTTTGGCGAGGCCCTGGACAAATCCGTTACCCGCTCTGACTGGATTTCCCGTCCCTTGAGTGAGGCCCAGCAGCGCTACGCCATAGAAGACATACGCTTTCTTGAACCCATGTACAAATGGGTGTCAGCCCAACTGAAGGAGCGTGGGCTTGAGGCGGCCCTTGTGGAAGAGTCCGCGCGCTTTGCCAACGAACTCGCCGGGCAGGATGACCCCCACCATCATTACCTGCGCCTGCGCGGTGGTTGGGCGCTGACGGCTCAACAACAGTTTGTGCTCAAAGAGTTGGTGATTTGGCGAGAGTTGGAAAGCAGGGAGCGCGATCGACCGCGGGGCAGGGTGTTGGCAGATCCTCTTCTGATTGCGATTGCCGAACGAATGCCCGCTACGATTAATGAAATTTCGGATATTCAGGGGGTACCGGGAGGCGTGGTTCGGCGTTACGGCGAAGCCTTGCTCAAGATTGTTGAAAGCGGTCATGATGCGGATACTTCCGGGCTGGAACCTATCGCGCCCCCCTTAACCAGAGATCAGCAGGAATATTTTAAAGGTCTTAAACGATTTTTCAGAAGTGCAGCAGAAGCTGCTGATATTCCAATTGAATTGCTTGCGCCAAGAAAGCGGCTTGAGAAAGTGGTTCAGGAAAAGCACCTGGCTGGAAATCCGTTTTTCCATGGTTGGCGCACGGAGATTCTTGCACCGGTAATGAACGATATCGAGGAATACCTTCAATCATGAAAGACCGCGAGTTTGTGTCTGTTTTCCGGAGTAGCAAGAAAAGCGATACCTATATTTTCGTTCGTCGTGGGCAGGATTGGGAGGCGTTGCCGGAGAGCCTGAGGTCTATTTTTGGCGCCCCGGTGCACTCGATGGATCTGATTATGACACCAGAGCGCAAACTCGCCAGAACAAGTGGTGAGCAGGTTCTTAAAGCCATCGAAGAAAAAGACTTCTTTTTACAGATGCCCGAAGAGCAGGATGCTTACGTTGTGGATTTCCGCAAAAAGCCGGGAATGAAGCCTTCATGATTGCGCAAATCCCATTTTGGCAGCGCAAGCGCCTGCACGAGATGACACAGCAGGAATGGGAATCCCTGTGCGACGGTTGTGGAAAATGCTGCCTGAACAAGCTTGAAGATGAGGATACCGGTGAGGTTTACCACACCGATCTGGTTTGTCGCTATATGAATGAAGATACGTGTCAGTGCACGGTTTACGCCGACCGGCTTGAAAAGGTGCCGGGCTGCACAGTGCTGACACCAGACAGTGTGAGCGATTACCATTGGCTGCCCCACACCTGTGCTTACCGCACTCTGGCAGAAGGCCGGCCCCTTGCTGATTGGCACCCATTGCGCAGTGGCAACCCGGATTCGGTGCACGAAGCCGGAGTTTCCATACGCCACAAGGTGATACGAGAAGACAAAGTGGCAGAAGAAAACTGGGAAGAACACATCATTCACTGGATTCTGTAATGATCGATATTGACGCACAAACTGCATACGCCATTTTCTGGGGCGCTTATCTAGTAGCTTTCATTGTGTTTTTTTACATGATGAAAAAGCTGTTCCGCTTTTTGCCGCTGTATGGTTTTCGCACACTGCTGCTTGCGGCACTGGCGGCTGTGCTGCTCACGCCCGTAGAGTCCCCTGAGTTAGCGGGCTGGTGGATACCCGCCTGGCTTTTCGGTGGCTACGAATTCATCTTGGGTGATGCAGACAGCGCTGGACGGGCGTGGCTCAACCTGGGTATCGGCGGGCTGGTAATGTTACTTGTCTGGATTCTCGATTTGGTTCGTTACCGTTTAACCCGGCGTTGAGAAGCCCCTACTATGTCCCCGAGAGCTATCATGGCAAGACTCCTTACGCTGTTTATCTTCACTGTGCTATGGATACCCACAACGTTGTGGGCGCAAGAAGGCACAACGCTGACTCTTCCGGAGCGCCCGGATGTCCGGATTATTGTGGACATTTCAGGCTCAATGAAGGAAACCGATCCCAACAACCTGCGCCAGCCTGCTGTGCGGTTGCTGGCTCGGGTGATACCGGAAGGCAGTACCGCAGGCGTGTGGACTTTTGGCCAGTACGTGAACATGCTGGTTCCCCACGGAGAAGTTGTCGAGTCCTGGCGGCAAACGGCTCTGGATCGTTCACAGCAAATAAATTCTGTTGCTTTGCGCACCAACCTCGGAAAAGCCATTGAAGTCGCCAGCGACGACTATGTAACCGGCGGCACACTTGAAAATACCCACTTCATTTTGCTGACAGACGGCAAGGTGGATATCTCGGACAGCGCGGATGTGAACCGGGCTGAGGAGACACGTATTCTGGGCAAGCTGGTGGACGGTTTGGTGGCTAAAGGGGCGACCTTCCATCCGGTTGCCCTTTCCCGGCAGGCAGATGCGGGTTTCCTGAAAACTCTTGCTGAGAAATCAAAGGGCAGTTTCCATCTTGCCGAAACTGCGGACTCCCTTAACCTGGCGTTTCTGGATGCTCTGAATACTGCCGCACCCCAGGAGCAAATCCCCATTGAAGGCAATGCCTTCGTTGTGGATTCGGGGGTAAAGGAGTTTACCGCACTGATTTTCACCGGGCAGAATCAAACGAGTGAGGCTGCTGAGCCCGCAGTGCTGGAGTTGGTCCGGCCCGATGGCGAAGTGCTTAAGCAGGCCGAGCAGCCCGATAACGTTCGATGGGCTTCAGAAGTGGCTTATAACCTGGTGACGATTACCGATCCCCAGGCCGGGGAGTGGCGCGTAACAGGTGAGCTGGGTGAGGGCAGCCGTGTGACCGTTGTCAGCGACCTGAGAATGATTGTTGCACCCATACCCGCAACGTTCACAAGCAAATCTCCGGTAGATGTACGGGTGGCGTTTTTTGAGAAGGAAGAAAAGGTAATCAACCCTGAGTTTCTCGACGTAATAAGTGTGACCCTTGGTTTGACCGCTGCCGATGGCCGCAGCGGAAGCAAAACGCTCTCGCCCGGAGAGCCACCAGAAGATGGAGAGTACACGGATTCCATCAGCGTACTGCCGACTCCGGGGCTCTACCGCATAGACATAGTTGCCGACGGCAAAACCTTTGCGCGCAAGTTTTCCGCCACAACAGAGTTTATGGTGCCCGTGGGTATGGTGGAGTCAACCATAGAAGCACCCATTGATATTAGTATGGCTGAGACTGCTGAGCCCGCCCCGGAGCCAGAAATGCCGGTTGAAACCAAGCCTGAGGGTGAGCCAGAGCCGGCTGATGAACCAGAGCCTGTAGCTGAAGCGGCAGAACCAGACCAGGATGTTCTGGATGAGCCTCAACAGGAAACAGCCCCGGAAGAATCGTCAGAACTGCCAGTTCCCCTTTGGATGATGGGTGCCGGAGCAGGCGCACTGTTGGTATTCGCCCTGTTGATACTTCTGGTTATACGAAAGCGGCGCAGTGCTTCTGATGCCGGCGACGCGGTGGATGAAGAGGCCGAAAGCCTGGATGATCTGAAGCAGGAGATGGAAAGTTTTGAGGCAGAAACGCCGGTCGTCATGCCAGAGCCAGAGCCAGAACCTGAAGCAGTGGCTGTACCTGTAGTTGAACCGGAGCAAGAGGATATTCCCATTGCCCAAGCTGTGGTGGAGCCGGAAGAGGCCATTCCCGAGCTGACAGAACCTGCGGAAGACGACGGTGAAGAAGAGTTCGCTTTGGATGACTTCGATCTGTCCGAATTTGACGATTTACCCGATTTCGATGATCTGGATGAAAAACCAGATGATGAACAGAAAAAGTAACCAATAGGAATTTTACCCATGAAGTTTACCGGTACCGAGAATTATGTAGCCACCGATGACCTGCAAATGGCCGTAAACGCGGCCATTACGCTGCAACGCCCGCTGTTGATCAAAGGCGAGCCTGGCACCGGCAAAACCCTGCTGGCTGAAGAAATGGCCAGTGCGCTCGGTATGAAACTGATTCCCTGGCACATCAAATCCACTACCAAGGCTCAGCAGGGCCTGTATGAGTACGATGCGGTATCCCGCTTGCGGGATTCCCAGCTGGGTGATGAGAAAGTAAAAGACATCAGCAACTATATCGTAAAGGGCAAGCTCTGGGAGGCATTTGAAGCTGAAGAGCAGGTTGTGCTGCTGATTGATGAGATCGATAAAGCGGATATCGAGTTTCCTAACGACCTGTTGCTGGAACTGGATCGGATGGAGTTCTTTGTATATGAAACCCAGCAGTTCGTAAAAGCCAATAAGCGGCCGATCATAGTGATCACCAGCAACAACGAAAAGGAACTGCCAGACGCCTTTCTGCGCCGTTGCTTCTTCCACTACATCAGCTTCCCGGATCACGACACCATGAAGAGCATCGTGGATGTGCACTTCCCGGGTATTCAGCAGCAGGTGGTGAAAGATGCACTGGAAGTGTTCTTTGATGTGCGCAAGGTGCCCGGCCTGAAGAAAAAGCCATCCACCTCTGAGCTGATCGACTGGTTAAAACTGCTGATGGCAGATGAACTGACCGCTAAAATGCTTCAGGATAAAGACAGCAGTTCGGCATTGCCGCCGCTGTACGGTGCTTTGGTGAAAAACGAGCAAGACGTACACCTGTTGCAGAAACTGGCGTTTATGGCCCGCCGTCGCGGCTGAAATTCGGCAAGAGTGCGGTTTTATGTTGATTGATTTTTTTCTCGAAGTGCGGCGGGCCAAGGTGCCTGCCAGCCTGCGCGAATTCCTCGATCTGTTGGAGGCGCTGCAGCAGCGCCTCGCCTTTGCGGATATGGAGGAGTTTTATTACCTGGCGCGCCTGTGCCTGGTGAAAGACGAGCGCCACTTCGACAAGTTTGATCTGGCCTTCAAATCGTATTTTGAGGGCATTGAGCATTTGGATCAGATGCTGGAAGCGCTGATTCCGGATGATTGGTTGCGCGCTGAGTTCGAGAAAAACCTGACCGAGGAAGAAAAAGCCAAAATTGATTCCCTGGGCGGGCTTGAAGAGCTTATTGAAACCTTCAAAAAACGCATGGAGGAGCAGAAAGAACGCCATGCGGGTGGTAATAAATGGATTGGTACAGGAGGTACATCGCCTTTTGGTGCTGATGGTTACAACCCGGAAGGCTTCCGTATCGGTCAGAAAAAAGGCCGCCACGGCCGGGCCATCAAAGTTTGGGAAAAACGTGAGTTCAGGGATCTGGACGACAGCGTTACCCTGGGTATCCGCAATATAAAAGTAGCACTCAGGCGCTTGCGCAAGTTCGCACGCCAGGGGGCGGCCGATAAGCTGGATCTGGATGACACCATCCGGTCAACGGCCCGGAATGCAGGCTATCTGGACCTGAAAATGGTTCCGGAGCGCCACAATGCGGTCAAGGTGCTGATCTTTTTCGACGTGGGCGGCTCCATGGACCCCCACGTGAAGGTATGCGAAGAGTTGTTCTCCGCCGCACGCCTGGAGTTCAAGCACATGGAGTACTTCTACTTTCACAACTTCGTGTATGAAAGTGTTTGGACGAACAATGTCCGGCGCATGAATGAGACAACCAGTACCTGGGACATCCTTCATAAGTACTCGTCAGACTACAAAGTGATTTTCGTGGGTGACGCCACCATGGCACCCTATGAAATATCCCACCCGGGCGGCTCCATTGAACACTGGAACGAGGAAGCAGGGGCCACATGGTTTCAGCGTATCACCGAGCATTTTCGCAAGGTTGTCTGGATCAACCCGTTACCTGAAGGCTATTGGGGAACAGGCGGTTCTTTGGGGATGACCAAGCAGTTGGTAAGCAACCATATGTACCCGCTCACCGTGGACGGCCTGGAGTCGGCCATGAAGCACCTGAGCAAATAAAAAAGCCGATGCGGTTGAGACATCGGCAAAGCTCGGCATATCAAGCGGGGTGCGTTTAAGCTATCCCCGCGCTTTTCTTAAGAGCAAATATAAGGCCAGAAGAAAAAACCTGCCTATATACAAGTGGTTAGCGAATATCTGGTTTGCGGTATTTGCCCCTTTCCCGAAGTCGGGCTTCTGTTTGTCAAATAAGTCGACACTGTTCTCCATTCTTCACTGCTATTGAACCCAATGTTCAAGTTTTCGATTTGGTGATCTGTATACCGTTCTTCACAGTTACCAAGTGTTACTCTTCCGCTCAGCTTGTTACAGAGACGGTGGGAGCAATAGGCTTATGTTCGGCCTGCAAAAAAAACAAGGGTGCCGAAGCAGCCAGAAAAATGGATTTGTTACAGGGTTGGCCTCCAGCGTAGTCACTATGCTGCTGATAGGACAAAGCCCGGTTGTTGCTTCGGCCCTGGAAGCGGAGATTGCCACCCTGAAAGCAGAGGCCTCCGCCTATGCAGCTGACATGGCCAAGCTTGAGGAGAGGGTGCTTCAGCCGGTAGATACCCGCATGGCCCTGTTCCTTACCCTCGCAAACAGTGACGGGTTGGATCTGGATTCCGTAGAGCTGTTTGTTAACGGAAAACCAGCGGCTTCTCATCTTTACACTCCCCGCGAAAGCGGTTCCCTGCAGCAGGGTGGAATCCAGAAGCTGTTTACTGGCAATCTGGTCAATGGAACTCACGAGCTTAAAGCGGTGATTACGGCCCGAGCAGCGAATGACCGGTTTGTCCGTCGGGAAGCTTTCCACAGGTTCCAGAAAAAGCCTGGCAAGCTTCGCTTGAAGGTGGCTCTAGAAGCCAGGGCGCCGGACTATGAGCCCCGCGTTTCTTTTGTTGAGGGCCCACAGCTCGCGCCGTCGGCTCTCAAAACAGGCCTTGAGCAGTTTGCCGAGGCCAGCTTTGGGTGGATCCCGGAACTGCCGGACAACAGGTCGCCACAACCAAAATCAAAACAGCAGAAACGTTACGAAGAGGCCGAGCTTGCGCGGGCCGCTGGAGACTTGGAGGCCGCAGGCAAGGTTCTTGCAACTATGGATGAGGGTTATTGGTCTGCTGTGGGTTACCTCAACCTGTCTGCGGATTATGCCCGTAGAGATTTGAAACCATCGCGGGCTTTGGTTGCGCTGCGGGTGGCCTTGGCTATGGCGGACAAGGATGCGGACCCTCTGCGTCAATCCGCATTGCGCAGCCGCATTCTTTTGCGCGCCGGTTATCTTGCTTACACCAATTCAGAGTTTGAGAAGGCCATTGGCTTTCTTGAGAAAATACCCCTGGATAGCCACAAAATACCCCAGGCGCTTTATTTTCATGGCCTGGCTTTGGCAGAGCAGGGCAAGCACCGTGCTGCAATGCAAAGCTGGCACCGGGCGAAAAAGTATCCGCTTGCCTACCCCGGCGTTGCATATGCCTGGATAGGAATGGGCCGTGGCTACGACCTCTCGGGATACCTTGGGCAGGCGGGGGAGGCGTATTTGGCTGCCAATGCAGCCTATGAGGGTGAGAGGGTTACCTTGCGCACACTGGCCAGCCAAGTTGGGGAGCAGGGGGCCTACAAGGCGCTGGTGTTGAATGCCAGAAGCCAGATTGTCGGAACCGCTGCGTCTGGAGGCGCGGGTTCCGGAACAGCCCTTTACGGCAGCCGGAAAGTTGAATGGTTTCTGGCAGACAGCCGGACACTCACCCAGCCTCGCATGGCCTATTTACTAACCTTGATGGAGCGGCCAGCTGCACAAGTGGCTGTTGACAGGGTTGCAGGTTTGGCGCAGATGGCAGCGGAGTTTCAGCGCAATGCTGAGAATCTTGATGTGTTTACTATCGCCATCAAAGAGGAGCTACAAAGGCTTGGTGGCACCCAGGCAGGCCAGGTTGGAAATCTGCAACAACTGCTTGCCGACACCCAGGCACTGCGCAACCAATCTCTCAAGCATCTTGATACCGTTAAAGAACTGCGGGTTGGAGCAGAAGCTGAACTGGACCGGCTTGCGCTGGATTTTGTGGCAGCTCAAGACCAGAAAATGGTGTATGCCCTCGATAAAACCGAGCAGCAGATTGCACACCTCTATGAGTACCTGGCGTTGCAGGGATTGGAGCACGGGGATCAGGATTTATGAGGGCTTTCCGTTTGCTACTGCCGCTTTGTATGGTCTGTAGCCTGGCTAATGGGCAGGAGTCGTTTCGCGTTGAGTTGGGAAAAGATGGAGAAACCATTGCCGACATGCGCCCGGTATTTCTGAAGTTCGAAACCAGGCCGCTACCAGCGATTTCCCCCGCAGAAGTTGCCAGGCGCTATCAGAAGCTATTCAGCACAACGGATGAACCGTCTGTGCGAGTAGACGCCTTGAACCGCCTTACCAACATCCGTGATCGTTCCGGCCAGGACATAGGGTTTACATCCTCGCAAGAAGCAGAGGTGTATCAACAGGCCATCGAGAGCTATGAGTCTATTCTTGAGCGGGGCGCGTTCGGCGGTCGCCTGGACGAGCTTTTATATCAGATGGCCAAAGCCCATGCGCTTACCGGTCAAAACGATGCATCTGTAAAACGGCTGCAACAATTGGTGGGTCTTTATCCGAATTCACCGCTGGTGTCAGAGGCCAGGTTCCGAGTTGCAGAATCGGCGTTCTCTGCCGGTAACTACCTGGCGGCGGAGGCAGGCTATCGCAATCTTGTTGATGGAGATGGCAATGCCGGCGATCTGAAAAACAAGGCACGTTACATGCTGGGTTGGGCCTTGTTCAAACAAGGGCCGCAAGCTTGGGACCGCGCGGGCAAGACCTTTGTTGCAGTATTGGATGAATCCCTGCCGGATACAGAGAGCCTCTATGGGATTTCTGAATCCAACGTGGATAGTATTGATGACACTCTTCGTGTTCTGGCACTGATGGCTAGCAGGCGGAACGGGGCGGAAACCCTGATGGCTTGGTTGCAGCCAGACCCCTTGCGCGCCTGGACACCTCTGGCGTTTGACCGCCTTGCCGACCTATACGCAGTGCAGGGAAATACCGAAGCGAGTGTGGTGACCAACCGGGCATTTGCAACCTACTTCCCCGGGCATCCTCAGCGGGCGGGCTTTATGGCTCAGGTGATTGAGGTATGGCACCGCGCGAACAAGCCAGATAAAGCCAGAGAAGCCATGGCAGACTATGTGGCTCTGTTTGATGATCAAGCCGATTACGCTGCTCTTGACGAGGGCTACCGTAAAAAATGGCGAGAGTTCAGTCGCATTCTCGCGGATTTTGATTACTCAGAAGGCGCTTCCGGGGGCGAAAATGTTGTTCGTCATTATCGGGCAGCAGCGGCCTACTATGAATCTTTGGCTAGTCGCAGTCCGGCCGCAGGAGAGATCTACCGTCTCGCCGGTGATGCCTGGTTACAGGCGAAAGCCTACCCGGCTGCTCTTGAAAACTATCGGTTAGCCGCTTACGAAGTGCCAGGTTACGAACATACTGCCGATGCCGGATGGGCGGCCATTGCGCTGATCAGATCAGGTGTTAGTGGTGAGCTGGCGCCTTCAGATTATCAACCAGGCCTTGACGAACTGGCTGCCGAGACTGACCGTTTTACGGTGCAGCACAGCGCTGACGCCCGAGTGCCAGAGTTGCTGGCCTATGTGGCCGCCCGCTGGCTTGATGCAGGTAATCATGAGCAGGCTTTGAACTACGCTGTGCAGGCCGTTACCCACCAACAGGCCGGGCCCGAAATACGCTACGCTGGGTGGTTGGCCACAGCCCAGGTGCGTCAAAAACTGTCGGAATATGGACTCGCCGAAAGAGCCTGGCGTGAGGCGCTGGCACTGGCTGCCAGTGAATCCGCAACGCTTGCCATGGAACAGGAGATGCCAGGCCTGCAACAGCAGCTTGCCATCGCCATCTATCGCCAGGGCGAGCAGGCAGCCGGAGCAGGTAAGTCTGCGATAGCTGTAGCCCATTTTCAGCGTATAGAGACAGTATTACCTGGCTCGGAAACGGCGATAAAGGGGCGCTTTGATGCAGCGAATACTTTACTCTGGGCGTCACAATGGCAGCCGGCAATTAACGAGTTAAACCGCTTTCGGACAGACTACGGAAGCCACGCACTGGCTGCGGATATCAGCGAAAAACTTGTCTATGCCTACACCTCCTCGGGCCAGCCAGTGCGCGCAGCAGGAGAGCTGATGGATATGGCAGATGCGCTCGGAACCAAACTAGCCACAGATAGTGAAAATGCCATGGGCTACCGGTTGCGGGCTGCTGAACTCTTCCATGCTGCGGGGGTAACAGATCAGCGTAATGCCATTTATAAGCGCTACCTCGCCGCAGGCCCGGTAGCCACGACGGCTGATGATCATATCCGCATGCAGACCATGCGCCAGCGATTAACAGAAACGGATAATCGCCAGGCGCAGTGGCGTGCCGACATGGTGTCGGCGGAGCTCGGCAGTCGTTGGCACTCAGAACAAACCTTGCAGTGGGCGGCAAGGGCAGCGCTCGATTTAGGTATCGGAGCAGCGACTGAATTTGCTGACATCAAGCTTGATGTTCCCCTTGAGAAATCACTGGCCCGAAAGCAACTGGCCATGGAAAAAGCCCAGATCAGTTTCCGCAATGCCGAATCCCTGGGTGGCGCTGTGGTGCTACCCGAATCTCTCTATCACCGCGCTGAGCTTCAACGGATTATGGCAAACGACCTTATGGCTTCCACTGCGCCAGACGAGCTGAATGAGCTGGAGCAGATGCAATACTCCATGCTGCTGGAAGAAGAAGCCTATCCGTTTGAAGAACGTGCGATCGCCCTGCACTCGAAAAACCATCAAAGCATTGCGACTAGCGGCTTTAATATCTGGGTAGAAAAAAGTATGGGTGTTCTGGCACAACTGCACCCCGGGCGTTATAAGCGGCCTTTGCGTTGGATGAGTGTTGCAGTTGAGGGAGGTAATGACGGTGCCTGAACAGAGCAACTCCCAGAGCTGGCTTGGTGCCCGCTGCATTTTGTTATTCGCTGCAGCATTGCTTGCCGGCTGCGCAACCAAACCCATGGCACCTGCCAAACAGCCATCAGTACTTGATCCGCAGCAGGCTCAAATACATGTGCAAGAGGGTTCCAATGCCTATGAGCGGGGTGATGTTTCCGGGGCAATCGAGGCTTGGACTTTGGCGGTTGATCTCAACCCGGCGGATGCTGTAACGGTCAACAACCTTGCCCTGCTTCTCAAGCAAAAGAATCGCTTTAACGAAGCAGCGCAATTGCTGGAAAGCGGGCTTGAGCATGCAGCGGATGTTGCAGACCTGCATTACAACCTGGCGGTTATTTCCGAACTCTATTTGCTGGAGCTGGATAGGGCACTTACACACTACCAGCGCTATCAAGCGCTTTCAGAAAGCGAGGACAAAAAGGTAGCGGGATGGATTGCGGATCTTGAAAGGAGGCTGGATTAAATGAAGAGCAAGGTTCCCCGGTTGGCTAGCCGAATTGTCCGGTTTGGCATGTTGAGCATATTTGCATTTATTTCACCCGTTTTATGGGCGGCTTCAGCCTCTGACAGTGCAGAGCAGGCAGAGAATGCCGGAAGTAATACATTGGCGCGCCTGAGTATAGAAGGTATTTCTGCCAATGTTGGTGAAGATGAGCCACGGGTACTCACTATTTTGCCATGGCGGGCGCCTACCTTGCCGCGCAGGCCTCGGGCGGAGCTGGAAAGCAGTGCACCGGAATTGCTAGAGCCACTGGATCCTCTTGTGCTCGAGCGGCATCGTTCCTTCCGGCAAAGCCTCGGTGTTGCCAGCCAGGGCGGACAACCAGGGGCGCGGCGATGACAGCTATGAACGCTATGCCTGCCAGCAGCAGCTTTGGTCTGCAGGGTGATTTAGCCAATGCCGCTTTGTCTTCATTGTCGTGGAGTCCGGAAGAAGGGGAGGGCCGGCGTTTAACTATTATCACTGTGGTGGCCCTGCTGCTGTTTGTGCCCCTTGCACTGGTAATCCCCGCAATGGAGGTTCCGGAGCCTTCCCGGGAAAAGGCTGAAACCGTTCCTCCCCAGCTTGCAAAGCTTCTGGTGGCCCCGAAAGTTATCGAAAAACCCGATCCGATGCCCCTTGAAGACATTGTGCCGCCAGAACCCAAGCCAGAACCCAAGCTAGAACCGGTGCCTGTAAAACCGGAGCCAATCCCTGCGCCAGCAGTTGTAAAACCGGTTGTTCAGCCCGTGCCTGTCCCGCAGCCGACAAAAGCCGTCAACCAAAGTGTGGAGCAAGCGCGTGAGAAGGCGTCTCGATCAGGCCTCTTGGGCATGAGAGATCGTCTGGCTTCCATGCGCCAAGAAGAACCCCAGGCCGCACCGGTTATACAGGCGAATACGGGTAATGTAGCTGTCACCAGAAGTGGTACTGATGTCGACGCGCAGCCGGGCGAAGGTGCACTGAAAAACAGCGGCGGCGTGAAAGATGTGCAAGCCCCACAGGTTGAAGTAGCGGTCGCCGGTCACGATGTAAGGAAGCTGGAGGCCACGCCGCAGCCGGCACCAGCCGTGGCTCACGCCCCGGCACCTAAGCAGAAGGCCTCAGCTGGTGAGCGGGCAATGAGTAACATTCGCCAAGTGTTTGATTCGGGCAAAACCGCGCTTTATTCACTCTACCAAAGAGAGTTAAGGCAGGATCCTGCCTTGGCTGGAAAGGTTCTGTTGGAGTTGGTGATAGAGCCAGACGGCTCAGTGTCTGCATGCAAGGTGGTGAGCTCCGAGCTTGCGAACCCAATGCTGGAACAGAAAATTGCAATGCGGGTGCGCCTGTTCAATTTTGGAGCGGATAATGTTGAAGCCCGGAAGGTGAGGTTTCCCATAGATTTTCTTCCGGGCTAAGTCAGCTTTGCCGGGTGTCAATCGTAGCCTTCTATGTTGATATTCGGCAGCGCCGGTTTGTAAAGGTTGACTGTTTCTGTGGGCGCAATCACCTTGGCTTCTCCAGTTACCACCTTCTGGTTGTTCTGGTTAATCACATCACACTGGAACACCACCCGGTTTTTTGGCTCTTTTCTCAAAACTGTAAGGTTTACAGTGAGGGTATCCTCAAGCTTTACCGGGCGCTTGAATGAAAGAGTCTGGTCCAGGTAAATGGTGCCAGGGCCGGGCATAACTGTTGCCAAGGCTGCTGAAATCAACGATCCACTCCACATACCATGGGCGATTCGTTCCCCGAACATGGAATTTGCGGCAAACTCCGGGTCCAGATGAACCGGGTTGCAGTCCCCGGATACAGCCGCAAACAGCACCAGTTCCTTTTCAGTCAGGGTCCGTGCAAATGTTGCCGTGTCTCCCTCGTTTAGTTCTTCATAAGTTACATTCTCAAGCGTATCAAAGCTGTCGTTCATTCTGTGCTCCATGCTCAGGGTGTGTGGGTGCTAGCATTTCTTGTTATTTTCCGAAACTACCTCATTGGTAGCAAAACTGCTATTCTCTCCCCAAATTTTTGAGGCTGATACTTTTGTCGAGTTGATTAATATTTCACTCGATATCTGCGAATCATTATAAAAGAAGCGCCAGACAGGAGAAGGTGATGGATTTTGAGAAGTTCTATCAGGACAAATACCCTGCAAGTGTTCCCCGCGAGGTGGACCTGAATAAATACACCAGCATGGTGGACGTGTTTGAGCAGGCGGTTAAGAGATTCGCGGATCGTCCTGCCTTCACTGCTGTTGGAAAGACTCTCACCTATCGTGACCTGGATACCCAAACACGCAACTTTGCCGCCTGGCTGCAAAACAAAACCGATCTGAAGCCCGGCGATCGTATTGCCGTGCAAATGCCTAACCTGACTCAGTATCCGGTTGTGGTGTTCGGCGCCATGCGTGCCGGCCTGATTGTCGTTAATACCAACCCGCTGTACACCACCCGCGAGATGGAACATCAGTTCAACGATTCTGGTGCCAAAGCATTAGTTGTGCTTGCCAATATGGCGGAAAACGCCGAAAAAGTGTTGCCTCACACCGGCATTGAGCACGTAATTGTGACTGAAATTGCTGACATGCATTCGCCTTTAAAGCGCACGCTGATGAATGCAGCAGTCAAGCACATCAAGAAGATGGTGCCACCGTTCAATATTCCCCAGGCGCACAAACTGCCAGCTGTTCTCAGTGCTGGTGCCCGGGAGAAGTTTACTCCGGTTCAAGCCAAGCAAGATGACATTGCTGTGCTTCAGTACACTGGTGGTACAACGGGTGTAGCCAAGGGTGCCATGCTCACCCACAGCAACCTGGTGGCAAACCTGCTGCAGGTTCGCCCAATGTTGGAAAACACCGTAGTAGAGGGACAAGAGACGATCATTGCGCCTCTGCCTCTGTACCACATCTACTCCTTCACGCTGAACTGCGGCATTATGCTTGAGGCCGGTGGCCACAACATTCTGATCCCGAACCCGCGCGATATTCCGGGCTTTGTGAAAGAACTCAAAAACCACAAGTTCACCGCCTTCCTGGGTCTCAACACATTGTTCGTTGCTCTGTGCAATAACGAGGAATTCCAGGATCTGGATTTCAGCAGCCTCAAGCTCACGTCTTCTGGCGGCATGGCACTGACCAGCGACACGGCAAAAATGTGGGAGCGCGTAACAGGTTGCCCAATCTCTGAAGGTTACGGCATGACCGAAACCTCGCCAGTTGTCACCTTCAACCCGCGCAGTGCCATTCAGCTGGGCACCATCGGCCTGCCTGTGCCGTCCACTATGGTTAAAACCATTGATGAAGACGGCAATAAAACCAATCTGGGTGAAGCAGGTGAGCTTTGCGTCAAAGGCCCGCAGGTAATGCGCGGTTACTGGCAGCGCCCGGAGGATACCCGGAAATCTTTCACTGAAGACGGCTATATCCAGACCGGAGACATTGCCGTGATTCAGGAAGACGGCTACATCCGTATTGTGGACCGTAAGAAAGATATGATTATTGTCTCCGGGTTTAACGTGTACCCGAACGAAATTGAAGATGTGGTAAGCAGCCATCCAAAAGTGGTTGAGTGTGCAGCGGTCGGTGTTCCCGATGCCAAGAGCGGAGAGGCGGTGAAGGTTTACCTGGTTGCTTCAGCGGAGGGCGTCACTGAAAACGAACTGAAAGAGTTCTGTCGTGAGCGTTTAACGGCCTACAAAGTGCCTCGCTTCTTTGAATTCCGCACTGAGTTGCCAAAAACCAACGTGGGCAAGATCCTGCGCCGTGAGCTGCGCGACGAACCGGGTAACAAGCAATAACGGTGACTTCGCAAGCTGATATCCGGGCGGCCCTGCACAAACCGATCAGTTTTCCGGCAGGGTTGCCGGTTTCTGATCGCGTGGATGACATCCGCCAAGCGATTGAAAACCACCAGGTTATCATCGTTGCAGGCGAAACCGGCTCCGGAAAAACCACCCAGATCCCCAAGATCTGTATGAGCATGGGCCGCGGCATTCGCGGCCTCATTGGTCATACCCAGCCAAGGCGTATTGCCGCTCGCAGTGTCGCAGCTCGTATTGCCGATGAGCTGGGCGAGCAGGTGGGCCATCAGATTGGCTATCAGGTGCGCTTTACCGACAACACTTCTGAGCAAACCCGTGTCAAAGTCATGACCGACGGGATTCTGCTGGCGGAGGTGCAACACGATCGTTTTCTCAAGCGTTACGATACCCTGATTATTGATGAGGCCCACGAGCGCAGCCTGAACATCGATTTTTTGCTGGGCTATCTCAAGCAACTTCTCCCCAAACGCCCTGATCTCAAGGTCATCATCACCTCGGCGACCATTGAAGTTGAACGATTCAGCGAGTTTTTCCACAGCGCGCCCGTGCTGGAAGTCAGTGGCCGAACCTTTCCCGTGGACATCCGCTATCGCCCCTTGACCGGAGATGAAGACGATCGCGACCAGGGCTGGAACGACGGTGTTCTGGCGGTGATGGATGAAATTGAGCAGCATGAGCGCAGTGCAAAACTGCCACCGGGGGACGTGCTGATATTCCTGCCAGGGGAGCGGGAGATTCGCAACCTGAGCAAAATGCTGCGACATGCAGAACTAAGGCACACAGAAGTGCTGCCCCTGTATTCCCGGTTAAGCAACCGGGAACAGAACCGGGTATTCCAAAGCCATCGTGGCCGGCGAATCGTGCTCTCTACCAACGTGGCTGAAACTTCGCTGACGGTGCCAGGCATTCGCTACGTTATAGATACGGGCGTGGCACGGCTTAGCCGATACAGTGTCCGCTCAAAAATTCAACGCCTGCCCATTGAGCCTGTGTCCCAGGCCAGTGCCAACCAGCGGGCAGGGCGCTGTGGCCGGGTGGCGCCGGGTATTTGTTTTCGCCTGTACGACGAGGCCGACTTCCTTAATCGGCCGGAATACACAGATCCCGAAATCCTGCGCACCAATCTGGCGGCCGTTATTTTGCAAATGGCTACTTCAGGGCTCGGTGAAATTCGCCACTTCCCGTTTATAGAGGCGCCCGATAAGCGCCTGATTAACGATGGCTATAAACTGCTGGAAGAACTCAGCGCGGTGGACGGCAAGCGCAGGGTTACAAAGCTCGGTCGTACCATGTCGAAGCTGCCGCTGGACCCCCGCCTTGCGCGGATGCTGGTAACAGCTGCAGACCACAGAAGTCTGGCAGAGACCCTGGTTATTATTGCGGGGATAACCGTTCAGGACCCCAGAGAGCGCCCCCAGGACAAACAGCAAGCCGCAGATCAGGCCCACGCTCCGTTCAATGACAAGGAATCCGATTTTGTCACCCTGCTCAACATCTGGAATTTTTACGAAGAGCAGCGCCAGGAACTGTCTCAGAACCAACTGAAAAAGTTGTGCCAGAAGAACTTCCTGAGCTGGATGCGCATGCGTGAGTGGCGCGACATTCACCGCCAGCTTACCTTGATTTGCCGTGAGCAGAAGCTGTCTTTTAACAAAGAGCCTGCATCCTACGCGGCTCTACACAAGGCCATTCTGGCAGGGCTACTAGGGCAAGTAGCCACAAAGGTAGAGAAAAAAGAATACCTTGCCACTCGTAATCGCAAAGTGATGATTTTTCCCGGATCGAAAGTGTCCAAAACCGGGCCCAAATGGATTGTGGCCACAGAAATTGTGGAAACCAGCCGGGTGTTTGCCCGTATGGTGGCGGCCATTCAGCCAGAATGGATAGAGCCTTTGGCCGGGCACGTGGTGAAGCGACATTATTTTGAGCCACACTGGCAGCAGAAACGAGCCCAGGTAATGGGGTTTGAGAAGATTACCCTTTACGGCTTGGATGTGGTGCCAAAACGGCCCATTGCCTTCAGCAAAATAGACCCGGTTGAGTGCCGCAACCTGTTTATACGCCATGCCCTGGTGGAAGGTGATTACCGGTCGAAAGCGCCGTTTATCAGTCGCAATCGCGACATGCTGGTAAGCGTTGAAGCTTTGGAGAACAAAACCAGACGCCGGGATCTGTTGGTTGACGACGAGGTGTTAGTCAGTTTTTACGATGAGCGCTTGCCTGCGGGCATTGTCAGCGGTCGCCATTTTGAGAACTGGTGGAAGAGTCTTGGCGCAGAAGAGCTTCGCAATATGGAACTGACTGAAGCCGACGTGCTTCAACGGCCGGTTGATGCTCAAGCTGCCGATTTGTACCCGGATTTTCTGGAGTGGGAAGGGGTTCGTTACCCGCTCAGTTATGAATTTGAACCCACTAGCGAGCGTGACGGCGTTACGCTTCAGGTGCCTCTCATGGCGCTTCGCCAGATTCCGTCCCGGCGACTGGAATGGCTTGTGCCAGGGCTGCTTCGGGAAAAATGCATAGCTCTGGTGAAGGGCCTGCCAAAAGCGCTGCGACGCAATTTCGTTCCGGTGCCGGATTTTGTCGATGCCGCCGTTGCCAATCTGCAGCCATCCAACGAGCCTTTGGCGCTTCAGCTGGGTGAGCAGTTGCGCCGAATGACCGGAGTGCGCATTGACCCTGAAGCCTGGCCAAGGGATGAGCTGCCGCGCCATCTGCGAATGAATCTCAGGGTTTTAGGGGATGGCGGCAAAGTCATAGCGGAAAGCCGTGAGGCCGCCGAGTTACAGGATCAACTCGAAGGGCGGGCGGAAGCCGCACTTGCGTCTGCAACCAGGGAAAGCGAAGACCAGGAGCCGGCGGGAGAGTACACCGATTGGGAATTTGGCGAGCTTCCGAAGCAGGTTCAAACCGAAAAGGGCGGCATGCAGATTACGGTTTTCCCGGCACTTGAGGATTTAGGGAAATCTGTCAAGGAGATTCGCTGCCTGGATCGCCTGACTGCGGAAGACACAACCCGGAAGGGTGTCGCACGGCTTATCCTGAACCGCTTTGGTAGTACGTTGGATGATCTGGAGCGCAAGCTCCCCCGTTTCAAACAGTCAGCCTTGATGTTTGCGCCTATTGGTCAGGCAAAGGTTCTTCTGGATGATTTGCTGCTGTCTAGTGCCATGGAGCACTTTTTGCACGATCAGTTACCGGATAGTCGAGACGCATTTGATGCGCTGATGGATCAGCGCCGAGGGGATTTCATACCTGCCCTTGAGGAGGCTGACGAAAGGCTTTACCAAGCCATGACCGGCTACCAGAAAATTGCCAGGCGTTTAAAAGGCAAGATCAATCTGGCCCTTGCAAACAGTATGGCCGACTTGAAGTTTCAGATGCAAAACCTTGTTTATCCGGGATTTCTTGTTGAAACTCCGCCGCAATGGCTGGCGGAGTTTGGTCGTTATTTCGAGGCTGCGCTGGTCAGGCTGGAAAAAATGCCAAGGGAAATGGGCCGCGAGCGGGAGTTTTTGCATACCATCGAGCCCCTATGGGCCCGCTACGCCAGCAAGCGGGATGAACAGAAAAAGCAGGGGGTTCGAGACCCGGAATTGGTGCTGTACCGGTGGATGCTGGAAGAGTTCCGGGTATCATTTTTTGCTCAGCAATTGGGCACGGCCATGACGGTGTCCGCCAAGCGCCTTGATAAACAGTGGCAGCTAACCCGTGTGTAGGCACAGATTTCACTACCTTTTGTAGGTGGCTCTACGGGGCGCGCAAATTCTGCGGACTGTGTTAGTATTTCTGCAAGAAACACTGTTCTTGTCTTTTAACTTTCATCTTCATGACGTGGGGTTAGCGTGATTAAAGCCGTCATTTCCGGAACCGGCCTGTACACACCGCCGGCAACCATTGATAACGATGAACTGGTTGAAGCTTTTAACCAGTATGTCGAAATGTATAACACGGAGCACGCTGACGCGATTGAGCGTGGTGACACCGAGGCCTTGCAGCCGTCTTCTTCGGCCTTTATAGAAAAAGCTTCGGGTATCAAGCGCCGGCACGTAATAGACAAATCAGGCATTCTTGATCCGAAACGCATGGCGCCGTACATTCCTGAGCGCAGCAATGATGAGCAGTCTGTGCAGTGTGATATGGCTGTTGTGGCCTGCAACGAAGCACTCGCCCAAGCTGGCAAGAAAGCCAGTGATGTAGATGCAGTTATCGTGGCTTGCTCCAACATGCAGCGTGCCTACCCGGCGGTTTCGATTGAAGTTCAGGCTGCACTGGGTATTGATGGTTTTGCCTACGACATGAACGTTGCCTGCAGCTCTGCAACCTTTGGCTTGCAGGCGGCTGTTAACTCCGTCGAGAACGGAGCTGCCCGGGCAGTACTGGTGGTAAGCCCGGAGATCTGTTCTGGCCATCTGAATTTCCGTGAGCGCGACAGCCATTTTATTTTTGGTGATGCCTGCACCGCTATTCTGGTGGAGCGAGAGGAAGATACGCAAGCAGGGCAAGGGTTTGAGATTCTTGGTACCCGTTTGAAAACCACCTTTTCAAATAATATCCGGAACAATTTTGGCTTTTTGAACAGGGCAGATGAGTCCGGAATTGGCAAGCCCGATAAACTGTTTATCCAGCAGGGTCGTAAAGTATTCAAGGAAGTGTCGCCGCTGGTGGCCGAAACCATTCAGAATCATCTTCAGAGCCTTTCGCTTTCGCCAGATGACCTGCGCAGAATGTGGTTGCACCAGGCCAACCTGAACATGAACCAGCTAATCGCACGCAGGGTACTTGGCCGGGACGCAACCGAAGACGAAGCTCCGGTGATTCTTGATGAGTACGCGAACACCAGCTCCGCCGGTTCCATTATTGCGTTCCATAAGCACAAAGACGACCTGAAAACTGGCGATGCGGGTGTTATCTGCTCCTTCGGTGCGGGTTATTCCATTGGCAGTGTTGTAGTGCGCCGACGCTGATAGCCTTTCAACCCAAGAGTTGAGCATGAGAAAATTTTTACCCCGGGGCTGGCTTGAAGCCGTGTCCCTAGTGGCCGTGTTTGCGTTGGTATTGTCAGCAGACCCCGTTAAGGCTCAAAGTGCAGTAGAGCCTGTTCCTGAGAGCGCTCCTGAGGTTAATCCGCAGGATCCATATGAAAACTGGAACCGCAAGGTCTACAGGTTTAACGACACGGTCGATCGCTGGGCGTTGCGGCCAGTGGCGAAAGCCTATCGTACATTCATGCCGGATTTTGCTGACCGTGCAATCACAAACTTTTTTAACAACCTCACAGAAGTCCGAAACTTCACCAACAGTATTTTGCAGCTGAAGGGCGAGTCTGCCATCGTTGCTGCTGGCCGGTTTACCTACAACACAGTGTTTGGCCTGGGTGGTTTGATTGATGTTGCAACGGCGTTTGATTTGCCGGAAAGGCCGGAAGATTTTGGCCAGACACTCGGTTACTGGGGCGCGGGCTCTGGCCCTTACCTGATGTTGCCATTTCTCGGCCCGTCCAGCCCAAGGCACCTGAGCGGTCTTGGCACGGATGGTTTCTTGCTGCCTTCCTTGTGGGACAATGTTGACAGCCCCGACAACTACTACGCCCGGGGAGTTCAGATTGTTGATAAGCGTGCGGATCTGATACCGGCAGAGGGCTTTATTTCGGGCGATGTGTATGTATTCGTTCGCAATGCCTTCTTGCAGCGCAGAGAGTTTCTCATTAATGATGGCATGGTGACCCGGGATCCCTTTGCCAGTGATGACGATGAAGACCTGATGCTGGATGATTTCTGATGCGTGCGGCTGGTGAGGGATATACGTGGTATTTAAAGACCCAAGGATAAACAAATTTCGTAAAATGCTGGCCGAGGCACCTAACTATGAGGTGTGGAAGGCGGCAGCCCTGGAGTTGGATTTTCTGGAGGGCAATGCTGAGTGGAAAGAGGACTTTGCCTCTGAACACTACCACTACGAATTGCTTTATGATCGCCTCAGCAGTATCAAGCAGTATCGCCAGCAGAATGACTTTGAGCGTTTGAAGCGGGCACTTCGGGAAGGGCTGCATCACGACCTGGGAAACATGGGCAACCCTGCGCTGTATACGCAATCCCGGGTTGGCACAAAACATCTGATAGAAGAGTACATCGCCCAGGCATGCGAAGCCTTGGATTTCCTGTGTGATCATCCGGTACCCGGGTTTCCGGTTGTAGACAAACTGCAGTTCTTTCGCGACACCCTCACCAGTTACGGTAGGCCAACCTTACTATTGAGCGGCGGTGCCAGCCTTGGCATGTTCCACTTCGGGGTGATCAAGGCGCTCTGGGAAAGAGGATTGCTGCCCCAGGTTGTTACAGGCTCAAGTGCCGGCGCGATTGTTGCTGGCATGCTGGGCGTGCACACAGATGCTGAAATCCCCGAGATGCTGGTGCCGGAAAACCACAATCTGAAAGCCTGGAAGTACCGCGGTCTGCTCAGTGCCCTGCGCGGTGACGGCTTGATGGATCAGGAGCAGTTGCGCACCTGCCTGCGAACCAACATCGGTGAGTACACGTTTGAAGAGGCATACCAGCGAACCGGCCGCTCCATCAATATGAGCGTGTCGCCCGTGCAGGCGCATCAGAAGGCGCGTTTGTTATCCGGTTATACTTCGCCTTATTTGATGGTGTGGAGTGCCGCTCTTGCCAGCGCCGCCGTACCTGGCATTTTCCCGCCGGTTACGTTGATGAAAAAAGATATTCAGGGACAGGCACTGCCGTACATGCCCAGGCTGAAGTTTGTGGATGGTTCCGTAGTCAGCGACCTGCCCATTGAGCGGCTGATGCACCTTTACGATGTGAATTTCACCATCGTAAGTCAGACCAATCCACACGTGGTTCCGTTTCTCAGCGATCGGAGCACGGATGAGAAGCTGTCACTGGCCAGCCTGCCATTGCACCTGATGAAATCCGAGATGCAGTTTCACGGCCGTGGTGTGTTTGATTACCTCCGCAAACGCGCTCGCCCCGAGCTGTTTCGACAGGTTTCTGGCCACATGTATACCATCATGGCACAACGGTACTCCGGGGATGTGACCATCGCACCCACCTATGGCTTCAAGGACTACACCCGAATGCTCGCCGACCCCAATCCGGAGTTTGTGCGGGAAATGACCTTGGCCGGCGAGCGCGCAACATGGCCCAAAATCTCTATGATTCGCTCCCATGCGCGCATTTCCAAAACCCTGGAGCGCTGCGTGCGCCGCCTGAAACAACAGAACCGTCGCAGTGCTGCAGAACTCAGGCTGATAAACAGTGCGGATTCCGGAACATCCTGAGATGACAGGCCTGCGAGGCGAGCGGTATGATACGCTGCTAAAGAGCCTGGCCCGGTAATTGGCCGATAGCCCGGCGCCTGAGTATTCGACTGGACGCCCATGTATTACGACTTCTTCGGCTTCAGGGAACCTCCGTTCTCTATCGCGCCTGATCCCCGCTACCTGTATTTGAGCGAACGCCATAAAGAGGCACTGGCTCATCTGATGTATGGCGTGCAGGGGCAGGGCGGTTTTATTGTTATTACTGGGGAAGTCGGTACGGGCAAAACCACTGTAAGTCGGTGCTTCATCGAAAATGCACCGGCCCATGTAGACATTGCCCTGATATTGAACCCCCGGCTTTCTGCCCGGGAGCTGCTCTCTTCGATTTGCGACGAACTGGAAATTGCGCACCCGCCCAATGCCACCATCAAAGAGCTGGTAGACCTGATTAACAGGGATTTGCTTGGCGCCCATGCGGCTGGCCGGCATAAGGTTCTGATGATCGATGAGGCTCAGAATCTGTCTGCAGATGTACTGGAGCAGTTGCGCCTGCTGACCAATCTTGAAACAGCAGAAAAGAAACTGCTGCAGATAGTGTTGCTGGGCCAACCGGAACTGCAGCAGATGCTTTCGCTTCCGCAACTTCGCCAACTGAACCAGCGGGTAACTGCCCGTTATCACCTGGATGCCATCAATCGCAATGAACTGCCGGCCTACCTCAGCTACCGGCTTGGGGTTGCGGGTATGCGGGGTGATCTGTTCACACCTTCAGCCGTGCGTAAGCTCTACCGAATGAGCAATGGGATACCCCGCCTGATTAACCTGATCAGTGATCGTGCTCTGTTAGGCGCATACTCTGAAGGCGAGTATGAAGTGACAGCGGCCCATATACGGCAGGCAGCCAGGGAAGTTGGGGGTAGCAACAATTTGGGGCCAGGGCCAGTTCCCGGGAGTCGTGAGGGCAAACCTGCTTTGAGTGGATACCTTGTGCTCTCAGCATCGCTGCTGTTGGCAATAATAAGCACCTATTGGGTATACCAGCAGTGGTCCGGGCAGGAGGAAGTCGTCTCTGAGTCGGATGCAGCGCCAATCGAACAGGTTGGCGCGGTGTTGCGTGATGAACAACCAGAAATCGTGAAGGTGGCCACGCCAGAACCCTTGTCCTTCAGGTTTCCTGAACAGGCTCAAAGTTTGCCAGAAGCCTTCCGCCGTTTATTTGCCATATGGGGCGTCAGTTATAGCCCGCAAGAATCGTCCATTGCCTGCGATTTTGCCCGTAGGAATGGCCTGGGTTGCCTGGAGCGCCAAGGCAATCGCCGTAGCCTGGCATTCCTGGACAGGCCAGCCATGCTGATGCTTCAGGATGATGCGGGTAACAAGGGCTACGCTGTATTGAGACGTATCAAGGGCGATGTGGCGGAAATAGCGCTTCCCGAAGGTTCTGCCGAGGTAGCTCTTTCCAGCCTGGAATCCTTGTGGTTTGGTGAATACCGCGTGCTGTGGCAGCTTCCTGATTTCTTAGCCAAAGGTTCCGGCGGGAACGGAGCGGCAAATGAGGAGTTGTGGATTGGGGCCCGCATGATGGAGCTTGCGGAGGCCCACGGTGAATCGGCTGAGGACACCGCAAGAATAAAACGCCTGCCTGCACAGCAGCAGGTGCGATGGTACCAGGCCTTGAGAGGTCTGACAGTGGATGGCATTGCAGGTGCCATGACTATTATTCAGATCAACAATGACCTCAAGGCAAGTGTTCCAAGGCTTGTGACTGCAGAGCCCGAGGGGAAGGGATAGATTATGTCCTATATTCTTGATGCCCTCAGAAAATCTGAAACCGAGCGCCGCCAGGGAAAAGTTCCGGATCTTGCGCAGCAGGTGCAGTTGATACACCGCCCGAAAAAAAAGCGAGTGTCGCCCGTGGTCTGGGTCGCACTGGCGTTGATGGTGAATGCCTTGGTGTTGGCGGTTGTGTTCTGGCCAGAGAGGACGGTCGATATGCTCCCGGAGCCAGACGTGCAAGCGCCAGTGCAAGATGTAGCAACACGGCCCGAACCAGTTCAGAATACAACGCCCGTGACCGCAAGCGAGACTGCGGTAACGGGTGCAGCAGCCAAGCCTGACAGCAGTCCGGCGAGTGCTGCTTCAGTAGCAGAGCCCCCACGAGAGTGGCCAGCGATTATAACTCCGTCTGTACGCCAGCCGCGGCAGCCGCAAGTGGTGAGCCCCAGCGGGCCCAAGGCGCGGGTACCGCACCTGGTTGAGCTCCCCCTTTCATTCCAGAAGAGTATCCCGGACCTGATGTTTAACAGCCATATTTACTCAACAGACCCCTACGCCAGCCGGGTAATGATTAATGGCCACTATCTTGGCCAAGGCGACTCCTTCTCCGGTATCACGGTAGAGGAAGTTACAGAAAATGGAGTGGTTCTCAGCAAGCAAGGCAGAAGCTTTCGAGTGGGGATTGTCCGCGACTGGGTGAGTCCGCGCTGATGGCATTAACGGAAGAGATCAAACAGCAGATTCAGCAAGCCTATCGCGATGTACTGGAAGGCAAAGGCGTTCGCGCCCGTTATGGCCAGCGCCTGATGATTGCTGAAATCGCAAAGTACATGGGTGAGATTACCGAAAACGACGGCCAGCGCACCTCACCGCCAGCGGCGTGTGTGGTTGAGGCGGGTACGGGTACCGGTAAAACGCTTGCCTATCTCATAGCAGCAATACCTGTGGCCCGGGCTCTGGGCAAAACGCTGGTGATTTCCACGGCAACCGTGGCGCTACAGGATCAGATTGTTCTGAAAGATCTTCCAGACCTGAAAAAACACAGCAAAATGAGCTTCAGCTGGACCCTCGCCAAAGGCCGTGGGCGGTATTTATGCATGTCCCGACTGGAATCACGCCTGCACGACGAAGGCAACGGCGACAGTGATACCATGCCTTTGTTCCTGCTGGACAGTCCCGGAACCGAGGAGCCGGGCACGCGGGCATTTTTTGAGGAAATGCTGGCAAGTTACGGCTCCCGCAAGTGGGACGGAGACAGGGATCACTGGCCCGAGCAGATACCCGATGAGGTTTGGCGGCAGGTAACCACAGACCATCGCCAATGTACGAACCGCCATTGCAGCTATTTTGACAGTTGCGCGTTTTTTGATGCCCGTAAGGACCTGGACGAAGTGGATATCGTGGTCGCCAATCACGACCTGGTGCTTGCTGATTTGGCGCTGGGCGGTGGGGCAATTCTTCCAGAGCCTGAAAACGCCCTGTTCATCTTTGACGAAGGCCATCATCTGCCAGACAAGGCGCTGAATCATTTTGCGGCGTCTGTGCCGCTTAATTCCACCCGGCAATGGCTTAAACAGCTTTCCCAGGCGCTGACGAAAATGCAGCCTTACCTGGCTCCGGGCACCCAAGGAACAAAAACGGTCGACCGCATTAGCTCGGCGTCCCGTGACGTAGATTTGGTTCTCACCCGCGTTTACGATGAAGCAACACACAATACAGGCTGGGATTTCAATGAAGAACGGGGCTCAGCCCAGTGGCGGTATCCCGAAGGAGAACTGCCGGAAACCCTGGCAGAGCTGGCTGCAGAAAGCCGTATTGCCACTGCCAACCTGACGCGCCACTTGGGTGCCTTGGCGGATGAGCTGCAAGGTGCTTTTGATGAGCGCAAACAGCACGAAATAGACAGGGATACAGCCGAGGCCTGGTACCCGGTTATTGGTGGCTTCCATAGCCGCGCGGAAGACCAGTTGCGACTCTGGACTGCCTGGACTGAACAGGTTGGAAACCCACCTCCGGCGCGCTGGAGTGTAAGGCAGCGCTGGGATCACGCTGAAGACATTACGTTCTTCAGTTCGCCGGTATTGGCCGACAACCTGCTTTACTCAAGGTTGTGGTCGCGGGCCTATGGTGCCGTGCTAACCAGTGCCACGCTGACAGCTCTTGGACGCTTTGACAGGCTTCAGGCCAGGGCGGGGCTGCCAGAAGCCAGCCGTTTGTTAGTGGTGCCCAGCTCCTTCCGATACGCAGAGAAGGCAACCGTAGAAGTGCCCGCCATGGCCTGTATGCCTACGGATGATGGTTTTGCGGAAGAGTTGATCAAGCGTTTGCCAGATGTATGGGCCGGTGAAACCGCCACCCTTGTGCTGTTCACCTCTCGCCGTCAGATGCATCAGGTGCGGGATGCCTTGGCGCCAGACTATCCGGATTTGATCATTACCCAGGATGATATGTCACGGGGCGAAGTCTTGCGCCAACACCGTGATCGCATTGATGAGGGTAGGGCCAGCGTATTATTCGGTGTGGCCAGTTTTGCAGAGGGCATCGATTTACCCGGCAAGTATCTGCACCACGTGGTGATCACGCGTTTGCCCTTCTCGGTTCCGGACGATCCGATTGAAGCAGGTTTGGCAGAGTGGATAAGCCAACGCGGTGGCAATCCCTTTATGGAGATTACCGTGCCAGATGCCTCTATCAAGTTGGTACAGGCGGTGGGGCGCCTCCTCCGAACAGAGGAAGACACTGGCAGAGTGACCATTCTGGATCGCCGAATTGTGGCAAGGCGTTATGGGCAGTTGCTGCTGGATTCATTACCACCGTTCCGGCGCATTATTGAGCGGTAGTAAGGTAAAGCAGGATAAGCCGTTGAAGAAATCAGCGGCAAAAAAAGAGCCAGCCCGAGGGCTGGCTTTTAATAAGGGGCTTACGTTAAAACCCTGCGTTAGAGAACGCTTTACAAGAAGTCTGAAGGCCTGAAGTTTCAGAATTCCGGGTGAGGGCTTGCCTCACCGTTGAGTTAATAATAGGGGAGTAGGGGGCGTAGCCGAATCGTCCAAAGGGCGTAGCCCGGTTAAAAACTTCCTGCAAAGTGTGATCCATGTCACAAATTGCATGGGGTTAGGCTGTGAGAATCCCCAATTCCCGGGCCCTGGCGAGGGCTTCCGTTCGCCGCCTTACATCAAGCTTGCCGTACAGATTGCGTATGTGGGCTTTTACCGTTGCTGGCGCCACCCCCATGCGTACGGCAATATCCTTGTTTGCATGGCCTGCATTAATAAGCTCCAGTACCTCCAGCTCACGCTGGCTCAGTGGCTCTGCAAGCTCCATTAATGAATCGCCAGTTTTTGTTTTGCGGATGTCGACCTGTGAAGCCTGTACGGGTTGTTTCACTTTGTCGCCGGCGGTGTTCTCAAGATCTTGGCTCGTGAGCATATCGGTGAGTTTTCGTTGCCAGCTTCCATTGCTTTTCAGAGAGTGGGAGGCAAGCAGCAGCGCCTGTAACCGGGGGCTTTCTTCAGCAAACAACCTCAGGAAACCGGATTCAGTTGCAACGGCGACAGCCTGGGCTAGCCTTTTTTCGTACTCTTCATCCCGGTTTAGCTGAGCCAGTGCTTCTGCTGATACCAGCAATGCTTCCACCACATGCCGGTTATGCTCATTGCGCTGGGCATCTGCCAGCAGTGCTTCAAGTATTTCCAGAGCCTGTTCGGGCTTTTCCTCATGAACCAGCAAGCGGGCATAGCTGATGCTGTTCTGTTCCCGGTTCAGTGGATTAGTCACTGTGTGGCTTTCAACTGCCTGCAGAATGTGCCGGGCCTGGCGCGGCTCCCCGAAGGCCAGATAACAGCGAGCGAACAGAGCCGCACTGGCTGGCGGCTCAAATACAATGTGTTCCCGGCGTTTGCGCCCAACCTGTTCTGCGTCTTCAAGGTACTCGATGGCGTCTTGATAACGGCCCTCGCTGAAGGCGAGATGCCCCCGCACATGCTGAATTATTATATGTTGCCCTGGCTCTGCACCCTCATTTACATGCTCTAGCAGAGGTTCCAGGTGGGCGGCTGCGTCTTGCAATTGGTTGCGCTCCCGGAAAATCTCGGTAAGGGAGGCGCTAAGCCAACAGGAAAGCAGTCGGGGCTGGCTCGGGTCTGCGTAGTGTTGATCAACCCACTGGCGCACCTTGGTGCAGGTATCCAGGGCTTGGTCCATATCGCCCCGGTTGTACTGTATCCACGCTAGCAGGCCACCGCTGGAGAGAACGGTGCTGGGTTTCCTTTCAATTTGCCCGTAATGAACAGCAGATTTAAGAGAGTTTTCGGCGGCAGCGAGGTCTCCTCTGCCGTAATCGTCCAGGCCAATGCCGTAATAGGTAACTGACTTTAATGGGATTTTAGTATGGTCTATGTCTGCCAGAACCTGCCGGGTCAGGTCGCTGGCACTCTTGTCATCGCTGCGGGAGCGGGCAAGGTAAGAGCGTATAAGGGATATTTCGCTCTGCAAACCAAGGGCGCCCTCTGCGTCTGGTGCCGAATCAGCCACACGGCGGTCAAGTAAATCCTCGAGATTTGTCAGCAGAGGTTCAAGGTTATCAAGGCGGTTAGCGAAAAACTTTCCCCACACCCGCAGCATTTGCAGCTGGGGGTTCTCACTAATCTCATTTTCAGGCAAGGCCTCAAGCCAGCTCAAAACCGGCAGATGGTACCCCCCATGAATAAGATTGTTGCCATGGGTTGATAGCACCAGAGCCAGCCACGGCCAATCTTCCTTCTGCACTATCTCGGCAATGGCGCCCTGAACCTGGCCATGATCAAGCAGCCATTCCACAGCGCGCTGCCAGAGCATAGAGGCCCGGGCCGGGTCTGTGCGGTTTATTTTCTGTAGCAATGCATCACGGAACAGGTCGTGGTAACGGAACCATTCATTGTGATTGTCCAAAGGAATCAAGAACAGGTGTTGAGAGAGCAAGGTTTCCAGCATTTTCTGGCTGTTATCCGTGCCACGAATCGAATCACACATGGATGCACAAAGCCGCGGGCAGCAGGCTGTGTCGAGCAGGAAGGCAACGGTGTCATCCGGTTGCTTGTGAAGCACCTCGCTCAGCACATAATCGCTGATATGGCGCTCATCAATGCTAAGCAATCCCTGGGGAGCCTCCGGGCCTGTGACAGTATTTTGATCCAGGCCACTGTTGCTGCCGGATAGCGCTGAAAGTTGCATGGCGGCCACCCAGCCTTCGGTGCGGCGGCAAATGCTTTGAACCTCTTGCTCAGAAATGTCGAGGCCCATGGTGCTGTGGAAAAACTCCCGGCACTCGTCTTCTGAAAATGCCAGCAATGCCGGGTGAACTTCCTGCACCCAGCGGCGGACTCGCCATCGGGCCAGCGGCAGGGGAGGTTCGGTACGGGAGATCAGTGTGACGGTCACGCCAGCGGGAAGATAATCAACAAAATACCCGAATTGACGGTGTATGTGACCGTTGTCTGCAAATTGGAAATCGTCCAATACCAAGGACCAGGGGCCACCATCTGCAGCCAAAGCGTTAACCAGGGCGGTAATTGCACTATCAAGGCTGTCGTCGGTGCTGCCGGCCAGGCTTTTGTGGCAGGGCTCAAGCCCGGTAAGGCCGGCGTGTTCGAACGCACTGATCAGGTACCGCCAGAACCGAAGCGGGTCATCATCATGCTCATCCAGGGACAACCATGCAATTGGCCCTGTCGTGCGGGTGCACCATTGGCTTACGAGGGTTGTTTTGCCAAACCCGGCGGGCGCTATTACAAGATTGAGCCGCTTTGGATGGCCAGGTGCTAGTAGAGAGCACAGCCGTTCGCGCTGTACGCCTCGGGAATCAGTGGCAGGCCTGAGGAATTTGGTGGTTAACAGCATTGATGTCCTGTATGCCTGATAAATGTTTAACTTGGATTGTGTGCTTTGTGTCCCTCAAGTCAATGGTTGGTTAAACAAACACCGGCGTTTCAGGCTGCGCAGGGGCAATTTTGGTCTAAACTGAATCAAACAGCTCTTCTATACTAAAAAAGAATGAAAATCAGGTCTGTTATGCGTATTCTTGGATTCTGTTTACCCTTTTACATTCACATGCAGCCCGCCTCAGGCCAGAAACTCAGGGAGCGATACAGCTAATGAAATTACAACAGTTGCGCTATATTTGGGAAGTTGCGCACCACGATCTTAATGTGTCGGCAACCGCCCAGAGCCTTTTTACGTCTCAACCCGGCATTTCAAAACAAATCCGCCTTCTTGAAGATGAGTTAGGGCTGGAGATATTTGCCCGCAGTGGCAAGCATCTCACCCGCATTACCCCGGGGGGTGAGATTATCGTTCGTGAGGCGGGTGAGATTTTACGCCGGGCGGAGGGGATAAAAAAAATCGCTCAGGAGTTCAGCAACCAGCGCAAAGGCGACCTGAGCATAGCCACCACACACACCCAGGCGCGATACGCATTGCCGCCGGTTATCAGTGGTTTTATCGAGTCTTACCCGGATGTGTCCCTGCATATGCACCAGGGTACACCCATGCAGATTTCTGAAATGGCGGCCAACGGAGCGGTTGATTTCGCCATCGCGACGGAAGCCATGGAGTTGTTCAACGACCTGATTATGATGCCCTGCTATCGTTGGAACCGCACGGTGATTGTGCCCAAGGACCATCCACTTGCAAAATTACCCGAGCTCACGTTGGAAGCACTGGCAGAGCACCCGTTGGTAACTTACGTGTTCGGTTTTACAGGGCGTTCGAAGCTTGATGAGGCGTTCAAATCCAAAGGCTTAACGCCCAAGGTAGTGTTCACCGCAGCCGACGCCGACGTTATCAAAACCTACGTGCGCCTGGGGCTTGGTGTAGGAATCATCGCCAGCATGGCGTTCGACCCCAAAACGGACCCGGATTTGGTTGCATTGGACGCTAAAAAGCTGTTTAGCGCGAGTGTTACCCGCATTGGCTTCCGTAAGGGCACTTTCTTGCGGGGTTATATGTACGAGTTTATCCAGCGTTTTGCACCCCACCTGACCAAAGAACTGATTGATCAGGCTGTTGCTCGCCAAAGCAGCCGCAGTGAGATAGAAGCTTTGTTCAAAGATATAGAACTGCCGGTGCTTTAAACACTTGCGCCACGATCACCCGCCAGTTTTTACTGGCGGGTGATCAGGTTTCCGGCATGTAGGCCACACTCTTTCTGTGTGGCTTCTTCCCACCACCAGCGGCCTTCCCGTTCGTGTTGCCCAGGCAACACAGGGCGGGTGCAGGGCTGGCAGCCAATACTGACAAACCCCTTTTCGTGCAACGTGTTGTAGGGCGCTTCCGACATGCGGATGTAGTCCCACACTTCTTTCGAAGTCCAATTGGCCAACGGGTTAAACTTCACCAGCGTTTTGCCGGGACCAGAGAAAGCCGCATCTTCCTGAACGACCGGAACGTTATTCCGTGTACCCGGGCTCTGGTCCTTGCGCTGACCGGTAATCCAGGCATCCACACCTGCGAGTTTGCGTTTGAGCGGGTTTACCTTACGAATACCACAACATTCACTGTGGCCGTCCTCATAGAAGCTGAACAAGCCCTTTTGATTCACCAGAGCCTGTACTTCCTTGGTGTCTGGGAACAGAACCTCAATGTTGATGCCGTAATGCTTGCGCACCCGATCGATAAACTCATAGGTTTCCGGATGTAAGCGGCCTGTATCCAGCGTGAACACCTTCAGGTTGTCCGTCAGCTTGTGGGCCATTTCAATGAGCGCCACGTCTTCGGCACCACTGAAGGAAATGGCGATGTTATCGTAGCGGTTGAGGGCAGCTTTCAGAATCGACCTCGGGCTTTCGTCGGCCAGTTTGCTCTGTAGCTCGCGGATATTGCTCATAAAATATCAGTACCTGAGTGCGGGTTTTGATGCAGGTTAGCATTAAACCCTTAATTCCATAAAGGAATTACAATCTATATGGTTATTCCTTATCTTTAGAGGTTAGCGCAAAACCTTGCGGTTTTGTCGCGATGCACGATGCATTCTGCCCGGGATTTTCTTATGATACCGCCTTGATCAAAGGGGAGCGGAGCCTGCTCTCATTCAGAATTTTCATTTGAAACATTGAATCAGGAGATCACTGTGGAACTGGCATGTCTTGACCTTGAAGGCGTATTGATCCCGGAAATCTGGATCGCATTTGCAGAGAAAACCGGTATTGAAGAGCTCAAGGCCACCACCCGCGACATTCCGGATTACGATGTTCTGATGAAACAGCGCCTCCGCATTCTTGATGAACATGGATACGGCTTGCCCGCTATTCAGGAAGTGATCGGAACACTGGATCCGCTGCCGGGCGCCCGCGAGTTTCTGGACTGGCTGCGTGAGCGCTTTCAGGTGGTGATTCTCTCGGATACCTTTTATGAGTTCGCCATGCCGCTGATGAAGAAACTCGGCTACCCGGCGCTGCTGTGCCACAAGCTGGAAGTGGCCGAGGACGGCCAGATTACTAACTACTTGCTGCGCCAAAGAGACCCCAAACGCCAGTCAGTGCGTGCCTTCCAATTGCTGAACTATCGCGTGATTGCGGCGGGTGATTCCTACAACGACACCACCATGCTGGGCCAGGCGGAAGCCGGCATTCTGTTCCACGCACCGCAGAATGTGATTGATGAGTTCCCGCAGTACCCGGCAGTGCATGAATTTGAAGACCTGAAACAGGAATTTCTGAAGGCGAGTGCCGTTCACAGCGCTTGATTGCAGTTTGCTCGAATAAAAGCCCTTGCCATAAGGGCTGTTGAGCCAGAGCGAGGGTCAGTCGCTCTGGTTCAGATTTTCCAGGAAATCCATCAGTGGTTTTACTTTTGTGAGGGTTTCCTGGTATTCGCTCTGCGGGTCGGAATCTGCAACGATTCCGCCGCCGCCCCAGCAGCGGATGGTTCCTTCCTCACTGCCGACCTCGTCTTTTAGCTCCTTCTCGCACAGCATGGTACGGATAGCGATGTTGCTGTCCAAAGTGCCGTCCAACCCGCGATAAAACACAGAGCCGCAATACGGGCCACGCCAATGAGGCTCAAGCTCCCGGATAATCTCCATGGCTCGAATTTTCGGTGCGCCCGTTATGGAGCCACCGGGGAAGGCATCGAACAACACCTGCATGGGTGAAACGCCGGCCGCGAATTCCGCACGGATGTGGCTCACCAGGTGGTGCACATTGCGGTAGGACTCAAGGGCGAACAGACTGTCTACGGTTACCGAACCGGCCGCAGCATGTACGCTGAGGTCGTTCCGCAACAAATCCACAATCATCAGGTTTTCAGCGCGGTCTTTTTCTGACGCTTCGAGTTCAGCGGCGAGGGCCGTGTCTTCGGAAGGCGTTAAGCCTCTTGGCCGTGTGCCTTTAATGGGGCTGGTTTTAACCGTGCGACCACTAATCTCCAGAAAACGCTCAGGAGAAATAGATATAACTGATTCGCCACGGGTTTTCAGAAAGGCGCTGTAAGGCGTGGGGTTGGCTTCAGCCAGAGCCTGAAAGGCGATCCACGGGTTCCCCCTGTATCTGCCTTTGAATTCCTGGGAGAGGTTTACCTGATAGCAGTCGCCAGCGTAGATGTAATCTTTAACCTTGCCAACGCCGGCAACGAATTCTGTAGCTGGTTGGCGTGGTTTAAAGGGGGAGACCATTTTCCAGGAGTTGGTTATACCTTCGGGTGCTGTCGACGCTTGCGACTGCTGTAACTCCGGATTTTTTTCTGGCTCAGAAGACAGCCAATGCTGAATTCTGTGCTGAATCGGTTCAGGGCATTCAGGATGAACCCAAAGGCGGTAAGTATCGGTGGTTCGGTTGTGGCTGGCGGCCCATAAATACAAACCGGCAAACAGTAGGGGTGTTGACGGAGTTGGGCAGAGTGGCGCCAAACGAAGCTCCTTCCTATACCCGAATTCATAACTCAAAAAACCGATCCACCCACCGGTTAGAAAGTTAAGCGATTCCTGCGGCATAACTTTGTAGTGCTGAATCAGGTTTTCCATTTCTGCAGACAGCTTGCTTGTGTCAACAACCTCAGCCCCACCAGATTCAATCCGTTTGGTTGCAATCGCACATGCAGAAAACCCACTAAGCGCGCCCCGGCCTCTCTCTGAACCTACACTCCCGAGGTAGGCAAAGTCCGGTTCGCGAGCGGCTTGTGCGAGCAGATGATTGTAATCTTCGAGGCTAAGCACAGAGGAAACAGGTAGTGGCAAATTAACTCCGGTTAATTGGAAGAATGATACTCAGGCCACAAAACGGGCATTGTCGAAACGAGAGGGCCGCTGTTCTAATGAACGCACTCATACGTGACGCCACGCCAGGACGGATCTGGAAATCGGCATTCTAGCTGAATTGAGTAGCTTTAGCGGAACACTTTTGATGCTGTTAGCCTCGGAAAGGCTTTTTGTAAGGCTAACTTTGACCAACTCCAAATCTTGTGAAAACTTCCGCTCAAGCTGGGCTGGCTAAACTATCTAGTTATCAGGTGACTACATGCTTATAAAAAAACTGCCTAAATATGCATTGTTTGCGATTTTCCTGACCTCGGGAGTCGTAAATGCCCAAGGCAATAACCAGCTTCCCGAAAATCATCCGCTCTACGATGGAAAGCTTGATGAATTTGAGATTGAGCTTGCCAAGAAGACGGCTGTAGCGAATCTGGAGCAAATTCAGGAGAGGGTTATGGCTGATCTGGCGGAAATGCTGCAGGCGAATGGTGATCTTGAGCCTATGGCCGTGATGATGCTTAACACCGGTGAGATCAAACCCTTGAAGTTGGCAGGGGAAGCAAAAGCGGCTCCGGATCCTGTTGCAGTGAACATGTACCGAAGCGCGCTTAGATCAGCGGCACGTCACGAGCAGATATTGGCCGCAAGCATTGTCTATCCTGCCAAGGTTGAGAAAGATTCAAACGCCTTGGCACTTGTAATCGAATTTGAGCACAGGCTGGGAGTTTCAGCCATTCGCCTTACTCCCTATAAGATCGAGGAGGGCAAGCTCATATTTGGTAAGTCGATGCAGAAAGATAAGCCTTACCAACTGTTCTATGATCCGAAGCAAAGTCGTTAGGCCTCTGGACCCAGCAATACCTTGCTGTGCATGCATCTCGAGAGGAGTGTAAGGAACTGTTACCAATTGTGATGATGATCACGGACTCTGTTTCTGACTATGCGTAATCTTGATTTGCAGGTTGAAAAAGCCCGCAATAAAAAATGACTAATAATGATAAATAAAGCTTTAGGAGAATAATATGAAAGGCCTGAAAAAAATCGCACTGGCAACTGCCGTAGCTGCTGCACCTTTCGCCGTTCAAGCTGACATGACAGCGCTTGACGACTCTGCAATGGGCAACGTCACCGGTCAGTCTGGTGTTACTATTGAGCTCCAGACGCACGTAAACATTGGTAAGTTCACTTATTTCGATGAAGGTACTTTCAACGTATCTGGCATCGAAATTGGTGGTGGCGCTCTCGCTGCTGATGGCACCGTTGAAGATACTTCTAACCTGGATGACTTTGCTCTTGTAATCGATGTTGAAGCCGACGGCGATGCATTCATTCACCTGACATCTACTCATCCCCAAGGCGCGCCGGTTGACTTTGGTATGTCTGTGGCAGAGGCGAGTTTGGGTGGACAGGCTGGTGAAAACACGGTTCTGCTGTCTAACCTAGGCTTGTCTGGTGATCTCGCTCAGCTTGATATCCGCGTTGATACTACAGGTGACAGTCCCAACACCCGTTTCGGCGTAATCCCTGTTGATCTGGCCAATGGCGTTGCGGATGTTCTGCGTGTCGATGTTGCCTTTGATATTGATGAGCTGAATGTGGATGTGGACTTCCTTGCTCTTGGTGTAAGGAACATGGTCATCACTGGCGCCGCCGGTGAAGCGATCGCATCAGATGGTACCAAGCAGGCTCCGAACGAAGGCGCGGGCACAGACTTCGCCGCGGCTAACCTTGCCATTTATTCCGGTGAGTCTGTTGTTCACGGAGCAGGCAGTTCAGCTCTGGTTATCGAGATGGATATTGCACCAATGGACATCTCCATGGACCTGACTTTGGGTAGTGACGGTTCTGGCACCGCGCTTCCGCTTGGTTCCATTGGTATTGATAACCTGGCTTTGACCAACACCAAGGCTGTTATTTACGGCCACAACTAATTCGACAGTGTAATAATGTTCGTAATTATTACAGGTTGAGTTAAAAGAAGACCCGCCTTGTGTAGCTGTAGAAGTCTAGATTTCTGCAGCTCACAAGGAAGGCAAAAAAATGCCCCGGATGATCTCCGGGGCATTTTTTTCACGTTTACTGTTACTGATCCGGCACCTGAATAGAAAGATCAAACCCGCCACCCGGCCTGGGCGTTAGCTGAATCGGCCCTTCATTAATCCCTTGTGGTAGGTGAATCTGATCTATTCCCGGCGGGTTGCCGATGGAGAAATTCAGGTTCTGCCCGTCAAACCCAATGCCAAGCTGATCGTTAAGAAATGATTGAGAGAAAGGTTCATCCGGAATTTGCATTTGCTGGCCAAAAATCAGCGGCGGAATGTTCGGCGTGAATTCTGCCGGTGGCTGAGCCCTTGCAATTTCTTCTTGCGGAAGCAGTAGTGCACGGCGCAGGAATTCTTCCTCTGCATTGGTAAGTGCATCAGACTGACCATCTTCCGAAAGCCGTTGCAGTGCCTCGCGGTAGGCTTCTTCTTCCGCTTCAGTCACCACCGGCTCTCCGGGGGAGATGGTGAGGGCGCGGATGATACGCTGGCGGTCGGCTTCCGTTTTTCTTCCTTCCCTGGGTACCACAATCACGGCAGAGTCTTTTACGTACGTTTCGACCATCTCATCCGACGTCATGGTTTGTACGCCTGCAATTACCGGCACCGAGGCTGCGGCTGAAAGTGTAACCGCAATAGCCGCTGCTATTTTGGTTGTGCTTCTGCTGGGGCAGGGCCTGCGGGATTTGCACCCGGCTGGCAGGTTGTGGAGCTTCATAATCTGGCCTCTTGCTGCAATAAGCTCAGGTACGAGGTGTGTCTGAGGCTACAGCAATCAGTACGCATCTCTTTACCTTCAAGTATTCGGGTTGTCCAGCAGCTTTTCAAGGGCGCAGCCCTTAGTTTGTGATAGGAATCCTTGAATTGCTTGTGAGTTATAAAAGCCTTCCGAAGCGGGTTAACATGGTGCTGAATTCCTGATGTGTTGAACTTTTATAATTCACCGGCCTCCGAGGCATAATGAACAGACTAATCCGCAGCCGCTGGCAGCGTTGGATCAACCGCCGCATTCCGCGCTCTGATGTGCATTTGCTTACTCAGAAGAACCTATTCATTTTGCCTACGGCTGCCGGATCGGTGTTTGGCATGCTGTTGCTGATCATGCTGCTTACCGGCATTAACTATCAGAATAGCCTTATTTATCTGATCACTTTTTTGCTCGGTGCGGTGTTCGTGGGGGCTATGCATCAAACCCACCGAAACCTTTCAGGTCTTCAGCTCACGTTGGTTCAGGCGGGTGAGGGGTTTGCTGGTGATGATATTCAGTTCCGTTTGCGGGCTGCCGCTGGTAAGGACGACGCTATCGCCATTACCTTGTCTGAAGACGATACCTGGGTTCGCTTGGGCCATGTGCCGGCAGGACAGTCGGTAGATGTGGCTTTGCCTGTTGCGTCGGTTTTCAGGGGTTATTTGCGCCCGGACAGTATTCGAATCGAAACCCGGTTCCCCTTCGGTTTGCTCAAAGCCTGGTCCTGGATGAGGCCAGTTTCAGCGGCTGTGGTGTTCCCCAGGCCCATCGCTGCGCCTGATGTGGTGAGTACAGTTGATGACGGTGACCAAACCGCAAGCTCCCGCTCGCCTGAAGGGAATGACCATGCAGAGCTCAGGCCCTGGCGTGAGGGCGATATGAGCCAGCGAGTGATGTGGAAACGCTTTGCCCGGAGCGGGCAGATGGTAGTTGCGGATTGGGAAGCAGATAAAGGCAGCCCACACTGGCTGGATTTTAATGCGTTTTCAGGCACCGACCATGAACTGCGGCTCAGCTATCTTTCCTGGCTCGTGATTGAGCGCAGTAAAGCTGGCACGCGCTTCGGCCTGAATTTGCCCGGGCAGGTGATAGAGCCAGATGCCGGCTCGACCCATGCAAACCGCTGCCTCAGGGCCTTGGCGGTTTGGGGCGAAGAGAAACCAAGGGACGCCACAGCAACAGCTCATGGCTCGCGGAAGGGCACAGATAACCTCAAGGCTAACACCGTGGTTTCAGGAGCCCGGACATGAGGTTTTCACGCCGATCCCACGCGGAGCCTGAAAAGCACAGTGACAACCTGCCATCTCGGGCCTTGCTCTGGTTGATTGCAAGTTTTGGGTTATTGCTTACACCCCAAACAGATCGCCTGCCGGTGTGGCTTATTCTGGTGTGCATTGTATTGGCAGGATGGCGCTGGTTGGCCCAGCAGGGCCGTGTGCGTTTGCCTGGTCGGTTACTGCGTACCGGGATAATGCTGGCGCTGATTGCGGTTTACCTGGTGCAGGTGCGAGGAAGCTTTACTGTCGATACAGCCGCTTCGTTTTTTGTTCTGACGGTGGGTTTGAAGTGGCTTGAAACTCGCACGGCCCGGGATTTCTATGTGCTGTTTTATATCCTGGTGTACCTGGCTACGGTGAACTTTCTGTTTCACCAGGAAATTCATTGGGCGCTAGTGAATGTAGGCGCCATAGCCTTGTTGCTGATTGGGCTGCAGGTGCTTAATGCACCGGAGCTTCCCGGGGGCATCAAGGCAGGTTGGCGCAGGTTGGGTGTGATGCTCCTCAAAGTGCTGCCCATTGTGGTGCTGTTGTTTGTGTTTTTTCCGCGCATGGAGCCTCTGTGGAGCGTGCCTTTGGTATCTGGCCAGGCTCGTAGCGGCATTAGCGATACGATGCGGCCGGGTGATATTTCCAGCCTTGCCCAAAGCAGCGAACGGGCTTTCAGGGTTACCTTCGGCGGCCCTATGCCAGAACACCGGGACAGGTACTGGCGCGGCTTGATACTGGACACCCTCGATAAGGGTACCTGGCGCCAGAGTGGCTACGAGCCCTATCGCCGGCCCGGGCGGGTTAATGTGGATGGCGGCGTTGGCGAGTTGCAGCCCCGGGAATACGATGTACTAATGGAACCAACGGATCAGCGTTGGGCCTTTGCCCTGGAAAACTCATTGGCGGTTTCAGATAACGTAGTAAAAGAAGAGGACGATCTTTTCCGTTTCCGCCGGCCGGCAGACAGTGCGGTTCGCTACAGGTTGGCGCTGGGAGATAGTGCAGGGCAGGTGAGCCAATCCCTGAAAGCCAACGAAGCCCGCCGGTACCTGCAGTTGCCGGCATCGGGAAACCCCAGGGCGCGGGCACTGGCGGAAGAGCTGCGACAGTCTTCTGACGATATGGGAGTGGTTCGCACTCTGCTGAACCGGTTCCGGGAGCAGCCGTATTTCTACACCCTGCGCCCACCCAGAATGCCAAATGATGGCATAGACAGCTTGCTGTTTGATGAAATGCGCGGCTTCTGCGCCCATTACGCCGGTGCTGCAACGTTTGTGCTGCGTTCGGCCGGCATTCCTGCACGGGTTGTGGTGGGGTATCAGGGCGGCGAAAGTGGAGCGGGTAATGAGTACCTGGTCATTCGCCAATACGATGCTCATGCCTGGGTTGAGGCCTGGATTGAAGGGCGGGGATGGATTCGCATTGATCCTACGGCCGCTATTGCCCCTAGCAGGATCGAATCTGGCTTGCGCGAGGCTGTGGCTGAGGAAGGGTCTTTCCTTGAGAATAGTTGGGCCTCTGCACAGCGGTATGGGAATGTTACCGCTATACGATGGGTAAGCCAGCAGCTTGATCGTATCAACTATCAATGGCAGCGCTGGGTGGTTGGCTATCAGGGCCAAAGCCAGCTTGATCTTATGTCCCGCTTGCCTGGCGGGTTTGGCATGAAGGAGCTGGGCTATCTCACCGCGGGTATTGTTGGTGTCGGACTGTTAGTTGCCGGCCTTATATCCGCGTTGCAGATACGCAGAGGTGCACGCCGCGATCCCTATGGGCGAGTGTTGGCAGCCTGGTACCAACTATGTGATCGCGCGGGGGTGCCGGTGCGAAGTGGTGAAACCCCGACGGCTTTGGCCTCAAGGCTCGCAGGTGCAGAGCCTGGGGTTGCAGATTCGGCACGGCTTTTTGCCCGAATGGTTAACAGCCATTACTATAAAGCGCCATCCAGGGCTGGAGAGGGTGCGCAAAATAGCGACGATGAGTTAAAGCGCCTTCGTAGACTATTGAGTACCATGAAACGACAGCTTCGAAGAGCTGGCAAACAGCAACCCGGAACATCAGGCTTCAATGCCCATTCAGGAAAGCACAGTGACTGATATTGCCCTTGAAATGCCCTGGCTTCAGAAGCCCTGGCAGACGATTCAAAACCGCCTTGCTGAGGGCAGGCTGCCCCATGCGTTGCTGGTTACCGGTGAATGCGGCGTGGGTAAGAGGGCTTGGGCAGACGCCGTTTCAGGTTTGCTGTTGTGTGCGTCGCCGTTAAATAACGGCTCGGGTGCGATTGCCTGTGGCCAGTGTCGCCAGTGTCAGCTGCTTGCAGCTTCGAGCCATCCGGATGTTCGGGTGTTTTCACCGGAAAAGTCCCGGATGATCAGAATCGAGCAGATACGCTCGCTTTCCACCTTCGCGGTGTCTTCTCCGCAAGTGGCTGGCCGCAAGATTGCTGTGGTGGATCGGGCGGACCAGCTTAATATCAACTCTGCCAACGCTCTGCTCAAGACGTTGGAAGAGCCGGTTGCGGATTTTGTGCTTATTCTCCTGCAGGAAAGTGGGCGGCCGGTGTTGCCGACTATTCGTTCTCGATGCCAGGTTTTGTCTATCCCGGTGCCTTCTGCAGAGCAGGCGGATCAGTGGCTTGCCGGTAAACTGGCTGAAATCGAGGGTGAAAAGCAGCCCACCGCTGAGCTTATGGCCAAGTCTCTGATGCTGGCGGGCAATGCGCCGCGCCTTGCTCTGGAATACGCTACGGGTGAGTTTCCGGCATTGCGGGATGAAGCCTTCGATAAGTTTCGCCAGTTCATGCGCGGCCAGGTTGCGGTGGCTGAAGCCGCAAAAGCCTTCAAGGCACTAGGCCTGGAGGATTTACTGTGGTTATTTGAAGGCTGGGCTGCCGATCTGGCTCGGCTGAGTGCCGGGGGCAAAGCAAACGACCACGAGGCGGGGGAAATGCTCGGGTTTCTGGCCACTAATAACCCAGCCTGGCGTGCCCACGAGTTGCTTGATCTGGTTCGTGAAGCCCGATCGGCAGGTGTTTATAACGTCAACCCGGAACTGGAAGCCACTAGGCTACTGATCGCCTGGCGCGGCCTTATGCCCCGAAAACGGCGAGCGTCCTGATTGCGCTTTTCGCCAGAACACCTGCTATCATCGGCAGTTATCAAGAGCTAACACAGGTTTTTCTCCCGTACGTTTGGTTGAACCTTTAAACAATCATTTTCAGAAGGTGTCAGATATGGGGCCCGGATTTGGTGCGCGCAGCGGCATTCTCACCCTGACGATCAAAGATAAAGCGGTTTTATACGCCGCCTACATGCCATACATTCGCCAGGGTGGGCTATTCATTCCTACCCAGAAGCAGTACCAACTTGGTGATGAAGTGTTTTTGTTGCTCAACCTGATGGATGAGCCAGAGAAACTACCTGTTGCGGGTAAAGTTATCTGGATTACGCCCAAAGGTGCTCAGGGTAACCGGGCAGCCGGCATAGGTGTACAGTTTACCGGTGACGATGAAAGTGCAAAAAACAAGATAGAGTCCTATCTCGCTGGCTCACTGAGCTCCGACCGCCCAACCCATACAATGTGATGCCGATTTCACAGATGAACAATGAAGCTCTATTGTCGGACGCCCAGCAAGATATGGCCGGAGTTCAAGAGGTGGTGTGGCCACTGCAGCATATTACCCTCGCCGGTCTCAACTGGCCCGCCGCGGATATTTCTGAAGCTGGTAGCCCACCGATAATCATGCTCCATGGCTGGCTGGACAACAGCCTTACGTTTTCCCGCATAGCGCCGGATCTGGCAAGACTGTCTTCGCTGTATGCAGTGGATATGGCGGGGCATGGGCATTCCGGCCATCGTCCGCCGGGGCAGAGTTATCAACTGATGGATTACGTGGCGGACCTTGCCGAACTCATTGAGGTTCATTTCAGTGGAGTAGAGAAAGTGGACATAGTTGGCCACTCTCTGGGTGGCATCGTGGGCGCACTCTATGCGGCCGCGTTTCCTGAAAGAATTCACAAACTGGTCATGATTGATAGCCTGGGTGCGCTCAGCCAATCTGCCGGTGAGACAATTCCACAGCTACGCAAATCCATCAAAAAGCGAATTGCCGGCTCAGGCCGCCCTGCGGTTTACCCGGATATAGTTGCCGCCGCAAAAGTTCGCGAAGGCGGGTTCAGCCCCTTGAGTCACGAAGCGGCACTGGCGCTGAGCTCCCGTAACTTGAGAGCCGAAGGTGAGGGCTACGCCTGGCGTACAGATGCGCGTTTAAGGCACCCGAGCCCCTTACTGATGACAGAGGAGCAGGTTGTTGCTTCTTTGGGCCTTGTTATGGCGCCTGCTCTGTTTGTGCGCGCCCGGGAAGGGTTGTTAGCCAAACGTAAAGGGCTGGATAACCGTGCGGCTGCAATACCGGATTTACAAACGGTCGATGTGCCGGGAGGGCACCATTGTCACCTTGATGGGGATACCCGTCCGGTTGCCGATGCTGTCAGACATTTTCTTGAAAAAGAGTGATACCTTGCCAAAGCCTTCAGTATTCAGCGCGTTCGTTTCTGTGATTCTGGCGGCAGCCTCCGGGTTTGCCATGGCTGCGGTGCCAGAGACTGCACCTGAGCCTTTTCCACAATCAACACTTGAAACAACTACCCGGATCGAATCTTCTGGGCATCTTGTGCTTTTTAGCCCTGTGCGTGAGGTTAACAACGAGATTCGCTCTGAAAGCATGGCCCGGCTGCCGGTTTCAGGGGAAGGTCGCCTTTACCAGATTTATAGGGATGCCAGCCGTCAAGAAGCCCGGGAACACTACCTTGGAGTGCTGAATGCCCGTGGTGCGCAAATTCTGTTTGAATGCTCCGGGATTCGCTGTGGGCGCAGTAACGTGTGGGCAAACCAGATATTTAATCAGGCGGTGCTTTATGGCCGTGACGGCACCCAGGATTATCTGGTGGCAGGAACAACCGCAGATGACGGAACCCGCTGGTTAACGTCTATGTACACAGTGACCCGCGGTAATCTCAGGGAGTACGTGTGGGTTGAGCATCTGAAGGTCGCAGCAGGCGCCTCTGTACCTGGCCTTGGATCGGCGAATGGCCGGATTGAAGGGCCGGTGATTGTGCCCTGGCAGGGTGGCGTTACCTACCGCTTTAACTGGCAGTCTACAGATCGCCGCAAGGTCAGTGAGCTGGCCCGCACCGAAGGCGCCAAAGTGGTGCTTGTGGGTTATTCTGCCCTTGATGAAAACGAATCGTTCAGTGCCTCCATGGATCGCGCCCGCAAGGCGGCGGAATCTCTGTCTGAAGTGCTGGCCAAAACCGGTGTGCCCAGGCAGCAGCAGGAACTGATCATTGTGGGTCCGTCTGTGGCTATCACTGATCCTGCCCGCCAGGGTGACCGGGTGGAAGTGATGGTTATAACCCGGTAACCGAAACGAGGTAGTAAGGTGTCAGAACATCCTGTGTCCAAAGTTGCCGACAGCGCAGATGAGCCCACGACTGTGTCAAAAACCGACACTGCAAACAATCCCCCGAAGCCTAAGCGCCAAACCGTTGCCCTGACTCTTGGTAGTGGTGGCGCCCGTGGCTACGCCCATATTGGCGCCATCGAGATTCTGGCGGAGCGCGGCTACAACATTGTGGCTATCTCTGGCTGCTCTATGGGTGCCCTGGTGGGTGGAATGTACGCCGCTGGCAAGATGCAGGACTACAAAGACTGGGTAACTGGTCTTGGCCAGTTTGATGTGCTCAAGTTACTGGACCTGACCTTCAACTCTGTTGGCGCAATTCGCGGAGAGAAGATTTTTTCAATCGTACGGGAAATGCTGGGGGATACCCGCATAGAGAATTTGCCGCTGCACTATACGGCTGTGGCGACTGATTTGCTGGCACATAAGGAAATCTGGTTTCAGGAAGGCCCGTTGGATAGAGCTATCCGGGCATCCGTTGCCATCCCAAGCGTTGTTACGCCCTTGGTGCTTGATGGCCGTGTGCTGGTAGATGGCGCCTTATTGAATCCACTGCCCATCATGCCGACTATTTCAGCCCACGCCGATCTTGTTGTGGCTGTGAACCTCAGTGGTGAAGATGATCGCCGCCAGCGAATTCCCGATGCTGCGTTTAGTGGTTATCAGGGTGATGCCGGGGAGGGTGACTCAGAAGAGTTGGTGGACACCTTCCGGGATAAAGCCTCCCGCTGGCTGGACTGGAATTCACTCAGATCCCTGGGTGTTGGAAAGTCGCACACGAGTGAGAGCCAAAGCACGGAGGAGCGGATTTCCAGGCAAGTGGAAAGAGAGCGCCTCAAGCAGAACGAGAAAAAGTTTCAGGAAGAGCACGAAACCATCAATTGGGACAAGCTGGGAATCGGCAAGTTTGATGTTATGAACCTGACCATCGAAACCATGCAAAGTGCGCTGGTGCAATACAAGCTTGCGGGTTACCCGCCTGATTTGCTTGTTAACGTCCCCAAGAACGCCGGCCGAACCTATGACTACCATAAGGCTCCGGAGTTGATTCAGCTGGGCCGTGAGCGCATGGCCGCAGCTTTGGATCTGTTTGAGGAAAACCGGAGCAGTTGCGGCCCACTGGCCGTTTGAATCCATGGAGCAAAGCCCAGTGCGGTGGCTGCAGCTGAGCATTGAAACAGCGTATAATCCGCAGTGAATCTGACATTACAGGAAACAGCGTTCGTGACCAGCCCGATTGAAGACCTTCACACCGTTCGCGATTACCTTCGTTACGCGTCCTCTCAGTTTGCTGCTGCCCCGGTTTTTTTTGGCCACGGCACAGATAATGTGTGGGATGAAGCTGTACAACTGGTGATGCGCAGCTTGCACCTTCCATTGGAAAACAACACGCTGTTTCTTGACGCCCGGCTGACTCGCGATGAGCGTAAGCTTGTACTCGAGCGAATTCGCCGAAGAATTGATGAGCGTATTCCCTTGGCATACTTGCTGGGCGAAGCCTGGTTTATGGGGATGCCTTTCCATGTGGATGAGCGCGTTCTGGTTCCGCGTTCTCCCATTGGTGAGTTAATCGAAAACGGGTTCCAACCCTGGCTGGGAGACAAGCCGGTTGAGCGGATTCTTGATCTTTGCACCGGAAGCGGTTGCATTGGCATAGGCGCGGCCACGGTGTTTGAAGAGGCTGCAGTGGATTTGTCTGATATATCGCCAGACGCTTTAGCGGTTGCCGAATCCAATATAGAGCTTCACGAACTGCAAGGCCGGGTGCGTACTGTGCAGTCGGATGTGTTCGCGAACATCAGCGGGCAGTACGATATCATTGTCAGCAATCCACCCTATGTTGATGCGGAAGATATGGGAGATATGCCCGACGAGTTCCATCATGAGCCTGTGCTGGGGCTCGCCGCTGGAAACGACGGGTTGGATATCGCTCACCGGATTATTGCCGAAGCGGCCGATTATCTTACGCCCGGCGGCCTGTTGATTGTCGAGGTGGGGAACAGCTGGGTAGCACTGGATGAAGCCTACCCGGAGCTCCCGTTTACCTGGCTTGAGTTCAGTAATGGTGGCGATGGTGTTTTTGCGATTACAGAGCAAGACCTTCGCCAATGGCAGAGCAAGTCTTAAACCAAATTATTCAAATACCCTAACAAGATATTGAATTATGTCAGGAAATTCTTTCGGAAAACTCTTTAGCGTTACCACCTTCGGTGAAAGTCACGGGGCTGCGTTGGGCTGCATTATCGATGGCTGCCCTCCTGGCTTGGAGCTGTCAGAAGCTGATATGCAAGCGGATCTGGATCGTCGTAAGCCAGGCACCTCTCGGCATACAACCCAGCGCCGTGAGGCGGATGAGGTTCGCATTCTGTCTGGTGTATTCGAAGGCAAAACCACGGGTACGCCGATTGGGCTGATTATCGAGAACACAGATCAGCGCTCAAAAGACTACTCCAGGATTTCTGAGCAGTTCCGCCCGGCACACGCCGATTACACCTATGCCCATAAATACGGCATTCGGGATTATCGTGGTGGTGGCCGTTCATCAGCTCGCGAAACGGCTATGCGGGTTGCAGCCGGTGCTGTGGCTCGGAAGTTTCTGCAAGAACGCCTTGGTATCCGCATTCGCGGGTACTTGTCTGAGCTTGGGCCGGTGCGTGCGGAGAAGCTTGATTGGGATCAGGTACATCAAAACCCGTTTTTCTGTCCCGATGCCGATAAGGTTCCGGAGATGGAAGCTTATATGGATGCCCTTCGTAAGGAGGGAGATTCCATTGGCGCGCGCATTAATGTGGTAGCCGAGGGTGTACCTCCCGGATTGGGTGAGCCGGTGTTTGATCGTTTGGATGCGGATTTGGCCCATGCGCTGATGAGTATCAATGCGGTGAAGGGCGTTGAAATAGGTGCAGGTTTTGGGTGTATCACTCAAAAAGGCACTGAGCACCGGGATGAAATCACACCGGAAGGATTTTTGTCCAATGAGGCTGGCGGTGTACTTGGGGGGATTTCTTCCGGGCAGCCGATTCTTGCCAGCATTGCGCTGAAGCCGACCTCAAGTTTGCGTTTGCCGGGGCGCAGTATTGATGTGCATGGTAATCCGGTGGAGGTTATTACCACTGGGCGGCACGACCCCTGTGTAGGCATTCGCGCGACGCCGATTGCGGAGGCGATGATGGCCATTGTGTTGATGGATCACTACTTGCGCCATCGTGGTCAAAATGGGGGTGTTGCTGTTGAAACGCCGGTTATTGGGCAGCTCTGATTTCTGCAACTTGGTGGAGCGATTCAGCCAGGTGAGGCTAGTCAAAAAACGCCCGTAAATACATCCATGTAGGGCTTCGTCGCGCCGTCCCTGGCGCTCCAGATTTTTGACTAGCCTCACCTGGCTGAATCACCGCCGCTCTTAGTTTGGTCGAATTCATTCGATCAAGGCATGCGGATTGGGGGTCACTGCGGCCTCTTGCTCTGATTTCTCTCTTCTTTTTGTGCGGTGCCTAACCGCGACCCCGCTGAATTGCCAGGCTGCCGCCGTTAACATGTTGCTTGCGAGTGTTCAATTATGTCGGAAAATTTTACAGGTAACTTGCTGTTAAGTGTGGCGAGGTATTTGAAGGAGAAATCGCTACTTTGCAACTCTTTGGTATTGCATTGGTTTAAACCGTATGGGTTTCGATTCCAATAACTGGCATAAAAACTGCCTCGATTTAGTTGTCTATCTGAAGCATTTTTCAGCATAAAGGCATAACCTTAGCGGGCCTTTGCGATCCGTTGAGAACCTGTGAAGCTAAGTTATGACGAGGGAATATCATGTCTATATTCAAGCGCAGTGTTTTCGAGGCCAATTCTACCAAGCACAAACTTGGTCAAGTCCTGTTTGCAGTCAGTAGCATCCTCTTTGCTCCAAACATTTTTGCTGCCGGAAGCGGTACTGATTTTATTTCATTCCTGGGCACTTTGGAGAATACGAATATCAATCTGACAAGCCCCAGTGGCGTTGCTGTTTCGCGGAGCGGTGAATTTCGAGTTAACAGCAGCAGTTACGATGGGCTTGGAGGAATCGATTATTTAAATATGAGTAATAAAAGTGACTACCTGCAAAGCGGCAGCGTAGTTAATGTTGAAGTTATTCTGGCCGGGAGCGGTGACGATATACTCGATGTTTCGGGCACAAATACTGGGGTCACGCTTATTGGGTCGACAGGTAACGATGTGATTTTTGGTGGTGATTTTAACGATACGATTCGCGGCAACGACGATAACGACTTCCTGGATGGGGGGGAAGGCAATGACATAGTGGACGCTGGTTTCGGTGATGACACAGTTTTCGGGGGTGGGGGCGATGATCTTCTCATAAGCGGGCCAGGTACCAATATCCTGACGGGGGGCGCGGGTAGGGACGCCTTTACTGGCACCTCTTATGGCACATCGAGCATAATGAGCATCATTACCGATTTCTCAAGTGATGACTTTTATGATTTGAGTTTCATGAGCGAGTTAGGTTGCACTTCTGGCTGCGGCACTCTTGATGATTGGTCAAACTGGTTGCGTACCGACATAGTTGGTGATGACACCATCTTGTCGCTTGATGCCCTTGGCTCCGGCGGGAGTTTTACACCAATAGCCTCTTTTGAGAACTATACATCGGGTTTTGTAGATCTCTCTTACTTTTCGGTAGATTTTGGAGACAGCCTGTATGAGTCTTTTTGGGGGTTAGGGGGTGTTGAAGCGCAGTCAGTCCCTGTTCCAGAGCCCTCAACGCCCGCTCTTTTGGTGCTTGGCATGATCAGTTTGTGGGGTATGCGCCGCAAACAGCTTTGTTGACTGTCGTTATTAAAATTATGCGGTAATACTGTATCTTACGGGTCGCCCTAGAGGTGTCAGTGCTCACAGCGCTGAGTATGGTTGGGGTAGCCCTAAATCAGATACATTGCCAGCGCGCTCAAGAAGCCAAGTAATAGTGATGGCTTCCTCATTAAAGTGAATGAGCCCTCTGCAATGTGCAATGGCTCGCAACTTATCCGCCTTTCTCCTGAACAATGGCTTACAGTGCGTTTTCGACATTGCTCAGGTGCCGGCCTGCGCTCGCAGTCGTCGTCTTGAACTTCAAGGAGATGGGATATCTATTGGCGCCTTTCTAACCTCTACTTCTGGTTTTTCGCCCTCCTGGGCGGGCTTTTGCCTTATTGGTCTTTGTACCTTCAGGATCAGGGGTTTTCTTATCTTCAAATTGCCACGTTGATGGCAACCATTCAGCTTACAAAAATCGTGGCACCAAGCCTTTGGGGGCATCTGGGGGATAAGGCGGGCCAGAGGGTTCGGCTTGTTCGCCTGGGTGCGATTACCGGCTCGTTGTTTTTTGCCGGGGTGTTTCTGGAACCCGGTTTTTACGGGCTGCTTCTGGTGATGCTGGCGTTCACCTTTTTCTGGAACGCGATTCTTCCGTTGTATGAGGTGATTACGCTTAGATCACTGGGGGATCGTCGGGATAGATACGGCAGGGTGCGACTCTGGGGTTCGGTTGGGTTTATTGGTGCAGTTGCCGGCGTTGGGCTGATTCTGGAGTGGGTGTCGATTCAGTGGTTGCCCTGGCTGCTTGTGCCGGTATTTCTGGGCATTGTGGTGTCGGTTTTTCTTTTGCCGGCAGAGCGAGGGGAGCGGAAGCCGCCTGCACCAAAGGGCAGTCTGCGGGCGATTGTAACGCACCCGGCTGTGGTCGCGTTTTTTCTTATGAATTTTCTGCTGCAGGTGTCCCATGGCGCCTACTACACGTTTTTCAGTATTCATCTGGAGCAGCACGGGTACGGTAATCTTGCGATTGGCCTGCTTTGGTCCCTGGGGGTGATTTCGGAAATTGCGCTGTTTGTGGTGATGCACCGATTATCCCGACTCTTCACAGTACGGCAGATTGTGATCGGCTCTCTGCTGCTTACCATGCTTCGCTGGGTGTTGATTGCCGAGCTGACGGATGTACTGCCAGTGTTGCTGTTCGCCCAGCTTTTGCACGCGGCCTCTTATGCCGCGCTCCATGCGGTTTCTGTGCAATATGTGCAGGGTTTTTTTGGTAAGCATCATCATGGCCAGGGGCAGGCGCTCTATAGTGGGCTGACGTTCGGGGCAGGTGGCGCACTGGGAGCCTGGCTATCAGGTTTTCTGGTAGAAGGATTCAGTACGTCCGTAGCTTTTTGGGGAGGTGCTGTCGCTATGGCAATTGCCATCGTTATAACGGTGCGGGGGCTGAAGGCTCCGCCGGAGCCTCATTCCGGGTGATCCTCTTCCTGTTGAACAATGCAGAGCAACGCCTTTGCGGCGTTACCTGGTTGCCTGTCGGTCAGGCCTATACCTCCCAAAACCCGTGTCACCGGCTGCTTTACCCCAAGCACTTTCAGGCTTTCGTCAACCATGCGCAGTGGTAGTACGCTCCAGCCCAAGCCAACGCTGGTCATCATTTTCAGGGTTTCCAGGTAGTTGGTGGGCATTAGTGGGTGCAGGGGGAGGTTTTTTTCCAGAAACAAACGGCTCACGGTGCGATAGGTGGAGGTAGAGGTGTCGGGGAGCAGGGCTGGGTGCTGTGCCAGATCGGCGAGCGTTGGCTTTTTGAGTGTTGCCAATGGGTGGTCGGCCCCCGCAACAAAAGCCATGGGGTCGGGCCATTGGGCAAAAACCCTGAAGTTCGGAAGCATGCTGTCGCTGAGGGTGACGAATGCCAACTCGGCGTTGCGTTTACGCATTTGTTCGTATGCCGCATCGGATTCCATAAACTGCAGGTTTATGGTTACCTGCGGATATTCGCGCTTGAATCGTCGTAGCCATTTTGGCAGGTGGTGGAGGCCGATGTGATGGCTGGCAATAATCTGCAGTTCACCCTCTAGCGAGCCTGAGTCGGGCGATAAGGAAATGCGCGCATTGTGAATCTCATCGAGGATTTTGCGCGCATGGGGAAGAAGTCGGCTTCCGGAGTCGGTCAGGCGGATTTGCCGGTGGCTGCGGTCGATCAGGGTGGTGTCGAGTTGATTTTCCAATGCCGCGAGGCGTTTGCTGATCGCCGGCTGGGTGAGGTGCAATTGTTCAGCAGCTTCTGAAAAGGAGCCTTGATCGACGATGGTCAGGAAGGCTTTGAGTGCGTTTGAGTCCACGGTTTGTGTTCCTGCAGTGCTTTGTCTGAAAGGCTATATCATAACCGATAGGAATGCGAAGGATGAAAAACATGAATTGCGGTTATCTGAGGCTGGGCGGTATGATGGGTCCATATTGCAAGTGTCTTTTAATAGACAGCATTAATCACTGTACCTCCAGAGAGTGAGAGAGAATCATGGCGGGCAAGACGTTATACGACAAGTTGTGGGACGACCATTTGGTCAAGCAGCGGGAAGATGGTTCTGCGCTGATTTACATTGATCGCCAGTTATTGCACGAGGTGACATCACCTCAGGCCTTTGAAGGGCTGCGCTTGGCCAATCGCAAGCCTTGGCGCATCGACGCCAACCTTGCAACGCCAGATCACAACGTACCGACTACGGATCGCGCGAAAGGGATTGAGGGTATTGTTGATCCGGTTTCCCGTATTCAGGTGGAAACCCTGGGCAAGAACTGCGATGAGTTCGGTATTCTTGAATTCAAGATCATGGATCAGCGTCAGGGCATTGTGCATGTCATCGGGCCTGAACAAGGCGCTACCTTGCCGGGCATGACCATCGTATGCGGCGACTCTCACACCTCTACCCATGGTGCCTTCGGTTGCCTTGCTCACGGTATAGGCACATCTGAAGTTGAGCACGTGCTGGCTACCCAGTGCCTGGTTCAGCAGAAGATGAAGAACATGCTGGTGAAGGTAAACGGCAAGCTTGGCACAGGCGTTACAGCCAAGGATGTGGTGCTGGCGATCATTGGTAAAATCGGTACGGCTGGCGGCACTGGTCACGCCATCGAGTTTGGTGGTGAAGTACTCCAGAATATGAGTATGGAAGGCCGTATGACCGTCTGCAACATGGCCATTGAAGCCGGTGCCAGGGTGGGCATGGTGGCTGTTGATGGCACCACCATCGACTATGTGAAAGGTCGTCCTTTTTCGCCGACCGGTGAGAATTGGGATGCTGCGGTAAAATACTGGCGCACGCTGCACAGTGATCTGGATGCGGAGTTCGACAAGGTTGTGGAGCTGGACGGCTCAGAGATTATGCCGCAAGTGAGCTGGGGAACCTCGCCGGAAATGGTGGCAGACGTTACGGGTAATGTGCCGGATCCTGCCCAGGAAGAAGACCCTATCAAGCGCGAAGGTATTGAACGTGCGTTGAAATATATGGGGTTGCAGCCAAATCAGGCGATTACCGATATCAAGCTTGACCGGGTGTTTATTGGCTCCTGCACCAACAGCCGTATTGAGGACTTGCGCGAAGCTGCCGCGGTGGTGAAAGGCCGCAAGGTAGCGGATAGCCTCATGCAGGCGATGGTTGTGCCGGGCTCCGGTTTGGTAAAGGCCCAGGCCGAAGAGGAAGGCCTGGATCGCATTTTCCTGGATGCGGGCCTGGAGTGGCGCGACCCGGGTTGCTCCATGTGTCTGGCTATGAACGCAGACAAGCTGGGGCAGGGCGAGCATTGTGCCTCAACATCCAACCGTAACTTTGAAGGCCGACAGGGATTTGGCGGGCGTACTCATTTGGTGAGCCCCGCGATGGCAGCCGCTGCCGCAATCGCCGGTCATTTCGTTGATGTTCGCGAATTACTGAACTGAGCCACAGGAGAGAACTGAACCATGCGCGCATTTACGCAACACCAGGGCCTTGTGGCCCCCATGGACCGTTCCAATGTGGATACGGACATGATTATTCCCAAGCAGTTTCTGAAATCCATCAAGCGCACGGGCTTCGGCCCGAACCTGTTTGACGAGCTGCGCTATCTGGATGAAGGCAAGCCGGATCAGGACAGTTCCCAGCGCCCGCTGAACCCGGATTTTGTGCTCAACCAGCCCCGTTATCAGGGAGCCAGTGTATTGTTGGCTCGCAGCAACTTCGGTTGCGGCTCCAGCCGTGAGCACGCTCCCTGGGCCCTTGATGATTACGGTTTTCGGGTTATTATCGCTCCGAGTTTTGCGGATATTTTCTACAACAACTGCTTTAAGAATGGCTTGTTACCGATTGTTCTTGAAGAGAAAATTGTGGATCAGTTGTTTGATGAGGCGGAGGCTTCTGTAGGCTATCAGCTAACGGTGGATCTGGAAGCAAAAACCGTGACCACGCCGGCTGGCGAATCCTTCAGCTTTGATGTGGATGATTTCCGTCGCCACTGCCTGTTGAACGGCCTCGACGATATCGGCGTGACTCTGGAAGACGCAGAGTTGATCAAGTCCTATGAAGATCAGCGTCGTAAAACAGCCCCATGGTTGTTTGGTGCCGGTCAGTAAGCTTGCACTCAGATGTGTTGCGGAACATCTGTAACCTGACAGTGCCCGGTTGTGTGATTCGCCACCGGGCGATTTTTAATCCTTCGGGTCACGGGCCCGGTTTAACAAGATTTGGAAACTCCTCATGTCCAGAAACGTACTTCTTCTGCCGGGTGACGGCATCGGGCCGGAAATTGTTACCGAAGCCGAGAAAATTCTTCGCGCCGTTAATGAAAAATTCAATCTAAAGATCACGCTGGACTCCGCACTTGTTGGAGGTGCTGCTCTGGACGAAGAAGACAATCCGTTACCGGATGCGACGTTGGAGAAAGCACGTAAAGCCGACGCTATCTTGTTGGGCGCAGTCGGCGGCCCCAAGTGGGATGCACTTCCGATGGCAAAGCGGCCGGAAAAAGGCTTGCTTGGCTTGCGTTCCAATCTGAAACTCTTCGCCAACCTGCGCCCGGCTATTCTTTACCCGCAGCTGGCATCTGCCTCTTCGCTCAAACCCGAGGTGGTTTCGGGCCTGGACATCATGATTGTGCGTGAGCTTACCGGGGGTATCTACTTCGGTCAGCCGCGGGGTGTGCGTCAGCTGGAAAGCGGCGAGCGCCAGGGCTACAACACTTATGCTTACACAGAGACGGAGATTCGTCGCATTGGCCGGGTTGCGTTTGAAGCTGCCCAGCAACGTGGTAAGAAACTATGCTCCGTGGATAAGGCCAACGTGCTTGAAGTGACAGTGCTGTGGCGTGAAATCATGAATGAATTGCAGAGTGAATATCCTGATGTTGAGTTGTCTCACATGTACGTGGATAACGCGGCAATGCAGCTGGTTCGTGCGCCCAAGCAGTTCGACGTGATTGTGACTGGCAATATGTTTGGTGATATTCTGTCAGATGAAGCAGCCATGCTTACTGGTTCCATTGGCATGTTACCATCGGCGTCGCTGAACTCGGAAAAGCAGGGCATGTACGAGCCTTGCCATGGTTCCGCGCCAGATATTGCCGGAAAAGGCATTGCTAATCCGTTGGCTACGATCATCAGCGCGGCGATGATGCTGCGCTACAGCCTTGATGAAGAAGAGGCCGCGGCATGTATTGAAGCCGCTGTGAACAAGGTTCTGGATCAGGGTTTGCGCACTGCAGACATCATGGCGGAAGGCGGCACCCGGGTTTCTACCTGTGAAATGGGTGACGCGGTACTGGCTGCACTGTAAATTACGATAGTCCCCCCGACAGCAACGCGATGCAGTTGCTGCGGGATCATTCATCCTGTCCCCGCCGGCGATATAGGCTGAGGGTGGGCATAAAATGAGGTTCAAAGGTCGCACATGAAGCGAGTTGGACTTGTAGGTTGGCGCGGTATGGTGGGCTCAGTCCTCATGCAGCGCATGCGTGAAGAAAACGATTTCGCCGATATTGAACCGGTGTTTTTCACTACGTCCCAGGCTGGTCAAGCAGCACCGGATGTGGGCAAGGAAGGCGTGCCTCCCTTGCAGGACGCATTCGATATCGAAACCCTCAAAACTCTGGATGTGGTGCTGACCTGTCAGGGTGGTGATTACACCAATGCGGTCTACCAGAAACTGCGTGATGCAGGGTGGCAAGGCTATTGGATAGACGCGGCATCTGCACTGCGAATGGCCGATCATTCCGTTATTGTTCTGGATCCGGTAAACCGAAACGTGATCGATGCAGCGCTCGAGAGCGGCGTTAAAGATTATGTAGGTGGTAACTGTACCGTCAGCTTGATGATGCTCGCCCTGGGTGGCTTGCTGGAGCAAGACCTGGTTGAGTGGGTTTCCCCTATGACCTACCAGGCGGCTTCCGGTTCCGGCGCACAAAATATGCGGGAGTTGCTCAGCCAGATGGGTGAGCTGAACCGCAGTGTGGGGGAAGAGCTTGCAAGCCCGTCTTCAGCTATTCTGGAGATTGATCGCAAGATCACGGATACCATGCGCTCAGAGGCGTTTCCGACAGAGCATTTTCAAGTGCCCCTTGCCGGCAGCCTTATACCGTTTATCGACACACAACTTGATAACGGGATGAGCAAGGAAGAATGGAAGGCCGGAGTAGAGACCAACAAGATTCTTGGTCGCTCCGATAATCCGATTCCGATTGATGGTATCTGCGTGCGAATTGGTGCGATGCGCTCTCACAGCCAGGCGTTGACTATCAAGCTTAAGAAGGACCTGCCAGTAGCGGAAATTGAATCAATTCTGGCTAAGTCCAATGATTGGGTGAAGGTAATTCCCAATGACCGCGATGCAACGATTGAGGAGCTGACACCTGCGAAGGTAACCGGCACTCTGAGTATACCGATCGGGCGCATCCGGAAGCTGGCCATGGGGCCGGAGTATATTTCTGCGTTTACTGTAGGTGATCAACTGCTTTGGGGCGCTGCTGAGCCCTTGCGCCGCATGTTGCGAATCTTGCAAGAGCGTTAAGAAATGTTACACAGGGGCAATAAATGCCAACTGTGTCCGGTTTCAGGAAGCCGGTTAGGGGGCGGAGGCTGATTTCAGGCTCCGCCCCTGTTATTTTCAGGAGTACTAGGGAGTTCCGTGCAACTGATAAATAAATGGTGCAAGGATTGCAGCTGATTGATTGATAAAAGAGGCTTTATCAACAATACTTGCCGGACAAATAGTTTTAAACTCGACATATAAATCCAGAATTATCCAGACGGAAGTCACCCTACCTCGTTCGATTCTGTTTATAAAAAACAGTTGCGGATAACGGAGACTGGAAAGGAAAAAGCATGAAGGTACGCAAGCTTGCGGTTGCACTGGCTTTGGCGGGAGGGCTCGGGTCCGGCGTCGCTCAAGCCTTGGGGCTGGGTGAAATTGAACTACAGTCCTATCTGAATGAGCCAATGGATGCGGAAATCGTTCTGCCACAAAGCCGGGGCGTTGATCCTGGTGATGTGTTTGTGAACATAGCTCCGGAAAGGGCTTATCAGAGGCTTGGCCTGCAGCGGGGCCAGTTTGTTGGCAAGCTCCGTTTTAATGTAGAAACAGCCCCCGATGGCAGCCTGGTGGTTAATGTGTCGTCCCGGGAGCCGCTGCGAGAGCCGTACCTCAACTTTCTGATTGAATTGACCTGGCCAAATGGCCGGCTCATGCGTGAATACGCAGTGCTGGTAGACCCTCCGGTATTTGCTGAAGATTCCGGTATCACGGAACAGGTGCGTGCACCCTCCGTGCAGGCCCGACAAACTGCGCCTGCTCGCAGTGCCGAATCGGCACGCCGTCAAGCCAGGGTTGAGCAGTCCCGAAGCAGTGGTTACAGTGCGGACACTTTCGGGCCTACAGGCCCCGCAGATACCCTTTGGACCATCGCATCAGCTGTTCGCCCGGATAATAGCTTGTCTATGCAGCAGGTAATGTTGGCACTACAGGACCTGAACCCGGATGCGTTTATCAGCAACAACATCAACCGGCTCAAGCGGGGCGAGGTACTGCGCGTACCGACTGCAGAACAAATTCGTACTCGCACTCGTGCTGAGGCAACCCGTGCAGTAGCCCAGCAGAATCAGGAATTCCAGCAGCCAAAACGAACACTGGATACCACTCCGGCCCAGCAGCCAGTGATGGCGGGTGCTGGTGAAGCCGCAGCTGGTGGGGACGAGCTCAGGCTCCTTGTGGCCGAGGATGAGGGTGGTCGCACTGTTGGTGAGGGTGGCTCCGCTGGTGGTGATGGGCAGGTTGTGGGCGGAGTGGATGCTGGCTCAGCCGTGGCGATGGAGGAGCTTGAAAGCGCTCGCCGCGAGAACGATGAGCTCAGTACTCGCGTTGATGATCTTCAGGATCAGGTGCAAACCCTGCAGCGCTTGCTTGAGCTAAAGAATACCCAGCTCGCCGAAATGCAACAAGCCACAACAGCAGGTGGTGCGGAGACAGGTGCTGAACCTGTAATGGTGGACGGCGCTGACTCAGCAGTTGCTGACGGGGACTCAACAGCACCGGGAATGGAAGTAGCAGTTGCTGACGCGGCTGAACCAGGAGTTGAAACTGGTGATGAAGAGATCGCCGGCTCTGAAGGCGCAGCAGACGAAGCTGGAGCTGAATCGCTCACTCCAGGAGATTCTGATCCTGCAGAGATGCTTGAAGCTGGTGATGGCGCAGAAGTCGATGAGCTTGCTTCAGATTCCCTGCCGGCTGATGAAGTAGCAGATAGCCAGTTGGCCCCGGTTGCGGGCGCTGGGCAGGAGCAAACAGCAAAAGCAGAAGAGCAAGAAGCCAAGCCTCAGCCAAAACCCCAGCCGAGCGCCGATAAAGGTTTCCCGGGCAATGTGATTGATGCAATCACCGGCAACACCATGTATCAGATTGCCTTGGGTGGCGGCCTGATTCTCCTGTTGTTGATTCTTCTGCTTCTTGCGCGGCGCAGTGCCAGCCGCGAGAAGGCATTTTACGAAGAGTTCAACAATGATCCCGAGACGTCTGACGACACTTTTGCTTTGACTCTCGACGATGAGGAAGTTACGCACAGTGAGGGCGAGGTTTCCAGCGACGCTCTTGAAGAGGCCGATACCTATGTAGCTTACGGTCGCTATGATCAGGCAGCGCAGGTTCTGGAAACTGCTATTTCGAGCGAGCCAAGCCGCACAGATCTTCGCTTGAAGCTTCTGAGTGTGTACGCCGACAACAGGGATCGTGCAGCTTTTGAAAAGCAATTTGGCGAAATCAGGACGTTGGGTGATGAAGAGGCTATCGCAGAGGCGAACGAGCTAAATGCTCGCCTTGAGGAAGCGGAGTCCATGCCGAGCATTGATGATCTTGAATCCCAGCTTCGCTCTGACACGTTCGGCGAAGATCTCGACATGGCAACTGGAATTGCCGATTCAGAGTCGGATAAAGGGTCTGAAACGTCTTTGTCTGATGAACTTCTGGCTGACCAGTATGATGCAGGCCGCGAGGAGCAGGTTGAGAACGAATTCGGCGATTTCGACTCGGATTTGGCCGACTTTGATCTAGACACCCTGGAAGATGCCACAAGTTCTGATGGTGAGGGCGAAAAGGAGAAGAATCTCGCCGACGATTTGATCGAATACGACCTGTCGGGGCTTGAGCTACCAGATACAGAAGACAAAACAGATGATTTGACCGAAGAAGACACAGGTGCGCTTGAGGCTGAAAATGACTTTTCATCCCTCGAGATAGATCTTGATGACTCTTTCGATGATCTCCTTGATGAAAGCGGAGAGCTTGCTAGCCTGGGTTCGGATGACCAGCTTGAATCTGGCCCTGAGGGTGAGGCTGACACTGAGCTAGGGGCGGATCTCTCGGATCTCGACTCCTTGGACGAAAGCTTCCTGGATGAGCTTGACGCTGAGCTGGATAAGGTTGCCTCTGAAACCGAAGAACTTGTTGACGATGTTGATCTGGAAGAGTCCACTTTGAATGATCTTGAGCTGGACGTGTCCGATGAAGATCTTGCCCTGATGGAAGAGTTCTCGGAGTCACTGGATTCAACCGGCGACAGTCTGGAGGATGATGAAGCTTCGTTGGAAGACGAGTTGTCACTGGATGATGAGCTCAGTCTTGAGGACGCGATTACATCAGAGCCTGAGGAGTCTGTTCTCGAGGAGGAGCTGCCAATTGCTTCCGAAGAAGTCGCCGATGAGGTTGCAAAACCATCAGTTGACGAGATCGGCGAAGACGATCTTGGTGACGACGATGACTTTGATTTCCTGGCTGGAACCGACGAAGCTGCTACCAAGCTGGATTTGGCTCGAGCCTACATCGAGATGGGCGACAGCGATGGCGCCCGCGACATTCTCGAAGAAGTCTCCCTTGAGGGGGATGACGTGCAGAAAGGCGAAGCACAGGATCTGCTTAAAAAACTGTCCTGATTCGTTATAATCGGGATTACCAAGGCAGTAAGCGCCGGCCGTCGGGAGTTCTCCCGGCACTCAGCCGGCGCTTTCTTTTTACGTCAACATACTTTTCGGGTTCACACTTGTTTCTCTACCCACAGGAGCTCACAACGGACAATGCCATTGGTGGCGGGCGGGTCGCTTTGGCTTTCGAGTACGACGGCCGCAGTTTTCATGGTTGGCAGTTACAGAAATCCGGAGTTCGCTCGGTGGAAGCAGAGCTTACGAAAGCCGTGGCAAAAGTGGCCGATCATCCCGTAAACCTGGTGTGTGCCGGTCGTACCGATACCGGGGTGCACGCAAGTTATCAGATAGCGCACTTTGAAACGCCGGCTGTTCGCAACCTCCGGTCTTGGGTTATGGGTATCAATACTGCGCTACCATTCGATATAGCTGTGCATTGGGCCGGGAGCGCCCAAGAGAGCTTTCATGCGCGGTTCTCTGCCGTTTACAGGCGGTATCGCTACATTATCTACAACAGCCCTGTGCGCCCTGGTATCCAGCAGGGGCAGGTGAGCTGGATGTTCCGGGAGTTGGATGCGGAGCGTATGCATGCTGCGGCTCAAGCGCTCGTGGGAGAGCACGATTTCACCTCCTTTCGTGCTGCCGGCTGTCAATCCCGAACACCTGTGCGATTTCTTGAACAAATCAGAGTAACCCGTATTGCCAATTACGTCGTAATTGATGTGCAGGCCAATGCTTTTTTGCACCACATGGTTCGGAATATCGCCGGAGCACTCATGGCTGTTGGCTCCGGGCAGCAGCCAGCTTCGTGGATTCGTGACATACTGGCCGCAAAGGATCGCAAGTTGGCAGGGGTAACCGCACCGCCCCATGGCTTGTATCTGGTCGATGTTGGCTACCCTGGTGGTATGGGAATACCTGAGGCGGAATGCGGCCCGGGCTTTGTCAGGCCCTGGTTTACCCGAGCCGAAAATAGCCCGGTCAGCCCAACGCACATCCATATAAAACAGAAACCGGTAGAGCAAGCATGAATACACGAGTCAAAATTTGTGGGTTGACCCGTGTTGAGGATGTGAAAGCAGCCGTAGCCAGTGGCGCAGATGCGATAGGGTTTGTGTTTTACGAGCCCAGCCCCCGTGCCGTTACCCTGGCGCAGGCTGAAACCCTCGCTCGCCACATACCTGCATTTGTTTCCCTGGTTGGTTTGTTTGTAAATCCTTCGAAAGCGCAGGTGCAAGAAACACTGAAGAGAATTCCACTGGATTTGCTTCAGTTTCATGGCGATGAAAGCCCTGTTTTTTGCCATCAGTTCGGTCGGCGCTGGATCAAGGCGATCCGGGTTCAGCGTGCAGGGCAAATCGAGCAGGCATTCCGCGATTATGATCTCGCTTCAGGCCTGTTGGTTGATGCCTGGGATCCCGAGCGCTACGGCGGCACCGGGCACTCGTTCAACTGGGATTTGATCCCCTCTGATCGCTCCTTGCCCCTCATATTGGCCGGTGGGTTGTCATCTGATAACGTATTCGGCGCTATAGAAAAGGTGAGACCCTGGGCCGTGGATGTCAGCGGGGGTGTTGAAAAGAGTAAAGGCATCAAAGATATAGAAAAGATATCTGAGTTTATCAAAGAGGCTCACCGGTTTTGATAGAGAGGCTCACCGGTTTTTATAAAGAGGCTCACCGATTTTTATAAAGAGACTCACCGAGTCTAAAAGAGAGGTTCACCGTGTCTGTAAAACTGACTGAAGAAATGCTGGCAGCCTTGCCGGATGCGCGGGGGCATTTTGGCGCCTTTGGCGGACGATTCGTTTCCGAGACGCTGATGGATTCCCTGATGACGCTTGAGCAGGAATATATGCGACTCAAGAAGGACCCTGAGTTTCAGGCCGCGTTTGATAAAGATCTCGCCGACTATGTTGGTCGCCCCAGCCCTCTGTATTTTGCTGAGCGACTGACCCGGGAAACCGGGGGGGCGCAAATCTGGCTTAAACGGGAAGACCTTAATCACACGGGTGCGCACAAGGTTAACAACACCATTGGACAGGCGTTGCTCGCAAGTTTTCTTGGTAAGACGCGGATCATTGCTGAAACCGGTGCAGGGCAGCATGGCGTTGCAACAGCTACTGTGTGCGCGCGTCTTGGTCTGGAATGCCACGTTTTCATGGGTGCCGATGATGTGCAGCGGCAGTCGCTGAATGTGTATCGCATGAAGCTTCTCGGTGCTCAGGTGCACTCTGTTGAAAGTGGTAGCCGTACGTTGAAAGACGCAATGAACGACGCCATGCGTGATTGGGTAACCAATGTTGATGACACCTTCTACATCATTGGCACAGTAGCGGGCCCTCATCCCTACCCATTACTGGTGCGCGATTTTCAGTCGGTTATCGGTCGGGAGACTCGTAGGCAATCCCTTGAAAAAACCGGCAAATTGCCGGATGCGCTTGTTGCCTGTGTTGGCGGTGGTTCCAACGCTATTGGCATGTTCTACCCATTCCTCACCGATGAATCTGTACAGCTTTACGGCGTTGAGGCGGGTGGCCATGGTATTGACACCGGGGAGCATGCAGCGCCTCTGTGTGCGGGCCGGCCGGGCGTGCTTCACGGCAACCGTACCTACCTGATGGAAGATGATAATGGCCAGATAGCCAGCACACATTCCGTCAGTGCAGGGTTGGATTACCCGGGGGTAGGGCCAGAGCACAGCTGGTTGAAGGATATTGGCCGTGGCAACTATGTATCGGTCACCGATGATGAGGCTCTAGAAGCATTTCGCATGCTGACTCTGGTTGAGGGCATTATGCCGGCACTGGAATCTGCACACGCGGTAGCCTATGCGGTCAAGCTTGCAGCCAAGATGGACAAAGACCAGATGGTTGTCATCAACATATCCGGCCGCGGCGACAAAGACATACACACCGTTGCGCAGTTGGATGGCATCGAACTGTAAATAACGGTCTGATTAATTGAATCGACAGGAGCAGGCATGAGCCGAATTGAAGGGGTTCTTCAAACCCTCAAAGGACAGGGCCGCAAGGCACTTATTCCCTTTATTACCGCCGGTGACCCTCACCCGGATGAAACTGTGGGTTTGATGCACACCATGGTGGATGCCGGTGTCGATATCATCGAGTTGGGTGTGCCTTTTTCCGACCCGATGGCAGACGGCCCGGTGATTCAGTTGGCCTGTGAAAGGGCGCTCAAGCAGGGTACCTCCTTGCGTCGCGTCCTCGCGATGGTGAGTGAGTTCCGCAAAACCAATGACACCACCCCGGTGGTTTTAATGGGCTATCTCAACCCAATTGAAGCCATGGGTTACGAAGCCTTCGCAGACGCAGCTGTAAATGCAGGTGTGGATGGCATTCTTACAGTGGATCTGCCACCGGAAGAGGCTGACGATATAGCCCCGCTGTTTTCCCATAGGGGGCTTGATCCGATCTTTTTGCTGGCGCCAACCACCACTGATGAGAGAATACGGGCAATTGCCGGCCACTCTTCCGGATATGTGTACTATGTTTCATTTAAAGGCGTTACCGGAGCTGCCAAAATAAATGTGGATGAAGTTGCTGAAAAAGTGGCGCACATTCATGAATTGACGGCTCTGCCGGTTGGCGTGGGTTTTGGTATTCGAGATGCGGAAACCGCTGCTGCTGTGGGGCGGGTATCCGATGGTGTAATTGTGGGTAGCGTGCTGGTCGATACAATAGCCAGAAATCAGGCAGATATCGACGCGCTTAAACGGGCACTGACAGATCTGCTCAACCCGATGCGTGAAGCGCTGGACGGCCTGGCTTCCTGACCCCAAAGGCGGAAGGTGGGACAGACCGGAACAAAGGACAGGATAAAACCATGAGTAACTGGCTGGACAAGATAATGCCGGGCAAGATTCGCTCGGAATCCAATCGCAGAACAGGTGTTCCTGAAGGGCTTTGGAAAAAATGCCCCAAGTGTGGAGCCTTTCTCTACAAGCCGGAGCTTGAGAAAAACCTGGATGTTTGCCCCAAGTGCAACCATCACCTGAGAGTCGCGGCCCGCCGTCGTCTTGACATCTTTCTGGATGAAGAGGGTCGGGAGGAAATTGGTGCAAACCTTGAGCCCTGGGACAGACTGAAGTTCAAGGACACCAAGCGCTACAAAGATCGCCTGGTGCAGGCGCAGAAAGCCACAGGCGAGAAGGATGCGCTTGTCGCCATGAAAGGCAGGACGCTTGGCGTTCCTCTGGTAGCTTGCTCCTTCGAGTTTGGTTTCATGGGTGGTTCCATGGGGCAGGTTGTTGGCGAGAAGTTTGTACAAGCCGCCAATGTCGCACTTGCCGAACGCATACCACTGGTGTGCTTTTCAGCCAGCGGTGGCGCACGTATGCAAGAGGCCATTCTGTCGCTCATGCAGATGTCCAAAACAGCGGCCGTGCTCGAGCGCATGAAGCAGGAAGGAATTCCGTACATCTCGGTGATGACGGATCCCGTTTTCGGTGGTGTTTCTGCAAGTTTGGCTATGCTCGGTGACCTTAATATTGCTGAGCCCAACGCACTCATCGGGTTTGCTGGCCCGCGAGTCATTGAACAGACGGTTCGTGAAAAACTGCCTGAGGGTTTTCAGCGCAGTGAATTCCTGTTGGAGCATGGTGCGATTGATATGATTCTGCACCGCCACCAGATGCGTGAGCGTATTGCTCATGTGTTGGCCAAGTTCACCGGACAGGATCGTCCGGGTACAGATGAACCCATTGAATTCGAGATAACGGAAAAACCCGACGTTGATGTCCCAACTGAGTAAGTCAAAATCCCAGCCCCCAAAAGCACCGGGGGCTGGTGCTTCCCTGGAGCAATGGCTCTCCTGGCTTGAATCTATCCACCCCACTGAAATTGATCTCGGGCTTGACCGGGTACTTGTTGTGTTGCGCCGGTTATTCCGGAAGAAACCTGCAGCGCGGGTGATTGCGGTTGCGGGAACCAACGGCAAGGGCAGCACGGTAGCAACCCTGGAAGCACTTTTGCAGGCTTCGGGGCGCCGCACCGGCGCCTATACGTCTCCCCATCTCCAGAATTACAACGAGCGCATCCGGGTCGATGGCCAGGATGTTGACGATGCGTCTCTGGTTTCAGCTTTCGAGAAGGTGGAGGCTGCCCGAGGTTCAGTAACGTTGACTTATTTTGAATATGGCACCTTGGCAGCGTTCGTTATTCTTGCTGAGTCGGGAGTTCAGGACTGGATTCTCGAAGTTGGCCTGGGTGGCCGGCTTGATGCAGTCAATGTGATTGATCCGGATCTGGCCATAATTACCTCGGTAGATATCGACCATGTGGCATTTCTTGGTGATGATCGTGAGGTAATCGGGTTCGAGAAGGCAGGGATTCTTCGTTTGGGTATACCGGCTGTTGTTGCCGACATGGACCCGCCACGCTCAGTGATACAGCAGGCAAGCGCACAGAAAGTTGCTCTGGTAAGAGCGGGTCACGACTATAGTATTGAAGAAAACATCGATGGCGCGGGTGAAGTGACTGTCACCCTGCAGGCTCAAGGGCAGTCGATCAGGCTGCCGGCCGGGCCCTTGCCGGTGCAGAGTGTAGCGGCCGCTGTTATGGCCATGCGGACCCTTGAGCCTGAGGTTCCGGTTGTTGTGCTTGAGGCAGCTCTGGCCAATGTCACTGTCCCGGGCAGGTTTGAGCGCCTGGAGCGTGAGCCGGCGTTGTATGTTGATGTGGGCCACAACCCACACGCAGCCCGCTGGCTCTCCAAAAGATTGCAGGTTCTGAAGCGGTTAAATTGCAAGGTTCATGCGGTGTATGCTGCACTTGCAGATAAAGATGTTGAGGGTGTGGCCCGAGAGATGGCGCCCGCTGTGGATTACTGGCATCTTGCAGAGCTGGATGTGCCCCGGGGGCTGAATTCACAAGCATTAGCATTAAAGTTGGAACCCTGTGGCTTGCAGCAGGTACGCACGCACGATTCCGTGAGCAATGCGATCAAAGCAGCCAAGGCTGGAGCGACTACAAATGACGTTGTCATCGTTTTTGGCTCGTTTTTTACTGTTGCAGAGGCGAGATCGCTGCTCCTTTAAGCAAAAAACGCTCGCCTTAAACTTTGTCCATAGCGCCACCCAAGCTTTGAGTTATGGCAGGTGGGCAGTTAGTATGAATCAGTGAAAAAATGAGCGGGGAGCCTGAAAACGTGGATGGACTGAAGCAAAGAATCATTGGGGCGCTGGTTCTCATTTCGCTGGCTGTTATTTTTGTTCCCATGGTTTTTGATGAGCCCCACTCAGAACGCACTTCCACTTCAATCAACATTCCTGAGGAGCCGCCGTTCCCGGAAGTTGAAACGCCAGAAATGGACTTGGCGACTCCGCCCGCCTACCGGCAGAACACATCAACAAACACCGATTCAGCTAACCAGGGTTTCAGAATTCTGGAGGATGAAGACGAAGCGGCCAGAACACAGCCAATTGCGGATACTCGACCTCAGGCCCAGCCTGAGGTTGCAAAACCAGCGCCCAGTGAAAACACTGAGCAAAAGCCTGAAACACCAGCGGTTTCCCAGTCCCAGGCTTCAATGCCAGAGGCTCCAGAAGCCAGTACTGAACCGACAAATGCAGAGTTCACGCGTTCCCTGGAAGGAGCTTGGGTTGTGCAATTGGCAAGCTTTGGTAATGCTAGCAACGCGCGACGCCTTCGGGATAACGTCCGCAAAGAGGGGTATAACTCCCATCTTCAGGAAGTTGTCCGTGGCGAAGCGACCTTGACGCGAGTGTTCAGTGGACCTTTTGCTGAAAAGGCTGAAGCTGAAGCTGCCAAACGTGCCCTGGATGAAACCTTCAAGTTAAACAGTCTCGTCACCTCTGGTGGCAAATAGCTCTTTGATCAGCTTTATATCAATCAGGCGTTTTGGTGAGCCGGGGTTTCCTGATAGAATTCGCGCTTCCTTCTCTCCACCGGAATTTCCATGGACGCGCTGATCTGGATTGACTGGGTCATTATTGCCCTCATTACAGTTTCCACTCTCATCAGTCTCAAGCGGGGCTTCGTTAAAGAAGCGCTGTCTTTAGTGACGTGGGTGGGTGCGTTTATTATTGCCCGAACCTTCCATCCCCAGATGCAGGCGTTACTTGAAAGTACAGTGGAAACGCCGCTGGTACGGCTCATAGCCGCCTTTGCTATTCTTTTTTTCGGAACACTTATTGTTGGCGCTATTGTTAATAACATGATCGGGCACCTTGTGCGTGCCACCGGGCTATCTGCCACAGACCGGGTTCTCGGGATGGGATTTGGTCTTTTGCGTGGCATAGTTGTGGTTATTGTGGCGATTGCCTTTATCCGTTACACCCCCTTGGCTCAGGATACCTGGTGGAGGACGTCAGTGATGATTGACCGCCTTGGGGTGGTTGAAGACTGGTCCCGGCGCACCTTCGGCGACGAATTTGCGCGCTTCCTTACGCCAGAACCCCAGCAGGCCGTGGAACCCACGTCCGCATCTCGTTAACCTTCAGAAATAACACCCGGAGAAAACCTTATCCATGTGTGGCATTGTCGGCATCGTTAGCACTTCCAACGTCAATCAGGCGCTCTATGATGCGCTGACTGTACTTCAGCACCGGGGCCAGGATGCGGCGGGCATTGTTACCTTCCAGGATGAGCGTTTTTATCTGCGCAAAGACAACGGGTTGGTCCGTGACGTTTTTCATACCCGCCACATGCACCGTCTGGTAGGCAACGTTGGTATAGGCCACGTGCGTTATCCCACCGCAGGCAGCTCAAGCTCCGCTGAATCCCAGCCCTTCTACGTTAATAGTCCCTACGGAATTACCCTTGCCCACAACGGCAACCTGACCAACGCGGATGAACTGAGCCGCGACCTGTTCCGTACCGATTTGCGTCACATCAACACCAATTCGGATTCAGAAGTACTGCTGAACGTTTTTGCACATGAATTGCAAAAGCTGGGAAAATTTAACCCGACGAAAGACGAGATATTTTCCGCTGTGCGGGCAGTACACGAACGTTGCCGCGGGGCTTACGCAGTCATTGCCATGATTACGGGCCATGGCATCGTAGGTTTCCGTGACCCTCATGGCATTCGCCCGGTCTGTTACGGAGAAAGAACGGCAGAGGATGGCCGAAAGGAATACATGATTGCATCCGAGAGCGTTGCGCTCAGTGCGGCCGGTTACACTTTGGTCAGAGATATAGCTCCCGGAGAGGCTGTTTACATTGAAACTGACGGCACTCTTTACACGGAACAGTGCGCCATAAGCCCACGCTTGTTTCCCTGTATTTTCGAGCACGTTTATTTTGCGCGGCCGGACTCAATTATTGATGGTGTTTCGGTATATAAAGCCCGCTTGCGTATGGGCGAAACCCTCGCAGATAAAGTGCTAAGGGAACGCCCGGATCACGATATTGATGTTGTAATGCCCATTCCGGACACCAGTCGTACCTCGGCCATGCAAATGGCCCACAGGCTTGGGCTGAAATTCCGTGAAGGGTTTATCAAGAATCGCTACATCGGCCGCACGTTCATCATGCCCGGACAGACCATGCGCAAGAAGTCTGTGCGCCAAAAACTGAACCCCATTGATCTGGAGTTCAAGGGCAAAAACGTCATGCTGGTGGACGATTCCATCGTAAGAGGCACCACCTGCAAGGAAATCGTGCAGATGGCCAGAGATGCAGGCGCCAGAAATGTATATTTTGCCTCTGCTGCGCCCCCGGTTCGTTATCCCAACGTTTACGGCATCGATATGCCCTCAGCCGGCGAGCTGATTGCCCATGAACGGACAGTCGAAGAGATTCGTGCTCAAATTGGAGCGGACTGGCTGCTGTATCAGGATCTGGACGATCTGGTTACCTGCGTCAGCGATGTAAATGACAAGATTGAAGGCTGGGAAAGTTCAGTGTTCACCGGGGAGTACGTAACCGGCGATATTGATATGGCCTACCTGAACCGCCTTGATGAAGCCCGTAACGATATGAAGCGATCGGGTGGCACTGTTGCTGCCTCTGGCGACGGCGGCATCATAGACCTTCACAACGACGAAGACTGAATACCGAGCCTTACCAGGAGCTGCTCATGACTTTTCACCGCGAAGAAACTGTCCAGATCCCCGAGTCGGATCTTGAGGGTATGTCTCTGGATACTCTGGCAGTGAGGGCAGGGCAGTTGCGCACCGCGCAGCTTGAGCACAGCGATGCGATTTTCCCAACCTCAAGCTTTGTCTATGGCAGTGCAGCCCAGGCGGCAGCCCGTTTCGGCGGAGAAGAACCAGGCAATATCTACTCCCGGTTTACCAATCCCACGGTTCAGGCATTTGAAGGCCGAATCGCCGCAATGGAAGGCGGGGAGCGAGCCGTTGCTACGTCATCAGGCATGGCGGCCATTCTCAGCACCTGCATGGCATTGCTGAAAAGCGGTGATCATGTGGTTTGTTCTCGTGGTGTTTTTGGAACCACCAACGTGTTGTTTCAGAAATACCTGGCCAAGTTTGGCGTTGAAACAACATTTGTGAGCCTGACGGACACAAATGAGTGGGCCTCGGCTGTACGCTCAGATACCCGCATGCTGTTTATTGAAACCCCCTCTAACCCGCTTTGCGAAGTAGCCGATATGGGGGCACTGGCCGAGCTTGCCCATGCCAATAACGCCCTGTTCGTTGTGGACAACTGCTTCCTTACGCCTGTGTTGCAGCGCCCGTTGGAGCATGGTGCGGATATTGTCATCCATTCTGCGACCAAGTACCTGGATGGTCAGGGTCGTTGTGTGGGTGGCGTGGTTGTTGGCCCGGCGAAGCTCATGGATGAAGTCTACGGGTTCCTGAGATCTGCAGGGCCAACTATGAGTCCGTTTAATGCCTGGGTCTTCCACAAAGGCCTGGAAACCTTACCAATCCGTATGCGTGCGCACTGCGACAATGCGCTAGAGTTGGCGGTGTGGCTGGAGCAACAACCGGCAGTGGAGCGCGTGTTTTACGCAGGGCTTGAAAGCCATCCACAGCATGCACTTGCACAAAAGCAGCAAAAAGGGTTTGGTGGGGTATTGTCCTTTTGTCTGAAGGGCGGCCGGGAAGAAGCCTGGAAGTTCATAGATGCCACCCGGATGATTTCTATTACCGCGAACCTGGGTGATGTTAAAACCACCATTACCCATCCGGCAACCACGACCCATGGACGCTTGGCACCAGAGGACAAATCCAGAGCAGGCATCACCGAAAATCTATTGCGTGTCTCGGTGGGTATAGAAGCAGTTGAAGATCTGAAAACAGACTTGTATAGAGGCTTTCAGGTACTTCAGAGCGCAAGCAACACTTAACGTTTGAGTATTCATGGCCGAATCTGCAAAAGCGAAGCAATCACCTCAGAAACTCACAGAAAAGCAGCTGCGCTTTCGCCGCCTGGCCGCGCAAGGTGCCCGTGAAGGTGCGGTGATTGGGCTGATTGCTCTTTGTATCTATCTGGCCATGGCGCTTGTGACGTTCAACCCTGCAGATCCGGGCTGGGCCAGTATTGGCCATGACACCAACGTACTGAACGCTGCAGGACGCTCCGGCGCTTGGCTAGCCAGCCTTTTGATGGATTTCTTCGGCCACGTTGCCTATTTGTTTCCGCTGATGGTGGCAGGCTATGCCATCATGCTGATTCGTCTGCGCAATGAATCTCTGGATCTGCACTGGCCCCTGTTTTTGATGCGTTTCGGCGGGTTTTTGCTGATCTTGCTATCTGCCACCAGCCTTCTTTCACTTTACTCGGTTTTTGGGCTGGGCGCTTCCTCGGGCGGTGTGCTTGGCACGGCAGTTTCGGATGCCATGATCCGGTTCTTTAACCTTCCCGCAACAACGTTGCTGTTGATTGCCATATTTCTTTTTGCGCTGACCGTGACTGTTGGACTCTCATGGTTCTGGCTTATGGATCAGCTTGGTGGGCTGACGCTGCAGCTTGGGCAGTATCTTAAGAGCCTTACTCAATCCAGCAAAGAAAAGACGGCTTCTGCAAAGCCCGTTGAGCCCGCGCAAAATACAATCCCTCATAAAGCTCAGCCAGCTGCGCAGCCCGGCCAACCAGCCATTGATTCAGCGCCGAAGCAACCGAGTAAGCGTTGGTGGCACCGTATACCAGGGTTTGGTCCAGGCAATCCTGGCAAGTTAAAGAAATCGTCTGAGAATCGCCAGGAGCCAGCGCTTGAGGGTTTTTCAGCAAAGGACGATCAGGAACCCGCACGGCTTGAAAGCTTCAGCTCGCGAGATGAAGCGCCTGCCAAAGCCTCGGCACAAGCGCAGCAAACGGAAAAACCCAAGCCCTCGCCAGCACCGTCTGGCCGTTCCCTGAAGATCGCGCCGTTCAAGAAAAACGAGCAGCGACCGCAGGAAAAGAATGGCAAAAGCTCTCAACCTTCCTTGCTTGAGGACATAGAGAGCCCGATTCCGCCAATTTCGCTGCTTGATCCCCCGGAGGAGCACAAGGAAAGCGGCTACTCTGAGGAAGCCCTGGAGCACATGTCACGGTTGCTTGAGGAAAAACTGGGGGATTTTGGCGTTTCCGTTGAGGTGGTTGAAGTTAACCCTGGCCCGGTGATTACTCGCTTCGAGATCAAGCCTGCTGCGGGTGTTAAGGTGAGCAAGATTTCCAACCTTGCAAAAGACCTGGCTCGTTCTCTGGCTGTGTTGAGTGTAAGGGTTGTTGAAGTTATTCCCGGAAAGTCTGTGGTCGGTATCGAGATCCCCAACGAAAAACGGGAAATGGTTCGCCTCAGCGAGGTTCTTGGCGCCAGAGTGTTCAGTGATTCCAGCTCGGCCCTTACGCTTGCGCTGGGCAATGATATTGGCGGCAATCCTGTGGTTGCAAACCTCGCCAAAATGCCTCACCTGCTGGTTGCCGGTACCACTGGCTCTGGTAAGTCGGTCGGGGTAAACGCCATGCTGCTCAGTATGCTGTTGAAGGCAGGGCCGGAGGATGTTCGTTTCATCATGGTTGACCCCAAGATGCTCGAACTCAGCATCTATGACGGTATTCCCCACCTGTTGGCGCCCGTGGTTACGGACATGAAAGAGGCGGCAAATGCACTGCGCTGGTGTGTGGCTGAAATGGAACGTCGATACCGGTTGATGGCCACTCAGGGTGTGCGAAACCTTGCTGGCTACAATCTCAAGGTAAAGGAAGCGGCCGCCGCCGGTGAGCCTCTTCTGGATCCGCTTTGGAAGCCCGACGAATACCTGGCCGATGATGAGCAGCAACGCCCGGAATTAGACCATTTGCCGTTGATCGTCGTCGTTATCGATGAGTTTGCCGACATGATGATGATTGTTGGCAAAAAAGTGGAAGAGCTGATTGCGCGAATTGCCCAGAAGGCGAGGGCGGCGGGTATTCACCTGATTCTTGCAACCCAGCGGCCTTCTGTGGACGTGATTACGGGCCTGATCAAGGCCAATATTCCGACCCGTATTTCGTTTCAGGTATCGTCCAAGATTGATTCCCGCACGGTTCTCGATCAGGGCGGTGCTGAGCAACTGCTTGGGCATGGTGACATGCTCTACCTGCCGCCGGGCTCAGGGTTACCTGTGCGTGTTCACGGTGCCTTTGTGGATGATGACGAGGTTCACCGGGTAGTGAACGCCTGGAAAGCCAGAGGCGAGCCTGTGTATGTTGATGATGTACTTAATGGCGCGGAGGGCGAGCATCTGCCGGGTGTCCCCACCTTGACTGAGGGTGGCGACAATGAAGGTGACGCGTTGTTTGATGAGGCGGTTGCTTTTGTGACAGAAGGACGGCGGGTGTCCATTTCCTCCGTACAGCGCAAACTCAAGATAGGTTATAACCGGGCGGCAAACCTTGTTGAAGCCATGGAAGCTGCCGGGGTAGTCAGTGCCGCCGGCCACAATGGCGCACGAGAAGTTTTGGCGCCCCCGCCCCCCAGAGATTAGGAGCCGTATCTTATGCAAGAGCTTTTTCTGAAACGCCTGACGGCATTGGTTGCAACACTGATGGTGGCGGTTTTCTTCAGCAGTTCACTCATGGCTGCCAACAAAGAAAGTTCAGCCGCTGAGCTGGCTTCTCTGTTGAGAAGCTATGAAACCTATCAGGCAGATTTTATTCAGATAGTGGTAAGTGAAAATGGCAACAACGTTCAGGAAACCCGCGGCTCCCTGAAAGCAAAAAGGCCGGGCCTGTTTTATTGGGAAACCCGGGCCCCGCTGTCGCAATTCATCGCGAGTAATGGTGAAACCGTTGAGGTCTATGATCCTGACCTTGAGCAGGTAACCGTGCACAACCTGGATGACCAGGTGCAAACTACGCCTGCATTGTTGCTCAGCGGAGAGGTGGATAATCTGGAGGAAACCTACCGGGTTTCCGGGCGGAAGATAAGTGATGATACACGGGAATTTACGCTTGAACCAAAAAGCGAAGATTCACTCTTCGTATCCCTGCGCCTCACCTTCTTCAAAGATGAGTTACAGGAGATGCGCATGCAGGACTCCCTCTCACAGCTCAGCGTGCTCAGCTTTGACCACATTCGGTTGAACGAAGCAGTGGAAACGAGCGCCTTTTCGCTTGAGTATCCGGAGGGCACAGACGTAATCCGGGACGAAGGTTAAGATGCAAAGCAGTCTGTTCACCGAGCAGGTTGGGTTCCGGCCGCTGGCAGCTCGCATGCGCCCGGAAAGCCTTGATGGTTACGTTGGGCAGAAGCACCTTGTGGGGCCGGGGAAGCCGCTTCGCAGAGCCGTAGAGCAGGGGCAGCTCCACTCGATGATTCTCTGGGGCCCGCCAGGGGTTGGCAAAACAACATTTGCCCAGCTGCTGGCAAGCGTTGGTGATCTCAGTTTTGAAACGGTTTCTGCGGTTATGAGCGGTGTTAAAGACATCCGCGCCATTGTTGAGCGCGCCCACAACCGCAAAGCGTCGCACGGGCAGAATACGCTTTTGTTTGTGGATGAAGTCCACCGTTTCAATAAAAGCCAGCAGGATGCATTTCTACCACATATCGAAGACGGCACGTTTATTTTTGTGGGGGCCACCACCGAAAACCCCTCATTTGAACTGAACAGTGCGTTGCTTTCCCGTACCCGTGTTTATGTACTCAAGAATCTGGAAGAAGCGGATATTCTCAGCTTGCTGAACCGGGCTCTCCATGCAGAAGAGGGGTTTAGGGGGCAGCTTGAAGTTCCAGATGAGGTGCTGAAATTGATGGCATCAGCTTCCGGCGGCGATGCGCGCAGAGCATTGAACATTCTTGAGATTTCAGCGGATTTTGCCGAGCCGGACAGTCACGGAAAAAACCGTGTCAACGCAGATCACCTTGAACAGGTGATGCAAACCAGCTTGCGACGCTTTGACAAGGGGGGAGATGTATTCTTCGACCAGATATCAGCACTGCATAAGTCTGTAAGGGGTTCAGACCCCGATGGCTCGCTGTATTGGTTGTGCCGGATGCTGGATGGGGGCTGCGACCCTTTGTATGTTGCCCGGCGTCTTGTGCGCATTGCCAGCGAAGATATAGGCAACGCAGACCCTCGCGCATTGCACCTGAGTATGGACGCCTGGCAAGCTCAGGAAAGGCTGGGCAGCCCCGAAGGTGAGCTCGCTTTGGCTCAGGCGGTAACTTACCTCGCACTCGCACCGAAAAGTGATGCGGTTTATAAAGCCTTTAACCAGTGCATGGCTGATATACGCAAGGATCCGGATTACGAGGTTCCTGCGCATTTGCGCAATGCACCCACCAAGTTGATGAAATCCATGGGGCATGGTGATTCCTACCGTTACGCCCACCATGAGCCAGACGCCTTTGCCGCCGGAGAGTCCTATCTGCCGGAGGCCATTCATAAGCGCAGGTACTACGAGCCCGTTAACCGAGGCCTGGAAATCAAGCTCGCCGAAAAACGCCAAAGGCTGGATGCACTCAACGAACAAAGTCCTACAAAGCGCCATACCTGAAAGCCTTTCATGGTTCCTCAGCGGTAGCCACCGGCGCTGCCACGAGTATAATGACGGGTTATTCTACAAACATCGCAAACCGGAAGAACCAGGATAACCATGCTCGATCCCAAACGTGTCCGAAATCAGACTGAAGAGATCGCCCGCCGGCTGGCCATCAAGAACTTCGCATTTGACGTTGCCGCTTTCGAAACACTTGAGGAGCGCCGCCGCGCCCTCCAGGTAAGTACGGAAACGTTGCAGAGTGAGCAGAACAAGAAGTCGAAATCGATCGGCAAAGCGAAGGCTGCGGGTGAAGATATACAGCCGCTGTTGGACGAAGTGGAGAGCTTGAAGTCCCGAAAATCGGAAGCCGAGAAAGAACTGCATGCACTGCAGCAGGAGCTTAATGACTTTCTGGCCGGCATTCCGAACCTTCCGGATGCAGATGTAACACCCGGTGACAGTGAAGAAGATAACGTTGAGGTTCGTACCTGGGGAACGCCCAAGGCGTTTGATTTTGAACCTAAAGACCATGTTGCTCTGGGGGATGAACTCGGTGGCCTGGACTTTGAGACGGCGACCCGCCTTGCGCACTCAAGGTTCGCGGTTATGCGGGGTCAAGTCGCACGCCTGCACCGGGCCCTTGCACAGTTCATGCTGAACCTGCACACAGAAGAACATGGGTATTCCGAGACCTATGTGCCTTACCTGGTGAACGCTGACGCGCTTTATGGCACTGGCCAGTTGCCAAAATTTGAAGAAGATTTGTTCAAGATGCAGGGTGATCCCTCGCTCTATCTGATTCCCACTGCAGAAGTACCGGTCACCAATCTGGTGTCTGATACAATTCTTGAGGCCGGTACATTGCCCCTGAAGATGGTGTGCCATACGCCTTGTTTCCGCAGTGAGGCCGGCTCCTACGGCCGTGATACCCGCGGTATGATTCGCCAGCACCAGTTCGAAAAGGTTGAGTTGGTTCAGGTGGTGCGCCCTGAAGACTCTGAAGCCGCACTGGAAGCGCTTACCGGCCATGCAGAAAAAGTACTGCAACTGCTTGAGTTGCCATACCGACTGGTTGCACTGTGCGGTGGCGATATGGGCTTTTCGGCGGCGAAAACCTACGATATTGAGGTCTGGTTACCCGGGCAGGGCAAGTATCGGGAAATATCGTCCTGCTCCAATACCCGGGACTTCCAGGCTCGTCGCATGGGCGCGCGCTGGCGTAACCCGGAAACCGGTAAGCCTGAGCCAGTGCATACACTGAACGGGTCTGGCCTTGCGGTTGGCCGTGCATTGATTGCAGTAATGGAGAACTATCAGCAGTCGGACGGCAGCATTCTGGTTCCCGATGTTCTCAAGCCTTACATGGGCGGTACTGAGCGCATTCAATGAACGACAAATCAGAACAAGAGCTCGGAACCGGCGTCGGCGCAAGGCCTGCTCCGGTTCGCTACAGAACAAACCCCATTACCTCAAATCCGAATAGCTCGGCCGGGGAAGTCGCTCTTGTGGGCGCTGGCCCCGGCGACCCGGAATTGCTTACGCTAAAGGCCTGGCGCCTTATTACGTCGGCAGAAATCGTGCTTTACGATCGATTGGTTTCGCCGGAAATTCTTGCCTTGATCCCGGACTCTGCTGAAAAGATTCACGTGGGAAAACAACGAGCCAATCACACGTTGCCGCAGGATCAGATCAACCAGAGATTGGTGGACCTTGCCAAACAAGGTTTTCGGGTAGTTCGGCTAAAGGGTGGTGATCCGTTTATCTTTGGCCGGGGCGGCGAGGAAATTGAAACCCTGGCCGGCGCTGGCGTCCGGTTTCAGGTTGTTCCTGGCATTACCGCAGCTTCTGGCTGTGCGGCTTATGCCGGCATTCCTTTAACTCACCGTGATCATGCGCAGTCTGTGCGATTTGTGACCGGGCATCTGAAAAACAATACCTGTGATTTACCTTGGAAGGACTACGTCCAGACCAACCATACCCTGGTATTTTACATGGGTTTGGTTGGTCTTCCGATCATCTGCGAACAGCTTATAAAACACGGCATGGCACCAGACATGCCAATTGCCCTGATTTCCAAGGGCACTACTCGGGAGCAGCAGGTAGTCACCGGTAACCTGGAAACGATTGTACAGCGGGTGCACGAAGAAGCTGTGCAGGCTCCAACTCTGGTTATCGTTGGCCAGGTGGTCGCATTGAGGGATCGGCTAGACTGGGTTGGTGGCTTACCAATCTTCTAGTGCCTGGTTTGCAATCGTAAACATGCAAAACGGGGAGCCTGAGCTCCCCGTTTTCATTCATAAAACTACATAAGCTCACTGCACGGGTATTTCACCGCACAGTTCAGGCAGTTTTCCGCTTTGGGAGCACCTCTTTCAGCTTGTCCCGCATGTCGCGAATGGCTTTCTCTGTTGTTTCCCAGTCGATGCAGGCATCTGTCACTGACACCCCATATTTCAAGTCGGCCAGGTTTTCCGGAATAGATTGATTGCCCCAGTTGATGTTGCTTTCAATCATCAGGCTCTGAATAGAGGTGTTGCCCTCGAGAATCTGATGGCTCACATCCTGCATAACCAGTGGCTGGATGGCCGGGTCTTTGCTGGAGTTGGCGTGGCTGCAATCCACCATGATGGATTGGCGCAAGCCGGCTTTTTCGAGCGCCTGCTCGCAGAGGGTCACACTGACCGAATCGTAATTAGGCTTGCCGCCGCCACCACGAAGAACCACATGTCCGTATTGGTTACCTTTGGTGCGGATGATCGCAACCTGGCCCTGCTGGTCGATGCCCAGGAAATTGTGCGAGTAAGAAACAGATTTCATCGCGTTTACAGCAACATCCAGGCTGCCATCCGTGCCATTTTTGAAACCAATCGCCATAGACAGACCACTGCTCATCTCGCGGTGAGTCTGGGATTCGGTAGTGCGCGCGCCTATCGCCGACCAGGCTATGGAGTCCTGAAGATACTGAGGTGAAATAGGGTCAAGTGCTTCAGTCGCAACGGGCAGGCCAAGCTCGTTGATATCGAGCAAGAGGCGGCGACCCACTTGCAGGCCGCGTTCGATATCAAAAGTATCGTTCAGTTGCGGGTCGTTAATCAGGCCTTTCCAGCCAACGGTCGTTCTCGGCTTTTCAAAATACACACGCATGACGATAAGCAGAGTATCGCTGACTTCATCCGAAAGTTTTTTCAGGCGGGTGGCGTAATCCCGGGCTGCTTCAACATCATGAATAGAGCAGGGGCCCACCACAAGAAACAAACGGTGGTCTTTGCCGTCAAGAATGTCGTAAATCGCCTGGCGGCCATCGGCAACGGTTTGCGCAGCCTTGCCAGTAAGTGGCATATCCTGTTTGAGCTTTTCAGGGGTAATCAGTGTTTCCTGGCTCGCTACGTTCAAGTTTTCAAGTTTATTGCCGGACATTTTTTGCTGTTTCCCCAATTCTTATCGTTGCTGCCTGCCTGAACGGTGAAATATGCCAGCAGGACCGCAGATTAACGCGAATAACACCGGGCCCGGCTGTGGCCAACCCCGGCGAGTTCGTTATACTGCTTTATTTACTGGGCCTTTTCAACGCTTCTTGAGCATGGGGAATGGATGACACAAAACAGACCGAATTCGCGCCCGGTGGCCTCGCGGAACGCGGTCGCCGCAAAAATTGATGACGTGCTTGCCGGTATTCGTGTTCCAGAACTTCCTTACCCTCCGGGTAAACTGCCACCAGAAACAGTCAGCGACTGGACGCCACTGCTGCTTTCCTGTTGGACCGAACAGCGAGATGAGCGTGTTGCCCACGTGCTGAGTTCTGTGCATTTGGATTGGTCGGTACGCCAGGTGAACGCAGCCTATGTGGCTGACCGCATTATGGATGTATTTCTTAAAACAAGCGGTCTTCATACTGAGCTTTCCCGGCGCATTGCCCGTTTGAGATTCTACCTTGCCTGGCGCATGAACCTGGATGGCCACCAGGCTTTCAGTGAGGTATTGCTGGGCTGGCTCGATAGCTTTCAGGAGTGGCGCGGTTGGAGCGATTCTGGCGGGCGTTCATCAAAAGCGCTTCTTGAACAGTTGGACACTTTGATTATTGCGGTTTCTGCCAGCTTCAAAGCTGACAGTACTGACGCTGTAGAAGCTTTTTGCAGGGGCTGGCAGGAAGACGCATCAAGGCGTAGCGCTCAAACTGGCATGTTACGCGAACGTTTGCTGGAAACCGAGAAGGGGGCGGCACGGCAACGGCGTGCGGATCAGACAGCAAGGGCCTTGATCGGCCGGGCGTTGCAGGGGCGAAAGCTTCCACAACCAGTGCTTCATTTTATTTTTGATCATTGGCAGGGGCTCCTTAAACAAGCGGTATGGGACTCCGGCGTGGATGGTGAAACTTCGCGGCATGGCAGCAAGTTGCTCGAATGGCTGGTATGGGTAGGCGACCCCTCGCTGTCAGATAAAGACAGAGACCGCTTATATCATGTGGGTGAACAGATCGGTGATCGGCTGGTGGATGTGTGGGGGCGAGTTTTTGAGCGTCCCCTTACACCGAATGCGTTGGCTGGCATAGGCACTGTCATGATGTCGCGACTGCGTGGCGAAACCCCTGAGTTGGTTGATGCCTTGCCCGACGACCGCAGTTTCCTTTGGAGCCCGGTCTGGCTGAGTTTTGAGGCGCCACAGCGCAATGAATTTCAGCCTTTCGAGGAAAAGTGGTTTGTGGAGGGTGAGGGCGCCTCGGAGCAGCGCCGGTTTTTCTGCGCTTTGCTGGAAGACACAGCGGAAATACTCTGGACAAACGGTACCGGTGTAAAGCTGGGGCTGCAGCCCTGGCAGGATTTCTGCCAAGCACAGGAGGACGGAAGCATTCGCCCCTTGCCGGCACCTACGCCTTTTGGTGAAGTGCTTGACGAAACAGTGCAAATACTGGCTGCAGCCTGCGAAAAACAAAGAAATGAGCGCCTACAGGCGGCACAAGCGGCCAGGGCTCATGCTGAGGCTCTCCGAAAAGAGAAAGAAGCTGCAGAGTTGAAACGCCAGCAAGAGGAAGCTGATCGACAGGCGATACTTGCACGCCAACGCCAAGAGGCAGAGGACCAGCGTCTGGCAGATGAAAAGGCAGAACAGGAGCGGCTGTATCGCGAAAAAATGCAGTTGGCGCAAAAGTCAGTAGACGATCTCAACCTTGGGGGTTGGATCGCGGTCAGAGCTGAAAGGGTTGAAGAAGAGACAAAACTCAAATTGGCTGTTCGCACCAACGCATCGCGGAAACTTATTTTCGTAGATCGGCTCGGGTTGAATCGTCGGGAATTTTTAGAAGATGAACTGGTACTAGCCATTGTTGAGGGGCAGGTGCGTATTCTGGGCGGCGCTGCAGAATTTGATGACACTCTGAGCCGGGTGGTGGGCCGTATTCGTGTTGGGCGAAACTGATAGGGTCAGCGAACAATAAGCCAGGAATAATAATGACAGACACTGACTATACGTTTGGAGCACACAAGGATCTTCCTGATGGGGAAGATAACCGCAGGCAGTATCGTTTAATCGCCCGAGCGGAGATTACGCTTGAGCTGGAGGCTGAGTACCCTGCGACGGAAGGTGAGTCAGAGTCGCAAGCGCGGGAACTCGTGTGCGCCATACGCGATATTTCTGCCAGCGGCCTCTGTTTGCTTGCCACGGAGTGCCTTGCCTCTGGCGCCCTATATCCGGCGTCCGTCGTATTAGGGCATCATGACGAACACTTTATTCTCACCCTTGAGGTTGTCTGGTGCCGCCCGGATAAGGGCAGTTATCTGGTAGGTGCCCGGATTATTGAATCCGATCAGACAGCGTATGTGGAGTGGACAGATGCTGTGGCGCGTGCCATGTCGGCCCCATAGGATAGAAGCCACCTGTTTAGCCAATAAAAAAGCCAGCGTGTTGCTGGCTTTTTTCAGGCACTTAAGCGAATTATTCTTCCAGTTCGCCCATGCCGGTAATGTTGAAACCGCCATCAACGTACATGATCTCACCGGTAATACCGCTGGCCATATCGGACGTGATAAATGCAGCCGCATTACCCACTTCATCAATGGTTACGTTGCGACGAAGCGGCGCACGGCGAGCGTTCTCTGCCAACATCTTGCGGAAGCTCTTGATGCCTGAGGCGGCCAGGGTTCTGATTGGCCCGGCGGAAATACCGTTCACCCGAATGCCGTCGCGGCCCAGACTTGCGGCCATGTAGCGCACGTTTGCTTCCAGAGAGGCCTTGGCAAGACCCATCACGTTGTAGTTTTGAAGAACCTTCTCGGCACCAAGGTAGGTGAGAGTCAGCAAAGAGCTGCCTTCGTGCATCATGGATCGTGCACCCTTAGCCAGGGCGACAAAGCTGTAGGAGCTGATGTCGTGGGCGATTTTGAAGCCTTCCCGGGTGGTTACATCAACATAGTTACCATCAAGCTCATGACCGGGCGCAAAGCCAACGGCGTGAACAATAATGTCGATGTTGTCCCAGTGCTTGTTCAGTTCCTTGAATACGTTTTCAATTTCTTCATCGCTGGCAACGTCGCAAGGGAAGATAAGCTTGCTGCCCCAGCCTTCGGCAAATTTCTCTACGCGAGGCTGCAACTTGTCGTTCTGGTAAGTAAAAGCCAGTTCCGCACCTTCGCGGGCAAAGGCGTCGGCAATACCGTAAGCAATAGACAGTTTGCTGGCTACGCCAACAATCAGCGCTCTCTTACCACTGAGTATACCCATGGGTCTTCTCCCTGTGTTCCTGATTTTAGTGCATTATCCCCGAAGCAAGCCGGCAGACGTAACGCTCAAATAGTCGTAGTGATATTGGCATCTTTCGATTGATAGAAAAACGCCGCCTGGAGTAATTCTTGTGTGTATTCTTTCGAGGGAGCCCGGAAAATGTCACTGGCATCCCCGTATTCCACGATCTTACCCTGCCGAAGTACCAGCAACTGATGACTGAGAGCCCGAACAACAGCAAGATCGTGACTGATAAAGATATAGCTTAGACCATAGCGTGCCTGAATATCGCGAAGCAGCTCGATAACCTGCTTTTGCACCGTGCGATCCAGCGCCGATGTGGGTTCGTCCAGAATGATAACATCCGGCTGTAGCACCAGTGCCCGGGCTATGGCAATCCGCTGGCGCTGCCCGCCAGAAAATTCATGGGGGTAACGGTGCCTGGCTTCAGGATCCAGACCTACGTCAACGAGTGCCCTGATCACTTTCGCATCGTGGGTGTCGCGGTTCTCGGCATCGTGTATTTCCAGGCCTTCCCGGACTATTTCGGCAATGGACATTCGTGGGCTAAGGCTGCCAAAAGGATCCTGAAATACAATCTGTACCCGGCGTCGCCAAGGCCGGAATGCACGTTGATCCAGGCCCGATAACTCTTCTTCGTCCAACTGGATTTCACCCGTGCTGGCTGTAAGCTTAAGCAGGGCATGACCGATGGTGGTCTTGCCGCTACCGCTTTCCCCTACAATGCCGAGAGTCTGGCCGCGATGCAGGGTAAAACTCACCTCTTTAACGGCATGAAAGTACTCTTTTACCTTGCCGAACAGACCCTTTCGAGTGGGGAAGCGCACATCAAGGTTGCGAATGTTCAATAATGGCATCCCGCTCTTCGCGAGAGACAGGGGTGCGGCCGGAGGCTCTGCACTCAACAGCTTGCGGGTGTATGGGTGATTGGGTGATGCGAACAAGGTAGTGGTTTCGGCCTGTTCCACCAGCTTGCCGTGCTCCATAACCGCAACCCGGCTGGCATAACGCTGTACGATGGTAAGATCGTGGGTAATCAGAAGAATAGCCATGCCCAGCTTTTGCTGTAAATTCTGGAGTAGTTCAAGCACCTGCTTTTGTACGGTTACATCCAGAGCGGTGGTTGGCTCATCAGCAATCAGCAGGTCTGGTTCATTGGCTAACGCCATGGCTATCATGACACGCTGTTTCTGGCCGCCGGAAAGCTGATGGGGGTAGGCGCCAAGCCGGCTTTCGGGGTTTACAATACCCACCAGGCTTAACAGCTCCAGGCAGCGTTCCCGGGCCTGAACGCCCCGCATTCCCTTGTGCAGTTCCAGGGTTTCAGAAATCTGCTTCTCCACCGTGTGCAGTGGGTTCAGAGAGGTCATGGGCTCCTGGAAAATCATACTGATCTCACGCCCACGCACCTGACGCAGGCGTTTCTCGGGAGCACTTAGCAGGTTTTCTCCGCGGTAGCGGATTTCGCCACTGGGATAGCTGGCGTGGCGTTCGTCCAGAAGCCGCAGCACAGACAGAGCAGTGACAGATTTTCCCGAACCGCTTTCACCCACCAGCGCCAGGGTTTCTCCCTTCTTCAAGCTCAGAGATATAGAATCGACAGCCTTTGGCCCCTGGTTGAAGCAGACGGAAAGATTGGCTATCTCTAACAGTTCGCTCATATCAGCTCGCTCTTAACCATTTTTGCGGGGATCAAAGGCATCGCGCACGGCTTCGCCCACGAATACCAGCAGGGTCAGCATCAGTGACAAGGAAACGAAGGCGGATATGCCCAGCCAGGGTGCATGCAAGTTTGCTTTGCCCTGGGCAATCAGCTCGCCAAGGGAGGGGGAGCCGGAAGGCAGGCCAAAGCCCAGAAAATCCAGAGAGGTGAGGCCGGTAATGGCGCCAGTCAGGATGAACGGCAGAAAGGTCAGGGTTGCCACCATGGCATTGGGGAGTATGTGTCGGAACATAATCTTTCTGTTATCCAGCCCCAGTGCCCTTGCTGCTTTAACGTATTCAAAGTTACGCGCCCTGAGGAACTCCGCACGCACCACATCAACCAGGCCCATCCAGCTGAACATCAACATGATACCGAGTAGCCACCAGAAGTTTGGTTGCACAATTCCGGAAAGAATAATCAGCAGGTACAACACCGGTAATCCAGACCAGATCTCAATAAATCGTTGTCCGATCAGATCTGTTTTTCCGCCATAAAAGCCCTGAATCGCGCCAACCGTAACCCCGACAATGCAGCTGGCAATGGTAAGGGTTAACCCAAAAAGCACGGAAATACGAAAACCATAAATCACCCGCGCTGCGACATCCCGCCCCTGGTCATCTGTGCCAAGCCAGTTTTCGGCGCTGGGGGGTGCAGGGGAGGGTACTTCCAGGTTGTAATTTATGGTGTCGTAACTAAAGCGGATTGGGGGCCAGAGCATCCAGCCATTGGCGAGGATTTCATCGGCGATAAATGGATCCCGGTAATCTGCATCTGTGGGCAGAAAACCGCCAAACGTTTCTTCCGGCACCCTCTCAACCACCGGGAAATACAGCGTGTCCTGATAGGAGACAACAAGGGGCCTGTCGTTTGCGATGAGCTCCGCCATCAAAGTCAGCCCGAAAATGGCCAGAAATGCCCACAAAGACCAGAAGCCCCGACGGTTTTTGCGGAAGTTCCGTAAACGACGTTGCTGGATGGGGGTAAGGGCTTTCATGTTACGCGCCCTCCCTGCTTTCAAAGTCGATGCGGGGATCTACCAGTACATAGGTGATATCGGAAATCAGCTTTAACACCAATCCCATCAGCGTAAAGATGAACAGCGTGCCAAAGATAACCGGGTAGTCTCTGTTAAGGGCGGCTTCAAAGCCCAGCAGGCCAAGGCCATCGAGAGAGAAGATCACCTCAATGAGCAGTGAGCCCGTAAAAAACAGCGACACAAGCACCCCGGGAAGACTGGCAATGACGATCAGCATGGCGTTGCGGAAAATATGCCCGTATAGCACCTGCTTCTCATCCAGGCCTTTGGCTCTCGCTGTCACAACGTAGTGTTTCCCGATTTCATCGAGAAACGAATTTTTGGTGAGCAGGGTGAGGGTGGCAAAACCACCAATCACGTTGGCAGTGACCGGCAGGGCCAGGTGCCAGAAATAATCCCCGATTTGTTGATACCAGGTAAGCTGATCGAAGTTTGAAGACGTGAGGCCGCGAAGAGGAAACCAGTCGAAGTAACTGCCTCCGGCAAACAGAACAATCAGCAGTATAGCGAATAGAAAACCCGGAATGGCATAGCCAATGACTATCGCAGAGCTGCTCCAGACATCGAAGCGGGAGCCGTCTGAAACGGCTTTTCGGATACCCAGGGGTATGGAAATGAAATAGATAATCAACGTTGACCATAGCCCCAGGGATATGGAAACGGGCATCTTGTCGACAATCAGCTGGGTTACGCTTCTGTCCCTATAAAAGGAATCACCGAAATTGAAGGTGGCGTAATCTTTGAGCATTTTGAAAAAACGCTCATGGGCTGGCTTGTCGAAGCCGTACATGACTTCAATTTCTTTAAGCATTTCATCGGGAATACCCCGAGAGCCCCGCCGGTCACCGGAAGCGCTGGCTACCTCCCCCCCGGTATCTCCGCCTGAAGCTCTGGCCAGGGCGCTGCCACCATGGCCTTCCATTTCCGCAATCAGTTGTTCAACGGGCCCACCGGGCGCCGCTTGAACAATCACGAAATTGAGCAGCAGTATGCCGATCAATGTTGGGATAATCAGCGCCAGGCGCCGTAGTATATAAATGCCCATTTAGCGGTAACTTCCTCAGGGCTCTGCCCACCAATGATCGAGGTCAGTTCCATTTTTGGGCGTAGTCTCCGGGTGCATCAGGTGGCCCCAGTAGGCAATCCGGTCTTTCGCAAGGTGCCAGTGAGGTACCACGTAATGCCCTTGCAGAAGAACCCTGTCCAGAGCACGAGTGCGTTGTACCAGTTCTTCTCGATCCGGGGCTTGAATAACCAGGCTGACCAACTCATCGACCACAGGATCATTCACACCTGCATAGTTGCGGGAGCCGTTGGCATTGACGGTGGACGAGTGCCAGTACTCTCGCTGTTCGTTGCCGGGGGAGTCTGACTGACCAATTGCCTGAGTGATCATGTCGTAGTCGAATTCGCGTACACGTTGAACGTACTGATTGCTGTCCACCAGGCGCACAGATACATCAATACCAAGCCGAGCCAGGTTGTTCTTGAAGGGCAGTACGACTCGCTCAAAGGTCTTTTGAAATAACAAAACTTCGAACTTCAATGGAGTGCCTGTTTCTGCGTACACCATCTTACCGTCACGAACTTCGTAACCCGCCGAACGCAATAGTTCCATCGCCACTCTCAGGTTGCCCCTCAAGCCTTGCTTGCCGTCGGTGGAGGGCGCCTTGAAGGGTTTGGTGAAAATGTCTTCGCCCAGCTGATCCCTGAACTCTTCAAGTATTGCCAGTTCCCGGCCCATTGGCAGACCACTAGAGGCTAATTCGCTGTTTTCAAAATAACTGTTGGTGCGGGCATACTGGCCGTAGAAGAGGTTCTTGTTTGTCCATTCGAAATCAAATGCGTAAGTCAGTGCTTCTCGTACCCGCGAGTCACTGAAAACCTCTTTGCGGGTGTTGAACACGAAACCCTGCATGCCGGTTGGCCGATGGTGTTCAATCGCTTCTTTTATAATGGTTCCGTTATCAAACTTCTGCCCGGTATAGGCTGTAGCCCAGTTCTTCGCAGACGTTTCTACTCTGAAATCAAAGCTACCGGCCTTGAAAGCCTCAAGGGCAACGGTGTCGTCGGTATAATAATCGTAACGAATGCGGTCAAAGTTGAGCTGGCCTTTGCGGACAGCAAGATCTTTTGCCCAGTAATCATTCAGGCGCTCATACTCGATCGAGCGACCAGCTTCAAAACTACCGATACGATAGGCGCCACTGCCCACAGGCGGGGTAAGACCGCTTTTATCGAACTCGCGATCCTGCCAGTAGTGCGCAGGGAGGATAGGTATCTGCCCGAGAATAAGAGGCAGTTCCCGGTTACTGGTTTCCTGAAAATCGAAACGGATTCGAAGTGGATTCTCAACAGTGACTTTGCTCACATCTGCATAATAGTTCCGGTAAAACGGATGCCCCTTGGTAGTCAGGGTTTCAAATGAGAATTTTACGTCTCCTGCTCTAATGGGCTCGCCATCCTGAAAGCGCGCCGATTCCCTCAGATTAAACACTACGTAGCTTCGATCGTCGGGCGTTTCCAGCGACTCTGCAATAAGTCCATACATGGAAAATGGCTCATCTGCCGAGTACTCAAGCAGGGTGTCATAGAGATAGTTGCTAATGCCTGCTGCAGCCACGCCTCGAATCACAAAGGGGTTAAAGGAATCGAACCCGTTGGCCACTACGGCCATTTTGAGAGCGCCACCCTTTGGGGCTTCCGGGTTGATATAGCTGTAATGAGTGAACCCTTCTGGATACTTCGGCTCGCCGTGCATGGCCATACCGTGAACCGGCTGTACTTGAGGATCACCGGAGCCAGATGTTGAATCGTTGGCATGCGAAAAAATGGGGAATGCCAGAAAGGATAGCAGTGAAACGAGCGTTGTAAGGCGTGGGGCGGTAGAGGTTCTTGTCATGGGTCTCGCACATTCAGGAGTTTCAGGCCGACGCGCCAGGCATCCTGCCCGGCGCTCTTGTCCGCAAAATCTTTATGATTCTTATGTTTACTGAAAGTTCCGGCAGTGAACCTGTGAAGTTCAGGGGCTATTCCGGATGTCGACGTAGAGTACCAGACTTTGCCCTGGTTGCAGATAACGAGAGGTGTTCAGATCGTTCCAGCTTGCGATATCTCGAACATTTACTGAAAAACGATTAGCAATGAGGGCAAGGGAGTCACCTTTGCGAACACGGTAGCCTACCTTCCGGACCATGGCCTTACCCCTTGAAGTGTCGGCCGAGGCGAGCACAGGTTGGGCAGTTTTTGACCAGATCACCAGTTTTTTACCAGGGATAAGCGGGTCTCCGGGAGCCATGCCGTTCCACGCCGCCACTTGGCGTACGCTAACCCGATGCTCGCGCGCGATATCCCAAAAGGTGTCGCCACGGCGTACGGTATAGCGCAGTTTGTTGCCATCCCGCTTTTTGGCTTGCTTGCGCTCAAGACGTTTGGATGCACTCAGGGCATAGGTACTGGAGTCTTGGGATGCCGAGGGGATCATCAATCGCTGGCCGATGCGGATGAGATCGCTGTTCAGGTTGTTAACTTGTTGCAGCACCGAAGGTGTAGTGGAGAATTTCCGCGAGATCGTGTTCAGGCTATCACCGGATTTAACTACGTAATTGCGCCATGAGACCCGTTTGTTTGATGGGATCTCTGCCAGCGCGGTGCGGAAGTCTTCTGCGTTCTGATGGGGAACCAACAGGCGGTGCGGGCCTTCCGGATTGGTTGCCCATCGGTTGTACGAGGGATTGAGCAAGTAAATCTCATCTATATCCACTCCGGAAAGCTCTGCTGCTTGTGCAAGATCCAGCTGCCCACCGGTTTCAACAATGTCGAAATAGGGCTCGTCCAGAAGGGCTGGCAGTTCAATTCCATAGGCCTCCGGGTCATCGAAAATTTTTGCAAGTGCGATAAGCTTGGGTACGTAGTGGCGGGTTTCCTGTGGCAATTGCAGGGACCAGAAGTCTTGTGGTTTGCTGGCTTTGCGATTTCGTCGCATGGCGCTGGATACAGTGCCGCCGCCACTGTTGTAAGCAGCCAGAGCCAAGGTGTAGTCACCATCAAATCGGTTCGTCAGGCGGTCGAGATAGGTCAGGGCAGCGTCAGTAGCGGCGAGTACATCGCGGCGATCGTCGTGCCACCAGCTTTGCGTAAGGCCAAAGTACTTGCCGGTTGAGGGTATGAATTGCCATAGTCCGGCAGCCCGGCCATGGGAGTATGCAAAAGGATCAAATGCGCTTTCGACGATAGGTAGCAGGGCAAACTCAGCGGGCAATCCGCGTTTCTCTGTTTCATTAACTATGTGGTACAGATACCGGCTTCCACGTTCCACTACACGGTTGATGTAGCCTGGGTGTCTGGCGTACCAGTTAAGCTGATCTTGTACTCGTTTGTTATCTACATCGTGATCCAGCATGAAGCCCGCCCGCAGGCGGTTCCACATATCGGTTTGCACAACGTCGTCGGAGGTGGTTTTCTGCTCCGGGTTGTCGAGCTTTTCCCTGGCTTCCCTTGCGGCAACCTTGAGTTCGGGAGCCATGGCATCATCCAGCGGCTCATTTCGCACAAGGCCGTTGCTTTTGCCAGTTTCCACGGATTTTTTAAGCCCTTCATCGCCGGCAGCAAGGGTTACCTCATCTGAATCGAGAGGGTTATCTGTAGTGATGTCTCTAGACAGGTAGAGCGAGCTGCAGCCACCTGCCAAGGCGCTAACAACTAGTAGCAGGGGCAATCGTTTAACCAACATAGGCATTTTCCGGCTCTGAAGTATGACTGGGGTTGTGTCTGAAACCCCGTCATATTTAATAGGTTAGGAGCTAAAAGGTAACCGATTTTATGTGCGCTCGTTTAAAATCGTCAAGAAGCCTCTCGTTACGACGATGAGAGAATTTGTTAACAGATCAGAAGTTATCTTTGCCATGCCGTATGGCAGCGAAAATGGCGCTATCGGAATCCGATGCGAGACCCTGCTCGGAGCAATAGCGTTTTGCGGCGCTGACAACCATGGGGTCATCCCACCGTAAAAACGGATTAAGTTGTTTTTCCTTTTCAAGAACGGAAGGCACAGTGGGCTCACCTGCTTGCCGTTTTTCTTTGCACTCTCGCTCAAAAGCTTCGAGTTTGCTGTCGTTCGGCAACCAACTACGAGCGAACCGCAGGTTGGAGAGGGTGTATTCATGGGCGCAATAAATTGCAGTTTCGCCGGGGAGTTCACGAATTGACCTTAAGGACTCCAGCATCTGGGAGGGGGTACCTTCAAAAAGACGACCGCAGCCAATCACGAAGAGGGTGTCGCCACAAAACAGAGCGGGGCGGCCGTCTATTTTAGCGTCGGTAAAGTAGGCAATGTGATCAAGCGTGTGCCCGGGCACTCCCATAACCTCGAAAGTGACGCCTCCCCAAACCACTTCATCACCCGGGTGAACGGTGTTGGTGCTGCCCTTGAAGGGGGATTCAGCAGGCCCAGTTACGCGACAACCGGGATTGTCTTGCACGAGGGTCTTGATGCCGCCAACATGGTCAGGATGGTGGTGTGTGACAAGAATGGTGTCGAGTTTGAGCCCCTTTGCAGCGAGGTAGTCCTGCACAGGCTTTGCTTGTCCGGGATCCACAATCAGGGCTTTACCGGTATCTGTATCTGCAAGGCACCAGATATAGTTATCACTGAATGCGGAAATGGCAGAGATGGTTAGCATCAGAGGTCCCCGTATATGCTTGGCAAGTTTGGCTGGTATGATAGAGCATTAAAGCCGCAGTCCCAACAATCAGTAAGTCCCTGGTTTCTTGCCGGATGATAATAAAGCGGGAGTAAAGGCAGTGTGAAGAGCAATCATAACGTCGACTATCCATCCCGATGTGAAAGTTTCGAGAACTGGTTTCAGACTCCGCTCGGTCGAAGTTTACTGGCAGATCAACGGTATTATCTCGATCGCCGCCTTGTAAAGCTGACAGGTGCCAGGCAACTTCAGGTCGGGGTCAGCCACCGGATTCCCCTCGCGAATAGCACTGACTTTTCCGAGAAAATAATAACTACACCCAGATGCTTCAGCGACATACCCGAGGGAGTCGTGGTTTGCGATGCCGATGAACTGCCTTTTCCCGGGGATTCCATGGACCTGGTTGTGCTTCACCATACGGCGGATTTCTCCCCTTATCCCCACCAGGTTCTGCGTGAGGCGGCACGGGTTTTGCGGGGAGATGGCTCGATAGTGCTCATCGGTTTTAACCCGGTGAGTGTTTGGGGTATTCGCAGGCTGGTCTCACGGCATCATGCCGGGCCTTGGGGAGGGCGCTTTCTTTCCCGTGGCAGAATGGAAGACTGGCTTCACTTGTTGGATTTTCAGGTAGAGACTTCTCTCACCCGTTTTTATCATCTTCCATTTCAGCGCAGTGGTCGCAAGGTTTCCGGTGGGTTTGTGCAGCGCTTGTCCGGGTATGGGGTTCTGCCGGTTGGTGCCTATTACTGTATCCTTGCAAAAAAACAGGTTTGCGCCCGGATTCCCCGGCGTAACGTTTGGCGTCAGAGCAAGGTAATGGGGTTGTCGGGAACAGGTACCGTGGGAGCGGCGAGAGGCCATCCTTCGCAGAGCCTGGCCCCTTCTGATGAGTGACTGGCCTTACGGGGTCTCCGAAGTGATATAGACAAGGGAGTTTGAATGACCGGTAAGGTGATTTTGTATACCGATGGTGCTTGTAAAGGCAACCCGGGGCGCGGCGGCTGGGGCGTGGTACTGCGCTACGGCGATGCGGTCAAAACCATGCATGGCGGGGAGTTGCATACTACCAATAACCGTATGGAGCTTATGGCTGCTATTCAGGGTTTAAAAGCGCTCAAGCGTGGCTGTGAGGTGGAGCTGTATACCGACTCACAGTATGTCCGTAAGGGTATTACGGAATGGCTCTCAGGATGGAAGCGCAACGGCTGGAAGACATCGGCTAAAAAACCGGTGAAAAACGATGACCTTTGGCGTGCTCTGGATGCGGAAACCACCAGGCACAAGGTCAACTGGCATTGGGTAAAAGGCCATGCAGGAATCCCGGACAACGAACTCGCAGACGAACTAGCGAACAAGGGTGTTGCTGAACTGAAATAGTGTGGGAATTATGAGACAAATTATACTGGACACTGAAACAACTGGTATTGATCCGGCGGAAGGGCACCGGGTTATAGAGATTGGTTGTGTTGAAATGATGGAGCGCCAGCTCACCGGCCGCAACTATCATGTGTACATCAATCCTGAGCGTGAGGTTGAGGCGGAAGCAATTACCATCCACGGAATTACGAATGAATTCCTCGTGGATAAACCAAAATTTGCCGAAGTGGCCGACGAGTTTTTCGAATTCATAAAAGGCGCCGAACTCGTTATTCACAACGCCGCGTTTGACGTGGGGTTCATGGATGCGGAGTTTGCCCGGATCAAGCCCGTGCGCAAAACCGCAGATTACTGTGGTGTTGTGGATACTCTGGCCATTGCCCGTGCAAAACACCCTGGCCAGAAAAACAATCTGGATGCCTTGTGTAAACGTTACGGCGTTGATAACAGCAACCGTGAACTTCACGGAGCACTGCTGGATGCCGAGATTCTGGCAGAAGTGTACCTGTTACTTACCGGTGGGCAGACGGCTTTGTCTCTGGATGCCGGGTCTGAAAATGGCGGGACTAATGGCGGTATCCGCCGACTGAATTCAAGCCGGCCCGCACTGCCGGTTGTTGAGGCGACCGAAGCTGAGCGTGAAGCTCATCGGGCGTTCATGGCAGCCATGGAAAAGAAAGCTGGTGAAACGCTATGGAGCAAACTTGAGGCCTAGAATGAGAACTGTGTCGGCCTGTACCAAATGTTACATGGCAGCTTTATTGAGGTACTTGAGTTTTATGTTATAAGTAATGGTTAGTACTTCAGTTTTCTGTCGTGCTCTTGGTGAGCATCCAGGCCGGGACAGGTCCGGCCGGCTCAATAACAAAAAACCTGGCATACACTCCTGTCAGGCCATAGTTCACTAGGAAGGTGCGGTAGTCTCCGCAGTTTAACGGGAAGCGTTTATGGTTCAGTCGTCTCTTGCGACGAAATCGCAGTCGTTTGACCTGGTCAAAAATGAAATTGAGCAGACCATCAAACAGGCAGAGTCCAGTCTTGAGCGCTTTCAGGTAAACCGTGAAAGCGGTGAGGATTTGCAAAACTGCCTGGATTTCCTCAATCAGCTCCGCGGCATATTTATTCTGGTCGAACTTCGTGGTGGTACGTTGCTCTGCCAGGAGGCCGTGGCCATGGCAAACGATGTTCCGGTTGGGGCTAACGACGACAAGAACATACTCCTCACCACCTTGAACAATGCGCTTTTTATCCTTCGCCGCTACGTGGAATATTATCATCAGCAGCGCGCGGATCATCCTGAGCTGTTGCTGCCCGTAATCAATGAACTGCGCGAAGCCCGCCGTGAAAAGCCTTACCCGGAATCCTGTTTCTTCGAAGCTGACCTAAAGGATTCGCAGGACTTTTGTGGTGGTTTGTCGGTGCCGGTTTTTGAAGGTAATGAGGCTGAATACGAAATTGCTGCCCGGCGTATGCGGCTGACCTATCAGGTGGCCTTGCTGGGTATCCTCAGGGATCGAAACCCTGTGGTAAGTCAAAAACTCATTAGCCGTGCTGCTCGTGGCTTTGTACGTTTGTGCCAGGGCGCGCCCATGGGGCAAATGTGGTGCCTGGTCGCAATTGTGGCAGACACCATGCTTGATAGGGCAATGCCGTTCACCAAGGCTCGTAAGCGCACGTTTATGCGCATTGAGAAATACTCGCGAGAATTGGTGTATGTGGGCAAGGTGGCAGCCGCAAAAGATGCCCCGGACTCACTTATTCGCGACCTTGTTTATTTGCTATACCGCAGTGGCTCCGGAAACCCGGAAGTGACTCGTGTTCTTTCCGGGGTTCAATTGGCGCCCGCTGAGTTTCCGGATTCCATTCTTGAAGCTCACGCTCGGCGTTTGTATGGCCCCGGTACCGACGTACTGGAGTCGCTTTCAGAGGCTCTGCAGGATGAGCTCAATCAGCTCAAAGACAAGCTGGATATCATCGAGCGCGGTATAGAGCCGGACTTGGCTGAACTATCGTCTATTGCCGATACTCTGGATCGCCTTTCCAACACACTGATTATGCTGGACCTTACTCGCTTGGCAAGTATTGCCCGGGACGAAGCGGACAGGCTCCGTGACTGGGAATCCGAATCCCGATTGCCGGGTGAAGAAGAACTTTATCGGCTTGCTGACTCCGTGCTGGGCATCGAAGATGCTGTTATGCAGATTGTCAGCCGTGGTATTACATCAGAAACAGATGCGTTGGCCGGCAGTGAGCACAGCCGGGAAGAATCCATGTATCTCAAGGAAGCCTTGTATGTGGTGGCCGAAGAGGCGCGTGGCGCACTGACTCTCGCCAAGCGGGCGATTACTGCTTTCGTGGAATCAGACTACGACAAGCTTCATTTGGCGAACCTGCCTGCAACCTTGCACAGTATTTGGGGCGGTTTGCAGATGATTAATGACCCGGGTGCCGCCCACGTACTGGAGCGTGTTGCCGCTTCCATACAGGAACGCATGCTGGATGCCCGTGAGGCACCTGGCACACAGGTGCTGGAAGCATTGGCAGACGCTCTGACGTCTCTTGAATACTATATCGAGAGCATTGGAAAGCGAGAGGAAAATAATGCGGACCTGCTCCGGCTGGCAGAAACCTCGTTGGATGATGTAGATCTTTAGTGTCAGCTTGAAACCATCTTCCGAGCAACAAAAAACCCGCGCCAAGCGCGGGTTTTTTTGTTTGCCTAAGTGATTGCCAACAGGGCTCGATCAGCCCATGTTGAAAAGCTCGCCCAGTTTGGTAGCCAGCATCATGTCGCCTTCGGCGCGCAGTTGGCCAGCCATGAAAGCTTGCATGCCGTCGGTCTCGCCTGAAACGATACCCTGCAGAGTTTCGGAGTTCATGATCAGTGTGACAGAAGGATCGTCGTGTGGGCCTTCGTGCAGCTTGCATGTGCCGTCATTGATGACTAGGTGATGGGTCTTGTCGTCTTCGATATCAAACTGGAATACCAGATCCAGGCCCTGAGCGGCGTCTGCGTTGAAGTTCTGCTCGAGCTTTTGAAAAATTTGATCTACAGACATTTGTTTACCCTTTGTTTGGTGGTTGTCTTGTATTGAAAACTGCTTTGTATGCTTGGCTTTACAAGCCATCGTTGGCAGCTGCCGGATAGAGCCGACTTCGCTTCCCGACTTTATGGTGAGACTTAATCACTGTCAAGCCCGATCGAACGCTTGTTTTAATTTTTTTGCTCTGCTTATCACCAGAGATTCGGTAAGTTACACTCTCGTGCTTGCTTAACTGCCTGGAGAAGCGATTTGGAGTTCCTGACTGAATACGGTTTGTTTTTGGCCAAAGTGGTCACTTTTGTTATTGCGGCAGTAGTTGTTGTCTCTATTATTTTTGCCGCCACCCAAAAGGACAAAGATGGAGAAGATGACGACGGAGAGTTGCAGATACGCAAGCTTAACGAGCGTTATCGCAAGTTGCGCGAGTCCATCCAGGCGCGCCTGATGTCTGATCAGGAGCGAAAAGCCTGGAGCAAGGCCAAAAAGAAAAAAGAAAAAGCTGAAAAGAAAGCCGGCAAAGCGAAGAAAGCGGATTCAGAGGCACCGGAAGAAACGCCGGCACGCATTTATGTGCTGGATTTCGATGGCGACATTAAAGCCAGTGATACGGACCCGCTTCGCCGCGCCATTGATGCGGTGCTAAGCGTTGCCGAACCGGGCAAAGATGAAGTTGTTATCAGGCTGGAAAGCGGCGGCGGACTGGTGCACTCCTATGGCCTGGCCGCAGCGCAGCTTGACCGGATACGCAGTAAGGGCATACACCTCACAGCCTGCGTGGATAAAGTTGCGGCAAGTGGCGGGTATATGATGGCCTGTGTAGCAGACCGAATTGTTGCATCCCCATTTGCCATCCTCGGCTCCATCGGCGTTGTGGCACAGCTGCCTAATTTTCACCGCCTGCTGAAGCGGAATGACGTCGACTTTGAAGTGCTGACTGCTGGCGAACATAAGCGCACCATGACCATATTCGGTGAGAATACCGATAAGGGGCGTGAGAAATTTCTTGCAGACCTTGAGGATACGCACGAACTGTTCAAGGACTATGTAGGAGAGCGTCGACCAGATCTGGATATTGCCGCTGTCGCAACTGGTGACATCTGGTTTGGCAAACGTGCACTGGACGTTAAACTCATTGATGAAGTGAAAACCTCCGACGAATATCTCATAGAGGCCTGTGACAGGGCAGACGTAGTATCAGTGTCATTCGAGCGCAAACGAACCTTGCCAGAAAAACTCGGTTTGGCAACCAGTGCGGCTCTTGAACATACGGTATGGAAAGTGCTGAGCGCTTTTCGTAACCAGAAAATCCAGTAGTTATTCAAATTGGAGACGATCATGACCAGCAATGTCGAATTCAAAGCCTGGCGAGTTGAAGAAAAAGATGGCAACTATAAAGGTACAGAACAGACTCTAAACACGGCTGATCTTCCAGCAGGCGAAGTACTGGTTAAGGTCAGCCACTCTTCACTGAACTACAAAGATGCGCTCTCTGCCTCCGGCAACAAAGCCGTCAGCCGCTCCTTCCCACACACACCCGGCATAGACGCCGCCGGAGAAGTTGTTGAATCTGCCACCGGAAGCCCGGCTGTAGGCAGCCAGGTTATCGTCACCGGCTACGACCTGGGCATGAACACCGCTGGCGGGTTCGGCGAGTACATCCGGGTACCTGCCGCCTGGTGCGTTACCATGCCGTCCGGCTGGGATTCCCAAACAGCCATGATCTACGGCACCGCTGGCCTCACAGCCGGTTTGTGCGTCCAAAAGATCCTGACTATGGGAGCCAAACCAGAGCAGGGTAAAGTTGCTGTAACCGGAGCCTCAGGCGCAGTTGGTAGCGTTGCCGTAGAATTGCTTGCAAAACTCGGCTTCGATGTTGTCGCAATCAGTGGCAAAACCGATCACGCAGATAGCCTCAAAGCCTTGGGTGCCATAGAAGTAGTTGGCCGCGACGCACTGACGGAAGACAAGAAACCCGTACTAAAACCGGCCTTCGCCAATGCAGTGGATACGGTAGGCGGGTCACCTCTGGCGGAGTTGTTAAAACAAATCAAACCGGGTGGCTCTGTATCTTGCTGCGGCCTGGTTGCCGGCCCTCAGCTGCAAACCACTGTTCTTCCCTTCATCCTGCGAGGTATAAACCTTTTAGGGGTGGATTCGGTAGAAATTCCGCTGACAGAAAAAGAGGTGGTATGGAAAAAGTTTGTGGGTGACTGGAAGTGCCCGAAGGCGGAAGCATCTGCGAAAACAATTGGCCGTGCTGACCTTGATAGTGCGCTAAAAGCGTTCTTGAAAGGCGAGTCAGCAGGGAAAGTTGTATTGGATCACGCAGTCTAACGCCGAAGCTTGAACAGTCAGGGGCGGAAGTCCTGTCAAAACCGTGCGGAGCCATGGATGGCGGAGCCGAGCGTACATGGACGTATTAACAGCGTGTTTTGACAGGACTTCCGCCCCTGACTGTGGATTCCGATGTTTCAGATTAAGATGCCCGACGCCGAAACAGGGGCTGGTCAGTATCCGTAGCCGCCTGATACCCCTGACTAAAAAAGTTCAAGGCGCGGGTCGCTTTACGAATATCTTTGTCAGGTCTCAGTTCATAGGTATCAAAACCACATCGCTTCATAAACTGAAGCTGATCGAGCAGCACATCACCAATAGCTCGCAACTCATTTTTATACCCGTACCGCTCCCTCAAAAGGCGGGCAATACTATAGCCTCGGCCATCACTGAACTTCGGAAAGTTCACTGCAATCAAAGGCAGCTCATTCACGTGATCCGCCAGAATCTCAGGCTCATCATGGCTATCCAGCCATACGCCCACATTCTCATCGCCCGCAAACTGCTCACGACTCTCAAGCCAAAGATCCGCAGGAATCAACACACGCTTTTGCTCAGGAATATCCAGAGCTTCGCCGCCCTCAGGGCGGGAAACCACAGTCCACTGGTTCTGACGGATGCTGCCATCCCGAAAAATAATGTCAGGCATAAACCCGCTCCTTGAATGGATCAATTCCAACACGGCGATAAGTATCAATAAACGACTCCTCCTCCGTGCGCTTGTTAACGTACACATCAATAATCTTGGCGATCACCTCCGGCATATCATCCCGAGCGAAAGACGGTCCCAGAATTTTGCCGATTGTCGCATCGTGCTGTGATGCACCACCAAGACTCACTTGGTAGAACTCCTGACCTTTTTTATCCACACCTAGCACGCCGATGTTGCCAACGTGGTGATGACCGCAGGCATTCATGCAGCCTGAAATGTTCAAATCGATTTCGCCAAGGTCGTATAGAAAATCCAGATTGTCGAACCGACGCTGAATGGCATCTGCAACAGGAATAGACTTGGCATTCGCCAGTGCACAAAAATCACCACCAGGGCAGCAGATGATATCTGTGAGCATATTCAGGTTTGCAGTGGCAAAACCCATTGGGCCCAATTGCCCCCAAAGCTCAAGCAACCGGTCTTGCCGCACATCAGCCAGAACCACATTTTGCTCATGGGTTACCCGCACTTCGCCAAAACTGAATTCGTCGGCTAGGTCTGCAATTTGTTCAAGTTGTTTGTCAGTAACATCGCCTGGCGGGGTTCCCGTCTTCTTCATGGTGAGCGAAACAATGGCATACCCCGGTTTTTTGTGAGTATCCACGTTGTACTTCAGCCACTGATCAAACTCACGGTTTTCGAATCTTTGTTGGGCGAGTAGTTCCGTCGCATTATTCAGTGCGAGATAGGCAGGCTCAGTAAAATAGGTCTTGATGCGGTTGATAGCTTCAGGTGTGAGCTTACTAGGGGAGTCCTTGATGTGAGCCCATTCGGCCTCGACCTTCTCTGCAAAACCTTCAGGAGTCAAAGCCTTCACCAGGATCTTTATACGAGCTTTGAACTTGTTATCGCGGCGGCCATAGCGGTTATACACCCTGAGAACCGATTCGAGATAGGTCAGCAGATCCAGTTCCGGTAGAAATTCACGAATAACCGGGGCAACCATGGGCGTTCGTCCGAGACCACCACCCACGTGTACCCGAAAGCCCAACTCGCCTGCGTCGTTGCGCACGATCTGAAGGCCTATATCGTGCACTTGTATGGCGGCCCTGTCGGTTTTTTCAGAGGCGTTTACGGCAACCTTGAACTTCCGGGGCAGATACGCGAACTCCGGATGAAACGTAGACCACTGGCGAATAATCTCGCAGTAAGGGCGGGGGTCTGTGATCTCATCGGACTGTACGCCTGAAAACTGGTCCGTTGTGGTGTTTCGTATGCAGTTACCGCTGGTCTGGTTGGAGTGCATTTCCACTTCTGCCAGTTCGGCAAGAATGTCTGGCACATCTTTCAGTTCAGGCCAGTTCAGTTGCACGTTTTGGCGAGTTGTGAAGTGTGCATAGCCCTTGTCGTAATCCCGTGTGATGCGCGCCAAACGACGTAGTTGAACAGAGCGCAGCATACCGTAAGGCACACAAATGCGTAACATGGGCGCAAGTCGCTGTACGTAAAGCCCGTTCTGAAGGCGGAGGGGCAGGAATTCATCTTCAGCCAGTTCCCCGGCCAGCGCGCGCTCAGTCTGGTCCCGGAATTGTGCAACCCGTTCGGCGGCCATTTGCCGATCGTGCTCATCGTATACGTACATAGTAGAAAGATCCTGGGTAATAATATCGTAATTGCATGGCCCCGAAAGCGGGTGCCTTATAGCTGAAACGAAGGATAACAGCCGCCTCTTATACTAGAAACGATTATTTCAAGATATGTTTATCGATTAAGGCGATAAGGCCGCGGGTGGGGGCTGGACGAATGTCAAATTACTGCTTTACTGATAGGCAGAAACGCAGGTAGGTGCCCGTTTCGCTTAATGCCAACTTGGCAGACTCTGCAAAAGGAATAGGTGATGAAGAACCAAACGCGGTCAGACAGCAATGCCGACGCGGTAGCTGCGGTGGTAATTATTGCACTTGTTGTAGCATTCGCTGTGATCTGGGTGTCAGGGCAGTAATGCTAGTGACCAGACAGGACCAGCTTCACAACCATAACCAGTGTGCCGATAAAAAGGCCAGTGAACAGTAAGGCTCCAATGATATAGGGCCAAGGGCTGTGGCTCCCGAAATCTTCCTCTCGGCGCTTGCTGGACTGGACGCCCAGAGCGCCAGCAGCCACGCTCTGTATGACTTTAAAAACCCCGGGTCCCTGGGGTTTTTTGTTTTTACTGTTCCCGGTGTTTGGCTTAACGGCCATAAAACCCATCCTGTGTGCGTGTTAGCAGCGCCCTTACTCTGCAGGATCGTAAGCCAGGCTTGGTGCCAGCCAACGTTCTGCTTCCGCTTTGGTCAGCCCTTTACGCTCAGCATAGTCTTCAACCTGATCTACGCCAATTTTGCCCACAGAGAAAAATTTCGATTCCGGGTGTGAGAAGTACCAGCCCGAAACGGCGGCTGTTGGGAACATGGCAAAGCTCTCTGTCAGCTCAATGCCTGTTTGCGCGGTGGCATCGAGAAGATTGAACAGAGACGTTTTTTCCGTGTGATCAGGGCAGGCCGGGTACCCGGGAGCCGGGCGAATGCCGTGATAACGCTCCTTGATCAGATCTTCATTATCCAATTGCTCATTGCTGTTATAAGCCCAGAATTCCTTACGAACGCGTTCATGCATGCGTTCAGCAAAGGCTTCAGCCAAGCGGTCAGCCAGTGCTTTCACCATGATCGCGTTGTAATCATCGTTGGCGTTCTTGTACTCCAATGACATTTCTTCTGCGCCAATGCCGGTTGTTACGGCAAAACCACCAATGTAGTCACAATGCTCTGAGCCTTCTTCTGCCACAAAGTCTGAAAGCGCCATCATCGACTTGTTTGGCGCCTTTTCGTCCTGCTGGCGCAAGTGGTGCAACGTGGTCAGTTCTTCAGAGCGGCTTTCGTCCTTGTACACCACGATGTCATCACCACGACGATGTGCTGGCCAGAAACCAATTACACCAGAAGCACTTACACGCTTTTCATCAACCATTTTGCGAAGTATTATCTGAGCGTCATCAAACAGGTTTTTAGCCGCTTCCCCACGTTTTGGGTCATCGAATACTTGTGGATACTTTCCGGCAATATCCCATGAGATAAAGAAGGGCGTCCAGTCAATATAGGGCTCAAGTTCTTTGAGATCGTACTCTTCAAACACTCGCGTGCCTGTAAAGGTTGGTTTGGGTGGTACGTAGTTTTCGAAAGTGATTTCAGGAGCTCGTTCGCGGGCTTCTTTAAGGCTGACCAGCTTGGTGCGGTCACCGCGCTGCTTTCGACGTTCCCGGATCTTGTCGTATTCCTCGCGTGCATCACTGACAAGCTTTGGCTTGGAGGTGCTGCTGAGCAATTGGGAGGCAACGTTTACGCAGCGAGACGCATCGGATACATACAGAGCAATGTCGTTTTTGTAATGGGGCTCAATTTTTACAGCAGTATGCGCTTTCGATGTGGTAGCACCGCCAATCATCAGGGGCAGGTGAAAATCAAGGCGCTGCATTTCTCTGGCAACGTGAACCATCTCGTCCAGAGACGGAGTAATCAGGCCGCTCAGGCCGATGATGTCGACGTTGTGTTCTTTGGCAGCGGCCAGGATCTTATCGCTGGGCACCATAACTCCAAGGTCAATCACTTCGTAGTTGTTGCACTGCAGTACCACGCCTACGATGTTCTTGCCGATGTCGTGCACATCGCCTTTTACAGTAGCCATGAGGATTTTACCCTTGGCCTGCTGGTCGTCAGACTTCTCTGCTTCAATAAAGGGAATCAGGTGCGCAACTGCCTGCTTCATAACCCGGGCGCTTTTGACCACCTGGGGCAGAAACATTTTTCCGTCGCCGAACAGGTCGCCAACAACGTTCATGCCATCCATCAATGGCCCTTCGATAACGTGAATCGGGCGCTCGGCCTGCTGGCGACACTCTTCTGTATCTTCGATAATGAAGTTGGTAATGCCCTTTACCAGCGAGTGCTCTAGCCGCTTGATTACCGGCCATTCGCGCCAAGCGAGATCTTCTTCCTGGGTTTTTCCGCCTTTGCCCTTGAAACGCTCTGCAATTTCCAGCAAGCGATCCGTGGCATCATCGCGACGGTTGAGCACAACATCTTCAACCAGCTCTTTCAGTTCAGGCTCAATTTCATCATAAATAACCAGCTGGCCTGGGTTTACGATACCCATGTTCATGCCGGCTTTGATCGCGTGGTAAAGAAACACGGAGTGGATTGCTTCACGCACCACATCGTTGCCACGGAAAGAGAAAGAAACGTTACTCACACCACCCGAGATAGACGCATGTGGCAGGTTTTCGCGAATCCAGCGGCAGGCATTGATGTAGTCCACAGCGTAGTTATTGTGCTCTTCAATACCTGTGGCGATCGCAAATACGTTCGGGTCAAAAATAATATCGGCCGGATTGAAGCCAATGCTGACCAGGACATCGTAAGACCGTTTACAGATCTCGGTTTTACGCTCAAAGGTATCTGCCTGCCCTTGTTCGTCGAAGGCCATAACCACAACCGCAGCGCCATAGCGCATGCAAATTTTTGCGTGGTGAATGAACGCTTCTTCGCCTTCTTTAAGGCTAATAGAGTTAACAACGGCCTTGCCCTGAATGCAGCGTAGCCCGGCTTCAATAACGTCCCACTTGGACGAGTCAAGCATGATGGGAACGCGTGAAATGTCAGGCTCGGAGGCGATGAGGTTCAAGAAGGTGACCATAACCTCCTTGGAATCCAACATGCCTTCATCCATGTTGATGTCGATAATTTGAGCGCCGTTCTCAACTTGGTCCCGGGCAACGCTCAGGGCTTCTTCGTACTGCTCTTCTTTGATCAGGCGCAAAAAGCGCTTGGAGCCCGTTACGTTGGTGCGCTCACCCACGTTAATAAAGAGGGTGTTTTCGTCACCCGTGAAAGGTTCCAGACCCGAAAGGCGAAGTGCTTTTGGGCGCTCAGGAATCATGCGGGGAGGGTACTTGGCTACGGCTTTTGCTACCGCTTCGATGTGATCCGGGCGTGAACCACAGCAGCCGCCAATAATGTTCAGGAAGCCATCGCGAGCAAAGCCCTCAATGATTTCGGCCATTTCTTCGGGAGTTTGGTCGTACTCTCCGAATTCGTTAGGCAGGCCAGCATTAGGGTGGGCGCTAACGTAGGTTTCAGCCTTGCCTGAGAGTTCTTCAACATACGGACGCAAGGCGTCTGCACCCAGGGCACAGTTAAGACCCACAGAAATCGGGCGGGAATGGGCAATCGAGTTCCAGAAGGCTTCGGTTGTCTGGCCTGAGAGTGTACGGCCGGAAGCGTCGGTTATAGTGCCCGAAATCATAATCGGCAGCTCAATACCGCTGTCTTCGAAATACTGCTGAGTTGCGTAAATAGCTGCCTTAGCGTTCAGCGTGTCGAAAATGGTTTCAATAAGGATGATATCGCAACCACCTTCAACCAAGCCTTCAACGGATTCGTAGTAGTTGTCTACCAGGCTCTGGAAATCGGTGTTACGGAATCCCGGGTTGTTCACATCAGGCGACAAAGAGGCTGTTCTTGAGGTTGGCCCAACGGCGCCTGCAACAAACCTCGGTTTGGAGGGATCTTTGGCGGTATACTCATCTGCCACTTGCCGTGCCAGTTTGGCAGCAGCGACGTTCAACTCTTTGGAGTACTCTTCCAAGCCGTAGTCTGACTGGGATACCCGAGTGGAGTTGAATGTGTTGGTTTCGATAATGTCGGCACCAGCATCCAGGTAATCTGCGTGAATGTTTCGCAGAAGAGCAGGCTGGGTGATATTAAGCAGGTCGTTGTTGCCTTTAACTTCACGGTCATAGTCTGCAAACCGATCGCCCCGGAACGCTGCTTCGTCCAGTTTCAGGTTCTGGATCATGGTTCCCATACCGCCGTCGAGAATCACAATGCGCTCTTCAAGAGCTTTGTGAAGTTGTTCCAGGCGAGCGTTGCGTTCGGTCATAGTCAGTATTCCGGATGTCGTCTTTAACTGCGTGTTTGGTTCAATGGCGCGGGATCATAGCAAAAATGCTGTGGCGAGTCTTAGTTCCACACCCGCTATTTTTTTACTTGCGTCAAGTTCGTGTAAGCCGCCTATGATAAGGGAAAGTCACTACGCTGGGAAAGACCAACTAAATTGGTTGGTCTTTCATGTTGCACCGAACTGCCTTAAAATGAATCTGAACTTACTAACGGGTTGAAAACATGGCATTGGTTACTGTGACAGATCCCGCACGGGATTATCTTGCACAACTTATCGAAAAGCAGGATGTAGAAGGCATGGGTGTGCGTATCTTTGTAACCCAGCCGGGCACTAAGAATGCTGAAACCTGCCTGGCATACTGCCCACCTAATGAGATTGTGCCGACAGATGAACAGGTTGATCTCGAAAAATTCACTCTTTACCTGGATCACAACTCTGTTCCATTCCTTGAAGAAGCTTTTGTAGACTACTCCAAGGACCAAATGGGAGGGCAGCTGACGATCAAGGCGCCAAACGCCAAGGTTCCGAATGTTGATGAGAACGCACCTTTACCGGACAGGGTAAATTACGTGCTGGCCTCGGAAATCAACCCGAACCTTGCGGCACATGGTGGTGACGTTTCATTGGTTGAGATTGTAGATGAGTCGATTGCTGTGCTGCGCTTTGGTGGCGGCTGTCAGGGGTGTTCTGCGGTCAGCCTTACCCTGAAGCAGGGGGTTGAAACCACTCTCAAAGACAGGGTCCCTGAAATTACAGGGGTTCGAGATGTAACAGATCACACGAAAACCGAAAACGCATACTATCAGTGATGATTCGGCCCCATTAGGGGGTTTATTTAGCGGAAGCATTCATGCGTTATTCCCCGGGCACCTGCTGAAACATATGCAGGAAGCCCGGGTAGTTTAATGTGCTTGCTTTAACACCGCGCCCTCCCGCTAGCTGGAATGCATCCAGGCTGGCAGTGCACTACTTGCTAGCAATCTATGGCTGTTCGGCCAATGCCTCATAATTCCTGCTCCCGCATGATTTGCTCCACTAAGCTGAGGCGATGACTGCTAACACGCCTGACCATCAATGATTAAGTTTGCAGGCTGATTGCCAGACTTTGAAAATACCGGGGTTCCGTTTGTTTGACGCTGCGCTTGTTTCCGTGCCCATCATGGCCGCTGTGGTAGGTTGGTTTACTAACTGGCTTGCTATACAGATGTCTTTTTACCCGGTTCAGTTCATCGGCATTGGCAGTGTTGGTTGGCAGGGTGTTATTCCTCGTAAAGCGGAAAAAATGGCGCATATCTGTATCGACAGAACTCTTCGGCAGTTTGGCGACCTGAATGCTGTTTATCAGAAACTTGAGCCCCAGCGCATTGTTGAGCAGGTCATTTCACAGGTAACACCACGCCTTGATGAATACATCGATGAAGTGATGTATGAAATACAGCCGGTGCTCTGGGATAACTTGCCTCTGTTTTTGCGCAAACGTGTGTATCAGTGGGCTCGTGAGCAGCTACCGGATTGCATTGAAGACCTGGTTGAGGATTTTGGCGAGGATCTCGATGAGCTGGTGGATCTGAAAGCTCTGTTGAGCCGTGAGCTGGCACAGCACCCCGACCTTATGAATCGAATATTTCAGCAGGCCGGGTCGGTTGAGCTGAGGTCTGTTATCAATCGGGGCGCTATCATCGGTGGGGTTCTGGGCCTGGGGCTAGCTCCGGTCTGGTCAGCTTATCCTGAGCCTTGGCTGTTGCCTGCTGGCGGGTTCGTGATTGGCTTTGTTACCAATTGGCTTGCAATTAATCTTATTTTTGCGCCCCTGAAGCCTCGCCAGTTTTTATTCTGGAATATTCAGGGGTTGTTTTTGCAGCGCCAGCCGGAGATCAGTGAGGTTTGGGCAACGCTGGTTGCGAACGAATTGATTACGGTAGAAAAGGTTGCGGATGCGATGATAAATGGCAACCGGGGCCACCGAACCCGAGCTATCATACAGAAGCACATGAGGCCCTTGTTGGATAACTCATTGCTGATGAAACTCAGTGCTCAGGTAGCTGTAGGAATGAGTGGCTATACTGAATTGAAGAAAGCGATGAATCAACAGGCGCTTCACGCAACCCGCGATGTTTTCAGTGATCCTGCTTTTAACAAGGAGCGGGCACCAGTGGTCGCCAGTGTGTTGGCCGGTCAAATGAAGGCCCTCCAACCGGTTGAGTTTCAGGACATACTTCGACCAGCATTCCGAGAGGAAGAAGTGCAGTTAATGTTTGTGGGCGGCCTATTCGGCCTGATTGCGGGGGCCGCACAATTTCTCGCTTTGACGTACCCGATTTTTTAGCCCGAAAACGCATGTAAATATAAACAGGAGGACGTTATGCCGTTCTGGGCAATGCTTGTCGCACAGTTTATCGTTACTGCTCTAGCTGTTTTGACGGTTGTGCTTGGCTTCTGGGTCTATGTGATTCGGCCGTACCTGGACCGAAAAGTTTCAGAGCTTATTGCTGTATCCGAGGAAATTGAGCCGCGCGTGGCCCGGGGCGTAAAACTGGGCATTACAGATACAATTCGTGAGCTACCAGAGAACGCCTGGGATGGAACGGTTAGAGAATCTACCCGTCAGTTCCTTAAATTCGGCTCGGGCATTTTCGAGAATGGTTTGAGCAGCTTACTTGGTGGCGCTGCAGACCTTGAGCGTCGTAAGCAGCAGGGGCGCCCATCAGCCGGGAAAGCTGATGACGAGTCAACAGGGTCGACGTCCGATAACTAAGCGGGGCAGGCATCATAGGCTCCGAAAACTACAGGCAGTTTGTTGGTCGTGGCAGGCCGGCTATCCGACACGCTGTTTTCGCAGGGGTGCCAGGGAAGAGTTGCATAAGATAAATGCTGTTGCCCCGTTCTTCGCCCAGAGCCTCTTTCACCGACTTCACGAACAGTCGGTTTGAAGGTGGCGACATCTCATGCTCTTTATAAAAAGTACGCAGGAACTCAATGATTTCCCAGTGCTTTTTGTTAAGCTCAATATTGTCATCCGCGGCAATGCATGATGCAATTTCATGTGACCAATCGCTGGCATTTTCGAGAAAGCCTTCATTGTTTCTGGCGGGCATTACAGGGTGTGTCATAGGTCACCAGCTTATTATTTGTTGCGCTTGTGCTGTCAGATCAACCATGGCGGCGAAATCCACCAGAGTTGTGTTTTCAGAGCACTCGCCAAGGCCGCGTGCGATTACGTCTGGTGCCAGCGCAAAAACCGGTATGCCAGCCCTGTATTCGTTTAAGCTAGCTACAGCCAGCACGGCATTCTCAATGAGAAGCAGTGTGTCTCCCGGCATCAGGGCACTGAGGCATTCCACTGATCGTGGATGCGAGGGTGCTTTGTTTAGAATATGAAGGACATGAATGTGCGTCATATGGGGCGGCCCTGTGTGTCAGCCTGCAAAAGCGGTGTGTGAGTGTTGGCGAATTAATTCAGAGCTGCTTTCGGTAATGACGACACCTGCGATCATACTTTCCGGAAAAAGTGAATACTGATCGCATGCCGCTGCATCTGCATATAGCTTTTCAACACCAAAAACAGGTGCCGCGGAAAGGTTTTTTTCCACGGATTTTTGTTCAATTTCGCTCGTTTCCTGCGATTTTCGTAACCAGTTCACGCCAGCCCCCATAAACAATAGGGATACCCGCTGGTCAAATGCAGCCAAAGAAAAGGCCATATCGAGGGCTTCGCGTCCGGCCCAGGCTCCGTAGGGTGGCTGGTCAATGACAATGAGAGTGCTTTTGCTCACGGCTAGCCTCCTCCGTGGAAATAAATAACTCGTGACGAGGTCATAGTTCCCTCAACCCATTCACCGAGGCCGGCAATAGTGAATGGGTCCAGCAGGTTACTTGCTGGCAGCGCGTATCTTTTCTGTTCCGACTCGTTCACCAATCCCCGCCTCAGTGCCGACGCAATACAGGCGATCCCGGGTATGGCATTGTCAGTCAGGAATTTCGCCCACAACGCTGGCCAGTGAGATTCATCGGAAGGAGGTGTGACGAGTGCCGAGGCAAGGTGAACCCCATCACCATAGAGGAACACTCTATCCACCGTATGGCCGGCTGTAATAGCCGCCTCAGCGAACAGTAGAGCCGTTTGTGGGGCTTGAGAGGAGTAGGGGGCTCCGGTGATAACCAGAGTGTAGTTTTGCACTGGGATAGCAGCCATGAAGACAGTTCTTGCTTGGAGTTGACCTAGTTTACCAATAGCAAAAACCCCGGCAAAGGGCCGGGGTTTTATTAACCAGGAATTTCGGAAATGAGTCCGGATCTTAGTCGCTGGAGAAAGCGCCAATCAGGTGCAGGAGGCTAACGAACAAATTGTAAATGTTCAGGTACAGCCCAGTGGTCGCCATGATGTAGTTGGTTTCCCCACCGTTAACGATACGGCTAGTGTCGTAAAGGATGAAGCCTGACATCAGGAAGACAATTGCTGCGCTCAGGGCCAGGCTGAAGGCTGATATTTCAACGCCGAACATGGCTGCAACCATTGAACCCAGCGCGGCAATCAGAACAACGACCAAGCCTGCAACCAGCATGCCGCGCATGAAGCTGAAGTCCTTCTTGGTGGTGAGCACATAGCCGGACAGGGCAAAGAATACCAAGCCTGTACCGCCCAGAGCCTGCATGATGATTTGGCCACCATTAGGGAATTGCAGGTAATAGAACAGAATAGGGCCAAGGGATAGGCCCAGGAGGCCCGTGAAAGCGAACACAACGGCGATGCCGGCAGAGCTGTTGGCGGTACGTGGCAGTACAAACCAGATCAGTGCAAGCGCACCCAGGCTGCAAACAAGGCTAGCGCCTTGGCTCAGGCCAATAGACATGGATACACTTGCCATGACCGCACTGAAAACCAGCGTCATTGCGAGCAGGGTGTAGGTGTTGCGCAAAACCTTGGTGGCTGAAGCACTCATCGGTGCGGTAGCGGATCCACGGGCAATCATGCCGTTGCGGTTCTGCTGAACATTGTATTGTCTGTTTTGCATTCTGATCTCCGGTTAAATGCAATTTGATTGGTTACGCGCTTCAGGCGGAAAGCCTGGTGAGCGCCAATCACTTGGAATTACACACCATCATAATGTCGAAATCTCAACTTTCAATCATTTACGACACGAAAGTCGCCCTCAGATTCCATTAAACACAGTTAATGTTCAAATGTGCATGGAGTTTTGTGCAGGGCGTTGACAGCACTGACAATTCCGGTATCATGCACACCGCTGTCGCTAGGCAGCAATGGAAAAACGGTGGGCTGGCAGAGTGGCCGAATGCAGCGGTCTTGAAAACCGCCGAGGGTTAGTAGCCCTCCCGGGGTTCGAATCCCTGGCCCACCGCCATTTTTTCCAATAGATTCAAGTGCTTATCCTGTCGCGCTGCTTCCTGTGCCAGTCGAAATCTTGTGGCTTTTTTCAACCACAATCCCCCTGCGTACTCTAATTATGGCTTCCAGGCTTTAAACCTGAAGAAAGTACCCCCATCTTATCTCTCATAACCCAACTTTGCATTTAATGCGCAGTTTTCAGGAGTTTGGTATGTCAGGCGATAAGTCAGATACAGAAAAAGATATGGGTGGGGTGGAGCGCCGCGATCGTAAATTTGCCGTATCCACAAACCGGGGCAGTGCCAGCCATCGCGTGCGTTATGTTGAGGCAGGCGGTGCCGGCGTGGATATTGATGAATGTACTTTCTGTGAAGCCATGCCAGATCTCTCTGATTCAGATCAGGAGCAGAAAGGCAAAGAGGAAAAGCAGGGGGCGCAGGGAGGCCTTTCAGATTTATGAAGTTTGGCTCAGCAGCGGTTTTGATCAGCGCTACTGAGCCTTTAGCTCAGAGATCCCTGCCGGGATAGATAGCCTCTTTCTGTTCGTCTGCATGCTTCTGGCGAGCAGCCAATGTTTCCGGCTGATTATCTGGTAACTGCCAACCTTGCAGGTTTTCTTCAATAAGTTGCACCAATGCTTCGATGTGACCAGGCGTCGCATTCAGTGCACTGATGTAACTGAAGCTGTCTCCACCAGCCTCCATAAAGTACCCGCGGTTTTCTTCGTCTATCTCTTCAATGGTTTCAAGGCAGTCAGATGAGAACCCCGGGCAAAACACATCGATTGACTTGACACCTTGACCGGGCAGCCCCTTGAGTGTTTCGTCTGTATAGGGTTTTAGCCACTCTTCTCTGCCGAAGCGAGACTGGAAGGTGGTCATGTAGTCCTCTTTTCCCAGTCCAAGCCTTTCAGCAAGCAGCCTTGAGGTTTTGTGGCACTCGCAATGGTAAGGGTCACCTTTGGTCAGGTATTTCAGAGGCACTCCATGATAGGAGAGTATCAACTTCTGGTTTCGCCCGTGGTTTTCCCAGTGATTTTCTATGTGGCGTGCCATAGCTTCGATATAGGGTGGATAATCCGGGTAGTGCGAAATGAAACGAAAATCAGGTAGCCACCGACGCTTTGTGAAATCCTTGGCAATCGCATCGAAGGTGGATGCTGATGTGGAAGCAGAATACTGAGGGTAAAGGGGCAATACCAGAAGCTTTCTTACGCCTTGGTGTGCCATTTCATCAAGTACTCTTGGTACAGATGGGTTGCCGTAACGCATGGCAAACCCTACCACTATGTCAGTGCCATATTTCTTTTTAAGGACCTCCTGAATGCCTTCAGCCTGCTTTGCCGTGTGAATTAGCAAAGGGGAGCCTTCAGGCTGCCATACACCTGCGTAGGCTGCTGCACTGCGTTTGGGGCGAATGCGTAATATGATACCGTGAAGAATTAGCCACCACAGAGGACGAGGTACTTCAACGACCCTGGGGTCTGCAAGAAACTCCCCGAGATAACGTCTTAATGCTGAAGGGGTTGGGGCATCCGGGGTACCAAGGTTGGTTATCAGCACACCAATCCGTTCCGGCTGATTATGCCGAAAGTTCTCTGTACCTTTGTATTGCATGGGGAGGTGGATCCTGAGCGTTGATCGTTGAAAGTTGAGCAGTAATTACCGATTCCCGGACTGGTGAGCAATACGCGGGGCAAGACCGCTAATATCGTATCCGGCGGCGCGCGCCTTGGTAAAAATCTCCTCAGCAGGAGTGTAGCGAGCAGCACTTAGTGCCCACAATACTGTGCACCGGGTTCCGCTTCTGCAAAAGGCCAATACGGGCTTTTCGGCATCTTGGATCATAGTGTTGAAACTATCAACGTCTGCGTCTGTGATGTTTCCCGATGCTACGGGCATGTATATCCAGTTCACCCCGTTTTCCAGGGCCGCTGCTTCAATATCGGCCATGGCTGGCTGCCCGAATTCTTCCTGATCTGGCCGGTTAGCAACCAGAGTTTTGAACCCAAACCTGGCGATATTTGCCACATCAGCGTAAGTGATCTGGGGCGCTACAGAAATGTTGTCATCAATTTTTCGAATATCCATGGGGCGGTTCATCTCCGGATTCAGTAAAGCAAACGACGCCATCATCTCACAGGTGATGGCGCCTGTCAGAATAGCAACCCTGTCCGGATTACTCTTGTGCGGTGGTGCTCCAACCGCCTGTCGATTTCTGCGTGGACGAACCTGCACGGGCACGTTCCACTAGCTCAAATAGTGCCATTCCGGCAATCATAGAGGCTGCAAACACGACGGATTTCATCTCCCCTGCGCCTATACCTACGAGGGCTGGGCCTGGACAGATCCCGGAAATCCCCCAACCAACACCAAACAACAAGCCTCCGATAATCAGGCGCTTGTCGATGCCGGATTGCCCTTGCAACTTCATACTGAAGCCAAGGAAGGACAAGGTTCTTTTACGTGCGACAGCAAAAGCAAAAAGCCCAACGATAATAGCGCCGCCCATAACGAGAGCCAGTGATGGGTCCCAAGGGCCGGCAATATCAAGGAAGCCTAATACTTTTTCAGGGTTTGCCAACCCTGAGATAAGAAGCCCGAAGCCAAATAGCAGGCCAGAAAACAAGGATGCGAGAGCAGATTTCATTGGATTAAACTCCCAGCACGTGGCGGATAATGTAAACAGTGGTGAAGCCGGCAAACATAAAACTGAGAGTCGCTACCAATGAGCGAGGCGAGAGGCGTGACAAACCACATACCCCATGGCCACTCGTGCAACCAGAACCATATCGGGTGCCAACCCCAACGAGGAGACCTGCCAAGACAAGAGCTGGGTAACCTGCCTGAATATTGATGGGTGGCAAACTTGCAACCAGCATCCAGACAATCGGTGCACCAATCAGTCCAGCGATAAAGGCAATGCGCCAGTTTATGTCGCCTGCAGACGGGGTCAGTAAACCGCCCAGAATGCCACTGATACCGGCAATCCTGCCATTCAGCAAAAGAAAACTCGCAGCTGCGAGGCCCACGAGTACGCCACCGATAAGAGCTGACCAGGGAGTAAAGTTACTCCAGGCAATTTCGATCATTCAGTAAATCCTCCAATTCGAGACATCAGATAGAATATTCTATTTACTCTTGAAAACTAAGCAGGCTTCAAAATCAGCGCCTTGGAATAAGCTTATAATCATGGGGTATAATACCCAAAAAAAAGCCCGGCGGGAATGCCGGGCAGAGGCGTGCGAGTAGTATCCATGAAAGGCTTCCATATAAACCGGTGTCAGCAGGGACTCCGGTTTAATCAAGTATTGACTGTTTTTCGAACAGTTCAAGCTTGCGGCGACTCCCTATGGGAACATTTTTGCATATAAACCCCACCCTTATACTGCGGCTAGCTGCAATGCGGCTTTCAGGCCGACTGAAATTGTCTGTCAGCTGTAATACAATGATGAATTAGCGCCCTTTCTCTTCCCTGAGGTTGTTACATGTCTGATGAAAATGACAAGAAGCCGGAAAACGATCCGCAGCTGGCTGCGAAAATAAAGGACTCTGCCAGGCAGATCTGGCTAGCTGGCCTTGGAGCCTATACCAAGGCGGAGGAAGATACCGGTCGTTTTTTTGACCGCCTGGTTCAAGAAGGTGAGCAGCTGGAGAATAAAACTCGTGGCGCGGTTGAGAAACAAATTCGCTCTGTAGAAGATCGGGTTGAGGGCGTTCGGGAGCGGGCAACAGGCACTTGGGACAGGCTTGAGCATCTTTTTGATGAGCGTGTCTCCGGGGCATTGCGCAGGTTGGGTATTCATCGCAGGGAAGATATCACAGCCTTGGAGCATAGAATTGAAGCGCTCGAAGCGGAGCTCTCACTGTTGCGGGACGGTCACCCCTCAGACGAAGAGGAATAAGGGCGCATTACATCAGGTAATCCTGGCTAATCAGTTTCGCATGCTCCTGCACGCCAGGCGCGAAATAGGGCAGCATCAGGTGCATCATCTGATAAACGCCCCGACCGGGGTCCACTGACTCCCGGTCGTCCAGGTGCGAGAGCGTGTCATACGCACTCCAGTAACAGGCAGTCAGAGTGAGCTGTTCGCACAGTGAATCCAGATCATCTTCTTCAATGCTCATCATGCTCTGATTGCGCAAGCTTTCGCAGATGCTGCGAAAAGCCCCGGTTTTCTTCTTCAGAATCCGCTTGAAGCGCAACTGCAAACGTTCATGACGGGATAACACGTTGACCAGGTCCTGGTACAGAAACCGGTACCGCGCCACCGCTTCAAACAGCATATGCAGGAAGAAACTCTGTTGATCCAGGCTGATATCCACGTCTTCCGGAACACTGAGCAAATCCAGCATTTCGGCTTCAAATCCTGTAAACAGCTCCTCGACGATATCGCCCTTGCTCTTGAAGTGGTAGTACAAGTTGCCGGGGCTGATATCCAGCTCATCCGAGATCAGCAAGGTGGTTACATTGGGCTCGCCCAAGCTGTTGAATAACGACAGGCTGGCATTGAGTATCCGGTCTCGGGTTTTTATTTTTGGCATATCAGGCCCGGTCAGAATTCAGAGGTCAAAGGTTGCCCAAACCGGGCAGTGATCAGATGGCCGTTCCATCCCACGGAAATCGTAAGATACGCCAGCTTCCTTTGCTTTCGTTAACAGACCATCACTGGCCATGATCAGGTCGATGCGCAGCCCTCTTTTAGGCTCCCGCTCAAACCCTTTGCTGCGGTAATCAAACCAACTGAACGTTTGTGCTTCATCCGGATGCAGGTGGCGAAACACGTCGGTATAGCCGCGGGCCTCAACCTGTGCCAGCCATTCCCGCTCTTCCGGCAGGAACGAGCATTTGCCCGTGCGTAGCCATCGTTTGGCGTTATCCGGGCCAATGCCGATGTCTTTGTCGGTGGGGGAGATATTCATGTCCCCCATAATTACCACGTGGCCATCCCGGTCGTTAAGCTCGTCCAGATACGCCATCAAGTCGGCGTAAAACTTTTCTTTGGCTGGAAACTTGATCGGGTGGGAGCGGCTTTCTCCCTGGGGGAAATATCCGTTGAGAACGGTGAGTTTTTTTCCGTTGATGGTGAACTGGCCGGTAATCATTCGACGCTGGGCGTCTTCGTCATCCCCCGGGTAACCTTTCTCAACCTGGTCAGGCTCCATGCGGGAAAGCAAGGCTACACCGTAGTGGGTTTTCTGGCCGTGGAAATGCACGTGATAACCCAGTTCGCGAATGGCCTCTACCGGGAACTCTTCATCTCTTACCTTGGTTTCCTGAAGGCCGATAAAATCCGGGTTATGGCTTTCGACCAGGGCTTCCAGCTGGTGCAGGCGGGTACGAATACTATTCACGTTGAAAGACACAAACATCATGGCAAAAAAACTCTCCGGCGTTGGTTGCCGCAGGAGTTTAACACATTCAAACCGGTGCACCCTTGTCCACAATGGCCCTCTTCAGAGGGCTATGAAGTGATCATACACTCGAGATGTTTTGCCGCTTGTTGCCGGGTTTGGCGAATACCAGCTGTGATACGCCGATAGCCCGCTCGCTGAACCCTGCTTCGCAGTAGGCGAAATAGAAGTGCCAGAGTTTGCGGAAGGCCTGGTCGTAGCCCATGGCTTCAAGGGCTTCACTACTGGCCATAAAGCGGGTACACCAATCCCGGAGCGTGCGGGCATAATGAAAACCAGTATCTTCCGAATGAGTCAGAACCAGATTGGACTGGTCGCGCACCGATTCCAGAATGGCTCCGAAGGATGGAATAAAGCTCCCAGGGAAAATAAAGCGCTGGATAAAGTCGACGTTCTTCAGAGCGCGCTCGTAACGCTGTTCCGGCATGTTGATGGCCTGAATCAGGGCCAGGCCATCTGATTTCAGCAAGGCGTTAATTTGGCTGAAATAGCTGTCGAGATATTGTGGCCCAACGGCCTCAATCATTTCTATGGAAACCAGCTTGTCGAATTGGCCTGCCAGGTCACGATAATCATCGAAGAGCAGGGTGATTTTGTCGTTCAGGCCTTCGCTGCGAACCCGCTCCCGGGCAAGCTCCAACTGTTCTTTGGATATTGTGGTGGTGGTCACATGGCAGCCATAATGTTTGGCAGCATGAATAGCAAAGCCACCCCAGCCGGTGCCTATCTCGATCACCCGGTCACCGGGCTGCAAGTCCAGTTTTTTACAGATGGTGTCCAGCTTGTGAACGGCAGCTTCTTCCAGTGTTGATTCCTCGCTGGGATAAATTGCCGAGGAATACATCATGGTGGGATCGAGGAAGGTTTCGAACAAATCGTTGCCCAGATCGTAATGGGCGCTGATGTTCTTTCTGGAGCCGTCTTTTGTGTTGCGGTTGAGCCAGTGCAACCCCTTCAACGCAGGTTTGGTGACCCAGCTGAACTTGTCTTCGAACTCGTTCATCCGGTCTATATTGCGGGTGAAGAACCGGAGCAGGGCAACAAGATCCGGTGAAGACCAGTCTCCCGCTACATAGGCTTCAGCCGCGCCGACACTCCCGCCGGTGAGCAGGTCACGCCAGGTGCTTTGGTGGTGAATAATCAACTCGGCAGGAGCGTGCTCAGGGCTACCATCGCCAAACACCAGGTCGTCCATGCCGGCTTCACGAATGGTGAGAGAGCCTTCTCCCAATTGCTTCAGCTGCTGGATAACCAGATGGCGGGCGACCCGGCTCGCCAGGGAGGTGCTTGCCTGAGAGCTGGCGGTGGTATTGGCCGACGTGTTTATGTTCTCCATGAGCTTACCTTTCCTCGAGTCTTGTTTGCGTCGTCTGCGCTTGTCACATCGACACCCTTATCGGTATTCCCCAACCTGTGGGCAGGGTCGCCGTCAGCGAGTTTGTCCGGGTGGGTGTAGAAGGGCGCACCCTTGAGTTTCAACTTCAGCGCGTGCCAGTAGATACCCGCCGCAACCTTGAATGCTTCCACCGGGAACTGGCGCAGACTTTTATGGAGGGTTTTACGTGTGAGAGGGGTTCTCTGGACTACCAGGGTGGCATCAAAATGTTTTTTGCCTTCTTCCAGCACGTTCATGTGGATTCTCAGCTCCGGCCCGCGAAAGCTGAATGTCCACTCGTAATGCTGCGCCATGGCGTTGAAGGGAGATACATGAAAACGCTTGGTAAACCCGAACTGTTCCGTGCGCCAGCCTGCAGAATTGGGCTCGCTGCCTGTGGTTTCCAGGCAATACACGTGGCGTTCATGCCAGGGGGTGTTAGTAATCTGCGCCATGATCACAGCAGGAACATCGCCGTTGGCGCCACTTTCACCAGCTCGATAGCAAAAGTAAAAACTCACCGGGTTGAATATGTAGCCGGCGTAGCGGGGGTGGGTAATCAGCTCCACCGTGCCGTCAGGGAACCAGCCTGTTGCCGTTTGCACCTGATCCCGAACGGCTTGGGACAGATCATCCGCTTCGGGGTGGAAATAGTCTTTGCGCTTGAGAGACATCCAGTTGAAGCGCTCAAGTGAAAAGAAAGGGCTTACCTGGGTGACCTGGTGCCATTCATCCGTATCCAAGGCCAGCATGCCGGTGTGGTACTCAAACTCGTGCCGAACCGGATACAAGCGCCTATGCCGGATTGAGCCATGCAACCATTGGCTGGCCATAATCAGAGCTCCATTCCAAAATCACCCGTAACCCGCAGGGCACTGCGCACGCCATCTTCATGGAAACCATTGAACCAGTATGCGCCGCAGTAGTGGGTTCGGTTTTTGTTGCCAATTTCGGTGTAGCGCTCCTGGGCCTGAACAGCATCGAGCGTAAATACGGGATGGGCATAGTTGAAGCGCTTGATCACCTTATCCTGTGCGATGTCATGACTGCGATTCAGGGTGACGCAGAAAACCTCTGGGGCCTGGTGGAAATTCTGCAGAATGTTCATGTTATAGGTGACTGAAACCGGTTCAGTGCTGTGTTTCGGGATGAAATAATTCCAGGCGGCCCAGGCTCTTTGATTGCTCGGGAGCACGCTGCTGTCAGTGTGCAGAACCACATCGTTTTTCTGATAGGGAATAGCCCCAAGAATGTCTCTCTCCTGATCGCTGGGGTCGGTCAGCATCTCGAGTGCCTGATCGCTATGGCAGGCGAATATGACCTGATCAAACTCATGGGCCTGGCCTTCTGCCGTTACCGTAACGCCGCTTTCACTGCGGCTGACAGCTTGTACGGGCGTGTTGAGGCGTGTGCAGTCCCCAAGTCGATTCATCATTGCCTTCACGTACTGGGCAGAGCCACCGGAAATAACACGCCAGGTGGGGCGATCATCCACTGACAGCATGCCGTGGTTGTTAAAGAACTGCAGGAAGAAACGTATCGGGAACTGTTCCAGCACAATCTCCGGCGCTGACCAGATAGCAGCCCCCATGGGCACGATGTAGTAGTTCCGGAAATAGCGGGAGTAGCCATTGCGGTTCAGGTACGCGCCGAGAGTCTCGGTGCTTTCGATCTTTCCAGCCGTCATATCGGCACGGGTTTCTTTATTGAACCGGAGAATCTCACGAACCATATTCAGGAATCGCAAATTGAGCAGGTTTTTACGTTGGGCGAACAGCGTATTCAGGCTGGTGCCGTTGTATTGCAGGCCGGTGGTGGTGCTGTCCACACTGAAGCTCATGTCGCTGACTTCCGAAGGCACACCCAAGCGCTCCATCAAGCGCATGAAATTCGGGTAGGTCCAGTCGTTGAACACAATAAAGCCGGTATTTACCGGCCAGGTGCGGCCGCCCGCTTCTACGTATTCAGTGTTGGTGTGGCCGCCGGCATAATCGCCGGCTTCAAAAATCTCAACATCGTGTTTTTCTGCCAGAAGCCATGCAGCAGTGAGGCCGGATACCCCGGCTCCTATCACTGCAATACGCTGATTCCTCATCCTGCATAACCTTTCACCCAGCGAATAACACCGCCGATCACCGGCAGATTCTCATACAGCAGTTGCCCGGCATCGAAATAATCCCGGTGGTAACAAATCTTGCCGCATTTCACCGCCACATGGCTGATGCCTGCTACCTGTATCTCTTTGCCGCCGCGAATGCGTCTATGGCGCAAATGCATCACCCAGGGAATAGTGGCAGAGCTGTCCTGAATGATGGCCTTCTCAAATACAAAGTGGCACGAAACAACGTTGGAGTAGGCGCCGGCAAAGTAATGGGTTAGCTCATCAAGACCCTCTACAGAGCCAAGAGGGTCCTGAAACTGTATGTCTTCGCTGTACACAGCAGGCAGTTTATTCAGATTACCCTTGTCGAGTTGGTTAAACAGGGTCTTGAATCGCTCTAATGTTGCGGGCACTGCAGAGTCAGACTGACCCACTTCAATGATCGGGGTGCGTGTCACTTATCCCTCCTCCTTATCTGATCAAGTTTGAGGGTCTCCTGCTGAATTCGCTCAGGTATCGGATTCAGATCCCAGATGATTCCCAGCTTTGATAACAACCAGAGCCCATACCAGGTCATATCAATTTCGTACCAGCGAAAGCCTTGCCGAACCGATTGAGGCCAACGGTGGTGGTTGTTGTGCCACCCTTCACCGAATGTAAGGAGGGCAAGCCAGAAATTGTTGCGGCTGTCGTCGGGAGTCTCAAACCTGCGTTTTCCACAAACATGGGAGAGCGAGTTAATGGATACTGTGGCGTGAAACAGGGCGACTGTTGAGATAAAAAAGCCCCAAACCAGCATCTGTAACCCGTTGGTGCCCAGCCCCGGGGCCCAGGCCGCAAGCCCTTCGCCAAGACTGTAGATCAATACTGCTGCAATGGCGGGTACCAGGGCATCGAATCGATTAATCAGCCTGAGTTCCGGAAACTTTAACCAGTCGCGTACGCGCCTTTCGTCGGTAATAAAACCGGCATCACAGGTAAACCACCCCACATGGGACCACCAAAATCCCCCTTGGTGTGGCGAATGTAAATCCTGCTCCCGATCCGAATGCTGATGATGATGGCGGTGGTGCGCCGCCCACCAAAGAGGGCCCCGCTGTGCGGCACTGGCACCCAGAATGGCGAATATGAATTGGGCGTACCGACTTGTTTTGAACGTCTTGTGTGCAAAGTAGCGGTGGTAGAATCCGGTAATTGCAAACATTCGCACTGAGAAAAAGATAAAGGCAAAAGTGGCTGCCAACGCACTTACACCGGTGTAAAACGCAAGCAGACATACCAGATGCAGTGCAATAAATGGAATAACACGCACGAAGCTGAATGAACGGGAGGTTACGTCGATGTGATCCAAACCTGCATCAGAATCGAACCACCTCAGAATGTTCAAGAACACATTTTGCACTCGGGTCATACCCTGATTGCCCTTTTACTTTGAATTGAACCTGTTTAACGAGGCGTATGGAAAGGCCGGGACTGCTCGCCTGCTGGCTTATACGCACTGATCACCGCAATTGGATGTACGATTAATCATGTTAGATAAAACGCTATGTGAAAATGATATACGCCGTATCGCGATTGTTGGTTCAGGCGTGGCTGGTTTGACTGCAGCCATCAAACTGAAGCAGCAGGGTCATGAGGTAACTGTATTTGAAAAAAGCCGTGGCCCCGGCGGTCGGCTTGCCGCAAAAAGGTTGGCTGACGGTTCTGCGGATATTGGCGCACAGTATTTCACTGCCCGTAATCCGGAATTCCTGCCATTTCTCGCCGAGTTCGCCGGCAATAACCGTTTTGCGTTGTGGAAGGGCGAGTTCGGGTTTCAAGACAAGGAGGGCGAGTGGCAGGCATTTCCAGATGAGCCGCGCTATGTCGGGTTGCCAAGAATGACCGCAATTTCCCGCGCACTCTCTGCACACGTGAACGTTGTTGCAGAAACCAGGATTGAAAGTCTTGTCCGGGATGACAATGGTTGGGCTCTTGTTGATACCAGTGGCCAACAGCTTGGCACATTCGAACAGATCATTATTACCGCGCCTCCTGCTCAGGCCCGGGATTTGCTGGCACAAAGCCGTTTACCCCACCTGGCTAAGCAGCTTGACGATGCAGTATTCCGAGTATTGCCTTGTTGGGCTGTAGCCGTTCGTTTTGAGGAGAATCCATGGTCGCGCCATGTTGGGATGCGGTGTGATCATCCAGTGCTTTACTGGGTTGCCAACAATTCAAGCAAACCGGGGCGCTCAGACCAGGATCAGCACGGCAGGGGTGCTTGGTGGGTAATGCATGCAGCCCCTGAATGGACGCAGCGGAACGTTGATACAGCGCCTGAACAAGTTACAGCTGAGCTGGTAGCAGCATTTCGGGAGCTGACAGGTACAAAGGCCGCTGTTACCGATTCAGTGGCCCATCGCTGGCTGTATGCTCGTTCTGAAGGTGGAGCGAACAGCGGTCATCTTTGGTTTCCGGAGCAGGGCATTGGCCTTGCAGGCGACTGGCTCAGTGGTGGCAGGGTTGAAGGCGCCTTCGACAGCGCCTGCAGCCTGGTATCTGCCTGCACGGAACAACCTGTTAGCCAGTAATCTCTTTCCCGGCATATACGGTGGTGTCTGGGCGAGTGTAGAAATGAGTAATGGTTCCATCACTGAACTTGCTGAAAAAGGCACTGACATCGGTGATCTTTTTCAGCGAGCGCGTGCGGTTCACCGGGTCCCGAACCAGCACTTTGATGCCGTTGAAATTGTCCTGAATATTGGAGAAGCGAGCCCGCATGGAGCAGGTAACTACATGGGCCGGATTCAATTCCATGGCTTGCGCCAACCAGGCGCTGTGACTTTCAATGCTGCTGGGTGAAAGGTCCTCGCGGGTATCCAGGTGGTTCAGCTTTACACGGTTTACAATGCAGAAGGAAAAGCTGTCCGGTCGTTTGCGTGCAACTTTCCGGAAAGCCTCCCAGAAGAAGTTGTCTGTGAGTTCGGCAAAGTACTGCATGTTACTCAGGCAGGTATCTACCCACTCAAAATTCTCCGGGTCTTCCAGCACCTCATTGATGGCTTCCCGCAACAACCAGTCAAAGCCCAGTGCGGTTTTGTGGGCATAAACCTTTCGGTACATTTGATAACGGCTGTATACAAAGTCCTCCAGCGCCCCCAGTCCTTTTTGAGTTATTGCCAGCCCCAGCCAGGGCTCTGACTCATCCCAGCCAAAGCGCAGGTTACTGAGCAGGTGGTCGAGGTTAAACCCGCCGATAGTAACGGATGAGTGGAACCCATCGCGCAGCATGTAGTCGGCACGATCGGCATCAATTTCTCCGGAGACAATGGATGAAAGCAGGCCTAACACCAGTTGTGGAATGTTTTCACTGATTAGTGAACCAGCCTCGGCATCTTCCCCTGCAATAAACCCCCAGAAGGTGCGGGCGTGGCGGCAGAAGGTCTCGCTGGGGGTCACTTCCGTAGTTTCCATAATCCCGATGATATCCTCGGCATGGAGCCCAGCGGAGGCGAGATCGATAGCACCAAGCACATCATGGGCTACTCGAACAGAATAGTGTTCATGCTCCAGCTCTTCCGGAACGGTGCTGTGATAGGCCGAATAGTCTGTACCTTCCCAGAGATCTGTAAACCGACCGGGCCGGCTCATCAGTTCACGAATCCGTTGGGCCTTGGTGAACTGGTGGGAGAAGCTTGAGTGGCCACTGTCGTGGAGCAAACACCCCATGCGGATGGTTTTGGCGAGGTAATCAATGGCGTCCAGCTGGTTCAAGCTCAGGTCGGTACGGTCGCTAAGTTTGCGCTCGCGCAAATAGGCGTTGATCATTGAGCGGAACATGCGTGTGCCAACGTGCATTACACCAATACTGTGAAGAAAGCGTGAATGGGTGGCCCCCGGGAACACCAAGCTAAGAATGTCGTTCTGGCAGATGTTGCGCAGGCGCTGGAACAGGGGGTGGTCAATCACCTGAACCTCATGCCGGTACAAAGGGATGGCACCGTGAACCGGGTCCATAATCAACTTGTCATAAGCGCCTAACAGATCATTGACCGCACTTCTCATTCGCAGGAATCTCCGGGTTTCGTCAATCTGGCCTTGTTATATCACAAGGGCGTGCCAAAATAGGTTTTGAAACGACGATTTTCGTTTATCGCTGGTAGTTTAGGGCAGTAGCCATGACCTCGCGCACCGGGCGCCTACTCATTCAAATACTGATCATTGATGCAGACGAGAAAGCTCGCACCGAGCTTGCACGCTACCTTGAAACAAGGGGCTTTTACGTTTCCGGCTATCGGGATCTCACCACGGCAATTTCGATTTTCGACAGTAACATGCCCGATGTGATCTTTGCAGATTTGCAAGCACCTCAAATAGAGAGCCTTGCCGATCATCTGGATCAGGTGGAATCCCCCACGCCTATTGTTGCCTTTTCATCAACTGAGTCCAGCAAGCAGGTTGTTGATGCACTGCGTGCCGGCGCATCCGATTTTGTTCTCAAACCGTTCAGCAAAGACAAAAAAGCCCTGAACGATGTGATTCGAAAGTTGCTTGATCGTGTAAGGCTAAGCCGTCTCAACCAGCTATACCGTCAGGAACTGGAAGATGCCAATCGGGATTTGCGAAACGGCATCGCGGAGCTGCGTGCTGATCAGAGGGCCGGGCGCAAAGTTCAGATGCGGATGCTCCCGGAAAAAGTGCAGTTGACTGGCGGCCTTCATGCCGAACACCTTATTAAACCTTCACTGTATCTGAGTGGCGATTTTCTCGATTACTTTCCATTGAGTAATGACAAAACACTGGTTTATATTGCGGATGTCTCTGGCCACGGAGCCAGCTCCGCGTTCGTAACTGTGCTGCTGAAAAACCTCAGCAATCGATTGCAGAGGAATCTTCGCCGAGGCTCTACAGACGATATTCTTTACCCAGACAAATTCCTCGAGCGAATTAACTCGGAGTTGCTTGATACTGGCCTGGGCAAACACGTTACAATTTTTGTTGGTATAATTTCGGTTAGTGAGCGTAAATTACGTTATTCGGTAGGCGCCCACTTCCCGATGCCTGTGCTCTCTTTTGAAGGCGGAGAGACAGCTTTTCTGGAGGGTAGTGGACTTCCAGTGGGGCTTTTTGAATCCCCACAGTGGGAGGTTTACGAAGTCGTACTGGATAAACCTTTCCACCTGATTCTTTTTTCAGATGGAATTCTCGAAGTCATCCGGCAAAAGAGTCTGGACGAAAAGGAACAGAGACTACTTGAACTCGTATCTGGAGGTCGTCACACTGTCGCATCTCTAAGCGAGGCTCTCAATCTCGATGAGATCACGGAGTTACCGGACGATATCGGTATAGTGACGGTCACTGATACGGTTACAGTGTCAGACAACACATCGTTGAAATAGTGGCAGTGTGAGAGACATGGCTGGTTATAAGATCCTACAGGCTGAAAAACAGGGCATTTATGTCCTGAAGTTTATTGGGGAAATCCGGCTGAACTTATGTTGCACGCTGGACAACCTGGTTGATTCCATCACTTTGGATCCGTTGTTCAAAACCGTGGTGATTGACCTCACGGAAACGGAAATAATCGATAGCACCACCCTTGGGCTGCTCGCTAAAATCGCGATGGCTGCTCACAAGCAAAGCAACTTTTTGCCTACGTTGATTTCCACCAACCCGGACATTACCCGCATCATTACCTCCATGGGTTTTGACAAAATCTTTATCATTGTCCGTGAGCCAGCCTCCCGCATTGAAGAACTCGAAGAAATACCTGTGCTAAGAGCCAGTGAACAAGATGTTCGTGACAGTGTACTGGCCGCCCATAAAGTACTTATGGGGCTGAACAAACAAAACCGGGAAGAGTTCAAGAATCTGGTGCGCGCTTTGGAATGCGAAGAACCTGGCTAAGCCAGGGTGCCTGCCGTGCTGTCCATGTGGTGGCTTGCAGATTCGGACCTGATACAACACAAACGGAAGAACTATGCCTGAAAAAAATGAGCTCCTTGAAAACGGGGCCAAAGAGCCGGTGCATGATGTGGCGGTTCTTGGAGGCGGCAGCTTTGGCTCTGCCATGGCAAAGGTACTTGGAGAGAATGGCCACCGGGTTCATTTCTGGATGCGAGATGAGGCCCAGGTCGAGGAAATCAACCAAACCCGCATAAACAGCCGGTACATGCCCGAAGTCGAGCTAAAAGGCGATATACAGCCGACTACCGATCTTGCCAGTGCCGTACGCAAGGCAGAAATCGTGTTTGTTGCCATCCCGAGCAAGGCTTTTCGCACGGTCATTCGTGAGAACTGCGATAAATTCCGGGAAGGACAGATCGTAGTAAGCCTGACAAAGGGCATCGAAGCCCACGGCTTCAAACTCATGAGTGAAATACTCCAGGAAGAGGTTCCCCGCTGCCGGATTGGTGTACTGAGCGGCCCAAACCTGGCCAGTGAAATTGTAAACCGGGATCTTACCGCCACGGTGATCGCCTCCAAGGACCCTGAGCTACGCAGCACTGTTCAGAATCTGCTCGGCTGCGAATATTTCCGTGTTTACGCCAACGTAGATATATACGGCGTTGAGCTGGCGGGCGCACTAAAGAATATTTATGCCATCGTTGCCGGCTTGGCGTCTGCCCTGAATATGGGCGAGAACGCCAAGGCTATGCTGATTACTCGAGGGCTGGCGGAAATGAGCCGTTTTGCGGTGAGCCTCGGTGCCAACCCAATGACTTTTATGGGGCTGGCGGGCGTAGGCGATCTGATTGTGACCTGCACCTCACCAAAAAGCCGTAACTTTCGTGTTGGCTATGCGGTAGGGGAAGGTAAAAAGTTGGACGATGCCGTGGCGGAGCTGGGGCAAGTTGCCGAAGGCATCTATACGCTGAAGCTGGTGAAAGAAAAGGCCGAAGCTATAGGGATATATATGCCTCTGGTTAAGGGGCTCTATGAAATTCTGTACGGCAACGCATCCATCAGTGCAGTGATCAGCAGTCTGATGATGTCTATTCAGAATTCCGACGTGGAGTTTATTCTTCCCCGAACCATCGCTGAGCAATAGGGGAACCGCCACCGGAGGTTAACTGTGCATCTACTCATCATGCGCCATGGCGAAGCCGGCTGGCATTCGCTGGATCAAGACAGAACACTCACCGAAGCTGGTCGTCAGCAAGTTGCCCAATGTGCAACAGAGATCGCCAAATCGCCTTGGCGGCCTGAAAAGATCTGGACCAGCCCCTATGTGCGAGCAAGGCAAACGGCCGCGATTGTTTCAGAAATCCTGAATTGTCCTGTAGAAGAAAAAAGCTTTATTACCCCCGAAGACGACCCCGGGCTGTGCCTGAATGCGTTGCTTGAAAACAAACACTCTCCCTTGATGCTGGTATCACACATGCCGTTGGTAGGTGCGTTATCCACATTGCTCGTGGACGGACACCGCCGCGGCATTCCCTTTATGACAGCACAGGCTGTGGTTCTGGATATGCCCGTGGTTGGCCCTGGCTGTGCAGACTTGAAAACCCAGTTTTTACCCTGATCTATTCAGATTAAGAGGTATTTCTTTTTTTGAGTGCAGACTATGTACAGTTTTCCTATTGATTACATCGAACCCGTTTTTCGGCCTCCCAGTGAAGCCAAATCACTGATTCTCCCCGTTACCAACGGGTGTTCATGGAATAAATGCACCTTCTGTGAAATGTACACCCAGCCCCAGAAGAAATTCCGGGCTCGCAAGCCAGAAGATGTGCGACAGGATATTGAAAATGCAGCGAAAAGCCTGGGTGGTGTAAGGCGGGTTTTCCTGGCAGATGGCGACGCCATGGTGCTGCCAACCCGCCGTTTATTGGAGATCCTGGGCCAGTTGAATGACGCTTTTCCTGATTTACAGCGAGTGTCCAGCTACTGCCTGCCGAGAAACCTTGCGAAGAAGACCGTAGAAGAGCTCAGGCAGCTTCGGGAAGCCGGGCTAAAGATTCTTTACGTTGGTATGGAGTCCGGTGACGACGAAGTACTTCGGCGTATCAATAAGGGTGAAACCTGGGAATCAACACGGTCAGCCTTGGTCAAAATCCGTGAAGCTGGGTTAACGAGTTCCGTCATGGTGCTTAATGGCTTGGGCGGCGAAACCCTTTCGCGCCAACATGCCATCAACACGGCAACTCTTTGCAACGAGACCCAGCCGGATTATCTTTCAACCCTGGTCGTGAGTTTCCCTCAGGGTGAAGAGCGCTTCCGCGAGGGTTTTGGTGAGGATTTTGTACCGCTTACCCAGCAAGGCTTATTTGAAGAGATTCGAACCTTCCTTGAGCACCTGGAGCTGGAGCGAACCGTATTCAGAAGCGACCATGCCTCCAACTATCTGATCCTCAAAGGGACTCTGGGCCGTGACAAACAGAAGCTTCTGGATCAGGTTAACCTGGCCATCACAAGCCCCGGCGCTGTGCCGCTCAGGGCCGAGTGGCAGCGTGGGTTGTAATTTACCGGTTAGCGGAGCAGAGATATGAGCCAGAGCCCGGACAATCTTGTTAAACAGGTGCAGAAAGCCGGAAAGAACCTCAGCCATCCACCATTGGATAAATGGCACCCGGAATTGTCCGGAGACATGGACCTGCGGGTAAGCCGCGACGGCCTATGGATACATAAGGGCGAACCAATCAGCCGCGAAGCCATTGTTAAACTGTTTTCAACCATACTCCGCCGCGAAGAAGACCAGAATTATTACCTGGTAACGCCCGTTGAGAAATGGCGGATTCAGGTTGAGGATACGCCCTTGCTTGCCCACTCACTTACCGTTGAGGGAAGTGGCGAACAGCAGATTATAAAGTTAACCACCAACGTGGGCGAAACTCTGGAAGTCGGCGAAGAGCACCCTCTGGACGTTGGCAGCTACGACGACTCTGGGCAACCACGCCCTGTCGTTCGGGTTCGCCATGGTGTCGATGCCCGCCTCGTAACCGCGGCTTACTACGATTTGACAGAGCATGTTGTAGAGCAGGTGATCGACGGTACGCCGGTACTGGGCGTATTCAGCCAGGGAAATTTCTACAAAATCGGACAGGGCGGTTGAAAAGCCTGGCGGTGCCCCCAGAAATGACGGTGGAAAAGGTACTCTGTCAGTTGTTAAACTGTACTTTCGTGCTTGTTATGAGCCCGGCTCTCAAATGAGGCCCGGTGGTCGTTAGTCCCTCTGTTCAGTCTGGCTGTTCATGATTACTTTCGATTACCCTTAATCAATCAAACAGTCATTGCGACACTCAAGGAGATCACATGGCCCAACCTCGCGTTGTTACCATCCACTACACGCTCACCAACAACCAGGGAGAAGAGCTGGACTCTTCCCGTGGCGAAGGTCGCGAGCCGCTGGCTTATCTGGAAGGTGCACAGAACATCATCGGTGGGCTTGAAAGTGCTCTGACCGAAAAGAACGCAGGCGACCAGGTTAAAGTTTCCGTTGAGCCTGCGGAAGGCTACGGCGAAATCAACGAAGAGCTGGTTCAGCCAGTTCCACGCACCGCGTTTGAAGGTGTAGACACGATTGAGCCAGGTATGCAGTTCCAGGCACAGACTCCGGGCGGCCCCCAGGTTGTTCGTGTTGTGGAAGTGAGCGAAGAAACCGTCACTATCGACGCAAACCACCCGCTTGCTGGCGAGACTCTGCACTTTGATGTTGAAATCATCGAAGCGCGTGACGCCACTGACGAAGAGCAGGAGCACGGCCACGCTCACTAAGAGCGTTACCGCAGTTTCTGAAGAAGGCTCCTGCGGGAGCCTTTTTTGTGCCTGTAACGGTAATCTCCGCACTGAAAATGGGGGGGCGGGATTCAACAAACGCCCATAAAAAAGCGGAAATGCAGCTTTAACCACATTTCCGCTTTTGAAGCACTAAGAGGCTTAGTGCTTTTGGTTATCAGGCCAAGTTACATATTGGGGTAGTTTGGCCCGCCGCCGCCTTCTGGCGTTACCCAAGTGATGTTCTGAGCAGGATCTTTGATGTCACAGGTCTTGCAGTGAACACAGTTCTGGGCGTTGATCTGGAACCGCTTGCCGCTGCCATCATCCTTCTCAATCACCTCGTAAACCCCCGCAGGGCAGTAGCGCTGAGCGGGCTCATCGTACTTCGGCAGGTTTTCATTGATGGGGATATCGGGATCGGTCAGCTTCAGATGAACCGGCTGGTTTTCTGCGTGGTTGGTGTTGGAAATGAACACCGATGTGAGGCGATCAAAAGTCAGCTTGTTATCCGGCTTGGCATAGTTGATCTTTTTGCACTCAGACGCAGGCTTCATTGCTGCGTAGTCTGGTGTCAGGTCGCGCAGTGTGAAGGGCAGGCTTCTACGCAGAATATTTTGTTCGAAGAATGCGATTGCGCCACCAATGAAGTTGCCAAACTTGTGCATCGCTGGGCCGAAGTTGCGCTCGTCGTATAGCTCTTTATACAACCAGCTGTTCTCAAAACGCTCGGCAAAGCTGGTGATTTCCTCACCGGACTGACCGTTTTTCAGCGCCTCAAATACCGCTTCAGCACCTAGCAACCCGGACTTCATGGCAGTGTGGGAACCTTTGATCTTGGAGCTGTTCAACGTACCCGCATCACACCCAAGCAGCAGGCCACCGGGGAAGCTCATTTTGGGCAGAGCGTTATACCCACCCTTGGTCAATGCACGGGCGCCGTAAGACACGCGCTTGCCGCCTTCCAGATATTGCTTGAATTCCGGGTGAGTCTTGAGGCGCTGAAACTCTTCAAACGGGCTCATATGGGGATTGCTGTACGAAAGGTCGGCAATCAGACCCACATAAACCTGACCATTATCGGTGTGGTAAAGGAAGGAACCACCAGTAGAGCCGCTTTCGGTCAGGGGCCAACCCGTGGTGTGTACAACAAGGCCTGGCTCATGCTTGGCTGGGTCTATGTCCCACAGCTCTTTAATGCCGATACCGTAATGCTGGGGGTCTTTGCCCTCATCCAGCTTGAAGTCCTTGATCAGGCGCTTGCCAAGATGGCCACGGCAGCCTTCAGTAAATAGCGTGTACTTGGCGCGAAGTTCCATGCCCGGCATATAGCCATCTTTTTCCGAGCCGTCGGCCGCAACACCCATGTCACCGGTGATAATGCCCTTTACCTGCCCGTCTTCCACAATGGTCTCGGCCGCAGCGAATCCTGGATAAACTTCAACGCCCAGCTCTTCCGCTCGTTCGCCCAGCCAGCGGCACAGGTTACCAAGACTGATAATGTAGTTGCCGTGGTTGTGCATGTTCTTTGGTACGAACGCGTTTGGTATCTTGGTTCCCTTGTCCTGGTTTTTCAGCAGGAAAATATCATCACGGGTAACCGGAGTATTCAGTGGAGCGCCTTTCTCTTTCCAGTCCGGGAAGAGTTCGTTGAGGGCAGTTGGCTCGAATACAGTTCCGGCCAAAATGTGTGCGCCGATTTCAGAACCTTTTTCCACTACGCATACCGTCAGTTCTTCGTCGGCTTCCTGTGCCAGCTGCATCACTCGGCAAGCTGCCGACAGGCCAGCAGGGCCGCCGCCGACGATAAGAACATCAAATTCCATCGATTCGCGTTCCACGTTGGTCTCCTCAAACATCTTTAATGGATATTGTATGCCCGCAGGCTTTTTTAAAATTCTGGGGCGCCATCATACCGGTAAATGTGCGCCCAGACGACTACCCACAGGCCAATACTCAGCTTTTATACGCTTAAAGGATAACGTATTTGATTATTCAAACAAACGTTTGTTTGAATTTCAGACAAAGGTTTGGCATTGTAGATTTGTGCTGTAAATCAGCGCGCTGAGCCGCTCAGCCTGTGAGTTTTGGCCCTTAACTGCGGGTAGCACCCTGGTTGATTGGCTCAGGAAACATGAGTGGCGCGTCTAACTGGACTATTGACCCATTTACTCTTTGCCTTCAGTATTAGTGCGCCGTGACGGATGGCCCCAGTGCGAGGCCGCTGTTTGTAACGTTCGGTCTGTATACCTTTTTACTGGTATCTGCCGAGATGCAGCAATTGAGAATGCTCTGTACCCGCCCTGTATAAGGCCTGTCTTGGAGTGTTGTTAATTGAGAGTCATTAACCCATCGTAGAAGAACGAGGAATCTATGAAGGTTCTGGTCGCTGTAAAACGAGTAATCGACTACAACGTAAAGGTACGTGTCAAGCCGGATAACACTGGTGTTGATCTCGCCAACGTCAAAATGGCAATGAACCCATTTTGCGAAATCGCTGTTGAAGAAGCGGTTCGCCTGAAAGAAAAGGGCATTGCAACCGAAATTGTCGTGGTTTCCATTGGCCCCAAAGCTTGCCAGGAGCAAATTCGTACTGCTTTGGCGCTGGGCGCTGACCGTGGCATCCACATTGAAGCCGACGAAGAAGTTCAGTCTCTGGATGCAGCCAAACTGCTGAAGGCTGTGGTTGAGAAAGAAGAGCCTAAACTGGTTATTCTTGGTAAGCAGTCCATCGATTCTGATAACAACCAGACAGGCCAGATGCTCGCAGCTCTGACCGGCATGGGGCAGGGTACCTTTGCTTCTGAAGTGGTTGTTGATGGCGAAAAAGTAAATGTTACCCGTGAGGTAGACGGTGGTCTGATGACCGTTTCCCTGAACCTCCCAGCGGTTGTAACTACCGACCTGCGGTTGAACGAGCCGCGTTATGCGTCTCTGCCAAACATCATGAAGGCCAAAAAGAAGCCACTCGATGTCATGAGCCCGGCTGATTTGGGTGTTGAGATTGCGGCGCGCCTGACCACCTTGAAAGTGGAAGCACCGGCTGCCCGTTCAGCAGGTATTAAAGTAGCGGACGTAGCCGAGTTGGTCGATAAACTGAAGAATGAAGCGAAGGTGATCTAAATGAGCATCCTTGTTATTGCTGAACACGACAACAGCAGCCTGACTCCGGCCACCCTGAACGTTGTAGCGGCTGCCAAGGCCATCGGTGGCGATATCGATGTACTGGTTGCTGGCGAAAACTGTGGCGCTGTTGCAGAAGCCGCCGCCAAGGCTGAAGGCGTTGCCAAGGTACTGGTCGCCGATAACGCCGCTTATGGCCACTTCCTGGGTGAGAACTTGGGCGAACTGGTTGCCGAGCTGGGCAAAGGCTACAGCCACATCCTGGCCGCGGCCGGTACCACCGGTAAAGACTTCATGCCCCGCGTTGCGGCGCTGCTGGACGTTGCTCAGGTATCTGACATCATCCGCGTTGAGTCTGAAGACACCTTCGTTCGCCCGATCTACGCCGGTAACGCCATTGCGACGGTAAAGGCGACCGATAGTATCAAGGTTGTCACTGTACGCCCGACAGGATTTGATCCGGTAGAAGCGGACAGTGGTTCTGCATCCGTTGAACAGGTAGATGTTGTAAAAGACGCAGGCCTGTCTTCGTTTGCAGGTGAAGAGAAAGCCAAATCTGATCGCCCTGATCTTGCCAGTGCCGGCATTGTTATCTCCGGTGGCCGCGGCATGCAGAATGGCGAAAACTTCAAGATGTTGGAACAAGTTGCTGATCTGCTGGGCGCTGGTATGGGTGCTTCCCGTGCTGCAGTTGACGCCGGCTTTGTGCCGAACGACATGCAGGTAGGCCAGACCGGTAAGATTGTTGCTCCGCAGCTGTACATTGCAGTTGGTATCTCCGGTGCTATTCAGCACTTGGCGGGCATGTCTGAATCCAAGGTGATCGTTGCGATCAACAAGGATGAAGAAGCGCCTATCTTCCAGGTTGCTGATTACGGCTTGGTAGCGGATCTGTTTGAAGCAGTGCCGCAACTTGAGGAAGAGCTGAAGAAGGTTCTGTAACCTTCTTTCAGGAAACAAAAAAGACACCTTCGGGTGTCTTTTTTGTTGCTGGATCATAAACTGTTTGCATACACCCTTATCCTATCTGCCAACCAGGAAAAACCTCATGACTATCAGCCGGTTCCATGCACTTGCCTGTCCGCTGGACGGGGGCCCTCTTCAGCTAGAAAGGAGCAGTTGGCAGTGTGGTGAGGGCCACAGTTTTGATGTTGCCCGGCAGGGTTATGTGCATCTGTTGCCAGTGCAGAATAAGCGATCTAAAGATCCGGGCGATAACAAGGAAATGGTTGCTGCACGACAGAGGTTTCTGAACTCGGGATATTACCAGCCCATTGCAAAAGCCGTTTGCCAAACTGTCCTTGAGAGCGGCCTTGATCTTGGAGAAATTAGCTGCCTTGATGCCGGGTGTGGAGAGGGGTATTACCTTCGCTGTCTCGCCGACACTGCGCCGGGAGCATTGAGCTTGAGTCTACTCGGCGTGGATATATCCAAGTGGGCGATACTCTCCGCTGCAAAGCAGTTCAAAGCTCCAGCGTGGGTTGTAGGTAGTAACGCAAACCTGCCAGTGCTTGCTGAATCATTGGACCGCATACTCTGCTTGTTTGGCTTTCCTGTGTACCAGGAATTTGCGCGGGTACTGAAATCAGGAGGTGAGGTTATTCAGGTAGATGCAGGGCCAGAGCATCTTGTAGAGCTTCGGCAAATAATCTATCCGGAACTTAAAGTCCCACGACAAGCGAAGCATGCAGCGCCCGAAGGATTTGAGTTTATGGAGGCAAGCGTTGTTCGCTACAACCTGACACTTCCAGATAAAAACTCCATTTTGGACTTGCTGGCCATGACTCCGCATCTCTATCGAGCGAGCGCCGAAGGTATTGCACGAGCGAATGCACTTGAATCACTCACAGTGACTGTAGAAGCGACAGTGAGTCGATTCAAAAAGAGCTGAAACACGGGTTAGACAGCCTACTGATCATCGTCTTGCTTGTTTCTCGAACTTTTTCTGACTAACACTCGTTTCTCAGCTTTTGTAATAATCAGGGCGTCGGCAAGGATGTGAATGGCTTTGTTAGTGGTGCGCACGGCATGATAAACCTGTTTGCTGGCATGATCGTGGGTCTTGCGGGCTTTATAGGCACTTTGCCGGAGTTCTTCATCTTTAGAAAGCCGGTCAACCAGGCTGAAGGTGCTATTGGCGATGGCTCTATGCATTTTTTCCACTGCACTTGCGCTTACAGATACAGTGTCTTCCAAAAGTTTTGCTCGATTACGAACCTCATATAGATCCAGCCGGCGTTTTTGAATAGCACTGTTAGTAAAAATTCGATGCGCATTGAGTTTGCGAAGGAGAGTTCTCGACCGCTGGGCCTGAACAAGCCCATAGCCGAGTGAGGAAGAGGTTATAAGCAATAACACCAATGCAAAGGCCAGCTGAATAGTCACTCCGCAATACTCCTAGCGATACTCAATGTTCAGCTCCACGTCGATTTCACGCTCGACCATCTCTTTCTCAAGCTCTTTCATTACTCCCTGATACACCATTTTCCGGACCATTACGGGTAATTTGTCTGCAAGAACCCTTGCAGAGCGGGATTCTCGCTTTGCCACAGCAATCGGGTTGAGCACTTTAAGCGTAAGAATCAAGTCGGGTTCTTTCTTGAGGTCAGCCGACGGATCAACCTGCAGGGTTTGATCCATCAGGCGGGCGATGATCGTGCGTTGCTCAAAAAACTGCCAGCAAAGAACACCACTGAAAATGGCGAGAAGTAAACTGAGTATCAGAAGGAAAGTAGCCAATTCAAGTCTCCGTGAATTCATCTGATCGTTAGTCAGCAGTGTGCCCTATAGCCCGGGCTGTGCGATTGGCCGTGACGACGTACTCAGTGGTGTCAGTGTGAAGTTAGATCACCGACATAAAACTGCTAAGATCCACTAATAACGAATTCCGGCAAACATTCCGCAAACTCTGTGAACTTTTCATAATGTGCATTCTCCATAAAAAGGACAGGCAATGACCAAATCAGCAGAATCCACCTACGACCTGGTTGTCTTCGGCGCTACCAGCTTCGTTGGCCAGATACTTACGCAATATTTGTTTGATTCTTACGGCGTGACAGGCGAGGTAAAGTGGGCCATTGCCGGCCGTTCGGAATCCAAGCTCAGCACGTTAAAATCCGGTTTGGGAACCGGCGCTGATGGTCTGCCGGTTATACTCGCAGATTCCACCAATGACGCGTCCCTGAAGACAATGTGTGAGCAAACCCGCGTGGTTATCTCTACGGTCGGACCTTACGCTTTATACGGTGAGCCGCTCGTAAAAGCCTGTGTTGAGACAGGCACCGATTATTGCGACTTGACCGGTGAAGTTCAGTGGATTCGCCGTATGGTTGACCGCTACGAAGATCAGGCGAAAGCATCCGGAGCACGAATTGTGCACTGCTGTGGGTTTGATTCCATCCCATCGGACATGGGCGTGTGGTTCCTGCAACAACAGTCAGAGAAAACGTTTGGTGAGACTTGTCAGGATGTGCGCATGCGCGTGAAGGTTGCTAAAGGCGGCCTTTCTGGCGGCACAGTGGCTTCCATGATCAACATAGCCAAAGAAGTTGCGGCGGACCCAAAGCTGCGCAAGGAACTGGCAAATCCATTCTCAATCAGCCCCGCGGGCCATCGTTCAAAGGCGCGCCAGCCAAGCCTGAAAGGCGCTGAGTTCGACAAAACGTTTAAAACATGGCTCGCACCGTTTGTTATGGGTGCTATCAACACTCGCGTAGTACACCGCTCTAACGCTCTGCAAGGTGCTCGTTATGGCACGGAATTTACCTACGATGAAGCCATAATGACAGGTGCGGGTACCAAGGGCCGCCTCACAGCCTACGGTGTTACTGCAGCACTGGCGGGGTTCCTGACGGCATCAGCCATCAAACCAACGCGGTGGTTGGTCGAAAAGTTTGTGCCCCAGCCTGGTGAGGGCCCGAGCCCGGAAGCACAAAAAACAGGGTTTTACGATATTCGCTTTGTAGGGCGTACTCAGGACGGTAAAACCATGATCACCAAGGTGACTGGCGATGCTGATCCTGGCTATGGATCCACCAGCAAGATGCTGGGGCAGGCCGGTATGTGTCTGGCATTCGATGTTCCGGCCGATCAGCCCGGCGGTTTTTTGACGCCCGCTTCAGTACTGAGTGACAAGCTTCTGGAGCGTTTAACCAACAAAGCCGGGCTGTCGTTTGAGGTTGTTGAAACCCGCTAAAAAGCAGGTTCAATTAACCAAGCTGAATCACACGGTCGGTGCCCGGAAGGGCGTCCGGCCCGTGCGCCAGGCTAATCACGGTTCGGCCTTGCAGCCTGGTATCCATCTGCCGGGTAATCTTTTCTCTCGTGGTTGTATCAACCCCGGTAAACGGCTCATCCAGTATCAGCAAAGGGGCAGGGCTCAAAAGCACCCGGGCAAGGGCAACACGACGTGCCTCGCCGCCGGAAAGACGGCTTCCTGAGCTCCCCAGCCAAGTATCAAGCTGGTCCGCCTCTGTATGGAACCGTTCCGCAAGATCCACCATTTCCAGAACACGCCACAGTTGTGCATCGCTTGCATCGGGTGCGCCCAGCAGCAGGTTTGCTCGCAAGGTATCTTCAAACAACACGGTTTTCTGGGTGAGATAAGCAGACGGAAGGCTTGCAAAGGCCCCATTTGAGGGCGCCAGAAGCCCGGAGAAGGCATCTGCAAGGGATGACTTACCGCTTCCTGAATGCCCCAGAATACCCACCCGCTCGCCTGTTTTTACCTGTAGATCAAAGTGGGTAAACAGCGGTGCATGTTCGGGGTGCTTTATTGTCAGACCCTTCGCCAGCAGCGCCGTGTACTCAGGCAGGCTTGCAGCTTCAGCAGTACTATCACCATGGTCGGCATCCCTGCAGTCCCGGTTCAGGCGTGCAGCGGAGGCCTGCGTGGCACCCAGCTTACCGAAGGCCTCGGGCAGCATACTGTACACTTCTGCGAGGCCAAGCAGGGCAATAGGCAACAGAACCAGAACCGGCCCGGAAATGGCGCCAGAACGGAACAGCTCGAAGCCAGCCCAGAGTGCAAACACGGCAGACAGGTTGATCAGCAAATGAGAGCCGGCCTGATGCCAGCCAGTGCGGGAGTCTGCTTTTACCTGATCCGACGAGGCCTGATGCGCCTGGCGCAAAAGCCATGCGCCGTGTTTGCCGGTGCGGCCAGCGGCTGTAAGCTCAGCAAAGCCTTCCAGGTGCTCAACAACTGCCATACGAAGATATTCCTGCTGATCACTCTGGCGCGAAGCAATGTTTACCGTTCGCACGTAAACCGCCAGGGTCGCAAGCACGAAAGCCAATGCGAGTATCAGAGCGATGAAAGCGGCAATCCGGATATCAAAAAGTATCCATGCCAGTCCGAAGATCAGCAAGGTTACGAAAGCCGCCAGGGCTGCGGGTGCAATCAGGCGCAAGTACAGGGTATCCAGCGCATCCACATCGCTGGTGAGCCTGGATAACCATTGGGCCCCGGTCAGTTCGCGCCTTTGGCCGCGTCCGGCGGCGGCAAGCTTCCGGAACAGGGCTACGCGAATATCCGTTAGTAATCTCAGCACGGTATCGTGGTTATACAATCGCTCCACATAGCGGGAAACCGTTCTGGATACCGCAAAAAACCGGATACCACTGCCAGGCACATACAGGTTTATGGTGGCGGGTATACTGGCTGCCAGCAGAATGCCTACGAGCGCGGTTTCAGTGATAAACCAACCGGAAAGCGCAAGCAAGCCAAGCCCGGAGAGCAGGGCGGCCAGCATCAAAAAGGCGCCAACGAAAAGCCTGCCCGGGCGTGCAAAAATCAGCTTCAACCAGGGTTTTAATTCAGACATCTTTGACCTCCCCAGCAGAAACCAGAAGCACACGGTTGGCAAGCGCCAGCAGCGCCTGATGGTGGGTGGAAAAGATCAGTGTTTTGCCAGCTAGCGCAAGCTTGTGCAGGGCTTCCAACACGAAAATCTCACTGTCGCTGTCGAGACCGGCAGTGGGCTCATCGAGAAGAATCACATCATAATCAGCCACAAAAATCCGGGCCAGACTCAAGCGCCGGGCCTGCCCGCCGGACAAACCCTGGCCATCTTCTGAAACCCTGCTGAAAATGCCGTCTTCCCGGCTGTCCAGCAAGGGCCCAAGGCCAACGTTTCGCAGCGCGGTTTCAATGGCTACATCGGAAGCGTCCGGGCTGGTCAGTCGAAGGTTGTCGGCCCAGGTGCCGTGCACAAGAAAGCCGCTCTGCCCCAGCCAGCCAAAGGCAAAACTGCCTGCGGGCCTGCCAAACAGGTGAATGTCGCCGCTGTGTGGCGTCAGAAAGCCTGCCAGAAGATTCAGCAGCGTTGATTTACCGCCTCCTGAAGGGCCCGTGAGTGCAATTACATCACCTTTGTTGACCGCCAGAGATACATCCTTCAGAACCTTGTGATCCGGGCGGAATCCCAGTGATACGGAGTTAACCTCAATCGCATCGTTGTCGGTAATGGATTCACCGATTAAAGGCCTTGCACCAGAATCCTCTGCATCGGTGTTTCTGACGGGGCCTGCGGATTCGTCATCGGCCAGCCTTGCCAGAATCTCCGTACCGGCGCCAAGAGCTTCAGCGCGGTCATGGTAATGCTGGGAGAGCGTGCGCAACGGTTGAAAGAATTCCGGTGCCAGCAGCAGAATCAGTAGTCCAGAGAACAGGGTTAAATCGGCAGAAGGCCCGTAAGTGATGTACCCAAGAAGACCAAAGCCGATATAAATGGCGATAACGGCGATCGCGACAGAAGCAAAGAATTCCAGAACTGCCGATGATAAAAATGCAACGCGCAGGGTTTTCAGGGTGATTTTTCGGTAGTGATCCGAGCGCTGTTGAATCACCTCTGCCGCTTCTTCGGTTTGGCCAAACAGTTGCAGGGTGGTCAGGCCTCGCACCTTGTCCAGAAACTGGCCAGATAACCGGCTTATGGTCTCAAAATGCTGCTGGTTAAGCTTCTCGGCTCCCATGCCGACGAGTGCCATAAAAAAAGGAATCAAAGGGGCTGATAGAAGCAGAAAGATCCCCGCCAGCCAGTCCAGATAGAACACAAGGGCCAGAATCAGCAGAGGAACCACAACGGAAAGCGTCATCTGTGGAAGAAAGCGGGCAAAGTATCCGTGCAGTGCATCAACGTGGTCAATCCACTCCCGCGCCAGGCTGCCCGCAGAGGTTTGCCCCAGTGCCAAAGGGCCGGCATTACGCCAATGCTGATGGATTTGCCGCCGGGCAGTGCGGCGAACCTGCTCGCTACACCTTGCAGCAAGATGAGCTTGAGCGCCCTGAGCTATAGCCCTTACTACAATGGCCAGAATAAGCCCGATAAAGAAAGGCGCCAACGCGGAGGCTGGCGCTTTTTCAATTACTCCGAGGTGAACAATTTGCGCCAGAAAGACCATTTGTATGATGGTTGCGACGCCGGCCAGGGTACCAGCGGCAACCGTACCCTGAATCCAGCGTCGGTTGCCGCTTGTAAGCCCTGACAGCCAGCGCCGGACTGCGCGCTGGTCAAGAGCTGGCTTTGTCACTTAGTGGTAGCCCTCGCCGGCACGTACCTTGCCCCGGAATACCCAGTAGGTCCAGGCGGTGTACACCAGTACGAAAGGAATCACTATCAGCAAACCGATCAGCAGGAACAGCTGCGAGTCGTATGCCGACGCGGCATCCCATAAGGTGTAGTCGGGCGGGATCAGGTAGGGCCAGCGGCTGACAATCAGGCTCAGGTAGGTCGTTATGAACAGCCCCATAGTGGCCACAAAGGGCATACCTTCAAACCGGTTACGTACAGAGCGGAAAATCTGGAAAGCACACAGCAGAGTCAGTGCGGGCAACACCCAGATAATGCTCAGATTGCTGAACCAGCGCTCACGCACCATCTCATCAATAAACGGTGTCCATACGCCAATAATACCGAACACCACCAACACAGCCGCCAACAGGGGCAGGGTGATTTTATACGCCCACTCCTGCAAGCGGCCTTCGGCTTTCATGATTAGCCAGGTAGAGCCCAGCAGCGCATAGCCTGCAAGCAGGCCAAGGCCGGTCAAAACGGTGAATGGGGTAAGCCAGTCCAGAGCGCCCCCTGTGAATACGCCATTGGCAGTTTCATAGCCCTGGATGTAAGTGCCAACGACGACACCTTGGGCGAAGGCGGCCACGGTGGATCCGCCGGCAAACGCCCAGTTCCAGAGATAGCGCGAGGTGCGTGCTTTGAAGCGGAACTCAAAAGCAATGCCACGGAAAATCAGGCCCGCCAGCATCAGGAATACGCCAATGTACAGTGCTGGAAGCACAACGCTGTAGACCAGAGGGAAGGCGCCAAGCAAACCGGCGCCGCCGAGGACCAGCCAGGTTTCGTTACCGTCCCATACTGGCGCGACCGAGTTCATCATAATGTCACGATCCTGCTCCGATGGGGCGAAGGGGAACAGAATGCCCACACCCAGATCGAAGCCGTCCATCAAAACATACATGATGACGCCAAAGCCGATGATAAAGGCCCAGACCAACGCAAGATCAAGCAGTTCCATAATCAGTGTCCTCCCTGTTTGGTTGGCTGTTCATTGGAATCATGGAGTTCAAAGGAGGTATGGGCTGCGGACATTGGCCGCTTCGGGCGCTCAGACTGGGTGTCTGGCTCTTTGTCCGCTCTTTCCATGCCTTCATACAACACCCGCATGAGGTAATACACGCCCGCAGAGAACACCAGTGAGTAAACCACTATGTAGCCAATCAATGTGAACAGCGCCATACCGCCTGTAAGAGATGGGGTAACCGATTCGGCTTGAGTCATCATTCCGTAAACCAGCCAAGGGGCACGGCCAAATTCGGTTACAAACCAGCCAGTCAGTACCGCAATAAAGGGAGTAACGCTCATGAAGCGCATACCCTGCAGGAACCAGCCGGAACGCCAGTAGCGATCACCAGAGCGCAGTACGAGCCCCGTGATAGCGAAAAGAATCATCAGCAGCCCCAACCCAACCATAATCCGGAAGGACCAGAACACAATGGCGACGGGCGGCTGCTCTTCTATTGCGACTTCCTTCAGGCCAGGCAGTTCGCCGTCCCACTCATGGGTCAGGATCAGGCTGGCAAGCCCGGGCACACCAATTTCGAAATGGTTGGTTTGGTTTTCCTGGTCGGGAATGGCGAACAGCAGCAACGGCACGTTGCGGGAGGTTTCCCAGTTACCTTCCATTGCAGCTACTTTTGTTGGCTGATGCTCAAGTGTATTGAGCCCGTGAAAATCACCAATCACCAACTGCGCAGGAGCAATTATCAGCAACAGCCACAGGCACATGGACAGTGCCTTGCGGTTGGCTTCTACTTCCCGTCCCTTGAGCAGATACCAGGCACTGACTCCGGCTACCACGAAGCCACCAGTAAGGAAGGAGGCTGTCACTTTATGGAAAAAACGGAGCTGAAAAGACGGGTTAAAGATCGCCTCACTCCAGGACGTTACATGAAACACACCGTCGCGCAGTTCTGCGCCAGAGGGGGTCTGCATCCAGCTGTTGGCAGAAAGAATCCAGAAGGCTGAAAGGAAAGTACCGGTCGCGACCATAATTGCCGCAAACAGATGCGCACCAGGGGGGACGCGATCACGCCCGAAGAGCAACACCCCAAGAAACGCCGCTTCGAGGAAAAAGGCCGTGATAACTTCATAACTGAGCATGGGGCCGAGGAAGTTGGCAGAAGCCTGGGAGAAATTACTCCAGTTGGTGCCAAATTGGAACGACATCACAATGCCGGAAACCACACCCATCCCGAATACCACGGCAAATACAGTGGTCCAGAAGGAAGACAGCTTCATCCACACCGGATTTTTCGTTTTGTACGAAAGCCCTTCAAGCACGGCGATGTAAGAAGCAAGACCGATGGTGAACACCGGAAAAATGGCGTGAAATGACACGACAAACGCGAACTGGATTCGCGATAGGATAAGAGGATCTAGTTCCATAGGAACCCCCGGTAATGTTTAACGTCACAATAAACGAGCACTGCGCACTCGCTCAGCCGCTGCCTTAGCTTTAATTGTTATATTGTTATTACCAGCAGATAGTGATCATGCTACTGGATATAGTAGCAAAACCGATAGGGCAGATTGTCGCACCCATTGATTAAAAACAAGTACGGTGACCCGCATGAGCTTTTACCAAGAACGCATCCTGCCACATATTATCGACAAAGCCTGCTCCTTAGGCCAAGTAATGAAACTTCGCAGCCAGCTTGTGCCGCGAGCCAAAGGGCGTGTGCTGGAGGTAGGCATGGGCTCAGGCATTAACCTGGAATTCTACAACCCGGGCACTGTTGACATGGTCTACGGCCTGGAACCCTCCGAGGGTATGCGCCGCAAAGCACTGCCAAACTTGAAACGCGCACCTGTCCATGTGGAATGGCTGGGACTGCCGGGTGAGCAAATTCCTCTGCCGGATAACAGTGTAGATACCGTTCTGCTTACATTCACCCTGTGCACCATTCCTGACTGGAATACCGCGCTGCTGCAGATGAAGCGTGTGTTAAAGCCCGGTGGAGAACTCCTTTTTCTTGAGCATGGCGAGTCACCTGATGACAGCACCCGTAAATGGCAAAACCGCATCAATCCAGGCTGGAAAAAATTGGCAGGCGGCTGCCACCTGAACCGTCACATTGCAGACCTTATCCGTCATGCTGGTTTTGAGCTCGAGGAACTGGAAAACCTCTACATTCCCAACTCACCAAAAATAGCTGGCTATATCTACAAGGGGATGGCGCGGAAACCAGAAGCCGGAGGGAATCGCTAACAGGACGTGTTTTGAATTGCGTTATCGCCCATGGCCTTATACAATTCGGCTCCTCAAAACCTCTCCCCGAATGCTCCGGTGGTGAAATAGGTAGACACAAGAGACTTAAAATCTCTCGATCCGTAGGATCGTGCCGGTTCGATTCCGGCCCGGAGCACCAATAAAAAAACAGTCACATATACCTCATGGCAATCCGGCACTCAGGGTTGTGCTTCTTTATACTGCTCGCTTTTGATAGCCTGATAACGTCGTCTAACACTTCACTCAATCAGAATGCACCCCATGCCGCAACTTTCACTGGAACACCTGTCAGCCGAATGGTTTTCGCTAAATAGAAAATTTCCACCGCACACGCAGCAGTTTGTATTGGGGTTTTTCCAGGACAAAGCGAAAACGCTCTCAGATCAATTCTATGAAGCAATGTTAGCCGACCCGGGAGCGTCCAGGTTTTTATCTAATGATGACGTCCAGCAGCGGCTTGGAGCTTCGATGCAACGCTGGCTATCAGGATTGTTTGCCTCATCAGACGAGGAGTCGGTCAAAAGACTTATTGCCGAGCAACAAAAAGTCGGCGAGGTGCATGCACGAATTGATCTCCCGCTTCATATCGTTCTGCGGGGAGCCCGTTGCTTGAAAGAGAGCTTCAGCACGCTTGTTGAAAAATATGCGCTATCCGGCGATCAGCGTGTACAGGCAATTCGTTTGGTGTCAGATACCATTGATCTTGCGATGGAGATTATGGGCCAGGCATATGCGATATCCCATGACCGAAACTCTCGCGCTGAGGAATCCTATCGACTGTTTGCAATCACCCAGAACATATCCAAAGAGAAGGACCAGCAACGTGCAGCTGTGCTTCACTGGGAGAACCAGATGATGTTCAGTCAGGTAGTTGGCAAAAAAGGTTCTGAGTTATCTCGTATTCAGGCTTCCGATTTTGGGCTTTGGTTTCGACATAAAGGTGCACATGCCTTTGAGGGCTCATCGGAATCGACTGCAATTCTTGAGTCAATGGAGCAAATTGACAATGTTCTTTTACCGCTGTTTGGAGCGCAGATTGAGGGTTCTGAGGCCCAAGTTGAGCGCATTTCCTTACTGCATGACGTGCGGGATAAAGTAAGAAGCATACTGTTTAACCTGGACAGTCTTTTCGAGCAGAACAATGAACTGGAATCTGGTCGAGATGTTCTCACACGCCTGCTAAACAGAAAGTTCATGCCAGTCGTTCTTACCAGACAGATTGAACAAGCAACAAAGCAGAACACCTCTTTCGCCGTGGTAACCCTGGATATTGATCATTTCAAGCAAGTTAATGACACCTACGGGCACCAAGCAGGCGATAGTGTTTTGCAACAACTTGCACTTATTCTCCTTAACAACAGTCGATCTGGTGATTACCTTTTCCGGCTGGGCGGTGAAGAGTTTTTGCTCATTGCAGTAGATATGGACGGTAGCCAGATTGAACGGCTTGCAGAAAAGCTTCGCGGGAGAGTGGAGCGCGAAAAACTCCTGCTGCCTAACGGCCACGCGATCAATGTAACCGTCAGTGCAGGCGTAAGCTGTTTTGATGGCCACCCCGATTATCAAAGGTTACTCCGTAAAGCCGATGATGCTCTTTACAAGGCAAAAAGCTCTGGGCGCAACCGTGTAGTGATAGCCTGACTTGCGAAAAAGCAGGTGAGCGAGAAACCCCAGGGTCCAAAATGGTTTACTTGGCCTAAGATATTCAATTTCGCTTGTTACTGCTCAGGCAGCGCTTGAATACGATTGATGTCCCCGGTGGGCACCGCAGGCTCATCTTTAATAATCACGTAAATTCCGCCGGCAATTATCGCGATGGCTATGAGCGCTTTGATCAGGTTGGAGTTAAGCATTGGAACCTCCTGTTTCCGGATTCGTTGGTTCTTGTGCAGAGCCTATGGGCTCAGGCCCGTTATAACAACCCGCCGCTGAACGTTCTACAAAGGTCGCTTCGACAGCCAGAGCATACTACCCGATACTGAGCTCAAATCTGATAGCCCGGTTTCCAGTAAGACAAGGTAGATAACTATGACAAACCTGCTAGCACAACATACCGACGATAACGGCATTACCACGATCACACTGAATCAGCCCGACCGGCGCAACAGCCTTTCCATGGGCATGCTGGATGCCTTAGCTGAGGCGTTAGCGAGTATTGCGAAGGATGAAGCTACGCGGGTGGTGGTTATTGCGGCAGCCGGCAAGGTGTTCTGCGCCGGACACGACCTCAAGGAAATTCGGGATCAACTGGATAGCTACGAGTTCCAGTTGGCCTTGTTCAAGCGGTGCAGTGAGGTAATGCAGCAGGTGGTAAACCTTCCAAAGCCAGTGATTGCGCGTGTGGCCGGCGTTGCAACCGCCGCAGGGTGCCAATTGGTGGCAAGCTGTGACTTGGCTGTGGCAGCCGACTCGGCGCACTTTGCTACACCAGGGGTAAACATTGGTCTGTTTTGTTCAACGCCGATGGTGGCGCTGTCGCGCAATGTGTCTCGCAAGCATGCAATGGAAATGCTTCTCACGGGTGAGATGATCAGTGCAGACCGGGCCGAACAGCTTGGGCTGGTAAACCGGGTGGTTGATGAATCCTTGCTGGATGAAACGGTATATACAATGGCCCGCACCATTGCTGAGAAATCGGGGCACACGTTGAAGATAGGTAAGGGGGCATTCTACAAACAGCTGGAGATGCCACTGGATAAAGCCTATGACTATACGGCCAAGGTTATGGCAGAAAATCTGCTTGCAGATGATGCTCATGAAGGCATCTGTGCATTTCTGGATAAGCGCAAGCCAGAGTGGAAAGACAGCTAACGGCTACTGCAGTTATGCTCTCCAACCTTGAGGCGGTTCCCGATCTCAATGCCATTCGCCTCAAAGAAGCCGGCATTCATTTCTACCGCAGAAGTGAATTCAACCTCGGCGGGATAACTGGGACACCGCGCACCGCTGGATGAATCGCAGGGCTCCATTTGCTTTATGTTGCCAATCACGCCTTGCCCATTCAGGTAAGCGATATCCAGCGGGATAAGAGTCTGATACATCCAGAACCCGTGGTCCGGGCTCTGCGGCTTCTGATACACAAATAACATTCCGGAACTGGCGGGCAGGAACTCTCTGCCCATCAAGCCTTTGCGGCGCTCTTCAGGTGCCTGTGCCAACTCCAGGCTTACATGGACTGTGCCGGAATCCGTTTCGAAGCATGCGTTGATAACCGGCAGTGCTGCTGAGGGGGCAGCCGAACCTGCCCCCCAGCAGCCAACCAGCATGGCTGCCGCACCCACCAAAGCCACATGGCTTTTCATCAGGAGCGCAACCGGTAGCCGGTTTTAAAGATCCACCATATGCCTGCCAAACACGCTGTCAGAAAAAGCAGCGTCATGGCAACACTGATACCTATGTGCACATCAGAAACGCCATAAAATGCCCATCGAAAGCCACTTATGAGGTAAACCACCGGATTGAAAAAGCTGATGGTTTGCCAGACCTCCGGGAGCATATCGATGGAGTAAAAAGTGCCCCCAAGAAAGGTCAGTGGTGTGACGATCATCATGGGAACAATCTGAAGCTTTTCAAAACCGTCTGCCCATATGCCAATGATAAAGCCAAACAGACTGAAGGTTACCGCAGTCAGTATGAGAAAGGAGAGCATCCAGAAGGGGTGCAATATGCTGTAGTCCACAAATAGCCGGGCGGTCACAAGAATAATCAAACCAAGAATGACGGACTTGGTAGCCGCCGCACCCACGTAACCCAACACCACTTCCACGTAGGACACAGGAGCGGAGAGCACCTCGTAGATTGTGCCCGAGAACTTCGGCATGTAAATACCGAACGAAGCGTTTGAGATGCTCTGCATAAGCAGCGACAGCATCACCAGCCCGGGAATGATGTAAGCACCGTAGGCTATGTTGTCTATATCGCCCATGCGGGAGCCAATGGCAGAGCCGAAAACCACAAAGTAAAGACAGGTGGATATCACCGGCGAGAGCACGCTTTGCATCAGAGTGCGGCGCATGCGCGACATTTCGAAATAGTAGATGGCTTTAACACCGTAAAAATTCATGCTTTCTCCAGTTAGCCTTTGGCTTGCTCATGCACAAGGCCGACAAAAATATCCTCCAGGGAACTTTCCCGGGTACGAAGGTCGCGGTAATCAACCCCGATGTCACCAAGGGTTCTTAATAATCGCGCCACACCGGCTTGTTCCTGCTGGGAATCAAAGGTGTATATCAACTCATAGCCATCTTCCGACAACTCCACCGGTTCTTGTGATAGTTCTTCGGGAATTTCATCCAGCTTGCTTTGGAGTTGCAGGCGCAGTTCTTTCTTGCCCAGCTTGCTCATCAAACGGCTTTTTTCTTCCACAAGAATAATTTCACCCTGCCTGATCACACCGATTCGATCGGCCATTTCTTCGGCTTCCTCGATGTAGTGAGTGGTGAGAATAATGGTGACTCCGTCTTCCCGGAGCTTGCGAACCATTTCCCACATATCACGGCGCAGCTCTACATCGACGCCCGCTGTGGGCTCATCCAGAAACAGTATTCTTGGCTCATGGGAAAGCGCTTTTGCGATCATCAACCGGCGCTTCATTCCCCCAGAGAGTGTCATAATCCGGTTGTTACGCTTATCCCACAGTGACAGATCCTTCAGCACTTTTTCTATGTGGGCGGGGTTGGGCGGCTTCCCGAACAGGCCTCGGCTGAACGACACAGCAGCCCATACGGTTTCAAAAGAGTCCGTATTCAGCTCCTGCGGGACAAGGCCAATTGTTGAGCGTGCCTTTCGGTACTCCTTGACGATGTCATGTCCTGCGGCCCGGACTTCCCCGGAGGACATGTTGGTAATGCCGCATATGATACTGATCATTGTGGTTTTGCCGGCGCCATTTGGGCCGAGCAGGGCAAAGATTTCGCCTCGATTAATGTCCAGGTTAATGTTTTTCAGGGCCTGAAAACCGCCCTCATAAACCTTGTTTAGGTTCTTAACGGAAATATCCGGTTGCACGGGCGTATTCCTGTTGCTGAAAGTGAGACAGAGATGCAAGCGAAGCATTTTCTCATGTATGGCGACGGTTTAGAAACCTTTGCCTTGATGCCGTTAGTGTCCATAATGGCGTGCTGTTTTCAATACGGGCTTGAGCCAGGTGTCGATATGTTAAGAGCGATTTTTTTTCTCGGGGTCATTTCAGGCCTGATGGCAGTGATCGTGTTCGGCGCTCGCTGGCTACAAACCTCAGAATATAGAGGTACGGCCGATAGTCAGGCTGCCTGTGACTTATTGTCGGGCCCATGTGAGTGGTCTACGAAAACAGGTAGCTGGAAGATCAGCCTGCATGTTATGGGCGACAAGGGGCAGGGCACAGAGTACCAGTTAATCGTTGACACACCTGCACCACAGGAACGGTTCCTGGCCGTATTGCGGGGTGAATCCATGTATATGGGTGAGTACCCGGTGCCAATGCGGCAGGGCGAGGGCAACCAGTACACAGCGCAGTTTACGGCCCCTCTATGCACGACGGGAGATCAGATGATCTGGCGAATCGACTTGCAAGAAGGCCAGCAGCGCCTCCCCGAACCGGCTCCACTAAAGTTGGTATTTCAGGCCAGAGTTCAGTGAGACCTTCAAACCCGGTTTATGGTTGAGTATCCAGGCTGACAAAAGTGCAGGAAAGTGTAAAATCGTGCCAAAATTCAGGCCAACTTCAGAGAAAACGTGATGGAATACGGGGAAAGCGTACACAAGGTATTGCTGCGGAAGATCCGCAAGGCAGAGCAAGATCTGATGCAATTGAAGCTGGACTACTGCCGCTTTGTATTCGGCCTCACGCACCGGGCAAGGGTAGTGTCTGGTGGCACTGTCTATCTGGTGCTCTCTGTCGACGTGGAGTCTATGGTATCGACAGAGGACGGCGGCCTTACACGCCCCTCTGTCGCCGGCGTTCCCGCAAACAAGCCGAGCCAGGAAATGCCTGTTCAGCTGGGCACAGACTGGGTTCTGGATCAGAACACCAAGGTTTGAGGAATCAAATCAACGCATTTGCAGTAATTGCGGAGTAAAGGCTGCTTTCAGGCTGAACGTACTGGTGGCTCTGCCAGAATTCCGCGCCCTCAAGCCCCGCTCGGAAACAAGCCAGCAGCACGCCACAGGAGGTGAGGGTGGAAATAGCCTGTATCGCCTCGGACTGTCGGATACCAATTTTCCGACTAGCGATCTGCGCTACCAGGCTTGCGAGTGCCTCGCTGTGCCGCTCTGGCTGGTCGCACAGTGCACAACCCGCACCGTATAACCAGGCAACAGCGTAGGCACGAACCGCCGCAGGGGCCTCACTGAGTTGAAGCTCGCTGATCCGGCAGTCCCTTTCCTGAAGCCCTGCAAGGATGTGCAGATGAGTGAGCAACTCTGTACGATCTGTGGTGGCTGAGCGTATCTGTTTCCGCAGGATCGGTGTTTCGGTGGTTCTGGGAATTAGGCCAGCCCGAGTAAGTGCAACAAGTCCGTGGATCATGTGTGGTGCTACCCTGAATTTAATATTGCAAATTGCTGGCTTAGTGTAACGAATTGTATCGGCCAAGTCGTCGCGCCCCCATGGACCTAATTGCCCTTAAAGCCGCGCCGGCTATAGAAATTGTGACAAGGTTCCCAGTGGTTAACGAAAGAACTATGGATTCAATACCCCCAAAGGCAGCCTGATGACGGTTATTCTGGTTCTGCATACTCTTTTGGTTCTTACTTTTACCATCCGGATTTTGCTCCGCGATGATCTCTCGCCTCCCGGGCGGCTGGCCTGGTTTATTGTTCTCAACCTCTTGCCTTACTTCGGCAGCGCCATTTATTTTCTGTTCGGCGAAACAGATATTGGCAACCGCGCAAGCAAGCGGCATAAAGAGGTCTTCCAAGAAATAAGGGCCAAAGCCTCCTGGTTTATGGGCGATGCTGATAACACGGAGACGCTGATTGAACCGGTTTACCGGCCCGCATTTCGCTATGCGGGTTCGATCAACGGCTTCCACCCATCAACGGGCAATAACGCTGAGTTGATGAGTGATGGAGAAGAAACTCTTGCGAGGATGGTGGCCGATATTGATGAGGCCACAGACCACGTGCACGTGCTTTACTACATCTGGCTTGAGGACAACACCGGTCACGCGATTGCCGAGGCCTTGATTCGTGCCGCCCACAGGGGGGTTGTATGTCGTGCCATGGCAGATGGGCTTGGTTCCCGCGCGATCATCAATTCCGCTCTCTGGCAGCGCATGAAAGAGGCGGGAGTTCACATGGCTGTGGCACTGTCGTTGAAACATCCCATTCGCACCATTCTGACCAGCCGTCTGGATCTTCGAAACCACCGAAAGATCACGGTGATTGATGCACGCATCACCTATTGCGGCAGCCGAAACTCCGCAGATCCGGAGTTTCTGGTAAAAGCCAAATATGCCCCCTGGGTGGATATCATGCTCAGATTTACTGGCCCAGTGGTGGTTCAAAATCAATTGCTGTTTGCCAGTGACTGGATGCAGGCCACCAACGAATCACTGGATGGCATTCCTTTATCCTCAGGGCGTGGTCAAGAAGGTTTTCCAGCGCAGGTTATGGGCGTTGGTCCAACCGAACGTCACGGTGCCACGCCGCATCTCTTTGCTAACCTGTTTGCTTGCGCCCAAAGTGAATTGATCCTTTCTACGCCTTACTTTGTTCCTGACGCTACGGTTCTCGACGCCTTGTGCGCGGCTGCCTACAGAGGGGTAAAGGTAGCTCTGATCTTCCCTAAAATTAATGACAGCTGGATTGTCGCGGCGGCCAGTCGCAGTTATTATCACCGGCTGCTCGATGCCGGCTGTGTTATTCATGAGTTCAAAGGGGGGTTGCTTCATGCAAAAACCCTCACCATTGACGGCAAAATCAGCCTGATTGGATCGTCAAATCTCGATTTGCGCAGTTTCGATCTGAACTACGAAAACAACATTCTTCTGCAAGATGAAGCCATAACACAGGCCATCACGGAGCGTCAGCATACCTACATCAGCCAGTCCGAAGTGGTCACTTTGCCAGAGGTTCTTGCCTGGCACTATCACGAACGGATTTGGCACAACGTTATCGCAACCATTGGCCCCGTTTTATAACGAATGGCACCAGCGACATTCTGGATACACAAAATGCAGCATAGATTGACCAGACTCAGTGTCTGCCTGAGCCTTTGTTTTGCCGCGGGTGATGGTTACGCCAGCCTACCGGATACCCGAACAATCGTTCACAAAGTACCAGAAGGCACCGTTGGCCTTGGAGCGGCTCTGCGCCGAGGCACCAGCCCTTATGCGGGCGTGGATAATATATCTGGGGTGCTCAACGATAATAAAACAGACCTTATCCCGCTCTATCTCTACGAAGGCAAATGGCTATTTGCCCATGGAACGTCAGCGGGAGCACACCTTGTTAAATCGGATTGGTTAAATATCGACGCGCTCGCCAAGTACCGCTTTAATCGGCTTGAATCGGATGCCACACCCTATTTCAACGGCATCAGCGATAGGGAGCAGACGGTCGATATGGGTTTTTCCGCCACCATCCTTACCGACTGGGGCTCATTTTCCTCAACTTGGGCAAATGACGTTCTTGGTGTTCACAACGGTTATGAATGGGACTTTACTTACTCGTACGGTTGGGAGCTTGGCAGCTGGTCTTTCACGCCGTTTGTCAGCTATGTGTATCAGGACAGCGATCTTACCGATTATTACTATGGCGTTGATGCCAATGAGGCCAGGGCTGACAGGCCTGTCTATCAGCCAGATTCGGCGGTTTTCTGGCGTGCCGGTGTTAACTCCACCTACCAGGCAACCAACCGCTTATTGCTGTTTACCAACGTTGCATCCCAACACGTGGATAGTGAAATTTACAACAGCCCACTCGTGGACGAGTCGCAGCTTGTTTCTGCGACATTCGGTTTTGCCTATCTGTTCGGTAACGCTTTGGATGACTCAACCAAGCGAAATCGGGAGGAGCGCTCAGGCGAGTGGTCCTGGCGCCTGAATTCCGGCTATCAGGCAGAGGGGCCATTCACGCGCACGTTAACAGGCACGCTCAAACGCAGCGAAGATATTCATGCTTATATGGCCGGCTTAACGCTGGGAAAGCTGATTTCTGATGGCAAGTATATTGACTACTGGGGCAGGCTGTCGCTTAACCGGCGTTTCGAAAATGGATACCAGGATGATTTCGGTGAATACAACGCCTATGTGATGGCCATGACCCCGGCGAACCCGCCTTGGTCATCGAAGGAGTGGTTCCGGTTTGGTATTGGTTTTGGCTTTTCTTATGCCACGGAAGTTCCGTATGTAGAGCAGGTTAAACAGGCAAAGCGGGAGCGCAATACCTCACGTTTTCTAAATTACCTCGAGGGCCAGCTTGATGTGCCTCTTCGCCTGTTTACTGAAAACAAGACCGTAAGTAACTGCTACGTAGGCATTTCATTACTGCACCGCTCGGGAATCTTTGCTAAATCGGACATTCTGGGCAGTGTTTCAGGCGGGTCGGATATGGTGACTGGCCATATAGAGTGCAAGCGCTAAAAGCTTGCCTGTGTACGTGGCTTTGCACTAGCAGGTCGGCATGGTTTGTAGCGCAAGCTTGCGGCGAATATACCGCCCGAGGGTATCAACACCTATGTTGAGTAAGGCGGTGACCAATATCAGTACCATGGCACGGTCAAACCGGATGTTCTGTATGGCGCTGTCGACATAGAAGCCCAAAGTGTAAATGCCGAGAATCCCCAGAATAGCGGTTTCCCGCATGATGATTTCCCATCGATAAAACAAGAACGCTAAAAATGAACGATAAACCCGTGGCACAAGCTCCCAGCCATATCGGTTAAGCCCGCTTGCTGCGTCTGGGCGAAGCTTGATCGAGTTGGTTTGCCGACCTATCAGGTGCCCGATAATGCCGCCGTTGTGTAAAGCCAAAGCTACAACTGCCGGCAACATGGATGGCCCCCAGAGCTGCAACAGAATATAGGCCAGGATGTACTCCGGTGTAGAGCGCGCAATGACCAATGCAACATGGCCAGCGTTGCGCCTGATGGGCCCGCCAAAGTGATTGGAAATCAACGGGAATGCCAGCAGCGATAGTATCCCGGTCGCCACAAGGGCGATCTGGGTGAGCACAATGGTGTTCCAGATGCCGGGCATGGCCTCGTTAATCATCAAATCATTCAGCCAGGGCGTAAGACCCGCCAGGCCCTCTCCATTGCGCAACGGTGCAGGCACTATGTCTTCGGTAAAGAAACGCTGCACGTTGCCCCAGACAATGGGTAAGCCCTCGCCAAGAAAGAAGGGCGCGCCAAGAATGTATACGGGGAGAAGCTTTGGCCGCACCCAGAGTGGCATGGTGGCAATCAGCACGTAAAACAGAATCAGCATGGCGCCAGCATCGGAATACAGGCCTTGGGAGAAGGACGCTTCCAGGTAGAAGCCGAGTGTTGGCAAGCCCACAAAACCAAGAATCGCGCTGGAGCGTAAACCGCACTCAAGGCGATAAGCAGTATAGGTGCGCATTTTCACCCAGCAATCGGGGATGCGAGTGTAGAGAAACGCGGAGATGTTGCCGGTGCCTGGTGGTAATGCCCGACCCGGTTCCGGGTCGGCTTCTTCCAGAATTTCCGAATACACCTTGGCGAAAATGCCCGCGTAGGGGATAGCAATAGCCAGCACGCCTGTGAGTGGATGAAACCCAAAGAACTGCAGAAAAATCAGCGCCCAGAACAGTTCGTGAATGGCACGCACAAAGGCACAGAACATGCGCACCGGCAAGAACCGGTAAACCAGAGCCAGTAGGAACCCGGCAATACTACCGAGCGCCACACCAACAAACGCGAAAGCAACCGTTCTTAACAGAGCGGTCAACAGCCCTTCGCTGCTGAAAAAATTGGGGGTCAGGATTCCCAGAAAGAAGTTGCCCAGGTCTCGCCAGGGGTTGGATGCCGTGATGGCAATATCGGCAAACAGGAGTCCCACCAAGGCAATGGCGAGAAAAACAAGGCTGGTACGAACCGTTGGGGAAGAGAGCATGAAACGGCCGGTTTACCTAGTAAAGAGACATGATGTCTGAAGCCGCAAGGCGTTCGGCAGTATCGTCCAGGGCGATTTGACCATCCTGTATGCCAACAATTCTGGTGCAGTATTTCAGCGCCAGTTCCACATCGTGCAGCGCAATAATGCTGGTTGAAAAGCCATCTCGCAACAGTGCCATTACCGAATGCGCCATAGGCCCATCCAGCGCCGAAACCGGTTCATCTGCCAGCAGCATCGGTGCATTACGATACAGCGCCCTGGCAATGGCAACTCGCTGGCGCTGACCGCCCGACAGAGACGCTGTGGGGGTCCAGAATTTTTCGGTCATGCCAAGTGACTGCAGCAAGCTGTTTACTTCAGTGCGGTCTTTAGCGAAGGGGCGTGCGAGGGTAACTGTGTTGTACCAGGTGGCATGCTTATCCAACTGCCCCATATATACGTTATGGAACACAGACAGGGCACTCACCAAACCCAGCTCTTGCGGGATAAGTGAAGAATCCCGGTTAACCCGTTCATGGATAAGCCGAATGAGGGTAGATTTGCCCGCACCGCTTTTACCCACGAGCGCAATTTTTTCGCTGGGGTTAACCTGCAGCGACAGCGGGCCTATAACCCGCTTGCCACTGAATGAAGCCGTAAGGCCAGAGAGGTCGAAGCCTGACATTAATCGAGGATTCCAATCTCTTCGGCTGTTTTGCGAATCGGCTCATAGTCGTCATTGTTGGCAGGGATAAAGCCTGAACGCGGGAAGCTTTCCAGCAGCTCCGGGTTGTCCAGGTTCAACAGTGCTTCGGTAACCCGCTGCTTGAAGCCTTCACCAAACCGGTCGTTTACATCACCACGAATGGTCCATTGGTAGTCAGGGTAGGCAGGTGTTTTCCAGATTACCTGAACGGCATCGGTATCAATGTTTCCGTCACCCAGCTCTTTCTCCCAAACCTGGAAGTTGAGTGCGCCTACATCGTAAGTACCGGCCTCAACCAAGCGAAGGGTACGTGTGTGGTTGCCGCTGAAACCAACCCGAGAGAAGAAATCTTCAGGTTTGGAATTGAATGTATCGCGCACATAAAACTCTGGCATGAGGCGACCAGACGTTGAACCCTTGGAACCGAAGGTGAAGGTTTTGCCTTTCAAAGGTGCTTCCAGATCGCTAAGTTTGTCAGCTGGTTTGATGGCAGTGTTGGTATTTGCAATAAAATACGTCTCGAACGCTTCGTCTTCGACACCTTGAGCGATGGCTTCAGAACCTGGCACCAGCCTGCGGGCCTGCACACCGGAAAGGCCACCGAACCACGCCAGCTGCACCTGATTATTACGGAACGCGGACACCGCAGCAGCGTAGGATTTCACCGGGATGTAGCGCACTTCAACGTCGAGCTGTTCAGAGAGGTAATCTGCCACACCGCGAAACCGCTCAACCAGTTTGGTTTCGTCTTCATCCGGGATTGCTGTAAATACAAATGTCTCCGCCGACGCTGTAGCAGCTGTGACGCAAAACAAGCTGGAAACCATCAACTTCCGTATAAGATTCAAAGCCATTTGAAATCCTTGATTGGTTATGTGATTGATATGGCAAAAATGCAGAATACCCTGATTGCCGCTACTCCTGAACAGCTATACGAATTACGGGTTTAAATAGGTCAAGTATAAGGGCACTATTCTTGGTCTTGGCATGCGCCAAGCAATACTACCAAAATTTCACTCGGGCCCTGAAACGATCAGGCTATACCAAAGATATCTATGAATATAATCATAATCACGCCGGCAGCCCCTGGCTCGAAAGCTGGCAACAGGGCGACCGCAGAGCGTTGGCAGGCATTACTGGATAATGCAGGGCACAATGTGTCAGTCGTTACTGTTTATCATGGCGAGCCCTGTGATCTTTTTCTTGCGCTGCATGCCTGGCGCAGTTATGAGGCTGTCCGTTTATTCCGAAGCACCTGGCCCGATAAACCTTTGGTGGTGGCTTTAACAGGAACCGATATCTACCAGCACCAGTACGAATACCCCAACCAAACGCTCTATTCCATGCAGGTAGCCGATGTGCTGATTGGCCTGCACGCGCTTGTGGGTAATGATATTCCGGAGGTTTTTCGAGACAAACTGGTTACGCTTTTTCAGTCTGCGGATAAACCAGGCGAACAAGTGACGGGACTGGCGTCAAAGTCCGCTTTTTTTGATGTATGCGTTATCGGGCACCTAAGGGATGAAAAGGATTCTTTGCGGGCGGCGATGGCTGCAAAATTGTTGCCTGCAGACTCCCGTATCAGAGTTTCCTGCGCCGGCAAGGCCTACGATGCTCATTGGGAAAAGCTGGCCAACAAAGAGGCCTTGGAAAACACAAGATTCCGATGGCTGGGCGAGCTGGATAAGGCCGACATCAAAAACCTGATGGCCAGCAGTCAACTAATGGTATTGAGCTCTGTTATGGAGGGTGGGGCAAACGTGGTGTCGGAAGCCTGCCGAGCTGGCTTGCCCGTGATTGCATCGAACATTTCCGGCAATATCGGGTTGCTTGGGAGGGATTATGCAGGTTACTACCCGGTGGGCGATGCCCAAGCTCTGGCAGACACGCTTAAGCGGGCAGAAAATGATTCCAGGTTCGTTGAGCAATTACGCATGCAGGTGAGCCAATTAGCCAGTCAATTCACACCCGAAAAAGAACTGGAATCCCTGGAGAAAGCGCTGTCACTTGCAGTGCAGCGCTGCCACGGGAACACCCCTTAAGTTCATTCTCTCAGAGTGATGGGCTCGATTGGCCCGGTCTCATTTTGGGGCGTAACCCGGCCGATGATTGCAGTGTGCGGGTAACCAAGGGCTTTGAGCTCCCGGATACACTCTTCTGCTTGATCTGCCGCAATACTTGCCAGCAAGCCACCGGCGGTCTGTGGGTCAAAGATCAAAGGATAGCGAGGGTGGTTGACCCACTTTTCCTGATCGCGAATACCACGGCGCAAACGTATATTTGCCGGCTGAAGGGAGCTAAGTATTCCCGCCGCCGCGGTTTCTTCTGCACCTGGCAGAATAGGTATGGTGGAAAGATCCAGCTCCGCGTCAACTCCGGATGGTCGAGTCATTTCAACCAGATGGCCGAGCAAACCGAACCCCGTCACATCGGTACAGGCTTTAGAACCGAAGCGTCGTAGGCAGTCTGCGGCAGCTTTGTTCGATTGCACCATGGATTCAAGGGCAGCATCTATCCAGCGGCCTTTGGCTGCCAGTCGGGCGTGCGCCGCGAACAAGGTTCCCGTTCCAATCGGTTTCGTGATGATAAGGACATCACCTGCGCGCAAACCGCCTTTGCTCATCACCTCATCCGGATCGATCAGGCCATTTACTGCAAAGCCCAGAGCAAGTTCACGACCTTCACCGGTATGACCACCAACCAGCGCACAGCCGGCTTCATTCAGCACGTCCACTGCACCAGACATCATCTGGAAAACCACGTCTTCTACTTTAGGTTCGATACCGTAAGGTACCGTAGCCACTGCGGTCGCACTCTGGGCTTCAGCCCCCATGGCAAACACGTCACCCAATGCATGGTTGGCAGCAACGCGGCCAAACGTGTAAGGGTCATCAATAAAGGCACGGAAAAAATCGACGGTATGTACTACAGCTTTTCCCGGGGGAACCTTTAGTACTGCAGCGTCATCAGGCGCATGCAGCCCAATAATAATATCGTCCCGATCTATTGGGCGGAGTTCACCAAGCGCCCGTGAAAGCACCGTGCTTCCCACCTTGGCTCCACAACCACCGCAGCGCATGGCCACTGCAGAAATTGCCTGGGATGCTTCCTCCGGGTTTTGCGCAGCGGCTGTATCGGGCAGAGCGGCTGAGTCTTCCATGGGAGGAAGATTCGTAAACTTTGCCATAAACCGGCGGTCTATCCAGTCTTTCCAGCGCCAAACCAGTGGCCCGTCAAACTGCATGTCGCCCCTGGAGGCAACGGCATATTTATCGCCGGTACTAATCAGTGCAAGCCATTTCTTCTGTGGATGGAAATCTTTAGGGGCTTTGCCCAGTGCCATGCGTTTGAGATTGTCTGCTAATGGCGGGCCTTGACGGACAGCGAACACCCCCGCCTTTTCGCGAGGATGATTAAGCACGTTAGCGATATCACCTGCAGCAAAAATGCTATCGTCATTCTCAACCTGCAAGGTATCCCGTACTCGCAGGAATAACCCATCGTCCAGTGCAAGACCAGTGTCCTGCAACCATGCAGGGCCGCCAGCTCTCGTTACCCAAAGGACTTCATCCGCCTGCAAGGTTTCTCCGGAGGCTGTCTGCAAAAGCCCTTCGCTCACTTTTTCTACAGGAGACCCAAGGTGAACCTTTATCCCACGATCAGATAAGGTTTTTCGGAAAATTTCCCGAACCTTTGCGTTGTGGGTGGGTAGAATCCGGGCGGAGGAATCAAACAAATGGAAGTGCAGTTGTCCGGAATCGCGGCCGCGTTTTTCCAGTTCGTTTTTCAAACGGTACTGCATTGCCAGCGTCAGCTCTACACCGCCCGCGCCCGCCCCAACAACACCAATCGTGAGCGGGCCTTCGTGGTTTTCAATGCGCGAAAGCAGTGTGAGCCAGCGATTGTTAAAGCCTGTGATAGGCTTTACCGGCACTGAAAATTCAGCCGCGCCCTCAACCTCATTTACCCTGGGGGATGAACCTATGTTAATCGACAAAATATCATAAGGTACATCTGGCCGACCTTTGCAGATCACCCGTTTGTTTTTGCGATCAATGCCGATAGCCTCAGAGCGATAGAAGCGAGCGCCAGAAAATTCCGCCAGGCGGCTAAGGTCGATGTGCACATCGTCGTAGCTGTAATGCCCCGCCACGTAGCCTGGCAACATTCCGGAGTAGGGCGTGTGTGTGTCGCGGCAGATAAGGGTTAAGCGCACGCCGGGAACGGGTTTCATTGCAAACCGTTTCAGTACACCGACGTGGCTATGCCCACCGCCAATCAGGACTATGTCCCGTAATACAGGCTGGTCAGGCGAATGCATCAGTTGATTTTCTTGGCTTCAGCCGTAAGTTGATCAAAACCCTTGATACTGGAGAAGGCTTTCAATTTTTCCTGATCATCTGGCGATGGGTTCGCAATCTGATCGATCGACGTAATACCGGCGTCTTTCATCTTCTTGGCTGTAGCAGGCCCTATACCTTTAATCAGGGTCAGATCATTTCTGTCCGCTGGTTTTTTTACTTTGGGCGCAGCCGCTTTCTTGACAGCGGGCTTTTTAGCTACGGCTTTTTTTGGTTCAGCTGCTTTGGTCGTCGATTTCTTGGCAGGCGTGCTGGCTGCGGGTTTTTGTTTAAGCTGCTTTTTGCTTTCTTTCTCGGCTTTGCGAATGTCTTCTTTAGAGGCGACGCCTAAACGCTCAAGTATGCTGGATTGCAATTCGTTGAATTCGTCCAAACGGCGTTCAAATTCGTCAGTAATCCGCCTCATTTCGCGCTCGCGAAGCTCATCAACTTCTTTCAGCAGTTTTCGCACCGGGTCCTGTACCTGATGTTGCAGGCTATCAAAATGGCTCATTGCATCGTTGATCAGGGATTCGATCTGGGTAGACGTTTTCTCAAATTCCTTGTTGACCTTCTTTACGATTTTATCAACGCTCGATTTGGCATTTTTTGCCATGATGCTGTCTCCTTGCAGACGGGTAGAACGGATAATAATCAGGCCATATGCCGCATGCCGGGCACGGAACCTGAGGATCGTCGTGATTTCAACGACTGCTTTTTGGAAAGCACCTCTCTGATACGACGCATTTTTTCATCAAGAGTGGTGTCACCGCCAGACTTCAGATCGGCAAAATCAATTGAGTAAAAAAAGTTACTGCAGTGCTTCCGGCGCTCGGTAATTAAACCTTGCACATTCTCCGCTCGAATTTTATCAAACGGCATGTCCATAATCAGTTCCAGCGTAACAGTGTCGCCGGGGTTGAACACCTTGTCTGTTTTCATAACGCAGCCATAAGAGTCCAATTCATAAAGCTCAGCCTCAACCCGCTCCCTGCGGAACAGGCCGTGCCGAATAGTGAACTGGGCAACAAGATCGGGCAACGCTTCATTCATGAACACAGAGTCTCTGCAGAGGCTGACTTGGTATTGATTAAACAATAGACACTGACAACAGGCTTTGCAACGCCATCAGTGTCATACGATAAACCTTTGAGGCAGTTCTTCAACATCTACCGTGTGATAATTTCATACATGTCAATTCTGCGGTCTTTAAGATTGGTAACAGACCCCTCATTACGCACCAGCGTAAGCTTTTCCAGATCCATGTCCGAGAACATGATCATCTCGGTATTTGGCGTTGTTTCTGCCATCACGGCGTCGTGGGGGAAGGCAAAGTCTGAGGGTGAAAAAACCGATGACTGAGCGTATTGAACATCGAGGTTTTCAACTTTTGGCAGGTTGCCGACACTACCGGTGATCACCACATAGCATTCGTTTTCAATTGCCCTGGCCTGGGCACAATGACGAACCCGCAAATAGCCGTTCTTTGTATCTGTCCAGAAGGGCACGCAGATTATGTCTACTTCCTTGCTCGCAGCAATACGCCCCAGTTCCGGAAACTCTATGTCGTAACAGATAAGGATTGCGACACGCCCTGAATCAGTGTCAAACACCTCAAACTGGTTGCCTCCCTCTACAACCCAGTCACGTCGCTCGTGTGGCGTAATGTGAATTTTACGTTGCTCGTCTACACGGCCATCCCTATGGCAAAGGTAAGACACGTTGTAGACCCGGTCGTTCTCGAGCAAAGGCATGGAACCCGTGATGATGTTGATGTTATAGCTCACCGCCATATCCGACATTCGATCCCGGAACTGCTCCGTGAAGCCCGCAAGAAAGCGTATGGCCCGGGTTTGATCCACCTGGTCAGTAAGCCCCATCAGGGGGGCGTTGAAAAACTCCGGGAAGAGCGCAAAGTCGCTTTTGTAATCAGAAAGTGCATCCACGAAGTACTCAACCTGCTCCAGCACTTCCTCAACGGATGCAAACTCACGCATCTGCCACTGAACGGCACCCATACGAACCTGGGTTTTCTTTTCGTTCAATACAGAGGAGGGCGGGGTATAAAGAATGTTCCGCCACTCCAGCAAGGTTGCATACCCCAGGGATTTTTCATCCTCCGGCAGGTATTTATGCATCAACCGGGTAACCTGAAAATCGTTGGATAGCTGAAAACTCAGAATGGGGTCGTAGATATCTTTACGGTCAACGCGATCAATGTACTCAGCTGGTGAATACTGCTCTGAATACTTGTGGTAGCCGGGTATGCGCCCACCAGCCAGAATGGCACGCAGATTTATTGAACGGCAGAGTTCTTTACGAGCTTCGTACAGCCGGCGGCCAAGCCGGTAACCGCGATATTCAGGATGTATGAATACATCCAGCCCGTACAGCGAGTCGCCCTTTGGATTATGCCGGATCTGCTCATTGCTCAGAATCAGATCATCATAAGTGTGAGGGTTACTGAAACGTTCGTACTTCACAGAAACCGTTAGAGCAACGGCAACCAGTTGGCCATTGTCCTCTATACAGATTTGCCCATCGGGAAATTGTTCCACCAATGCTTTGATGGTGTCTCTTGGCCACGCACCGCCAATGTCGTGATAAACGCGATCCATAAGCACCTGAAGTTGTTCGTAGTCATCAAGCTTCAAGTTACGGAGGTTTAGGTGCAGTTCTTCATGAGCCATTCAGTGGAACTCCAGTCGTGCGATGGGATTTATATGCCTGCAAGTTTATCAGAAGGTATTAAAGAGTTCGCACAGGCAGCCGTTAATCTTGGAAACAAACTCAGGAGCGCATAGTGCATCTTACATTTGGTCAAAAACTGTTGGTTCCCTTCAGTATTCTGCTCATATTGGTGATGGCGGCTTTTACGATCTCCGGCAATATCCGGTTGCAGAAAACGTCGCAAACCTATGTGGATTCATTGATTGAAAATACAGCGGAACAAAATACGTCCAGCATTGCTGAATGGCTCAATACCCGCCTTGTGATGACTGAGGCAACGGCCAAGGCGCTGGAAACAGCCGCCGACGACAATCAGGCCCGTACGTTGCTCCTGGCAATTGCAACCGGTGGCAATTTCAAGGATGTATACGCGGGTCGTACCGACGGATACATGTTGATGAAAACCCAGGCCGACAGCGAGACGCTGCCCGCAGGCTATGATCCTCGCCCGCGTCCCTGGTATAAAAAAGCCATGGAACTTGGCCGCTCATCCTTTACTTCACCGTATCTCGATGCAGCAACCGGCGAGATGGTCATCTCAACATTTGCCCCCATACAGCGGGGGGCGTATCAAGGCGTTGCAGGTGCCGATATTACACTGAATGCTATCGATCAAATGCTGTCTGTCATTAACCTGGCAGGTACGGGTTATGCCGCGCTTATCAGCCGCGAAGGGACTGTGTTGTACCATCCGGACCGCAGCTTTATTGGTAAGAATATCAGCTCGCTCCTCGGTGAAGCCCCAAAACTGGCAGGAGGCACGAACCGCTATGAGCAGGACGACACGCTCTGGAGCGCCAGCTTCCACTCAATCAGCAAGGCCCGTGGCGTTGACTGGTATTTGGGCACCTTTGTGAATGAAGACAAAATAACAGCTCCGGTTCGTGGTGCAATCATCACCAGTGTGATTATTGCTGCTATTGGGCTTCTGGTGTCTCTGCTTATTCTGCATTTCGGCATCCGCATACTTATGACTCCGGTTCGCAGGCTGAATGCTGCCATGGCCGACATAGGTTCAAACGATGCGGACCTTACTCAACGCCTGGACGACAGTAGCCGGGATGAGTTCGGCCAACTGGCCGCGAGCTTTAACCAGTTTGTAGAGAAGATCCAGAACGTAGTTCGAGAAGTGCAGCAGGGCAGCAGCGAGTTGGCCACGAATGTAACGGCCCTAAGGAATACCGCCAAGGCCAGCCGCAGCAGTGTTGAGGGGCAGCAAGCGGAAGTAGATATGGTTGCCGCGGCAATTAACGAGATGTCTGCCGCTGCCAATGAGATAGCACAAAATGCCCAGCAAACAGCCGATGCAGCCAATACCGCAGATGACGACAGCCGCGCTTCGCTCGAAACTGTGTCTGCCTCGCGGGACGCTGTCCGTCAGCTTTCTGACGAGGTAAGCTCAGCTGCAGAAGTCATTGATGCGCTGGGTCAGGATGTTGCTTCCATTACAACCGTGCTGGAGGTTATTCAGGGTATCGCGGAGCAAACCAACTTGCTGGCTCTGAACGCTGCTATTGAAGCTGCGCGAGCAGGGGACGCAGGCCGTGGTTTTGCAGTGGTTGCAGATGAAGTGAGAAACCTTGCCCGACGCACCCAATCCAGCACAGAAGAAATCAACAGCATGATTGAGCGCCTGCAAAAAGGCGCCGATGATGCGGTAGAGGTAATGAAGGCTTCGACGGCGGTGTCTAACGTCAGCATGGAAAAAGCTCAGGACGCCATGGATTCTCTGAACCGGATCGCCGAGGCTATTACAGCGATAAGCCAGATGACATCACAGATTGCGACCGCTTCGGAAGAGCAAACCTCGGTAACTGAAGAGTTGAACTCTTCGATTACGCGTATCGCTGATCAGGGTCAGGAGGCGGCGGCAGCAGCCAGCGAGAACGACGTTTATAGCGGGCATATCGAACAGATAGGCCAGGTTCTTGATGGAAACGTATCCCGTTTCAGGGTATGACCCAAGCTTTTTCGCTCAGCAACTCGATGCGCGCCGGGCATTGCAATCATCTGCCACAACCAAATCACAGGAGCACAGTAGTGGCCATAATAGACAGTATTATCGGGGTAACGGGACAATGGATTTCCACCACGGACCCCAAAGCAACTCTGGCCCAACCGGTTGAGTGGCTGAAGAAAACCGGAGGCTACGCAGCCGTTAATCGCCTTATAGGACTTTCGATCCCGTTTGCGCCCCGGAACCGGTTCAGTGTTGAAGAGGTTCGCCCGGGATACGTGCGAGCGCGTATCCAGCTGAAGGGTAACAAGAACCACTTTGGCAGCCTGTACGCCGGAGCTTACTTTCTTGTGGCGGAAATCCCAGGAGGTGTGCTGACACTGTTTGATCTTGGCCCAGCCTATACACCGATCCTGAAAGAAATGACTCTGGAGTTTCTGCTGCCTGCCAATTCGGATGTTACCGTAGAGTTCGAGCTATCACCGGAGGAAGTTGCAGGGATTCTCGCGGATGCCGATGCCACTGGGCGGGCAAAGTTCAGCCTCACCGGTGAACTGCGCGATATGGAGGGCAACCACGTAGCCACATCCATCGCTCAGTATCGGGTTCGCAAGAAGGGCTTCAAGCCCGCTGCATAAAACACAGCCTGAGAAATTTCCTCAGGCTGGATCAAGCCCGGCAATAGCGGCGAGGAATATCTCGCCGTATTTTTCCAGTTTTGCTGCCCCGACGCCGCTTACACTGGCAAGCTCATCAAGGGTTTTAGGCTTGCGTTCAAGCATGTCGAACAGAGTTGTATCGTGGAAGATAACGTAGGGTGGCACTCCCTGTTTTTCCGCAAGCTCCTTGCGACAGGCCCGAAGCGCCTCCCATCCCACGTGATCGGTTATCTGGTCTTTCACCGTACTGCCAGTTCTGTTTCCGGAAGATCGTCCGACGGCCTTTTTTACAATCGGATCCTTGCGCAGCTCAACCTTCTGCTCGCCTTTCAACAGTGGCCGGCACTGTTCGGTCAGCTGCAATGCGCCATAGCCTTCGGGATCTGCCCGCAGGTAGCCGTTAGCCACCAGTTGGCGGTATACCGACTTCCATTCATTAACAGAAAGTTCTGTTCCAATTCCGTAAGTTGATACCTGATGGTGACCAAACTGCATAACCCGCTCATTTTCGGAGCCGCGCAAGACATCTATCAGGTAGGTAACACCAAAGCGCTGGCCAGTGCGGAAAACACAGGACAAAGCTTTTTGCACCGCCACAGTGCCATCCCAGGTTTCAGGCGGTGTGAGACAGGTGTCGCAATTGCCACAGGGCGCATCAAGGTTATCCCCGAAGTAGTTCAGCAGCACTTGCCGACGGCATTTGGTTACTTCGCAAAGGCCGAGCATGGCATCGAGCTTCTGCCGTTCAATACGTTTGAAGTGGTCATTACCCTGGGAAGCTTCCAGCATTTGTCGAAGCTTGATTACGTCCTGCAGGCCATAAACCATCCAGGCGGTGGAAGGTTTGCCATCACGCCCGGCGCGGCCCGTTTCCTGATAATAGGCTTCCAGGCTTTTGGGTAGATCAAGGTGGGCCACAAAACGCACATCGGGTTTATCGATACCCATGCCGAAGGCGATGGTGGCAACAATAATCACACCTTCTTCACGCAGAAAGCGTTCCTGATTGCGTGCCCGGTCATTAGCCGGTAGGCCTGCATGATAGGGCAGTGCAGTGTAGCCCTTTTCCGCCAACATTTTTGCTGTGGCATCCACTTTGTTACGAGACAGGCAGTATACGATACCGCAATCACTTTCATGCTCTGCTTTAATGAAATCCAGCAACTGCTTGTTCGCGTTGGTTTTTGGCGCAATACGATACTGAATATTCGGGCGGTCAAATCCGCTGATGAAATGCCGCGCTTCTGTGAGGGACAGTCGCTCAGCGATTTCCTTGCGGGTGCGCTCGTCTGCTGTTGCGGTTAGCGCAATCCGGGGAATCGCCGGGAATTCATCTGCCAACACTGCCAACTGCAGATAGTCAGAGCGAAAGTCGTGCCCCCACTGAGACACACAATGGGCTTCGTCAATGGCAAACAAAGAAATGGAAGCATCGTGCAGGAGCTGAAGTGTGCGGGGCTGTATAAGCCTCTCCGGCGCACAATAAAGAAGATCCAGCTCACCCGTACTGAGTGCATACTCGGTGGCGCGGGCCTGCTCAAAATCCATCGTGGAATTGAGAAAGGCTGCCTTTACACCCAACTCGCGCAATGCCGCTACCTGATCCTGCATCAAGGCAATCAGTGGCGAGATAACGACGGCAGTACCGGAACGAACCAGCGCAGGCACCTGATAACAGAGAGACTTACCGCCGCCCGTAGGCATGAGCACCAAGGCATCACCACCGGAAATCAGCTCATGAATAATATCCCCCTGCAGTGGCCGGAAGGACTCATATCCGAACACCTCATGTAAAACCTGCTCGGGGCTTCTGCCTGATGTGGTGGGTCTCACGGCAGAAAGCTGTTCAAAATCCTGGTCGGGATACATAGAATAACCGGTCAATCGCGAATCTGGGGTGTAGTCAGGTAGCGGATCATATCAGATTCACCACAAGGAATGGCCGGACAAGCCGTGTTTTGGGAAGCAAATCCAAGGGGAAACCGCTACAATATCGCGGTTTTAAGCACAGGTTAATGGCTCACTAACGCAACAGTTACACACAACAACAGGGCACCCATGCAGGAATTTGACGCCATCCGTCCCTATTCGGACGAAGAAACCGGCCCGGCAATTCAACGGTTGGTTAACGACCCGGAGTTTCTGGATATGGTCGGGCGGTTCAAGTCGCCATTATTGGCTCGCTGGGCTCCAGCACCTTTGCGATTCTTTACGCGACGTTGGCTGTCTAGCCGCTTCGGCCACTTTGCCCAGGTAGACGATCTGCAAGCTGGGCTTTCTGGCTATATCGGTGAGCTGATTGAAGGCACAACCGCCCGTGTAACCACCAGCGGCCTGAAAAGGCTGAGCAAACAGGGCGCCTACCTGTTCATATCCAACCATCGGGATATTGTGTTTGATCCTATGGTGGTGAACTATCTTTTGTTCCATAACGACCTGCGAACAACCCGCATAGCCATTGGCGACAACCTGCTTGCCAACCGTGTATTTGCCGAAATGATGCGGCTGAACAAAAGCTTTATTGTTCGCCGTGACATGACAAGCCCCCGGGAAATGCGTGACGCCTACCTTACGCTCTCTGGCTTTATCAATCACAGCGTTGCCAATAACGAGAACATCTGGATCGCTCAGCGGGAAGGGCGCGCCAAAGACGGCCGAGATTTTACCGATGCGGCGATCATAAAAATGTTCTACATGAGCTGCAAAAAAAGCGGGCTGAGCTTTGCTGAAGCCATGAACAAGCTCCGCATTGTTCCCGTTTCCATTTCCTATGAATATGACCCCTGTGATGCTGACAAAGCTCGAGAACTGGAAACCAAGGCCCGCTCCGGCAGCTATAAGAAAGCAGAAGGCGAAGATACAGAACAGATCATGAAAGGGCTGACCCAGTTCAAAGGCCATGTGCACGTGCATTTTGGCGCCCCGATTCTTGATGCGCCGGAGACCGCCAAAGAACTTGCCGCGGTGATCGACACGGAGGTTCACGCCAATTATCGCCTGCACGCTTCTAACTTGATCGCCTACGAGATGCGTGATCAGGGCACTAATGGTGGCAACAGCCTGGATGTTGTTCGGGAGTCAGTGGTAACCGCCAGTAACTGGTCAGAAGCCGACATTCAGACCGCTCGCGAGCAAATGGAAAGTAGATTGGCCGCTTGTGATCCGGCAATTCGACCCTATCTATTGGACATGTATGCTAATCCGGTTCAAAGCGCACTGGATGCAAACGCCAAGTTAAATGCACCGGAGTAATCCGGACAACCATTCCCCCTTCAGATTAACGAGGTACTGCGTGCAGGATCTTCAATATATTGAACTGGAAACCCGAGCCAACCCCACAGCTGCTGTTATCTGGCTGCATGGCCTTGGTGCAAGCGGACATGATTTTGAACCCGTTGTTCCGGAGTTGGGCTTGCCAGACGATGCAGCGGTGCGCTTTATCTTCCCCCATGCACCCAACTTGCCGGTTACCATCAATGGTGGAATGACCATGCCGGCCTGGTATGACATCAAGGCAATGGATATTGACCGCGTTGTAGATACAGGGCAGTTAATGGATTCGGCCCGCGCAGTGGGCAAGCTGATCGACCGGGAAATCGAGCGCGGCATTCCTTCAGAGAACATCATTATTGCCGGCTTTTCTCAGGGTGGGGCGGTTGCTTACGAACTGGGCCTGACATATCCGAAACGTCTGGCAGGTATTCTGGCACTCTCCACCTACTTCGCCACCGCGACAACCGTAAAGCCTTCCGAAGCAAACGCAGGCATTCCGATCAACATTTATCACGGCACCTTTGACCCGATGGTTCCGGAAGCACTTGGTGTTCGCAGTGTGGAAACACTCAAAGAAATGGGCTACGAGCCAAACTATATGACCTTTCCCATGGAACACAGCGTGTGCCTTGAGGAGGTTCAGGAGATTGGGCGCTTTATTCGCAAGCACGCTCTCTGAAAAATCAGCTATTAGCTACGCCAGAATGCTGGTGAAAGCACTATGACCACACTGAGTATCTCCAGGCGCCCCATCAGCATGCCCACCGCCAGAATCCACTTGGCGGGATCGGGCAGGGGGCCGAAGTTTCCCGCTGGACCTATGATGTCACCCAGCCCCGGGCCTACGTTGGTGAGAGCGGTTAGCGCTCCAGACAGCGACGTTATGAAATCGAGCTGCATTGCAGCCAAAGCGACTGTTATCAGTAACAGGCAGAGCAGGAAGATAAACGTATAGGCAATCATCGAGGCAATGATATCGTCACTGACTGCCCGGCCATTGTAGTTACGAGTCAGCACCGCCCTTGGGTGCAGCAAGCGAATAAGTTGCTCTCGAAGAATGATAAGAGAGAGCTGGAAGCGGAAAATTTTCATACCTCCTGATGTCGATCCGGAGCATCCGCCGATAAACATCAGGAAGAAAAAAAGCACAAACGCCAACGGGCCCCAAGCCGAATAGTCTTCCGACGCATAACCCGTTGTAGTCACCACAGAGGTAACGTTAAACAAAGTAGCTATATAATTGTGAACCGGATCAAAAGGCACGGGTGATACGGCCCACCGGTAAAGTGTGAGTAGCGCCGGCACAACCAGCAATATGGTTAGAAACAGCCTGACCTGCTGATCCCTGAACAACACACCACGCTGACCGTGAAGCTCTCTGACAAAGAGGAAAAATGGCAGGCTGCCAATCATCATGAAAAATGAGGCTTCTACGAGAATCAAATCGTTGAATTTGCCCATACTCAAATCCGATGTGGAGAAACCGCCAGTGGCAATACTGGTTAAACCGTGGTTAAAGGCATCGAACGGAGTCATACCCGATAGCCAGTAGGTGAGTACTGCGACTGTAGAAAAGGTTATGTAGACAAAGAGCAGGCCGCGACTCAGGGTTTTCATTCTGGGAAGAGCCTTGTCTGTCCACTCTGAAGACTCCGTGGCAAACAGGCGCATTCCACCAACGCGCAGGAAGGGGAGCACGGCTACGAACATTCCGATTATCCCTATCCCGCCTATCCACTGAAGAATCGAGCGCCAGAGAAGCAGATCTCTATCCATCGTGTCCAGACCACTGAACACCGTAGCACCAGTGGTTGTAATACCGGAAGCACCCTCAAAAAAAGCGTCTGCGGCAGAAATGCCGTCATCGCTGAGATAAAAAGGAAGAGAAGAAAGCAGGGCAATGATGAACCAGGATGACACGGTAAGAATAAACATGTACCGGGGTTTCAAATCCCGGGGCTGACGGTAAGTCGTGACAATGCCCAGCATGCCAATGCCGAAAACAATAGCAGCAGATTCAACAAACGAGTTCGCATTCGGCGCATCCGAGCCGAGCAGCAAAAACACCGGCAGCGTCATGAATATGCTTAGCAGCACAAACATGAGACTAACTATGAAAATAACAGGGTATAGGTTTCTCAATGGATGCCCGAACCAGCTGAACCTAGAGAGGGCGTCAGAATACCTGTGGGAGAGCCTGTTCGCAAGATAACTCCCGGATTACCCGGGCATTAAAAGACAGTCAGTAAGTGGTTTATAGCAATACTGGATGTGGAAAAACAGTGCGGATTGATGCAACCTCATTAGCACACAGCCATTGAACCGAATCAGGAAGCCACCATTGAACCATCTCGCCCACCTTTTTCTTGCACCAGACTCGCCCGAAGCGCGGGTGGGGAGTGTGCTGGGGGATTTTACAAGGGGTGTGGATTTGGCAGCACTCCCCGATTCTGTGCGGCTAGGTATTCGCCACCACCTGGCAGTGGACAGCTTTACCGACAAGCACCCGGATGTCTTGGCCAGTAAACGACTTTTTTCCGCCCAGCGCCGTAGATTTGCAGGTGTCGCCCTGGATATTTTGTATGACCACTTCCTTTTGCAGCACTGGAGCCAGTTTACCGACACCGACCAAAGCACCTTTATCAATACCGTATATGCCGAACTTCAGAGCAACGAAAGTCTCATGTCACCCGACATGGCACGAACAACCCGGCATTTGGTTGCCCACGACTGGTTCGGTTCTTATCGCGATCTCGATAACATCGGTTTTGCCCTCGACAGAGTCGCCGCGCGTATCCGCTTCCAGAACTCGTTCGCCGGAATCATTAACGAAATACGGCCGCTACACACAGAACTTGAAGGTCACTTCTTATCATTTTTCCCTGATTTACAAGAATTTGCAGGAAGAATCTCATGAGGTTTATTAAATCGCTCTCACTTGCTACGGCACTTGTTATTCCAGCGGTACCCTTGGCAGAAACAACGCCTGATATTGCTGACTCCCCGGCTCCTGAGGCCCTGGGGTTTGTTGAGTGGGTTGTTATGAACGACACTGGTTTAAGGCTCAAAGCCCGGCTGGATACCGGTGCCAAAACGTCATCGCTGCACGCGGTGAATGTAGAAGAGTTCAAGCAAGACAATCAGAAATGGGTGAAATTCGAAATCCCCTTGGCCGACCATAAGGATCACCCTGTAGAAGATGAAGGTAGTATTGATCACGAAGAGGTCATTCTGGAATTGGTGCGACCGATAGAGCGCACGGTGCTGATCAAGCGAAAAGGAGCGCCATCCCAAAGGCGTTACGTGGTTATGATGGATTTTTGCATTGCGGGAACCAACCACACAACCCAGTTTTCATTGACAGACAGGGGCAACTTTTCCTACCCGGTTTTGCTCGGCCGTCGGTTTATGAGTGACGACAATATACTGATCGATTCTGCAAACAGTTTTATCGCCAAAAAGGACTGTGAATACATGGGCTTGGAAGAACTCGTGGAACGGCACCAGGCAAAAATCATAAAGGCTGACACGCGAACCTGATTGTTAGACAGGGCTCAATATTTACGCGCAGCACCCCAGCCAAAACAGGAGTGAAAGAAATCTCTATCGGGGCAGGTTGCAGTATAATCCTGCAACACAACCCGCCCCGAACTTCTGTCAGTGAGAATAAATGGCTGCGATAATCAGGCCTTCTTGACCCACCCCGAGCACCAACCCTCTGGCTCAACACTGTTTTGCGGGAACAGAGTACAACCGTTGTTGGCTTCCTGGAAGAACATGCAGTTCGCACAGGTTTCGCCCGGTTCATAAGCCGCGTGACCGCTGGCTTCCTCGGCTTTCAGGACATAATTCAGAGCCTTGGCCTGTGCGTTAGAAGTTTCAAGTGGCGGGAGATCTTGTGCCAGCACGCGCTGAGACAGCACGCTTGCGCCCAAAGGTAATGCAGCTATACCGAGTAAACTATGACGGATGAACTTGCGACGACTTTGATCAGTCATGATCTCTCCTCATTTGTCTGTGTGCCAGTTAACACTACTGATTATTATCTAACACTTGTAGCGCTTTATATCAATAACTTTGATATTAGGTCGTAACACTTCGAACTTCAAATACCAAGCTGACGCAAACTTGGGCTGAGGTTGCTCGCTTTTTGTTCATCGATCTAATATGTTGGTTATATGCAGCTATCAGATGTGTGAGGTGAAACCTTGAGTGGTGTGCAGAGTGTGGGAAGCACGCTCAGCGCGGAAGACTTCGTGCTCAGCCTGAAGCGCTACATTACCAAGGTGCGGCGTGACCGCAGGCTGTCAGGAGAAAACGTTCGCACAACTACTGTGCACAGCCGGCAGCTGTGTGGAAGCCGGCTCACACTTGATGCGGTAATTGAAGCAGGCAGGGTTAAGGAACTGGGCTTCAGGGTCAGGGCGTGCTCGCTCGGGCAGGCGACAACGGCAATAGTGTATCAGCGCGCCCAGGGCCTGAATGCTGGAGACGTTCAGGTTGTCCAGTCACAGCTCGAACAGATCCTCAATAACCATCTTCCCTCCAAAGACACGTTAATCTGGCCCGAATTAGCGATTTTTCAACACGCGGCATCCATGCCGTCGCGCCACGATTCCGCATTATTGCCCTTTCGGGCCCTACAGGAACTTTTTGCGCAACAAGAAGGAGGGGGGAACGGCAAACTCTGAAAATAACAAACAAGAAGCATTTATATCCCAGAAGGAGATATATCATGGTTCAAAATATCATTGTGGTTGGCGGAGGTATTGGCGGCACAATGACCGCAAATAACCTGGTCGCAAAGCTCTACCCGGAGATAATCAGGGGCAAAGCACGAGTTACCCTGATTTCCAATAGTCCATGGCACTATTACAAACCTGCCTTCATGTACGTCGCGTTTGGCGCGTTTTATAAGAACGAGCTGCGGCGCCCCCAAGCCTCATTATTACGCCCGGAAATTGATTTCATTCTTGACGAGGTCGAAGGATTTGAATTCAAGAAAAGCCGCCTGCGGATGTCATCAGGAAAGGTTCATGATTACGATTATCTTGTCGTATCAACCGGCTGCATCCCCTCACCAGAGCGTATAGAAGGCCTTAAAGAGGCCGGTAATCATTTCTATCAGCACGACCCCGCACGGGAACTTTACAAGAAAATCTCGACCATCGAAAAGGGGCGGGTATTCATCGGCGTAACCTTCCCGACAACGCCAAACGTTCCACACCAGTGTGGCATCGCGCCAATGGAAACCACCCTGATGCTTGATGATTTTCTGCGTCAACGAGGTGTAAGAGACCAGATAGAAATTGTTTATACCTATCCCACCATCTCACAGCTTGTCCGTAACTGCCTGTTCTTACAGAAAGATACCGGTGAGGTTCTACCGTCCATTTTTGAATCGAAGGATATCAAGTACAAGCGTGGTTTTACGCTTGCGAGTGTTGACCCCGAGCGCAAGGTGGCCATTTCTGAGGAAGGAGAGGAAGAGGATTTCGATATTCTGATGCAAACCCCGCCCATTCGAGCCGTGGATGCGGTTCTGAATTCAGGTGTCTCCGAGGCGCCGAACAACGAAGGCTGGCTGCCGACAGATCGCCAATCATTGCAACTGGAAGGCTATGAAAACGTATTCGTAATGGGCGATACGGTGGATCTTCCTATCAGTAAGGCAGGTGGAAGCTGTCATAACCAGTCACCTGTAATCTGCAACAATATTGCAGGCCTGATGCGTTTTGGTGAAACCCCCGCCGAATACGATGGAAGAGTGCAGGCGATTGCGCAAATGGGCATGGAAGTGGGCATGCCGCTCTGGTACGACTACGATGTGGATGTCATACCCACACCACCCACCAAGATTGGTGGGTTGATGCGCAAGGGATTTAACCGAGGTGTTTACTGGTCGGTCGCCCGTGGTTTAGTCTGACAAGGAGAATAAAAATGAGTAATGAGTCCACTGCAATCACAGAACTCCAGTCGCTTGAACAATTACTGGAAACCGCACCGGAGCTTCAGGATCAAGCAACACTGGACGGTCTTTCAGATCTGATCACCAAAGCTGCCCCGCTGATACAGGGCAGGCGGCTCCATAACATAATTGACTTGCTCGCAGCGACATCTGACGTAATCGAGATGGCTGATGATGCCATGGTCCAAAAGCTGATGGCACTTTACGAAGAAGGTATTGGTGGCGCTTGGGCTATAAGCAACGCTATGAGATACGCAGCGGCCCAGGCCGCTCGTGACGAAACTCCGCCGACAGTCTGGCAAAGCTTGCGTCGCTTAAGTAAAGATGAGGATGCCCGGCGCGGCCTTAGTATGGCTATCAACCTGGCCGCAGAGCTCGGGAGACAATCCAAAGCCGCTAACGGACCGATACCTGAGGATTAAATTGAAGGGGCCCGGGCGGGTGGGTCGCGAAGGCCAACTTGCCGCCGTCCGGATGTTTTATGGTGTTTTCAGCTTACATACTGCGCGCAAAAATCTGCAATTACGGCAGTTACAACATCCAGCTTGTCCCTGTGAGGAACATGCCCGCAATCCGGCAGAAGTTCCATAACACAGGGGCCTGCTGGCAAAGAGGTATACGATTGAGGCTGAGCACCTGATCCAAACTCGTCGTCTTCGCCGTGAATAGCAAGAACAGGGCAGCGAACCTTTTTCAGGGTATCTTTCAATGTCCAGTGTTGAAAGTCCTTAGAGAGCCAGATACCCGTCCATGCCCCGAGAACCCACTCGGCCTTATGGCCGTGATACTTCCTGAGCCGGTTTATTTGGCCATCTTGCAAAAAAACCTGCTCTGCAGCCCGAACGCTGTCCACCGTCCGGTCCTCAACAAATGCCTGGGCCGCTTCCGTAATGAGCGCAACGCAGTGGTCAGGGAAGGAAACTGCGCATACCGCCGCCATGGCACCACCGACGCTGTGGCCAAGGGCAATAAAATCTGTAATGCCAAGCTCTGCACGTATTGCCGCAAATGGCCCACTTGCTTCGTTAATAATGAAATCGGATTCCAGTTTATCCGTTCGGGTGTACGAGCGCCCAAAGCCTGGTCGATCGTACGCTATAACCTGGCGACCAAGAGATAGCGCCAGCTTTTCAGGGAAATCACGCCACAGCTCGACGCTTCCGAGCGAGTCATGAAAAAGTACAACAGGCGCTGAAGTTGAAGCATAGGAGCTTTTAGCCGGCGTCCAGCTCTTTGTATAGATGTCGCCAGCTGGGGTAGAAACGAAGCGTTGGTGGGTAGATAGCAAAGGCATTGGTCTATGATTCCGGTTGATCCTACTGGTTTTCCGGTAGTTTTAGAGTGTTGGAGAATGGGTATTGCGAGCGTCTGGTTAGTGTACCACTAACCAGACGCTCTGAGCCGAATGCCTAAACGTAGAAGTCCAGATCTTCCTGGGCTTTCAGCAGGTCCCGCATCTTGATCGGGTCGTCACCAAAGAAGAAGACCAGCCCCCAATGGGTTCCGAAGGCCGACCGGTCAGGAACCGTCTCTTCGACCGGGGCCACTAGCTCGTGCGACTCGAAGTAGGGGTGCTCAATGGTTTCCTTGGGCATTTCCAGTTTGCTGACTACGCGGCGCCTTGGATAGACACCGAAGCAACCTGCGTAGCCCTTGGCGTCAACCACCTCCCGTGGGAAGAAGGCATCCACTTCCTCCTTGGTGCTTTTTGGATCAAACACTAGCATTGAGGCCTGGTACGCACTGAATCCGTATGCTCTCTCGATAAGCTCGAAAGCCTTGAAACCTGGCGGGCGGTAAGCAACTTCGCCAAAGTACATCTCGCCATCCGCCGTGACAAAGTACTCCGGATGAATCAAACCGAATTTTATCTCGAAGGTCTTGATTAGCAGTTCGATTTGCTTGGTGATGGCATTGCGCCAGCTCTCAAGCTGATCGGTAGCGGGTACGAATACTGAGTAGCCCAGGGTTACGTATTCGGAAATATTAAGGAACTTGATTTTGCCATCGTGGATCCAGGCCTCGACCGCAAACTCCCAGCCATCCAGATGGCTTTCCATAAGCAGGGGATAATCTTCAGCCGGAATGGAGTCGATTTCTTCGACCTTGCGGATCATTCGATGCCCGAGGCAACCAGCTTTGTCGAACGCTTTGACGTGAATCGGGTCGTCCGGGTCGCCGTCAAGCTTGAGCAGTGTCTGGTTGACCCGTTTCATGAAGCGGACGATGTCATCTTTCTCGTGGGCCTCCTCAAAAATGCCGACACGAATACCGCCAAGCTGGGCACGGCGTTTCATTAACGCCTTGTCGCGGAACAGAATGGACTGGCCGAACATGCGAGGGCTATCGAGGAGTACGGAGTTGATCGCCCCTGACCACTCGACGGTCTCCTCGAATAGAGGAATGGCGACATCCACACCTTCCTCCTTCAGCCGTTGTGCGATCTCGTAAGACCGATCATTCAAACGGAGAAAATCCCAGGGGATGAAGGGTATTTTGTTTGCGGTACAGAAGTCCGCAGCCCACTCCGGCGCAACCACGATGTAACGACGATCGAACTTTTGCGCCGCCTTAATCGCATTGACACTCCAGCCGAGCAGCGCGATGTAACCTTTGTTCGGATCCTTGGGCGTCTCGGTTCCTTTAACCGAGTCCAGCTCCGGATCGAGCCAAGCCTGTACCTCTGTGGGTAATTGTTTTTCCGATGCTATCGACATTCACTGATCTCCTTGCTGATAACCCAGACAAGGCGCATACGATGAAACGCACCAAGCAACTGAGCGAAATAGTCGTGCTCTGAGTCTCAATATAGTCTGATTAGTTGTAATTGAAAACGAATCCACCGGAATAGTTCGCCTTGAAAACCACTTGAGCGCTTCGTTGGGCCGTCCGAAATTGTGACTATCGCTCGCCAAATTTGCATCACGTTTGTGCGTCTTCCATTATGATTCATGAGAAGTGGGAGGTTTGTCTGCGGTTCCCGAAACAGATGTTGAACGCGCAACGGAACGGGGCCGCGCCAGTTGGGCGGCAATTTGTGATGACGGCTCTGCTGGTTAGCATCAGAAATACTGACACTGGTGAATAAGTCTTATGAGCATAATTATTATTGGCGCAGGAATTATGGGAACTACTTTTGCCACCTTGGCAAAAGAGCTGGCCCCGAATTTGGACATCATGATATTAGAACGTCTGGATAACGCCGGAGCGGGTAATTCATGGGCATTCAATAACGCCGGAACGGGACACGAAGCGAACTGCGAGCTTAACTACACGCCAGTGGATGGAGAGGTCATCTCGGTTGAGAAAGCCCTGAAAATCCATGCCCAGTTCAATGTTGCCAAGCAGTTTTGGGCTTATCTGGTGGAACAGGGTGCGATCAAGGAGCCAACAACGTTTATTAACCAGACCAAGCACTGCACCCTGGTTTCCGAATCGGCGATCGAAGAACTGAAACTGCGATTCGAAGAGATGTCGGCCCATCATTTTTTTGAGCACATGCGCTACTCCGAAGATTTTGATGAAATCAAAAGCTGGATACCCTTCACCATGGAAGGGCGCCCTCACTATGAAAAAATGGCAGCTACCGCCATTGAAACAGGCACAGATGTCAATTTTGGCGCTCTAACACAGCAAATGGCTGAACATGCAGTGCAAAACCTGGGTGTTAATATCGAATACGGCACGCATGTCAAACGTGCACACCGAAGCCCCACCGGACGGTGGGTTATCAGCGCTGATAGGAATGGGACCGCGGTTGAATACAGGGCGGATGTGCTCTTTGTAGGTGCCGGTGGGGGTGCATTTCCCTTGTTGAAAAAAAGCCACCTTCCGTTTCGGAACCGATATGCTGGCTTTCCCGTGGGTGGGCGATTTTTACAGGCACCCATCAGTGAGGAACAGGCCCGGCAATACAAGGCCAAAACCTACGGAAAAGCGGAAGTAGGCGCACCTCCCATGTCTGTTCCACATCTTGATTTGCGAGCAGTGGACGGTAAATATTACTTGTTATTTGGCCCTTTCGCGTCATTTAAACCCCTTCTCGAAAAAGGCAGGGGGTTTCTGGATTATCTTGGTTCAATGCGCCTGCATGATATCCCAGGCTTGCTGAATGTTGCCTTAAGGCATTCCCACCTTGTCAGGTATCTGATTTCAGAAACCTTCAAAGGTGAAAAGAGCATGTTTGAGGAGCTTGAGAGGTTTGCTCCAGGTATGAGCAAGCGGTTCGATTGGAAACCGATTGAAGCTGGCCAACGGGTGCAAATCATTAAAGATCGGGATTTGCAGATGGGTACCGAAATCCTTGTGTCCAAAGACAAAACTTATGGCACCTTATTAGGGGCATCGCCTGGGGCGTCAGTTTCTCCCGAGGTGATGTTACGCTGCCTGGAGCAAATGTTACCGACCGTTTTTACCAACGAAGAAGCCAGGATAAAGATGAAACGGATTTTCCCCGAGGATGACCTGAATACCTTAATCAATGATCCGGATCGTTATCGCGAGATCCGCGATGCGGTCAACAAACAGTTGGGAATAACCCGCCAATGAGATCCAACCTAAGCTGTCAATACTGGGGAGTGTAATCGATGGAAAGCAGGATTAATGTAACTTCACCTCTGGTCATCCTCCATGGTGACGAAATGGCTCAGGTTGCGTTCGAACAGATTCTTGAGAAATTCGTAACCTCGCGCCTTGATATACAGCTTGAAGAGATAGACCTGTCCGCAGAACACCGTTTGCTTACGAATGGCCAAGCGGTGGTTGATGCTATCGAGGCCCTTCAGCGCCATGGGGTAGGGGTCAAGAACGCCGGAATGACCGTCAACCGCCAACAATTGGAGGAACTGCTCCGCAAGCACCCCGATGTGGACTCCGACAACCTCCATTCTCTGGCAATTAAATCCCCTAACGGCGCCATCCGCAAAGGTATCAGCGGCAACATCACCCGCGAGGATATCCAGTTTCGCAACCTCAAGATCAGCAGACCTGACTGGGTTGGTCGCGACATCGAAGTAGACACCATGGAGTTCGGCGGTATCAAAAGCAGCTTTAACCAGCTGTCCCAGGCTTCGGGTGTGGTCAAGCTGATGTTTGTCGGCAGCAGCGGCGACCCGGTGGAACTGCACCGGAGAGACATTCGCAAGGGAGATCCCTGGCTATTGGCCACCAACGACATGGAAGACGTCAAAGCCTGGGCACATCGTTTTTTCCAGCGCGCCATTGACGAGAAACGGGATGTTTATCTTGGCTTGAAAGATACCGTTATCCCCGGCTACGACGGTGTCATGCGCACAGCAATTGAAGACATCTACCACAATGACTACAGCCAGAAAATCAAGGATATGGGGCTGAGCTACCATTATGAACTCATCGATGCCCAGGCTGCGCGCATCGTCTCGAATCCACCAGAACGTGCGCTGTGGGGTGTGCCCGATAACACCACCGGGCGCAAGCTTTTCAAACTGGTAAACCAACTCCGTAAATTCGGTATTCCCAGCCGCAGTGCTCACGTTTCTATCTCCCGCATGAGCGCCGGCGGCGGGGACCAGTACGGCAGTTTCAACATGCCGGCGCAGGAAGACGGTCTCCTCAAAGTGATCGTTGACGGCAAAGAAAAACACGCTCGCAGCGTCAAAAAAGGCGACCCCATGCTGCTCATGTCTAACGACCATGAGGCCATCAAAGACTGGGTGGCCCAGGTGTTCCGTGACGCTTCCCACAAAGACAAAGAGGTCTACTTTGGCCTAAAGCGTGAATATATGGACTACGATGAGGTCTTCAGCGATGTTATCACTGAAGTCCGTCGGGAGCTGGCCCGGGATCACACGCCTCCACCGTCCTTCATGATTATGCGGCCCTCGAGCCAGCTTATAAAAATGATCACCGATCCCCCAAGAAATGCCCTCTATCCCTCCCAGAATCTGGACGGCGACATCTTTTCCGACATCTCTGCGGCTCTCGGCGGGAGCCTGGCTACTGCAAGCTCTATTATCGAGAGTAAAGACGGCACCATGCTCTTCGAAGCGCCTCACGGCACCGCCCACGACCTCTATCTGAAATACCTGGAGAGTGACGGCCGCGAAGCCCATTTTAACCCCTCCGCCTTGATTTTTGCCCTCGCTAACGCCTTGGAGACCTTGGGAGATCGCGAGGAAAACAAGCCCCTGACGGAATATGCCATCAAACTTAAGTCAGCATTGACCAACACAGTGGACAGCGGCATCGTCACCGCAGACCTCAAGGGCAAAACCGTTAACCCGGATTCTGAACAAGTAGTGGATATGGCAGGTTTTCTGGATGCGGTAGAGAAGGCGCTTCAGTAATTCTGGATAACACTCATTGAGCGCAATAACTGCAGGCAGGAGACATGTAATGAGCACGCTTACACAAAACCCGGAAGAAGCGTTCGAGCAAGACTGCGTAACACCGAGCGGGTGTAAAGCGGTCGAGCTATTGATCGAGCCCCGTGACAGAGATATCGGAGGCTTCTCGGTTCGGCGCGTTCTACCCACCAGACAACGGCGCATGGTTGGGCCGTGGATTTTTTTCGACCATATGGGGCCGGCTGAGTTTCCCGCTGGTGAAGGCATCAATGTGCGACCACATCCGCATATTAACCTGGCCACGGTCACTTACTTGTTTGAGGGTGAGATACTGCATCGGGATTCACTAGGCAGTCTCCAGCCCATCCGCCCCGGTGATGTGAATCTTATGGTTGCGGGGAAGGGGATTACCCATTCCGAGCGAGAGCGGCCGGAAGTGACGGAAGTCGCGCACCGCCTCCACGGCCTGCAACTGTGGCTGGCGCTGCCGGAAGCCGATGAAGAGATCGACCCGGCATTTTACCACTATCCCAGTGACGACATTCCCCATGTAGAAATCGATAGTGTTCCGATCCGGGTGATTATGGGCAGCGCCTATGGTGTAACTTCGCCCATTAAAGTGTATGCGGACACACTTTACGTTGAGGCGCACCTGCAGGCAGGGCAACGAATCCGGGTGCCGAATGCCAATGAACGTGCAGTTTATGTGGCGGAAGGCGAATTAAATGCGGGCGACACCCAGATCCCCGAATATGCCCTGGCTGTGCTATCTGACAAGCCAGATATTGAACTGACAGCGGAACGGGACTCCCGTATTGCCATCGTTGGTGGTGAGAACCTGGGCAAACGGTATATGGAGTGGAACTTCGTATCCAGCCGCCGTGAGCGCATCGAGCAGGCCAAAGCCGAATGGAAAGCCCAAACCTTCCCTAAGGTGGTTGGCGACGAGGATGAGTTTATTCCAATGCCGGAATAGTGTTGGGTACCGAGCTTCCGTAAGCAAAGAGAGGGCTCAAGGCAAGGTTAACGGAAAGTTAAAACGCCGTAAATTTGGCTTTCATATATGGCTATCGTTCATTTGATGGGTCAGATTATAAGGAGGGGAGAACGAACGCTGTTTACTTTGAGGAGAAGTGCTGATGACTATTAGAAAAAACTTGCTGATCGCATCTATTGCTACCGCTGGTATCGCTACGGCAGGCACAGCATCGGCCGCAGATATTTACAAGTCTGGCGTTGGCGCGCTATACGCAGGGTTGAACTACACCTTTGTAAACATTGACGGGCAAAGCGCTGACGCAGACGTTGGAACTCTGTCTGGCAAAGTCGGCGTAATGGCGAATGAGTATATTGGTTTGGAAGCTCGTGCCGGCTTTGGTGTGGACGACGATAAAATTGCCGGAATGGATGTAAAGCTCGACAATTTCTTTGGCGGCTACGCTACCTTCAACATGGTTAATGAAAGCCCGTTTACGCCTTATGCAGTTCTCGGCTTCACTCGAGTTGAACTTGAGGTTGGTAACTATTCGGACGATGAGTCAGATTTCTCTTACGGTGCCGGCGTAAACTTCAAGATGGCCCAGAATCTGTCGGGCAACCTCGAATACATGCGCTACTACGATGACAGCGACGTTACCGTAGACGGTATAGGCTTAGGTGTTCAGTTCAACTTTTGAACCGGCCGCCGAATAAAGCCCGTGTGCTCAAAAAGCCGCGGGCATTATTTTGAGTCTTATGCTTTATGAGAACTACACGAGATTTAACATAATATACATTATGCGCAGTTGTGCATAGCTTCCGGCCCCCGCCCGCGCCCGCTTGATAGATAGACGTCCACGCAAAGTAGTAAATTTCTCCACACAAAGTGCTAAAGAATAGCCACAGGAAGTACTAAATTCGTCGCCAATCTTTCTATCTACATGATAGTCAACGTTTTTCGGTTTTTTCTCGAATGATGTCTTTAGGGCGATCAATGCCTAGGATTCTGGCGGTTAATTTCGATTATGAAATAGCGTCAGCTCTGACCGAACTCCGAAATTCTAGATTTCGCCCTCTTCGACACTCATTTACGATGAGCCCCCGAGGATTCGCTCGACGAAGCGCTGCTGAACGCTGGGTACCAATATATTGGTTAACCCGGTGATCAGATAGCGCAACTTATCTCACAGGCACTATTAGATATTCCCAGCCGCGACATATACAACACAGACTTTGCGCGTGGTCGACGCTCCATTTTTGGCCATGTGAATCAGACCATCTGAAGTTTTTTGTTAAGATTTATACCAGTCGGCTCCCAAATTTTTCGAGTAACAGCCGCATAGTTTGCGCGCTGGTGTACGCTGCGAAATCCTGATTATTGTCGGCCTTATCCGGGTCCGCAAAATCGCAAACTGATTTGAAAGCGAACATTTTGGGTTTTGGAGTTGAAGCACTAACAGCTGCTGCGAATAGGCCATAAATTTCCATCTCCACGCCAATGAGATCGCGGTGTTGTCTTTTGATTTCTTCGATCACCTCACCGTCGGCGAGAACAGCAGAACCGGAGGCTACTGGCCCGATATGAAGCTTAGGAATCCGTGGAGAATCTTTGAAATCTGATGCCATTTGAGTGAATTCCGAACGCTGGCTTCGTAGTTGTTCTACATGGCTTCGAATGCTTGCATCTGCCTGTATTTGATGGGGAGCAATCGAGAATGATGTGTTCTCAGAATCTTTGACCCTTTTTCCGCTTTGAAAGTCCCATGCTGGGTCTGCAAACAGTATGTCACCCATTTCTGTCTTACTGCGTACACCCGCGCAAATGCCACACATTCCGACAACTTTGGGCCTTAGTAGGTTGATCAATGATGCTGTTTTTAAAGCTGTTGAGACCATTCCCATCCGGCTAGTATGCGTTGCGCACACTGTGATTCTCTTTGAGCCGGAGAAAAAGTAACCTTCCTGAACAAAAGTAATATCATCCAGAGGTCTTGGAGGGCTCCAGTTCCAATCGAGCGCGATCACTTGATCGTATTCTGGAGACTCAAGTGCACAGACAATTGCAACGTCAATTTGGTGTTTCGGCGGGCACTCCACATCACCATCGCCCTTTGACGACAGATAATCTACGCAGAGTCTAATTTGGTAAATCCAGTCATCAATAGACTCCGAATATTCAATAACCCTCCACGTGTAGTTTTCGAAATCTTTTATAACGTCCCTGGAAAACTCAAGATCACCGGTAATTCCTATGATGTGCCCGGGTTTATTTAGCGTTTGCCCTTCTGTTATCTCAAAAAGCAAATCTCTAGAGTGCTGAAGGTCTGGCTCTTCCCCCGCCCATAGTGATACATGAAGGTCAAGAATTAGTAAATCGTATGTAGAGCTAATTAATTCCTGCATTGCATCGTTGGAACAAGGAACAATCTTTATATCTTTGCGATCAATACCAAGGTCACCTAATGACTCGGCTAATTTTGGGTATCTTCGAACATCATCATCTACGATTAGTATCTTCACGTTAGTGCCTTAGTTGTCAAAGAATCTCTAAAAATATTTTTTTGAGTTTTGTCTTCCATTCGTCGTTAGTAGAGTTGTAATGTAGAACCTCTTTTAACATATTCGGAAACTCTTCTTTGAGCCTTCTCCCCAGCTCATTCAAGTCTACTGGCTCCCCTCCCTCTCCTGGGAAAGCCTCGTAGCCCGTAATCACAACCGTTGGGCACTCTATGTCGAGCATTGTCATTTGCCTTAAGACCTCGAGCCCTCCGTATCCCTGTGGCCTTCCACCCGACTCCATTTCGCCAATATCAAACGTTGGCAAGGACATATCTAGTAGCAACAGGCTAGGTGGAATAGGTTGAATATTTTCCAATGCAGATACTACAGAGCGAGCCGATTCGATCTTAAGATGCCCAGAAATCGATCTTATAAAGCCGGATAGGTGCTCGAGCTTCGGGTCTTCATCTTCAACGATCAGAATTCTAGAAAGCGGATTTAGGTTCATTTGCATGTCCTGCTGTCTCAACAACTAATGAGTAATAAACGGTCAAATGAAAACGTCCATCCACCCTAAAGCCGAATTCAATTCCTCCTCGATTAGACTGTTGGACAACAGCAGCTAGTTTAATGAACCCGCTTCCTCCCTCTTTTCTGGAGCGTCGGTGAAAGTCTCCGTCTTGAATTAGTTTTCTAATTTCTTCAACTCTTTTTTGATTGAATTCTTGGTTCGACGGCTTGGAGTCTGTGACAACTTGTACCAAAAGCCTCTGCTCTTCTGGCATTGGAATAATCTCTATATCGATTTTTGGGCGCCTTAAACCAGAGTGTTTCTCTGAATTACTAATTCCTGCCGAGATTGCGTCGTTAATGAATATCAAGGCTCCGGCTGTCAATTCCATATCGCCGTTTTCAACGTTCCTTGATATTTTCGGTTCAAATGCTCTGTGGCATTTCAGGGAGGAATCGATAGCGATGTTGGCAATATGGTCCAATTTGAAGGTACGTTTGTGCTTCTCAATATCACTGTGTGAAAACCATTTCTTTGTCTCGTCCAGTTTCCTCTGAACTTCGTTCGATATTTGACCGATCTCAATATCTGCCTCCAAAGCCCGTTCCGTGTTACCTATCTTCTTCTTGATTGATGCGCGCAACTCATCGAATGCCTTGACAACATCGGACTTTAGCATTGTTGTGATATAGCTTCGAGATGCCGACAGTGAAAGCTCTAACTGCGCCCAGCAAACTGCGATCGCAGTGGTAATAAAGTCGTCAACAGAGAGGTCCAGTCTGACAATTATCTGCACAATTCTAATGCTATGTGCGCTCAAATTAAGGACGATCAACCCGTCAGGCTTGTCCTGGGAGCGAATCTGAAATTTATTGTTTTTGGCATTTTCGAGAATTCTGTCAAGTTTTTCCGAGAATCGGGCAAATGAGGAAAGGAGATATTCTTTAGATTCTGCGTTAGAAAGGGGGAACCTATCCACCCATTCATCATTAGGACTGTAGTTTGCGTGTTCTGTTTCTTTATTAGTTATTAACTTGGAGAATTCGAGAGGGCCGCGAATGAATCCTATAAAGCTCTGATGTCTGATACGCTTGCTTAGATAAAAATCAAGTCCGAAGCTTGGATTGTTTAAAAACTCTTCCCGAATACGATCAAAGATTTTAAGAAGTAACAACTCGGACTCTGTTTCAGGCTTAAATGTTACATCTTTTTTTTGAGCAGTTTGCGATAAGTCGGCGAAGAGGTCATCGAAATTCACTTGGTCATCAAAATCGACATTAGCGAGATCTTTGTATCTTTCAATATCCTCAGAAAGCTCCCTGATCGCCCAACGTTTGAGAGAGTCTGTGTCTACATAGATTCGGGTGCTATCAACGATATGCTGGACATCATGGTGAGTTAATTGGTTGCTAATAGAAGCAATTTCTTCCTCGTATTGGTCTGCTCTGATTGGGTCTAGCTCTCGGAGCACTGCACACACTCTTTGGCGCTCCTCCATCACTTCGCGGGAACTTCGGAATAGTCGTGTGCCGTCCAGTATGCTGGGGATGCATACGTATTTCAGGAAATAGACCAGGTCATGTATGTTAAATAGATCTTTTTGTTCAACTAGGTCTGATGGTCGGGAAACCCCCAGAGTGCGCACGAGATTCCCGGTAACAAACCGCAAGCGAGTTGCATCAATCTCTCGCTCAAATATTGTCCATGAGATATGGAGCCCGACGGCTTTCTTCAGGGAGCTCCAGCTTATTTTTCCAAAGTCGTCCCACGTTAACTCGCCAATTATTTCGCATTTAGGCAGCACGGTGAAAGAATTGGGATATTGCGCCACAAAGCCCGCTATCAACTCAATGACTTGAGGATGATTTCCTAGCTCGATATGAGAAGTAAGCAAAGAGTCAAAGATTACAAGGTCGAAAGTACCACTGGCATCCAGTTCAGCTGCTTTCTCAAGCAAAGCTATTGCGGCTGAGTAGTTACCCTCTCGGACATTCCACAGACCTAAAGCAATGCAACCGTGAGGCGTATTTGGAGTAAAAGTTGCTGTCTTGCCATATCGCAACGCGCACCAAAAGCTTTGAGATGGACTCTCCTCAGATGATATGGATCCACCGGCTGAACCTGCCCCTATCAAGAGGTCCTCTGAACCCAGAAGATGACTATTCAGTGAGGTGCTTGCAAGAGCTGCGTGTATATCAGGAGCCCTGCCGAGAAGGGCGTCCAAATATTTTCGAACCCCATTTAATGAAGGGAGTGACGAGAAATTTGCGCCTAGCTTTAAACTTGTACCTGACCATTCCACCCTATCCTGCCCGGCCAAAATGGAGGCGATGGAGGTAATCGTCAGGCCAGTGAGAGTTTCAGAAGAATAGAGGTCACTGAGATCTTCGGGGCAATCTAGATAGGCTAGATACACCAATGTCCAAGCATCAATGGGAGCTCGCTCCTCTGATCGAGTAGAGAGTTCGGAGTATGCTCTATAGGTTTTACCGGACAAAAGGTTATTCAGAAGAGATTCGTCCCTAGGGCGGTGTTTACTCCAATCTATTGATTCTCCGTTTGAAAGCTGAAGCTTTGCAATCCTAGGATCCGATATTCCCTTTATGTTATTAAGTGACCTTTTAACGGCTCTCTGGGCGGATTTGTGTCGACCTGAAGATAATCGGTGCTCTGTAATTTCTTGCGAAAAACCTATAAACGTTTCATAGACGTCAATAAAAGAATGGCTTTCAGACACTTGCAGAATCCCAAGCATTCTCTCAATATCATGTGGCCATTCTTTTGCGAGAAGGACAATCAAAAAATCTTTTACTGGAACAGAATAGTGTTTGTGATTACTGATTCGGGAATGGACCTCAGAGATAAACTTTTGAAAAGTTGTTTTCTCTTCGTTTCTGACACTAGTAAAGAAGGCAACGAAACCCAATAGACCATTTCGGTAGACTTTTCTTACCTCGGCGGTAAGCTTCTTTTGCTCCTCAAGACCTTCATGCAATTGTAGAAGGGCAATTTTTAGCTGTACGGACCAGATGGAGTTTCCGAACTTGGAGTCGATTTTCTCAAGCGTTTCGAGCGATCCGCTGTAATCTCCCCTAAGCGCAGACTGTTCAACGTCCTCTTTAAGATGTAAGAATTCATTCAAAGATAGCCGTTGCCGATTAAATCTTGCAGCTAGCCAGAGTAGTTGATTCTCTATGGGCGCGAGTGGAACAACATCAGCAACCCCATTTAGCTCCTCATAGCCGATTTCTGAACGCAGAAAATCCTTGAGATTGCTTTTTAGCTGCTCTTCCAACCAGCTCAAAAATGTATCGTACTGAGATGGGTGGAGAACAGCTTGTGCCTCTAAATAGAGTTCCTTCAGGCCGTTTCGAAAGATGAGCGATTTTGGAACCCGGCGTCCCATCTCAAATTTTTTTGAACGATAGGCTGAGACAAGACCGCGGAATAGGTTTTGACATCGTCTGAATGCTTGTTTTTTTGCGTTTTTACTTCCCAATGTATTCGCCGCCTTCCTTGTAGTTTGTCTGTTCAGACCTTCATAAAGCGCACCAAGATTAGTTTGATACTACTGCCATACTAGTGGCTATCAGTTTTATTTCAATGAAAATCAACGCCTTCCAACAAATGTGTCTCATCGACTATGAGCACATTCGTATACACCTCTATCGATTCCACGCTTCGATGACCGACGAACTGACTCAGAAACTTCAACGGCCGCCCGTGCAAGAGCAGGTGCATCGCAAAGCTGTGCCGAACGTGTGACAGCCAATTTTGAAAGGCGGCTCTCCCCCAACCTGGTCGATCAGCCGATCAATATTGGCGCTGACCGCCTGGCGCGTGATCGGAAAGATCCGCTCGTCCTTCCGAAACCTCCCCATCCATAGGTAGCTCTGGCTCCGGGTCTGAAAGTCCCGGTCGAGGGTCGGGATGAAGCGTTTGGGCGAGCCTTGCAGGCTGCGTTTGCTCGGCCGCCCTGCCCCTTGCTTGAGCGTCTTGAGAACTACCTCGATGTCGTTGCCGTCGTCGTGGAAACTGACCGGGGTGATCGCCAGCACCTCGAAGACCCGGGCCCCGGTGCATCACATCAGATCCAGGATCAGCCGGTGCATGGGGTGCGACTCGCTTTCCAGCAGGCCCAGAATCTCGGGTTTGAGCAGGTACTTGGGCATGACGTCCAGGCGCTCCAGGAGCATCGGACGTTTGGCGATGAGCCGATCCCAGTCGATCTCGACCCGTTGGATGGTTCCCTAATTGAAGACGACGGGCCGCGCCCAGCTTGACATAAAAATGACGCTCTACTAGCGTAAATATGATTTCTTTTTTTTAACGCCAGAATGTTGTCGGCACACTGTAAGGACACAGCATGCGACAACTGTTGTTACTCCCTCTTCTTTTGGCTCTGACCGGCCTATCCGGGTGCTTCTGGAACACGAAGCTACCTTATCAGGAATCCATGAACACCTATGTTGACAGCTCTGAGACTCTTTTGGTTCAGGCGAGAAGTGTTGCGGATTACCGATCAGAACTTTGCAAGTCGTATCGCCCGACTGTTAAAGCAATTAAAAAATTAGGAACAACGGCTAACACGGCGGGTTGCGACCTGGATACGTTTGCAACGGAAACAGTCGACTACACCCAGATTATTGACGCTGGCCTGATGTATCACGAACTGATTGAAAAGCACTCGCCGGAAAGTGAGGGTTTTCGAGGAAAGAAAGGGATATCCAATGCCGGAAAGACGGTGGCAACGGAGTGTGTGAAAGAAGGTTCGAAATGCGCTTTTGAGTGGATTAGCGGGACGAGGCTCACGGTTCTTCAATCAACGTCAGAACAGATTTTTTCGTCGTATGTGCAGGGCCAAACCCACGATGCTCTGTCGCAATACATAACCAATACGACGGATATCTACCTGCAAATGGTGGACAACATAATCAATTACCTCACCGACATTCAGGATGCAAATGAAGACGTTGTTAAAGTAGTTACGAGTAATAAGGAGCTTCACTGCAAGGCTTCTCCCGGACCTGATGCATGCAACATCCTTGATGAAACCCTCAAAGCGTATGAAAACGAAGAACAGAAGGAAGCTCTAATGGAACTTATTAACCAGTTGGAGAAGCATAAAGTCGCGCACAGGACATTCAAGGATGAAGTGATGTCGAACGACACCCGAGAAAATCGAAAAAAGCGATTGCTTGATTTTGCACAAGGCGTCTTGAAAACCGGCATAAAAGTCCATGAGGCTTTCTAGGAGATACTATGACTGATACCGCATTGACTCGGGAACAGCTAAAAAAGTTGGCTAAGGCGCTCGAGGACACTGGTGATTCCCTTAGGGCAAAGGCCAAGAAAGCCGAGACAGAATCAGAGCACGACATCTTGATGATTCAGGCGATCAATCAATTCAACAAGGCCCTGGAGTACAACACACAATCGGCCAGTCTTTCATTGACGCTGGCGAAAAAGGATGCCGCAGCTCTGGTGTCTGAGATGTCGAAAGCCAGCAAACGGCTGGCCAAGATTAAGAAGGTAGACGATCTGGTCTATTATTCCGGACGAATTTTACAGGCCGCCGCCATGATTGCCTCAGCGGCAGCCGGAGGAGGGCCTGCCATTACAGCGGCCATTGTGTCGATGCTGGCCGAATCCGCTGACGAAGTGTCATAAATCAATAAGGACTGACATTTTTGGCGACACTCTTCGGCCTATGCCAGGCTGGCCGACAACTGGCGATGGCAAATAATCCGAAGGCATGACCCAACTACCCTGACAGAGGGGGACCGCCTTCAACTTCTTTCAGCATCTTGACGATCTGTGACTCGCTGTATCGTGACTCTTTCATCCAGTCCTCCGTTTGCCTCATTGTAGGCCGGAGAACTCTAATTACGCATGCAGCGATTTTAGGGGATGGTTACAGTAGGAGGTCTTTATGGCACTCGCAACTACAAAAAGGTATCGGGCGTTACTTATCATCATGCTACTTGGACCAATTAGCAGTCTCGCTTTGAGTCAAGAAACTGCAACGGTAGCCAAAACGATGGGCAATCAAATCCAACCCGGACTTTACAAGCTAGAACCATTTAATCCGAGTGAAGCTTCGCAGATTGACGGCCAAACCATAATGGTAATCGGGGAAAACGTAAGTTATCAGTTGCCCGGCCCAACACAAGGTGCTTTTCCAAAAGCTCAAATTCCAGGAGGGGCCGCTTCAGGTTTTTTGGTAAACCAGATAACTATCTTAGAAGGATGTCGAATTAGAGATCAGTATAAAAAATGGGGAGAAGGCTTTCTTGAAATGTTGCCTGAGACCACCAGAGTACAAGAACAAGGAAGACTGGAATGGTTGCGCTCTCATTTTAAGCTCAACGAAACGCTAGATAGCGCCTTCCCTGATTGCGTTAAAGAAACTGCTGTATGGATGACACTTCACTCCATAAAGGATCAAATCCAGTGATTAAACTGTTTATCATATTTTTTTATTTAACACTTCCATTTTTTTCTTACTCAGTAAGCGCACAAGTGATGAGTGACGAACAGTATGCGGCCAGTACTGAAAAGCTAATCAATTCGGCGGAAACGAATTCAGAATCTTCTGTTTCGGGCTCACTTGAGGACTTCTCCTCGCTATCGCCGGAGGCAGCAAGGCTTTTATTCGAGCATGAGCAATGGCGTTTGGAATTCATCAGAGACACATTTGAATCTCAGTATTGGGTGTCATGGGCTATTTTTTCTCTCGTTATCTGTTTAACTATCTTTGCGCTTTGGATAATCCATCGTCAGTTTGAAGCAAGCAGTTCATCGAAAGATCACTCAGTCGACACCAAAGAATTGTTTCAAAGTGCACTGAAAATTTCTAAAGAAGGAGTCGAGATTCGAACGCCATTTATCGGTCTGGTCATCCTCATAATTACTTTCTTTTTTCTCATGGCCTACCTCGATAACGTGTTCGAAATCAGCTTTATTGCCCCGATGTCGTGAGGTCTAGTTTGAACCCCACTAAAAATGAGGGGATTACCAGTCCTCTTGAGCCAGATTTCAATAAAGTTTGTGGTTCTGAGATGATCTTCATACTAGGCGGTCGGTTACAAACTCTCAGACCGACCGTTTGGTTGGCCGATAATTTTAGATGAACGGTTAGCTCACCTAACTACCAAGGCCGTTGGTGAACGAGCGTTTAAGCCAACAATTTGGGGAATGCCGATGAGAAAAAACAAGGGACATTCAATGTGTTCCAGTACTGTTTTCCAGTCAATGATTGGTTTTTCCGGTATTCTTTTTTTCTTGGTTGGCTACGTCACTCATGCAGGTTTATTTGGTTCGGGCAATCAGAAATTACCGCCGGTGATAGAACTTACGCTTAATTATAATCCCGTGAGCAGTACCTCCTGCGCCTCCCGTCCAAAAGTAAACCCTCAAATTTTCATTGCTCGATCCGGTTACAAAGGGCTTACACTATTTGTCGACACGTTCAGTTTTTTTGGTGACGATTCAAGTCGCCCCACAGGTTCATTCGTAAAGTACGCATCCGGGATCACAGACGATGCAAATTACATACGTATGTCTCCGGAAACTATAAAAAAAATGTACCGTTTTAAATCTGAAAATCTAAATTCAAACTGTATTTGGCATTCAGCTTACTTTAAGGTGGATGCAGATGCCCCTGATAAAGATGCTGCCAGCGTTAACATTCAACTAAGCTCTGTATTGAGTGCTGATATTGCGGACATGTACGAGGGCGAGCACTTAACACTAGAGTCTTTTGTGCCAAAGGACTTCTTCGACAAATTCGTTTATAAAGGCCAGAAGGACGAGCACGGAATCCCTACTGCCAATTGGTCCCATGGTCAAATCGATTACATACCTGAGAAAGGTGTTCTCCCAGCCATAGGCATTAGGTATACGATAGAATGCAAAAGCTGTGATCCGAGACCAGATGGCGATCTCGCCATCATCCTCAGAAGTCATTTTACTCAAAGCCCCCATACGGACTCTGATGAAACGATGGTCATCTTTGGTCGGGAACTCCAGTATAGCGGATACCGGTTGGTGCCATTGCGCTCGCTAAATATTGGAAGCTACGAACACCGAGCTTTGACGGCGGGAAAAGACTATTACGAGTATCGTGAAATGCAATTCGATGATGGTTTTCAAGGACATGAATGGAGCGATACAAATGCTGGATATCGGCTCAACCAATACATGTCATTTGCAGGACTGTTGATGGGTTTGGGAATAACGCTAGCAATAGAATCCGTAATTTATTTTCTAAGAATAGCCTTAAGGGTGGAATCAAAGTAATAAACGATGAATCCGAAGATTGACCTGCTCCCACCAAACCAAACCGATTTTTGCTTAGCCAGAGTCAGACTGCACAACCGCTAGAGCATTTTCATTGGTCCGGACTGTCCGTAACATTCATTTTGACGGTAGTCGGCATGGTGTTCCCCAAAAAAATGGACACGCCCCATTAGTTAGCTCCCTCGAACTCTAGCGGAGTCCGGTAACCAAGGCTACTGTGGAGCCGTTGGGTATTATAGAAGCGCTCAATATAGTCTTTTATATGACGTCTCAGTTGGCGAAGCGTGATGTAGCTCGTGGCGTGCAGCAATTCTCCCTTCAGGCTTTTGAAGAACCATTCCACCCCGGCGTTGTCCGTGCAATATCCCGGACGACTCATGCTGTGTCGAACCTGATGACGGGTGAGCATGTCACGCATTTTCAGGGCTCTGAACTCGGTGCCGCGATCCGTATGCAGCAAAAGCCCCGGTGACGGTGAACGATCAACCATGGCCTGCCTGAGGTAAGCGTCCGCCCATCACACCTTGCTAATGCTCATAGGCTTCCAGTTGTGCGGTAGCAGTTCATCAATGGCGTTGTTTTTCTGCGTTGGCAGTTTCGTCAGAATATCTTTCAGATAGG
>NZ_NIHC01000008.1 GCF_002806945.1 Marinobacter salexigens
ACATGCCCCCGGCCATCGATAAAAGCGGGGGACAGTAGCTGGTTCTGTGGCCTGACGGCCACTCGGAGGTGGGTCAAAATTAATGGCCAGTAGTGGGTCACTTTAATTGGCCACTAACAACTTACCTCGCCACAGCACTCGATCCCGCAATGGAAAGCTCTTATTGCCAGAATTCCGGCCTGACGCCCCGGCACTGAAAGCGTCTTCTCTCGGAGGGTTTGCGTGCACCTGAAGCACAGCGCATCACTTAACAACCAGGGAAACAGTTATGAGAGGAAATAATCTTGGTTTAAAAACTCGAGACATGGCCAAAGCCGGGTGCTTTGCCATGAATCGGGAGGTGGCCGACGGCAATGCCAGTTTTTCGACGGCAGCCACTGTTGCGGATCGATTCAATCTTTTTGCTCAGTTCGCTAAAGGCAGGGGGCTGAGAAAACTTGAGGAAATTACAGTTAATCTTGTCACTGATTATGGCCAGACGCTGGCTCGCCAGGTTGAGGGAGGTGATCTGTCTGCAGCTTATGCCCAGAACCTTGTATCCGCGGTGAATACCGTTATGCAAGCGGCCACAAGAGGTAATTGGAAATCTGTGAGTCCGACCAAGACGTGCAAAATACCTCAGCGGTGCCACGTGCGTGAAAACACCCCTGCATCGATAGACCGCGGTCTGGTCGACAAGGCAATGGCGGCCATGAGTGAACGAGGACGCGCGATCACGAGTCTGGCCCGAGACCTTGGTTTGCGATCTAAAGAAAGCAGCCTGATCGACGCAAAAGCCGCTTTTATGGAAGCGAAGAAAAGTGAAAAAGTCACGATCGTTCACGGCACCAAGGGTGGTCGAAAACGGGAAGTGCCGATCAATAACGAACAACAGTTGGCGTCACTGGAGCATGCCTCTCACATTCAAGGTGAGGCTCGCTCTCTAGTGCCAGAAAATCAAACTTGGTCCCAGTTTTGTGAGGGAGACTTGAGAGATATTCGGGAGATTCTCCAGGCCCACGGGATGACGGGGTTACACGACCTTCGAGCTGGGTACGCATGCGATCGCTACGAGAATATTACCGGTGAACTACCGCCGCTTAGTGGCGGCAAGGCATCGAAAGCGGTCGACATGGCTGCACGAAAAGTGATTGCAGTCGAACTGGGACACGGTAGAACTGACGTTATGAGTTCCTATATTGGAGGAAGGCCATGAATCAAGAACTGTTTTATAAGCTGCACCGCCATGCCCGTCGAGGAGGGAAAGTTGCCCGGAAACGACAGCTCCAGCGTGTAGACCGGTTCATTAAGTGGTGCGGCAGGGCGCCAGAACAAATTGGCCGAAGGCAGATCCATGAGTTTTATAGGGCTCATGATTTCGCACCGACGACGGCCAGAGATTATGACAGCGCTATCCGACTTTTATGGGGAGTTATGGGAAGAGCCGGCGAGCCACCCCGACCACCACAAACACATGAGTAGTTCTTTGTCAGTTTGGAAGTGACCGGCTTGCAGATCGCGATTCATGAGGAAAATAGAAGCTGCTTCCTCAATTGCGACACAGGGGCAAAATGGTAAATTTCAAACTGACTATTCCTCTCTCTGTGACACTCGCTCTGGTCATTTTTAAGACCGCTTGCACTACTACCTACGAACCTCCCATGGTTGCCGGCAAGCTGATCTGAACATCAGACGGAGAAGGCTCTCGTCCGACATGGACTCTTGCGCCGGCTGCAATAAAGGATTCAGCAGACCAGGCTGTCCGTGTGGTTAGAATGAGTAACCGGCACAGCACGCAAACGGGCGCGCAAGATGCTGCCATGGTTGATGCTCGCGGCCGGGTTGCTATTTATTGTAGCCAGCCAGGTTAAAGCCAAGGTCGAGCGGACTGAATGCGGAGCTAATTCGCAGAGTGGGGTTCAAGACCCAATGCAGGAGCTGAACTGGATTACGCACCTGCTTTCTGTTCACGCAGCTATGCCCATGAATTCGCTCAATGTTGGAAGGTCCGATGAGATGGAGGATATGGGCCGGCTAGATGAGGACGAATGATGAATAGAGGTTTTCTTCTCATGACAGTCAGTCTTCTATTTATGGCATCTGACTTGGCCCGTGCAAACGATATACCGATCCTGAAGACCGCTGAGCGTCCATTGTGGACCATACAAACGCAAATTTGGGAACCTGGTGGTAGGCGATGGTGTTTGTGGGAATCGGGCAGGGAGGCTCGATCGCGCAGGCAAAGACCCGGGCACGAAGTGATGCCCAAGAACAGTTGCGATTGGCAGTCGGCGGTGTGGTGATTACTAGTCAGAAGCTTGTGGAATCGTCACAAACAGATAAAGATGGCATCCAGATAATGAAAGGTTACATGGCCTCGGGATCGTTTGCCCGTGGTCGGGAACAGATGGAGGCCAGTGCTTCCATGGTGTTTATCGGCAACATCAACCAGTCCGTTGAATCGCTGGTGAAAACCAGCCATCTACTGGCACCGTTCCCAGCTGCGATGGTTGATGCTGCCTTCTTTGATCGTTTTCACGCCGATATCCCTGGTTGGGAAATCCCCAAGATGCTGCCGGAGTTTTTTACCAACCGCTATGGGCTGATCGTAGATTACCTGGCCGAATTCTATCGGGAGATGCGCAAGCGCAGCTTTGCGGATGCGATAGACAAGCATTTCAAACTTGGCAGTGATCTGAGCCAGCGTGATGTGATTGCGGTACGCAAGACAGTCTCAGGCCTGCTCAAGCTGCTGTACCCACACGGAGAGTTTGATAAAGAAGCTGTGCGCCAGTGTTTGGAATATGCGCTGGAGGTTCGTCGCCGTGTAAAGAAGCAGCTGAAGAAGATCGGCGGCATGGAATTCTACGATGTGCATTTAAGCTACATAGACAATGAAAGCCTGGAAGAGCATTTCGTGACGGTGAAAGAGCAGGGCGGTGGCAAACTGATACCTGAAGGGCCAGGCAAACCCGGTGTGGTTCACTTGGTTAGTGTTAGCGCGAAAGATGCACTGTAATGAACTGCAGGTAAACTTCAACACAGGTGGCAAGCGTGTGGCATATCCTATTACCTGTGCGGCAGAGATACCGACTGAGCCTGGCGAATTATTGACCAAGTTTCAGACGAGTGTCCTCGGTCAATTTTTTCGACTACCGTGATTTTTTGAAGGATAGTCCTAATTTCTCAGTCGGGCTTATTCATTCAGCTGGCTGCCGGTTAGTACAATGTTTATTTGTCTAATTTTCTTTGTATGGATTTTCTTACGTAGAGTGCTGTGTTAACCGGTGTCGGGATACCCGGCGTGGAGGGAACCGTTGCCGGAACCCCCCGTTTCCGGTAATTGCTAGTTTTGAGGAACTTGATAAATTATTGTTTCTGTAGTCCAGCGACCATCAATTCCGCGACCATTCCGCTGTACCAAATGGCCAGCATTTTCGAGTTGTTTATACATTCGTTGTCGTTTTTCCCTGCCAATTCCAAATTTTTGTTGGATTTGGCTGGCTCGAACCTCCCAATCCTCCGGCAGAGAGAGGAGAAATGCGAGTAAACCGATTGTGTCGAGTGGTAATTCCGAATCTCTCAAGATGGAATTTGGGATCGACGCGTAACTGTCAGTTAACTTTTCTTTCTTGATCGCCATTGCTGCTGTACCTAAAGTTTGGATTTGTAAATAGGGCAGCTCCCCTGGCTCTAGTGCCAAAGATGCTCCCGATGCACAGCGACCAATTTACTCAGTTACAAGCGGTTCGACTGACAGAACGCACGCGCAAAAATGGCTGCGTGTTGCGTGACAAAAATAAGGAAAAATGTATTCGAATGAGGAGAAAAACGACTTTGGGTCGATAGGATGGGTTGGTGGTAATGCCACACAGTACACTGGGTTGATCGACTAGGTACGATCGAGATGACCATTCGATGCAGTTTTGATCTCCTGATAGCGAGAGTACAAACACCACCCGGTAAGGATCGCCCCGCCAAGGACCCCGACAGCCATAGCGGTTAGGGCTCCAGTTTCTATACTCATATGCAGCCTCCGGGATCATTGAACGGTAATCCTCCCCTTTTTTAGCGGGGTGCAGAAGTAGAGTTCAGGCCACCATGGCCAGTTTCTGTTGAGGGGTAATCTCTCCGAGTCCCATATTGGGTCGTTCGTTATTGTAATGCCAGAGCCAACGAGTGGCGTAATTTTGTACCTCCTCTGTGCTCTCCAACAAGTGCTGAGCCAGCCAGTCATATCGAACAGTACGGTTGTAGCGTTCGACGTAGGTATTCTGTTGTGGCTTGCCAGGTTGTATAAAGGCCAGGTGAATGCCTTGGCTTTCAGCCCAGGCTAGTAGCTTGCCACAGACGTATTCTGGCCCGTTGCCACAGCGAATTGAGCGGGGCTTTCCACGCCACTCAATGATGTTATCCAGCGTTCGGATCACGCGTTCTGAAGGCAACAAGAAGTCGACCTCGATACCGAGCCCCTCGCGGTTGTAGTCGTCGATCACATTAAACAGCCTATAACTGCGTCCATCATTCAGCTGGTCGTGCATAAAGTCCATTGACCAACTGTCATTGATGGTTTCCGGCACAGCCAGCGGCTGTGGCTTCTCGCGGACAAGGCGCTTCTTCGGCTTGATGCGCAGATTCAGCTCCAATTCCCGATAGATCCGGTAAACCCGCTTATGGTTCCAGCTAAAGCGCTTCACGTTACGCAAATACAGAAAGCACAGGCCAAAGCTCCAGTTCCGGTGATTGTCGGTTAATCGAACCAAACAATCTGCAACCTCAGCGTTCTCATAGCTGAGTTTGGCCTGTTAGCGATAGCAGGTCTCGCTGATGCTGAACATCCCGCAGGACAGGCGAATGCTAATACTCTTATCTATAACGGCTTTCTGCGCCATCTCACGGCGTCGAGACGGCTTCACCACTTTTTTTCGATGGCTTCCTTCAGAATGTCCGCCTTCAGTCGCTCTTCGACGTACATTTTTTTGAGCCGACGGTTCTCGTCCTCCAGCTCCTTCAGGCGGGCCATCATCGACGCATCCATACCACCGAACTTAGAGCGCCATTTGTAGAAGCTCGCACTGCTCATTCCGTGCTCGCAGCAAAGCTCCGGAATGGGTACGCCATTTTCAGCTTGCTTCAGGATCGACAAGATTTGGCTGTCCGAAAAACGTGATTTTTTCATGCAGAATCTCCCTGCGTGTAGCTTACGGAAAATTCTACTTCTGATCACCGCTCTTTATCGGGGGGATTACCCAGAAGAACGTGAATTAAAGAACAGCTTTGTGCTCCTTACGATGTCGCTTGCGCGTCGCTAGCGACAACCAAACACATTAAAGTGTAAAGGAAAGACCGCGTAAATTGCCCTTTTTCCATTCCAGAGGCATCAGGTCCAGTGCAGTTGCAAAAGCTACAAAAGCTTCCCAATCATGCATGATGAATCTCCTTTCATAGCATAATTGTATTGCATCTGAAAAATAAGCAAGTCTTGCCTGTCCATGATTAACAAAATTTGTTCAAGGCTCGTCACAGTGCCATCTTATTTTCTGCCAGCCACCAAACTTGGAAGATTTACGATTGGACACATGAAAAAAACAGGACTATGTTCAGAAAAGAAAGCAAGCAGAGATACCACTGATCAAGGTATTTAAACAATTCCTATCGTCGCCCAGTGATAGTGGAAGAATTCCTGCCGAAGTAGATTTCAGATCCTTTTTTTTGATACTGATGTACTGAAATCAATGTCTTAAAGTTAGGTTTCGAGGCGCCTTGCTTGCGTCCGTCCGAGAAAATAGAAGTCAACCTACGAATATATAATATATGAAATGAAGTATTAGAATCTTGAAGATCTGGAGCCATGTGAGCATCAGGTCAATATTAATTTAGAATCAACCAAAAATTCATAGATATTGTGAAAAAAACAGGATTTTATGGATTTTCGATTGAAAGATACAAGAAATATAAGCTAGTAGAATCCCCATTAGGGACTACCTCTCTGGGATAAAGGAACGTAATAGAAATATCGTATGCTTTAGGTACAAGTGTATGCGAAATGAAAATGAACTTAGAGATCAAAATCTGCAATGTAATCAAGTGGGTTATCAAGACATCCAAAACATCAATTTCGGAGGGACTTGCCTTCATAATATGGTGTCGAATGCTCTAAGAGGGCATGTGCTTTGTCGGTTAGGTCGCGCACTGGGTTTGGTTTTTTGGTTTTTTTTCTTGTTGGCACTGACGGGATGCTACAGCAATAGCCGACTTGTTCGCTCAGAGGTCGTGATCGACGGTTTGGTCGGCACTACGGTAGACGCCGATGTCTTCAACTCCTCAAATGATAGTGGCGTTGGAGTTGATTTCGGTTCGGTGAGGGTCTTTGCAGGGGCTGAGCTGGGTTCGCGTCGGTTCTGGCCTACTCCTATGGGAGAACATTACGACAAAAAAGAAAATGGGATTTCCGAATGTTTTGGCAGGCCTGATATCAGCATAAAAGAACTCTCCACAGGCCTCTATCAAATCAAGGCACGCTTCCGGGCGCCAGGCGCTATTGCCCATTCAATGACTCAGAAAGCTCAAACCGAGGGGTGGCTCGCAGCATGCGAATGTCCTGAGGAAGTGGGCGCAACCTGTTTCGAGAATTATGTAATTCGCGAAATAGAGAAAAGGCTAACGAAAGACATCGGATCCAGTCTGGGCGGCTCGACAAAGGCAAACATTCCGCTCTCTGACCGCCTTCAGATGAAACGCCGCCTCGGGACACTGGTACAAACTCGCCGACGGATTCTAACTGGTGAACTTGGTGTATATCAGCGAAAGCGCGACACAGATGTCATACCCCATAATATTGAGCGTCTCGATCCTGGGAAGAGAATCTGTTTTCAAAGCTATAGTTTCAACCGCGGCCCTGAAGTCAAAGATCGAGGTGCACCAGCTGGGCGAAGGGTTAGTGCTCTAGTGCCTGGTGCTTTGTCATGCATGAATTGGCTCGGCCTAATTCGCCCTGCTACCGGATTAGATGGCCGCCACGACCTAGTAGCCGGGCTCGACCCAGTTACGCTGCTGGGAGAAGGCTGGGCTGAGCCAGACGAAGGGTATTTCCGGCCTGTTGACGATAACAGAAGTCCTGGCGAGGTTGATTATTGGGCACCACTTGATCGGATTACAGACAATTCGAAGTCAAGTTTTCCTTTTGCGCTTCTTTTTACCTCAAACTATAAACAGACTCTTCTGCTCCAAGACGACCGTGACTTGAGGTATCCCAGCGGTATGGACTCGTCAATTCGACGCAGTAACATATTGCTATTATTCAAGAATGCTGCACTAAGAGATTTTGTGCAGCAGCACTATGCTTTTGAATCAGACACTGTCTCGAGCCAAAACCGACTCCAACAACCACGCGGTTGTATCAAGAAAGGAACGGCGCATAAGCACTTCCATAACTGCGTCACAACACTCGTCGAAGTATGGTTGGAGCTTCAGAAGCAAGCTCCTGATGCGTTTGAAGGGGCTGAGGAAGATTATTTTCATGACCTTGTCATGCCGTCTAACATCCGCCCCTTTACTCAAATTCCAGTTTATCTCAACGGCGAGCTCCGCTGGATCCGCACTGGTACCTCTCTTCTAAGTGTCCTTGATGAAAAGTTCAGGCTTTCAGAAAACGTTATGAGAGCCCGCGCTGCCGAGAGCGGAGTGGCGACTCCTCCTCATAATGAGGCTGCCCTCGTAAAGCGTGCGCTTGCGAAGGTGTCGCTTAAGCGTCGTCGGGCGGGCACCTTGGTCCGAATTAAATTGGACAGGTTGACGTCTCTTGACGGACTAGCCCTTCCTCTAGTTCCGGGAGATGAATTGTCATGGTGGCACTAACTCGGTTTGGCTCTTCGCGTGGTTTTATTCTGGAAACCACTTCCCTTGACCCGAATCTCTTGACGCTTTACGTACCTTCGGCGGATCCGGATGTGGATCGGATTCCAAACCTAAGAGCGGCATTGCAGGAGTCGGCCAACTTTCATGATCAAAGTTTTTTTCTTCAGTTGGTCAAGATAGGCAAAGACAGCGGAAGGCTTGAAGGTGAAATAAATGCTGCTATTGCCCATGTGCAGGGTGACAGTGGGAAGTATGCCTTTTTGTTGTGGAACCACAATGATGGCCGTCCCGCGCTTTGGCTAAGGAGAGATGCGGAGTGGAAGCAGACTGCGGGCACAACTATTCTGCGCCATTTGGCAACTTCCGAGATCACAACCTATCGGGACAGTCTCATCACGGTCGGAGAGTTACCGGAGCCAAGTCTTGTTTTTAAAGGCGTGGAAATATTGCTGGCGGGCAGACATTTGGTCTACCACGCGAAGGAGAGAGACTTTGCGACTATTGATTTCTTCCTTGATCTGCGCCGCGGCGTGTTTCGCTTTGAAGGCTTTGCCGAAGTTGATCTGTTTGCAGACCGGGTTATTTCCCAAGCCTTTTTTTGTGGCGATTATGTGGAAGGTAACCCTTACTCTCGCCCATTTGGGCTGCGGTCCCGTCGCGACCTAGTTCAGATTTTCGATCAGGATAAGATCGGCGCACTGTATGGGGCGGCGGCGGGCCTTGGCTTCCTTGTGCGAGGTGAGTGGGACGTTTTTCCATATGACAAGATTTCGTGGGACCTGCGTCGTTCCAGCCGAGAGATTCAGAAACGCTCCAAGATTGAACTGATAGAACCAGTAGGAACCGAAAAGTCCCATATTGATTTGCCAGTTAATCAGCACGATACACTTGGGAACAGTATCTGTCTGCAGGTAGGTAAACCTGGCCAATCCCTGCGCTTTGTCAGAGCGCCTCAGCAACTCTTTCACGATCGTGGGAACCTGGACGTGGGTGCTCCTTCGTGGGGGGTGGCTGGCAGCGGTAGTGTGATTATGCTCGAGGGCGAGTTCCCGATTTCGCCTCTAAGTGGGGGGGGCCGGGAAACTGTTCGTACTCAGGCACGGCGCCTAAAACTTGGAGTTTCGAATACTGAGGTCGTCAGTGTCGAAGAGAGAGGCGTACCGGTAGCAGCGCTTCATTTCATCGGTGAGGCCACAGATAAAGGCTCTGCCTCAATCGCTTCTGCGAACGAGCAGCCCGCCTTTATGCGGCGTTCGATTCTCCATTTCAGCAAAGAACTTGAGCTCGAACCCGAAGAAGTCGAGGATTTTAAGACGGGAGAACTGCTCAGTGCATCAGTTCCGACCATTTGGGCGCATATTGTGCCAGTTTCCCCAGACGGAAGGTTAATTGGCCAAGGGCAGGCAGCTACCGAACAAGGGTGGCGTGTTTCTTCACAAGCCGACGAGATGGCCCAATTCGGTCCTGACCAAAATCTTTCGATAGCCAATGCCTCCAAGACGCTCGACTATCAACTGGATGATGAGCCGGACGCTGCGCTTGCGGCACGTAAAGTGTTGTTTGTAAGCGGCGCGGACGCAAGTGCAAGATCGGGTGGTTCATTCAAAAATGGCTCACCTGCCCCAAGAATCGAAGACCCTGTGGTGTTGCTGAATGAAACGCTCTCCCGCTACCGCCTACAGCAGAGAACCAAAGACAAACAGCGGATCACGGAAATACGGGGCGCCCAAGGCGTCGCTGTCACACCTCAAGGGTTTGAGCTAGATAGGCAGTCCGGTAAAGAAGTGGTGTCGCTCGCCAAGAGCGTAAATGTCAAAAATGAAGAAAAGAAATTTTCGCTGAAGTTCAGGGACTCTGGTTTCAGAAGCCTGATGCGCCAGAACCAATTCTTCCTGGTAGTACCTGCGAAATATGCTGATATATCAACTGGGATGGATGGATCCGAGTTATTTGATCTGGACCAAGAGATTCAAATTTCCGATTGGGGCTTCTCGCTTGATCTAGCGAGCGATCCCGGGGGAGTTTCGGCCCTCAGTTCCAATGCATCGAGGGATCCAATCTTGGTTGCGAAGTACAAAAAGGGGACCCTTCGTAACCTCCTGAACGACGAGGAAACATGGGATAACTATAGCCAGGAGAGTCGATTCCCTTCTGACAAATTGGCATCTACGAAAGCAACTATCAGGAACTGGATTGCCGAGGTTGACGAGAGCGCACCCTCGATTGGCATTAACGATACTCAAGGAAAGGTTGATTATTATCGATACATTCGTCGCATTCTTGATGCACCCGACTGGGTCGGCACTTTACTGATCTATCCGCAAGTTGATCTGGACAATATGCCTGAGGGTCTGGCAGGTCTTGCATCAGGGATGAAATTGGACCGCTTCCGCGCACACCATGTCGGCTTCAACCAAAATAAGATCACGCAGGTAAAGGGTCTCCCCTCAATGAGGCCCAGCAGTTTCTTTGGGCTTGTCTCTTACTCTGACGATAGTTCGCTGGAACAAAACTTTTCCTTCAAGGTGCCTGAATTGAAGGTGTTGTTTGGCAACTCGGAAGTGAAGGGATTTGATTGCCTTCTCAAGGTAAAGCTCGCCGAGTGGTTCGGGGAAGAGTCGACCTTTAATAATGGCGGAGCGGTGCCCAAAGGTTTGCAAACAACCGGTAATAAAGCTCAAACCCTTTGGATCAGGGGACGCTACGAATCTCTGATTACGAATGGCCAAAAGATCAACACGTACAGCTTTATTCATGATCGCCCAATCTACCTTATCGATCGCCCGGATGAGGACTATGAAAACAATGACGGGAGGTTTTTCCAGGAACTGACCATCAGCAAACTGGAATTCAAAACACATAAGGTCGAAGACCAAAGCGGAGGGAAGCGCAAAGTTTCGAGTAAGATCGTTATTGACGCAGATGCCAAATTCAAGAAGCTATCCCTGGCCGGCATCTCGGATATCCTAAATTTCGAATCGATCGAAATGAACGGCTTATCACTGGACTTTGACGGGCTGTTCGAAAAAAGCAAAGACGGTACATGGTCGGGCGGTATTCTTGCGTGGCCCAAGGATTTGAACTTTGATGCGATTGCCATTGACGCAAACTTTCCAAAGCTTCGAAAAAACGGTCTGCTTGCTAATTTCCCCCTCAAATTCGAAAGATTTCATCTCTTCAAAGGCTTGAGTCTTCCCGAAGTTGGTTATTCGAACTTTGGCAATGACAAACAAGGCAAGATCAATTTCGGTCTTCAATTCAGGCTAGATCTTGGGAGCCTGGGCCGCCTGATAGGTTTTGACTCGTCTCTCGTGGCCGATTTGATGGTGGGATGGAAGTCCGGGGATGATCCTGGTTTTGCCGTGGGTTTGCGCTTTCCTGACAATGGGGGACGCCGCCTTGATATGTCGATTGGCCCGGTCAAGTTCACCGCAGGCTATTTCGATATGTTTGAGGGAGATGAAGGCAGCAGTCGTTTCATTGCTCTCACCGATTTCAGGATGGACATCAATGGCTTCAAACTTCCACCCGAAGGTGTAACGTCCGGGATCTTGCTGACCCCGGCAACAGGCCAAAATTCTGAGGAGCTGAATCAACAATCTAATGAAGGAGCGAACCGGTCATATTTAGAATCGATGGGGTGGCTTGCAGGTTTTACGGCTGAGAAAGTCGCCTTTTTCGAGAAATTTGGCCTGTTTGTTTCACAAAATTTCAGGTACACGGGTTTAAAGCAAACAGCCAAAGATGTGTACAAAGATGTTGAGGAAATCATCAAACTCAAGCTGGGGGAAAGAAAAGAAGGTGAGAGCGATTCGGAGTATCGAAAGAGGATAAAGGCAGAAGTAAGAGAATACCGAGGTAATATCAATACTCGTCTCAGATACGACACCAATTCTGAATGGTTCATAGGTGCTGGGGCGGAGTTCCCCGACAAGTTTATAACAGCCCATGCAGTATACAACCCACCGAAGCTCTATGGCGGTGAGGCCAGCGTCAAAGACCTGGCCAGCCTGTCGGTTATGTATCAGCAAACAACACCTCGTTTGGGCGTCTACACCGCCACGTTAAAGTTTGCCGAGGAGATCAGGCGCTTTTCTGTGGGGGCCGTCACCATCCAGCTCCCGTGGGTGGTGATGAAGATGGATACCGATGGCGGCTATCTAGTCAATGTAGGTCTTAATCTTGATGACCTCACCGATTATTCGAATGCTGGCGCGGCGGAGTTCGGGGTTTTCACCGGCAGCGCCGGTGTAGCCTATGGAAAGATCAGTGGTTCGGCCCTTCGAGATGTGCCTTTGCTTCGAAAGACAAAGAGTGGGGCCAAGACAGCACTGCCTGTCTATACGCCTGTCACGCGGCTTACCCTCTCGGGCAAGTTCGGAATTGGCCGTAGCCTTGACGAATGGCCCATGTTCCACGGCGGTGCGCATGTCAGTGTTTATGGCATTCTTTCGGGTACCTGGGGCAAGTTCAACACGATTGAATTGAAAGGACGAGTTGACGAAAAGAAGATAGAGGAGATAAGCCGCGCTTTACGTCCGCACTACCATAAGTACTGGGCCGAGCTTGGAATCTTGGCCGAAATCTGGGGAGTTATCGACTTTAGCGTCACTCGCTTTGGCGTCAACGCGCGGGCGCTGATCGCCTATGGTGTGGTTTTCGAGACGCTCAGAGGCACCACCGCTTATGCACGAGCATTGATTCAGGTATCAATTCGCTGGGTTTTATTTCGGATCAAGGTTTTCGGTAGGAAGATCGAGGTGGCCATCCGTCTGAAGTTCGAACGGGAATTCCGAAAAACCTACGTTCTCGCGCGTCCGAAGTCCGATATATCCTATGATGAATATTTCGTCACTACTGGTGGCGCCCAGGGACTGCGTGCGCTCAACGCCACTGAGGCCGAAGATTTGGGCTCTGTGGACTCGGTGACCTTCGACCCTGACCAGAGCCCTCCGGATAGCCCCCAAAAAACAGTTGAAGTCCTACCGCAGTTCGATTACGTCCGGAATGATACGGGCAATATCGTCGCAGTGCCGGTTTTGAATTTGCTCTATGGTGAGCCACCGGAATCAGATGACCCGGACACTGGATCCTTCAAGAACCTACTTGAGTTCATCGTCGACTGGTCGTTCAATTCTCTGAAAATCAACGAACTGTTGTCGGATGGCAGCGATCAATTTCAATCGGGAAAAATCAGCAAAGCCAAGGTCAAAGCCTGCGCCGAAGCGGTAGCGGCTCTCAGGATGCCAGGTGACCGTGGTGAATGGTCGGCCAGCAATGCCAAGGCACATCTTACTACCGCCTTCCGCTTTGACTACCTCAATCCGGAAACCTTGCCCGAAGAATTTGAAGAAGAGCCACGCGGTGCAACGGTCTTCTTTACACCCCAAGAAATGAAGGCGTTCCGTATCGCAGAAAATGATGTGGAGACCCCGATCCCGTCCTTCGCAAATCGATCAGTGCCGAGCACGTTTGTCGAAGACCTAGACAAACTTTTTGACTTTCGCCGTATTCAGGTTCGAGAGGGCGACGAATTCCCTGGCACTAACAGCGTGCGCGAGGGAGCAACAAGTCTTTTAGAGGATTATCTGTTTGAAGAATATCTCGAGAGCATTTTGAAGGCCGCTTGGGCGATTCTGAGCGAGAAACTGCCGGGCCTTGAAATGCCCGATGGCATAACCCTCCCTGAGCTGAAACGCAAAATGCTCAGTTTGGCATCAGGTGTTTCCATGCGGGTAAACCAGCAGTTCTTCTCTGGCAACAGAGTTCCAGAGTACGCGATGGATCTTCCCGAAGGCAAAGAGCTTACCGACCCGGACCAGTCGACCAAGGCGCTTCCATCGGCACGGCTCATCGAAATTGGAATTGATCCGGATGCTTTGCCTAAAGCACTTGTGCTGACTTTTGACCAGTCACGAATCGTTTTCAAAACGGACGAGGACGCCGCAGGCCAAATCCGGGATTTACTCAAACAACCAGTCGACTTTGGCAAAATAGAACCTGGGCGTAAGCTTCCTTTTGTCAAGGGGCCGAAGGAGGCATTACCGCTTACTGAAAAAGTCTCGATTGAAGGCAAGGGCATCAATTTACATATATTGCCGGATGTTCTGAAAACAAAAACGAATTATTTTCTGGACAGATATCAACCAAAGGAGCGCGATAAAGGGATGCCCAGAGAATCCCTTCCCTTCAAGCAGGTAGTATTAATCAAAATCCCGCTTCTGCCGGTGGATGGGGCCCAAGACCTTTATCAAATCGACCGCATGCCAGAGGACAGTCGGCGGGCGTTGGGCCTCATACATAAGGCCCAGGGGGCAGAAGAGGTGGACTTTGGCAACCCGGACATGGGCTATACGTTCCTGAGGAATGTCGGCGACAACAATGACGCCTTTGATGAGATCAACTGTAATATGGAGCAGTCTTTCATCTTAAGGACAAACCTTTCTACAGATCCCAACCCAACCGATATCCCCACCCCACGCCTTTTTGAGCAGTCCGAACCCGACATTATGGTTCGTAAGTTTTTTAGTCAGAGAGAGCGTCAAAAGGCCCTTTCCATTCTTGCGGATGCCGCTGAAACAAACAGCGGCGGCTATATGTTGCGCCTCAAAGGGTTTGAAGAGTCGGAAAAGCAGGAAATCACGATGATGATCGTGTTGCCGGAGTTACGGGAAACCAGTCCACTGCCGCTTTATGTCCAGGCGATCAATGCAGGAGTGACGGTTTCTGCGGAGGCACCATTGATGCTTCGTGAGGTTGGTGAGAAGGTCGTGGCTCTCGGAGCTCCCGGTGTCCTGGAACTGGAGGTTAAGAGGCCCAACCCTGAAAATCGATTCAAATCACTCAATCTACCTGGACTTCGCGTGTCACGTGCAGAAGCTTTGCGCGAGCGCCTTGAGTCCGTTGGTGTTATGAAGGTCGCAAACAATTCAGCCGTCTTTGAGCAATTTCAGTATAGCAACGCGGCTGAGCGACTCCTGGAGGCTGCTGGTGGTAAGGAGGTGAATCTCTCGGCGCGCTACAACCTCTTGGCGGTATCCATAGAGGGAAACGAGTTCTATGAGGGCCGTCCGGCAGAACTCGACCTGCCAGTGACGCCCGTGGTCGATGAGGTCGATTCCGATAAATGGGCCTATTCCTGGTCGGTTTCGGCCGCGCGGCTCGTTAAGCCGAACCAAGCACAAAGTCGCGATCTCGTTCGCGACCCCGACCATCATTTCGTGTATGGCGCGATTGGCACCAAAATGAAAGTGAAAACCCAGTTTCGCGACATCATGGGCTACAACGCCCCTGGCGGTGAACAAACAGCGGATTTAATACCGCTTTACTATGATCCGCTCCTTGCTCCCGGTGCTTTGGCGGGCATGACGTCCTCCCATGACGTTGCGAACAAAAAGCTGGTTTATTCGCTTACCTTTGATGGTTCGCAATTAGTTTCACTAGCAGATCAGGGGGGACTGAGCCTGTCAGCCGAGGAGGCGAGGCAGAATTTGAAAAACCGGGCGGCTGACATTATGCGCTGTATGCAGCAAATGCGCGATACGGGCACCCATTATGACTTGTTTTGCACCCTCGGCTTCACAGGCGGAGAGAACAAACGTCTTTCTGCTTCTGACCGGAAGAGAGTCTACAGCTTCCTCAAGAGGTGTTATCAGGCGGTGCGCGACGGGGCGACAAACTTTACCGATCGTGTAGAACTGGAATTCTCTCTGTCCGGGAAACCACCAGCAGAAGGTTTTGCACTGTATCGTACCGAACTCGTTATCTCTCGAAACGCGAATGAAGTACATGACGGCTTGCAGGGCGATGACAACACTGCAAACCTCAAAAAAAGTGAGGTCTTGGAAAAACGTATTGAATTACCGCTTACTGATGAGCCCGATACGCATGATAAGGTTGGGCGTTCGAAGGAAGAGCGATTGGCAGAGGCAGTCACTGCCTTCACCTCCCGCGGGGGACGCCCAAAGATTGTTGCTGCCCACACTGAGGATGCGCGTGGCAGGACCCTTATCTATATCCTTGACGCCAAGATTCTTGAGTTGACTCCGAGCCGGGCCGCAGCCGCGGAGCCTGCGGCCTATGCAGCATTCGAGCCGTTGGCAACCCAAACAAGGTCCGAGGCAGAGGCAGATTTCTGGGACTGGTTGGAGAAAAAGCGCGGGCCTAAAGCCAACGAAATTTTTGGAAAGGTCACCATCAGCAACTTTGATATGGATACGGCATTTCGAGGGCTACTGAACGAGATTGATTTCTACAATGCTCCAGATCAGTGCGCCGTCCTCCTGCGAAATAACGAATCAGTCATGGCTGGGTTGGTAGAAGATTTGGCAAGAGCCAGAGCCCAATTGGCAGACAGTTTAGCGAAGCGCCATGAACCCATTTACCAGGACGATGAAGATGCGGCCGAAATTCATGCGGCGAAAAAGGTACTTGAAGATAACCTTTCGAACAGCCTTAAGAGGCGAATAAGCCGATTTTATGGCCTAGACACTATTCTGGTCGTTCCTCTAGCTTATGAAAGGTTACCGAAAGGTGCGGAAAATAGCTTCTGTCTCTATGGCAGTGTTAAGCATTCGGCCCAGGAGGGCAACTTCCTACCAGCTGCCATCCGTCGCAGCGGTACAAACGGACACTTGTGCATTCAGTTTGATGTAGCGAATGCAGGAGCGTCCCGTTCTGTCAATAGCTCACTCTCCTTCAACATTGAATATGTGCGGGTAAATTTAGGGGAGGGTGATGTAGGGTCGATTGACCCTGATGATACGCGTTGGCTCAAGCTATTCACGCCCACACGGATTCCTTTAGCCCAGGACAAGCCAGCCAATATTCCAGTTCTGTTCAAGAGCCTGGTGATCCCCCCTAGCGTATCAGTTTTGGATTCGTCGGAGCTGGAGGGCGACTCAGCCAAGAGCCTGAAGACCTGGTCACTGGTCATCGACGTTGAGCGTAAAGACCAAGTGGCTCAGGACGATACCTATCTCGATGTCGACTATAACACCCGCCCGGACGAGATAAAGGCTGCCCTGAATACGAAACGGCGCAGTGCCCTGTCCGTCCTCTATGAGTTCAGTGAGCTTTCGGGTAAACGAAATTCAGAATCTGGTGGCGTTGAAGTGGATGACGGCCTTTGGATTGAGGCCCTAGCGTATTGGGCCAAGACACTTGCCGAACTGTTGGTGCCATTAAAAGTTTCCCCAGCTTCCCAATTAGAAAACCCCGCAGAGGTGCACCAGAGTTATTTGCTTAGCACCAAAAACGACAAGCCTGATGTTGCCGATCGTAAGTCGACCACCTTACTGATGAAGAAGGGAGAATGGAAGAGGGGCCGCTTGGACTTCAAGTTGGAACGGATCAACCTGAACAAGGGCATCGATAACGATGCTAGGTCAGATAACAGAGGCGGTGGACTTGCCAGAGTAATCAGCGAATATGATCCTGAAATGCGGTATCAGGGCAACAGGATCACGATTCGCGGTCTCAGCTTGATGCTGCTAGAAAACGCTTGGCCCCGTGTGTGGGTGAAGCGCAATCAAAATCTAGGTGAATCGTACGGGTTGAAGACCAATAAGAAATTTACCTACAGTAGCAGTGAAGTCCGCACGAGCGACCGCTACACGCCGAGTATTCTGGTCGAAGAACCTGTGTCAATCAGCGGTTCGACATTGGGAGATGCTCTTTTAAAGTTTATGAAGGAGCGACTCTTTGATGATTTGATTAGACAAGATTTGCGTGAAGATTCGAAGCTTTGGCCGACCATGGACCTTTTGTGGTCTTACGAGTCCGGTGTGTTGGATGCGTTGAAGGTAAAACACCCTGAATTAGGCCTCTTCAAGCCTGAACCAATTGCACGGTCGACAGCGATTCAGACTGGCGGGAACCTTAAACCGATCGCAGATGCAGTCGACGCGAGTGTTAACGCCTGGCTCCAAAAAAACCCGCAAGCGGCAAATCGTGGGCGTATTGAACTTCGCATGACCATATTCTCGCGCTTACTAAAAACGGAGAAGCAACTGTTGCGTATCGAGAAAATTCAATTCTCTCTGTAGTCCCAGGAACGGAGCGGGATTTTGAATTGTCTTGATGAAGCTAGGGGAGATACTTCTTTGATTTGGTTGGCGGTGAGATTCGTCAACTCGTTTCAGGTCGTAATATCGTACTTAGCCGCGTTGAACAATAAATTAGGACATTAAAATAATTCACCTGAAGGATGATTAAATCGTGTCAATTAAATTTGAGATTACTAGTCGAGAGAACGGTTTGGCATTCGGTTATTTGACTTGGCTTGAGAAAGGCCTAAGATCTGGCGCTGTTAGTGGTCCATACGGGAAAAGAGAATTGCCCCACTATCTGTACCATGCTCCCAGGAGCGGACTGGTTGATAAGCTCTCTTCTAATTCAGCTTATTGTGATTCCCTTAATAAATGTTGGTTCCAGTACTTAGACCCCCAATTCTCCTCGGATCGGACGGACTTAGGCATTCATCCAGATGGCAATAAGTCTGGAACTTTGGGCTGTATCGGGATAGTCGATGCAGACACTTCTGCATGGTACAACGCCTTTAAGGCTTTAGGGACGGAAGAGCATACTGTGGTGGAGGTGATCGATAACACTTAGTTGGCTCGCTCTAAGGCCTATTTATTACTCCTCCACAAATAATGGGATCAGATTATTTTTCCAGATGAGAGAGTGTCGGACCCTTGCACTAGGGAGTTAGGGGCGACGGTTGGCTCTGGGATGAGGCGAGAACGCAAATACAACAGCTAAAGCATGCCGCTTATCAGCTTAGATTGTTCGGACATCTTAGCTAGGTTGATCGCTCAAGACAGCTGACTCCTCAGCTCATCAAATTCAGGGCTCGCTATACCTCTTCAATTGTAAAGTCTGGGCTGTAGATGGCGGTCATTCGTCCATGCTGAGGGTTCCTTTTAATCTCGTACTGCTTTGACCATTACGATCGTTGTAAAAGTCTCTACTCAAAGCTTCGTTTATGGTGGCAATATCACCGCCCAGGCTGGTGTCCAAAACTATTGAATCACTACATTCTGATTGAGAAGTGTAAGCGGCCGGTGATCACACCTTGTCAGGTATAGCTGGCTTCCAGTTATGGGGCAATAACTCGTCGATAGCGTTGTTCTTCTGTGTCGGCAGGCGGGTCAGCACATCTTTGAGGTAGGCATAGGGATCATGCCCGTTCAGCTTGGCTGACTGGATCAGAGTCATGACCGCAGCAGCACGCTGACCGCTCCGTAGTGAGCCCGCGAACAGCCAGTTGCTGCGCCCCAGCGCCCAGGGTCGGATCTGGTTTTCCACCCAGTTGTTGTCGATGGGCACAGCACCATCGTCCAGGTAGCGCGTCAGCGCTGCCCACCGTTTGAGGCTGTAATCCAGGGCTTTGGCTGTGCCGGAGCCATCCGGCACTTTCTGTCGGTGGACCAGCATCCACTGATGTAGCGCATCAGCAATGGGCCTGGCTTTGACTTCCCGGATTTCCTGCCGTTTGTCCGGCGGCAGGTCTTTGCTTTCTCGCTCGATCTCGTAGAGTCCGCCGATGTATTCCAGTGCTTTCGCAGCCAGTTCGCTCTTGTTGGCTTCGTGCAGGTCATAGAACTTGCGCCGGGCGTGGGCCATGCATCCGATTTCGGTGATGCCGTTGCCGAACCCGGCTTTGTAGCCGGCATAATCGTCACAGACCAGCTTGCCCTGCCAGTCACCCAGGAAGGTGCGGGCGTGTTCGCCTGCACGGCTGGGGGCGAAGTCATAAACAGTGGCTTTCAGGTCCGAGAACGGTGTGGTGCAGTAGGCCCAGACATAGGCCTTGTGGGTTTTCTTCTTGCCCGGGGCCAGCATGCTGACCGGGGTTTCATCGGCGTGCAGAACGCCGTGTTCCAGTAAGGTATTTCTCAACGCATCCGCCAAGGGCTGCAACTGCACACCGCAAGCACCGACCCATTCGGTGAGCGTGGAACGTGGGATTTCGAGGCCAGCGCGACCGAAGATGCGTTCCTGACGGTACAGTGGTAGATGATCCGCGTATTTGGCCACCAGCACTTGAGCCAGCAGGCCGGCAGTGGGAATGCCCTTATCGATCACCTGCGGTGGTACCGGTGCCTGGATCAGGGTTTCGCATTTGTCGCAGGCCCATTTGCCCCGGATATGGCGCTCCACCGTGAACTCGCCTGGTACGTAGTCGAGCTTCTCGCTGATGTCCTCACCAATACGCTTGAGCTGGCAGCCACACTGGCATTGGGTATTGTCAGGTTCGTGGTGGATCAGGGTGCGGGGCAGTTCCGGTGGTAGCGGGGTGCGCTTGGGCTTTTGCTTTGGCCGGGCAGCTTTCTGCTCCTCGGTCATCACCTGTTCAAGCTCGGCTTCGATGGCCGCCAGGTCGCTGTCGATCAGCTCGTCCAGCAGTTTTCCCTGGACTGCGTCCAGTTGCTCACTGCGACGGGCGTACTTGTGACGTTTGAGGATGGCTACTTCGTGAGTCAGCTTCTCGATGACCGCATCACGGTGCACCAGAGCGCGCTCTTTGTTCTCGACTCGATCGAACAGTTCCGTGGCAAGAGCACGGAGCTGTTCGGCAGAGAGTTGGTCGAGATCGGGGCGCTGAGTCATGTCGCCCAGTATGCCAAGTCCCTGTGCGGCAAGCGATTCGCGGTTCTGGCTATAGCGGCACCATGGCACTTGTGGTTACAGGATGGAGATGACCCCTTCCGCGCCAATGCGCTGCCAGGGCAGGCCCTGAACCAAAGCGGATAACTGTTCTTCAGTCAGTCGCAGCTGGTCACCGCGCCAGGTTTCGCCCCAGTGGAACTTGCCCCGGTTCAGCCGGCGGGCACAGAGCCAGATACCGAGGCCATCGTGGATTAGCACTTTCATCCGGTTGCCCCGTTTGTTGGCAAACAGGTAGGCGCAATGGGGTCTGGCCGAACCAAACACCTGGATGACTCGCGCCAGCGCCTTGTCCGGCCCCGCCCGCATATCCAGCGGCTCAGTGGCCAGCCAGATCTCATCGATGCGGATCATCCCAGCAGGTCCCGCAGTAACACTGCACACTGATGGGCCTGCTCCACCGGCCACTCAACCACCACCGCGCCACCGGCGCGGGGAATCTCGATGCGGATGGTGCTACGCTTATTCAAAGCTGATTGGTTGCCAGATGCAGAAGATGCTGGTGGCAAGTTGACCGGCACGAACCCCGATGTTTTCGAGGGTACTTTATCCGCTCGGTGCGCCTCACTGATCCAGCGCCGAACCATGTTGGCGTTGAGGCCATTATCCAGAGAGATTCGAGAGACGGATGCGCCAGGCTCTTGGCACTGGGCAACAATCTCGGCTTTGAATTCCCGGGAAAACCGGCGACGTTTTTGGTAGGGCTTGGTTACGCTTAATTCGTTCATGTTAAGTGTCCACTATAAAATAAGTGGACACTATCCTGACGGCGGCAGCGCTTGGCTCAAGATGGGATTACCGGCCGCTTACTGAGAAGTTACTGAAGTAACGGTTTTATAGAACTGGCACAGACAACACGACTGGGCAAAACTGCTTGCGTTATGCGCCCAAAATTTTCTGAAACGGTAACAGAGAGAATGGAGATGGCTTTATCGATCCTAACGACTAAGTGGTTGGAAAGTAGCCCAAAAAATGAAAATCCAACTTATTGATTGGAAAGGGTTTTGCAACGCCTGAATGAGCGCAAGCTGTTTGTGAGGAAAAGTCTTTAAGTATCTGTAATTAATCAAAAATATGGATTCGAAAAGCTCGTCCTGCAACTCCGCGTACGCCGGTTCGATTCCGACCCGCGCCTCCATTATTTCCCCATTGTTTTCAGTCGCTTAGCTTTTCGGTGTTAGAACCGGCGTATCGATGGCGACAAAATGGCGACATCGATTTCACTTTTACTCCGTATCCCTCGGTGATTTTAACGTCGATTTTTATCGCCCGGGTGGGTAACTCGTCCAGGGGTAAGTGTCCGGGCATTACACCTTGTCAGGTATAACCGGCTTCCAGTTGTGGAACAGTAGCTCATTGATAGCGCTTTTGTTTTGCGTCGGCAACCGTGTCAGCACATCCTTTAGGTAGGCATACGGATCGTGCCGTTGAGTTTCGCAGACTGGATTAATGTCATCACCGCCCAGCGTTTGAGGTGATGGTATCCAGGTTTCCCAAATCGATTACCACCACTGAGCTTGCCCAGCGACTGGAAGAGCATGGCTTTTCTGTGACCATTCGCTCGTAAAGCGGGATCTTGAAAAGCTAAGCACTGGCTTTTGAGTTGGCCAAGGCGTATCTCGCCCCCATGTTGCCACCTAGGGCAGAATGCCCGGATGACTTCGCCCTGGACTTGTACATCCACTCGGGCGCCATGGGCATTCTGGAATCCGACAAACCTGTTTTCCTGAAGTTACGCTGTGACAAACCTACGTTGAATCATTTGCTTGAATCGCCTCTCGGTTTTGATCAGATGGTTGAGGATACCGGGGAAAATACGTTTGAACTGTCCGTGACTGTAGGTGATACCAAAGATATGCGATGGTGGCTAACCGCCCAAGCTCTCCATTGCGATATTCTGGAGCCAAAGTGGCTTCGCAGTGAAATCGAAAGCACCCTGAAAAAGGGGCTGGAGCGTGTTGGTCGTCATAGTACAGGGTAGTTAAAGAGGCTGTATGCCTGGGACAGAGTAGGCTGTCCTTCTGGCAGTCAATCACGACGGTGATTCTGACTCTACCGGGGCGATTGTTTTATCTGTTTGCGGGCTTCTTCTTGATTAAAACGCACCAGGTATCCGTTTATGCCCGTAGTTTCGGCAAATTCTAAGCGGTATCATGCGGCCGCTGTTAAATCCAAAAGCTGATACGCGACGAGGGAGGCCCATTGACCGAGCGCGCAGAATCCAGATCCAGGCCTTCCCTGATTGGTGGGGCGAGTATTATTGCCAGTGTTTGTGTTGGTGCCGGTATGCTGGGCTTGCCCAGTTCCGGTGCGGGTGCCTGGACGATCTGGTCCAGCCTGGCACTGGTGCTCACCATGGTCGTGATGACACTGTCCGGCTGGATGCTGCTGGAAGCCTTCAAGCACTTCGGTTTGCGGGCATCGTTCAATACCGTTACCAAATCTCTGCTCGGCTCCCGGGTGAACGCATTCAGTAATCTGACGGTGTACTTTGTTGGCGGCATTCTCCTGTATGCCTACATCACGTCGTCTGGCCTGATCCTGCAGAGCATGACCGGGATCGACAGTAAGCTGGCTTCGGTTGTTTTTGTCCTGTTGTCCTCTCTCGTAGTGTGGCACTCAACCCGTGCAGTGGACCGACTTTCGGTGGTACTCATCACATTCATGCTGGTGAGTTTTGTGCTCGGCGTCTCTGGGCTAGCGGTAAGAATTGACCCGGCCATTCTGTTTGATTCCGCAAATGCCGACGGCCAATATGCGCCCTATGCGATGGCGATGTTGCCAGTGGCGCTGACGTCTTTCGGCTATCATCATTCGGTGGCATCAATGCGCGCCTATTATGGTGAGGAGAGTAGGGCGCAGAAAGCCATTCTGGGCGGTACACTGGTGGCTTTGATGTTCTACCTGGTGTGGCTGATCAGCATATTTGGCAATCTGCCGAGAGCGGATTTCGGCCCGGTGGTCGCCCAGGGCGGTGACGTGGATGTTCTGCTCGCCACCCTTGGTTTTGCCATCAATTCCGAGCGGGTGGCGACCACCATTAGCGCTTTCTCAACGGCTGCCATTTTGTCGTCTTTTGTCGGCGTTGGTCTGGGCACCTTTGATTACATGGCCGACCTGCTGGGCTTCGATAATGATCGCAAAGGGCGCTCCAAAACCTGGGCAATTACTTTTATTCCGCCATTGCTGCTGTCATTGTTTTTTCCATTTGGCTTCGTTCTTGCCATTGGCTATGCCGGTGCGGCTGCGGCGGTCTGGGCCTGTATTGTTCCGGCGCTGCTGGCCCGAAAGTCCCGAACACTGAAGGGTGGGCGTCATGGCTTTATGGCCCCGGGCGGCCAGTTGGGCATTGCGCTGGTTCTGATGTTTGGCGGGCTGACCATCCTTTTCCATTTCATGGGGCTGGCGGGTTGGTTGCCGGAACCTGTGTTGCTCTGAGACGCGACATTAGGCCATGCTCGTTACCCTTAGTATCAACCGGAGAGACTGGATTTGAGTCGCAGCTGCGAATTTACCCTCCTGCTGTTTTTCGTTATTAGTGTTTTGCCAACCAGCCTGAAGGCAGAAGTCGTGAACCTGTCCTGGGATAACGACCTGCTTACTGGAACCGACCGCGGATATACAAACGGGGTACGCTTGTCGTATCTGACGGACACCGCCGACGAGAATGATGGCAAGTCGGCAAGATTTGCCCGAGCTCTGCGTGATGAACTGCGCTTTCTGCCCGGTATAGGTGCTTCCGATTCAGAGCAGGCGGTCACACTGAGTTTGCGGCAACTCATGGTTACGCCTGAAGATATCACGGTTGAAAGTCCGCAATTCGACGACATTCCCTATGCCGGCCACCTGTCGCTCAGCGGCACGTTGTGGAGCTGGGACGCCGATACGATTACCGGTTTTGGCGCTCACATCGGTGTTGTTGGGCCCGAAAGCGGTGCCGAGTCGGTTCAAAAATGGGTGCATAAAACCACTGGAAGCGACAAGCCGCAGGGATGGGGCAATCAGCTTGGAACCGCTGTGGTGGGTGGCGTTCAGGGTGCGCATGGCCGAAAGCTGCTGCAACTCGGGCGGGGCGGCAACATTGAACAGCGTGTGTCGGTGATTGGGGCTGCGCTATTGTCGAGTTTTCGAACCTCTGCTAAAACCGGGTTGGTCTGGCAGCTTGGCAGGCATCTTCCAATAAATTTTGTGCCGGATTACGCAGGCACCTCTTCAACCATCGCCCTGCCGGGCTCTTTCAAGGATTCAGGCAGTAGCTGGTCTGTGTATTTGGGGCTGGGCGTGGAGTATGTAGGCTATTCCTATATTGACGACAATGCCGGGGCTTACCGTTTTGACGAAGGGCCGCTGATTGGTCGGCTCGGTCTGGGCGCTACTTGGCAGTGGGATCACCTGCTGGCCTCCTTCACACTGCGTGCCTCGACGAGCGAAGACGAGCATCATAAAGACAACTTCAGCTTTGGAACGCTGTCAGTTTCTTGGGCATTATAGAAAGGTCCGTTTCGACTGGTTGTTCACGGGGCACTTCGTCGTGGTCAGCTGAGGCTGACAGGGGGTGATGGCTGGATGATTGAACATCATCTCTATGATGAGTGATGTTTATGCTCGCTGATGTGGGAGGAAGACGGGGTAGTGGCGTATGGTTCACATCCGTGTGTGTTTATTGGGCAATACGCCAGAGAGGAACGGTACCCGCGGTTTGTTCCTGCTGTCGGCTAAACAAAAGCGAACATTGGCGAGCCACCTGTAAAAACGCACGCTTCCAATGGATACCGGCCTTGGGGTATCGGAGTCTACCTGAGGCCAAAAACGATGCTGGTACTAACTGATGGAGTATTACGACGGGCAGCGACCTCACAAATTCAACGATGGCACTTTGACCATTGCCGCTGAGGTAAACCCTAAAACCTGCCCGGGATTAGTTGACCACTACAGAGCGACCTTATAGTGGAGTCTACTTGATTCCATTAATTAAGGTGTTACCGCCGCCTTTACAAATCCCGCCAATGCCTCGCTGAGTTTCTCAGCAACCGAACATTCGGAGACCCCATGACGTTGAGCCAAATACGTTGGTTCATTGTATCCCAGCCATACTTGCGATGAAGAGTCTTCCCACACCAATGCCTTCAGTGGCAGGTCGATCCCGACGGTCTGGGCACACTCCATGAATGGTGTCCCGCCCTGTGGATTGCCAAAAATGAGCACCTCGGTAGGCCGAAGTGTCATGCCTGCTTTTGCAGCCCCTGCGGCGTGATCTATGCGAGCAAAAACGTTTAGTCCTTTGTCTTTCACAATTTCTTCGAACTTGTTCATGGTTGTTTCAGCAGTGTAGGGACTCTTGACTGCAATCAGCCCATCTGCAGCGTGGGCTTGGGAGAAGGCCAGAGCTAGAGCCAGTGCAAGAACGTACTTGATTGTCTTCATGTTTTACCTCGTTGGTCACGTTCATTTACTTGCGAGCTTACATTATGATTTTCTCACATATGTATCTTTTTCAGTTCAGGGTGCTTCCATTTGCTGGTGCTCGATAGGCATCAAGTATATGGGCCATATCATCACCCAGCGCGGTCAGATCCGAGGCAGAGAGATTCCGTTCAGCAATCTCTCCTGAATGTCCGCTTTGCGACCTTTGCGATCATTGTAAAAGCCTCTACTCAAAATCTCGTTCGTGGTGGCAATGTTACCACCTAGGGTGGTCTCCAAAACCATTGAACCACTGCAGCATGTACTCGTTCAGCTTGTGGGCACGCAGCATGTAAAAAAATCTTACATACTATGTAGCGTGTAAATCACATTAATGACCTTAGCATTAGCCCATTACCACACGACTGGCAGCTCACCCCAGGCCGTTGTGTACGCCGGCGACAAATGCCCCCTGCGCATTGCATAGACTGCCGGCCCGGCTTCTCTTGCCATGTACACCTTTGCGGGTGTTTTTCGATTAATCTCATCCATGACAGACATCAGGCGTTCAGATCGGCCACTCGCCGAAGGGATTGTGGGGGCTGTATCGAACAGGTCGTCTTGCACGCCACTTGCATCCGTTAACTCGCCGAGCATCACGCCAGATTTCGAATATTCGTAGCCGTCACGGTAGATAGAGCGAAGTAGGTTCAGGGCGTGTTGCACGATTACCCTGGAATCTTGGGAGGCCTTAACCAGTCGAACACTGGCACTTTGAGAGTACTGCGGAACCGTTGTTTTGAAGGGGTTTGTACGAATGAACACCATTAGCTCGCCGGCATACTGGCCCCCACCTCTGAGCTTTTCAGTGGCTCTTGTAGCAAAGTGCGTTACGGCTTCCTCCAAATTCGCGAGGGAATGTATGGGCTGCCCAAAGGAGCGGGAACACATAATCTGCTTTTTCGGTTGGGGCGTGTCATCCCAGGGTAAGCAGGGAACACCGTTCAACTCTCGTGTTGTACGTTCCAGCACAACAGAGAATCGTTGTCTTAGCGTGCTCAAGTCTGCATCGGCCAGTTGTATCGCCGTAACAATGTTCATGGCTTGAAGCTTTTCCGAGATTTTTCGCCCCACGCCCCAGATCTCCCCAACGGGAACTCGAGCTAAAAGCCGTCTTTGTCTCGCTGGATCAGTTAAGTCAACCACGCCGCCGGTTGCTGGATATTTTTTGGCTGCGTAGTTGGCGAGCTTGGCCAGGGTTCTGGTCGGCGCAATACCAACACACACCGGAAGACCCACATTCTGGTACACCGTGTCTTTTACCTGCCGACCAAAGTTCTCATAGGACATCAGGCGTTCCAAGCCCGTGAGATCCAGAAACGCTTCATCAATAGAGTACACGTCCACCCTCGGTGCCATAGCTTCCAGTGTCATCATCACGCGATGGCTCATGTCCCCGTACAAAGTGTAATTGGATGAGAATAGCTGGATATCGTGTTGCCGAATCTCCTGCTTGATGTGATGTACGGGCACACCCATTTTAATGCCAAGCGCTTTGGCTTCCTTCGAGCGCGCCACAACACAGCCATCGTTATTAGATAGAACGACGATTGGCGTATGGCGCAAATCTGGTCGGAACAACTTCTCGCATGAGGCGTAGAAATTGTTGCAGTCCACCAGGGCAAAGACAGGCTGCTTCATCCAGCTTTCGCCTGTTCCCGATACAAGGCCGCGCCCAGAGCAGCAAAATAGTCTTGGAATGTTTCGTTGATACGCCGGCGATGCTCGCCTTTAGGGTAAAGGCCAGCATTCGCTTCGTCGGAGTAAACGGTGCCGCGCACCAGAAACGAGTTGTTGGGTGTGCTGTCTTCGATAAACGCCTCAAAAGCCCGAGCGCAAAGCTCTTCAGGTTTTGCGTAATACAGCACCTTTAGCTGCTCGTCGGCTTCCTTGGATGCCTGAAACAGGGGGCTAGGCGCTGTTCCATCTTCGGTTAGTAAAATGGTTTTAAAGCAGTTGCTGAGTAACTCGTTTAATGGGTGCTCTTTCTGTTTGGCACCACTGAGCCAACCACTGGAGGCAAACCCAAACTTCCCTAAGCTCCGGAAGGCTCTACTGCCCATGTAATGATCAAACGCATGGAACCACTCGTGCGCCAGGCTGCCAGCGCCGGCGTTCTTTGCCAGAGCCAGTTGCCGGGTAGCTGGAATATAGTGGGCGGATACCCCCGGCCGGCCTCCAATGCCGTACTGCATGCTTAGAGATCCACGCAGGGATATGAGGTTCTCTGGCCCCTGCAGAATTGTCATCAGATCACAGAGAGCTCGGTAAAACCGATCAGCGGCTCGATCCCGCTCGGCTGGCGTCACCCAGCGGCCGACTTCAATGCCCCGAAAATCGAACCGGCGTCGCACCGTAACAAAGGAGATGGGATAAGACATCGTCATGAGTTTCCTCCACGCTTGAGCGATCGAACCACATTGGTAACAACACCAAACACCTCCATCACCATATCGCCCTCAATGGTAATCGGTTGGTAAGCCGGGTTTCTTGGAAGTAACAGAACCGGAGGCGGGGTGAGGTGAAGTTGTTTCACTGTCATTTCAGACTCCAGGCTGGCGATGATAATGTCACCGTGCGTGGCTCGCAGGGAGCGGTCAACCACCAGCACATCGTTTGGATAGATGCCGGCGTCCACCATGGACTCACCTTGTACCCGCACGAAAAAGGTTGCGGCCGGATGCTGAATACACAGCTCGTTCAGATCCAGGGTTTTCTCAACGTAGTCCTCGGCAGGGGATGGAAAACCCGCCGATACACGTTCCAAAAAAAACGGAATACCAAGCTGAGAGAACGACTTATGGTCGCCAAGAAGTGTGACGGGCATATTACACCTGGATACTGTTTGTATATACAGTATTCTGGTGCGATTCCACCGTCGGGTCAATTCCGGAAGCGAAAAATCTCCCGAATTGGTGAGCAGGGGCGGCACCGCAATGCAGTGCCCCTTTCAACTACAGCATCGCTTATGTGCTCTTGGTACGCATAAATAAAACACAGGGGAGGGCAATAGCGATCAGTACGCTGATGATGGGGATAGCTTCGGACTGGAAGGTTGGCTGTAAAATCTCTACGGCAAAATAGCAAACCAGTAGTGTGCTCAGGTGCAGGGTAATGAACAACACTAAGTCGCGAGGGCTGGGTTGAGTGTGTTCAGACCACATGATCGAGAGGTGAATCCCACTCATCACCAACGCAGCGCCTAAAGGGAGAACAAACATTAGCCCAGATGGCCCACTGATACTTGCGATGACCTCCGGGCCGATCAGATTCAGCGGTGAGTAGGCAGCAATCAGTGTTCCAATGCTCATCAGAAACATCACAATTGAGCCAGAGTTCAGGTATGCCTGAAGGTTGCTTGTGGCCTGTTGATAGCGATCATACTCTTCCATCACGAATCCTCGTATTTATACACTGTTATTTTTGTGCGCGATGATGTTTGTTTGATTCATCACCCTAAAAGCATATCGCAGTTCCGGATTCTTCCTAATCGGCCCGTTTTCCGTGACGACATTACCTGTCGCACTCCTGTTGCATGATGTTCATAGACATCAGGAGGGCATAATGATCGAAAACTTTAAAACCGATCTAATAGTGCGTGCCGCTGTCATTCCACCCGAAGAAATCCTTAAAGCTATGGAGTACTTAAACCCCACCTCCGCGAACGCAGAGCGACCGGAAACTGTACTGGAAAGCCCGGACTTCGGATTGAGCCACTACAAATTGAAGGCTAGCCAGTTTTACTGAGCCCCTACAACTCAACCCAACGCCGCACAATGTCCAAAGCCCCCGGCGAAGGATTAGCATTTCGGCTCCCACGCACCTCACCAATAACCCAGGTGTTATTCCGCTGCTCCAGCGAAATGGTCAGCCGTTCCGGTGTCACCATTCGGTAGATAAACAGGTCTCTATCCGCAACAAAAAGATCATAGCTCCCCACGCAATGGTGCATGGAAGCCCCTTCGTCCAAGAGGTCTAACCACGACGTGAGAGGCTCAATGCCATCAATAGCAGCTAAGGGAGGCGTCGGATAACGGCCATGTTCCCGCTCGAGTGCGGCGGCATGGGCGGTGCGTTTGTCTTCAGAGCCCATGCTGTTAAAGCGCTCGACCAAACGATCGTGTAGTTCTTGTAGTGCCTCTCTCGATCGCACCTGTTCCAATCTTCGAACGTTGCCGGCAGCCATATTTAGGGTGTCGCGGACCATCCGGCACGACCAGCTGATATCCAATGCGGATGAGTGTTCACCAATCAGGTTCAGCATGCCGGGCCAGAGGGGGTATCTCTGACGGAGCAGAAACCGCAGGTGATTAAGGTGCAGTTTTTTATGATGCCGAAGAATCGACAGGATCTCGGGCTGGCGCAGTGCTTTTATGACATCTTCAAGCTCCCAGGGAAGCAGCGGGGAGAGTTCTATGCGGTAAACCAGTCGAGCCAGGGATTTGCTAGAAGGCAGGCCGATCCGGTCAAGAATCATTGTGCGTTTGAGCGCTAGTAACTGCTGAAACTCTTGAACGGTGAGCAGCTGTTTGCATGCGTGGTTCACCAGCAGAATGAATAGCAGTGGTGAACTGTCCGCTAATTCACAGGCGGCTTGTGATGCAGCACAGGCCTGAGCCAGTTCAAAGTCCAGTGCTGGCATTAATCGGGTTACCTTCAGTATGTTTTCGGGTATGCCATCTGAAAGTCTTTTGCCTGAGTCGTCTTCGAGTGTGAACAGCGGCAGACCGGGGGCTTCGAGAAAGCGCCCTTCAGCGACAATGCCATCATTATTCCGGCTAAACCAATGGAGTGGACTGACGGAGTGCCAGCTCTGGACCACCAAGTGAATGGGATAGTTCAGGATGGTGCTGAGATCGAATACGACCTGATGTTCTGAATAGGCGGCATTTTCAAGGATGGGCTCGGTCATGAATTCTCCCAGGTTCTGCTTAATCTATCATTATATTGGAATGCTGCGACAGGAGGTGTCGCTGCTGGGTGTCGCTTTTTCATAAGCAATTGTCTTGTTTTGACAATTTTGTTGAGGCAGGCTTTGCGAAAATCAGAATCGACATTAACTGACTAATAACAACAAGGAAATCAGGTGCCCATCAAACACTACGACATCATTATTATTGGTGCCGGGCTCTCCGGCATTGGCACTGCATGCCATATTGCCCGGGAGCACCCCGGGAAATCGCTGGCGATACTGGAGCGCCGAGAAAATGTGGGTGGCACATGGGACTTGTTCCGTTATCCCGGTATACGTTCCGATTCCGACATGGCGAGTTTCGGGTTTAACTTCAAGCCCTGGTATTCCGATAACGTATTGGCCCAAGGCGACGATATTCGTGAATATGTGCGCGAGACTGCAGAAGAGTTCCGGTTGTACGAGAAGATCAAGTTTGGTTTGAAGCTCAAGAACTCCGATTGGTCGACCAGAGACCAGAAGTGGACGGTTTCCGCTGTGCAGGAAGCTACGGGCGAAGAGGTGGTGTTTACCTGTGGCTTCCTGATCAATTGTGCTGGTTACTACAATTTTGATCAGGGTTACCGCCCGGACTTTCCGAATGAGGATGCTTTTACCGGGGATATCGTTCACCCCCAGAGCTTCCCGGAAGCTTTCGATTACAGCGGTAAAAAAGTGGTGATTATTGGCAGTGGCGCTACAGCAGTAACCTTGGTGCCGGCCATGGCAGATAAAGCTGCAAAGGTCACCATGTTGCAACGCTCACCCAGCTATATTATGTCCCTCCCAAACACCGACAAAATATCCATGGTATTGAACAAAATATTGCCAAAAGCCTGGGTGTTCAACATGGCCCGCCGGCGCAATATTCTGTTCCAGCGTGCTCTTTATCTGGCCTGCCAGCGCTGGCCTAACGCAATGCGCAAGCTGATGTTGTCTCACATGTACAAGAATGCCCCAACGGTCGACAAGCGCCACCTTACGCCCTCTTACATGCCTTGGGAACAGCGCTTGTGCGCTGCACCAGACGGAGACTTTTTTGAAAGTTTGCGCTCAGGGAAAGCGGAGATTGTAACCGACCACATCGATCGTTTTGATGAAATGGGGATTGTGTTGAAGTCTGGCCAGCATATCGAGGCGGATATTGTGATTGCGGCGACAGGACTGGAGGTTCAGTTGATGGGTGGGTCGACACTCAGTATCGACAATGAGGAAGTGAACCTGCCCAGGAAAATGGCTTACAAAGGTATCTTCATTCAGGACGTACCTAATTACGGCTGGATTTTCGGGTATACCAACGCGCCCTGGACACTAAAATGCGATATTGGCGGGCGCTATTTGTGCCGCCTGTTCACCTATATGGATAAAACGGGTGTGTCGGTTGCAACAGCGGTGGATAAAAATAACAGTGCGACCGATGCCAGCGTGCTGGACGGGTTTGCGCCAGGCTATATCGTACGGGCAATCGATAAAATGCCACGGCAGGGCAAGGCCGATCCCTGGAGGATAACCATGCACTATGGCAAGGATAAGAAAATGCTGGTCAAAGAGCCCGTGGATGATGGGATTTTGCAGTTTGAAACTGCAACTGCTGATTCACCCCGGGAGCCCGTGGTTGTTCAGCAAGCCACTACGGTCTGAGCCAGACTGAAACCCTGCGTCGTTGGCCACGCCACCCGGTTTATGCGTTATCATGTGCCGCCTTAAACTGTCTGTATTGATTTACAACTGCGACGCGAGGTTTTCATGTTGTCTGCACTGAGCACTGTTTTTCGACCTTTAATGCGGCTTGGGCTTGTTACCCAGATCGCCCTCGGCATTGTGGCTGGCATATTGCTGGTTATCGTATCCCCGGATGCCGCCCGGTCGGTGGCGTTGCTCGGTCAGCTTTTTGTGAAAGCCCTTAAAGCGGTCGCACCGGTGCTGGTGTTTGTGTTGGTGGCAGCCGCCATTGCAGGCCACAAGCAAGGGCAAAAAACTCATATTCGTGGGGTGCTGCTGTTATACATTATTGGAACCCTTGCAGCCGCTGTGGTTGCCGTTGTCGCCAGCTTCCTGATTCCCACTGAACTGTCACTGGATTTGAGTAGCGTAAGTGGTAACCCGCCCTCAAATATCGGGCAAATCATGAAGAACCTGGTGCTAAGTGCTGTAAACAACCCCGTTACCGCGCTGATGGAGGCGAATTTCATAGCCATACTGGTTTGGGCTGTTGGGCTTGGTATTATGTTACGTAAGGCCAGCGACACCACCCGCCAGGGCCTTGAGGATTTGTCGCAAGCTATTTCCGGGATCGTTCGGGGCGTTATCCGTTTAGCCCCGTTGGGGATTTTCGGGCTGGTCGCCAATACACTGGCGGAGTCGGGAATTGGCGCTCTGTTGGGCTATGGCCAGGTGTTGGGCGTTATTGTCGGTTGTATGGTGTTTGTGGCACTGGTTACCAACCCGCTGATTGTGTACTGGCAGATTCGCCGCAATCCTTACCCGCTGGTGTTCGAGTGCTTGCGCGGCAGCGCCATTACGGCGTTCTTTACACGCAGTTCGGCGGCAAATATCCCGGTTAACCTTGAGTTGGCTGAGCGCCTGAAGCTCGACCCTGATACCTATTCGATTTCTATCCCGCTAGGTGCAACGATTAATATGGCAGGTGCGGCAATTACTATCTCGGTAATCACACTTGCAACTGCGCACACCCTTGGAATTCCAGTGGATTTTGCCACGGCGCTGCTGCTTTGCGTGGTGTCTGCGCTGGCGGCCTGTGGCGTTTCTGGCGTTGCCGGTGGTTCATTGCTACTTATTCCATTGGCAACCAGCCTTTTCGGGATTCCGGTCGAGGTTGCCATGCAAGCCGTTGCTATTGGCTTTGTTATCAGCGTGGTACAGGATTCCACTGAAACAGCGCTAAACTCCTCCACAGACGTGTTGTTCACCGCTGCGGCCTGTTATCGGGCGGAAGCCAAGCAGGGCTGAATGCCCGGCAATGCGTTTGTAGTCAGTGCCCCTCTATGTTGAGATTGCATTTCAGTTTTTGAAATGACCGACGGAGGGGAATTTTAATATGGAGGCTATTGAAGCACTTTGGGCGAAAGGTGGCAGCTTATCACCTTGGATATTTATCGCTTGCCTCATTGTTGTTCTGTTAGTAGCGACCCGCATTCTACACAGCGTGCTTAACCTGCTGGCAAGAAAATCCCGGCCCGAAAAACAGGTTTGGCGCAACGCTATCCTGAGATCAATGACCGCACCGCTTAATGCATTCATTTGGGTAACGGTGCTCACATTGGCTGTGCGAGGCTTCTATCCCCTTGGCGCCAACCAGACCATAGATACATCAATGGCGCCGCTCTATCAGGTGGTGTGCACAATGCTGGTTACCTGGTTCCTGCTTCGAATGGTCAATAACACTCGGCAAAATATGCAGGCGGAGGCCGGAAGCCGCGGTGGCGATATTGATCAGACTGCCGCCGAGGCGATCAGCAAGCTTGCGTGGGTGGTGATTATTGCCGCCGCCATTCTAGTGGTCATGCAAACTTTGGGTCTTTCCATTGCGGGCCTACTGGCATTTGGCGGTGCGGCCGGTATTGCCGTTGGTTTTGCTGCTCAAAACCTGGTATCCAATCTCTTTGGTGGCCTTACCGTGTTCGCAAGCCGCATCTTCAAAATTGGCGAGTACATTATTATTCCCGGCACGAGTTTGATGGGTGAAGTTAAGCATATTGGCTGGCGTTCGACGCTGGTAATGGGGTTCGATCGAAAGCCGTTTTATATCCCCAACGCACTGTTTAACTCCAGCACGATCATCAATCATTCGCGCATGGATAGACGTTGTATTGAGCAGACCATTCACATGCGGTATCAGGATATCGATAAGGTAGAAGCTGTGATTCGCAGGGGTAATGAGTTGATCACAGAGCATTCGGGTATCGATCAGGAGTTCTTCGTTTTCCGCTTTGACAATTATGGCGAGCACTCCCTGGAACTCTTTCTGTATGCGTTTCCGCTGGCGACTGGCTATGTCGACTACATGGTGCTTAAAGAAGAGCTGTCCCTGAACATTGCTCGCATTATTCGTGAGGAAGGTGGGGTTGTGATGCCGGTAACCAACATACACATGCCGGAAGCCAACCAGGTGACAAGGATAAACCAACAGGCTCCCGCGGCAGCCCATTAAACGAAAGCGGCCGGGTGAGAGCCCGGCCGCTCAACCTTGTTCGTCAAGCTTGTTTTAGCGAATCAAAAATTGATCGGGCAGCTGTGCTAAAAACAGATCGATCAGATGCGCGGTCTGTATCTTCAGCTCAAAGCTTTCCGGCATTAATAACCACAGATAGAGCGCTCCAGTTACCTGAGCCTGAAGGTGAACTATGGCGCTGTCTATATCCAGGTTCTCAGGCAGGATTTGATCCTGCATGGCGGTATCAAAGGCTTTCCGCATTCTTGCAGATCCGATCAGGGCATTTTCTTTTAACAAGGTGCCGATGGGTTCACTCTGAGCCGTTATTTCGCATTTCTGGAATATTATTTCGTATACCCTGCGACGATTCGGGTTGCATTCGATTTCGTTAATGACGAAAAGGATGGAGTCCCTTAGGCGGGTCAGGGAATCCTGCTGGTCGGCGCCTGTCACTCGATCCATTTGCTGTATTGTTTGTTTGAATGACCGCGTCTGACGATCAAGCATCGCTTTAAAAATGTCTTGTTTGTTCTTGAAATGCCAGTAAAAAGCGCCACGAGTCAACTGCGCTTCTTGGGCAATATCGTTCAGCGATGTCTGCGCCACTCCTTTCCGGTGGAACACCATTTCTGCCGCATCTATCAATTGCTCCCGGGTCTTTTGGGCGTCCTCTTTTGTGCGGCGTGCCATGGAAAATCTCCCTATAGGTATTTTTCCTCTATGCTAACACTTTTATACATACAGTCGTGTATGTATAGTGCTCCACCTTAATTTAATGGTTTGGAGCATGCAGTGAAGCGTAGCAAAACCAAGAATTCGAAAGTGAGCCGTGTAACCGTGCCAATTGTCTCCGCAATGTTTGCCACATCGGCGTTTGCAGCCAATGCCGGTGGTGTTCCGGAATGGTCTGTGGGGCTTGGGTTGGGTGGCGGATGGTCACCGGAATACCGTGGCGCTGATCGCTATTCTGCCGAGGGGCTGCCCTGGGTGCAGGCAAAGAAAGGCCGGGTATCAATCAATCCGGTTACGGGCGTGAGCTACGATTTGGTGGCCAATGATCGTTGGACGTTCGCGCCCACAATTTCATACGCCCGGGGCCGGGAAAATACCGGCGCTATTGCTGCATTCGATAATGTGCACGGCAGCCTGATGGCAGGTGTAGTGGCTAACTGGACGGGCAACAACTGGCAAGTAAACGGCGATATTGCGGCCCCGGTAAGCGGAGACGTGGAGGGCGTTCGAGTGCGGGGCTATCTGCGGTATCGCGGTCAGATTACCCAGCGACTGCTGTTTGGGGCTGGCCCTGGTATGTCTTGGGGCAATGAGCGCTGGAACCAATCGTTGTTTGGTGTCTCCGCCGAGGACTCAGCGCGCTCAGGCTTAAAAGCCTATACAGCTGATAAGGACTACATGCAGGCCAGCATGAACGGCCGGTTAACCTATCTGATAACCCGGCAACTGAGTGTGTCGACGGTGGCTCGCTATAGCCGGTTAATCGGGAATGCCGCTGACAGCCCGATTGTTGAGGACGTGGGTGATGCCAATCAGTGGCACGGCAGCATGGCGATTAATTATCAATTCTGAGATTTCAGTTAAAGGGCTTCGATACATGAACCGTTTGTTTTTGCGGCATCTTTCTATCCTTGCGGCACTGGCGATCCTTCTTGGCATGTCTGGGTGCTCCGGTGACGAGCCGGAACCCACAACCGAAACCAGCACGACAGCGCGGCCTGCGGCCATCCAGACCATTGCAAGTTCTAATCCAGGCGGCACAGTGTTCAATGGTGTGGTTCGCGCTGCTGAGCGCGCCGAGCTTGCATTTCAGGTCGCTGGCCGGCTGATTGAAATGCAGGTTCAGGAGGGGGATCGGGTTGGCAAGGGTGAGGTCCTTGCCAAGTTGGACCAAGAGGAGTTTCTGCGAGCGGTAAGCTCCGCCAGGGTAGAGTTCGATAAAGCCCAGGCCGACTATGAGCGGGGTGTGAAAATATTCGAGTCGACCCAGGCCATTGCCAAGAGCGATCTCGAAAAGTTGAAAGCCAACCGGGATCTTGCCAAAAACAGGCTCTCTAATGCCCGGCAGGATCTTGCAAATACAGAGCTTCGTGCGCCGTTTGAAGGTGTTATCGCAACCAAGTCTGTTAGTAATTTTCGGAACGTGAATTCTGGCCAGGCTATCTATGTGCTTCACGATCTCAATGATCTTGAGGTAGCGATAGATGTGCCAAGCCGGATGTTTTTATCGCCGACCGATCAACGAAAGGCCTTTGCAACCGTTGAGAACGATAGCGGCGAACGCTTGCGTGTGGTTTATAAAAGCCACTCGTCGGAGTCCGATTCGTTGTCGCAGACGTATCGCGTCGTTCTCCGGTTTACTGAGCTTAAAGGGCAGAACGTTTTGCCGGGGATGAATGCCAGAATATACCCCGACGAAAATGGAATTGCCGACAATACGGCTATACAGGTACCGGTTCAGGCTGTGGTGCCCACCAATACCGGCGGGGAGTATGTGTGGCTGTTAAATGATGAGGGGGAAGTTACGAAGAACCCGGTCACGATCGGCGGCCTGTTGGAAGACACAGTCGTGGTAGAGCAGGGCCTGAAGCCCGGTGATCGCATAGTGGTTGCGGGTGTTAACGCACTTACGGAAGGCATGAAGGTGCGCCCCCTGAAAGAGAAGGGGCAATAGTAATGAATCTTGCAGCCTACGCCATTCAAAAGCGCACCAGTTTATGGGTCATCATTTTTCTGATTCTGCTGGGTGGGTATCTGAGCTACAACAATCTTGGCCGCTTTGAGGATCCTGAATTTACTATCCGCAAAGCGGTCATTGTCACATCCTATGAGGGTGCAAGTGCTCAGGATGTAGCCGATGAAGTGACCGATGCTATTGAAGCTGCCGTGCAGTCCATGCAGGAGGTAAAAGAGGTAACGTCGGTCTCCAAGCAGGGTCGTTCGGAAGTTGACGTTGAGATCAAGCTAGAGTTTTCCAAAACCAAAGCGGAACTGGAACAGGTGTGGGACAAACTGCGGCGCAAAGTGAATGACGCCCAACGATCTCTGCCTTCCGGTGCCGGCCCGTCTTTTGTGAACGATGATTTTGCCGATGTTTACGCGCTTTTCTACGGTATAACCGCGCCTGGCTACAGCAATAAACAGATACAAGAGTACGCCGAATTTCTGAGCAAGGAGCTGGCACTGGTCGACGGTGTGGCAAAAACCGCCTTGATAGGCCAGCGGGAAGAGCGGATTTACATCGAAATCTCCAGCGAACGGCTGGAGAATCTGGGGGTTACCGCGAAGCAGGTATACCAGGTGCTGCAAAAGCAGAACACGATAACAGTGGCAGGAGATGTCAAAGCCGGCTCCATGCGATTGCCAGTGATTCCGGAAAGCGCCGTTGGAAGCTTCGAGCAATTGAAAAACCTTCCGTTGGGTATTGGGTCAGACGGTCAAACGGTGAAGCTGCAGAACGTTGCCCATGTGAAAAGAGGGTACCAGGAGCCAGCGGAGTTTCTGATGAAATACAATGGCGAGCGTGCCATTGGCCTGGGCATTTCCAATGTGTCTGGCGGCAATGTGGTCGAAATGGGTAACGCGGTAAAAGCTCGCCTCGCCGAACTGGATGCTCAGCGGCCCGTCGGCGTGGAGTTGAATCCGGTATCCATACAGTCGGATTCCGTGCAGGCCTCAATCTCGGATTTTATTGGCAATCTGGCCGCGGCAGTGGTGATTGTTTTTGTGGTGTTGCTGGCCTTTATCGGTTTGAGATCCGGCGTCATCATTGGTTTTGTGCTGCTGCTCACTGTGGCTGGCACGCTGATTATCATGCTGATAGACGACATTGCCATGCAGCGGGTGTCTCTTGGGGCGCTGATTATTGCACTGGGCATGTTGGTAGATAACGCCATAGTGGTCACCGATGCGGTGCTGGTGAAGCTCAGAAACGGTGAAGACCGCTATCAATCCGTTGTGGATGTGGTGCAGTCAACTCGTTGGCCCCTGTTGGGCGGTACGCTGGTGGGTATTCTTGCGTTTAGCGCCATCGGTTTGTCCCCCAGTGATATGGGTGAATATGCGGGCTCACTGTTCTGGGTGATTTTGTATTCCATGGCGCTGAGCTGGCTGTTTTCGGTGACCGTAATTCCGATGCTGTGCTACCAGTTTTTAACAGTGAAACAAACTGGCGAAGCTGCAAAAGAAGGCAGGATTTTAAGGGCTTACCGCCAACTTTTACAGTGGGTTCTAAGGTATCGGAAGACCACAGGCGTTGTGTTGCTAGCTTTGTTCGCTGGCGGTATTGCCGGTACCGGGTTGGTTCCTCCGGGCTTCATGCCGGAATCCCAGAGGCCGCAATTTGTGGTGGATGTGTACTTGCCCCAAGGCACAGATATATCCCATACCGCTGATGTGTTGGGCAGCATTGCAGATGATGTAACAGCTCATGATGATGTTACTGATGTAACGTCCTTTATTGGCGGCGGCGGGCTCAGATTCATGCTTACCTATTCGCCCGAGCCCCGTAATGCCTCCTACGGGCAATTGCTTGTGGACGTGGGAGATGAAAGCTTCATTTCGCCTTTAATAAGCAAATTGCAGGGCGAGCTAACCAAGACCTATCCAGAGGCATCAATCAAAGCCTGGAAATTCATGCTGGGCCGCGGAGGCGGCAAAAAAATCGAGGCCGGGTTCAGCGGTCGGGATTCGGCCGTCTTGCGTCAGTTGGCTGAGGAAGCAAAAGCGCTAATGGAGCAGAACCCGAATCTGATTGCGGTGCAGGATGACTGGAGGCAGCAGGTGCCGGTTGTGGTGCCTACCTACAACCATGCATTGCTGCAGAAATTGGGGCTAACCAGTGTTGAGCTTAATCAGGCAGTCGCGCAGACTCTCAGTGGCCGCTCTGTAGGCCAATATCGTGAGGAAGATGACCTTATTCCTCTGGTTGTGCGCGCACCCTTTGACGAACGCAGCCGCCAGCGGGCCATCGAGAGCATCAAAGTCTACAGTGAAAAACTGGGCGAGTCGGTGCCGGTAAGCGAACTGACCGACTCTGTGCGAGTGGTGTGGCAGGATGCAATGATCCGCCGGGTTGATCGCCAGCCCACTATCATGGTGCAGTCTGATCCCGCACCGGGTATTGCTACCGACCAGGCCTTCACATCAATCCGCGAACAGATTGAAGCCATCGAGCGCCCGCCTGGATACGAACTGACTTGGTACGGAGAATACAAAGCCTCGCGGGATGCCAACGAAGGGCTTGCCATATCGGCGCCTTACGGGTTCGCCGCCATGATTCTGGTGGTGGTGTTCATGTTCAATGCTATTCGGCAGCCCCTTGTGATCTGGTGCACCGTGCCTTTCGCTGTGGTCGGGGTGGTGATTGGCTTGGCATCGTTCCAGGCGGCATTTGAGTTTATGGCGATTTTAGGTTTTCTGAGTCTGATTGGAATGATGGTGAAAAATGCCATTGTGCTGGTGGACCAGGCGGATAACGACATCCAAGCGGGTATGGAGCCGTTTGATGCGGTCGTTCACGCCTCCATCAGTCGCGCACGGCCCGTGGTTTTGGGGGCTTTGACTACTATCATGGGGGTGGCACCGTTATTGATGGACCCCTTCTTCAAAAGCATGGCAGTGACCATCATGTTTGGCCTGCTGTTTGCCACAGCGCTCACTCTGGTGGTGATTCCGCTACTGTACTCCGTATTCTTCCGGATTCAATCCAAAAACTGAGCTTGTCCTATAAGGGTTTGGATGAACCAACATTGAGGTGCGCACTAGCCGGAGCTGGTTATTTAATCAGCTTCGGTTACTCTGATTGGATCGGATATATACAATAACAAGACGCAAAAGAGATAACGCAATGACCTCGTACGACTTCATCATCGAAGGCGGCCGTTACTTCGACGGCACTGGCGCACCATCTTCCATTCGAAATCTGGCGGTCAAGGATGGCCGTATTGCGAAAGTGACAGCAGGCCCCATTTCCCATGATCAGGCATGCCGTGTAATTGACGCCACAGGCAAATGGGTCACACCCGGATTCCTTGATACTCACACCCATTACGATGCCGAGTTGCTGGTAAGCCCGAGCCTTTCCGAATCGGTACGCCATGGTGTAACCACCGTGCTGGTGGGTAGTTGCTCCCTGAGTATGATCTGCAGCGATTACGAGGATGCGTCAGACATTTTCACTCGCGTTGAAACCGTGCCAAGGGAGCGGGTACTGCCCATCTTGAGGCAGCACAAAACCTGGTCGACACCAAAACAGTGGGTTGAGCACATCAAGCAGCTGCCCCTTGGCCCTAACGTTGTCAGTTTCCTGGGCCATAGTGACATGCGGGTTGGAGTGATGGGGTTAAGCCGTGCGACAGATTTGTCCATTCAGCCCAGCGAAGAAGAAATGCTGACCATGGAGCGTTTGCTGAAAGAGGCGCTTGATGAAGGGTTTCTTGGCTTGTCTACCATGTGCCTGAAGTGGGACAAGGTGGATGGAGATCGGGAGTGGTCCAAGAGCTTGCCCAGCACCTACGCAAAGTGGGGCGAGATCGCCCGCTTGAACAAGTTGGTGCGCCAGTATGACCGGGTACATCAAGGTGCACCGAATGCGGCGACACCCTTGCAGATTCTTCAATATGTTCGCGAGTGTGTGGGTCTTTTACGGCGCCCTCTAAAAACTACGTTAATCAGCCAGATGGATCTGAAAGGCAGCGCGGCGCTGACCACCCTCACCAAAATAACATCCATGTTTACCAATGCCTTGCGGGGAGACTTCCGCTGGCAGGTATTGCCTACACCGTTCACGGTGTACGCAGACGGGATTGATGTTGTGTTCTTTGAAGAGTTCGGGGCAGGGGAAATGGCTCTGGATCTGAAAGATGCGGTAGAGCGCAACGACCTTTTACAAAGTGAGGAGTACCGCCGTAAATTCCGGAAGTTCTATGGTGAAAAGCTGAGCCCCCGAGTTTGGCAGCGGGACTTCGGTGACGCCATGATCATCGACTGCCCGGATGAATCACTGATTGGTAAGAACTTTGAAGAGGTAGCCCAAGCGCGCGGCATCCATGTGGTGGATCTGTTCCTCGATCTGGTTGTGGAGTTTGGTAAAAAAATACGCTGGTACACCACGGTGGGAAACCACCGTAAACAAGTATTGAAGCGCTTGGTAAAAGACCCGAGCACACTCATTACCTTCAGTGATGCCGGGGCCCATATCCGCAATATGGCCTTTTACAACTTGCCGCTGCGCATGTTGAAGCTGGTTCAGGAATCCGTCGACGAGGGTGATGCGGTGATGACTATGGAACAGGCCGTTCACCGTTTGACGGGCGATCAAGCCGATTGGTTTGGCATTGAAGCCGGCAAGATCCGGGTAGGTGATCGAGCCGATCTGGTGGTGCTGGATCCCTCAGGCTTTGACCAGAATCTGGAAGAGGTTTCCTGGGGCGAAATGGAAAACTTTAACCTTCAAAGGTTGGTTAACCGCAACCCGGGCATTGTAAAAACCGTGATGATCAATGGAAAACTGGCCGTTGATGACGAGCAGTTCCTGCCAGAATTTGGTCACAATGTGGGCTACGGTTCGTTTATCCCCGCTCGCTGATCGCCAGGCCCGGCATGGAGCGCAAGATTGGGAAATCCCACAAGCAGTGCCACTGTGTGCAAAATACTGCATGTCGCTTATTCTGAACGACTTATGGCCGCATATTGTCAAATTGTGATCCGTGTTTAGTCAAGAACGGAGGCATGTTTTATTCTATCCAGAATATTCTTGCGGCCAATAAGGCTGATGTTCTACTAGCCTGAAGGAGTCTCTTAATGGCCAACCAGCTTGCCACAGACACACTTGTGATCGGCGGCGGACTTGCCGGCATAGTCACAACGCTGGAACTTCTTCGGGCGGGAAAAAGTGTGACACTGGTGGATCGGGATACACCGGAGCGACTGGGTGGGCTCGCGTTGTGGGCGTTTGGCGGGATGGCCTTGGTTGGTACACCGCTACAACGCAAAAAGGGTATTCCGGATAGCCCTGAGCGCGCACTGAAAGACTGGATCAGCTTTGGTGAACTGGATGCCCGTGACGAGCACTCTCTGGCTTGGGCTCGTTACTATGTAGAGAATTGTTGTAGTGAGGTGCACGACTGGCTAACCGCCGAAGGGATCAGGTTTTTGCCTGCGGTGAACTGGGTTGAGCGAGGCCGGTTAGGCGAAGGAAACAGTGTGCCGCGCTACCATATAGTGTTTGGAACCTCCCGGGAGCTTACCCGCACTTTGATTGCCGCCATGCGGGAAGCAGGTAAGGATAATCGCCTCACAATACTCCACCGGCACAGCATTGACTCGCTTGAATGCAGTGAAGGGCACGTTACCGGTGCCACCGGCACCAATGACGAAACCGGTGAGAAGGTTAGCTTTACTGCGAACACTGTAGTGTTGGCCACGGGCGGAATTAACGGCAGCCACCAGCAGACTCGAGCCAACTGGCCGAAAGATCGGCCCATGCCCAAAACCATGCTGAATGGAGCCCACCCTTACGCCGATGGCAAACTGCATCACGAAGTCGCCAACAAGCTCGGTGGCAGTATCGTTAACGCGGGCGAAATGTGGAACTACGCCGCGGGCTTTCGCCACCCGTATCCTCATTTTAAAGGCCACGGTTTATCAACCATACCTTGTAAGTCAGCTCTTTGGCTGGATCACAAGGGCAAGCGAATTGGCCCGGAGCCACTGGTAACCGGCTTCGATACCCACTGGCTTTGCCAGCGTGTTGCCGAGCAGGAGCAACCCTGGACCTGGCATCTGTTGAACTGGCGCATTGCCGCCAGGGAATTTGCTATCTCAGGCGCAGAGCATAACCAGCGAATACGCGACAAGCAGCTGGTTCGCTTTGTGTTTGAGACGCTGACCGGCAACCATAACCTGGTCAAGCAGATGGTCCGTGAAAGTGATGATTTTCTGGTGGCCGACACACTTGGAGAGCTTGCCCGGAAAATGAATGCGCTTACCCGATCCCACGATATTGAGCCGGCCACATTACAGGCTACGGCCGATGCTTTTGATGCAAATTTTACGGCTGGCTGCAAACTGGAAAATGACGATCAGATCCGCCGCATACTGCATGCCCGTCAATGGGGGCCGGATAAACTGCGCACCTGTAAACCGGCTCCCTTGCAAAAGAAGGGAGCTGGGCCATTTATAGCCGTTCGCATGCAGTTGATTACCCGCAAAAGCCTCGGCGGCTTGCGGACTGATTTGATGTCCCGTGTGCTCGACGCTGACAACCAACCGGTACCGGGGCTCTACTGCGTGGGTGAAGCCGCAGGCTTTGGCGGAGGAGGTTGTAATGGTAAGCGGTCTCTGGAAGGCACATTTTTACCCGGTTGTATATTGACCGCGCGGGCGGCAGCACGATCTATTTTGTCCGACACCTGATGCAGAGAAATTATCAGCCAAACGCTGAGCTTTGTGCTCTGGCGTAAGTGCCTATAAACCAATACCAAGGAGAATAATAATGAACGGCGCGCAAGCCTTGATGAAAACCCTGGTGGACGCTGGTATTGAAGTTTGTTTCAGCAATCCAGGTACCAGCGAGATGCACTTTGTGGCGGCGCTGGATGATGAACCAAAAATGCGCGCTGTGCTGGCACTGTTCGAGGGCGTGGCAACCGGTGCTGCCGATGGCTACGCCCGTATGGCCGACAAGCCCGCTGCTACACTGCTGCACCTGGGATGCGGACTCGGCAATGGCTTGGCTAACCTGCACAACGCCCGCAAAGGCAAGGTGCCAGTGGTCAACATTGTTGGCGACCACGCCATAGAGCACGTGAAATACGATGCCCAGTTGCAATCGGATATCGAGACTGTGGCCCGCAATGTGTCGCCAGGTTTCGTCCGCACCTCAAAAACCACTGCTGAACTGTGCAAAGATGCCGTGGAAGCCATCACCACAGCCCGCGGCCTACCCGGCCAGGTTGCCACACTGATCTTGCCCGCCGATGTGTCATGGGGAGAGGGCGGCAGCCCCTGCGCGATCCCGAAACAGATAGCGTCTCCGGTGGCCGATGATGACGCCATACGGGCCGTGGTCGACGCTATTCAATCCGGAAAAAAGACAGCGTTGCTTTTGGGTGGACGAGCATTGCGTGAGCCGGCCCTGATGGCCGCTGCAAAAATTGCCGCTGCCAAGGGGGTGAAACTACTGGCAGAAACCTTCCCGACCCGTATGGAGCGTGGCGAAGGCTTGCCGCCGGTTGAGCGCGTAGCTTATCTGGCGGAACTGGCAGGCGTGCAGTTGGCCGACATTGATCACCTGATTCTGGTGGACAGCAAGGCACCTGTGTCCTTCTTTGCCTACCCTGGCAAAAAGAGTTATCTGGTGCCGGATACGTGCACTGTTCATACCTTGTCCCGCCCCGATCAAGATGCCCGGGCCAGCCTTGAAAAACTGGCCGAGGTACTGGGCGCCGACAAAGCCCAGCCCAAGATCCAACAGCTGCAGCCGCCATCGGCGCCGCGCGGTCGCCTTTCAGCACCCAAAGTCTGTAAAGCCGTTGGTCACTACCTGCCAGAGAACGCCATTATTATCGACGAGGCCATCACCTCCGGGTTGATGTTGAATGCCATGACTGCGGCTTCACCCCGTCACGACATGATTGCCTTAACCGGCGGTGCCATTGGCCAGGGCCTGCCCAACGCAGTCGGCGCGGCGATTGCCTGCCCCGAACGGCCAGTCATTGCGCTGATTGGTGATGGCACGGCGATGTATACCATTCAAGCTCTGTGGACCATGGCGCGTGAGCAGTTGAATGTCACCACCATAATATTCAACAACGCGTCATACTCTGTGCTGAACATCGAACTGGAGCGTGTAGGCGCGGAAGAGGTGGGCGCCAAGGCCAAATCGCAGCTGGACCTGAATGGCCCGGTGTTGAATTTCGCCCAGTTGGCACAGGGTATGGGGGTTCATGGTGTGCGGGTGGACACGGCCGAGGCCTTCAATCACGCCCTTGAATACGCTCTGTTGCAGCCTGGCCCCCACTTGATCGAGGCCATGGTGCCGGAGTCATTGAGCGGTTTAAAGCGAAAAATACTGCCCTGGGTATTACGTTCTTTGCCGAGCTTGCCTGTTCCGCTTACCCGCACTCTGAAAAACAAAATTGCGCCCTGACCTTCGGAATCGCCATGTACGACTACATCATCATCGGGGCCGGCTCTGCCGGCTGCGTGTTAGCCAACCGGCTGTCGGAAGATCCGGGTAACCGGGTCTGCCTGCTGGAGGCGGGGCCCAGTGACCGCACGCACTGGATACGCAACTGCAATCCCCTGAACATGCTGATGTTGATGAACAGCCGTACCTACAACTGGCGCTATCACACCGAGCCTGAAGCAGGCACTGGTAATCGCGCGCTTTTTTGGCCCAGGGGGCGCGCCCTGGGTGGATCCAGCTCCATCAACGCCATGATTTACACTCGGGGCCACCCGCAGGATTACGACCACTGGGCCTCATTGGGCAACCCCGGCTGGGATTACCAGAGTGTATTGCCCTGGTTTCGCCAATCGGAACGGCAGGCGCAAGGTGCGGATGAATGGCATGGCGATCAGGGCACCATGGATGTTGTGCGAACCAACTACCATTTTCCCGCTAGTGAGGCTTTTGTGACCGCCTGTGGTGAAGCAGGCCAGGCTATCAATGAGGACTTTAACGGTGCCGAACAGGAAGGTTGTGGCTTTTTCCAGGTAACCCAAACGCCATCAGGGCATCGGGCAAACAGCGCCTACGCGTTTCTGGATGAAGTTATGGAGCGGCCCAACCTCACGGTTTTGACGGGCGTGCATGCTACCCGAATCTGTTTTGACGGCACGGTGGCTACCGGTGTGGAGATAGCCCGTAACGGCTCTAAAGGGGATCGCGAAGTCCTGAAGGCGGCGAGGGAAGTCATCCTGAGTGCTGGTGTTATCAATTCACCGCAACTGCTCAAACTGTCCGGTGTTGGTCCGGCGGAGGAATTACAGGCTCTTGGCATCCCGCTGGTTCATGATTTGCCAGGTGTTGGTGAGAACCTTCAGGATCACCCCGATGTTATTATCCGATGTCGGGACAAGACTGGCACCTCGCTGGCGGTTGCTCCAACTCGTAATAGCCTGGCATTTTTTACGCGGATGCTGAGGCAGAAGAATTTTGTGTTCACCCCGACCGACTGCGGCGGCTTTGTGCGCTCTCATCCCAATGAGCCCATCCCGGATCTGCAATTGCAGTTTGCGGCCATACGGATGCAGCCACACGGTCGCGGGCTGTTTACCTCTATGCGCTCGGGGTTTGTGCTGCACATCTGCCATCTGCGCCCGGAAAGCCGCGGGCGTGTGGTGTTACGCAGTGCCGATCCGTTTGCCCACCCGGTTATTCATGCCAACTACCTTGAGCAGAGAAAAGAGCTTGATGCTCTGGTGCGGGGCATTCGCTTGGGACGAAAAATTCTTGCCCAGCCCGCGATGGAGCCTTTTCATGGGGGAGAGGAAAGCCCGGGGCCAAAAGTCCAAAGCGATGAGCAGTTGCGCCAGTGGATACGTGACCATGTCGAGACGGTTTACCACACAGCAGGCACCTGCTCCATGGGGAAGGGGGGGAAGGCTGTGGTGGATTCAGAGCTGCGGGTGCATGGAGTTCAGCGACTGAGGGTTATTGATTCGTCGGTGATGCCCACCATCACGGGCAGCAACATTCATGCGCCGACCGTGATGATTGCCGAAAAGGGCGCGTACAGTATTCTCAACCGCTGAAGCAAGTTCTGAATACTTCTCGCGTACCCAGTGATTTGTGGCTCAGGCAAGCTGCTGGGTTAATCGAATTGAGTGTCGATGCCCGCCAGCATCAGGTTCGACCGACTGCCGGCATCACTCATTACCGCTAGCTTGTACTCGGCGACCCTTTCGAACCGCTTGAGCGCCGTTTTTGGTACATCTGAAGCGGTAGGAATATCGGCTTTCAATGGGTTTACCGGTCTTTGGTTCATGTGCAGTTCGAAGTGCAAATGAGGACCGGTACTGCGGCCCGTGTTACCGGAATGTGCGACTTTTTCTCCACGCCGGACTTGCTGCCCCTTTCGCACAAAGATTTTATCCAGATGCAAGTAGCGGGTTTTGTAGGCATTGCCATGATTAATGTCGACATATTTCCCGGCATAGCGGTGATTGCCCACCCGCTCGACAACACCGTCGCCGGTACTCATGATTGGTGTACCGACAGGCGTGGCCAGGTCAACACCATTGTGAGGCGACCGGCGGCCGGTAATGGGATGAAGCCGGTTCGGGTTGAAATGAGAACTCACCCGAAAGGATTTGGCCGTAGGTAGGCGCCTGAATGCGGGCAAGACACTTTTTCCGTTCTGGTCGTAATAGTTGCCATCGTCGAACAGGAACGCCGTGTGAGTTCGGTTGCGCCGTTCAAGCGACACTGCTTCAATGCGGGTTTTTCCGGTACTTTCGGAGGCCGTCCTTTCATGGCCGACAATAACCGCGAAGGTATCCCCAGCCCTCAATTCCCGCCTGAAGTTGATTTGGTGCTCGAGCAGTTGCTGGACCGACGCAATCTGAGTTTTGGAGAGCCCGGCGTTCAGGGCTGACTGGTAAAAACTGCCACGAATGGAACCCTTCAACACTTCTGATACCCAGTGAGTACTTTGCTCGGTTTCCTGATATTCGAATGTATCCTTTTCCACTCTGGTGTAGGCAAGAGAACGGGCAGGATCCAGGTCCAGCGCCAGTTGTTGGAATTCTCCCTGTTTGTTGAAGGTCAGCTTGAGTTCGGTTCCCGGTCTGAGAGTTTCCAGGGCCAGATATTCCACATCGGCCTTCATAATGCGGTGAAGGTCGGCCTGCGAGGCTCCGGATTCGCTAAAAATGCTGCTGAGGCTATCTCCGGGTTTAACCTTGTAATGGACACTATAGGTTTCCGGGGCCGAGACGCCTGACGATAACGGCTGGTTTTTGTTTTGGGGATCTGGCTGTTGAGCAGGGTCTGCCAGCTGATCCACCACTTTGGCACTCGGCGAGCCAATGTTTGTAGATGATTCACTTTGTGGCGACCAGACCCCGGCCACGAGAATTAGTGAAACTGCACCGGCTAATAAAACCGCATGGATTGGCGTATACATTCTTGAATGGATCATTGATAGAGTGTCTCTTGGCAGGCTTGCGGCCACATTGATACAGCGCAATAAGATTACCGGATTTCTGTGATCCTTTCTAATGTTAAGCAAGTGCACGGTGGCGCTGTGTCCGCGTAGATAGGTTGCCAATCAGGAGGGGGCGGTGCAGGAGATTCAGGATATTAAATGTATTTGAGGCTCTAACTATGAGTAGTCTGACTGAGAAAGAGGTTCGTGCCTTGCACGAGGCGCTGGATGATGAGTACAAGGCTTGGGCGACTTATGATCAGGTGCTTGCTGACTTTGGTGACGTTCGCCCTTTCAGTAATATTCGTGACGCCGAGGGCCGCCATATAAATGCATTGCTCAGGCTGTTTGAACGCTACGATCTTCCTGTACCTGATAACCCCTGGCCCGGAAAGGTTGCGCGGTTTGCCAGCCTCCAGGAGGCTTGTGAGGCAGGGGTCAAGGATGAAGTTGAGAATGCTGACTTGTACGAGCGGTTATTCGAAGCGACAGAGCGCCCGGAAATCCTAACGGTCTTGCGGAATCTTCAGGCGGCATCACAGGAGCGACATCTACCTGCATTCCAGCGCTGCGTGGAAGGCCGTGGTGGCAGGCGGCGAAACTGTTGAGCGATTACATCCAGAAAATTCTCCGCGGCCAGCCTATCAACTACGAGGCCTTTTTGAAAAAGCTTCCAGAGCCGTTTCGTGGTCGCCACCGGCATCTGTTTGCCACGAAAAAGGTGCAGGCCAATCGGTGGCTGATAACGGTTCTGGATGAAACTGCGTTTGCGGAACTGCAGAATGTAATGGAGACCCCCGGCAGCCGGGTGGAGGCTGCGATGAAGGGCAATTCTCACCGTCACGGTACTGGCGTCAGTTTTCTTCTTGTTTACCATCAGGGGTTGGATTCCAACCGGCCGGATGTGGTGGTCATCGGGAAGGCTTCTGTGGACGCTGGCTTCCAACAGGCCCGCTCTGTGCTGGTCGTAGAGAACGAGCGCAATTTCTATCACTATCGGCAGATGCTGAGCTTTGCCAGCATGGCTTTGGGTAGGCACCTGGCGTTGGCAGAGTGTGATGTGGTGCTGGGCGGCGGCAATCGGATTACCCGTGGCGCCGTTCTTGAGTGGTTGAAGGGCTATGAAGACGTATTTTGCGCCTTCGATTATGATGCAGGGGGTCTGCAAATGTTCTCTACGATGACCGCCCCCTTGGCTGATAGAGTGCATTTTGTCCAGCCGTCCAACTGGCAACCCTGGTTGAGCCGATTCCGCAAAGCGCCAGACACTACCGAAAGGTTTACAAGAGCCATAGGGTTGGCGGAAGGCCTTGGGTTTGTGTCGCTGGCAGAGGCTTTTCGAAAAACAGGAAAATTCATGGAACAGGAGTTGGTTCTGGATGAGTGAACCCCAAACGATACCGGGCAATTTCACCTTCGGCATCCGCCGCCTTGTGCTGGTGGATTCTGCTGGCTTTTGTTACGTGGAAATCCCGGTGGATAACCACGGTTTGATTTTGGGGCCGGGCAACCTGGGTAAGTCCAGCCTGCTGAATTCCTTGCGCCTGTTTTTGCTACCGGAAAACAACTTCAAGAACAGCCGCAAGAAATTTGCCTTCCGCAATGCCAGCGCCGGCAGCTTCTACACCAACGAAGAAAGCTACCAGCATTACTTCCCCAGCCAGTTCAGCTTCCTGATTATGGAAGCCGAGAACCCGGCCGGTGTACATTGCCAGATCCTCTACCGGGACAACGCCAGCCAGCTCAGCTATGGGCGGGCTTTTGCACCTGTCAGCTACGATCAATTGCGGCCGTTATTCTGGAACAGCGATGATGAGGCTGGTATTGGCACGGCGGTGCCGGAGTTGTCATTCAGTCGCCTGTCAGAGGTTTTGAAAAAGCTCTCCAAAGAAACCCGTTTGGTGAGTGACCCGGCCAAGCTGAAACAAATGCTGTACAGCAGCGAACTGATGCACGCGGATGCCGTGCGCTATTCCGTGCTGCCTTTGGGTGAATCTGACGAGCGCAGGGTACAGTCTTTGCGCACCCTGATCCTGTTGCTGTTTGAAATGAAAGCCGATGATCAGGCCATGGCCAATGCAGTAGCCAGCATCATTGAAGCTGACAAGAAATTCGCCGATGACGCCTTCGATTTCAACATAGACGACTTCCTCAATCGGCATGATCAGTTAAAGCAGCAACAAACCCAGCTGAACCGCATTGAAAAAGAACGCCCCCGGTTTGAGAAGTTGCACCGGGATTATCAGGTCTACCAGACTTTGCTTCGCAGCCAGCATGACTTTGCTGCGTTTCGGGATGGCGTGACCAATGCCCTGCAAGACATAGGCAGCCGACGCAAAACGGCAGTGGAAGCCTGGAACGAGCAGAACGACATTCTGCGCCACGTTCTGCAGGGCCTGAAAAAACTGGAACAGGAAGAAAGCGGCCTGAAAGGGGAGATCCGCTCGGCCGACCGGCGTATCAAACAGGCGGAACAGAACCAGAAAGATGGTGAATTGCTCCTGTCGCAATACGGTGACATGACCCTTCAGGAAATCGAGGAGGTCCAGAAAGAGGAGCTGGCTGGTAAGAGAAGCCACCTGGCCGCCTTGCAAAGCGCAGCCCAGGCAGAAATACGGCTGGAGCAGATCCAGAAGAAAAAAGATGAACTTGAGCGCAAGCGCGACGCCTTGAAAGAGCGGGAAAGCAAGCAGCAATGGCAGCTGCAAAACCAACTGGACGAAGCCACCGCCGCGCCTTTGCGGGCTGTTGACCCGCGCCTGATGATGGCCAGCCCAGGGCAGGATCTGGATGCGAACTGCAAGGCCACCATTGAAGCCTTTGCTCGCCTGTTTGTGCCCAGCGACCGTGGCTTTGACTGGTTCGACACCGAATATCCGGCGCAACCAGCAAGGCAGGCGAACTATGCCGAGCAGCGCCAGCAAATCCTGGGCGAACTGAATGGCCTTGAAAAGGAACGCTCCGAACTTGCGGAAACCGGCAATCAGGAACACGATCGTCCGCGCCTGATTGAGCGCACGGAAAAGGAAATCCGCGCCATTGAAAAAGACCTGGACACTTTGAGCCGTTTCCCGGCCGCGGCTACCAACCTGAAAGATGCCACCGAAGATAAAAAGGCGGCTGACGAACAGTTGGCCAGGGTCCATGAACAAGCCCGGCTGGAGCAGGAAAAACAGGAAGCCGTGCAACAAAAAGCGGCCAAAGCCAAGGCAGAAAAAGAGCGCACTGAAGAGCGGGAGAAGGAACTTGCAGGCCTGAGCCGCAGTGTGGGCACGGTGGAGCACCGCTTCCCGCACTTGAAAGCCCTGAAGTCGGAGCAACCGCTCGCAGTAGAACAGGTGTCTGTGGCTGCGTTTGATGATCTGCAAACTCAACTGGATGACCTGGAAGAGCGTCGCCGCAGCATCCTTGATCACCTGCGCCAATTCGTTTACCTGAATATCCACGAGGACACGGAAGGCGCCCTGCAAAAGGACAGCCCATCGTCATCGGTAATCCGCGAAACCTTCAAAAGCCTCTCTGATCTGTTTGCCGGTATGGCCGAGCGTTGGAACATGCTGGAGCAGCAAATCGGGATTCACAACGAGACAGTCGCCAGCTACCGGCAGGCTCTGAAATCCAATCATGAACACATTGCCCGCTTTGAAGCTCAGCTCAACCGCGAACTGGACGGCGTTCGCATCAACGATCTGGTAGAGATTCGTGTGGATATCCATACCGACCCGAAATTCCGCAATCTGGTGGAAGAAGCCAACAACATCGACCCCTATGGTGACCAACTGCAGTCGGACGCTTTTTACGACCGTTTGCGGGTGTTCGTAGCGGACTTTTTCGGGGAGCAGAGCGGCAGCAAACGCCTGACCATGGACAAGGTGATTACCGGCATTTCCTACCGAACCCGCAAGGAAAACACCGCTAATCTGGACAAGAAAGGCCAGTCAACTTCCACTACGGCCCTCATCAACCTGGAACTGGTACACCGGCTGTTAAAACGGGTGCTGTACCCAGGCGTGCAGCTGTCTTTCCCCATGGTGCTGGACGAGTTGGCCAGTGTGGACGTCAGCCAGCTGCCCTCGTTGCTGGAGCGCTTGCGAAAACAGGGGTTTAATCTGTTCTCTGCTGCCACCCACAGCGCCAGCGCAGAAGTGATTTACTTGATCGGCCGGCACTTGGAAGTAGGGCAGATGCGCACATCACGCCCCTATAACCCGCAGCGCACGCTGGTGTTCTGGGGCGGCGCCGAGGGCTTCACCAATGGTGAACCGCTGAGCCAGTGGGCGGATCAAACCCAGACCAACCTGCTGGAGCCGGCAGATGAGTAAACGCTTCAGCACCCTGGACACGACCCGGCTACTGTTCGAACACCCGAAGATCCTGTTCAGATTGATCGAGCGGATGGACAGGAACGAGAGCCGTCATATCCGGGAAAGCGATCTTGTGGCTGAAGTGATGGACTATACCTGCACCCTGGGCAAAGCTGACCGGAGCCGGGTGCGTTTGGCGATGAACACAGACAACCTCTTCCGCAGTGGTCTGGTGATCGATATTGTAAAAGCCGAAGGCGAGCGGCGGCTTGTGTTTCAGGATGCCCTGATCAACCTGATGCGGGCTTGCAACGCATCGCTGTATCAGGAGCTGACCGATGCTCGCCTGAGAGGCCATCTGGTTACCCTTCGTGATGTGCGTAACCGTCTGGAAACCAGCAGCTTCAGCGAGGCCGACCCGGATTACACCGAACTGCGGGACGATCTGAACGAGCGCGTGAGCCAACTCATCGGCCTGCTGCGCCAGAACGTTTTACGTATGCAAACCATCAGCGCGCAGCTCGCCGACCTGTCTGGCGATGCCAGCCGAACCCCGGATAAATACCTGGAATTTCGCCAGAACCTGTTTGAACAGATCGTTACTCTGTACGAGCGCCACATCAAACCGACTCTGGTGTTTCTTAATCCGGATACGCGGCTCCCCGATGGCAGCAACCTGTTCGAGACCCTGGAAGCCATGGTCAGGCTGCTGGAAAACGCCGGTGAGCACGACCTGGCGGATCAGTTATTCCGTTCCTCGATTAGCCTCAACGCTCTTTACAAGCCCATTCAGACGGTGGCCCAGGAGGTGGAGCACTTTCTGCGGAAAACCCGGCGCGGTATGTCCCAGTACAATGCCATGGAGCATTTCTTCGGCAAACTGAGGGAGCTCAAGGATGAAACCGAAACCCTCAGCCTGCGCCGCAAGTGGCTGGAAGGCGGCGGCTTTGCCCGCAGCACGGGTTTTCTGATGGGTTTGCGCGCCCAGCCGCACCCCAAACATTACGCCTTCGGCAATTCATCCAGCTATTACCAGTTGTTGTTCAGCGAGCTGGAGTTACGCTTGAGTGATCTTCGGCGACAAGCCGAGGCTCCGGTATTGCAGGAAGTTGAGGGAAGTGGCCGACACACCCGTATTGATGCTCAGCGTATCAACCAGCTTTATTATTGGCTGGAATCCCTGGAGCTGCGGCCCACGGCAGATCTGGTAAGCGAGCTGCATGGCCGCCTGGACGGTTTTATTCCCGGCTATCGTTTCCCGGATTTGCTGGCGGCGCTTAACCGGCTGGTGAATTCGCCACCGGAGGGCATGCGGGTGGTGACCACCAATCGGTTCAGAATGCTGGAGCAGCCAACGGACGGCGAGCAGTTTGTCTATCGCAGACGCCGTCTTGAAGCGGAACCCACAACCAGCCAGATAGAGCAACGCCATGCCTGAATTCTCTGACGCAATGGGAACGGTCGAAATCGTGGATAAACCGGAACAAACCAGCAGCTTCGAGCAGATCCTGCCCGCCCACAGCACAGCTATTTACCGCGAATTTCAGGCAGGCAGGGTGATTGTTCGGGATGTGTGGGACAGCAACCGCGCCGAACTGCGCGCCAACCCGCTCTACAATGTGCTGTTCAACCACCTGTCCCATTTCCGGACGCTATACGAACACCTGGGTAGTGAGCTGGTGTTCAACGAAACCGGTGGCTTTTTCTTTCTCAAGGAGAGCAGCGACGACGAAAGTGAAGAGCATGATGTGAATGCCTTCCGGGTGCAGGTGATACTCCTCCTGATCGGGCGCTATTTTGCACGCAGCGGTCGGGATCTGGATTACCTGGGCCGCCCCGATGCTGGGTTGAATGAACAAGACCTTACAACCCTGGCCGCGGACGAGGAGTATCAGGACATCCTTCGGGCTGCGCGCTTCGAGAAAGGCTTACCCGAAGCCCTGGATTATCTGGATAAACGCAATCTGCTGTTTCGCTCGGGTGCCGCTCGTTACTTTCTTAGTTCTGCCGGCATGTACTTTCTGCAAGAGCTGGTTCGGGAGTATGAGCAGGGCTAGGAAGTTGTTGGCTTAACAAAACAGGAATGGTCCATGTGCAGCGATTGGCTTATTGGTATTGATCTCGGTGGCACCAAAATCGAAGTCATCCTGATGAAACAAGAGGGCGATCAGCATTTTCAGAGCCGCGAATATTTCCGAAAGCGTGTGCCAACACCCAAGGGGGATTACCACGCTACCCTTCGGGCCATTCAGTCGCTGGTGCAGGATGCTGAAGCGCAGGCCGGTGTCAGCGGTTTACACGTGGGCATTGGTGTACCTGGTAGCGTTTCTGGTATCACCGGCAGAATCAAAAATGGCAACTCCACATGGCTTAATGGCCAACTTATGCAGGATGACTTACGCGCTCTGTTGCAGCGGCCGGTCACTCTTGCCAACGATGCCAATTGTCTGGCGCTGTCTGAGGCTACGGATGGCGCAGGAAAAGATCACGATGTGGTGTTCGCGGCCATACTGGGCACAGGTTGTGGAGCGGGCGTAAGTGTAAATGGCCGGGTCCTCAAGGGCCCAAACGGGGTTGCCGGTGAGTGGGGGCACAACCCGTTAGCCTGGACTCCACAAGCGGAGCTGGAGCGACGCCCGTGCTTCTGTGGCAACAACGGTTGTAATGAAAGATTCGCCTCTGGTACCGGGCTGTCACTGACGCACAAGTTTCTGACTGGCGAAGACCAACCCGCCCGGCAAATCGCCGAAAATGCCCGTCAAGGTAATAAAGAGGCTGCTGGGTCATTGAGTCAGTATCTGGAGCATCTGGCTCGTGGGTTGGCGGCCGTGATCAACGTGCTGGATCCGGACATTATTGTGCTGGGCGGTGGCATGAGTAATACAGCACAAATTTACCAGGAGTTGCCACTACGATTATCAAAATATGTGTTCGGTGGTGAGTGCGGAACGCCGGTGGTTCCCGCCGTTCATGGCGACTCCAGTGGGGTGAGGGGCGCAGCCTGGCTTTCGAGGCCTTTGGACACGCCGTAGGTTGAAAAATCAGGGGCCAGGATCGCTATCAAGTGACCCAACTCAATGCCAGTCAGGCATTTATCGACTAGTCTGAAGGTCAATGTTCCGAATTGGGGACACGCTATCTAACAAGGTTGCAGGCCGCAACTCCCAAGGGATCAGGCAGGTAAACATGTCACATCAGGCAGTTCACAGCTCCAAGGTTAATGAATCCGACTTGAACTCCAGTACCGACGCTGCGGGTTCCGGGCAGGTTGTCGCAATCCGTGGCGGTGTTGTCGATGTGAAATTCCCCGGCACCTCGCCGCGAATTCAGGATATTCTCTATGCTGGCAACCTGGCGCTTGAGGTTGCTTCGCTGCTGGATAATGGTGCAGTGCGCTGCATGGCATTGGCACCCGTACGCGGATTAGGCCTCGGCATGGCTGTTCAGGCTGCGGGTTCGCCGATACAGGTGCCGGTAGGAGATTCCGTGCTTGGTCGAATGCTTAATGTGTTTGGCGAGCCGATTGATGACAAACCCGCCCCTGCAGCTGCGGTGCGGCGCTCCATTCATCAGCCCCCACCAACACTGGAAGACCGGGTTATACACAGCGATATCCTTGAAACCGGCATCAAGGCCATTGATCTGCTCTCACCGATTGAGCGGGGTGGAAAAACCGGGTTGTTCGGCGGCGCAGGTGTAGGCAAAACTGTGCTGATCACGGAATTAATCAACAACACAGTTCAACACTATCAGGGCGTAAGTCTGTTCTGTGGCATTGGTGAACGTTCGCGTGAGGCCGAAGAACTTTACCGGGAAATGGGCGATGCCGGTGTACGGGATAAAACCGTTATGCTGTTCGGGCAGATGAACGAAGCCCCGGGTGTACGGTTTCTGGTGGGTAAAACTGCACTCACCATGGCGGAGTATTTCCGCGATGAACAGAAACAGGATGTGTTGTTGCTCATCGACAACATTTTCCGATTTGTACAGGCTGGATCAGAAGTTTCCGGGCTGATGGGCCGAATGCCTTCGCGGGTTGGTTACCAGTCCACCTTGGCTACTGAGTTGGCCAGCTTGCAAGAGCGCATTACCTCAACCCGAAACGGAGCTATTACCTCCATTCAGGCAGTCTACGTGCCGGCGGACGATTTCACCGACCCGGCAGCAGCCCATATTTTCTCGCATCTGTCAGCCTCTGTGGTGTTATCCCGAAAGCGGGCCAGTGAAGGCTTGTATCCGGCGGTTGATCCGTTGGGTTCCACCTCCGTTATGCTGACCCCTGCCATTGTAGGTCAGCGCCACTACGACATTGCCCGAGCGGTGCGCCGTACCTTGGCAGAGTATGAGGATCTGCGGGACATCATTGCGATGCTGGGTATGGAGGAGTTGTCAGCCGCAGACCGTGCCACTGTAGCGCGGGCGCGACGGCTTGAGCGCTTTCTCACCCAACCCTTTTTCACCGTTGACGCGCTTACCGGCGACAGCGGCAGGCGAGTGTCCATCAAGGACACCTTGGACGGTTGTGAAACCATCCTTAATCAGACTGAGTTTGATGATAACGAAACCGACTATTATATGATTGGTTCGCTAAAAGATCTGGAGGCAAAATCATGAGCCTCTCGGACTCCATGCAGGTAACACTGAGGCTGCCAACCCAAACGCTTTTCAAAGGCCAGGCGCGCCAGCTATTTGCAACTGCTCAGAACGGTGCTTTTGGCATGCTGCCAAACCACACTGACTTCGTGACTGCACTGGTGCCTTCGGTGCTGATTCTTACCGCAGAAGATGGTAGCGAACGCTTCTTTGGTATTGATGAGGGTGTTCTGATGAAAAAGGGCCACCAGGTAGATATAGCTATTCGCCGTGGTGTTCAGGGAACAGATTTAGATACCCTGAATGAAACGATACAGGAAGCCTTTGTAGAAGTTGATGAAGAGGAACGGGTCGCGCGCTCCGCGTTGTCCCGGCTGGAGGCGGGCATAGTGCGGCGGTTTGGCGACTTGCGGAAACCTACAGTATGAGCACTAAAAACGATCGCTCCGCAGATGATATACGGCGCAGCGCGGAGCGCATGAAGCGCGCCCGGAATGAGCCGGGAGTCAGCCCTTTGCGCGGCCTTGGCGCTTTCGGAATCATCGGGTGGTCGATCGCTGTGCCAACTGTTGCAGGCGCTTTCCTTGGGATGTGGTTAAACAAAGTGGCGCCACAGAACTTTTCCTGGCCCATTGCGCTGATTTTGGGTGGCGTGGTTGTAGGAGGCATTATTGCCTGGAGCTGGATCGAAAAAGAAGGGCCGGATCAGAAGGGAGACAAGCGGTGATAACGGTAGACTGGCAAGCGGTACTCTTGGGGTTTTCATTTGGTTTACCCGTCAGTGCATTGTTTTTCATAGGGCTGGCCTGGGGTATGCGACGCGCCTTGGGCTCAGACCGCCCCGGGCTTTGGCTGATGACCAGTTCTTTCTGTCGGATTGGGATACTGCTAGGTGTTGGTTTTCTGGTAACCGCTTACGCCGGCAGTAATTGGGCCATCGCCGGTTATGCACTGGCATTTTTCCTGGCGCGACTGGCAGCTGTGCTTTGGGCCAGAGTAGGCAAGGCGCCCATCACTTCGGTACAGGAGAGTGCATAATGCAGCTTACCCCTGATGATATCGTGGTTTTTACACTGGCAGGCCTTGAGTTCAATGCCACCATTGTAAACACCTGGATTGTGATGGCGCTGCTGGTGGGTATTTCGATGTTGATTACCCGCAATCTGCGCCCGGATGTGCCGCCCAATCGCTGGCGGACAGCGCTTGAGACCATCGTAAAGCTGATTCAGGGCCAGATCGAGGAGGTTACCCGCAACTCGGCGCGCCATGTTATGTACTTTGCCGGCACTCTGTTCCTGTTCATCGCCTTATCAAACCTGATGCTGGTGATACCCGGGTTTTCACCGCCCACATCCTCGTTATCCACTACGGCTGCCTTGGCTTTGTCCGTGCTGGCTGCTGTGCCGGTGTTTGGCATAGCCAGTGGAGGTGTCAGGCATTACCTCAAAACCTTTATTGAACCCTCAATCATTATGTTGCCGTTCAATATTATCGGCGAGTTCTCCCGGGGCATTTCCTTGGCCATCCGCCTTTACGGTAATGTGATGAGTGGCGCTGTTATTGCGGCTATCTTGCTCACCGTCGCACCATTTTTTTTCCCGGTGGTCATGGACATTCTGGGCTTATTAACCGGCATGATTCAGGCCTATATTTTTGCCATTCTGGCCACCGTCTACATCTCATCTGCTACAGCAGAACCAGACCCTTCCGTTCTCAAAAAAGAGGATAAGTCATGACCGACCTTGCCATTATTGCGGCCATTTCGATATTTACAGCCGGCCTTACCATCGCTATTGGAGCCATTGGCCCGGCGCTGGGTGAGGGGCGGGCCGCTGCAGCTGCGATAGCCGCCATCGCACAACAACCGGATGCAGCGCCAACCTTGTCACGCACCCTGTTCGTAAGCCTGGCGATGATTGAGTCCACCGCTATTTACTGTTTTGTGGTGGCGATGATTCTGATCTTTGCCAACCCGTTCTGGGATGCCATGCAGGTTGCCGCAGGAGGCTAGAGCCGATCATGTCCATTGACTGGGTTACCGTTATTGCGCAGATCGCCAATTTTCTGGTGTTGGTGTGGCTGCTGAAGCGCTTTCTCTATCGTCCCATTCTTGATGGTATCGATGCCAGAGAGGCTGAAATAGCCCGGCGCATGGCCGAGGCCGGAGAGGCAGAAAAAAAAGCTCAAACCGCCGAAGCTGAGTTCCATCAGCAGAAGAAACAACTGTTGTCTGATCAGGATGCCTTGGTTCAACAGGCTTTGCGGGAATCGGAAGATCAGCGCGACAGCCTGCTTGCCGAGGCTCGAGCCAAGCTTGAGCAGGAACAGCGAGACTGGCACAAACACCTTGAGCGTGAGCGTCAGAAGTTTACGGCCCAACTGCAACGAGCTGGAGAGGAAACCCTGCTGGAACTCACCCGCAAAGCCCTCCGCGATCTTGCGGATGAATCACTGGAAGAAGCCATTGTTCGACAGGTTGGTGTGCGATTACACCCGATAGCACAGGAACTCTCAGACGCGGCAGGGGACAGCAAGGAAGCGATAGCGACCACTCACGATGCCTTGTCTGAGCCTGCGCAAGCGTTATTGAGGGCTGACGTAAATAAACTGTTGCCCGGCATTAACCTGCGTTTTGAAACTGACCCTGAACAGGCGCACGGTTTGGTTCTGCGGGTAGGCGGAGCTCAGGTTGCATGGACGGTAGACAGCTATACAGAAGAGTTTGATGCGCTGCTAAGTGAGCGCATTGCCGCCGGTGTGTCCGGGCGAGTTCAGCCCGGTACTGCAAAAGGATAGATTAAACGCTATGGCTCAAACCGATCACAGAGACCCCGAAAAGCTAATCAAGCCCCACGCTGACCTTCACTCGCCCGAGCAGTTCGAAGCATGGCGTAAAGGCTTGCTGGCTATGCCGGCACCAGCACCAGTATTGACGGAAGTTGGCAAAGTAACCGAGGTGGGTGACGGTGTTGCTGTTGTAACCGGCCTTGCCCGTGCGTTGGCCGATGAACTGCTGGTTTTTGAGTGTGGCGTACAGGGCATAGTGCTGGATTTGGAACCGGGCCGTCTTGGTGTGGTTCTGTTGGGGCCTTCCGAACTCATTACCATGGGCGAGGATGTTCGGCGCACACGTAAGGTGGTGAGCGTGCCTGTTGGCCCGGCGCTGCTTGGGCGAGTAGTTGATGCCATGGGGCGCCCAAGAGACGGTTTAGGGCCAATCGCCGCAGTGTCAGAAACGCCCATTGAGGCGGAAGCGCCGGGTATTTTGAGTCGGTCAGCTATTTTCCGGCCTTTGGCAACCGGCATCAAGGCGATTGATGCGGCTGTGCCTGTGGGTATGGGCCAGCGCGAATTGATTATTGGCGATCGCCAAACCGGTAAAACATCCATTGCTATAGACACCATGCTCAACCAGTCACGTTCGGATGTTATCAACATCTATTGTGCTATTGGCCAGCGCGGTGATGCGGTTTCCCGCGTAATCGCTGCCCTGAAAAAAGGCGACATGCGGGATCGCAGCATAGTGATGTCGGCTGGCGACGAAGAAACCCCCGGGCTGGCTTACGTTGCGCCTTATGCAGCAATGGCCATGGCGGAGTATTTCTCCGATCAGGGCAGGGATGTGTTGGTAATTTTTGATGACCTAACCCATCACGCTCAGTCCTACCGGGAACTGTCACTTCTGCTACGTCGCCCCCCTGGGCGTGAAGCCTTCCCCGGCGATATTTTCTATGTTCATGCCCGCCTGCTCGAGAGGGCTGGCCAGTTCACAAAGGAGGCAGGGGGCGGCTCCATCACTGCTTTGCCAGTAGTAGAAACCCAGGCTGAAAACCTGTCCGCCTACATTCCCACCAACTTGATTTCCATTACGGATGGGCAGATCTATCTGTCGCCACGCCTGGTTCGCAGAAACCAGTTCCCCGCCGTGGATCTGGGCCTGTCTGTTTCCCGCGTGGGTGGTAAAGCTCAAAGCCGCACCCTGCGTGAAGTGGCTGGCAACTTGCGGGTTACCCTGTCGCAGTTTGAAGAGCTGGAAGACTTCGCCCGTTTCGGTACCCGTCTGGATGATGCTACCCGCGCTCGCCTGACCCGCGGTGCCGCGGTTCGCACCGCACTGCGTCAAGCTGAACGAGATCCCATGCCGGCAGATGAACAACTGGCTGTTCTGATTGCCGCAATGGAAGGTCTTTACGATGGTTTGTCAGAGCAACAATTAACCGAGGCCATGGCCCGCATCCGTGCCGTTTCCCGAAAACAGTTTGGGTTCATTGATGAGCGCATCCACGAAAACAAAGGATTAAGCGAGGAAGATCGAAATCGGATTGTGACCACTGCTCGCAATGCACTGTCTGCTGAAGGCGCAGAAGATACTCATGGTGCAGATGAGGCCAGCCATGGCTCAAACGCTTGAAGCACTTACCCGGCACAGCGATACCCTGACCAGTATTCGCGGTATTGTTCACACCATGAAGACACTGTCTGCGATTAACGCCGCGCCTTATGAGCAAGCAGCTCGCTCAATTGAAGCCTACCACCAGACAATTCTTCAAGGCTTTGCTGCCTTCGCTTATCGAACCGCCGAGATCAGCCTGCGCCAGGAGGAGGCACGCGAGCATCTCGTGATCGTGTTTGGTTCTGACCACGGCCTCTGTGGAAACTACAACGAAGTGCTGGCAGAAGTGGTGCAGCAGCATAGCCAGGAGCAAACAGCCAGCAAACAGCGAATGCTTTGTATTGGTGCGCAGATGAACGATGCCCTGGCTGACCAGCATCTCGCCCCGGAGGCTGTACTATTGCCTCCGGCATCAGCGGAAGGGGTTGGTCGCCTCGCTGGCGATATTGTTACCCGCATAGACCAATTCAGCCGCGGCCAGCCTCTGCATCAGTTGGCTGTCACCCTGGCATATACCCAACGGGGTGAGCATGGCGTGCGAGAACCGGTGACACAGAGGCTCCTGCCACTGGCACCTTCGCTGTTAAAAAGAGAAAAACAGTGGTTTTCACGTTCGCTTCCGGATTACACCATGGATGCCGAAATCCTGTTGTCGTCTCTGATTCGCAGCCACATCTTCGCCAGCGTTTTCCGGGCATCAGCCGAAGCCATGGTTACAGAAAACTCCGCGCGGCTGGAATTGATGCAACAGGCTGAGCAGTCGGTGGATGAGCGCATTGAGGACGTAGAAGGTGAGTTGAGATCGGTGCGTCAAACGGAAATTACGAACGAGTTGATGGACGTGATTATCGGATTTGAGGCCTTGAAGAAAACGCGGTAAAAGGTAACCGTTTCTTCGCCCGCTCCCGAGGGTTGAGCACACTTCAGGCGAAGATTCGAATTGCCTTGTTTACTGTCCTAAAACGTCATCTCCAGTCCTGCATACCAAGTGCGCCCTGCGGCAGGCTCATAGTAGCGATCATTACTGGCGTTGATGCGAACGTTGGCGAAGTGGTCCCTGTCAGTCAGGTTACGAACCCCCGCGAAACCTTTGAGGAGAAGCTTCCTTCCTACGTAAAACGTATCTCCGCCACGCAGGTTGGCCAACCAATAGTCGTCTACTTTCACGCTGTTTGCATCGTCTGCAAACATGCTTCCGATATAGCGGGTCTCCAGCGTGGCAAAGGTGCCACCCAAGCCCTGCCACTGTAGCCGGTTGGACCAGAGCTGTTCCGGCAAGCCGGGCAGCCGGTTCCCATCATAATTGTTGCCGCCTGAGCTGTACTCATCAAATGTGTAGTCCGCCAGGGTGAGGGCAGTTTCAAAACGCCAGCTATGGTCAAGCAACCAGCCCGCCGTGGCTTCTATGCCTTTTCTCGTTGTGTCCCCGGCATTGCGGTAGAAGGTTCTGTCATCAGGCCCAGGTAACTGGTACGGGATTAGCTCATCGCGCACATCGACCCAAAACAGCGTGAGGTCGTAATCGATCCCGTAATCAAAGGCGCCACGCAATCCCAATTCGTGGTTGAGGGATTTTTGCGGTTGAGTATCTGGATTTAATCCGCCCACGCCGGATGGATTGGCAAATTCTGAGAAGGTTGGGGTCTCAAAGGCTGTACTGATATTGGTAAAGAGTTGGTGGTTAGGCAGGTAGCGGTAACTTAACCCGGCAGAGCCGCTCCATTCCCTGAAGGTGCGATCCCCACTTTGGTCTCCATCAGAAAGATACTCATCAGAAACGTCCAAATGAATTCTGTCGAATCGACCGCCGATGGATAAAATCAGCTGGTCCGTTAAGTTCAAGTCACCCTGAGCGAAGGTGCTAAAGGAGGTGGCGGTTTGAAGCTCATCCGCAGTGAGTCCTTGCAAATCACCACCGAAGCTCATTTGGGTTCGAATACGGTCGTCCCTTTGTTCGCGAGCTTCTAACCCCGCTACATATCGAAATGGTAAACCTGCAACCGAAAATGACTGGCGATAGTCTGTGCTCGCCCCAAAGTAGTCTCTGTTGTAGTCAATTCGGCTGGGGCCAGGAAAAGGAAGCTGCTGCTCAAAGTTGCGTCGCAGATAATAAACCTTCCCACGGAGTTCTCCTGAACCCGCGGAGAGATCCTGGTATTGCAGGCCTATCACTTGCTGGTCGACGGTTTGCCCGGTGTCATATTCTTCGGTGAAACGCCCAGCTTGAGTTCTGTCTTCAGCGACCTGATCTGCGGTGAGGGCTCCCGGATCTTGTGAGCGTGGGTTATCGAGCAAGTTGATGATGGCGGTGATGGAACGTTCGCTATCCATTTGCCAGCGTAGTTTGGAATTGAACAGGTATTTTTCGACTTCTGCCTGATCGCGATAGCCTTCGTAGTTCAAGGCCGAGAGGTTCACATTGTGTGACCAATCGCCATTGCTGCCGCTGTTGCTGAGGGAAAGTTTGCCGAAGCTATTGCTTCCACCCGTAGCGCGAACCGAGGTCTGATCCGGGTTACTTTGGCCGTCTGCCGTGGTCACGCTGATAACTCCACCTGCAGCATTTCCGTACAATACGGAAGCAGGGCCCCGAATAACCTCTATGCGCTCAGCGCTGTCCAGGTCAATAGCATCTAACTGCGCTTGCCCGTCCGGCAAGGTGTAAGGAATGCCATCGACTACAACCATTACACCCCGAACACCGAATGGAGCGCGGGAACCAAAGCCCCGTATTGCTAAGCGTTCTCCCTGAGCATAGTTCTCTTGATTCTGCAGATAGATACCCGGCACCTGACTCAAGGATTCATCGAGTTTCAACATGGGTTGGCCGTTTTTAATAGCTTCAGATCTTATAACCGACATGGAAACGGGCGTTTCGTATAGCTCTCGCTCTATTACAGGTGCTGTAACGGTGATGACTGCGCCGGTTTGGGAAAGCGCCGAAAAGGGTATAGTCAGCCCAATCAAGCAGGCGAAAGCAGTTTTATTGTTCTTCATGACGCTGGCCTCAAGGAGTCGTTAACCCATTTCAACTGATGACGTAGTACCGGGCTCCAGTCTTTCAGTGATCATGCTTCGACCTCAATGGGCCTTTTTGGTTGTAATTGGTCGATATAAAGCCACCAAAGGAGTACAGCCAAAGTCGGTCTTAGTCCCAAAGTTCTGTTCGGCTTGCCTTCTAAATGAGCACTAAACCAGCCCCCTTGGCCGATTCACCATATTTCTTCGATAGCCCAGCATAAAGTTCTGACGCGTGGTTACACCTGCTAACCAATCGTGCGGGAATTTCAAATGGACTGGGGGATTTATGAACAATAACAGCTTGAAAAAATCAGCCATGGTTTTGGCAATAACGTCTACTCTCGGCGTAAGCATGGGGGCAAATGCTGCCGTCGAATTGTACGGCGAAGATGGTACGTCCTTTTCTGTAGATGGTTACTTCAACGCATTTTACGTCAGCCGTGATGACGATGTGGCAGATACCCGAGACACGCGCATAAAGATGGGCTTTTTGCCCAATACCATCGGTTTTAACTTCAGCAAGGAAATGGGCAATCTTACGTTAGGCGGCCGCTCTTCGTTCTGGACAACCATTAACGACAGCCTGGACTCACCGACTGATACCGCAATCGATGTGCGTCAGTTTTACGCCACGGTCGATGGAAGTTTTGGTCAGGTATTGATTGGTAAAGACTTTGGTCTCTACGCCCGATCCAATATTTTCCTCGATGAGATCCTCATGGGTTTCGGTTCTCCGGGCGTGGCAGGCGGGGTCTCTTTTGGCAACATTCGCGCAGGTTACCCATACGCAACGCCCTCAGCTCAGATCACCTACCGTTCTCCAGAGATGAGCGGTTTTAATATTGCTGTGGGCGCGTTAGATCCAGCAGATACCGTCACAGGCGTGAATGATGAAAACTCCGCCCCGCGTATTGAATCGGAGATTACCTATAACGCTGATCTTAATAGCGTAGCGCTGACAGCTTGGTTGAATGGCCGTTATCAGTCTTCCAGTAATGGCACTAGCAACATCGATAGTTCTGGCGTGGGCTATGGCCTTAAAGGGTCGGTTGCAGGTTTTACTCTGGCAGCGTCAGGTTTTACCTCTAAAGGTGACAGTCCCGTGCTGGTCGTTAACGAGCCGCTTACAGAAGACAAGGCAGATGGCTTTTTGGTCCAGGGCTCCTATGCCTTTGGTGCTAACCGGGTTGTGCTTTCTTATGGAGAAACCGACGCAGAAATCCTGGACCTGGAAACCGAAAGCACCACCATCGGCTTTTTCCACGACGTGAACAGTCACTTCAAGTTGGTGGCCGAGTACAACATGTACGAGGACAAAAACCGGACAAGCGGCGTGACCACGACAGACACCGATACGATTGCCCTTGGCGCTATCGTCACCTTCTGACGCTGGCAGTGTGAGTGAGGAGCACTGTTAGGGCGGGTGGCAGACTGTTTTTGTCGCCCGCCAATCAACCCAAAGCGATACGAAAGTACCGGTTTTTTTAAGAGAATAAATACTGCGCCTATAAGCTCTTGGAAAGGAGTCTATTAATCAATGGCTTACAGAAACTTTAGCGCACCTGTCAAAAGCACTGAAGTCGCATTGGCGGGATGCCGGGATGCCGTAAAATTACGTGAAAGCTATTTTCCGGTGGAATCTGCATCTATGAAGCCAGTATCAACCCTGCCAGCAGTTCAGGTAGCCAGTTCCTGTGTTCGCGACCCATTGTCGGCTGCCAAAGATCTCGCCAACCAACTTCAACACCAGCACCTTGGGTATGTTCTGTTTTTCTGTTCTGCTGAATACGATCTGGCCAGTTTGGGAATGGCGTTGGAGAAGGAGTTTCCAGATGTTGAGGTTTCAGGCTGTACATCTGCCGGGGAAATTACGTCCGAAGGATATGATCGTGGATGCATCACCGCCCTGGGTTTTGATCATCGTTACTTCGCTATTGAATGCGCACTGATTCGGGAAATGGATCAATTCACCTTGGGGGATGCGCAGAGCGTTATAGATGATCTGCTCTCGCGTTGCCGCGATGCCAAGCTGGCCCCCATCAAGGGCAACACATTTGCCATAACATTGCTGGATGGATTGTCGAGCCGGGAGGAGCTGGTATTGGCTACGTTAAATTCGGCGCTTGGCAGTATTCCGCAGTTTGGTGGTTCGGCCGGCGATGATGAACACTTGGCAGACACCCATGTATTTTATAACGGCCGGTTTCACGCCGGTGCAGCAACGGTGTTGCTGGTAAACACACCCCTGGATTTTCGCGTTTTCTCTACTCATCACCTGGCCGAAGGTGACGTAAAGCTGATCGTTACCGACGCCTGCCCAGACAGCCGAACCGTATACGAACTGAATGCAGAGCCAGCAGCTGATGCCTACGCTCGCGCCGTTGGCACTACGGTGGCTGCACTAAGCCGGGAGGTGTTCGCGCTAAGACCATTAGGCGTGAAGGTTGGCGGGCATTATTTTGTGCGCTCGATCCAGCGCGTTAATCCCGACAAAAGCCTGACATTTTACTGTGCCGTTGAGACCGGCATTGTGATGACCGCCATGACGCCCGGTTCGCTGCTGGATACTGTGCGCGAGCAACTCGAAGCCTCGGAACGCATTGTTGGCAAGCCCTTGGTAACAATTGGCTGTGACTGCTTTTTACGCCGCTTGGAAGCAGAGGTTATTGGTGAGTCAGACGCTGTATCGGCCTTTTTGCGCCATCATAAGGTGGTTGGGTTTAACACTTATGGCGAGCAGTTTAATGGAATGCATATTAACCAGACGTTCACGGGGGTAGTAATTGGCCAGCCTGATGCCTGTTCCGAGCAGTAACCAACTGGGTGTTCCCGATACGAACCCGAATGATCATGCTGCTTTGGCGCGCCGAATAGCGGAGCTGGAAGCAGAAAACGCACGTCTGCGAAAAATTCGTGATGCACTGATTGTTCGAGTGGAGTCCGGCGCAGCACACAAGCCGGCGCCTTATGCTGCATTTGAGCATTCTGTGGTGCTGGCCGAACAGGTGCGTGAGCGTACCGAAGCCCTCAACCAAACCATGGAAGAGTTGAAAACAAGCAACAAGGCCCTTACTCGCACCCGGGAAGAAGCTGAAACCTCTCGCCAACGTTTGAGTGATGCCATCGAGAGCATTGCAGATGGCTTTGTGCTTTTTGATCATCAGCACCGTTTGATTCAAACGAACAGTCGCTTTCGCAGTTACTGGCGGTATACAGGGGAGGGCGTGCCACCGTCAGGGGCGCACATAGATGAAGTTCGGCAACTGGCAGTGGCGTCCGGGTTGATTGTCGAAGAACACAGTGAGCCGGATAGCGAAGGCGAGGTGTTTCTGCTATCTAACCAACGCTGGGTTCAGATGACTGAACGACCTACCCGTGAGGGCGGCCTGGTTGTTCTCTACTCAGATATAACCGACATAAAAAATAGCGAAATGGCCCGTCGTATTGCTGCGCTGGAGGAAAGTGAACGCTGGATTCGAGTGGTTACAGATCACGTGCCTGCTTTGATTGCATACGTAGGAGCAGATTTGACCATCCAGTTTTGCAACCAGGTTTATGCCGCCTGGTATGGACGCAACGGCGAATCACCGCTGGGTAAAAACCTGGCCAGTATACATTCGCCGGAAATGTATCAACGGCTGATGCCGCAGATGCAAGAGGCTCTTTCAGGGCAGAGTGTCACGTTCGAGTTTGAAGAGTTCGGGGAGCAAGGTCAGGCGCGCTACATGCTGCGTTCATACGTACCTAACTTTGGAGAGCGTGGCGAAATTGCGGGTTTCTTTGTATTGATCCGCGACGTTACTGACCGGCGCAGAACGGCAGAAGCTCTAGAACAGGCCTATGACGATCTTGAGTGCCGTGTCGAAGAGCGCACCATGGCACTGACTGAGTTAAACACCCAACTGCGACAAGAGATCAATGAGCGGAATGCGGCGGAGGCGCGCTTGCGAGATGCCAAGTTGGAGGCTGAGCGAGCCAACCTGTCCAAAACAAAATTCCTGGCCGCCGTCAGCCATGATTTGTTGCAGCCTCTAAACGCTGCAAGATTGTTTACCAGTGCCTTACAAGAACAATCGTTTGGCCCGAGAGCAGAAGATTTGGTGCGCTCCGTGAGTACGTCACTGGATGATGTAGAAGGTCTGTTAGGCACTTTGGTGGATATTTCCAAGCTGGATGCTGGTGTGATTAAGCCGGATGTCACAGCGTTTGATTTGCGGGATCTGCTCAATAACATTGCCCGGGAATTCCGGCAAATGGCCATGGCTGAAGGGCTCCAGCTGGATTTCGTGGGCAGTTCAGTCATTGTTGAGTCGGATTCACAGTTATTGGCTAGAATTCTCCGTAATTTTCTGACTAATGCTATTCGCTATACTGAAGAAGGCCGAGTGCTTCTGGGATGTCGACGGGAGGCGGATGCGGTGTTGTTGCAAGTGTGGGATACCGGTCCGGGCATTCCTCAAAACAAACTGACCGAAATTTTTCAGGAGTTCAAGCGGGTGCGCAAGGTCGGCGCCTCGGCAGATAAGGGCTTAGGGTTAGGCTTGGCTATTGTGGATAAAATATCCCGAATACTGAAACACGAAGTCAGTGTGTCGTCGATAGAAGGCAAGGGTTCTGTATTCAGTGTTCGGGTGCCCATGGGCAAACTCAGGCCCCGATTGGCAGTAGCTGCACCAGATACCCATAACCTTATGAACCAGGATCTAAGCGGCGCCAAAATATGGGTTATTGATAACGATCCGGCTATTTGTCAGGGCATGCAAGTGGTTCTGGAGGGCTGGGGCTGCCAGGTAGTTACGGCGGTTTCCCTGGCGGATTTGGAGCGTCAGCTGGACCCCTCAAAGTGCCTGGTAGATGTGGTCTTGGCAGACTACCATTTGGATAACGATGAAAATGGTGTAAATACAGTTACAGCTATCAATGGCAGCCGGCACAGCCCTGTGCCTGTGGTGATGATTACAGCCAACTACACCAATGAACTGAAGCAGCATATCCGCGAGCTGGGTTATGTGTTGATGAACAAGCCAGTGAAACCGCTAAAGCTTCGCAGTGCGTTGAATCACATACTGCTAAGCGGAACTAGCGTTTCAAGTAATGGCTGAAATCTACATCGCCAGCTGAAAGAATGGCTTGTACCCGGTTATGAACCCCAAGCTTGCGAAGTATCGCAGAGACATGCGCCTTTACTGTGGTTTCGGCGATGTTGAGGTTGTATGCGATTTGCTTATTGGATTCGCCCTTTGACATACGCTCAAGCACCAATAACTGGCGGCGGGTAAGTGAGTTCAGCATCTCCGGCGATACCGGGTTGTCTTCCTGGCGGCTGCGCCGGCTGGTATTGCTACTCTCTTTGCCGGTACGGATTATGTCTGAGGGTAAATAGACATTACCGTTGAGAATTTGTTGGATCGCTTGGGTCATTTCTGTGCGTGGCGACGACTTCGTAATGAATCCAACCGCGCCATAGGTAATCGCCTGCAATACAACCTGCTTGTCTTCTTCTGCAGAAACAATCACAACCGGAATCGTTGGCGCCTCATTGCGAAGGGTCATAAGTCCATTTAGACCGTTCATTCCTGGCATGTTCAAGTCGAGCAGAATCAGGTCAATATCGTCGTTTTCACGGGTAACCAAAAGGGCGCTGTCCAGATCGTCGGTTTGTAGAACTTCGCTGCCCGCTACCCCAGAGGCGATAACACTGCTTATCGCCTCGCGAAAAAGCGGGTGGTCGTCTGCAATCAGGATTTTGTAGGTTGGCTCCATAGACGTGCCTGCCTGTTTGGTGTCAGTTGCGGGAAGCGCTCGGGCCGTATGATAGCTGTTTTCCGGCTCAAGGAGGGTACTGGGTTCGTTAAGCATGGGATGGCCTCTGTTTATAGTTGTAGTTATGCCATTACACGTCACTGCAGCCCGTAGTTGAATGCGACCATTGCATCAAAAAACCAGTACTAAAGTACTGGTTTGCCGCCTTGTTTTGCTCCATAGATCAGAACTCGGGAGGCACTGGGGTGATGGTTTCTACAGGTAGGTTCGAGTCCTGCCAGGAATCTATGCCGTCTTTGTACCAGTACAACTGGGTAAAACCGGCTTTGTGCAAGCGCCGTGCAGCATTCCAGGAAAGCCAGCAGTCTGATTTGCACATCACAACAATCGGATAGCTTTTGTTGTTTTCGGTGAGCCTCAGAGCATTCTCAACAAGATAATTATGCCACTGCTGGTCTAATTCCCCCCGCCCGGTGTTAGGCAGCCAGTAGGCCCCGGGTACGGAAACATGAGGCTCGGTTTCGATAAATAATGATGCACGGTATTCAGAATTAATAACGTCGATAACGATCGGGGGCTGGGCAGTGTCGAGCAGTGTCTGCAGTTTTTGGGTATCAACCGTTTGTACGCCCGCAACAGTCGCGGGGGTAGGGCTGCGATAGCGATCGGTTCTATAGCCGTCTGACGAGAAGTGTGCTGTGGAAGCCAACACGGGTAACGCAAACATTAACATGAGCATGCAAAGTTTATTCATAACGTTTGCCGTCGCAATTTATGAAGTTGAACAGTCAGGTTACGTTAACCAAAAAGTCTGGGGAATATTCGAAAAGTCGTAAATAGGCGGTACTAAATAGACAGTACTAAAGAACCATTTAGCCAGTGCGTGTCAAGGGTAGGATAAAAGGCTCTATTCCTGAGTTCGGCCAACCGGGCTGAACCTACTGAGGTTGTCGCTGTGAAAATCGTTATTGCAGATAGCCACCAATTGGTAAGAGAGGCCACCGCTTGCCTGTTAAGAAGCACGATGCCCGGCATTATTGTTGAAGGTGCCAGCACAGGGGTGGAGGCAATGAATCGGTACGCCGATCACACGCCAGATGTCCTTGTTACAGAGCTGTTGCTTCCGGACTATTCAGGCCTTGAGCTATGTAAGCGGGTGCGGCAGCGGTGGAGCAGAGCCAGGATCATGTTTTTATCTTCAATAGATGATGTGGGAATGGTAAAACAGGCCCTTGGTTTGGGGGCTTGTGGATACATCTCTAAAAATTGCCGACCTGCAGAACTTGCAATCGCTTTACAAAAAGCCGTTGAAGGTGAAGTGTATCTTGAGCACGACCTGGCCACTCAATTGGCAATGGTGCAGTTGGGCGGCAATGGTTCTATTGGCAGCACGGGTAACAGGCTGGCAGATATGACTCAGCGGGAAGTAGAGATTCTGATTCTGGTTGCGCGAGGGATATCCAGCCAAACAGTAGCGGAACGGTTAAATATAAGTGTAAAAACCGTTGCCAATCATTTGTCGATTCTCAAAGGCAAATTGGGGATTTCGTCTGCGCTTGAGCTGCTGCATTTTGCGGTCGATTCAGGTTTGGTTCAGTATGGCCGGAAAGGCAGTGACGGCACTGCCTCCCTCGGTTAACGTTTGCCAATCTTCAAAACAATCTCTTCTTCTGCACTTGCAATTGCTGCCACCCCTTACCAGTCGACCGGGCAGCCCTTGCAGTCATCCATGAATGTACCCACAAACGTTGCGTAGTGAATACGGGCGTTGCGCATATCGGCGCCTGCCAGATTGGCGCTGCCAAACTTGGCCTCTTGCAAGTTAGCACCAAACAGATTGGCATCGGCCAGATCGACCTTTGGCAACCATGCAATTTCAAGGCTTGAGTAAGAAAGGTCGCAATCTATAAGCGTAGCGCCTGAAAATCGGGAGAATCCAAAGTTAGCACCAGTCATACTTGAGCCAGTAAAGTCTGCTCCCTGGGCGAACAGGTATTCCCCGGTAGCACCTTGCAACTGAGCGTCGCGAATACTGGCTCCGCGTACGTCGGCCCGATACAGGTTGACACGATAGCCGGTGACTTGATCCAGCGTTGCGCCCTTGAGATTTGCTCCCCGCAAATTGGCGTGACTAAGTGTGGCACCGGTTAAATCAGCACCGCTGAAATCTACCTGCTTGAGATTAAGGTTAGACATGTCTGCACCGCGAAGATCGGCCCCTTTGCAGATCGATTTTTCCTCAAGCACACAGCCGTTGAACTCTGGTGGCTTAACATCTGCCAGGTAGTCTTCTGCGAATGCAGGAAGGATGAAGGTGAGCATGGCCAATTTTATAATTGTCTTCATTATGAACTCCCTGATGGAAAGGGAGCCGCCGATTGCTGGCGGCTCCTTTCTCACTGATGGACCAGGTTAGTGGATCAATTGGCCGCTGTGGCCCAAGAAGGTATCTTGAATACCCAGAATGAACCGCCTTGCGAGATAGGCTTGGTGAGTTCAGCCATATCGCCACCCCACAGAGGCACTGCGCCTCCATATCCCGAGGTCACGCCCACGTACTGCTCGCCGTCCATCTCCCAGGTGATGGGTGGAGAGATAATTCCCGAACCTGTCTGGAACTTCCAAAGCTCTTCGCCTGTGTCGGCGTCGAAGGCTTTGAAGTAGCCATCACCGGTACCGGTAAAGACCAGACCGCCCTTGGTTGCAAGCACGCCTGCCCAAAGAGGCATGGGCTCTTTGTGTTCCCACTTGATCTCACCGCTTAGTGGGTCCATAGCCCGCAGTATGCCAACATGGTCATCATACATGCGCTTGATACGGAAGCCCTGACCCAGGTAAGCCGCACCCTTTTTGTAGGTAACTTCTTCTGTCCAGTAATCTTCTTTCCAGTGGTTAGCCGGGATATAGAACAAACCGGTGTCCTGGCTGTAAGCCATAGGGTTCCAGTTTTTTCCACCAAGGAACGGAGGTGATACCTCGATGGACTCACCACGGGTTTTTCCTTCAGGAACGGGTGGTGGACGCTGGCCCTTACCCTCAACAGGTCGGCCGTCGTCTCCGATGCTGGTTGCCCAGGTGATGTTGTCCACGAACGGGAAAGCATCCTGGAAGTCGCCGTTGGTGCGATCGACCAGATAAAAATAGCCATTCCTGTCTGCGTGAGCGGTCGCCTTTACCTCTTTACCGTCTTTTGTGTATTCAAAAAGAACCAACTCGTTGTTGCCTGAGTAGTCCCATGCATCGTTTGGTGTGTGCTGGTAGAACCACTTCACTTCACCGGTGGTTGGGTCTACAGCTACCTGTCCGGAGGTATAGAGGTTGTCATAATCTGCAGGATCACCACCTGGAGACGTTCGCTTCCACGTATTCCAGGGTGCAGGGTTGCCAGCTCCAACAATAATAGTGTTGGTTTCAACGTCAAAGCTGGCGCTCTGCCAGGGTGCGCCGCCGCCTTGGCTCCAAGCCTCAACTTTACCAGTTTCTGTGTTGGGATCATCCGGCCAGCTCGGTGCGCTTGGATCGCCAGAAGGTGTGCTCTTTTCGCCATTCAGGCGGCCGTAGTGGCCTTCTACAAATGGACGCATCCAGATTTCTTTGCCTGTTTCCGGGTCGCGGGCGTAAAGCTTGCCCACTACGCCGAACTCATCACCGGAAGATCCGTGAATCAGCATAACCTTGCCGGTTTTCTGGTCTTTGATCAGTGTCGGGGCACCTGTCATGGTGTAACCCGCTTCGTGGTCGCCAAATTTCACACGCCACTCTACTTTGCCGGTTTTCTTGTTCAGGGCAACGACGCCTGCGTCCAGGGTGCCGAAGAACACCTTGTCACCAAAAATTGCAGCGCCACGGTTTACAACGTCGCAGCAAGGGCGAATACCCTCTGGCAAACGATGGGTGTATTCCCAAAGCCGTTTCCCGGTTTTTGCATCCAGGGCATACAGACGGGAGTAGGAACCTGTTACGTAAATAACCCCATCGTGTACAAGCGCTTGTGATTCCTGGCCACGCTGTTTCTCATCGCCGAACGAGAAGGACCAGGCGGGAACCATTCTGTCTACGTTGTCTTTGTTGATGGTCGTCATCGGACTATAGCGCTGAGCCTTTGGCCCAATTCCGTAACCGAGAACGTCTTGGGTGGTTTCGGCATCGTTAAGGATGTCGTCCCATGTAACGCCCGCGGCGTGTACCTGGCTGGCCATACCAGCTGCAGTTATAGAAACCGCCAGGCTGATACCGCGCAGCAGGGGGCGCTTGGTAAACATTGTTTTCATGACTTTCCCCTTAGTTTTTGTTGTGACAAACGCATGCATGTTTGCGTCGACGAGCAGAGTATTGGCATGGAGCGGGTAGTTAGGCGACGGAGGAACTCACGAAGAAATCGGGATCCACGCCTGTGAAGCTCGGGATAAATTCCCGGCAAAAAAGCAACACCTTGAAACTCATAAGTTTTTCGGATCGTCGGCCGATATCTCGTGCTTTGGCCCCAAATCTAGAGGGTTACTACTAAGGAACTAAGGCGAAACGGCGAAAGTGGGATGTAGGGCGGGTGAGTAATTTCCCTAGACTTGGAGAAACGCCTGTTACGTAGAAAGTTAGCGTTACGTGGCTACCAAACTTACAACAAAAGGGTATCCGGTTATGTTGAACTCCAAGTCGTATTCCAAGGCTCTAAAAGTGATTCTTTGCACCAGTGCAATGGTTTGGGCCTCTGCTGCTGTCAGTCACGGCAATGTAACACCGCAACCAGTAGATACAGGTGACCTGCCTGATCTCGGGCGCGAGGCTCTGAATGAAAACCCGTTCCGTGAAGGTAATGAGCAAGGTGCCCTGAACGCTGAAGCGGTAGAGGTGGGTATGAGTGCCTACGCCGGAAACTGTGCCGGTTGCCACGGCATTGAAGCGCAGTCTGGCGGATTGACTCCAGACCTGCGTGAGCTGACCGAGTGGGATGATGAATACTTTATTGGGCGGGTGATGAACGGTACGGACCGGGGAATGCCTTCCTTCAAGAACAACCTGGGGCAAACGGCTATCTGGTCGATTCGCACCTATGTGGAATCTGTCTCTGAGCAATAACAGAGCGGCATCACTTATATCAAGTCTGTTCTGGGGGGTGGATGGTGAGGCAATTTCTATTAGGTGCTCTTTTACTTTTGTCGGGTGCTGCCTGGGCGGAACTTCCGGCAGATCCACTGGACTCGCCATTATGGGAGTACAACATTGAACGCTATCTGGGGCAGGGTGCGAACGTTGTAGTGGATGACCGCGTTGGCTTGTCTGTGCCCGGCTTTGCTGAAGACAGTACGCAGGTACCCCTGACAGTAAATCTCGAAGGATTTCCGCACCGGGCAACCAGAGTGGTGACTTGGGTCGATATGAATCCTGTGCCGCTTTTATTCGATGCCGAAAGCCAGGATGGTGGGGTAAAGCTGGTGTCATTGAACTTTCGGGTTCAACAAGCCAGCAGTGTGCGAGCAGCGGTATTGGATGAGCAAGGTGTTTGGCATATCGACAGCGGCTTTGTGGATGCCGCAGGCGGAGGCTGCACAGCTCCCCGTGAAATCATCAGTGGTTCCGATTGGGAGAATGAGTTCGGAACCCTGAAGACCGGTTTGTTTTCTGAAGATGGAAATACCCGGATAAAGGCCAGCTTGTTGCACCCCATGGATTCAGGAATGGTGGGCAACGTACCGGCCTTTTTTGTAGGCAATGTTGAAGTTCGGGAAGAAGGCTCAGATGCCGTTTTACTGGCTATGACTTTGGCAGAATCTGCCTCTGAAAATCCCATGTTTGTGTTCGAGTTTGAGGGCAAAAGTAAAGCTCTGGCTATCTCGATGGAAGACAATAATGGTTACCGGTTTGAGGGAGCGATCGGAGGGGAAAAACCATGAAATGCCATATTACACCGGCACACAGATCCATCTGGTGCATGTCCGCAATTTTCACGCTACTCCTGTTTGCTACGGCCGCTGCAGCGGGCGGGAAAACCTACGACTTAAAGGCAACACCAGTTGCCAATGGCGTGTGGGTTGTTGAAGGCAGCACCGCGAATTTCTCAAAAACCAATGGTGGCAATATCGTCAATACCGGCTTTATCGAGACCGGTGAGGGTGTAGTGGTGATTGATACAGGGCCCTCGAAGCGATATGGCCAAGCCTTTCGGGAATTGATTGAACGCCACACGAACGAGCCGATTGTTAAAGTGCTGGTTACCCATCACCACCCGGACCACGCATTCGGGAGTCAGGCTTTTGACCCGAACACTCTGTACATGCTGGATGAGTCTGCACGTTTACTCGAACGGGATGGCGAAGCCTTCTCAGACAATATGTATCGAATGATTGGCGACTGGATGCGCGGCACAGAGGTGACCGTGCCCCAGCACAGGGTGCAGCCAGGTGAGTTTCAGCTTGGCAAACGAACGCTGCGCTTTATTGCAATGAAGGGGCATACAGGGGCAGACCTTGTGGTTCTGGATGAAACCTCGGGAGTGCTATTCGCCTCAGATATGGTGTTTTTCAACCGGGCCTTAACAACGCCTCAAACACCGGGGCTTATGGAATGGCGTTCAGAGATCCAACAACTCGCAGAGCTACCGTTTTCCATTGTCGTTCCCGGGCATGGTCCGATTGTTAAAGATAACAGCGCGTTTTTGCAGATGACGGATTACCTTACTTGGTTGGATGAGATTATGGCCAGTTCGGCAGCTCGTGGTTTAAGTGCCGCTGAGGTTATCAGCACTGTCATTCCCGATCGCTTCGCAGAAATAGAGGGTGCTCGCTATGAACTGACTCGCTCAGTTACCCACCTCTATTCTGATTACGAAAACCGGGTGCTTACCGGCAACTGAAGCGGGTAACCCAATACTAAGGGATTAGATATTCGCCCCCAACGCATCATTTAGGAAGCCATGTCTGCGGCATAAATTAGACATGGTAAATGTGAAAATCTACGTTGTTTTACGATAAACACAAAAAGAGGTCCAGACCATGATCTACGCACAACCAGGACAAGACGGCTCCGTCGTTTCTTTCAAGTCTCGCTACGGGAACTACATTGGCGGCGAGTGGGTTGCCCCGGTAAAAGGGCAGTATTTTGAGAACGTTACTCCGGTAACCGGCGATGTAATCTGCGAGATCCCACGTTCGACTGAAGAAGATATCGAGCTCGCCCTCGATGCGGCGCACAAAGCAGCGCCAGCCTGGGGCCGTACTTCAGCGGCAGAACGTTCCAACATTCTGCTGAAAATTGCAGACCGCATTGAAGCCAATCTTGAAAAACTGGCAGTTGCGGAAACCTGGGATAACGGCAAGGCCGTGCGTGAAACCCTCAATGCAGACATTCCGCTAGCTGCAGATCATTTCCGCTACTTTGCTGGCTGCATTCGTGCTCAGGAAGGGCACATGGGAGAGATTGATCAGAACACTGTAGCTTTTCATTACAACGAGCCGTTAGGCGTAGTTGGCCAGATTATTCCCTGGAACTTCCCGATTCTTATGGCGGCCTGGAAATTGGGGCCTTGCCTGGCTGCTGGTAACTGCACTGTGCTCAAACCTGCAGAACAAACACCTGCAAGTATTCTGGTGTTGATGGAAATTATTGGTGACCTGCTGCCACCCGGTGTACTGAACATCGTTAACGGCTACGGCATCGAAGCAGGCCAGGCTCTTGCTACCAGCAAGCGCATTTCCAAAATTGCATTTACCGGCTCAACGCCGGTTGGCTCTCACATTCTGAAGTGTGCAGCCGAGAATATTATTCCTTCAACGGTTGAGTTGGGTGGCAAGTCTCCGAATATCTATTTCTCTGATGTGTTGAATGCTGAGCCGGAATTTATCGAAAAATGCGTTGAAGGTCTGGTGCTGGCATTCTTCAACCAAGGCGAAGTGTGCACGTGTCCTTCTCGTGCGCTGGTGCAGGAGGACATGTACGAAGAGTTTATGCAAAAGGTTGTGGAGCGCACCAAGGCGATCAAGCGCGGTAATCCCCTGGATACCGACGTGCAAGTTGGCGCTCAGGCCAGTAAAGAACAGTATGACAAGATCATGTCCTACCTGGAGATCGGAAAACAGGAGGGTGCAACGGTTCTCACTGGTGGCGATCGTGAAAATTTGGGCGGTGACTACGATAATGGCTTCTATATCCAGCCTACGCTGTTCAAAGGCGACAACAGCATGCGGGTATTCCAGGAAGAGATCTTCGGCCCGGTTGTAGCGGTCACCACCTTTAAAACAGAAGAGGAAGCGCTGGCGATTGCCAACGATACCGAGTTTGGTCTGGGTGCTGGCGTTTGGACTCGGGACACGAACCGAGCCTACCGCATGGGCCGGGCTATTCAGGCAGGCCGGGTGTGGATGAACTGCTATCACGCATACCCTGCCCATGCTGCATTTGGTGGCTATAAGAAGTCGGGTGTTGGCCGTGAAACCCATAAACTGGCGCTGGATCATTACCAGCAAACCAAGTGCATGCTGACCAGTTATGATATCAATCCACTAGGGTTCTTCTGATCTGAGTGTTGTTTTACTCCCCCCGCAAAGGGGGGAGGTTCTGACCGGCCTTTTCGGGGTTTGTTCTGTTGCGAGTTAGTGTTGTTGTGTCCTGCTCTTTTGGCCCGTTTCGGGCCTTTTTTGTTTGTAGCGCTGGTGTTTAGCACTTCGTTTTTGCTGCGTAATACCCTGCCACTTATGGCCTGCCAAAACAGTCCGAAAGTACCATATAGGCATATGAAGTCTCTCTTTAGGATGGGTTGTGGGTATCGGCAATACTGTCGATCCATCCTTAATGCACAAATAATCATGACAAAAGAGGTGAGCATTATGTGGACTAAACCAGCTTATGAAGATCTGCGTATTGGTTTCGAAGTCACCATGTACTTCGCCAACCGCTGAAGGACGGAGCGGCCAGCAATTTAATGCTGGCCGCTCTACTTCCGGAGCTCTTGCCCATGTATATCCATATTCTTGGTTCTGCTGCTGGAGGCGGTTTCCCTCAGTGGAATTGTAACTGTGCCAACTGCGATGGATTTCGCAAAGGCACACTGAATGCCCATGCGCGAACCCAGTCATCCATTGCCATCAGCGAAGACGGCGAACGCTGGATTTTATGTAACGCGTCGCCAGACATTCGCGCTCAATTGGCCTCTTGTGAAGCCATGCAGCCTGCCCGGGCTTTGCGGGATACTGGGATCAATGCGGTTCTGTTGTTCGACAGCCAGGTCGATCACACCACCGGTCTTCTGACCTTGCGAGAAGGACTGCCGCTCGATGTGTGGTGCACCGCCCAGGTAAAGGACGACCTCAGTTCCGGGTTTCCTTTGTTTCCAATGCTGAAGCACTGGAACGGTGGTCTTAACTGGCGAGAAGTACCAGCATCTGAGTTTTCCTCCTTTACCATTCCCTGTGCTCCGTCTCTGAAACTGACAGCCATTCCTTTGTTGAGTAACGCGCCTCCCTATTCACCTCGCCGGGATAATCCTCATCCGGGCGATAACATTGGCATTTTTATTCAAGACACCCGAACCGGCCAGAATGTGCTTTATGCGCCAGGCCTTGGCCAAACGGATGCACGAATTCTGTCGTGGATGCGTAAAGCTGACGTACTGATGGTGGATGGTACTGTGTGGCACGACGATGAAATGATTCGCCAGGAGGTGGGTACCAAAACCGGTCAGGACATGGGCCATCTTGCCCAAAGCGGGCCAGGCGGCATGATTGAGGTGCTGGATACCATGCCTGCCAAACGCAAAATCCTGATCCATATAAATAATACCAATCCGATCCTGAACGAAGATTCCCCCGAGCGAGCTCAGCTGGCGGAGCATGGCATCGAGGTAGCGTGGGACGGAATGCAGATCGAACTTGTGGAGCAGCCATGAACGCCATCGCGAAAACAGCTATGAATCGGACAGACTTTGAGCAGGCTTTGCGGGATAAAGGGCGGCTGTACCACATCCACCATCCCTACCATAAAGCTATGTATAGCGGGCAATGCACACCGGAGCAGATTCGGGGCTGGGTAGCCAATCGCTATTACTACCAGATTATGATTCCCCGCAAAGACGCCGCCATTATGGCTAACTGCCCGGATGCGGGGGTTCGTCAACAGTGGTTGCAACGCATTCTCGACCACGATGGCCACGATGGAGATTGCGGTGGCATTGAAGCCTGGCTTTGCCTGGCCGAAGCGACAGGACTGAGTCGAGAGGAAGTGGTGGACCAGCGTCATGTGTTGCCCGGCGTTAGGTTTGCAGTCGATGCTTATCTAAACTTTGCCCGGCGGGCGACTTGGCAAGAAGCGGCCTGTTCCTCACTGACGGAACTGTTTGCACCGGAAATACATCAATCCCGGTTAGACAGTTGGCCACAGCATTATCCGTGGATAGAAGAGGGCGGTTACAGCTATTTTCGAAAGCGGCTTTCTGAAGCACGGCGTGATGTGGCCCATGGCTTGGCCATTACTCTGGATCACTTTACCTCACCAGTTCAGCAGGCCCGGGCGCTGGATATCCTACAGTTCAAACTGGACATTCTCTGGGCCTTGCTGGATGCCCTCACCATGGCGTATAGCCATAAAACACCGCCGTTTCATACGGTCACGGATCAGCAAGTCTGGCATCGGGGACTGTAATGGAGGTTACGATGGCTAACGTACTTCGTTTTCGGCGCGGTTTCCGGTTTCAGTGGGAGCCCGCGCAGCAGTGCCATGTACTCTTGTATCCAGAAGGTATGGTTAAGCTTAACGAGAGCGCTGGCGCTATTCTGCAGGAGGTGGATGGGGAGCGCAGTGTTGCAGAACTTGTGGCCGTGCTGGAGCAAAAATTCCCGGAGGCAGGGGCGCTGGCAAACGATGTGTGTGAGTTCCTGGAACATGCCTGCAATCAACATTGGCTGGAGGTGTCATGACGATTTCTTCCGGAGCTTCAACAGATAAGGCTGGCCATAGTGTCGGCCCGCCACTATGGCTGTTGGCAGAACTGACGTATCGCTGCCCGTTGCAGTGCCCATACTGCTCAAACCCTCTGGATTTTGCGCAAACGGAAAAGGAGCTCACCACCGATGAGTGGGTTCAAGTGCTACGGCAGGGGCGCGAGATGGGTGCGGCGCAACTTGGGTTTTCCGGCGGTGAACCTCTGGTGCGCCCAGACCTTGAAGAGCTTATCGCAGAGGCTCGTTCTTTGGGGTATTACACCAATTTGATCACCTCTGGTCTGGGCCTGACAGAAGCCAAAGTGAACGCCTTTGCCGCAGCAGGTCTGGATCACATTCAGGTGAGTTTTCAGGCCTCAGATCCAGAGCTTAATAACGCCATAGCCGGTTCCCGAAAAGCATTTGAGCAGAAGTTGAAAATGGCCCGTGCTGTTAAAGAGGCGGGTTATCCAATGGTGCTCAACTTTGTGGTCCATCGTCATAATATTCATCAAATGAAAGACATTATGTCGTTGTGCGAGCGCCTGGACGCTGACTTTGTGGAACTGGCGACATGCCAGTATTACGGCTGGGCGCTGGAAAACCGCGAAGGACTGATGCCGTCAAAGGCACAACTGGAACGGGCCGAGGCGGAGGTTAACGAATACCGGGCTCAACTTGAAGCTTCCGGGTGCCCTATGAAACTTATCTTCGTGACCCCGGATTATTACGAAGAGCGCCCGAAAGCCTGTATGAATGGTTGGGGCAGTCTGTTTTTGACCGTCGCCCCTGACGGTACGGCCTTGCCATGCCACAGTGCACGCCTGTTACCTATTGAATTTCCGAATGTTCGCGACACACACTTAAAGTCAGTGTGGTACGACAGTCCTGGTTTCAATCATTATCGGGGCGATGCCTGGATGCCAGAACCCTGTCGCTCCTGCGATGAGAAAGATAAGGACTTTGGGGGCTGCCGCTGCCAGGCCTATTTGTTAACCGGTAATGCCGATAATGCCGACCCGGTGTGTAGCAAATCTTCTTACCATGACCGAATTCTGGCGGCACGCAAAGCGGCCGACCACGCCACGGTTGGCATTGCTGACCTGACTTACCGCAACGCAGAAAATTCCAGACTGTTTTTCAAGAGCTGATCGTGATGAGGGCCTCTGATACTCTGGTACTTAGCGCCAGTGAAGCCTGTGAAGGCTTCACTCAGCGCAGCAACCTTGTCGCTTGCGGTGCAGGTTTGTTCTGGCTGCAAAATGAGCCACACACAGGCGCGCAAAGGTTATGGCATCTCGCACCTGAGAGTGGCAACCCTGCCCAGCTACACAGCAAAACGCTCAGTATCCGCAGCCAGGTTAATGGGTACGGTGGCGGTGCTATCGCAGCCTCGTTAACCGGAACATTTTTGGTAAGCGATTGCCAGCAAATTCATTTCATTCGTCACGAGGGTGGTCGTAGCCAGGTACTGACGAATGATAGATCAGCTTATGGCGGACTTGTGATCGACCCGCTGAAGGATCGTGTGCTGGCCGTGCGCGAGACCGATAGCGAAGAAAATGATGCCGCAGGCCAGCAAGCGTTGGTTGCCGTTGCGCTGACGGGTGAGGTGGAGGTGCTCCATAGCGGTGAAGATTTTTACAGTGCTCCCGCACTCTCTGCCGATGGCCGCCGCATTGCCTGGATAAGCTGGCAATTGCCGGATATGCCCTGGCTGCGAACCCGCCTTTGGACGGCGGACGTGACAAACGACGGTTTTCTGGTCAACTGCCAGGTTCGCGAAGCGCCCAAAGAGGCGTCTATTCAGCAGCCTGTTTTTTCAGGTAAGGCGCTTTGGGTAATGTCCGATCATGGAGGCTGGTGGCAACCCTGGCAGGTTGAACATCAGGTGGTGTCAAACCGCTGGACCATTGGCGACCATGTGCTTCCGCTAGACCATGCAAATGCACCCTGGCAGCTGGGAGAGTCACATCATTGCCCCTTACCCGGTGCCCGATGGGCCCGTGTGTGTTACCGCAATGGCACCGGTGAATTATGGCTTTCCGAGCGAGGCGCGGGCGGAAGTGCAAGAGTTGCCGGTAGTTATAGTGATTTCCGCGGTTTGTGCGTTACTGGTGGCTATCTTTACGTTATTGCCAAATCGGCTTCCCGGCTGGATGCCGTGCTGCAAGTTGATCCGGATACTTGCCATGTGCGGGTAGTCGCCGGCGGTGAAGAAGCTTTGCCACAATGTGACGTTTCACTGCCAAAGGCGTTTCAGATACCGGGGCTTCCTGGTGAGGTTCAGCCTCCTCAGGGGTTCTATTATCCCCCGGTCGTTCATTCTGCTGGTGCGCCCCCTCTCATACTGATCGCCCACGGTGGCCCTACATCTGCGGCCTATCCGGTGTTCAATCCGCAGGTTCAGTATTGGTGCCAGCAGGGCTTTGCTGTTGCTGAGGTGAACTACCGTGGAAGTAGTGGCTTTGGTCGTAATTTCAGGCTGGCGTTAGCGGGGCAATGGGGGGAGGCCGATGTACAGGATATGGCACGAGCTGCAGAGTATCTTATAGCTGCCGGCCTTGCAGATGGTCTCAAAGTGTTCATTCAGGGTCGGAGCTCCGGAGGCTATACGGCGTTAGTGGCTTTGATGGGGGAGGGGCGTTACACCGCGGGTGCGAGCATTTATGGGGTGACAGACCCGCTTCATTTAAGGCGTATGACCCACCGTTTTGAATCCGGCTATCTCGATTGGTTGCTGGGTGACCCGGATCGTTATTTTCAACGCTGGGTTTCCCGTACGCCCAGACTTCAGGCGACGACCATCAGCGCCCCGGTTATTTTTTTCCAGGGAGGGCAAGATAAAGTTGTTGTGCCAGAACAGACCACAGAGATGGTCGAGGCAATGAAAGAATCCGGGCACACACCAGAGCTGATCTGGTTTGAGGCGGAGGGACACGGGTTTTTGCAGAAAAGAAATCAGGTCAGAATGCTCGAAGAACTGCATAGGTTTTATATCAATCATAGCCAAAGCCGGTGAACCTTCAGAAAACTTGAGTTAAGCTCTCGGGCATTCCAATAAAAAGCGTAATGTTGAGCGTATTCCCATGAGTCCTGACATAGCTGTATTAAGAAAATTTGTCTCGCCAGAAATTGTATTCGGCGCAGGGGCCCGCAAGTCTGTCGCAAACTTTGCGAGTAATCTTGGCGCAAAGCATGTGTTCCTCGTCTCAGATCCTGGTGTGGCGACTGCAGGGTGGGTTAGCGAAATCGTTAATCTGCTGACGGCATCAAGTTTACGCGTCACGGTGTTTACTGGCGTATCGGCCAACCCGCGAGTGGATGAGGTGATGGCTGGTGCCGAACTTTACAAGTCTTCTGAATGCGATGTGATTGTCGCCATCGGGGGTGGCAGTCCCATGGACTGTGCAAAGGGCATCGGGATTATCGCAAGCAATGGCCGCCACATTCTCGATTTTGAAGGCGTCGACACGATTTCCAACCCGCCCCCGCCCTTGATCCTTATTCCAACAACGGCTGGCACCTCCGCCGATGTATCGCAATTTGCGATCATTTCTGACCCGAACCGCCGGTTCAAATTTTCCATCATAAGCAAGGCGGTGGTACCGGATGTATCGTTGATCGACCCGGAAGTAACCGAAACCATGAGCGCCTACCTAACCGCCTGCACAGGTGTGGATGCGCTGGTACATGCGATTGAAGCCTTTGTGTCCACAGGCAGCGGGCCGCTCACAGACTCCCACGCCCTTGAGGCCATTAGACTGATTAACCGCAACCTTGAACCTTTGGTTGATAATACCTCTGATCCGTTTCTGCGGGAGCAAATTATGCTCGCCTCCATGCAGGCAGGCCTGGCTTTTTCTAACGCTATATTGGGTGCTGTCCATGCCATGGCCCATAGTTTGGGGGGCTTTCTGGATTTACCCCATGGGCTGTGTAACGCGCTGCTTTTGGAGCATGTGGTCGCCTACAATTTCCGCTCGGCGGAAGACCGGTTTTTGCGAGTTGCGCAAGCGATGGATATTGATACTCGCGGAATGAGTAAACCGGAAATCCAGAAGCGTCTTATGAATCGCATTATTCAGCTCAAGCGTAAGGTCGGCCTGGAAGACAACCTGGCGAACCTGGGTGTGAGTGTGTCCGATATACCCTCTCTATCCGGTTTCGCACTGCAAGACCCCTGCATACTCACAAACCCGCGCAAATCATCCCTAAGAGACGTTCAGGTTGTCTATGAAGAAGCCCTCTGACGAGCAAGCCAGTGACTATGGCATTGGAGATTTGCTGGGCTTTGGTAGTCAATCTGTCAGAAAGAACTATTACCCGGCACTTCAAGACCGCATTGAAGAGCTTGAGCTGGAGCGCAACCGCTACAAATGGCTATTTGAAAATGCCTTGCACGGTGTTTTTCAAGGCAATTTAAGAGCTGGCTTTTTAGCCTGTAACCCAGCCATGGCTAAAATCTGTGGCTACGATAGCCCTGAGGATCTTGAACAGCGAGTGATTCGCCTGCGAGAACAGTTGTTTTGCAGTTCCAGCGAATTCGACGATTTGCGTCAGGAGTTACTTGACCGGGGTAGCCTTAGTGCGCGGGAAACCCGGCTGCGGCGGGCAGACTCAGAACCGGTACATGTTGCGATTACTTTATTGCGACGGCCTGATCTTGGGCCAGAAGTGGTTGAAGCGTTTGTTGCAGACATCAGTGAACGGGTTCAGTCCCGCGAAAAGCTTGTGCAACTGAATGCTGATCTGGAGCGCAGAGTGGATGAGCGTACAGCCGCCTTGCAGCTGGCCAACGACGGCTTGCACTATCAAATTGCGGAGCGGGAAAAGGCAGAGCGCGGACTGGTTGTTGCGGTAAAAGCTGCCCATGATGCCAATCGCAGCAAAGACAAGTACCTGGCCGCTGCGAGTCATGATTTGCTGCAGCCGCTGAATGCCGCCCGCCTTATGATCTCGGCACTTCAGGAAAGTCCGTTGCCTGCAGAAGAAAGCCGCATGGTTCAACAGGTGCATAGAGCTCTCGAAGGCGCAGAAGACCTGTTGGCTGACCTGCTGGATATATCGAAGCTTGATCAGCAAGCGATGGTGCCTGATTGGGTTATGACGGATGTAGCGGCTCTGGTTAAAGGGTTGGGGGAAGAGTTCGAAGCCATTGCAGCGAATGCCCAGTTGGATTTTCGCATTCGTACCATACCAGCCATGGTTAAAACCGATCAGCGAATGCTGACCAGAGTCATACGAAACCTGCTTGCCAACGCCTTCCGGTACACCCCGAAAGGTCGGGTTCTGCTTGCACTGAGATCCCGGCCGAATGCTTTGCGGATTGAGGTATGGGATACCGGAGTGGGTATTGAGGAAAGCAAACTGGATGAGATCTTTACTGAATTTCACCAGCTTTTACCGCAGGGTACTGGTGGCCGGCAGGGCGCAGGGCTTGGTCTGGCCATTGTAGACCGAATGGTTCGGGTGCTCGGATGTCAAATGGACGTAGTTTCCCGTCCAGGGCGAGGCTCTCGATTTGCGCTGACACTTCCGATGGAAAATAGCCGCGAGCTGCAAGAGACAAAACCGAGTATCAATACGGCGCAAATTTTTTCCAAAGGGTTTGCCGGAGCGAAAATACTGGTTATCGATAACGACCATTCTGTGTTGGAAAGCATGAAGCTCCTACTGGAACGATGGGATTGTGTCGTTGTCACCGCACCAAGCTGTGAGGCTGCAATTACTTATCTTGAGCAGACAGACGGGCACCCTGAGGCTATTTTGGCTGATTATCAATTAGACTATGGCCAGCTCGGCTCCGATGCAATCCATGCTATCCGAAAGATGTTGAGGCAGAAGATACCTGCAGCTTTGATAACTGCCGATCACAGCGTTGAGACGCGACAGAAGATGCGATCCCAGCAGCTGCCCATTTTGAATAAACCTGTGAAGCCTAATCGGTTGCGAGCATTGATCTCGAGTTTGATAGTATCTATTTGATATAGGGAAGGTCTTGGATCTTATTTAAAATCAAACAGCTTTGACGTGAGCCCCCAACGAATGAACTCCAACATACTGGCAGCCGTTCTGGCTGCCGTTTTTATGGGCACTATTGGTGCGATATCTGTTTACGCTGATGTAAGCGCTGAAACGGTTACCTTTTACCGCCTGTTTATTGGCGCTGTGCTGATGGGCGGCTTTCTTCTGGCTACGGGTCAGAAGGAAAGGATCTTGACCTGGCCAGGCGTGAAAGTGCTGGTAACCGGCGCTTTTCTTGCCGGGTTTGTAGTGTTCTACATTGTGTCCCTGGATTACACCAGCATGGCTAACGCCGTGATGCTGCTGTACTTGGCACCTGTAACAGCGTCAATTGTTGCCCACTTCTTTATGGGCGAGCGGTTGACGGGAGCCAGTGCGGGGTTGATCGGTCTAGCGCTTTTTGGCTTTGCCATGATGATGGAGTTTAATTTCAATCTTTCGGGGAGAAAGGAAGAAGCCATTGGCCTCTTTTATGCGCTGTGTGCGATGTTGTGTTACGCCGCTTTTATCCTGACCAATCGATTGATACATGAACGTGTGCATGTGCTCACCCGCAGCGGCTATCAAATGTTGGTCGGGGCGCTATGCATTCTGCCTTTTATGATTCAGCAGGGAGATGCCATTGCAGGTGCCCAGTGGGGTTGGTTAATTGCCGCAGGTGTGATTCCTGGATTTCTGGCGATCATGCTAGCTGTTGTTGCGCTCAGGGCGCTCCCGGCAGCAACTTATGGCACCCTGGCTTATCTGGAGCCAATTACGGTTGTAGCACTGGCGTGGGTCCTGTTTGGCCAGCATCTGAATACGCTGCAAATGTCTGGCTGCGCTTTAATTATCATCTCAGGCATGGTTCAAGCTTTGCTGTCGCAAAGAGCATCTCGCTGGGCTGCAGCGGAAGCTGCTCTATAAATTACTGAACGATATTCGCAATCGACTTTGAGGAAAGAACAAGGATCAATCATGGATAAAGCACTTTTTCAGCGTGATGGGGATTTTTTTGTACCAACGCCTTCAAGTCGAAGCCCTTGGAGCCCACAGCACCTGCATGGCGGACCGGTAGTGGGGTTAATGGCTCATGCCATGGAGAAGGCAACAAATAATGAACGTCTTAATTTGGCAAGGCTGACTGTAGATCTGCTGAGGCCTGTACCGGATGCTCCCTTAACAGTAAATACACGGCTGGTACGGGGCGGCTCACGGCTTCAAATCCTTGAGGCGTCTTTATTGGCTGGGGATACAAAGGTTGCTCGCGCAAGTGCACTTTTTCTGGAGACTAGTGAGCAAGAAGTGCCGGATTACGGTCACTTCGGGCCTTCAGAGCACAGGCCACCCGTCGAGCCGGTTGAGCAAAACATTTCGGAGGCTGCAGGCTGGACAAATCAATACAGCCCAGAAGGCCTACACAGTACAGCTAAAGCAAAACTTATTGATGGGGTTAAAGCCAAAGGGCAAGGTATTGCATGGATGAGGCTACCTGTACCTGTTGTCGAAGATGTCGAAGCCAGTCCTGATGTTATGGCAGCTGCGCTCTGCGATTTTGGCAACGGCGTTGGGCAATTGAGTTTGGGTGGTGGCGTAGGTTGTATTAATGCGGATGCAACCCTCTACCTGCATCGCAGACCCGTAGGTGAGTGGTTGGGTCTGGATGCTCGCAGTCGCATGCAAGATTCAGGCATTGGTCTGGTTGAAACCACTTTGTTCGATGGCCAAGGCCCTGTGGGCAAAGTCTTGCAGGCCATCATTCCCATGAGAATGCCTGGCGCTGAGGGCTAGGGGCGGGCCTGATTGAAAGAGGCTGGCATAGCTCCAGCCTCTTTGCACTTTTACTCAAACGTTCTTGGGCGAATCGTATCCGGTTTCAGAAAGGATTTCTCACCAGTGTTGCTATGATCTCCCAGCACGTGGCCGTCGGTCTCCCGCGCCTGACCATACATTGAATGTTTGTGGAATCGCGCCTCGGTATTTTTCAGAGTCTCCTTCACATCACCCGTATAACGGGGATCCTGCGGTCGCTCCTGGTTGCTCATGTAATAAGCAATATCCCAGGATTCCTGATCGCTAAGGCTGTTGGGCTGCCCCAAAGGCATGTTGTTCTTGATGAACCCGGCTGCGGTAAATATCCGCACGATACCGGCCCCCCAGTTGTTAGACATATCGCCCCAGGTTGCAGGGAAAACTGTCTGGTCTCCCACACGCAGGCCCTCGCCATCGCTCCCGTGGCAAACAGAACACTTCTCTTCAAACGCGGCTTCACCGCGGGCATAGCTTAGCTCTTCAGGACGATCCGGCGCGGGGAAGCCCCGACCGTATATGGGTTGCTCCGGATACATAGCCACACCCTTGGCCAGCCACTGATGGTACGCAGACATAGCCAACATATTGTCGCTGCCGTACTCGGGAGGCTTGCCGTTCATGGAGTAGGTGAAGCAGCCAGCAATGCGTTCTTCCAGGTTATTTACATGATCGTTCTTGCCGCGAAAATTCGGCAGTGTGACGGCAGCAGGCCACACAGGAGCGCTGAAAGGCATGCGCCCTTCACCCAAATGGCAACTTGAGCAGTTCATATTGTTGAACACGTTCTCGCCACGCAACTGCTGGGTGTTAGTAAAAAGGTCATAGCCTTTCCGAATAACACGCTTTAACTCCGGGTGCAGTTTGGCGTTTTCCAGATCTTCCATCGTGGGTGGAATGTGCACCAATTCGTCGTCCTTCGGTGCCGGGTACCCAAGCTCTGTCAGGGTGTCGATGTACTGCTGGGTGGTAGCGTCGCTTGCTGTAGCGTTTACGGAAAACAACAGGGTTCCGGACAGGGCAGCGTAACTTAATGTGCGAATCATAATGTCGGAATCCTCTTATTTGGCCACAGAATTTTGGCTCGCGAGCCAAACAGCTACGGCGTGAATATCGTCCTCGCTCATGCGGCGGGCGATGGAACCCATCAGGTCTTGCGTGTCGTTCTTCCTGGCGCCCGCTTTCCAGGCTTGCAACTGGGCCTTGATATACCCCGCATGCTGGCCTGAAATGCCAGGGAAGACGTCACCCGCACCTTGATTGTCTGGGCCATGGCAGCTTTTGCATGAAACAATGTAATCAGACCAGTCTCCACGTTCCGCGAGCTGCTGGCCCCGTTTCAGTGTCGCCTCGTCTGCGCCTTCACTACCCTTGCCCTGAGTTGCTGGCAGGCTAGCATAGTATGCTGCAACATCTTGAATTTGCTGCTCATTCAGCATGTTGACGAAAGGCATCATACTGGCATTGCTGCGGGCGCCGGATTTGTAGTCATGGAGTTGCCTGGAAATGTAAGCAGCGTCCAAGCCGGCAAGGCGGGGCCAGGATTCACCGCCGGCAATGTTCATACCGCTGCCATCGGCCTGGTGGCAGGCCATGCATATGGCTGCGGTTGCTGCACCTCGCTCAGCATCTGCCTCTGCGAACGCCAGGCCCGAGTAGCTAGCCAGCCCCAGGGCAGCGAGCAGTATCGGAATTTTTTTCATATTCGATTTCCCTTTCGGTAAGCACTACCTAAAGATGGTGTATTCCAATGATTTTGACCAAGATGCCTGCATTGAAGGAATATTTCTTGATGATTATCAAAAAAAAGCAAATCTACGTTGCCTGAAATGGCATGTCCATACTTGTGAAGGAAGCTTTCAAGGCCTCCAGTAACACCTTTCGAGAGTATGTATTTTGATTAAGGTAAGGGAGCTTTCGATGCCAAAGGCGTGTGGATCATGTACTTTAATGAGCACTGTTAGTTCGGCATCAAACTGCTTCAACCGAAAGGTACCCTCTAATGAGAAAGCCCAGCCTACTTGCAATCGCCATTGCGTTTACGCCGCTTAGCGCTCAGGCAGACATCACCGGCGCCACCTTGTATCCATCCCACGCTGAACTTACCTGGATGGAAAGTGAGCAGGTGGGCGCGGGTGTTGGTAATTTTGAAGTTGATGGTTTGCCCGTTAGCTTGCAGGATCAAAGCCTTCAGGTTGTGCTTGAAGGTATCACTGGAGCGCAGATCCAGCAGGTTCAGATCAGCCGGGTGGAGCAGGCAGAGTTTGTGGCCGGTGAAACCCGCAGGCTACGGGATGAACTGGATGTTGTTACCGCACGGATCCAGGCGCAAGAGGATTTGATAAAAGCATGGAACCAACAGGTAACGCTTGCCAGCAAAGCGGCGGAGTTGCCCCATGAATTGAAGGCTTCAGAATTGAACGACATGGCCGCTGCGTTGAAGAATACAACCCAGAGTGCATTGTCGGAGATAAGGACTATTCGGGCGGAAATGACGGGCGATGTGGCCTTGAGAGATCGTTTGATGCGGGATCTTGCTCAAATCAAGCAAGGTGCCAAGGCGACCAAGAAGGTGCGTGTGCATTATCAGGCCCCGGTGACTGGCGAGCTTCAAGTAAAGCTCAAGTTTCAAACGCCGGAGGCTAATTGGCGCAGCGAATACAGTGCACGCCTGAAAACCGAACTGGAAGGTAAGGCCGGCGGCGAAGTGGCCCTGAAACATCTGGCCGTGGTGCAACAATCAACAGGCACAGATTGGGAGGGAGTAGAACTCCACCTTGCAACCGCCAATGCCCGCAGGGGAACTGCCATGCCACCACTGTATTCCTGGGTCGTCAGCCCAGAGCCGCCGGAGGTTTATAGTACCAAGTCTTTAGCGCGCTCTGCTGATATGCAGGCCGAGATGGTAATGGCTAGCCCGGCTGTTGTAGAACGCCAGAGTACCTTCGCCCAAAGTTATCGGCTGCCTCAGCCAGTTGACATTCCCAGTAGCAATTCCGGCCAGCGCTTGATGGTAGCGGAACACCGGATTCCTGCAGAGGTGGCTACCTGGACCGCACCGGTATTGAACACAACCGGCTACCTGCATGCCACCGGAGTGTTCAAATCAGAGGCTCCGATACCCGCAGGACGAGTCACCCTGTACAGGGATGGCCAGAGCGTAGGACAAAGCCACCTTCAGGAATTGACCGATGGTCAGGAATTAACCTTGGGCTTCGGCGCCGATGAGGGCATTCGAGTGGCGGTGGTGAATGAGCTGGAACGCACAGGAGAAGAGGGTGTATGGAAGAGCGAAAACGTTCAGCGCCGGCAAAATCGCTTTGAGATCACCAATCACCACGCCAAGGCGGTAAAGGTCCGTGTTTTTGACCGCTTACCTGTGTCCCAGAAAGACATCCTGACCGTTAAGCCCCTTGAAATCAGCGAGCCGGTCCAACGGGATGTTGATGACAAGAAAGGTGTTTTGGCGTGGGATCGCGAAGTACCTGCAGGCGAAACCGTTAACGTGAAATCCGGATTCGAGATTCGGGTTCCAGAGGGAACCGAGTTGCCACGGCTTTAACCTCTGAATTCCAAGAACGCACGCAGGCGTAAACTTGGAATTAAAGAATCAAACTTACTTCGGGTAGCCCGTAATATCCCGGATTTTCTGGTACAGCGGCTGCAATTGCGGATACATGCGCAGGTAAACCTCGGAATAGAGTTTTTCGTACAGTTCGCGTGCTTCAGGGTTGGGGTGGAACACCTGCCCAACCCGGGTCATCGCAGCAACCGCAGTTTCAAAATCCGGGTGCAGGCCAAGGCCAACGGCTGCATCTATGGCAGCCCCTAAACCCGAGGTTTCATAAGTGTGGGGGCGCTCCGCAGGCAAGCCAAATACATCCGCCGTGAGCTGCATGGCAGCGTCACTCTGGGAGCCACCACCCGCTACTCGCAGTTTTGTGATCTTGGTGCCACTGCGCTTTTCGATTTTTTCTTTACCTTCCCGAAGGGCGTAAGCCAAGCCTTCCAGAATGGCTCTGTAGATGTGCGAGCGGGTGTGAACGTCGCCAAAACCAATGATAGAGCCTTTGGCTTCCGGGCCGGGTTGGCGCACGCCAGGTGACCAATAGGGCTGCAGCATCAGGCCCATGGAACCAGCAGGTACGGATTGCACAAGCTCATCAAACAGCTCTTCAGGTTCAATGCCCCGCTTTTCAGCAATCTCCCGCTCCCGCAAACCGAATTCCCTTTTGAACCAGCTCACCATCCAGAATCCTCGGTATATCATCACCTCGGTAGAGAAGTGCCCGGGTCTTGCTGAAGGATAGGGAGGCATCAATTTAACCGGTTCCACATACCGTTTGTTGGTCGCATTGATGGTGGCGGTTGTGCCATAGCTCATGCAGCCTACATCGGGAGTCAGGCCACCGGAGCCAAGAATCTCACAGGCCTTGTCAGACGCTGCAGCGATTACTGGCAAGCCTTCCGGAAGCCCCAGATGGATGGCGGCTTCTGCAGTGAGGTGGCCGAGGGTCGCGCCGGGGCTGACCAAATCCGGCAGCATGTCCCTTTTTACGGGCATTACCTCCCATTTAAAGTCCCGCTTTGCGGCCCAACGGTGTTTTTTGTAATCAAATGGAAGATAACCCACTTGGCTGCCGGTGGAATCTTTAAATTCGCCCGTTAACCGGTAATTCAGGTATCCGGATAACAGCAGGAAGTGCCGGGTTTTTTTCCAGATCTCCGGTTGATTCTGGGAAATCCAGTTAGCCTGCGTTTTCTCTCGGAAGCGCCGGACCGTGTCTTCAAGCCGAGCCAGTTTAAAGATCCACCCCCAGGGGCCCTTTATCGGGCCTTCAACATGGGCATGGCGCTGATCCAGCCAGATAATTGCCGGGCGTAGCGGTTTGCCATGCTCGTCCAGATTGATCACTGTGCCGCGTTGAGTAGTGACGGCGATACCTACCACTCTGTCTGGCGCTACGTCTGTGGACGCCCAAAGCTCAACACAAGCTTTGCCGAGACTTTCCCAGAAATACTCCGGATGCTGTTCCGCCCAGCCCGGCTGCTCTGAGAAGTAGGGCTCGATCTCTTGCCGGCCCTTGGCAATCAGATTGCCCCTGGTATCGAAGAGCAGGGCGCGAACGCTCTGGGTGCCATTATCAATGGCTAAAATCAGCGGGTCAGACAGCATGCTTTGGCTCCGGGCCGTTCGGCAAGGAATAGGCTTGATTCCACAAGGCCAGATACCGGTTTTCTTCGAAATGCCATTGCTCATCATCCCAATTAAGCACGCTCTGGCAATAGTGCTTCAGCTTAGGAAGCAGTGCTCTGCCACCTTCCGGGGCTATCAGGCCAAGCCGGGTGCGACGCAGCATCAGGTCATCCAGATGTTGCACGTCTTCTTGCGCGCAAGCCCACACAACTTCAGCCCACAGAAGTTCACCCGGAACGGTGCAGTTAGTGGTGTCATCACTAACCAGTGTGGCGGGGCCAGCGGTAAGCACAGACGGCAAATCCGAGCCGTAATAACCGGTCAGTCTCTGCCAGTTCTGGCGGCTGATATTGGCTGGCTTTGGTGCTGAGGGCGACCGACGGAAGACCGGGTCGCTTTGTGGCCGTAAAAGCACCTCGTCGTGCAATCCTCGAGTAAGTGCTTCTCGTGCTATCAAGCGGAAGGTGGTGAGCTTGCCACCCGCAATACTGATCAAGCCTTTATCCTCACGGAATTCGTGTTCACGGCTCTCTTTGGAGGGAGCTTTGGAGTTGGCAGCCTTTTGGGCGGCCATAACCACGGGGCGAACTCCCGACCAGGTTGAAAGCACGTTATCTCTGGAAACTGTTGCACCGGGAAATAGCCTGCCCGCAATGCGCAACAGATACTCCGCTTCTTCATCTGTTATGTGAGGTTCTTTATCCAGGCTTTCTGGATGATCGAGATCCGTTGTGCCCAGCACAGTCGTACCGGCCCATGGGAAGGCGAAAACCGGGCGTTTGTCGTCCGGGTGGAGCAGGGAAACGGTGCAGGAAACGGGCAGTGCTTGCCAGGGAAGAACCAGGTGGCTGCCGCGCAAAGGCCGGATGGTCATGGGTGCTTCGCTATTGTTTTGCGATTGAAGCCGATCTGCCCACACTCCAGTCGCATTGATAATTAACGGCGTATCAACGGCAAAGGGGTTGGGCTCGTTTTCGGCCTGGAGTTCAAGCCCGCTGACCTGTCCCTCCTTTCGGATCACCCGCAGGGCTTTAACGTAGTTCAGGCACCAGGCACCATCTTGACGTGCCTCCGTGATCACTCGCTGCACGAGTCTGGCATCATCGGTTACTGCGTCAGTAAAGCCGCTGGCAGCTGAAAGCTTCTCTGTGTTCAAGCCAGGTACCCACTGCATGGCTTGGCCCGGAGTGAGGAAATGGCGAGATTTGGAGCGAGCAATCCAATCGTAAACCCGAAGCAAAATCTGAAATAACCGTGGGCCAGGAAATTGCCGCTGAAAATGCGGCATGATGAAGCGTAAGGGTTCAATTAACCCGGGCGCCTCTGCCATCAATCGCTGGCGCTCGGTGACGGCATCCCGGGTTAGCTTGTATTGGCCACTTCCAAGATAGCGCAGACCACCGTGCACCATTTTTGAAGACCGGCTGGACGTTCCCCAGGCAAAATCCTTTTGCTCCACGAGCAGCGTTTTCAATCCGCTGCCGGCTGCTTCCCGGGCTATACCGGCGCCCGTGATGCCGCCACCAACCACCACAACATCAAACGTTTGCGGGCCATTTTGAAGCTCTCTGAGTACTGCTTCTCGACGCTTCATCGGGATGGCTCCGTTCAGTCCAGCAGGGTTTTAGGGTTGAGAATGCCTTTGGGGTCAAAGGTATTGCACAAGGAACGGATGGCAAGCATGCCGAGTTCACCTTTTTCAACCGGCAGAAAGGGCGCATGATCCTTACCAACACCGTGCTGATGACTGATGGTGCCGCGGTTACGGACAATCAGCTCAGAGGTTGTGTTTTTCAGATGCTTCCAGCGAGCCAGAGTTTCATCGTAGCTGCCTGCAGCCCGGAAAACATAGGTCGTGTAAATGCTGCAACCCTGGCCGTAGAAATGAGATAGGTGTGTGAACACATGGGCGCGTTCATCTTTGCTTTCTTCACGGGTTTGCAGGCAGGTGCGAAGGCTGTTTTCCATGATGCCCAGCAGATTGTCGACGTTATCCCAGTCGGTCGACGTTTCCAGCGTATCCACGGCGTAGCCCATCTGCCATAGCGCTTCTCGCAGATAGGGCATGGTGAAACGTTTTTCGGCCCACTTTTTTCCGAGATGAGTGCCGGTATACACACCTTTGTATTCCGAACAAATGCGTTTTGCTTCCTGTTTCGCACTGGTGCACTGATGCTTACTGCCAGTCAGCCCGAAGGTCATCATACATTTGCCTTCTGCAGCTCCGCGCAGGGAAAGTACTTTTTCCATCATACCGATAAGATGAGGATGTCCCGCCAATGCCAGTTGAGTCTCGGTTTCTATGGCGTTGCTGAGGCGCAGCATGGAGAGCTGAATGCGGTTCTGTACGAGCATGCGACAGGCAGTGCGCGCTTTATCCCAATCAGGAAAGAATACAACATGAAAGCTCTCCTGTTCCGGCAGGCGGCTAACCCTGACCTTCACTTCTGTGATCAGCCCGACCCGGCCCTCTGACCCGAGAATCATTTCGCGAATGTCGGGCCCGGCACTGGATGCCGGTATAGTGGGGATGTCCAATGTGCCTTTGAGAGTTTCGACACGGGCACCCGCAAACAGTTGCTCAATTCGGCCGTAGCGAAGGGATTGCTGCCCACTGGAGCGAGTGGCTACCCAGCCACCCACAGTTGAGAGCTCGAACGACTGGGGAAAGTGTCCGAGCGTGTAACCTTGGGCCCGCAGTTGGGATTCAACCAAAGGCCCCGGTGTACCGGCACCGAAGGTTGCAATCTGGCTTTCCTGGTCAAGATCCATAAGGCGGTTCATTCCGCCCATGTCCACTGTCAGGATCGGCTTGTCGCCAGCCAAGGGGTTGATGTGACCGGCAACGCTGGTACCACCACCGTATGGGATAACTTCAATGCTGTTGGTTTGTGCGTACTGAAGCAATTTCTGCACGTCGAGACTGCTTTCAGGGCAAGCAACACCATCCGGGAACACTCTGAAGTCGCCGCTGCGCATCGCCAGCCAGTCATCGAGGCTCTGGCCACGGGAGTGGCGAACACGAACTTCGGGTGTGGTATCAATCAGCTTATCAACAGTGGCATCGGTCGGCAGGCGTGATTCAGGAACCTTGGCGCAAACAGATTCAAGGGATGCGTCTTCAAGGGCTTTACCGTCACCTACACGCTTGGATAAAAAGCTTTGCCCCTGTGCGGGAAGTTCCAGACTGAATGTCTCATCGCCCCAACCGTTCCAACGTCGCATCAAAACCCACTCCCGTTTTTTGTATGATGGAGTGCATTCTATCGATTTATCCGGCGCGCACACTGTCCCATGGCGACATTGGTGGTGTCATTTGGCGACAGTGAAGTGCAACGGCTAATTACGTGGCTTTTAATTCAGTCTAACCGTTAGTGCGGAGGCGTTCGCGAAGTTGCTCAAGGCGCTTGCGTATCTCCTCACGGCGCTGCTGATTATTTTCGGAAGAGGTTGCCGAAGCGGGCTGGCTCGATGTGGCTGGTGCCTGGCGTGGTTGGTTTGCATATTGAGAATTGCCGGCGCCAGCAGAGAAGGTCATGCCTGCACGGTTGTCTGGTTCTGGAAAATACAGATTTTCCAGTTTGCCCCCGCGATCAAGAACCACGCGGTTTGGATGAACAGAGCGGAGTTTGGCATTGCCGGGCAGCTCGTCGCCTACAAGAAAGACATCCGTTTTGTTTTTGTCATCTTCTATCAGAGCACTGCCCGGGAATTCGCCGTCGCCAGCCAGAACGCCTCGGAGAAATATCCTGAGGTTGGTTTCTGGTAGATCTTCTGTATTCTCATCAGCTTGTGACTCACCGAGCTGGGCGCTGCCAAACAACTCAAGGGACGCAAGTGCAACTTTGGGGGGAGCAGGTGTTTTGGTGGTGGGCTGCAAAGCGACTTTGCCGGACTGAACAACTTGCTGGTTTTGAGCCTGCCAGAAATCATAGCCCTGCCATGCAGTAGCGCCCACCATGGCCAACCCTGAAATAATAGCCAGCGCGAGTGGAACCTTTGGGTTAATAGAGAGCATTAATTGTCCTGAATGCAAGTTAGCAAACTGTCAGAATCCCTGGCATGGCAAAAGCTGGCCTCCGGACACTTTCTGGAAAACGCCGAAAGTACCACAGGTTATCAGAATAGCGCCTTTTATTGGGAGTATAGTGTAAAGGGTTATTCAGCGGGCCTATATCCTGTGGTAGCCTTCCTGAACCGCATAAAACAGAAAGGGTTGCAGAGTGTGCGAGTGCGCACAAAACCCTGAATGCCTGATAGAAACGAGGAAAACCTTGACCACAGAAACCGCACTTCAGCCGCAGGATGCTCCGCTGGGTCGTTTACCCTTCACCTTTGCCAAGCGCAACGGTGTGATTCTGACCCGCTCGGAAGAGGGCACTCCGGTTATTCTGGTCAGGCCCGGTGCCCCACATTCTGCACTGGCAGAAGCCAACCGCATCAGCGGCGGCCGCGCGCGGTTCACTACTATCGAGCCTGACCATTTTGATCAGGCCCTGAACGCTGCGTATCAGAACGATTCTGCGGAAGCCATGCAGATGGTTGAAGGTATAGGCGACGACATGGATTTGGCTTCGCTCGCTGACTCGGTTCCGGAAACGGAAGATCTTCTTGAGCAGGAAGATGATGCGCCGATTATCCGCCTGATTAACGCTATTCTCACCGAAGCAGTAAAAACCAGTGCTTCGGATGTACACATTGAAACCTACGAAAAACGCCTCGTGGTCAGGTTCCGCGTAGACGGCGTGTTGCGTGAGGTTGTTCAGCCAAAACGAGCTTTGGCGCCGCTATTGGTGTCTCGCATCAAGGTTATGGCAAAGCTGGATATTGCGGAGAAGCGAGTACCTCAGGATGGGCGAATTGCATTGAGAGTAGCAGGCCGTGAAGTGGATATCCGGGTCTCTACAATGCCTTCCTCCAGCGGTGAACGGGTTGTTCTGCGATTACTGGATAAGCAAGCGGGGGCCATTCATCTGGAATCCCTGGGCATGGCACCAGACGATTTGAAGATTCTGCGCAAGCTCATACACCGGCCCTACGGCATTTTGCTTGTTACAGGGCCAACGGGCTCGGGTAAATCCACAACACTGTATGCCTCACTGCAGGAAATAAACGACCGTAGCCGAAATATCCTTACGGTTGAGGATCCTATTGAATACAACTTGCCCGGCATTGGGCAAACACAGGTAAACTCAAAGGTTGAGATGACCTTTGCACGCGGCTTGCGGGCTATTTTGCGCCAGGACCCGGACGTAGTAATGATTGGTGAAATACGAGATCTTGAAACCGCCGAGATTGCCGTTCAGGCCAGCCTCACGGGTCATCTTGTATTATCCACTCTGCACACCAACACAGCCGTAGGCGCTATCACTCGCCTGATGGATATGGGAATAGAGCCTTTCCTGATTTCCTCAAGCCTGGTGGGCATTGTCGCGCAGCGGCTTGTACGAGTCCTGTGTAAGGAATGCTGCGAGCCTTACACGCCCTCAAAAGAGCATTGCGAGTTTCTGCAGCAGGATGTTGCGAACCCGCCGACTATTTACCGGGCGAAAGGGTGTGAAGAGTGCAATCACCTTGGTTACCGTGGCCGGATTGGTATATATGAAGTGGTTGAAATAACGGAAGAAATCAGCGCTTTGATTCACAAGCGCGCAGGTGAGCTGGATCTGGAGCGGGAAGCCCGCCTTAAAGGCCCCAGTATTCACTCAGACGGTGTTCGCAAGATACTTGAAGGCGTTACCACCGTGGAAGAGGTGCTCCGCGTAACGCACCGGGGCCAGTAAGCCATGCCCGCCTACGAATACAAAGCACTGGATGCAAAGGGTAAGCAAAAACAGGGAGTGGTAGAGGCTGATGCACCGCGAGCGGTACGCCAGCAACTCAGGGAAAAAGGCCTGACGCCACTTGCGGTTGAGCCGGCTGTGCAGAAGCGAACGCCCAGCAACCCGTTAAGTACTGGGGGCTCCTTGGCCGCCGCCGATCTCGCGCTGGTTACACGGCAACTTGCAACTTTGATTCAATCTGGCATCCCGATTGAGCAAGCCCTTTCAGCAACTGCACAGCAAACCGCAAAACCCCGGATTCGAGGCATGCTTATCGCCATACGTGCCAAGGTTATGGAAGGCTATACACTGGCGGATAGTCTTGGGGAGTTTCCTAAAGCGTTCCCGCGTCTTTACCGCTCAACGGTCGCCGCCGGCGAGCATGCGGGGCACCTGGACTTGGTTCTTAACCGATTGGCCGATTACACTGAAAACCGTCAGGAAGCCCGCCAAAAAATACAGCTGGCAGCAATTTACCCGATCATTCTGAGCTTTGTGGCGATTGCCATTGTTGTCTTCCTGCTGACTTACGTTGTGCCAGACATCATTGAAGTTTTCCTGAAACAGGGGCAGGAGTTGCCAGCACTTACCCAGGCCATGCTGGCAATGTCGGAATTTCTTTCCGGTTTTGGTGTCTATCTGTTGATTCTGCTAATAGCGGCCTTCGTAGCGTTTCGTTATGCGCTCACCAAACCCGCGTTTCGTATGCGGTTTCACAAGCGCCTGCTCCACTTGCCGTTGTTTTCCGGAATGGTTCGGGGTGTTAACACGGCGCGATATGCCAGTACCCTCAGCATACTGACAACCAGCGGCGTGCCCCTGGTCGATGCCATGAGAATTGCCGGCGAAGTACTTTCTAACGACTACCTGCGCCAGCAGCTAAAGGAGGCTGCCCGCAAGGTAAGTGAAGGCGGCTCCTTACACCGGGCGCTGGACCAGTCTGGCTACTTTCCCCCGATGATGCTGCACATGATTGCCAGTGGCGAGGCCAGCGGCGAGCTGGACAGTATGCTGGAGCGTACCGCGAACATGCAGGAAAATACGCTACAGTCGAAAATTGCAGCCATTGTTGGGCTTTTTGAGCCGATGATGCTGCTGATTATGGGCGTTGTCGTTTTGATTATCGTAATGGCGATCATGCTGCCAATATTGAATATGAGTAATCTGGTCGGGTAGTAAAATTCTGACCCTGAAGAGTTTTAAATCAATACGTTAAAGCTGTCTTTTAAACCAACCATTCAAGAGTGAAATGAGTGACACAATGACAAAGCAAAAACTGCATATGCCGAAATCCAGCCAAGGCTTTACCCTGATCGAGATCATGGTTGTAATGGTGATTCTCGGCCTGTTGGTGGCCGTAGTAGCCCCTAACATAATGGGCCGAAGTGACCAGGCGAAAGTAACCATTGCAGAAACCCAGCTGAAGAATCTTGCCGGGGCGCTGGATATGTACCGGCTGGATAACAGTCATTACCCATCTACCCAGCAGGGGCTGGATGCACTGGTATCCCGCCCCAGTGGTAGCCCGGAACCCAAAAACTGGAACCCGGACGGCTACATGAAAAGCCTTCCGAAGGATCCCTGGGGCAATGAGTTTGAATACGTCAGCCCTGGCAGAGAAGGACCTTACGATCTCTACTCCAAGGGGTCTGATGGACAAGAAGGTGGTGATGACGATGCGGCTGATATCAGCGTTTGGAATATCGGCACCTGATTAATGACGCACACCGGGTCAGGGAACAGCAGCGCTGGTTTTACGCTGATTGAGATATTGGTTGTCCTGGTTCTGGTGGGACTGCTTGCAGCAATGGCCGTTTTTACCATGGGTGGCAACTCCCAGCAACGTGAACTGCAGAATGAGGTTCGCGAGCTGTATTTGTTGATGCAGACCGCATCAGACCAGGCTGTGTTGAACAATCTTGAACTCGGCCTGTTGTTTGAAGAAAACGGTTATCAGTTCGTGGCTTTTGAGGATGAATCCGTTGAATGGAAAGGTTCCGGCGAGCGCATATTCCGAGCCAGAAAATTTCCGGAATGGCTCATTGCTACCCGGTTCATTGAAAGCGATGCGCCCAGGTTATCTTCCGCTGAAGACAAGTTAAGGCCGGATGTAGTGTTTTTTTCCAGTGGAGAAACCACGCCTTTTGAGCTCGAGTTCAATATCAGTAACCGGACTGACTATATCCAAACTCTGGTTTCCGATGGGGTTTCTCCCATTGAATGGCGTCGCCCCGGCGACGAGGGGGATGATTGGTGAGGCCGCACCCCCCAACAAACATGGCAAAACCAGCCAGAGGTTTTACGCTTATTGAAGTAATGATTGCGCTGCTTGTATTTGGCCTGATAGCAACCGCATCTGCTGAGGTTGGAAGCCAGTACATAACGAGCTATGAACGCATCCGCGATAAAACCCTTGCAGGCTGGCTAGCCGATAATCGCATCAATGAAATTCGGCTGGAAAAAAGCCTGCCGGGTATTTCCGAAAATGCCAAAGACAAAGATTACGGCACTTTCCGCTGGCGAGTGACCACCAAAATCATGGCAACTGCAGAACCTGAAATGCGACGTGTAGAAGTTGAGGTCGCTCGCTATCAGGAGGGCCGTTCAAAGCCTTACCCGGTACATACCCTTGCTGCTTTTATAGGTGCAAAATGAAAAGCCAGCATGGCTTTACGCTTCTGGAAGTGCTGGTTGCTATTACCATTACAGCGGTCATAGGTGTTGGCGTATGGCAAGTGCTGAATGGTGTCATTCAGTCCCGCGACAGGGTTGATGAGCTTGCTGATAGCTTTGATGGGCTTCAGCGGGCCATGCTGCTTATGGAGCGGGACATGACTCAAATTGTGAACCGTCCCGCCCGGGATATTTATGGTGATTTCAAGCCCGCTTTCACCAGTCGTGAAGATGACTTGGCGTTGATGCTCACCCGACAAGGCTGGCGGAACCCGCTGGGTATTCGGCGCAGTGGCTTGCAGCGCGTGGGTTGGGAATACACAGGCAGCGAATTGCGCCGCCGTTACTGGCCAGTGCTTGATCAAGGCCAGGAAGACGAGAGTCAGGAGATACTGCTGCTCGAGGGTGTCACCGCTTTTGATCTGCGGTTTATGAACGATCAAAATGGTTGGGAACCGGATTGGCCCTCTGATGAGTCACTGGCTGCACTGAACCCGGGCAGCCGCCCGGATATATCGTTGCCCCGGGCAGTAGAGATTACCCTGGAGCATGAGCGCTTCGGTGAGTTGGTACGAACCTTTGTATTACCGGACTTTGACCCTGCTAAGGCACAAGGCTTTTTGAACCAGTGGAATAAAGACCGCAACAAAGCGGAAGAAGAGGAAGAGGTCAGTGTGTCAGGGCAGGGAGGCTAAGACTTCATGACGGTTCGTCCTTGCCCCTCTTCACCCGGAAACCAGCAGGGTGTCGCCTTGATAATGGTGCTACTGGCCATGGCGCTGGTGGTCATGCTGGCCTCAGGGATGACCCAGCAGCAGAATTTAAGGGTATTTAAAGCCGGACACTACATAGCACAACAGCAAGGCAAGAATATTGCTTTAGGTGCTGAAGATTTTGCCCGCCAGATTCTGCTGCGGGATTTTGAAGAAGATAAAGAAGACAACCTGATGGTAGATAGCCTGGATGAGTTCTGGGCAATGAACGCAGCTATTTTGCCACTGGAAAACAACGGAGTTGTTGAAGTACAGATAGACGACCTTGGCGGACGGATAAACCTGAATGACCTCGTGGTTTCCGGTGGACAGGTCAATACGATTACCAAAGAACGTTTTACCCGCTTATTTGCGGCGTTAAATATTACAGGCGTTTCAGTAGACGCCTTGATTGATTGGGTGGATCCTGACGACCAGACAATCAGCGCTTACGGTGCAGAAGACGGGCAGTATCTTATGGCTGTACCTGGCTACCGGGCAGCAAACCAACCTTTCGTGAGCGTGTCTGAACTTAGGCTGATTGAAGGTATGACAGAAGAGATTTATGTGGCATTACAACCCCATGTGGCGGCCTTGCCAGTAAACGGGGTAGGCATCAATGTGAACACGGCAACTGCTGAAGTGCTGATGTCTCTCTATGATGAGCTGACGATTACCCAAGCTGAGTCTATTCTTGAGAAACGTGAGGAAGCGCGGTTTGAAAACCTTCAGGACTTTCTGGCCCTGCCGGAGCTTGCCGCCTCCGGCCTGAAATCCGCAGGTTTAGGGCTGCAAACCCGTTTTTTCGAAATTGTTTCACGGATTACCTACGACAACCGTGTTGTTAATATGGTAAGTACAGTTTTCCGTGATCAAGAAGGCAATGTCCGGACGGTTCACAGGGATACCGGACAAAAGAATCGGATTACCAAAGAGCCCTATACTATCTCGGAAGGATAACCATGTCTTACCGCCTTTACGTGCGACCTTTAGCTCCCTTTTCAGAACCCGGAGAAAATCCGGAGGGACGTCTGTTCAACTGGGTTCTTTATGATGCCGGTGGCGATGTCCAGGCACAGGGTAGCGGTGATGTTCGCAGCACAATCGAGCAGACGCTTAGCCAAAACGGGCTTACGGATGTTCTGCTTGTGGGGCTTATTCCCGGCGATGAGGCTCTGTTTTGCCTGGCCGATATTCCTGCCAAACAAAGCCGGTTTATCAACCAGGCCTTACCCTATGCAGTTGAAGAGCAAATAGCCCAGGATATAGACAGTGTCCACTTGGCCCTTGGGCTTCACACTCACGACGGCTACCGGGTAGCGGCAATTGATAAAGACAGGATGGCCCAATGGCTGGAGCTGTTCAGCGGTTGGCCGCACACCGTGCTTGATGCGATCTACCCGGATGCTGCCTTGCTGCCGATGACAGAAGAGGGCTGGTCTATCTGCCTGGATGGTGAATCCGCCATGATGGTCAGCGACCGTGGTGAGTGGTTGAGCATGCAGTCGGAAAACCTTGGCATGTTCGCACACACCTTGGCAACGCCCCCCTCAGAGGATGTGGTTGCTGACGTTCCCATAGTGGTCTATGGCACCCAAACTGAATTCGAAGAGCAGCAGGCAATGCTTGCGGAACTCATGACGCCAGGGCGGCTTTCAGTTCGTCGGGAGAGTCTGGAACTGATGCCTTTGGAACTGCTGGCCCATGCCCATCACCACCACCTATGCCGTCCAATTAATCTGTGCCAGAGGGACTTCTCGGTAAAGGGCGGTAAAGCAAGTCCTTTGAAACCCTGGAAGCCGCTGATTGCTGTAGCGGCAGTCTGGTTTGTGGTGCAAGTGGCTCTCGAAGCCGGAATGGGTTTCTATTACCAACAACAGGCCGATGAAATGCGCCAGCAGGCCATGATGGTATACCGCAAGGCATTTCCTGATGATCGTAGAACCCATGCAGGTAATGTGAGGCGGGTCATTGAGGGACAACTGCGCATGGCAGGTTCAGATAGGCCTGATGCAGATTTTGTGACCTTGATGAAATACACTGGCCAACAGTACTCGAATGTTGCGGGAACCGGATCGGTAACCTTTAACTCCATTAATTACAGTCAGTCCCGTGGCGAGCTGGTTGTTGATGTTCGCGCTGCAAGCTACGATCGCCTCAGCGCAATCCGAAACGGTCTGGCAGGGCAGGGACTTGATGCCAAAATAGGTTCAGTAGTTAACGAAGCCAGCGGCGCCCGTGGCCGCCTGACGGTATCGGGAGGGTAAGGCCATGTTGACGAAACTGAAAGAACAGCCAGCAGTCAGGAAGCTGATAGCCCAGTATGACCAGCTTCCCAAGCGAGACCAGCAGGCTCTTGCAGTCCTGGCCATGGCCCTGCTTCTCGGAATTCTCTATTTCGCAGTCTGGAACCCGGTTACGAGCTTTCATTCCAAGGCCGTTGCAAGCAAAGAAAATGCCTCGGAGCTTGTAGCATGGATGCAGAGCAACGAGCCGATTATACGGCGCATGGGCGGCAACAGTGCCGGCCCAGCAACTGCATCTGCAGATATTCCTGCCGATGGGCGTGCTCTGATGGGGCTTGTCACTCGCTCAGCAAGGGAGTCTGGTCTTGCGTTGCAACGTTTTGAGCCCAGCGGCGATTCTGCAATACGGGTTTGGCTGGAGTCAGTTCCTTATTCAGAGGTTGCAGCCTGGCTTGAAATGCTCAATGGTAAGCACGGGGTGGTTATAGACCAAGCCGCTCTTGACAGCTCCAGCGAGCCGGGCAGGGTATCTGTTCGCCTAACATTGACAATCTGATTCGAATTAGCCGGGTTCCGGGCTGAGCATGCCGGACTGTGACAGGAGCGAAAATATGAGTAGCAATAAAAATAACCAAGCCCAACCGGTTATTGTGCGGCTGGATGTCAGTGCGCTGAACGAAGCCAGATCCATTCTATATGATGCCTACCGGGATGAACCAACCTTCCAGTACCTGTTCAACCATCGCAAACCCGGTTACAAACAGCGGGTTCGAGCAACTGTGCGAGAGCTTGTTGATTTGTACTTTGAACTGAATCAGGAATCGGTCGGGGTGATGGTTAATGATACTTTGGTGGCTGTGGCGTTTATCGGTGACCCGGATCTGAGATTGAACCTTGCGAACCAGTTCAGCTGGCGAATCCGTATGGTGCTGACTGCGGGTTTTGCCTCCACGCGTAGATACATGCATTATCATCAAAGAATTCGTGAAATTTTGCCTCAGCCACTGGCGCATCAGTTGCCATTGATGGGCGTCAATCCCAAATATCAGAATCGCGGTTACGGCCGGCTTTTGTTGCAAGCCGTTCAGCGCCTGTGCGCAGAAAACCCGCGGGGAACCGGCCTGGTTCTGGATACAGGAAACAGCCGTTACCTGCCATTTTATGAGTCAGAAGGCTTCCGTAGCCTTGGGAAAATCCGTGTTGGTGGTCTCGAGGACCATATTTTGTTCCGCGAAATTCACCCGGAAACCAAGGCAGCGGCAACTTAAAATTAATGCTGTAACAAACAACAGGAGACACTGTGTCTAACAGCCTGGATTATGATCTTATTGTAATTGGTGCCGGTTCTGGTGGAGTGCGCCTTGCCCGTATGTCGGCCGGGCGCGGTGCTCGGGTGGCGGTTGTAGAATCCCGCTACCTTGGCGGTACCTGCGTTAACGTAGGCTGCGTGCCCAAGAAGTTGTTTGTTTACGGGGCCCATGTTCGCGATGAGCTGGAAGATGCGGCAGGTTATGGCTGGAACCTGCCTTTAGAAGAAGCAAGCTTCGACTGGCCTACGCTTGTTGCCAACAAGAATTCTGAAATAGAAAGGCTCAATGGTATTTATGGCCGCTTGTTAGAGAATGCCGGTGTTACCATCATTGAGGGCACTGCCTCTATAAAAGATCCCAACACAGTTGTTGTGGGTGATCAGGAATATACAAGCGCGCACATTACCGTTGCAACAGGTAGTTGGCCAGTTGTTCCAGACATTCCCGGCAAGGAGAGCATCCTCACTTCTAACGAGATGTTTTATCTGCCTCAACTGCCAAAACAGGCGGTGGTGTGGGGCGGCGGATACATTGCAGTGGAGTTTGCTGGAATTCTTGCGGGTCTGGGTGTTGAAACAACGCTGCTTTACCGTGGTGATCTTTTCCTCCGCGGTTTCGATAATGACGTGCGTAAATTCACCGAGCAAGAAATGCGCAAGAAAGGCATTCGGCTGGAGTTTGGTGTAACCATTGAGTCCGTTGAGCCGGATAACTCCCATTACCGGGTCAAGCTCAGTAACGGAGACGTTATGGAGACAGGGCTTGTAATGGCTGCAACGGGGAGAAGAGCACTGGTAGATGGCCTGGGGCTGGCGGAATTAGGTGTTGAGCTGAATGCCTCCGGGCATGTTGTGGTAGACGACTATTTCCAGACTTCAGTACCTTCGATAACTGCACTTGGCGATGTTATCGGCACGCCACAGTTAACCCCGGTAGCACTTGCGCAGGCCATGGTTCTTTCCCGCAGAATGTTCGGAGACGGTGAGGGTGAAATGGACTACTCTGCCATCCCTACAGCGGTTTTTTGCCAGCCTAATATTGGAACAGTCGGCCTGACAGAGGAAGAAGCTCGGGATGCAGGGTATTCTCTCAGAATCTACCGCTCTGAATTCAAACCCATGAAATTTACCCTCAGCGGACGCGATGAGCGCTGCCTGATGAAGCTCGTAGTCGATGACGCAAGCGATCGGGTGCTTGGCGCCCATATGGTTGGGGTAGATGCCGGTGAAATCACCCAAGGCATTGCTGTTGCTATAAAGGCCGGCGCCACCAAGGCCCAGTTCGATTCCACCATAGGCATACACCCAACGTCTGCCGAAGAGTTTGTCACCATGCGAGAGCCGGTCGCCTGATCAGCCTGTGAAGCCCATGGAAGGGCTTCAGTAGCCGCAAGGTGCCATGTTCATATCAAGTCAGCTTTACCCAGCGCCCTAACACTTCCCGAAGATTTTCCATTCGCACAGGTTTGGACAGGTAATCGTCCATGCCACTCTCAAGGCATTTACGCTCTGTTGTCGGGAGTACATCGGCGGTCAGGGCTATGACCGGGGTTTTGGGCAGGCCATGCTCTGCCTCCCATTCACGGATATATTGTGTCGTTTCATAACCATCCATGAATGGCATCTGGCAATCCATAAGAATGACATCAAAGCGCTGAGTGCTGGCGTGAACCTTAGCCAGCGCTTCACGTCCATTGATGACGGCTTCCGTATGAAAGCCAAGGCGGCCTAACATGGCTACGGCTACACGCTGGTTTACCAGATTATCCTCCACAACCAGAGCTCGGCTGGACAGGGGTAATTCAGTTTGCAGCGTTAATTCAGGCTCTCTTGGCATGTCATCGGGAGACGCCAACTCCAGAGGTAACTCAAATCGGAAGGATGAACCATCTCCAGGGTGTGTTTCCACCTGAATGTGCCCACCCAGAAGCTCCACCAGGCGTTGAACCAGTGATAGCCCGATCCCTGCACCGCCAAAGCTCCGGGTATCACCAACGTCGAGTTGTTGGAATGTACTGAATATATCTGTAATTTGCCCTTGGGGAATACCACTGCCTGAATCGCTAACAGAGCAATTAACAATGATGCAGCCATCTTCCACGCCAAAGCAGCCAAGCCGGACATTCACAAAACCTTCGCTTGTAAACTTGATGGCGTTATCAAGCAAACAGGCGAGAATCTGCCGAATTCTTGGGGCATCTCCCCTTACCACAGGTACTTGGGGCCAGTCGCCAAAAAAGGTGAGTGTCAGCGCCAACCCTTGCTCTTCTGCCATGTGCCGGAATGACGCCACGCAGTTCTCAATAAGTGTTTGCAGATTAAAAGGCTGGTTATCAAACACGATAGCGCCGCTATCCATGCGTGAATAATCCAGAATGTCGCTAATAACCGTCAGAAGGTCTTCAGTGGATTGACGAGCAGTCTGCAGGTAATCCCTCTGCCTTGGAGTCAAGGGCTCTGCCTTGACAAGATCAAACATGCCAAGGACACCGTTTAGCGGTGTGCGCAATTCGTGGCTCATTGTAGTCAGGAACTCGGATTTTGCTCGGCTTGCGGTCTCTGCTTTTTCCCGCGCATGCTCTGACAGACCCAAGGTTTGATCTCTTGAGGCTTTTAGTGATGCGAGGTGCTCGGCCAACTGGTTAAGTTGGTGCTCAATAGCAATCACTTCCCTGGAATTACGACGCCTGTTTACCTCACTAATACGGTAATCGCCTTTGATAAGGCGAGTAACACGCCCGGAAAGCTGGTTTACAGGGGAGAGAATCGGCCTCAACGTATAGTTGATGGCCAGAATAGTGAAGAGCAGCAATGAGAGCCCTAAAGTGAGGGACGACCAGAGAATGTCGTTGCGCCGCTTCACCAATGCTTTGTTGCTTACGCCAACGTAAACAGTTCCGACCCTTAACTCGCCGCCACTAGCGCCAAACTCTGGTTCGAACCAGAGCATTTTCCGTTGTTCTCCAAGTTCCAGAGGTTTTTGCAATATTTCCGCTTGGTAGACCTGGAATTCGCTTTCCTGATCCATTGAGAAGGGGGTGTCAGCATGCACGTAACCAATTTGTACTCCAGCCACATCGGTGATGCGAATCCAATCAGCTTTACTATGCCGAATGGACTGGGAAAGTATTTCCTCCAGAGCTGAAGAGTTGCCGGATACAACGGCGTACTCCAGCGAGGGAGCAAGGCTATCAGCCAGTAGTTGATTGCTGTCTGCAAGGTTGCGACTGGCATCATCAAGCCGAGCAGAAGTAAAGAATCCCATAAGTGTAATAAACATCACGATGGAAGGTAGTGCCCCCAGCAGCAGGAGCTTGCGAGCGAGTGGGGTGCCGACGGTGTTCTTACTCATCGCCTGGCCCTCCTGTATTTTTCATGCGTCGCTCTACGCTTCGGGTAATCTGCTCTTGGGTAGCGAGAGGAATGTTCAGGGATCGGGCCACCTGTTCATTGATCTCTGTCCGGAATTCCCGCGGGTAGTCCGGTTCTGGAAATTTGCCTGTTTCGTGCAATGTCTGAAGATAGGTCGCCGCCATTTGCGCTATCGCCGGAAAGGGGACGTACCCTGAGGCAATAGCGCCGGCTTTGACATAAGCCCGGCTCGGACCTACGACAATTCTGTTTCTGCGATACGCTGTAAGCAGTACGTGTTTTATTGTTCTGGGGTTGTAGATTGCTTTGTCTGGAGCCGCCAATAAAAAATCACCGTAACTTAGCGCTCTGTTCAGCGTTGGAATGAGCTGTTTTTCATCGTCAACCACAAAGAGGCGTGCTTCCAGATTATAGGCTGGAAGCTGGTCAATAAGCTCCTCGTAAAGCTCGGCTGAGCCGGTGGTTGATATAAGAGCAATACGTGTGGCCTGAGGAAGGATGGCCTTACCAATCAAAGCCTGGCGAAGAAGAGAAGCGCCGTGATAAACCCCGGAAATCTGCCCTGACGAATGGCGAGCAAAGGGCTCAAGAAAGTCTGGTTCCACCAAAAGTGCAAGTACTGATGCGTTACGGTTAGCCTGGCGTATGCGGGAGAACGCTGCGGGACCTATGGTGACAATAGGGCCACCATCTGCAAGCACTGCTTGTTCGGCCGTGATGACAGTCAAATCTTTTGGATTCTCCAGCTCCTTTTCAAGGAGAGTGCGCATATGGTCATCCAGAGGGCGGTTACCGGAACCCACAAGATAAACAGGTGATTTGCCATTATGCTCGGCAAGGACAGCCAGCGGCGCAACCAGCATGATGATGGTTATAAAGGCGCAAACCTTCGCAGCGGTAAGGAATTTAACCACCGGTATCACATCGCGTTTTATAAAGAGCACCTTGTCTTTCATACCATCCCAGGCTGGAAGATTTCCCTGATTAGCGATCAGAAGCGAATGCCCGCTTCCAGGAAGATCTGATTTTGATCTTCAATATTATTGGCCCGGCTCATATCCGGCTCTTCGTTTACATAATGCTGAACGGTCAATGCGAGTTCCGCTGAATAGCGCGGCTGAAAAATCCGTTTTGCCAATCGGAAATCAATGCGCTCAAATCGAGAGTTCCGAAACTTGTCTGCCCAGTAGTATGCGGTAGAGCCTTTGAGGCCAAATGGCAGGTCCTGGATAAGAGCAAGACTGCCGGAGTGCCTGACTGACATGCGGCCAAGCAGCTCAACGTTGTATTGCTTTTCGTGGTTGTTGATACTGCCATCGTCGTTATAAATTTGGGGGCCGCTATACCAGCCATCCTGATCAAGGTAACCATAGCTGGCCCTGATGGTAGTTCCCGGGTATTCAATGGCCGCTTCAATTTCCACGCCTTGTTGATCCAAATCGACGTTGTTATCGATCGACCAATCATCAAACTGGATGACACCGCTGATCATATCCCTGAGCTTGTCTTTAAACACGCGCACTTCCAGAGATATTTGACCAGTACTCATAGGAAATAGCCCGAAGTAGCTGATTTCTCGAGAAACTATTCTCTCTTCTTCCAGATGTCTCCCCAAGGTGACAAGGTTGGGGTGTTGCCAGATGGCTGTGCTTTCAACACGATAACCCTCGTATGCAGCGTACTGGCCGGGCCTCACGTTTCTCAGGGTAAACCCGTAATCCGGATTCTGTTCAAATCCATCAGGCGTGCGTACTGCTGTTGAGTATACGAACCTTAGCGCATGGTTGTTGCTCAGGGTAAAGTTTGCCGCAACACGGGGTGAGAAATACCCCTCATCTGTCGTTGTTGTTCGCTCCCAGTTACCGCCACCGTTCAGAGTGAGCCAGGTGACTGGAGTGTATTCGAGATTACCGAAAATTCTGGATTGGTAATTGTTGCCGCGCCCGTTGAAGAAGGTTTCTGAGCGGTAAGTGTCTTTGCGAAAACCCAGGCCGGTTACCAGCTTCAAGTCATCGCTGAATAGCAGCGTGTCCTGAAGTTCGAACTCCAGCCTGGAGTCTTCAGAATCTGCGTTTATGTCTGCGATTAGCGGGGTACCGCCTGGCTGGAAGCAAAGGGGCAGATTCGGCTGGTGAAATACCAACACGCCGTTGGCAAGACAATCCACTGCAGATTCAGGTATGGATACCGGCCAGCTTTGTCTGCGGTCGTAATTCTCGAAGCTCATCTGGAAATGGAAAAAATGGTTCTGGGATGTTGTGAAGTTAAGCTGGGTCTGGAGATAATAGTCACGGACATCAATGTCAGGGTTGCCTGTGGCTCCAAGCTCACCATTTTTATCTCTGTCTTCCTCATTAATCCCATCAACGACACCCAGGCGGATATCCGCATTGAAGCCGGAATTAACCTTCAGGCGAGAGTCATAATTGAAGGTGTTAATATCGTGGCCGTTATGGAAAGGTACGCGCTCATCGCCATCTAGCTGGTAGTCAAATCCACCAAATTTCCGCTTTTCATAGGCTAATCGCCAGTCGTAATTTTCACTGGTATCACCAACTGAAGCAAAAGTGCGGATATAGTTTCTGGAACCACGAACAACCCGCATTTCAGCGCCAGCGGTGTCGGCCGGGTTCCGGGTGATAATATTGATAGTGCCCAGGAAGGCATTAATGCCGTAGGCCGCAGAGTTAGGCCCCCGGCTTACTTCTATGCGCTCGATGAGTTCCAAGGGCACTGGCATGGTTTGCCAGTCCATATCTGAAAGTGTTGCTCGGTGAGCCGTGCGGCCATCAACCAACACTTGCATTCGCCGCTGCTCGTAGTGCACGGTACCGTGATAGGTAGTAACAGGGGTGTTGCTACCTACTTCAGCTACAACCATGCCCGGAACCAGACGGAACACCTCAACCAAGCTCATAATCCCCAGATCGCGGATCATCTCGCCTTCAATAACGGTGGTTGTTCCCGGGACACGTGTTTTCGGCTGCCTGAGCCGGGTTGTTGTTAAAACTTCAGGTATCTCGTGGCTAAACCCGTAGAAACCCAGTGGCTCGGCTGCGCCAGAAGCTGACTGGGCGCTAGCAACCATTGGGCCTAACAAGAGGGAGGCCAGCAGTGCTTTGGCAGTAATGTTTGTACAATAGCAGACTAAAACTGGCGGCGTGCTCTTCTCAAAATTCGTAACGGGCATAGGTGTCGTTCTATAATCAGCCGAGTGAAAGCGCGAAGCTAAGTCTTATTATGTGCTGTTGCTATCGTATTTGACTGCAAACTGTTTGTCTCTCAAAAATGTAACGATTAGATGGGTTGCGTGTATGCCTGATATGAATTTGAGCCAAGTTGATCGCGATCTGAATGCTTCAGAGGGGCAGGTTGTCCGTGAGGTTATGATCCAGATCAAAGCGCTTCTGAACGATCCGGGCAGAAGCCAGGATGCGGGCATATGGAAGGCCATCCTTCGCGAACCCCCTGCAGATCAGGCGATTTTGCGCCAGGAACTAGGTCGACAACTCGAGCCGCAACTTCTGCCTATGGCCGAAAACGGCAGCTTTCCTGCGCCGGTTGTCGGGTTTTTGGCAGATTGGTTTGATTGGCAGAGCCTTCATGATAGGTCGGTTGTGGAAGAGGAGCGCGACTATGCTGATCCTGCTCCAGGGCGTGAGCCTATCGATGAAGAGCTTCCGCAAATGGTTAATTTCTGGCCAGCCGTAATAGGCTGGATTATCGGGCTCGTAATACTCGCGACGCTTTTCGGTGGTATGGGCGGCGGCTGATCTGGCAATCGCCTATTCCGTTTGCGCGGGCAATCGTGACTCGGCGATTTTGTCACGATATTTTTGCGCAAGAATGGCCCCAATAATAACCTGAACCTGGTTGTAGCACATGATCGGCAAAACGATCATGCCAAAGCCCGGATGCCCGGAAAACAGCACTTTTGCCATGGGCAACCCGGAAGCCAGGCTCTTTTTTGAACCACAGAAAACCACCGCAGCTTCATCTTCCAGGCTAAACCCAAACCGCCGTACGAGGAATCGCGCAAAGAACATAAACAGCGCCAGTAGCCCGATGCACAGCAGTATGGTGAGAACAATGGCTTTCACTGGCAGGTTTTGCCAAAGACCACTTTCTACGGAATGGGAGAAAGCGGAATACACGATCAGCCAGATCACGCACTTATCGTAGCGCGCCATCAGATGCTCGTTCCGGCCCAGAAAACCTCCCAAAACAGGACGCATGGCGTGGCCAACAGCAAAAGGCAGTAATAGCTGCAGCACGATATCTTTAAGGGCTTCACCCACCGCAAAATCCCCGCTGCCAGCAGAGCTTACCAGCAGGAGAAGCAGGAAGGGCGTCAGCATCATTCCGAATACGTTCGATGCGGCAGCGCTGCATATAGCCGCAGGTACGTTGCCGCGGGCCAAAGCTGTATACGCAATGGATGAAGACACCGCAGACGGCAGCACGCCCAGATACAGAAATCCAAGCCCCAGGTCAGCCGGCATCCAGGAAGGTGCGACGTTGCTCATGCCGTTTATGGGAAGTACGACCAGCGGGAAGAAGCCGAAGGTAAGCGCGGTGATGAGTATGTGCAGCCGCCAGTGAGATGCCCCATCTACGATTTGTTGTCGTGATAATGCTGCTCCATGGAAGAAGAAGAGCAGGGCGACGGCAACTGTCCCTGCCACTGCCAATAACTCTCCGACACCACCGGTGGCCGGCAAAAATGAAGCAAGGGCAACGGCGCCCAGTAACATAATGGTAAAGGTGTCTGGCCGGAACTTCATGGTCACGAGCCTCTCTTGCGTAAGGCCTGAAGGCTGGGGGAGAGGAGTGCCCGGGCAAGTTTCTCAGCTTTGTCCGAATCCTGACGGCGAACGGCTGCAAGAAGCAGCTCGTGATCTTCCTGTGAGGGTTCTGGCAGGTCTGCATCGCTTTCGGTGCGCTCAATGGTCTGGGTTATGGCGTGGGAAAAGTAATCATAGAGTTCCGAGAGCGCCGAGTTGTGGGATGCGGCCACTAGTGCATGGTGGAATGCCTCATCATGTCGAATACGTGCGGGCAGATCTGAGTCGGCCTTACCTCTGGCATCAAGAGCCATAGTCATGGCACGGATATCCTGATCCGTGCGTCGTTGCGCCGCCAGCTTTGCGGCTTCGGTCTCCAGCATAATCCGCACTTCAAGTTGATCAGTGAGCTGGGTGCGGGCAATCCTTTTGAGGGTTTCACCGGCATCCCGGGTGGCTCTTACATAGGTGCCGTCGCCCTGCCGGGTCTCAAGCATTCCAACGTGGGCGAGCACTCGTACCGCCTCTCGCACTGTATTGCGACTAACGCCGAGGGCCTCTGAAAGCTCAGCCTCCACCGGGAGCTTGTCTCCAACCGACCACTGTCCGGCTTCTATCGCATGCCTCAGGCTTTCTATGGCCGTTTCCACCAGTGAGCCTTTCTGTATTTTCTTCAGCATTGTTTATCATCCGTTCAACTGATCATCCAATCATCCTATGAATGTTTTACAGATGCAAATGCATCGATAAAGAAAAGTTAGATGGCAACTGGGGAGCGCTGATGGGGAAGCGAAAGCCGGTCATTACCCGGCTGGTTTGAGGTACTGGTAGTCCGCTGGGTTCACGTTACGAGTGGCAAGACGGTAGGAGAAGGTGAAACCGGGCCAGTTCAGTGTGTTTTTACCATTGGCGTCGAGATACCAAGATGAACATCCGGAGCTCCATACGCTGCCTTCAAGGTCTTTCTGAATGGTGCTGGAATAGCTCTCCATTCTGTCTTGGTGAACATCCATGGCGGCACCGGGGTGTGCTTGTAGGGTTTTCAGGCAGCCAAGCACGTACTGGAACTGCGATTCCAGCATGTAGAGAATGGAATTGTGGGCCAGATTTGTATTGGGCCCATACAGCATGAACAAGTTCGGAAAGCCGGAGACCGCAATGCCTTTAAAGGCTGCGGCGCCATTCTTCCAGGCTTCGTTTAGCGTCACACCGCCGCGCCCGGTAACACGAATCGGAGACAAAAACTCCGAAGCACGAAAGCCAGTACCGAAGATGATGGCATCCACCGGGTGATGGTTACCTGATAGTGTCTGAACGCCAGTGGCATCTATTTTCGCGATTGGATCTGTAACAAGATCCAGGTTGGGCCGATTGATGGTCGGGTACCAATCGTTGGACATCAGAATACGCTTACAGCCAATCTGGTAGTCGGGAATGATCTGTTTCCGCTTATTCGGATCGGTGATGTGTTTGCGCGCTTCCTTTTTGGCCTGCAGGGCCAGTATTTTTAACAGACTGCTGAACCCCGTGAAGGCAAGGCCCCGGCTTTCGTTCTTCCAATAGATCATGTACCGGTACAGCCTGTCCCAGGCAGGAACAGCTTTGAACAGGTTTTGTTCCCAGCGTTTAAAGGGCCGGTCAGGTTTTGGCACAACCCAGGCAGCAGAGCGCTGGAACAGAGAGAGTGATGTCACTTCACGGGCAACTTCAGGTACAAACTGGATGGCGCTGGCACCTGTGCCTATGACCGCAACACGTTTGTTTTTCAGATCGTAATCGTGATTCCAACGAGCGGAGTGAAAGGATGTGCCTTTGAAGTCGTTCAGGCCGTCAATATTGGGCATGGCCGGCTGATTGAGTTGGCCAGTGGCTGAAATGACAACCTGTGCTTCCAACCTTTCGCCGTTTGTCAGCGTTACCATCCAGTGGTTGCGGACCTCGTCAAATACCGCTTCAGCTACTTCTGAATTGAAGCGTATCTGCTCGCCCAGATCATGCTTTTCAACGCAGTGCTCCATATAACCAAGGAGTTCGTGCTGCAGGCCGAATTTCCGGGACCAGTCGTGCTTGGGCTCAAAGGAATAGGAATAAAAATGGGACTGCACATCGCAGGCGGCACCCGGGTAGGTATTGTCCCGCCAAGTTCCGCCAACGCGATCGGCTTTTTCCAGCAAAGTGACATGGGTGAATCCGGCTTTCTTTAGCTGGATTGCCATGCCGATGCCGCCAAACCCAGTTCCGATGATGATAATTGAAGGTTGTGTACTGCTGTTTTTATTGGTCATACCCGTGATATCCGATCATGAAAAAAATGACGCCTTGTTCACTATATGCCTCTGGTGTCAGATAAGTCATGTTTTTTTGTGCCAGAGTTGCTCGGAATAAGCGTCAGTTCTCACATTTTCGGGGTGTTTTTTACGCCAGACACTATAAAGCTGCACTTCTCACGAGGTGCAGCTTTATCGGGCATGAAGGGGAGGGGGGGGTTACTCTTGGGTAGCGTTTAGTAGTTCGGGTTTTCTCAGGGCTTTCTGGAAAAGATCTTTATCCTCAGCGATGGCCATGGCGCACTTTTCCGCCAAATCATCGCCCAGTCCTTCTACTTTGCGGGCCAGGTAAACCTGGATTTCTTCCGCCAGCTCCAACACCTTATCCCGGGCATCGGCATCCGCTTTTGATGTAAAAAGCATGGTCTCAGGATTTTTTAATGCCATATCCAGGCCGTCCCTATCGGAAAAATAGACTGCTTGTACCGCCATGGTCATTCCTCGCAGTGAATGTCTGCTTTACTGTATAAAAACACAGTGTAGCCGACATAAATGAAGAAATACACCCAGCAGAGATAAAAGCAGTCAGTCCGCAGAGAAAGCTACAGCGGGCACTATGGCTATGTTCAGTAACGCAACAGTGCCGAGCCCCAGGTAAACCCGCCGCCAAAGGCTTCAAGCATTACAACATCGTTGCGCTGAATACGCCCATCTCTGACAGCAACATCCAAAGCGAGAGGGATAGAGGCCGCGGAAGTATTGCCGTGCTTGTTAACGGTAACCACAACCTGGTCCATAGACATGCTCAGTTTTTTCGCGGTAGCCGTAATGATGCGCAGGTTTGCTTGATGAGGCACCAGCCAGTCGATTTCGGACTTTTCCATCTGGTTGGCTTCAAGGGTTTCATCAACGATCTTGCCCAAAGTATTTACAGCAACCTTGAACACTTCGTTGCCTTTCATTTCTACAAAGGCTTTACCCGCTTTAACCTGGTCGTAGTTGCTGGCAATTCCGCAGGGTACATGGAGCAACTCTTCGTATTGGCCGTCAGCGTGAATATGAGTGGAAAGAATACCGGTTTCTTCATGCGCTTCCAGAATCACGGCGCCAGCACCATCCCCGAACAGCACACAGGTGCCCCGGTCGGACCAATCAATGATTCGCGAGAACACTTCAGCGCCAATTACCAGCGCTTTTTTGCTGGAGCCGGTTTTTATAAACTTGTCAGCGACCGAAAGGGCATAAACAAAGCCGCTACATACGGCCTGAATATCAAAAGCCGGACATCCATGAATGCCCAACCGGGCTTGCAGAATGCACGCGGAGCTGGGAAAAATCTTGTCCGGAGTGGAGGTTGCAAACACAATCAGGTCAATATCGCTGGCCTCTATACCTGCAGCTTCAATGGCATTCAGCGCTGCTTGCTCAGCAAGGTCCACCGTTGTCTGGCCTTTCACGGCAATGTGTCGTTGCTCAATGCCCGTGCGCTCGCGGATCCACTTGTCCGTGGTATCCACCGTCTTTTCGAGGTCTTTGTTCGTAACAATATTCTCTGGCAGGTAAGAGCCAGTGCCGGCAATGCGTGCAAAGGTCATTCGCTAAATCCCACGATATATTCGATTGGGGAGCTCTGTGCATTCAGGGAGCCTTTATCGAGGCGGGGCACTGAATGCGTTTTAAACGCTCCTAGGCTTTACACCATGCTATACCCCTAAACCATTGTCTGTTATTAGCTGTTTGTCAAAGACGCCCGTGAAAACACTGATTAAATGGGCCTGTTTCGCCTTATAGGGCTGCCGCAGTCTGCAGTAATCTGCGTTACACTCCAGTTTTGCAAGGTAAGTGCATATTCCGAATGCCCAAGTTTGAACAGGAGCCTTTATGAACGCTTCCAGCGGTCTCACAACCCTTTTAGACATCCGCTATCCAATCGTGCAGGCACCCATGGCTGGTGTGTCTACTCCGGAATTGGCTGCTGCCGTCACTAATGCCGGCGGTCTGGGTTCTTTGGGGATTGGCGCCAGCACAACCGCTGGTGCAAGGGCGATGATTGAGCAGGCTCAGGCGCTCACAAAGGGGCCTTTCAATGTAAATGTATTCTGCCATGAGCCTGCTCGTCGTGATGAGGCGGCAGAGCTTGCGTGGGTGCAGTATTTGGCGCCTTTGTTCAGGGAGGCCGGTATAGAGCCCCCCGATTCGCTTGGTGAAATTTATACGTCGTTTATTGAAGATGACGAAACACTGGCCGTGCTGCTCGAATTGAAGCCGGCGGTTGTCAGCTTCCACTTTGGCATTCCATCGCCAGAACGAATTATCGCACTAAAAGAGGCTGGCATCTTTACCATGGCAACGGCTACCTGCCTTGACGAAGCCGCAACAATTGAGGCTGCAGGCATTGACGCCGTAGTGGCGCAAGGCATTGAAGCAGGCGGTCACAGAGGCATGTTCAATCCGGAGGCTACAGATCAATGCCTGAGTACCTTCGTGCTTGTGCGTCTACTGGCCCAGAAGACGAAGCTGCCTGTTATTGCCGCTGGTGGTGTAATGGACGGCTTTGGAGCAAAAGCTGCGATTGAGGCAGGTGCGGCAGCGGTGCAACTCGGAACTGCGTTTGTTCTGTGCCCGGAGTCGTCTGCGAATGAGGCCTACCGTGAAACACTCAAGAGTGAGAGGACAGCGGAAACACGGTTAACGACGGTGCTTTCTGGTCGCCCGGCACGGGGAATCGTTAACCGCCTGATATCCTTCGGCGAAGCTGCGGAAAGCCCGCCGACCGCGGACTACCCGGTTGCTTACGATGCTGCCAAGCGCCTGAATGCGGCGGCTTCAAAACTTGGTAACCATGAGTTCGCCGCGCAGTGGGCAGGTCAGGGCGCACCCATGGCGCGGGAATTGCCCGCCGCCGAGTTGGTGGAGCTGATTATGGAGGAGTACCGCGGCAGTATTAAGGGCGTTCGGGCGGCAGTTGCCATGTAAATAAGCTCTACACAATCAGAGCATGACAAAAGTGGACGGCATGGGTTAAAGTGTTCATACATGAACAACTCAGGCGCGGGAGGCGACCCATGACAGCTGTAGTTGAACGTAAAAGTACTGAAAGTGACCGTGAAGCCGAAAAAGGTCGCGTGGCACTAAAAGGCTTTTTCCGGATAACGGAAGAGTGGGGGTGTAATGCTGAAGAGCGGAGCAAACTGCTTGGTGGGCCCTCCAGAACAACCCTTTATAATTACGCCAAGCTGAACCCTACCAGGCTTTCTCGGGACACTATGGAGCGGATCAGTTACATTCTGGGTATCTATAAGGCCCTACAGGTTCTGTACCCGACCCATGAGCGAGCAAACCGCCGAATTCGCCTGAAAACATCAGACATACCCTTTTGCGGCAAGTCTGCCATGGAGTTCATGACCCAAGGCTCCATGATGAACCTGATGATGACCCGCCAGTATTTTGATGCCAAGCGGGGGTGGTGATGTTCTCAACCCCTCCGCTGCACCTTCCTAAGTGGGAAACCTACCGGATCATCCCCAGTCATTACCCCCCTATAGATCTGTTTGAGCGCATCTATGAGCCAGACGAATTCGAGCTGGCGTTCGAGATTGAAAGCATGACGAATCCCCGCTTGCGGGATGAAGCGGGGGATATCCATCTGGTGCAGCCCTGCGACAGAATCAGTGGCCCTGGCAGTTCACCTGTGATGGCATCGTTCACGCACCTTGGGTTTGGAAGCCGCTTTGCGGATCGTCATTTTGGGGTCTACTACGCCGCCAGTTCGCTGGAAGGCGCTATTCGTGAGACCGTGTTTCACAAGGAGCGGGAGATGGCAGCCGCGAACGAGGACTCCATAGCGCTTACCATGAGAGCCTACATAGGCTCCGTAGTGATGAAGATGCACGACATCCGCGGGCCTGAATTCAAAGATCTGCATAACCCGGATGCGGATAATTACGACTTAAGCCAGAAATTTGCAGGCCGATGGCGGAAGAAAGGATCAAATGGGCTGCTGTACAACAGCGTTCGGCATCCAGGCGGTGAGTGTATTGCAGCGTTTAAACCGAAAGCGGTGTCCATACCTGTGCAGGGGCCGCATCTGAAGTACTTCTGGGATGGAGATAAACGGCGTATTACTCATTGGGCGGAAATAGGGGAAGCACATTCTCTGAATGGGCAATGAGCGGCCGAGCCTCGCAGGAACAGGAAATTGGCTTGAGCAGATAGTAGCCCTCCGGTATCTCGCGCGAATGCGGCTTCGTCCACATGGGGCAATTTCGCTCGACTACAAACGCCTGCTTGACGAACCCTCGTCCGACACCTTGCACTCACAAGCCGATCGGATATTGATCAGACAGTAATCAACTTGTGAGCTATCCTTTTCATATCAAGCCATGCGTTTTCTTGATAGCGAGCGGATGCGTTGAGGGGGAATACTGAAAAAAGAATCTCATGGGAGGGTATGCCATGCGAGCCACATGGCTTTTTATATTGCTGATGATCACAAGCACAGCGATAGCACAGGAAGACCCGACATTCAGTATTAGCATAGGCGCCTTTTTTACGGATCGCGAAAGCCGGACGAGGGTCGACGGGGACTCTGGCCGGGGAACGGACATAGATTTAGAGGACGACCTTGGGCTCAAAAAATCGGATACGGTTTTTCGTGTAGACGGGTACTGGCGATTCGCAGAAAAGCATCGATTCGACTTCAGCGCATTCGATTTGTCCCGCGCATCCTCGAAACAGATTGAAAGGGAAATCATCTGGGAGGATACAACGTATCCCATCAGCAGCACTGTAAAAACCGATCTCGACCTCGCGATCTATAAGGCTGCATACACCTGGATGTTTCTGAAACGCGATCGCAGTTTTCTTGGTGCGACTGCCGGCCTTTACATAGCAGACTTTGGCGCGACTCTTTCGACATCGAGGCTAGGTAGTGTCGAGTCAAATGACCTGACAACACCTTTACCCGTTATCGGCCTGCGTGGCGAATACCGTTTTGCCGACCGCTGGGCATTTCGAGGCAGTGGCGAAATTTTTGTTGTCGATTACGGAGACTACGAGGGATCCCTGTACGACGTTTTCGCCGGACTCGATTTCAGCGTGACCAAAACCATCGCGATTGGCGTTGGCATCAATGCCGTAGAGTTCGACGTGAGTGTTTCAAAAAATAGATTTGATGGCGACATTCGCTGGCAGTACGAGGGTGCGTTGGCCTATCTGAAATTTGATTTCTAGGGGGCGAAGAAAACCTAATGAAACTTAATCATCTTTTTAGTTTATCTGTTATCTGTATTGCAATGTCGGTCGTAATCGGCTGCGCAAGCAGATCCAGAGACGTGAATCCTGATGAGGCAAAAGCGCAGCAAGCAGAAATACAGGCCGAGTTCCAGAGTCTGATTGCCAAAGAAATCGAAGACCCAACCAGGGCTAAAGCGTTCGCGGATTTATCAGCAAAACAGAGTGAATTGATCAGTCAGCATGCAGCTTCGGTGCAACAATATTCAGAAAGGCTGAAAGCAATGAGCCTGGATTATTCAGCTGAACGCGAGGAGCTGGAAAAACTTATTCAAGATTACAACGTGGAACGTCGCCGCGCTCAAGCTGAGTTTCTGGCTCTGATGGGCAAAATGAAGGCTACTGTGACGCAAAAAGAGTGGGAAAAGTTGGCGAGGTTTGAGCTGAAGAAGCTTAACCCACGAACCCTGAGCTACATAGCAGGAGGGTATTGAGATGCTGGTCGCACTATTGGTTGCTTTTTTTCTTGGTGGCCCCAACGCATCCGGTGCCATTCTGACCCAAGACATGCTCAAGAGCTTCGAGAAGTTTGCTCAGCATGAAATAACAGATCCGGATAGAGCTGAAGCAGTACTGCTGGAGGTGAAAGCACTCCAAAAGGAATTGAAGCAGTTTGACAAGATGTTCGCCAAATCTGGCAAGGTGTTAAGCAAATTGTATGAAGATCATGACTCGGGGCCTGCCAGCCTCCAGGCGCAACTTGATTTGATGAACGAAGACTGGGAAACAACTCAATCCCTTGCGCTCGATCACCGATTCGCTATCCGCGATCAAATGACAAAACATGAATGGAATACAGTCGTTGCTAAAACAAACGAATAATTGGTAGGCCGCAGATCCTTTTCAGAACCGTTGGAGAAAGTGGGGGAAGCTCATGCACTCGAAAAGGTTTTTGTCGATTCCGCTGATCGTACTGACCTGCGGCGTGAGCCAGATGGTTTCCTCGGCTGAGAATGACGGCTGGCAATTCGAAGCCACACCTTACTTGTTTGCAGCTGCTATGGACGGAATGGTCGGTGTCCGGGGCGTCACCAGTGATGTGGATGCCTCTTTCAGCGACATCCTGGACGACCTCAATTCAGGTTTTATGGGTTTCTTTACAGCCAGCAAAGGGCCTTGGACCTTAGCCCTGGAAGGGGTTTACATGAAGCTGTCTGATGAGGGCTCCAAAAGTGTAAGCGGGCCTTTCGGTCAGGTGACTACCGATGGTGCGTTAAAGGTGACAAGCAAGCTGTATGTGTACCAGGGATCCGTTACTTATCGGATTCTGGACAATACCACGGCTATCGATATGGTCGGTGCGCTGCGAGTCACAAAGCTCGATACTGACGCGAGAGTTGCGCTTTCGACGACGCCAGGCATTGTTTTCCCCGGTGGCGCCAAAAGCGCCAGCGATTCGGATAGCTGGACTGATGTGGTGGTCGGTGTGCGTGCACTGTACCCGCTTAACGCCCAGTGGTCCTTGCTGGGCTATGCCGATGTCGGAGGTGGCGGTTCGGATCTGACGTATCAATTCATGGTTGGCGCGAACTGGGATTTTTCCAGTAATTTCAATGTAAAGGCGGGTTATCGCCAACTTTACTGGGACTATAAAGAGGACGGAACAACCTGGGACATGACAGCACGTGGTCCCTATCTGGGCCTAGGGATCAGATTCTGACCAAATACACGCCGGACTGTTCTTGATCTTGATCGGCCCCAAAGTTGGCAAGCTATTCGCTAATCAAGCTATTCGCTAATAGGTACTCTCTGAAACACTTCTTGGATGGCGACAAGCAGCGCATTATTCATTTGGCAGAAACAGGGGAGGAGTATTCCCTGAACGGCAGGGCAGGCGTGGATGAGTGAGACAATAGTTACCTTCGTTGTTGCGTCAACGTTACTGGGCATTGCGCCTGGGCCTGATAACATTTTCGTTCTCACTCAGTCGGCGTTGTACGGCAAAAGATCCGGTATTCTGATTACGCTTGGGCTGTGTTCAGGTTTGGTGGTGCATACAGCAGCTGTCGCTTTGGGCGTGGCCGCCCTAATTCAGACTTCCGTGATTGCCTTTACGGTGCTGAAAGTCTTAGGGGCCCTGTACCTGTTGGTCTTGGCCTGGCAGGCGTTTCGGGCTCCAGTGGGTCGACTCGAAGCCCCGGGATCGAATCTCCGCTCAGCCGGTGCCTTGTATCGTCGTGGCATCATCATGAACATCACCAACCCTAAGGTGTCGATCTTTTTTCTGGCATTTTTACCGCAGTTTGTCGCCCCTGAACATGGGCATATTACCGCTCAGATTTTTCTTCTTGGTGGCATCTTTATCTTTGTTTCGTTGGTGGTCTTTTGTTTGGTTGCGGTTTTGGCAGGCGCACTGGGTAACAGGCTGCATCAATCTACAAAAACCCAGTTGTATCTGAATCGTATCGCTGGCGCTGTTTTTGCCGGCCTGGCACTGAAGTTGGCTACAGCGAGTGTCAACTGATTGCGGGGTGGTATGATGTCCTATGAAAATACTACTGATTGAAGACGACCGTTTACTCGGTGACGGAATTGCTGCGGGCATTGCACAGTCCGGCCTGGTGGTGGACTGGGTACTGGATGGGCAGCAGGCCGATACTGCGCTTGCCACAGGCACCTACGATGCCGTTGTACTTGATTTAGGTCTCCCGGGGCTGTCTGGTATGGAGCTCTTGCGGCGAGCCCGCGCAAGTGGAAAAAGCCTTCCGATTCTGATTCTGACCGCTCGTGATGCCGTGGAGGACCGAGTGGCTGGCCTGGATGCCGGTGCCGACGATTACCTCGTGAAGCCGTTTGATCTTACTGAGTTACAGGCGCGGCTGAGGGCATTACTGCGCCGCTCCAAGGGGCATGCCGACCCCGTCATCAGTCAGGGAGAACTCCAGGTCGACCCTGTCAGTCATTCGGTGTTTTGGTCTGGAAAGTCTGTTGATCTCTCTGCACGTGAGTTCGCCATTCTCCACACTTTGCTGCTCAATGCCGGGAGAGTGATGTCAAAGGCACAGATTGAGGAGCAGCTATACGGCTGGGGAGAGGAGATCGAGAGCAATGCAATAGAAGTCTTTGTTCATCACCTGCGACGAAAATTGTCTCCGCAACTGATTCGTACTATCCGCGGTGTCGGGTACATGATTGAGAAAACCACTCCATGAGATCGTCGCTGCGTTGGCGCCTGTTTACAATTCTTGCGGTATCAGTTTTGCTGGCCTGGATTGCGACTGCGTTCTTCACTTACCTCGATGCGCGCCGTGAAATTGGCATTACGCTTGATACCCGGCTCGCTAACGCTGCTGAACAGATCTCGATGCATCTCGACAGCTCACGAAACCCCGATATGATTTCGCAACAGATTCGTGACTATACCGGCACAGTGCTGCAGGTCTGGAAACGTGACGGATCTCTGCTCCTCGACTCAGGAACAGCTCCTGAAGAACGCTTGGGTACACAGCGCGAGGGCTTCGAAACCACCACCATCAATAATGTTATTTACCGGGTTTATAGCCAGTGGGACAAAGCCGGTGATATCAACGTGCGCGTTGGTGAGCGCTATGAACTGCGCGACGCACTGGCCGAAAGTATTGCGCGGCACCTGCTGCATCCTCTGTATTTTGCGGTTCCTGCACTCGGCATACTGATTTGGCTGTCGGTTGGCGCCGGGCTTGCACCCTTGTCCCGTTTTACCCGGGAAGTAAAGCAGCGTGAACCAGACAAACTTGACCCCCTTGACCTCACCGATACGCCGCGGGAAGTTATGCCATTGCAGGATGCGCTCAACGCTCTTTTCGCACGCTTACAGGTTTCATTGGAGCATGAGCGACGCTTTACGGCCGATGCAGCTCATGAGTTGCGTACGCCGCTGGCGGCCATAAAAACTCAGGCCCAGGTAGCGTTTGCTGCGCCCAACCCGGAACAGCTGAAGCATGCGCTGAACAGGATTGTCAGTGGTACAGACCGTGCGGCTCATCTTATTGAACAGTTGCTGGTGCTTTCGCGAGTGGATTCAGAACAAGCACCGGCGAACCCAAAACAGGTCAAACTGTCTGCAGTGGTGAACGAGTGCGTGGCTTCGCATGCTCAGGTGGCGATACACAAGGGCGTGGATCTGGGGTTCGAGGCAGCTGATGATGGGGTGATCCTGGGTGATACAACCTTGCTGGCGATTCTGGTTCGTAACCTCGTGGACAATGCCGTCCGTTACACGCCTGCGGGCGGGCAAGTCGATGTTCGTATTAGTCGCTCCGCTGACCATGTGATGCTTAGTGTTGTTGATACCGGCCCGGGAATTCCGGAAAAAGTTCGGAACTTGGCGGTGTCGAGGTTTTATCGCGGGCTTGGCAGCGGCGAAGAGGGCAGTGGGCTCGGGCTATCGATCGTAGAACGCATAGCTGATCTGCACGGAGCTTCGTTAAGTTTTGGCGATAACAGTGATGCCGGGGAAGGCTTGATGGTATCCGTGGGTTTCAGGGCAGCTTCAGAATAGAGACGGTTGACCCTTTCGGTTGGCAAATATTTGTGGCTGAAAATTACATCCTTAAGCGAATATTAAGGTGATTCTGGGATACTTCTTTCAAACCAACCAAACGGTGTATTCAAAGGAGCATTTCATGAACATCAAATCGCGGTTTTCGAAGTTTGCAATCATCACCGGCATGACGCTCAGCCTGACAGCTTTCACCACCGTGGCAGCAGCAGCCAATAATGAACATGAGCATGGCCATGGTGAAATGGAGTTACAACTGAACGACGGAAGTAAGTGGGCTGTTGATGCGCCACTCAGCCGCGCCATGAATAACATCGGAAGCGCCATGCATAAGGATTTGGACGCCATTCATTCTGGCAAGCTGGCAAATGAGAAATACTCTGTGCTGGCGAAAAAAATCAACAATGAAGTCAACTACATGGTTGAAAACTGCAACCTTGAGCCTGAGGCCGATGCCCAGCTTCACCTGATCATTGCCGAACTGATGGAAGGCGCAACCGTAATGGAAAGCAAAGCCAACGCGCGGGATGGTGCGGTGCAAGTCATGGGCGCAATCGAAAGTTACACGACCTATTTCGATGATCCGAATTTCAAACCAGCTAAACACTTATAATCAGCCTGGTACACCCGGTCAATAGACGGTCGGGTGTACCAGGCGATTCGCCTTATTCTTCAGTAAACATCTTCCAGGTAGCGGCCGTCATTTCTCAATTCATCTACATCCAGGTTTAACGGCTTGAGAATGGAATCAAACACCTGGCGTACACCGGCGGCCATATCCCGGCCTCCACACACCAATATCTGTGCACCCGTCTCAATCCTTTGTCGCAGCGCAGTTTCATCGGCAATGATGGCGTCCTGAACGTAGGTTTTGTCTGCCGATCGTGAAAAGGCGGTGTTCAGTTCGGTCAGCCGGTGGTCATTCAGATAACCGCCTAGTTCCGGTTGGTAGAGAAAATCCGATGTCGGATTACGCCCGCCCCAGTAGAGGTACATGGGGTTGCGCTCCGTGTTTTTCCGGATAAAGCCTGCAAGTGGTCCGATTCCTGCGCCAGCGCCAATGAGAATAATGGGCGTGGTGCCCGCCGCCGGTCGAAAGCCCGGATTCTGCTGGATGAATCCGCTGATCCGTTCTCCCGGTTTGAGGCTGTGCAGATACTCGGAACAGAGGCCATTCGTCTGTTTACGAACACAGATTTCCAGTTGATCGTCCGAGGCCGAGGACGCCAACGAATAAAACCGGGGTGCCTCATCTCCGGGGGGCGCCACCCCAAACAGATCGCCAGCCTCGAAGTCCGGCAGGTGCTGCCGGTTTTGAAACAACAGTTTCTGCCAGAGTTTTCTGTCATTTTGTGTCGGCTTGAAGCGCAATATGCTGGTAGGTGCGTTGACTGCAACGCCGTAATCCACACGCTCAACAAGCTCGAACTCTGACATCACTTCAGGCGCGGGATTGTGGCTCAGTGCCAGCGGAATGCCCATGCGTTCACTGATAGCCTCGCCCCATTCCCGAAACTGCATGGCGGAACCGCGGTCAATTCGGGCAAGGGGATGCATTTGCTTAAGGCCTTTGTTGCTGAGAGCTAAATCCACGTCCTGCGCATACTGGCAGAACTTCGGGAACTGTTGATCGCCAAACCCGAGAACCACAAACTCCAACCCGTCATCCGCCTGAAAGCATTCAAGGCGAGCCATAAACTGATTAGCGGGAGAGGGCGCGTCACCATCACCATAGGTTGATGTCAGAATGAAAAGCGCATTGGCTTTCGGATAATGCTCAGCCAGATCATTCATGGGCGCGCAGTGTACTTTCTTTCCTGCCAGATTGAGCTTGTTCTGAAGATCCATGGCAAAGCCCCAGGTGGTGTTGCCTTCTGAGCCCACCAGAATGACGGTGTCAGCGGCTTCGATGCTCGCATTTTCACCCAGGCTTATGGCTGATGATCGCCGTTGCCACCAGATCTGCAGGCCGGTAAATGACAGTACCGGCACGGTCAGCGCGGCTATCCCGAGAATCAGGCCTAACCACCACAAGCCTTCACCCGTATGCAGGCGAACCATCCAGTGATGGAACTGGCTGCCGGGAGAGCGTGGCTGGTACTGCAGCAGTTCTCCTGTAGCCTGATCCACGAACCCGGAACCCTGGGTGGTGCTCAGGGAATAGACGTCCGTGGGGTCATCCGGGTAGGGGAATACCAGTTCCCGTAGTTCGTTGACATCCACGTTTTTCAGCGCGCTCAAAGAGCCTCCCGGTGCTGGTGTACCACCTGAAACTTCTGCAGGAAAAGAGGGCTCTGTATTGGCACCCTCCGGTAACAGACCAAACCTGACAGCCGACATATAGCTGCCAGTCAGTGCTGACAGTAACAAACCAATCACGGCGAATCGTGCCAGTTCTGCGTGAATCCGGGGGCCACCGGAGCCTGGAATGGGCCGAAAAATCGCATTCCAGCCCCCCAGGCGTCGCGCCAGCAGAAAAGCTCCGGACAGGCAGATCAATACCATCAGTGCCGCCAACACCCCGGCCAGTATTCGCCCGGCAACATCAAGAAGAAACGATCGATGCAGGTTCTTTACCCAGCGCAAGAATGCCGATGGCTGGTAGGGTGCAATAGCTTCTCCGGTAAGAGGGTTAACCAGGTCGGCACCAGACTTGCCATCATGGCTGTAATAAACGACGACTTCGCCCGAGAGAGAACGTGCGATCTGTTCGGTGCCGGGATAATTCACCACCACGCGCTCGGCCAGATCGGCCACGCTGAGTTCGCCAGCGGTCGGGACAACAGCGCTCGAGCGCTCAAGTGCCGGCACTGCGGACAATACAACTCCGGAGGTCGCCAGCACTACCAGCAGTAATGCAGCGACCAACCCGGGTAAACCATGGAGCTTGCGTAACATTAACGTGTCTCCCGTCGTTTACTTGAGGTCATAGACAAAGGACTGAACATAGCCGCGGCCGGATACCGTTTTCCCGGAGCCCTCTGTGGTCAGAGGCACAACCACATCCGAACGGTTGTCACGCATGTCTTCAACGGCAGTATCAACACGAACCTGATAACCGGAGTCAATCAAAGCGTCTTCAAGTTCCAGAGTCACTTTCAGGGCGCGGCCGCTGGTCACACTGGCGCCGGTCAGGCCGTCGTATTCAGCCTGGTTCAGGCCACTGCCCCGTGCCCAGTCCCGCAGGTGCTTGTAATATTTGCTTTTCTCACCTGAAATCCAGAGAGTTCCCTGGTACTGTCCATTGGTATCCGTAAGGTAGAGCGCCAGGTAAGCCCCGTCACCGCCATAATTTTTCAGTTGCGTGGTAAAGGTGGCTTCCCGGGCCTGTGCATAAGCTGGCACTGCCATTACGGTCGCAAGCCCCAGAGCAAACAGAATCTTTTTCATGATGTAATCTCCTTTAATTACTCAACCGTTACGCTGGGGCGACCTTTAACAATGCCCTTGCGTGGAACCCGGTCTTCATTGGTCGGTTCGCTGTAACGCATGGACTTGTCACGATGGTCGTCATCGTCATCGTCGTCCTCCCGCTCTATTTCCATCAGCTCAAAGGTTGCCGGAGAGTACTCTGCTTCCACGCGGTAGCCATCCGGGTCCCTTCCTTTGACCTCGTAACAACCGTCATCCACCTTGATGCGGAACACCGTCCATCCTTGGGCTTCCAGTTGCTTTCGCAGGTTTTCCCGGGGCTGCCATTGGGCAACCGGGTCATCGCAGTCATCATCAGCCAGGGCGTTACCGCTCACGAGCAGTAACGAAAGGCTGATAACAATGGGTTTGAGTTTCATAGCATGTCTCCCGTTGGGTCGGTTTAATCAACCCTACGGCTTTTTCCTGACAACGGCCTGAATGGGCGACCTCAGAACGAGATTGCGTTTGGCTGAACGGTTCAGGCTGCTGTCAGGTGAAGGCTGTAGTATCTTCGGATCATGATCAGGCAAAAGGTGAACCATGCGGGTACTGTTGGTCGAAGATACAACCGGGCTGGGTGAGGCCGTGCGGGATCAGATCAGTGAGGATGGCCATGCCGTGGACTGGGTGCAGAGCCTCAGGTTTGCGAATACCAGCGTGAAAACCACCACATACAACCTGATTTTGCTCGATTTGATGCTGCCGGATGGCCACGGCTTCGATTTTCTTAAAAACCTGCGTGCAACCGGTGATGCGACCCCGGTCATCATTCTGACCGCCAGGGACCAGGTTTCAGACAGGATTGCAGGGCTGAATGCCGGTGCCGACGATTATCTGGTGAAGCCTTTTGATCTGTCAGAGCTGTCTGCCCGTGTGGCAGCAGTGGCACGACGCTATCGCGGCAATCCGAACCCTCTGGTGCATATCGGCGATCTTGAAGTGGATCTTGGTGATCACCGCATCAGCCGCAACGGCGAGCCAGTGGAGCTCACCGCCCGGGAGTGGGCGCTCTTTGAAGGGTTTTTGCAGCGCCCGGGAATACTGCTGTCGCGTTCACAGCTTGAAGACCGGTTATACGAATTCGGTGCCGAAATCGAGAGTAATACGATTGAGGTATATATCAGCCGTTTACGTAAAAAACTGGGGCGCGATGCCATAGTGACGGTCCGGGGAATGGGGTACCGGTTAAACGCTTATGACTACTAAAACCAGTTTGCAGAAAACCCTTGGTACCTGGCTTACCCTCGGCGTGACCTTGCTCTGGCTGTTGGGCGTTATTGCTTCCGGGGTCATTGCCCGGCATGAAATGAATGAGGTTTTCGACAGCGCCCTGGAGGAGACTGCGCAGCGAATCTTGCCACTGGCTGTGACCGATATTCTGAATCGGGAAAATGAAACAGGCAATCAGCGGGCACTGGCCCTGAGAGAGCATGACGAGTACCTAACCTATCTGGTTCGTGACGCATCGGGCAAACTCCTGCTGCAGTCCCACGACGCAGATCCCCGAATTTTCGGTGCCAAACCCCAACAAGGGTTCTCTGAAACGTCAACGCACCGGATATACGGGGAGGGCGCCATCAGCGATACCCTGTACATTGAGGTTGCCGAACCCTTGGCCCACCGCAACGAAGCCATACTGGATACCAGCCTCGCATTGCTCACTCCATTAATACTTCTGATTCCCATCAGCCTGATCGGGGTGTGGTGGGTGATAAAACGGTCACTTCGTCAGGTGGTTTTGCTGCAGCAATCGATAGAAACCCGTGGTGGTAGTGATCTTTCTCCGGTAGTGGTAGATCGCCTGCCAAAAGAGTTTGAACCTACCATGGTTTCAGTCAACCGCTTATTGGAACGTTTGCGCAGGGCGCTTGAAGCCGAGCGAAGCTTTACCGCTAACAGTGCCCATGAATTGCGAACGCCACTGGCAACGGCGTTGGCCAAGCTTCAGCGGTTAAAAACCGAAACCCGGGATGCCGGAGTTAAAGCACGAGCTGGCGAAATCGAACAGTCTCTTCGCACCCTGTCCAGACTGTCGGAGAAGCTGCTGGAACTGGCAAAGGCTGAGGGTGGTAGCGCGCTGTCTGAAAACTACAACGACCTTGTACCCATACTGAAAATAATCGCCAGCGATTATGAGCGTAATGCCCCCGGGCGCCTCAGGCTGAATTTACCTGAAGATAGCGTGATGTCATTACTCGATCCTGATGCCTTTGCCATCCTGCTAAGAAACCTGATAGAGAATGCACTCAGGCACGGCGCAGCCGACAAGGCAGTAAATATCAGCCTGACAGGTGAGGGCACTTTACGAGTCGCTAATGCAGGTGAGGTTGTACCGCCAGAGAAGCTCGCATTGTTGCGCAACCGGTTTGTGCGTTCCGATTCGAAAACACTGGGCTCCGGTATCGGGCTTGCAATCGTGGACGCCATTGCCAGCGGCGCGGGTACTGCCCTGAATCTCCAATCACCAGCCTCAGGCCAAAGCGACGGTTTTGAAGCAGAAGTGAATATTGTCGTGCAACACTCAGGCGTTTAAGGCTGGTGTCAGGTTAACCCTGCAGAATTCAAACAAACCCAAGCCGGAGTTTGTTTGTGCCTAACCTACGTACCAGTGTCACCCTTTTTCTGCTTTTGGCGACTCAGATCAGCTTCTGGACCCCGGGGCTGAGCTATGAAAACTTCCTCACACTCAGTGGCTATCTTGCCATCAACTTCATGTCCATCACCATGCTGCTGGCAACCCGGCCGGCATGGCTGGAATCGCCGTTGGGTGGATTGGACAGCACGTATCAGTTGCATAAATGGACGGGCATTCTTGCCGTCGTTTTTGCGCTGTCACACTGGCTGATTGAAATGGCGGATGACGCCCTCGAAGCGATGTTTGGATCAAACCGCAGTTTGAAGGAAGCGGACTTTTCCGGCCTGCTGGACAGCCTGCAGGATGGCGCAGAAGACCTCGGCGAGCCCGGCCTGTATGTGCTGGCGTTTCTGGTTGTTATCACTCTCCTGCGGTGGGTGCCTTATGGTTACTGGCGCCACCTGCATCGGGTGATGCCAGTGATTTATCTGGTACTGGCCGCCCACGCACTGTTGCTGGCCCCGCTGACATGGTGGCAACAACCCACCGGTTGGCTGATGGCGCTGTTGATAGCAGGTGGTGCCGTCGCAAGCCTGCAATCGCTGACCGGGCAAATCGGCAGGAGTCGTCGCTATAAGGGGTTGGTTCAGGCCGTCAGGCAGACATCAGCTAACATCACGGAAGTCGTCTGTGAGATGGGCAAGCGGTGGCCTGGCCATCAAGCCGGACAATTTGCTCTGGTGACCTTCGACCGGATGGAAGGGGCACATCCTTTCAGCCTGTCCAGCGCTGATAATGACAGTGGGCAGCTCAGTTTCCATATCAAGGCGCTGGGGGACTACACCCGCAAGATCCCGCGGAAGCTACGGAGTGGCCAGGCAGTTACGCTCGAAGGGCCTTATGGTCGCTTTGACCCCGACAGTGGCAGAAAAAATGCCCAGCAAATCTGGGTTGCTGGCGGCATCGGTATCACTCCGTTTCTGGCTGCTCTGGAAAAGCGCCTGATCAATACCGACCAAATATATCCAGCGGTCACACTGCATTACTGCACTGCCGAAGCCTTGGGTGATCCCATGCTGGCTCGCCTGCAACAACTGGTACAGCAACTTCCGGACATATCGCTGCACATCTACGACAGCCTGCAGGGGCAGCGGTTGACCGCGACTCAACTGCAAATCCATGATCGTAGAGTGGATATCTGGTTCTGCGGGCCGCAAGGCCTGGCAAAAGCCCTGCGAAGCGGTCTGAAGCAGCAGTCAGTTTCATTACGGTTTCACCAGGAAAGTTTTAAGTTTCGCTGAAACAGATTTCTTTTTCGGCCCCGGATTAAGCAATCGGTGGCGGCCATGGATCTTGATGTGGCGAGGTGAAGCTTAAAAGATAATTATGTCCTTTTCGGCAAGATGATTGGGGGAGCGCATGAGCCATAGTGAAATCCATCGATCACATCGAGTAGGTTGGTTACGGGCGGCAGTACTGGGTGCAAACGATGGAATAGTGTCTACGGCAAGTCTGATTATTGGTGTGGCAGCCGCTAGCAGTGCCCATGAAGGCATTCTTCTGGCAGGACTTGCTGGGTTAGTAGCGGGCGCTATGTCTATGGCTGCTGGGGAGTATGTGTCCGTTAGCTCGCAGTCCGATACGGAAAAGGCAGATCTGGCTATTGAAAAAAGATCATTGGAGCAGGATTTCGAGTTTGAAAAAGAGGAACTCGCTTTAATATACGAAAGCAGAGGGCTTGAGTCGGCTCTCGCGAAGCAAGTCGCTGAGCAGTTAATGGCTCACGATGCTCTTGGTGCACACGCCAGGGATGAAATAGGCATCTCGGAAACGGTTAGCGCCCGGCCCGTCCAAGCGGCATTCTCATCGGCAGGTACCTTTACCATTGGTGCCGCACTTCCGTTGGCGGCGGCATGGGTTGTACCGGGTAGCCAGCTAATCTCTGTGGTTGCAGTATCCTCTCTGGTTTTTCTCGCGCTTCTGGGCGGGGTCGCGGCAAGGGCAGGTGGGGCCTCGATTACTATCGGCGCAATCAGAGTTACATTTTGGGGTGCACTCGCAATGGCAATCACGGCTGGCGTAGGGCGAATATTTGGCGTGGTTGCGTAATAGATTTTTGCTTGCCACTTATAAATCAAGCCTGCTTTAACTTTTCGACTCATTATCAATCCGCAAGCCTGACTCAGGCGCGGATCATCTCACATTTTGACATTTTCCTGATAAAACCTCCACAAAGCTGTGACACAGGGTGGGTCATCATACCCACTCAATGTCAGGTCGACTTTTTCAGTCGTCAATGTGGTGGTTATTTTCATGAGCACACTCCTATCTCGCCAACTTCAGGGATTTGTAGCGGCCGGCGGCCTTGCTACGCTGTTCCACTGGCTTGTAATGGCAGCATTGATCGCCGCCGGGCTTGAACCAGTGCTGGCAACCGCTAGCGGAAGCGTGTCTGGCGCGGTGCTAAATTACGGCCTCCAGCGGCGCCTGGCGTTTCGCAATGCCGGCCCTCACAGGGTCACGCTGTGGCGCTATATCGGCTCCTGTCTTGGCGCCTGGTTCTGCAATCTCGTCTTTTTTTTCCTGCTCAACAACGTTCTGGCACTGCCCGTCACGCTGTCACAATTCGTGACTACAGGGCTTGTCGCTGCACTGAATTACACCGTTTATCAGAGGTTGGTTTTCCATGAACAAACGCGTTGAATTCCCCGTGGTACCTTTTGATGGCCCGTTTGACAAGCCGCTGTTATCACTGGTGGTGCCGCTGTACAACGAACGCCCGATGCTGCCTCTTTTCTTTGATCGGGTGCTACCGTTGCTTGCCACCCTGGACGTGCACTGGGAGATCGTGCTGATTGATGACGGCAGTGATGATGGCAGTGCCCAATACATCCGCGGCGTTATTGACCGAATGCCCGGCATCCGGCTGATCAAACTGAGTCGTAATTTTGGCAAAGAGGCCGCAATGACCGCAGGACTGGAGCACGCCAAAGGCGATGCGGTGATCGTGTTGGATGCAGACCTGCAAGATCCACCTGAGCAAATTCCGGCCATGGTCGAGTGCTGGCAGTCGGGTGTTGACGTTGTCCTGATGCAGCGGCGCTCACGGGCTGGCGAAACCGCGTTCAAACGCTGGAGTGCGCATCTGTTTTACAGGTTGCTGAACCGAACCAGCCGAACCAATATTCCCGTCGATACTGGTGACTTTCGGTTGATGAGCCGCAAAGCCGTTAATGCGCTGTTGGTGCTGACAGAGCGCAACCGCTATATGAAAGGCTTGTTCGCCTGGATTGGTATGCCTACTCAGGTTATTCAGTACGATCGGAAACCCCGAGCAGCGGGTGAAACCAAATGGGATTACCCTGGGTTGGTGGGCCTGGCACTGGAAGGGCTGACTTCATTTTCCGTGTCGCCCTTGCGCTGGGCGACCCTGATCGGGTTGGTTGCCGCCAGCATGGGGGCGGTATTTGGCCTGTGGATAGTGATCAAGGCGCTCATGCTGGGCGATGCCACCAGCGGTTACCCCTCGCTGGTGGCCATCATCAGCTTTCTCGGCGGTATTCAGCTGATGAGTGTGGGCATTGTGGGTGAATACGTCGGCAAGACCTACATGGAATCAAAGCAACGCCCGGTATATCTGACAGACGAAGTGATCGAAAATCTGACTGGCACACGCCAGCAAGTGCAGCTTAAACCAACGGGGGCGCGACATGTCAAAGCGGTTTAACGTGTGGCTGCTGTTACTGGTTGCCGTGCTGGTTAGCCGTTTTATTGGTATGGCATTCTTCCCCTTTGCCGATACAACCGAGCCGCGTTACGCAGAAATTGCGCGCCTGATGGCGGAAACCGGCGACTGGATTACACCCTGGTTTGAGCCCGGAGTTCCCTTCTGGGGCAAACCGCCTATGTCATTCTGGGCACAGGCAGCTGCCATCAAAGTGTTCGGTGTTTCGGAGTTTTCGCTGCGCTTTCCTTCATGGCTGGCAACGCTTGGGATGGTGTGGTTGGTCTGGCGCCTGGCGCGGCAATTTTGGAGTGTTCAGGTGGCTCAGTGGAGTTGTCTGGTTTTTGCAACCATGGCACTCACTTACATCAGCGCCGGCGCCGTGATGACAGACGCCTTCCTGGCACTGGGGACTACCCTTGCTCTTGTCAGCTTTTATCTGGTGATGACAGGAGAGGGCGGCCCCTGGCGGTGGTCTTTTTTTCTTGGATTGGCGATAGGACTATTGTCCAAAGGTCCCTTGGCACCCGTCTTGATCGGTATTCCCATCGTCTTGTGGTTGCTCCTTTCATGGCGGGAAGCAACCAACAACCTAAGCCGGCTGTCCTGGTGGCGGGGGAGCCTTCTGACAGCCCTGCTGGTATGCCCCTGGTACGTATTGGCAGAACTCAAGACCCCGGGTTTTCTAGACTACTTTATCCTGGGGGAGCATGTGCGCCGGTTTCTGGATCCGGGCTGGGCAGGCGATCTTTACGGCAGCGCCCACAATCAGCCCAAAGGGATGATCTGGGTGTTCTGGTTGTGGGCGTCGTTTCCCTGGGGCATCTTTGCCTTAGTGAGCCTGGCACTTGCATGGTTCAGGGGGAACAGACGTGGCATTGTGAGCAAGACACTATCAGACCCGGGCGTCAGTTTGTTACTGGCAAGCGCATTGGCACCCATGCTGTTTCTCACACTCGCAGGCAATACACTCTGGACTTATATACTGCCCTCATTGCCGTTTACGGCTATTCTGATCGGCCGCTGGGCGTCGCAATGTGAATCTTTATGGCTGTCCCGGATGCGGGGTGGGGCAGTCGCATTGGTGCCGGTTTTACTGACGGTGTTCGTGGGCCTGGCTGAAGCAGGATGGGCGCCACTGAAAACCGAGAAAGAACTGGTAAGCTATTATCAGCAGGCCAGCAACACAGGTGATAGCCCCTTGATCTACCTTAACGACCTGCCATTTTCAGCTCGCTTCTACTCGAACGGGAAGGCTCTGGAAGTGACCGAAAGTGGTTTGGGTGAATTGCTGGAGAACAAACCGTTTCAACGGCTGTACGTGGCGGTTCCCCGAACCTGGCCAGACGGCAAATTGGCGGACTTATTCATGTCCGCACGAATGGTTATGGCAAACAGTCGCTATCAATTGTTGGTGGTGCAGGGACTGCCACGGGATCACCAATCGGTGTCGGGCGCCAACGGAGTTCGTTCGAATGACATCTAACCAACCACCGCTCAGACTGTTAATTGTCGAAGATCAGGTGGATCTTGCAGACAACCTGTTCGAGTTTCTGGGTGAGGAACGCTACACACTGGACTTCGCCGCTGATGGTTTGACGGCGCTGCATCTGCTGGCCACCCACAGCTACGACGTTATCGTGCTCGACCTGATGCTGCCCGGGGTTAATGGCTATGATATTTGCCGGCGGATTCGTCAGGACCTGAAATGCCAGACCCCGGTTATTCTGATGACAGCCCTGAGCGCCCTGAACGACAAGGAAAAAGGGTTTGACTGCGGCGCCGATGATTACCTCGTGAAGCCGTTCGAACTGCGTGAATTGCAACTGCGGATTGATGCTCTGCATAGGCGCAGTTCGCCACAGAGGCCCGTCCTGGTTGCTGGAGATATTCGGTTCGATCCGGGTACGCTGGAAGTGGAATTGCGTGGATCCAAAACGGCTCTGTCGGGCACGCCAGCCCGGCTGTTTGAATTACTGGTTCGAGCCTACCCGAGTTTTCTCAGCCACGAGGCGTTGAGTGATGCCTTATGGGGAGTTCGTCATGGAGAGATGGAGGGCAACAGCCTTCGGACTCATATTTATACGCTTCGAAAATCCCTGCAGATAGGCTTGGGTAACGGGTTGGTAAAAACCATCCACGGGCGCGGGTACAGCCTGGACGTTCCTGCGGATACGCGTGCGAGCACGCCATGAAGCCATCCTTGACCACGCGCCTGGCCCGAACCCTGTTTTTCCTGATTGTGGCCACCACAGCAACCTCGATGATCATTGTTGAGGTGTTTGTTTATGACGTTGAAGACACTATTCTGGATCTGGAACTCAAGGCGGAAGCCAAATATTTCACGAAGCAACTCCGGGAAGGACGCTTTCAACCCATCAAAACGGCACAGTTGGAGGCCGTTTTTCTGCCTGAAGGCGAAGCGGAGGCTTCACTCCCCGAATACTTTCGCAGTCGCCATTTACCGCTTTCTCAGGAAGTTGAGATAGGCCAGACAACGCTGTTGATAGTGGGAGAGCAGTTGGAATCCCCCGATGGAAAGCTCTTCCTGGCGCAAGATATTACGATTATGGAAAACCGTGAGGCCCTGGTTCAACTCGCTCTGGCTGGTGTCGCAGGCTTCATGCTCCTGGTTGGTTTTATTGTTGCCCGCACAGCCGCACAATACCTGATACGCCCGTTCAAGAGGTTAACCCGTGACGTCCTCAATACCACACCGGGAACCTCAATGCCGCAAATTACCACGGATTACGGTGACCAGGAGTTTCGTGACATTGCCCAAGCGTTTAACCGCTTTCTGTCAGAGCTTGAACATCATATTGAACGGGAAAAATCGTTTGTGAAGCTCGCCAGCCATGAGCTTCGTACCCCACTGGCCGTGATGAGTGGCGCCCTGAATGTGCTGGAGCAAAGACAAAGTCTGTCGGCGGCGGATCAGAAAACCCTCACTCGCATCCGTCGGGCTTTGCAAACCATGCGCGACGATACAGAGGTGCTACTTGAACTTGCCCGCAGTGAAGCGTCTGAAGGCGATGCCCGAACCCTTGTGCTGCAAGAGGTGCTCCAGAACACCATTGACGACCTGGAACATGGATATCCGGATCATGCAGGCCGGATCAGTGTCCACAACAACAACCCAGGGCTGAGCGTCAAAACTCATCCCGCTCTGGTACGTATGTTACTGCGCAACTTATTGCAGAATGCGCTACGCCACACCCACGCTGGAGTGGAAGTTCGAATCATTGAAAACAGAATCTCGGTGCGAGACTTTGGGCCCGGGCTACCTGATACGATAACCGAGCACCTGAGCGCTACCAACGCCCGAAAGGCAGAGTTCAGCAACACCACCTTCGGGTTGCTGATTGTGCGGTTGGTTTGCGAACGATTGGGCTGGAATCTGGAGGTTGCGCAGTCAGACAACGAAGGCACTGAGTTTCTGATTCACGTTGATACACCCGACTAGGACGACGTTCTGGCATGAAGTACGGATTCCCCGGATTGGTAAAGTAGCAGCCGGGCATTGTATCTTAGGGCGTACCCACATATGACAAGAGGCAGAGGGCTGAACGGTGATCATCAATGTATCGTAACCGGGACATAATCGCGCGACTGCGTGAGGACATTCCAGCATTCGAGTGCGTACCCGGTTGCCATGATTGCTGCGGCCCGGTAACAACCTCTTCGGAAGAGATCTCCCGCCTGCCGGTAAAATCTGACGCCGAACACGAAGCAGCGTTAAACGATTTCAATTGCGTACACCTTGGCCCGGATGGATGCACCGTGTACGAGGAACGCCCGCTGATTTGCCGGCTGTTTGGTACAACACCCCGCATGCCGTGCCCCAGAGGGCGCCGCCCGGAGAACATGGTTGACCCTGAAACCGAGCGCCAGGTACATCACTATATTGCTACCACACGGCAGGTGCTGGTGTGAGCTGGCCCCTGTAGGCAAACCGTTCACCCGTTATGGCTGAGCGTAATTCGCTTGCGGTAAGCGCAGCTTTGCCGGGGGTACCTGGCTTGGCCTGCACTGGCGATACACTGAAAAAAGCCACCAAACCGATAGCGATCAAACGAATAATTTTAATCATCTCTTTCGAACCCTTGTCATGTACTTGGTATCTTCAGCAAAAGATGGTCGGTTTTAAACAGAGCTTTCGATTCTTACTTTCAAGCCGCATTGTCGTGATGGCTGGAGACGGTGGGAACGATGCCCCTGCGCTGGCGACGGCCGGTGTAGACGTTGCCATGGGCACAGGGACGGAATTGGATTAGCGGGGCTTTGGAGTTTTGACGGGAATAGACGTCAAGGCCACAATGGAAATGAAACTTAACAAGGATATGCCCGCTTACTTGATTCTCGGCGGATGCAATCCGAACATGGCCTGAGGAGTTTCGCTATGAAGAATATTACTAAATTAATCGCAATCTCTTTGATTATAGCTACCCCGATTGCCTGGGCGCAGGGCTCGGGTAATCAGCAGAGGCCCGGCGGAATGATGATGTCGCCGGAGCAGATGCAGGAAATGCATCAGAATATGTCCCGTATGCAAGAAATGGCGCCCAGGATGCGCGGAAGTTCCGGGCAAAACCGGCACAAGCTTATGCAGGAGCATATGGAACGCATGCAAAACCAGATGCACATGATGCGGGGCGGTATGATGGGTGGCCAAGGGATGATGCATGGTCAGGGAATGATGAATCACCCAGGCATGAAGAGTGGCCAGGGTATGCAGGGAAACCCGAAACAAGGCAATCCTTCTGTTAAACCAGAAGACCGCATTGGGTTAATGGAACAGCGGCTGGATCAGATGCAATTGATGATGGAACAAATGCTGGAGCATCAGCAGGAGCTGCAAAATCTCGCGAAGTAACTGTATACCAAGGCCCACGAGAAGCCCCATGAAACAAAGACCGCCAAATACCTCAACCACTCGGGTCACGACCCTCAGCGATTTGGCGAAATTGGCCGACTATTCGCTGATGGACACGCTCAACTGCGATCCAGACGCGAAGGCAGACGGGCAGGATCACGAGCCACGACAAGTCTTTACAGGTCACTATGTGCCAGTAATCCCTACGCCCATAGAGAACCCCGAATACGTGGCCCACAGCGTCAGTCTGTTTCGCGAGCTAGGCCTTGCCGACAATTTGGCCCAGTCTGACGACTTCATGCGCATCTTCTCAGGCGACCTGTCGTTCGCACCCGCGCCCATGCGTCGGGCGGGTTGGGCCTGTGGCTATGCCTTGTCCATTATGGGCACTGAGTATGTTCAACAGTGCCCGTTTCAAACCGGCAACGGATACGGCGATGGCCGAGCCATTTCCGTTCTGGAAGCCGTCATCAACGGTCAACGCTGGGAAATGCAGTTAAAAGGCGGTGGCCGCACGCCCTATTGTCGCGGTGGCGATGGTCGGGCGGTTTTGCGTTCCAGCGTGCGGGAGTTTCTGGCACAGGAACACATGCATGCGCTGGGTGTGCCCACGTCACGATCATTATGCTTGTACTTGTCGAAAACGGAGAAAGTCAGGCGCCCCTGGTATTCCGAAGGTTCACGGGCGAGGGATCCGGATATTTTAGTATCCGAGCCTGTAGCGATCACAACGCGGGTGGCACCTTCGTTTATTAGGGTCGGCCAGCTCGAGTTGTTCGGTCGTCGTGCCCGTAAAAATGAACACCCGCAAGCACTGGAAGAACTCGAAAAGATTGTGTTGCACCTGATTGATCGCGAATACGGTGAGGTGGTGGATCACGCTCTGACGATGCACGAAAAAGTGCTGGTGCTTGCGGAGGAATTTCGCAGCCGGCTCGTGTCATTGATGGCGCATTGGATTCGAGTTGGTTACTGCCAGGGTAACTTCAACAGTGACAACTGCGCCGCCGGCGGCTATACGCTGGACTACGGCCCTTTTGGCTTCTGCGATGCATTTAATCCCCGTTTTCAGCCCTGGACGGGTGGGGGAGAGCACTACTCATTTTTGAACCAGCCCATGGCCGCCGAGGCTAACTTCCACATGTTTTGTGTCGCGCTGCGGCCATTGTTGGCAGCACACCCGCACAGTCTGCAACAACTTGACGGTATCAGAGAGGGCTTTGCCGGAGTTATGCAGGCCGAGCTGGAAAAGATGTGGGCTGCGAAACTTGGGCTGGATAAATTTCATCCCGCATTGTTTAACGAGCTGGCTAAGCTGATGATGCAAATGCCAGTGGACTACACGATGTTTTTCCGTGAGCTTTCAGCGCTGCCGGATGATATAGGCCCGCTGAAAAAGAGCTTTTATAAGAGCCCAGCTTACGAGGCGGACCCAGAAGGCCTGGACAAACACTGGTCCGCCTGGCTTGCCCAGTGGCAAGCGCTGGTGGGCATCGGCGAATTTGAAAGCACAGCCTCGACGCGCTCTGGTGAAGAGCTTTCGAGCCAGATGAAGCGAGTGAACCCGAAATACAGTCTACGGGATTGGCAAGTTGTGCCAGCATACCAACAGGCGGCAGTAGGAGACTACGAACTTCTGCGGGAACTGCAGGCGGTGATGGCGCAACCATACGCTGAGCAGTCGCAGTCCATTGAAGATAAATACTACCGGCTGAAACCCTTGGAGCTCTTTGGGGTTGGCGGCGCGTCCCATTATAGCTGCTCATCGTAACCTTCAGAACAGCCAGAGTTCGAAAATGAATTAAATTGGGCGCTTCCCCTTACTTCCGATGTAAATAACGTTGCTTTGAAGCTGTCGTTGGGCTTTGGGCGGCACGTTGTTCTGTACGGATATGATAAGCCCCGGTACAGAAGGAGACGTAAAGATGGTCGCGGGTCCGAGTCGGTTGCCGTCCTGCTCCCGCTCTAATTCTTTTTGCTTCCAGCTGCTACCGACACAGGCCTGAACGAAATCTTTTGTTGCAGAATAACGCTGTGTGGCTACTTCACTATGTGGCGTGGTTGCTGAACAGGCATAGGCCATTTCGCCCCCCGCCCATTCCCAGATTTCGCAATGCCCTTTAACGAGCTCCACCTTGGCACTGTAGAGTTTGAAAGAACGATAGTTAGATCCGGACCCTTTGAACTTTTCGAATCCGTTCTCGTAGTCAGCCGTTATGGCTTTCAGGCTCGCACAGGCATCGTCAACGCCAAGCTTGGGCGAGCTACCCACTGCACAACCAGTGAATGAAAGTATGCCGGCACCACAGACCAGTAGGGCCTTGAATAGCGGAAAGCGCTTGTGCATTGATTTCCTCTCGGTTTCAGAATGGATACATTTGATGATAACGGCACCATGGAAGATTAGGGTCCGTCATTAGTATTCCCCCAAGAGTAAGCTAAATTTATAACAAAGACAGAAAAATTGATTCAAAAGCTTCGACCGTAATTACTAATGAGCCTGACCGATAGTATCTACGAGCGTTTAGCTCAGAACATGAGTGATTTGGTGTGACTTTTCCGAACGCAGCGCGCCTATCGGTGGCGAGTAGCAGTGAGTCTACTCGCCTGGCTTGATCCTGAAGTACGCTCTCACAAATGGGGTGGCTTATTAGCTGCAGCGCGCTCGGCCTTCCATTGCGCCAGAGTCTGTGCAGCTTTTTCTCCTTCAAGGGATCCTACAACTTCGAAAAAGTCACTTCGCAGTGGGTCACTGAGCACGTTCTCTCTTTTTTTACTGCGCACCACATACACTGTCTGAAGATTCTGATGATCAAAGGCACGCCATTGCTGAACGTCTTTCAGCAGGGTGAACTCATGCCCCTCTAGTGCCTTGATCAGGTCCTGAGTATTGGTAGTGCCGGCGCGCTCTACTGCATCCTTGTACTGATACACGATTCCATAAGCAGTGGCTGCAGTAGACGTGGGCCTTACCCCGTATTTTTCAGTAAATGCCTCTGCAAACTCCTGGCCGGGAACAAATCCCAGTTGATAGGGGATCATCCACTCCCAGGGAGTCGTGGATATCACATCTTCCATAATGGTCGCGCCAGCATTCTGGGCGATTCCGAGCGTAATATTGGGCAATACGATTTTCATCTTGTCTTTCAGACCCATCTCGTAGGCAACCTTAAGCGCTCTCACAAGGTCGTCACCGTATAAAACCAGAATGAGCACTTCAGCTCCGCTTGCTTCAGCTTCCCCCAGAGCTTTTTTGAAATCTTTGATGAACGCTCTCGGGAAGGGGGTGAGGGCATGGGGGTGGGCTTGTTTGTCGGAGGTATTCGTAAATTCGCGGATAGAGGCTTCTGAAGACCAGCCCCAAGTGTAATCGGCTGTAACGTAGAAGTATTTTGCGTCGCCGAACGTCTTGGTCAAATAACTGCCAAGCGCATTCGCGGTCATCCAGGCATTAGGGTATTCACGAAACATGTGATCGTGTCCCTCGCTACCTGTAGTGGCGTTCGCGGAAGTTGTTGTACCAAAATAGAGGTGGCCCAGATCTTTTGCTACCTTGCCGGAGGCAATCGTCACCGCGCTGGATGCCCCACCAAACACCATATCCACCTTTTCCTGCTTGATGAGTTCTTCAGTGTTAGCGGCACCGCGCTCAGGCGATCCGGCCGTATTGCGAATAACCAGCTCGACGTCTTTACCGAGAATCCCACCAGTCTTGTTAATTTCTTCAACGGCCAGAAACGCTGCCAGTCTTTGCTGCAAGCCCAGGTCTTTGTAGCGGCCAGATTGCGGGTAGTTAAATCCAAGCTTGATAGTGTCTGCCAGTATCGAAAAACTGCATAGAAAAAACAGAAATCCCGCAAACACGGTTGCTTTCTTGTTCATTTATTATGGCCCTCGTCCTTTTATGCCTATTATTTCTAAGAGGAGACTATATATTTATTTCATGACAAAAATCAGGATCCACGGGTTAAGAAAAGCGCGATTATCGTTACCAAATGTAGCTTTGGTTTATGGACGACCATAGAAAGCACTTAGTTTCTGGACGACCACAAAAAGCGCTAAAGATCGGAAGCGATTAATCAATAGGTTACAGTAGAATTTCCACAAAAAGTGCTAAAGAAACTTAAAGTGGATTCTAGGATAGGGTACTCCCTTCGGTCTCCACACAAAGTGCTAAATTCGTCGTCCACTGTCAGAGAAACCTGAACGAATCTCCGATGAGGGAATGCCAGATCCGGGTAAGGTCAGTTCGTGGCCATATAGATTAGAAAAGCCGATGTCGCTCCTGCCGCGCAAAGAATCGTGAGGCCCTGTCCAACCGAGTGCTCCTCATTTCCAGCGCTTGAAAAGTTTTTGAACGCACCGTAAGCACCACCAGCTGCAACTAGCACCCCAATCACCAAAACAATAACCGTTGCGGCAGGTCCCGGAGGAAGACCACGAACGCTGGCCAGAGCTGTCGCTGGGAACGAGAATGAAATGACCAAAAAGGCGTTTAAAAACTCATAAAATTTAACGTATCTCTCTATCTGTCCTTGTGTTGTTTAATTCGCACATTCACTAGTTCAGCTAACAGGATGCCCATGAACATGCTGCACTTCCCCCACTTCAATAGACACGCATCGATAACTCCGCCAAATGAGAAAACCGATGCCTGCGATCAAGCAAGACTGGCAAGAAAACCGAGAAGTACACCACTGAGTTCAAAGTCAAAGCCGTTGAGTGGAGTCACCAGGTCCACCGGAGTGTGAAGAGCGTTGCGAAAGCGCTAGATACTCACCCGATGATGCTGTCACGCTGGCGTAAGGAACACCGTGAGGGGAAGTTCGCCATGAAACGGGTTAAAAGAGTGCCAGCGGAAGCCAAGAAGAAGATCAGTGAACAGGATGAAATCGACCGATTGAAGCGACAAATAGCGGAGCTTCAGGAGGAGAATGACATCCTAAAAAAGTTTCAACGTTTTCAGGCCGAGGAACGACAGAAGCGTTCCGGTTCGTCTGGAAACACCAACGGGAACACGGCGTAAAGGCCTTGTGCCGCCACCTAACTATCTCGCGTTCCGGGTATTACGCCTGGACCAACCGCAAACCCGGGAAGCGGGCCTCTGAGAACGCGGAACTGCTGCTTAAGATACGGCGGATATTCAATGAGAGTGAGGGCCGCTACGGCAGCCCAAAAGTGTATCGCACGCTAAAAAGGCAAGGTATCCGGGTGGGTGAGAATCGCGTTGCCCGCCTGATGCAGGTCTGGGGTATGAAGGCTCGGACTCACAGGATCTACCGAAGGCTACTCACACGACGGGCGGTCCTTAGGGCCTGGCCAAACTATCGCCTGACCCTGGACAAACCCGTGGCGGTCAATCAGCAATGGAGCAGCGACGTTACCTACATCAAGATGGGTCGGAAGAATGTGTTTCTGGCGGTGGTTCTGGACCTGTACTCCCGTCGCATCGTCGGGTGGAAGCTGGAAGAAAGCCTGAACACTGATTTGTCTCGTGGTGCTCTCAAGCAGTAACCGTCCGGCTAACCCATCTTGAGTGTGATGCCGAAGCCTTCAAGATAGTGTCCACTTATTCTTTAGTGGACACTATCTATGAACAACGTAAGCGTAACCCGCCCTTACCGAAAGC
>NZ_NIHC01000009.1 GCF_002806945.1 Marinobacter salexigens
GTCATGACCGCAGCCGCACGTTGACCACTGCGCAGTGAACCCGCGAACAGCCAATTGCTGCGGCCCAATGCCCAGGGCCGGATCTGGTTTTCCACCCAGTTGTTGTCGATGGGCACAGCCTCATCGTCCAGGTAGCGCGTCAGCGCTTCCCACCGTTTGAGGCTGTAATCCAGGGCTTTGGCCGTGCCGGAGCCATCCGGAACTTTCTGTCGATGCACCAGCATCCACTGATGCAGCGCATCCGCAAGCGGTTTGGCTTTGGTTTGCCTGATTTCCTGCCGCTTATCCGGTGGAAGGTCTTTGGATTCCCGCTCGATCTCGTAGAGCCCACCGATGTATTCCAAGGCTTTGGCGGCCAGTTCGCTCTTGTTGGCTTCGTGCAGGTCGTAGAACTTACGGCGAGCATGAGCCATACAACCGATTTCGGTGATGCCGTTACCGAAGCCCGCCTTGTAGCCCGAGTAATCGTCACAGACCAGTTTGCCTTGCCAGCCTTCCAGGAAGTTGCGAGCGTGCTCACCCGCCCGGGTCGGAGCGAAGTCGTAAACAACGGCCTTCAGATCGGAGAACGGTGTGGTGCAATAGGCCCAGACGTAGGCTTTGTGGGTTTTCTTCTTGCCCGGAGCCAGCATACTGACTGGTGTTTCATCGGCGTGCAGAACGCCGTGTTCCAGTAGTGAGTCTCTAAGAGCATTCACCAGCGGTTGCAGTTGTACACCGCAAGCGCCTACCCATTCCGCCAGAGTGGAGCGCGGGATGGCGAAGCCAGCACGACCGAAGATGCGTTCTTGACGGTATAGCGGTAGATGATCTGAGTACTTGGCCACCAACACCTGAGCTAGCAATCCAGCGGTGGGAATGCCTTTATTGATGACCTGCGGAGGCACCGGTGCCTGAGTCAGGGTTTCGCACTGCTCACAGGCCCATTTGCCACGGATGTGCCGCTCTACTGTGAACTCGCCCGGCACGTAATCCAGCTTTTCACTGACGTCTTCACCTATGCGCTTGAACTGGCAGCCACAGCGGCACTGGGTGTTTTCAGGTTCATGGTGGATCAGAATGCGGGGCAGTTCGGGCGGCAGCGACGTGCGTTTGGGCTGCTGTTTAGGCTTGGCTGGTGTTTCATTAACGGTGAGCTGTGCCAGTTCCGCTTCAATGGCGGCAAGATCGCTGTCGATCAGCTCATCCAGCAGGTTGCGCTGAAACGCATCCAGTTGTTCGCTGCGCTTTGCGAACTTATGGCGTAAAACCGCCTGTGAGCCTCTTTCCCACGGAGAAATTATTCAATTTGCTGGCCAATGACATGCAGGGTCCCCTCATTACTTCGTAAGTGGCATAGCGTATGAATTTTTAATCGGCTTCTGGCGCCGTACCTTTAGGTAAGCACAAGTACCATTGTGCTGCTATTTCGCTAAGTATAAATGGAATAGAAGTTTGGCAGCAGACGCGCAACTACTGACCCCATACCCAAAAAAATCTGGGATTTCCATACAGAAAGCAGGAAGGCAGTCGCCTCCCTGCATAATTCGTTTATTGTCCAGATGCTGCCTGAATCTTCCCCAAATCCTCTTTTAGCTTTTGTACCGGCGATGCTCCAGAGTTCGTTATATCGTCTGCAGAAGGCGGATAAAACTCCTCAACCACCTGGCTTATCTCATCTTCGTCATATTCAAACAGTGCATTCCCAAACCCCTTGGCAGCAGCCGCATCCAGCGCAGCCTGATCAACGCCCTCCTCTTTCATTTGCCTCGCCTTCTCCTGTGCTTCAGCCACAGCCTCCGGCAGTGACATCCCTTCCTTGACCACCAAATCCACATAGTAAATCGGCGTGCGACGGCTTTGCGTCGTGCTCTTCCCTCGAAGCTTCAATTCCAGCGGCATGTGTGCCAACAAACCACCAGAAACTGCCTGGTAATAACTCAGCCTGGCCGCAAGCGTTCGTATGCTGTTATATCCTGTGGTGCGGAAGATGAATGTACCCAGGTCATCGGCATCGCCTACCTTCACGTTTAAACGACCGTAGGGCTTGCACAGCCCACCTTTACCGAATTCACACAACGTCGGCCCAGGGCATGGCAACGACTGCACTCCTGATTGCGTGAGGCGCTTACATGTATCGCCATTACCGACACACATAGGTCGTCCGCTTTTACGGTCGAACATGGTGTATTCAGCTCGCAGATTGAGATCCGCTTCGTTAAACAACATGCGCACCGGAATGGTTCGCAGTTTGGCGCTTGGCGCGTCCTTTCTCAGCTCTTCGTCCATGGGGTGTAATACCCAGCCGTCCTTTTCCTGGATCTGGGAGGTGATGGTGAATTGATTGTCTTTTTGCGGCAGGCGGATACCGTTCTTTTCAACGACCCGGCCGATGCTGATGCGCCCCAACACAGGCGGCGTAATCGCTAAACCTTTAATCATGATGTCTCTCCTGATAAAAGGGCCACGGGGCACTTGTCAGACCCGCGTGGCCAAGGGGTGTTCATGCTTGGATGAGGAATCGCCGGCTTCCCGGCCTGGTGAGTGGGTAATGCTCCAGTAGCTCTGGCTGTTCCTTGAGCAGCTTCTTTGTATTCAGCGCCACAGAGTCTTTGCTTCGTTTCCAGCTAACGCTGCCGCTTGGGAAGGTGGCCTTGGAGGCCTCCCCCATTTGGCTCTGGATGCGTTGCTTGAGGTGAGATTCTGTGTATTTCAGAGTGTCCATTTCGGACCGGATCGCCAGAAGCTCATCAAAGGCTTGTGACAGCTCTTTGCTTTCGCTGAAGTCCAGGGTTTCACCCTGATCGACTGGGTACAGATGCCGTAATGCCCGGTCGGCAGAATCGGTTCCGTCTGCAGGCGGTGGCGTGTCCGTTTCCACGTACTGCCAGAACTGGCGCTCCAGTGTGCTCAACGTATCGATCAGTTCTTCATTTCGTTCGATTCGAAAGATCTTCAGTGACTGGCCACACAGCAGAACGCATACATCCGCTGCCTGTTTGCCTGTAACCGCCAACTGATGCTGAACCTGGCTCTGGATGTAATCCGGCACCCCCTCTTTCCAAAGCCGTGACCCGAACTCTCCTGCTGTTTTGCATTCCAGAATCTGCACTTCGTCATCGGCTGCAACGGAGTAATCGAGGTTGGCCAGCATCCAGTGCTTATCGGGATCGGAATGCTGCAGAACCGCATTAACCCGGCGCACCTTACGACCGGTTTGTCGGCTGTATTGCTCCGCGACGATGGGTTCTAGAACATTTCCCCAGTACACCGGAGAAGTAGGGTCGTCAGAATCTGGCTTGGGCAATCCTTCATCTCGCCCGGTTTTAACCATCCATAGTTCAAGCTGGGACTGGTACGGATTTATGCCAATGGCTGCAGCCGCATCGCTACTGCCAATGCCTTGTTTACGAACCTTCAGCCACTCATCCCGGCTGAGGTCTTTGGTGGAGACCAGCCTTAACGCTGGCCGTTGCTTCTGAATAGCTCTTGCTGTCATGCCCATGATGTTTTCTCCAGACATAAAAAAAGCCCGCTAGAGCTCAGTGCTCCGGCGGGCTTTATGTCGTGTTGGTTTTAAATGAATTGCATTAGGCGACCAGTGACATGGCCTGCTCCAGGGCTCGGTTCTTCACGTTAGCGCCCGTGCCGAACCAGGCGGAATCCACCCGGTGATCAATGGTTTTAGCCCTGCGGTGATGGTCAATGAATTCCGTGACTGCACTCAGTAAGCCATAAGCTGTGCCGTCGGAAGACGCCAAAGCTGCACCCATGCCTTCGCCCTCGTACAGCTTTAGTGCTCGGGCCATGGATCGTTCATTGGTTTTGCCCACGCCTTCTTTCACATCCTCCGTGAACACCTTGAGGAAGTAATTTCGGGCTTCTGTGGTTTTGACCTTGCGTTCGCTCAGTGTTTTCAGGCGGTACATAAAGTCATCCCAGGAAGAGACGGATATGCCCAACTGCTTTTTCACCAACTCCGGATTAAAGGCGGTGTTGTGCTTCACCTTCACTGACGTTGCCGTGGCATCCTTCAGGGCAACAGCCAGGGTGTTGTTACACACCACACGAATACTGGTGAACTGAGCCGTGGTGGCCATGGTGCCATCACAGGCTGTGGCCAGAAGAACATAGGCGTTGGTTTGATCGTTGCCTTTCAGCACACCGGATTGACCGGTACGCGCCAGCGCCCACATCTTGCGACCACCTTTAAGCACACCAGCCGTATCCAGCTCAAAGCCGGAGACCTCCGTCAGATCCCGATAGAACTCCAAGATCTCTTCTGGCTGCACAACCTTGAAGCGGTTGCCAACGACTGACAGCGGCGCTTTGGTATCAGAGCGGTATAACACCTTGCTGTTTGGGTACGCTCGAATTTCGCCAAGTGGACCACTGGAATTGGTGACGAAGCGCACCGGGCTTTCTTCGATTTGCCAGTCCAAGCCAGCCTGTTTTGCCCAGACTTCCAAGGGCTGATTTGTGGTGAGCTGATTCCCCAGGCCATGCCAAGGGGTCTGGCCGACATAGGCCATCTGTTCAATAAGGTGGGCCATGATTGTTCTCCTTTGAATTGGCGAGGGGGTTAACGGATGTTATCGGTGGAACCGGAGTCGTCACTGAAGGTGTAACCGCACTCAAGGCAGTGGTAGTTGTCGAGCACACGCTCATCCAGGACATTACCGAGAATCACGCCAGCGGAAGCGCCAGTGGCACCTCCCAGCAGCGCACCAATAACAGCACCACCGATACCACCCACCGTTGCACCTACAGGGCCAGCAACGATTCCAAGCGCAGCCCCGGCTTGAGCACCAGCTGTGGCAGCAGCATAACCACCGTAAGTACCTGCGGACGCGCCGACTACACCAGCAGTTTTCTTTCCGTAGTTGTTCTTGCCAATTCGAGTTGATTGGCAGTTAGGGCATTGTTCTGACATTGGAGTTACCTCTGTGATTTAGGGAGGGAAGGCACGGTCAGCGCCTTCTTTCACAAAGGTGATATATGTTTGAGATTATTTGGAATGCGGATAGCGATACCGGCAGGTTGCGTAGTCGCTCCACGAATCGCAGAAAGCTTGTTAAACTTAAGGCCCGCTTGCTAGTAGCGGAAAAGCATTCAGTAGCAGACACTCATTAAGTGCGAATAGCACTAATTAGCCTGCAAACCAAAGTGCTGGGATCACTTCATATTGGGAACCACTCCCAATTACAGAAGTGATTCTGGGGGTATATTTTGGGGCACATATAAAACATTAAAAATCTAATAACCAAACAATACAACCACTTACAAACAAATAAGAGTCCTGCCGGGGGCACCATCCGCCCTTCCGCATCAGCCCATAAAGCGCAACAAGGCGGTGTTGTGCTTCACCTTAACAGCATTCACGATCGAGCCTCTCGAGAGCGCACCTAAGTCGCGCCAGACAGCGTCTCAACAATGCGGCAGTCCATGATAACCCCGCCTTCGCAACACGCAGTCAGTCTTTCCAATTCGTGTTCCATTGCACGCAGATCTTTCAATCGAGAGCGCACCTGTTCCAGCTGTTGTTCTACTTTAGCATCCACGCCAGCACAGGAGTCCTGCTGGCGATCAGCCAGCGACAGCAGCTCACGGATATCATCAAGACTGAATCCGAGCCCGCGGCTTCGTCGGATAAAAAGCAGCCGCGAACAATCCGCTTCGGAATATAAACGATAGCCGGATTCCGACCGGCTGGCTTTCGGTAACAGTCCAATTTTTTCGTAGTAGCGAATGGTCACGGCCTTGATGCCCGTATCATCGGCCAACCGGCCGACTGTGTAACTTTTTTCGCTCATAGCCATTGACCTTATAGTAACTATAACCCTTAGTGTACCGGTGAATTGCCAATTTTAGGAGGCTCTATCGTGGATAGCTGCTGTGAAAACAAGGCTGGTGAACTGGCACAACTGAGGGCCAATCAGAGCCGGGTGCTTTATATTGCCCTTGCCATCAATGCGGTGATGTTTGTGGTGGAATTCGCCGCCGGCTGGATCGCAAGCTCTACCGCGCTACTGGGCGATTCTCTGGACATGTTTGGCGACGCGTCCGTCTATGCGCTGACACTGTTCGTACTGGACAGAAGCCGTCGGGCGCGCGCTGGGGCGGCTCTGTTCAAGGGCGGTTTTATGCTGTTATTCGGGCTGGTTGTTGTAGCCGACGCTATCCGCAAACTGGTGATACAGGAAGTGCCCTCAGCCGAGTGGATGGGTGCGGTTGGTGTTCTTGCCCTGATGGCGAATGGCATCTGTTTCGTATTGCTCTACCGCCATCGTGCAGATGACCTCAACATGCGTTCCACCTGGTTGTGTTCACGGAACGACCTGGTCGCCAACACCAGCGTCATCCTTGCGGCTGGACTGGTCGCACTCACCAATACCTTGTGGCCGGATATTATTGTCGGCCTAGCCATTGCCGCGCTTTTTCTGCACTCCGCTTGGCAGGTTATCCGTGAAGCTTTGGAAGAATGGCGTGTCGGTGACGCTGAAACCACCAAGCAACCAAGCAAAGAAGAGGTCAACAGCGCCGGAAGCAGCTGCTGCTCATCATCGCAAACCACCTGTGGCAGCAGTTCCGGAGGAAACACCCAGTAACAGCCAACCGCCAGGCAATTCAGTTAGGCGATGCAAAACCCGGTATCACTGGAACCCAAGTGATATCTGATGACCTATACCTTTGAGCGGAACCTCATCAATTATGTCGAGAGAGTCCGGCTCGAGAACCCAGAGCTTGCTCTCTGCACGACTGGTAACCAATAACTGGCCACCATGAGGCGATACAGCCAAGTGATAGGGTGCCGGAGCCAGTGGTGCGCTGTGACGATCTCCGGTGTCGAGCTCAATACGAACGATCCGGTTGCTGCCTTTGCTGGTTGCGAAAAGTATCTGGCCGTCGTTGCTCAAACCAACACCATGGGGCTCTTCACCGACTTCGTAGGTTGCCGCCACGGCGCCGCTCGCAAGCTCAACGACACTCACTTGACCCGATGCAACATCATTCACATAAAGCCGTTCATTGTCGGGAGCGAGCACCATATGTTCCGGGCCACCACCAATCCGCAGGTTGCGCTTGACGAACCAGTGCGTGGTGTCCACTTCGCTGATAGTGCCATTGCCACTATTGCTGACCAGAAGAGACTGCCCGCCCTCCGTTTCCACCACGTAATTGGGTGCCGGCCCCGTCGCCACAGACTTAAACTGCTTGCCGGAGTCCAGATCAACAACGCTGATACCGCCGCCCATGGGATGAGTGGACACGGCATAGCGACCGTCCGATGTCACCAGAACATGGTGTACCGGCCCCGGCACCTCCAGTGTGCGAGAAATCGAATTGGTGGCAGTGTCCATCACATAGAGTCGCCCGGTATTCGTTTCTTCCGATGCCGTAGCCGCCCCACCACCATGATGAGCGGCGTGCTCGTCTTCGGTCACGCCTTCGGGGCGGCTGACGGGCTTCTCGCTCTCATGAGCAGTCAGGCTACCTGCCACCAGATATCGTCCGTCCGGAGTCAAGGCCGAACCATGAGTGTTCACAGTTCCAGACATTGAAGACGTCATCTGGCGACTCTCCAGATCAATAACGCCTACGGAATCGGCCATTCCCATGGGAATAAAGGCCCGGGTCGTGTCTGCGGTTGCCATCAGCGATAAACTCATTGTGATGCTGGCGGTAAGCCCAACTAACCAGTGTTTCTGTCGCCGAAGTTTCATCGTGTCACCTTTAGGGTAAGAGGGTTCCATTACGATTTCCCCGCTCGGCTGACAAGATTTCCAACCGTGCGTGATCATTATCCGCAGTCCAACACACGAAGCTGAAACAAGGCTGAAAACGGTTGTTAAACATATATTTGTTCGATCAGAATCAAGGCCAAAACAGACCGTCCAAGCTATTGAAGAAACCTGACATCTACATTTACAGTTTAAACGGATCTCATCTTTGATCTGATGACCGAACCGTGCAGGGATTCGGCTTGCCCGGACTCCGGCGCCAAGGCACGGTACTTAAGTAAGTCGAGGGTCTTGTTCATCTGATTGCTGCGCAGTTCATCCGGGTCCCCCAGCCGTATACGCAGGGCCGGGATTCTGCCTTGAAAATCCCCAGATAAAGGCTGCGGGGTCGCGTCCGCCAATAACGATAGGGTGGAACCCATTCAGCTCCAAGTGTTGCCGAAACCAGTCAGTACCGCCCTGCAAAAAGATGGTCGAGCGTTGATCAATGCGACGGTTGCATGATGGGTATGGAGGACACCTTTCATCAGACGTTCGCCATCTTTGCAGTGTTAATGGGCTGATATCTCGACCAACCAATCAATGCCAAACCACCAATAATCATTGGCAGGGTGAGCAGTTGCCCCATGGTCATCCAGCCATTGGCGATGAACCCCAACTGCGGGTCGGGAAGGCGAACAAACTCGACAGAAAAACGGAAAATTCCGTAGAGCAACAAGAACAGTCCAGACGTTGCTCCCGTTCTGCGAGGATAGCTCGAATACCACCAGAGCAACGCGAACAACACGACACCTTCCAGCGCAAACTCATACAGTGAAGACGGATGGCGCGGCGCCGAGCCCATATTGGGAAACACCATGGCCCAGGGCACATCGCTGACTCGCCCTGGAAGCTCATGATTGATAAAGTTTCCGATACGCCCTGCCCCCAGGCCGATCGGCACCAGCGGTGCGACAAAGTCAGTGAGACAAAAAAAATGCAGACTATGTTTGCGGGCGAAGATGGAAGCCGCGACCAATACCCCGACAAAGCCACCATGAAAACTCATGCCGCCTTCCCAGATTTTGAACAACCAAAGCGGGTTATCGACCAGGTTGTCCAGGCCATAGAAAAGCGCATACCCCAGGCGACCACCCAGTATGACGCCCATAGCGCAGTAGAAAATCAGCGTTTCGATTGCGTCAGTATCCAGCCCCAATTGAAAGGCCTGGCGGCGACCCAGCCACCATGCCGCGAGAAAGCCAACAAGGTACATCAGGCCATACCAATGAATTTGCAGCGGGCCCAGCGAAATCGCGATCGGATCGATGTTTGGATAGTTGAGCATTGGCTTACAAATCGCCCATCCTGCCAACCTGACGAGCCAGGCGCTTGGATTCGTTTAGCTCCATCGTCAGCAGTGACTCCATCAACTCTTTTACCTTTGGGATTTCTGCTTTCTCGACCAGTGTTTGGTAGAGGTCAGTAATCTGGTTGTGGAAATCGAATACTTCCCGACAGATACCGTTGAAATCAAGCTTTGCATACGGCTCATCACAGGTTCGGTGGGTTTTAATAGGGTGATGTGACAGATAGTCATAAACCCTTGTTTCCAGGGCGTTGGTGTCCGCCTGGCGTTCAAATTCGTTCACAATATGTTCAATTTCAGATTCCCGGGTTGCCAGGTAGTCCAGCAGAGCCTGGGCCCTTTCTTCTTCGTTCCTCGTCGCGCAATGAGAAAGACAACGCGCTAGGTGGGCATGAAGATCGCGGGTCCAACTGATCAATTCCTTAAACGTTTTTATTTCCATTGGGACGCCCCTTTAACAATGTGCTGTCTGAAGTTGTAGTGAACCACAACGACCTGAATTCATACTGAAAATCCAGACCATAAAACCGGCATTGGAACAGGCCCGATTCGGCGTGGCCAAGACAGGCCACCCCTTCACCGGAAAGCCGGCCAGCCAGTATGTGTGAGGGGTGAGGAAAATAGCCCCAACCTGTCAGGTAATGGGGCTATTTTTGATGTTTGGAGGAAATAAGAATTCTGACGATTGATCCGGATAGAAAACGGAGGCATTCAGCTAAACGCAGAGATTACAGCCCGCTCCTTTGAGCCCAGGCATCATAGACCCGCTTGTCCCATTTGTTTTGGAAGAAAGCGATGGCGGCTTTTTGATCTTCTTTGGGCAGCACATCACCGAAAGCTGGCATTTGGCCACCCATGGGAGCTCCACCTAGAGCGATTGTACCCATAAGCATATCGAATGGGTGATGCCAAGCATGCCCGGATCCGTTCAGTGGTGGCGGTGGAAAGGAACCATCTTCCAGTCGCTTCCTCCAACTAAAGGCACCTTGAGCGTTGGAACCATGGCAGCTTGCGCAATTATCAGCGAACACGGTAGCTCCACGGTCAATTTGAGCCTGAGTATACCAACGGCCATCCACTGTCCCGTCACTACAGCCACTGATCAGGCCGATCAGAAGGGCACCCAATGAAATCTTTAACCTACGCATCATGCTTTTATACCTCAGTTTTTGGAGCACCACAGCTCAGGAACCGTGGGCGCTGGTTGCCGCTGGGCGCTTCATCAAATGACACTCAAATCCTGCTTAGTGCAGCTTAACCACTCTCAAACGGAGTGCGTTGGCAATGACGCTCACCGAAGACAATGACATCGCCGCAGCGGCAAAAATCGGTGATAAGAGAATCCCAGCAACCGGGTAGAGCACACCGGCGGCAATCGGCACACCAGCCGCGTTATAAATAAAGGCAAAAAACAGGTTCTGACGTATGTTGCGCATGGTCGCGATTGATAAGTGACGCGCTTCCACAATGCCCATCAGATCACCGCGCAAAAGCGTCACGCCCGCGCTTTCAATAGCCACATCCGTGCCGGTACCCATGGCAACACCCACATCGGCCGTAGCCAACGCCGGGGCATCGTTCACACCGTCTCCGGCCATTACCACGATACGGCCCTGATCCTTGAATTGCTGGACGATCTTCGCTTTGTCCTCTGGTAGCACTTCTGCTTTGACTTCATCAATATGGAGCTTGCGGGCGACGGCTTCAGCAGAGGTCTGGTTGTCCCCTGTCAGCATAACCACGCGGATGCCGTCCTTCTGCAACGAGGTTATCGCTGCTTCGGTGGTTGCTTTGATGGGATCTGCAATGGCAATCAATCCACAAACCTGACCGTCCACTGCGGTGAATATCACCGTGGCTCCATCCACACGAAGCTGATCTGCCTTTTCTTCAAAGGCAGAGGTATCGACACCTTGCGACTCCATTAACAACCGGTTGCCAATAAGAACGCTTTTCCCGTCAATCTTGCCGGTTACACCCTTACCATTGGGCGAGTCGAAATCCTCTGCATCCGGCAACGCAAGATCCATGGCTTTGGCTTTATCAAGAATCGCATGCGCCAGCGGGTGCTCACTGCCCTTCTCCAGGCCACCGGCATATCGCATCAGGTCTTCCTCACTGAACCCGCTTGCCGCAACCAGTCTCGTCACCGCAGGCTTACCTTCGGTCAGTGTGCCGGTTTTATCGACCACCACCGTATCGACCTTCTCCATACGCTCAAGCGCTTCGGCATCACGGATCAACACGCCTTTTTGTGCGCCCCGCCCTACGCCAACCATGATCGACATGGGAGTAGCCAGGCCAAGAGCGCATGGGCACGCAATAATCAGCACGCTCACCGCTGCAATAAGGCCATAGGCCATTGGCGGCGTTGGCCCGACAACCGACCAGACAATAAAGGCAACAACGGCGACTACGATGACCACTGGAACAAACCAGCCGGACACTTTGTCTACCAAAGCCTGAATCGGCGCACGGCTGCGCTGCGCATTGGCTACCATCTGCACAATCTGCGACAGCATGGTGTCGCGCCCGACCTTGTCGGCACGCATGATGAAGCCGCCTTGCCGGTTCATGCTGCCACCAATCACCTGGTCGCCCGCCTGCTTACTCACAGCCAGGGGTTCACCCGTCACCAGGGATTCGTCAACATTGGAGCGCCCCTCAAGAATCTCTCCATCCAAGGGTGCTTTTTCGCCCGGGCGCACTCGCAAGCGGTCACCGACCTTCACCTGATCCAGGGAAACGTCGGACTCACCCCCGTCATCGTCCAGCTTTCTTGCCGTGGCCGGGGCCAGATCCAGAAGCGCTTTTATCGCACCCGACGTTTTCTCTCGAGCACGCAACTCCAGCACCTGCCCAAGCAACACCAGCACCACAATAACCGCCGCCGCTTCGAAATAAACGGCGACCGAGCCATCCACCTGGCGGAAAGCATCGGGGAAAATCTGTGGAACCAACGTTGCGACAAGGCTATAAATCAGCGCAACGCCAGTACCCATAGCAATCAACGTGAACATGTTCAGGTTGCGGCTGAGCACGGATTTCCAGCCCCGAACAAAGAACGGCCAACCACACCAGGCCACAACAGGCGTTGCCAGTGCTAGCTGGATCCAGTTGTTGGTTTGCGGCGATATAATGTGGTCAATCCCGATGAGATGCCCGCCCATTTCAAGTATCAACACCGGGAACGCGAGAAGCAGGCCAACCCAGAAGCGGCGTGTCATATCGGTTAGCTCTGCCGATGGCCCATCTTCAAGGCTGACTTCTTCCGGCTCCAGCCCCATGCCGCAAATTGGGCAGTCGCCGGGTCCTTGTTGGCGTATCTCCGGGTGCATTGGGCAGGTATACATGGTTCCCGGGGCTACCGGCTCGACAGGCTCTCCGTGATGCTCACTCATTGCGCGCTCCTGTTTTGTCCGCCGGCCAATCCGAAAACGCGATGAAATACAGAAGAACCAGGTTCACCACCGGGATAAGAACAAGCACGCCCATCCACCCGGGATAACCGGTACGCTGGCAGATTCGCCAGGCAGGTATAACTACCACAATCGCAATAACGAGCATCCATAGCCAATGCCCTGCCCACATAGTGTTACCAAACATGTGTCCTTCCATCATAGGGTTACCCTCCAACTTACGAGTTGAATATCAGTGATGGTGTGCATGATGCTCATCGCTCTCCATATCACTCTCTATAGCCTTTCTTCTGGCTGGTGACTTCAGAAATATCTGTTCGGCAATCGCTATAACAACCATAGTGGCTACCGCCACACCAATGACAAAGGGGTCCGTATTCAGCTTGACCCACACAAAGCCACCGAGAACCATCAGGTCCAGAACAATTGCCATGGCGGGTATCCACCTTCTGGCCTTCACATCCCGGTACAGGTAGCGCAGCACACCCCAATGAATGGCAATGTCCATAACCAGATAAAAGACGATGCCCAAAGCCGCGATTCTTGAGAGATCGAAAAACGCAGTCAGAACCAGCCCCAACACCACGGTGTATACAAGCGTGTGTTTCTGGATACTGCCAGGCATTCCAAAGTGGCTGTGGGGTACCAGTTTCATCTCGGTCAGCATGGCGAGCATGCGGGATACCGCAAAAATACTGGCGAGAATGCCCCCCGCCGTGGCCATCATGGCAAGCACCACCGTAAACCACAGGCCGTAATCACCCAGTGCCGGGCGTGCAGCGGCCGCCAGTGAGTAGTCCTGGGTTTCAATGATTTCTGCGAGCGACAGATTGCTCGCCACTGCAAAGCCCACCAGGGTGTAAAGCACAACGCAGGCAGCAATGGAGATGACGATGGCGCGGCCAACATTGCGATGCGGGTCTTTTACTTCAGAGCCGCTGTTGGTAATGGTAGTGAACCCTTTGAAGGCCAGTATGCCCAGTGCCGTTGCGCCCAGAAAGTTGCCGGCAGTGCCAGCCTCACCACTTCTAGAAAAATCGACCGCAAGGCTGTCAGCTAACCAGACACCCACCAGCCCGAATACCAGAATACCGCCTATCTTGAGAATTCCGATCAGCGACGCCGTGCCCTGAACCCAGCGATTACCAAGCAAGTTGATCAGGAATGCTGCAAGAATCAGCGACACACCCAGGATGGGTACCATGCGCCCGCTTTCATCGCCGCCAAATAACTGCATGGTGTAGGAGCCGAAGGTACGGGCCAGGAAGCTCTGGGCAATCACCATGGAGAAATACATCAATAACGCGTTAAACGCCGTTGCTAGCTTGTCCCCATAAGCCTTATGGAGATACATGCCAATGCCACCCGCAGAGGGATAGGCGTTGGAAATCTTGATATAAGAGTAGGCACTGAAGGAAACAACAATGGCAGCTGCCAGAAAGGCCAACGGAAAAAGGGCGCCTGCCATTTGGGCCATTTGCCCGGTCAGCGCAAAGATACCGGCACCAATCATCACACCCGTGCCCAGCATGACCGCCCCTGATAGTGTCAGGCTATCTGCATTGTAACGAGTGGTTCTGTCCTGCTCCTTGCTCATTTAGCCTCCCTTCATTTCTTCATTGGTGGAATTTTGGAGCAACAAAAGGGTTCATGCTTGGCGTTTGCACGAACGTTATCATCGGTGAACCGATACCAGGCGAGCCTTTGGCGCTGCCACCAACCTGTTTTCAAGCGCCCCCCGTTAGCTTCAATAAGAACAACCAACTCGTCTGTGGACCAATGTGTTCCATCAAACACAGCAATCAGTTTTCCTTCCGGTTTACTCTCTGCAAAATCCACACATGGGTGATGGTTCAGCTCCTGGATCAAATCGCTCCATTGAGCCTCAGAAAGGCCTTCAACCGTCAGTTTACGCCGAAGCAGAAACTGCTCCTGATTTGTTGCTTTGTGGACTTTAGTCATAATCTTGCACCTCTCAACCCGTGTTCCCAGTCTCTATCAGAACATGTCTAACTGAATTACAACTGAAAATCGGAGGGCAAAAGATCCATGCATATCGCAATTTGCGTTACATCAATGTATGCAAAAACAGGCCAGAGGTCCCTGCCCTAGCCTGTTTGTCACCTCAGAAGGAGAGCCGTGCTCCAATAACCGCAAACCAATCCTCTGTGCTACCAGCACCAGCCCTGGCGATGTCCGCCGTATCGCCGTGTTTACGTTCATGAACAACGCCAACGTAAGGCGAAAATGCACGGTCAATCAGGTCATAACTCAGCCGCAACCCGGTTTCTGTCGACACCAGGCCTTTACCCACGCCAATTTCCCGGTCTTCACTGAACGCCACCGTTGCATCCAGAGATGCCGCCAGTATCCAGTGATTGGTGAGCAGCAGCTCATACTCTGCATCCAGATCAGCAGACGTGTCGCCATCTTTGCTCACGTAAACGTTCGCATCGATTTCAAACCACTGAGGCGCCAGGCCGGTAACGCCGAGCACTGCATAGGTTCTGTCCGGGCCTTCCGGTGTGTCGAACCGCACCCCGGCCTTGGCATCGAAAAATGTGGATATCGGAATTTGACCAACCAACTGGTTTTCGAGTTTTTCGTAAGCCCGCTCTTCAAAGGAATACTCTCCGCTGGTAAGCCAGCGGGCTTTGAATTTGTCGGTGCCGTAGAAGAAATCCGCGTCCCACACGCCTATTTCTTCATCATTGTCACTGTAACGATATTCAAGTTCTTCGAACTGCGCGCCCCACACCTTCAACGGTTGTTTGCGCTGGGTGGTGTCTGCCATGAAATCCTGGCCGGATGCTAACGCCGGTATGGCGCCGATGGTCACAATCGCGCTTGCCACCCATGGTTTCCAAAGCTTCATACGTCACCCCCGGCATTGCTCGACTGTTCGCTGGATGCGGCCTGTGTAGATTCTGGCCCACCTTCAACAATGACTTTGCGGAACATGCCGGCGGCCATGTGATAGGTCAGATGACAATGAAAGGCCCATTGTCCGGAAGCATCCACTTCCGTTTCCATGTAAACCGTGGTGCCGGGCTGGACACTGACGGTGTGCTTGACCGGATTCCATTGGCCAGCTCCGACATCGAGGATCGACCACATACCGTGCAGGTGCATAGGGTGCGTCATCATGGTTTCGTTCACGAATTTGAAGCGAACCCGTTCGCCGTATTTCAGCCGTATGGGGTCAGCATCTTCGTATTTAACGCCATTGATGCTCCAGGTGTAGCGCTCCATGTTGCCGGTAAGGCGCAGCTCGATTTCCCGTGCAGGCTCCCGTTGCTCATAGAGCGGCTTCTGCGCTTTCAGATCGGCATACGACAGGAATTTACCGCCATTAGCTGCGGTGGGAACCAACCCACTGCCTTCAGCGTAGAAAGGATCGCTTGGGCCAGCCTCTGGCATCGCCATTGAGCCATGGTCCATGTTGGCCATGTTCGAATGATCCATGCCGGCCATTTCATCGTTTTCAGCCATGTCACCATGATCCATGCCTGGCATATCACCGTGATCCATGCCTGACATGCCGCCCATATCCGCCATTGTCAGGCGTGCCGGTTCACGCAATTCCGGAACGGCCGCTTCCATCCCCTCTTCGGTCGCCAGCGTTGCTCTCGCATAACCGGAGCGCCCCTTGGATTCGGCAAAAATCGTATAGGCCTGCTCATCTTTTGGTCGCACGATCACATCGTAGGTTTCCGCGACGCCAATACGGAACTCGTCCACGTTAACAGGCTGAACGTTGTTACCGTCGGCCTGTACAACCGTCATTTCCAGGCCCGGAATCCGGATATCGAAATAGGTCATCGCGGATGAGTTGATAAAACGCAGCCGAATGCGTTCACCGGGTTCAAAGATGCCTGTCCAATTCTGTTTCGGGCTTTTGCCGTTGATCATGCCGGTGAAACCCTGCAAATCTTCAACATCGGCTTGCATCATCCGCATGCCGCCCCAGGCCAAGCGCTCTTTCACCGTGCTCAGGAAGCCGTTTTCGGAAGCGTCTGAAAAGAACTCCCCCACGGTTTGCTGTTTACGGTTGTAGTAATCCGGCGTTACCTTGAGGTTGCGCATAACCCGTTCGCTGGAATGCGGGTGCTTGTCGGTCAACTGGACCACGTATTCCCGGTCGTAGCGAAACGGTTCACGTCCTTCTGGCTCGATAATAATGGAACCGAATGCCCCCTCCGGCTCCTGAAAGCCCGAGTGGCTGTGAAACCAGTAGGTTCCCGATTGCGTGATGGGGAATTTGTAGGTGAACGTCTCACCGGGTTTGATGCCGGGAAAACTGATACCCGGAACGCCATCCTGCTCGAAGGGAAGAATCAAACCGTGCCAGTGAATAGAGGTCATCTCGTCAAGGTTATTGGTGACGTTGATTGACACCTCTTCCCCCTCTTTAAAACGCAATACCGGGCCAGGAGATTTGCCGTTGTAACCAACACCCTCTTTCACGAATTCCCCGGTATCGATTTTCACCCGGTCTACGGTCAGGTTGTACTCAGCGGCTAAACCAATAGCCGGTATAAGCAGGCTCAAGGCACCTGCAACAAGGGTTTTCTTCATGATCAACTGCTCCCGAACTACGTCGTAGTAATCAAAGGTCCAGCGCCAGCCAAAGAGCAGGCGCCATAAGCTCTTAATCGTTCGAAAGGAATCAGTTGAAATTTACGTCGCCGTACATGCCAGCCTGGTAGTGCCCTGGCACGTTGCAGGCAAATTCGATATTGCCCTGTTTGGAAAATGTCCAGATAATTTCTGCACTCTCACCAGGCTCCAACAGCACGCTATTCGGATCGTCGTGCTTCATGGACTGGCCGTCCCCCATATCCATTTCCATCATGTCGTGATTGAGCTTGCCGCCCTGAATAGCGCCGTGTTCAACCATCATCATCATTTCTTTTTGATGGGCTTCGTGCACATCCGGGGTGCCAATGTTGAATTCGTGTACCAATTGGCCTTTGTTCTGAACCACAAAGCGCACGGTTTCTCCGGGGTTAACTGCTATGGTTTCTGGCTCGTAGTAGTTGTCATACATCTTGATTGAAACTGTGCGATTTGCGTCCCCGGCCTTGCCCGGCTCCCCCGCATTTGCTCCATGACCGTGCCCTCCTCCGTGCGTACCGCCGCCGAAAGCCGTAAAAGAGATAGACATGGCCGTTGCTGCTACTATCAACCTTGGTGAAATCATTCACTTTCCTCGTGTAATAGGACGTGCGTTCAGGTCCTGTTAATTAGCCAGGTACGGTGAGCCCCTGCCTTAAGAAGGGGCTAAGATCCCTCATGAACCTGAACTCTTTCTGAAAAAATCGAATTATTTTCTGTTCAGGTTGAATTCAGGTTGGTCAGCGAGACTGCGTAAAGAAGGCTTGGCCAACACAAAGGAATAACCTATGAGATTACTGCTGGTAGAGGACGATCGATTGCTTGCCGATGGGCTTGCCAGCCAGCTTGAGAAGGCCGGTTTTAGCGTTGATATTACCCGCTCGGCCAAAGAAGCAGTCATTTTGGGAGACCAGGAGGACTATAAAGCCTGCGTGCTCGACCTCGGGTTGCCAGACGGAAATGGCCTGGACGTGCTCAGAAAGTGGCGCGCTAACAACCTTCTTTTCCCCGTGCTGATCCTGACCGCACGAGGCGACTGGCAAGATAAAGTTAATGGCCTGAAGGCGGGTGCAGATGACTATCTTGCCAAACCCTTTCAGATTGAAGAACTGATTGCGAGATTAAACGCAATCATGCGAAGGAGTGAGGGTAGAGTTCAATCGTCGGTGACGGCGGGACGCTTTGAACTGGATGAGAACCGACAGTGTCTGAAAGTTGCAGATGGCACAGAGCATAGCCTTACCGGAACCGAATTCCGGCTTTTGCGGTGCCTGATGAGCCGGCCCGGCCACATTTTTTCAAAAGAGCAACTTATCGAGCAGCTTTACAATCTTAACGAAAGCCCAAACGAAAATGTGATCGAGGCTTACATACGGCGCCTGAGAAAGCTGGTCGGGCCAGAGACTATCGTTACACGACGCGGCCAGGGATACCTGTTTAATGATGTTGATTAGAAAGCCCAGGTCTGTGAAAGGCTGGCTCCTGCTTCTACTGCTACCTGCGGGCATCGCCCTGATGGCTATTGCATGGCTGATACATGGGCTGCTTCTGGAGAGGATGTCCCGCGAGTTCGTTGAGAGTCGACTGGAAGATGAAGTGGCCTTTCTGGAACACCATATTCGCCAGTCTGATGGTGAGATAGACGAACTCGAAACCGGAAACTACTTTGAGGAGGTGTTCCACCACGCCTTTGTCATTCAGTCGCCGACTCAGACGGCCGTGTCACCACAATCCTGGCGCCCACTACTCATTCCATTGCTGCAGTCCGATGAAGAAGCAAGCATCTGGCTACACGACACTGAACTGTCCAACGCACCAACCGATATTCTGGCGTACCGGCGAACCTTCTCAGCCCACGGCGTGCCCGTCACCGTGATTGTTGCAGAAGATATGGGAGCCCTTAAGAGAGGCCAGGCAGAGTTGCATGCATGGACCGCGATTGTTTCCGTTTTACTGATCATTTTACTGGTAGGGGTCATCTGGTTCGGCATCAACCTTTCCATGCGCCCGGTTGTATCGCTGCAGGCTGCACTGAAAAGGCTACAGAGCGGCGAAATATCCCGGATCAATGCAGAGGCCCCCGAAGAGTTTTTGCCGCTGGTTAATCAACTTAACCAGCTATTGGATTCTCTGGATCAACGGCTTGAACGGTCTCGGGAGGCGCTCGCGAACTTGTCCCACAGCGTTAAAACACCGATTGCAGCCGTCAGACAGATTCTTGAAGACAGCAGCCGCCCACTGAACAATGAACTCAGGCAAGAAATGGGCTCGCGCCTGGGGGATATCGATCATCAGTTGGAGGCTGAGATACGTCGTAGTCAATTTGCCGGGCCGCAAGTAGGCAAAAGCGCCTGCCCAGTAAAACAGGCTCGCGACCTGCTCTGGATGCTCGGTCGATTGTATCCGGAAAAGTCATTTGAGCTTCAGACGGTCCTCACCGATGAGACTCGCTGGCCCATTGAGGAGCATGATTTAAGCGAAGTGCTGGGCAACCTGCTCGACAACGCGGGGAAATGGTCACACTCATGCGTAGAGCTCTCGCTGGCTCAAGGTGATGGAACTAATCAGATAACCGTGTCTGATGATGGCCAGGGCGTCAAAGAAAGTGAAATGTCCTGCCTGGGTCAACGCGGGCTACGGCTCGACGAACAAACGCCCGGCCATGGTCTTGGACTCGCCATTGTAAGGGAAATAGTAGAGCGTTACGGCGGAAGCGTTTCTTTCTCAACACCCCCCCGAGGGGGATTGAGGGTGACTGTTGAGATCCCTAATTAAACTTACATTCTGCATTGTAGGCCTGCATTTAAATAAAAAATAAATACTTTGGAAAAGGCGATCGGATCTCCGACCGCCGAATTAATCGTAGGACGTTAGCCTGCTACAGTGCTAATGTTAGCTTTTCTAACGTCTTGCTTAAGCTTTGAGATGACTGTTGAACTTTCTTCCCCATTTGGTTGATGCTGTAGTAAGAGGTAACAGCTATATGTGTCCAATAACTCGCAACTATCAATAAGTTAACGTCCAATTGAGGCACCCTAACAAGGAGAAGGCTTCTGTTCTTCGCACGGTATAAAAGGGGAAATGGTTTTCCTGCGTATTTGCGAAGCAGGCTATCGTTTATTGCGGTTATCCATGATAAAGTCGTGAAAAACATAACTCAAAAGGCGGATCATGACTGACATCAACTCGGAAGAAATAAAAGAGTTAGCAATAAAAGTAGAGGAAATGAACAGCAGCCTTAAAATAATTGCTAGCCAGTCGAAAGGAATTAAGCAGGTGAATCTATCACTCGTCGATATGTCTATAGTTGATATGGCTGGACTATATTTTAAGGTGGCTCTAGCTTCATTGCCGTTGGCTTGCACGGTTTTCGTGTTAACAATTGTTGTTCAAATTTCTATGCGTATTTAGACACTCTGCCTAAATCTTAAACCCGCGCCCCACAACGGCTTCAGGAAATTTATACGTTTTAGACACAATAGGCACACACTCACGGAAAGAGCTCCACAAAGGCGACGTATGTGTGTCTGTATAAGTGCCTAATAACTTCAATAACTGTAAGCGGTCGCCGCCATCCTCCAGATGGTGGTCTAACTCACTCATCATTATGACGCATTGGCGCCAAAGTAGGGTGAGGAGGAGTCCATCCCATTAGTTACGTTGAGAGTGGGCCTGAAGGTGACCTTCGAGGACCGGGACGGCCCGGTGCTTGGGATCGTCACCAAGATTAACCGCAAGAGTGTTATCGTGCTAGGCGATGATGGCAGGACGCTACAAGCGTCTTGCCAGAGTTACTACGACCACCTCGTAATGTGAAGTAAGTTAATTACGTCGTGGAATGAGCGCTTACCCAGCGCAAGCTGTTCCGAGATCGCAGTTTCTAAAGATCATCCCCGCTAAAGCCTTTGAGCCTTAAGACTGGCTAGGCACAGGCAATAATAGTCTTATCTCAAGAAGGCAGTGAATGTATGATCGACAACTAGGGAGCTTGAGTCAACTATGAACTCCTTTTATTCGGTAATAGTACAAAGGAGGAACGTCGATCTTATCCAGTCTCCGCTTATTCGCGGGAATTCCATTTCTGATAAACCCATGCAGGTCATCCATAACGCGATCAGAATCAGAGAAATAAGAGTGTGCCATTATTCTCAGATCGAAAAACTGGTATTTATTGTATGACATATCAACAGTGTCTACACCATCGTATACTGCAATTTCCTGGCTACAATCTCCAACCCTCACCGACATATTCGCACTTCGAGATAACCTCAGTGCTGTGTCGGTGCCTGAAACATATAGTGCAACTTGGTGAAAATTATTTTTTAGAGAATCCAGATAATTGTATCTAAAATCTTTGAGCCTAATATCCGCAGACGCTAAAACCAGACGGGAAAAAGAGAAAGCACCATCAATCTTTGCTTTTATCGCTTCAGCTAAACAAAAACCACCCATACTGTGAGCAATCACTGAAATCTCTGTATATCCAAGGGTGGAGAGTTTACCAAGAAACTCTTTCAACGAGTCGCGCGAGTAAAGAGAGCTTTCTTTATCGTGGGCATAGCCACGCACACTTCCTTTCGAGGGCCAACTAAAAAGTATCACCGGCTCTTCGGTAATACCAAAGTCATACTTTATCTGAGCAGTCTTAAAAACGGCGCCTAAAAAATCTACATTATAGCCATGCACAAAGACAAGAAGTTTTTGACCGTCAGACTTTGAGTGTACACTTTCAAAAAATTGAACCTCACTTTGACAATCAATTCTTTCTATCGTGAAATGTTTATCCTTTCTCTCTTTCATCTTTATCGTAAAGAACTCAAATGGTCGTTTTATTTTACCGCCTTTACGGTCTGCCGGGATTGTTACCACGGCTCTGCCGTATGTAATGCTGTCATTCCGCTCAGATGAGAAGTACTCAGGGCTATTTAACGGCTTTCTATTCGTCGCAAAATACACATCAATAGGAGTGAATTTTCGCGTTCCATCACGCTCTATTGTGGGGGTAGCTTCCGCATATGTTAACTGTGGCGCTAAAGAGGCAGTGCCAATTTCTTTACGAATACCGGTAGTCATCGCCGCCACATGACGTGAGAGTTTTTTTTGCGTCGAAACTCTACGTATTATTGTTTTCTCATCGGCAATAACAAACGAATATTGGTTCTTACCCTCTACCTTATCAAGTATATATAAGGCTACAGGAAGGAAATAAGAAGCATTGAAGAAGTATTTCTTATACCTAGAGACGACCAGAACTCTAAGCTCAACCACCATAGATATAAGTTTAAGAAAATCATTAGTAGAAAGTGCAGTCTTATAGCCAGAGCCTGTAACTACCACAATGCGGCCATTAACATAGTCGGCAGTGAATGGTGACTTTCTGTGAATCGTCAAAAACCTATTCGGCAAAGACCCCTGTAAAAGATCAAGCACCTGATCTGAAGCAATCATAACAATCCCTCGCCTGAATTTCCTCTCACCCAAAACCAGTGTAGTTCATAGAAACCTGGCCCCCCATTTGTAGCAGGGTTCAGAAGTAGACCTTAGGCCGCCGCGTGAGCATTTTGCTAGCTTGCTCTTTGTGCACAGGCGGGCTAAACAAATACCCCTGAAAGAACACACAACCATGGTCGAGAAGCCACTCCAACTGCTCAGCAGTTTCAACACCCTCAGCCACCACATCGATATCCAGACTTCTTGCCAGTGCAATGATCGTTCGTGCAATAGCTGCATCACTAGGGTCTGCAAAAATGTCTTCAACAAAGGACTTATCGATCTTCAGCACATCAAGTGGCAGTCGCTTCAGATAACTAAGTGACGAATAGCCAGTGCCAAAGTCGTCTAGTGAGAACCTCACTCCTAGCAGGCGCAAAGCGTCCATCTTGGTAATCGTACTAAGCACATTAGCCTGCAGCATGCTCTCCGTTAGCTCGAGCCTGAGCCGATCTGCACGAGCACCGGTTTGGGAAATCACGTTTTTGATCGTGTCAACAAAGTCACCCTGATTCAATTGCCGGGCACTCACATTGATAGCAACAGTCAACGCTTCGTGCTGTGGATCGTCACCCCACTCGGCCAGTTGTGCGCAGGCCGTTTTCAATACCCACTCACCGATAGGCAGAATCAAACCGGTTTGTTCAGCCAGAGGAATGAACGTGCCCGGTGAAATCGGCCCATGCTTGGGATGAAACCAGCGAATTAAAGCTTCAAAACCCAAGATGTTTTTTTGCTCATCAACTATGGGTTGATAGTGCAAAACCAGTTCGTTGTTGTCGAGTGCCAAGCGCAAATCCCGCATAAGAAGCGCTCGATTAATGGCCTCTTCTTGTAATGAGGGATTAAAGAAGCATTGTTGGTTTCTGCCAGCGTCTTTGGCTTCATACAGGGCTATGTCAGCCCTCTTGATCAGCTCTTCCGGGTTATCGTGAACAGAGTTAAAAAGAGCAATTCCTATGCTGGGTGTAACCTCCCAGTGTTGACGACCAAGCTGATAGGGTTCGGTCAATGTGCTACGGATTTTCTCGGCGATATGGCCGGCATTTAACACGGCGCTCTCCAAGTCAGCACCGATGTCATCCAGTATGGTCACAAATTCGTCGCCCCCTAACCTTGCAACCGTGTCCACCTGGCGGACACAACTGGCCAAGCGCTCTGCCGTTTGTTTCAGCAGATCATCACCCGTCGCATGCCCAAGTGTATCGTTTACCTCTTTGAAATGATCCAGATCCATCAGCAACACCGCCCCGAAACCTGAGTGTCGCGCTTTGTCTGCGATCGCCTGGCTCAGCCGATCCGTCATAAGTCGCCTGTTGGGCAAGTTGGTCAACGCATCGTGAAGCGCCATTCGCTGGGCTTCAGCTTCAGCTTCTTTTCTTGCGGTTATATCTGCCCGAATCGCTATGTATTGTTCAGGCTTACCGTCCTCATCTAAAAAAGGAACAATAGTGGACTGCACCCAGTATAGCGACCCATCTTTGGCGCGATTACAGACCTCGCCACTCCACACTTCGCCTCTGGCTATAGTCCGCCAAAGACCCTGAAAAAATTCACGGGGGTGGTGGCCGGAGTTGATAACCCTGTGTGTGTGCCCGATGAGCTCTTCACGTGCGTATTGCGATATCGCACAAAACTTGTCATTAACCGCTGTAATGACGCCCTTCGCATCTGTTGATGCGACAATCGCGTGTGCGTTCAGCGCCATTTTGAGTTGGCTATTTTCCTTGAGTACGGCCTTAAGTGTCAGCCCAATTTGTTCGCCTCCTGCCGTGCTGGCAGAGGCTGCTATCGGCTCTTCGCCTCCACCTTCGTCCATAGTTTCTCCCACCTAATAACTGCCTTCACACGCTTGTTTGAGCTAACCGGTTTTTGAAAGGGAAGTCAGGCGCAGACTTCCCGAGACAACACATCATCCATTTCAAAACCTTATAGCCGATAAAAATGAGATGTGTCAATTATGCGTACCTATAGGCTAGACAGTTCCAGGCAGCAATATGATTCAGACACTTAACCAGGCTGGAAGTTGCGAATAGCACTGTCTAGCTCGACGAGAGTCAAGGCATAGCTGTCCTGTGGCCATCCTGGAGGCCAATGTATGCGATGCGGATCAATCTACCAGGTACTCTGAAATCCTGTTGACGTACTTCCAGGTCAGGATCTGTATTTTCCCGGCATTTATATCAGCGGAGGACAGGCAGGCTAAAAATCCTTTATCAAAAATTGGCAGGAGCGTTACTGCGCCGGATTTTGACCGAATGTAAATTTCTTCAATACTGTCATATTTGAGCTCAGTAAGAATCTTTTCACAAACGACATTCAGTTCAAGAAAATAGGCGCCAAAAAGATCAGGCTCGCTCACATTGCCATGATGTGCGATCACAAGCCCATCAGAGGAGACAACCATGCATAGCTTGATTTCGCTGGCCCTTTGGCAAAGCAGACTCAGTTGTTCATCGATTTTCGCAGTGGGCACTGTTGGTCATCCTTTGTCTTTCCCTGCCGGGCGGGTAATGTTCTCATTAATGGCCATCGGCCAACAGCCTGGCAACTTCCCCAGCAGCTCTTTTCGACTCCATCAGCACCCTTCCTTGCATGGCTCTTGCAGACGTAGAAAGTGCAAGCACGGCGTCGGAACCTGCATGGGTAAGGACGGATATGCCATTGGTGCCCATGATCATTACCTGCTGCATTTCGCCAATGGCTACTTCCGCCAGTGTCTGGTCAGCCAACGCCAGAAGCGAAGCACACATGGAGGAAAAACGTTCCACATCTGTTTCCGGCTTCATATCAGATGCCAACAGATAGCCATCCATGGTGACCACCGCTGATGCTTCAATATCCCCACCGGACGACACTTTTAGGCGCTTTAGTACCGCAAGAATCAATGCTTCCTTTTCAGTGCTCATATTGCTCAGTCCGTTGTTTAAGCCGTGGTTTAACAAATCTGATGGCCGGGGCCCCGGCCATCAGATCTTTCTTCTAAGCGCAGGTTAACGGAGCCCAAACCAGCCTTAAATAGCAGCTTCCAACACTGGCACCTGTGCACGAGCTTTGGTAAGCACCATACCAAGGTTCGCGGACAGCCGGCAGACAAACGTCATAACGAATTGAGGTTGCTGCTTTGCGCGAATAAATACGTGAATCAGGTTTTCGGAGTTGACGATTATCTCTTTAAAATAGTGATAGTCGTCCAGCTCCAGGCCGCGAGCCTTTTTAAACGTGTTTTCAATTGTCACCACGTTTTGCCCCTGGAACAGATCCTGGGTAGCGGCAGCCAGCATGTCGAGAACTTCCTGCGGGTGAGAGTCTACGGTTTTCACTCCCACTAACATGCCGCTGTCCATATCCACTACGCCACCCGCTAAACACTCGGGAATATTGGATACAGCTTTGGCAATTGCATCATCAAAATCAGACATTTTATTTATCTCTCGGTTAGCATGGCGCTCCACTCTGAAACCTTCTGAAGCAGAGCCCTCTGGGTTAGATAGTTCGTCAGAACGTTCGTTTACGTCTATGGTACTGCCGGCTGGCGACAGGTCTGCCTCGTAGTTCTCGGTGAACTTAACCTGCCCGTCACACACCCCATCATCGGCAAAAATGTCATCACAATTTGTTAGCTCATCCTGTTCATCAAAGTCGACCTCCCAGTCGTCAAGTTTCTTCATTGCGCCACCCCCTGCAACCTGTTACTTGATGAACTGCCCCCTCGAACGCTTCGAGAAACTGCACCTGCACTTCTGACTGAACCCAGCGGGGCTCGATGTTACGAGCCCGCTCAAGTGCGCTGATGGCATCATCACCTTCCCATATGAGATAAGCACAGAGTACGGTGCCCGTGCGCCCCATTCCGGCTTTGCAATGCACCGCAACACGGTCGCCTTGTTTTATGAGGCGATCAATGGTTTTACAGATTTCACTAGCCTGTTCCAGTGTCGGTGCCCCCATGTCCGGAATCGGGAACTGTGAGTTTTCAATTCCGTACTTATCCAGCAAATCCCCGCTAACCCCCAGTTCCTTGGGGGGAGGCTCGGTAAGGGTAATGAGGTGGTTGACCTCTACCTTACTAAGCGACTTGATGTCGTACTCTTCATCATAGAAAACACCCGGCCTTGGCGTACCCGCCAAGATGCCCTTTTTAATCCACAAAAAGCCACGGGGACCGAAGCTATCACTCACATAGCTGGTTGCTTCTTTGGGCAGCTTCCTGGGCCGTGGAGTATCGGGAGCCAGCTCTTCGGGAGATGCATCCGGTGATGGCACACTGCATGAGCCGGTTCTTGCGAAAGCAGCGCCAACTTCTGTTTTAGGGGCTGTAAAAAAGCTTTCGGAAGCACCCTCTTCCTGCACGTAGCCGCCCGCTGTGAGCACGGCTTTACCGCCCAAATACTTGGCTTGAGCCTGGTTATGCAAGGTGACCAACACTGCGCGCTTCTCAGCTTGTAACTTGATAGCCTTGAGAACCTTTTCTGTTCCATCCTGATCCAGCCCTGTGGTCGGCTCATCGAGGCAAATCATCCTGGGGTTAGGAAGAGAGATGCGCATTATGGCCAGACAACGGCTGAGCGCCAGATCCAGCTCAATAACAGGCTCGTATAGCCTGCTGCTGAGCTCAGGCAGGCCCCACTCATCCAACAATCGGGAAGCCAGTTCTCTTTGTTGCGACAGGTTCAGTGAGGAACGCTCAGGCACTTCATGCAAAACATTTTGCAACACGTTGGCAGCCAGAAGCTTGGCACTCTGAACCATCATCGCCGGACGCTCTCCGCTGCCAAGCTTTTCCCCGGCGTAAACAGCCCCGCCCCAGAGACGCAAATTAGGGCTGGCGTCATTCAAGCCGGCAAGCGTTCTCATCAGCGTTGACTTCCCGGTACCGCTTGGACCAAACAGCGACACAACGCCCTTTTCAGGCACTTCGAGATCAATACCACCAAGAATGGTGCGTTCGCCAATGCCAACGCCGAACTTTCTCAGGGACAGGATGCTGCTCATTCAAACTCCAACGGCAATCAAATGGATGAGACCGCGAATCAGAGTTTTAACGTCATTGGCGCTCCGCGCATCAACCTCAAATACTGGTGCGTACCGCCCGAGCTCAATCAACTTTTCCTGGTATTCTCCCAGCCTTGGCCGAGGGCCCAAATCCATGCGCGTAACACCAACACAAAACGGCTTGTCTTTGAGAAACGGCTCGAAGCTTTTTATGTAGAACTCCATTTCACCAAGAGGGTCTTCTGCTGTGTTATCCACCAAAATAACCAGGCCTAACCCTCCGGCGCTGAGGATATCCCACATGTAATCAAACCGCTGCTGACCCGGTGTCCCATAGAGGTGCACCCTGGCGCCACTGTCGAGATTAAGGACACCATAGTCCATTGCAACCGTGGTAGTTGCTTTCTTTGATTTAACATCGTCACTGGCCTTAGCTTCGGTAGACACAACTTTCTTATCGCTAATGGCAGCAATAGCTGTTGTTTTGCCAGCGCCCACTGAGCCACAGAATATGATTTTATGTTGCACCGCTTCAGACCCTTTTCAGCTTCATCAATAGTGAAGAAACCAAGGAGCGGTTTTTCCATTTCGCTGGCAATTCAATTACTTCGGCTTTCTCATTCAGGGCTACGGTGTAGCCAGCCTCCCGGGATGCCACATAAAAGCGCCGAACCTGCTCGATAGGGATCTGCAATATCTTTGACACAAGTGCCACAGACGTCGCGCGCTTACCCAGAAAAGCAGTCATTCTCAAACAGTTATCGGAATGCGGTAGCTTTGTAAAGTTTGGCCAGCGGTCGAGCTTAAAGACATGGGTGTCTTTGGCATCAAACAGTAACTTGCCACCGGATATCTCGTAGGCCAGCATCCATTGCAGCTCACGCAACTCGCGCCCTCTTTCCCTGACACCCGCCACCACAGGAGATTTTTCAGCTATTTTTTTAACCGTTGTATTCGCCGGTGTCGCCTCTAAAAGACTCTGCAGGCTGCACCCGCTCTGCCTGAATAAACCTTCTTTTCCGAGCACCACCATCTGACCGCCGCTTTTGAACCGGAGGTGCAGATTGCTTTGTTGCTGTTGTGCCTTCCTGAGCAGCACCAGCAAGGAATCTTGTTCGCTGTTACTCATACGGCTCCTGTGGAAACTGAAAGCTTCCTATAAAAACATTCGGATTAGGCAATTACTCTCACACGAACTGATGTTTATTCAACCCTATAAAACGCTTATTATACAGCGCGTTAACTTTGAGGGCTGTAACGTCGCGTAAGTTATAGTAACGGCACTCCCGTACAGCGTAGCGTTAATTATTCAATGAATCTGAGTTCATAAATTTAGCCCCCTTAGACGCCCACACCACCCAACGGCAACACACGAACCAACGCCGGGTCGTCGGCGTGCTCAAGCAGGATTTTGCGCACACGCGCCTGCCAAAGGCGAGCAAACTCCACCTGCTGCTCAGGCGTCTCGCGGTTTTGCATAACAGCTAGCATGCGTTCACGCTGGGATGCATCCGGGGGTATCTGGCTGGCGTCGAATCTGACGGCGACAGCTGCACCGGTATCGATACGCTCAAAACGCACAGCGCCGTCATTCTCACCACTATCTTTGGCGAAACCAAGCAACCCGTTACGTGCAAAACGGCCCCCTATTCCCTTGAAACCGCCCTGAGCGGACGCCCCTGTCAGCATGGTTATCACCTGTGCGACAACACCAATCGTGCCCTCTGTTTCTGGTGCGGGCATGTGCACCCGAATGCCACCACGCTCAGGCAGTGAGTCCGGGTAAAGCACCTTCAATGCCGCCCTAACGGTCAAATAAGCGCCGGCCACAGTCGGGCAGGAATGCCCCGCCAGCCTTACCGCATCAACGTACCGATATTCTATGATGCCGTCTTCGGCCGCACCCAACAGCTGCGCCAGTGGATCACGCAAGGAAACCACAGGTGCTTCATCAAAAAATCCAGGGAATGTCATAACTGCCTCCAGGAACAGTTTATTGGTTTGCTCTGCAGCTAACCTGAAATCAGATTGAAAATGTCCGACCCCAAGCTCGCTCTATAGCTTCAAACAAGCTATCGGTCGCCAACGCCAGCAGGCCGATCAGAATGGCACCTTGCACGACGTAGGCGGTATTACCATTCACCAGCCCCGCAATCACCGGGTCGCCCAATGTACGGGCGCCTATGGTTGAGCCAATCGCGGCAGTGGCAATGTTGATCGTGACTGAGGTGCGGATACCCGCCAATATCACCCGCCCGGCTAAAGGAAGCTCTACTTTGAACAGGACCTGTGCGGAAGACATACCCATGCCTTTGGCAGATTCGAGCACCGCCGGGTTAATGCCGCCCAGCCCTGCCAGGGTATTTCTCAAGATTGGCAGCAAGCCATAAAGCACCAGTGCGAGGAGTGTGGGCTTCTCACCAAACCCCATAGCCGGCACGGCCAACGCCAGCACAGCAACCGGAGGCACTGTCTGGCCGATGGAGGCTACCTGGCTTACCAGTGGTAAAAAGTCGCGGCCAGCGGGGCGAGTCACAAAGATGCCGGCTGATACAGCGACCAGCGTGCCAATGGTGGCAGACACCAGCACAAGCCAGATATGGCTCTGCAACAAAAACCAGAAGCTGTCTCTGGTGTAAATGAGGCTGTCGGTGTTTGGTTCCACCCAGGAAAACAGCGGTGCCATTGCGGGAAGCAAGGCCGCTAAAGCGCACAGCACGGCAATCAAGGCGACCGGAGCAAGCCACGGGCGCATCAGACTCCACCCTGCAGAAGTTGCTCACGCTTTACTGTGCCCACTGCGTCGCCAGCCTCACTCAACACCGGAAGTTGGTCAGAGTTCTGCCAAACCATAACGGATAAGGCAGCCCGTAGACTGTCGGTTTCCTTCAGGCCCTCAGTTAAAGGGTCTGACTGGCGTGGCCGTGGGTAGCGCTCCATCACGTCACCCACGGTGCGTAAAGCCAGGAGTTTGAGGCCTCGATCGCCCTTGCCTATCAGGTTTTCCACAAAGGCTGATGCGGGCCGCCGAAGGATCGCCTCTGGCGTATCGTGCTGGATAATTCGGCCTTGATCCATCACTGCAATGCGGGTGGCCAGTTTCAGGGCTTCGTCAATATCATGGGTTACGAACACGGTGGTTTTACTGAGTTGCCTCTGAATGCGCAGCATTTCCTGCTGCAGGTTTTCGCGGGTGATGGCGTCCAGCGCGCCGAATGGCTCGTCCATCAGGAGAATGTTGGGATCGCCTGCCAGCGCTCTTGCCACTCCTACTCTTTGCGCTTGACCGCCAGAGAGCTGATGGGGGTACTTTATGGCGTCGGTTGCCGGGTCTAGCCCCAGCAAGGTTAATAATTCACTGACCCGCTCGTCGCGTTTGTGGGTTGGCCATTTGAGCAGATCGGGCACCACACCGATATTGCGAGCGACCGTCCAGTGCGGGAACAACCCGGTGCTCTGTATGGCGTACCCCATATTCAGCCGCAGTGCTTCGGGGTCGGCTTTGTTGATGTCTTCGCCGTCCACCAGAATCTCACCGCTGGTGCGAGGCAGAAGGCGGTTGATCATCCGCAATGTGGTGGATTTTCCGCAACCGGAACTGCCCACAAGAACACAGACTTCGCCGGTTTCTATGGTCAAATCGATATTGTCCACCGCCACGGCGTCGCCGAAGCGCCGAGTGACTCCTTTCAGTTCAATCACCTTGAGGCTCCCTGAAATTTCAACGCAGACAAAATGGCATCGGCCGCCAAGGCCAGAAAGACTGTGGGCAAAGCACCAAGCAGCACCAAATCCATAGCTGCCTGGCCCAGCCCTTGAAAAATAAAGGTCCCGAAGCCGCCAGCACCAATCAGCGCCGCAACCGCGGTCAGGCCGATGGCCTGTATTGTGGTAATTCGCACACCCTCAATAATGACCGGCAAAGCCAGTGGCAGCTTCAACTTAAAAAATATCTGCCGTTCATTCATTCCCATGCCACGCCCGGCATCGACCACGGGCTCAGGCACTTCCATCAAAGCGACGTAGGTGTTGCGCACCATCGGCAGCAGGCTATAGGCAATAAGCGCCAGCATCGCAGGCGCCCAGCCAATGCCCCGTATACCCAGCGTCTGAAGAAAGGGGTATGCGGCTGACAATGCGCCCAAAGGTGCGATCAATAGCCCGAAAAGCGCCAGGCTGGGAATGGTCTGCATAAAACTGACCAGTCCCAGCAGAGGCCGGCGCAGCCGTTCCCGCCTTACCATAGCCAAGGCCAGGCCAAACGCGAGTACAGCACTGATGGCAACAGCGCCCAGCGAGAGTGATAAATGTGTGGTCAGGGCCTGGGTAAACTGGTCCGCACGATTGGCGTACTCACGAATTAGCGACAGGCTGGACAGCCCTTCCCGGGTGGCGCAGAACCACCAACCCGCGACAATCAGAAGGACCGTTGATAGCTGTAATCGACGAGAAGCTTTGAGTTGGCCCAGTGTTTCCAAAAGCATCAGGGCCAGAAAAAATGCCAAACACCAGAACCCGGCACCTATGCCAATCCGGGCATAGGCGGAATCCTCTGGTAGTTTGCGCTGCGCCAGCATTTCAAGTAACAGTGGCAGGGCCATCAGTGCCGTGATCAGCAGTAATGCCAACACCCAAAAACGTTTGTGTGTGGGCCTTAATGCGAGCCCAACCGCAACCGCCAGCAAGGACGATACGACCACCGCCCCAAGCCAGCCTGTTGCAGCATAAAGGCCGTAGCCGGTGCCAGACACAATGCGGTTGGGCTGCACCAAACCAAAATCCAGCAGCCACACGCATGCCAAAGCAGACAGTGCTAACGCGGGTATTACGCGGTTTGGTGGCTGTGTTGATACCGGCACGAATCAGTCCAGATCAAGGCTTTCCAGGTAGTCCCGGGCCACCGCAGCTGCAGGAGCACCTTCAACGGCCACTTTCGCATTCAGCGCTTGCAGGGTTTCCAGATCGAGGGATTCAAACACCGGCTTCAGCAGCGGGCGTATTTGCGGGTATTCCTTCAACACACTCCCCCGGATGATGGGCGACGGCTGATAGACCGGCTGCACACCCTTGGTGTCTTCCATCACCTTCAATCCCAGCGCGTTGAGCCCGCCATCTGTGCCATAGGCCATGGCGCCATTAACATCGTTGGAATTGATTGCAGCGGCCCGCAGCGTTGCCGCAGTGTTTCCACCAGACAAAATCAGAAGCTGATCAGACGTCAAGTTGAACCCATAGGCTTCCTGAAACGCTGGCAATGCGCTGGCTGATTCGACGAACTCCGCGCTGGCCGCAAATTTAAACGGCTTGCCGGCGTTAATATAATCCGCCAAATCTTCGAGGGTGTTCAGATTGTGGTTTTCTGCCAGGTCACCGCGCACGCTCATGGCCCAGGTGTTGTTGGCGTTCGCAGGCATGAGCCAGACAATGTCCTCAGCTTCCAGATCCAACTCGGCTGCCGTGCTGTATGCCTTTGCTGCATCTTTCCACACCGGACTGTCCGCCTTGCCGTAAAAGAACGCGGCGTTGCCTGTGTACTCAGGGTAGAGGTCGATCTCTCCCGCCTTGATCGCACTGCGTACAATGCTGGTGCTGCCAAGTTGCAGGCGGTTTTCCACTGCAATATCCGCACTCTCCAGGCGCTGCAGAATCATCTGGCCAAGAACGCCGCCTTCCGTGTCGATTTTCGAGGACACCACCACTGGCTCCTGTGCAGAAGCTGCGCCTGTCACAAGCATCAATGCAAGCGAAAGGCAGGTCACTATTGATTGTGATATTCCACGAAACGCTCTGCTCGAAGCCAGCACACCAAGCTTGTATTTTACTCGACATGTTCCGGAATTTGGCAGATGCACAGGCATTCTCCTTGGTCATCGGGCTGCGACGGGCAACCCGAAGTTCATTGAGTTTGCGGACTTTATTACAGAGTAGGCCAAAAAATCCACTTGGCTCTGGCTGCGGGCATAGCCTCAACCACGAATCGCCGTCAAAGCCACCCGCAGGTTTTCCACAGATCTGCTCACGTTGTTCAGCTTCTCCAGCCCAAACAGCCCCATACGAAAGGTGCGGAAGCTCTCTGGTTCGCCGCACATCATCGGCACGCCGGCTGCAACCTGCAGGCCCTGTTCCCGGAACAGGCTAGTGTTGTGGATATTTATGTTGTCAGTGTGCAGAACCACCACACTGGGTGACTCAAAGCCTGAGGCAGCAACGCTCTTGAAGCCAGCACTGTAAAACAGTTCACGCACCTGGCTGCCAAGCTCTTCCTGGCGTTGATATAACAGGTCTGGGCCGGCTCTAAGAGTCTCAAGCATGGCATCCCGGAGGATAACCAGGGTGTCAGTAGGCATGGTGGCGTGGTAGGCGTGATTACCAGACTCATAGGCCTGCATGATCTGCAACCATTTACGCAAATCCCCGGCAAAGCTGCTGCTGGTGGTTTCTTCCATACGCGCAATGGCACGCTCACTCAACGTTATCAAAGCGGCGCAGGGTGAGGCGCTCCAGCCTTTCTGAGGCGCAGTGATCAGCACATCCACGCCACAGGCTGTGGTATCAACCCAAAGCGCACCCGAAGCTACGCAATCCAGCACAAACAGGCCGTTAACGTCCTTAACAGCTTTACCAATGATTGTCAGATAGTCGTCGGGCAGTACAATACCGGCTGCGGTCTCCACATGGGGAACAAAAACAACCGCGGGCTTTTCGGCCCTTATGCGCTCTGCAACTTCTTTGGCAGGCACCGGCGCATAAGCCGCCTGAGCAGAATTATCTATAGGCTTTGCCTGAAGAACGCTAACACTGTTCGAGATTCGACCAGCCTCCAGTATTTGCGTCCAGCGATAGCTGAACCAGCCATTGCGAATCACAAGACAATGTTCGTCATGGGCAAACTGACGCGCCACGGCCTCCATACCAAAACTACCACCACCCGGCACAATCACAGCGCCTTTGGCGTTATACACCTGCCGCAGCGTTGAGGAGATATCCTGCATGACCTGCTGGAATGGCGCAGACATGTGGTTTAGCGAGCGGTCATTGAAAACTACGGAGTATTCCAACAGCCCATCAGGGTCAACAGAAGGAAACAATTTGGACATAGGTGGCACATTCCTTACTTATCTGGTGCAGTCTGAAGTTAAATCGTCTAGTCTCAGTCTAACAAACTTGGCGCTACGCGCTTTATTTCTTACGTTTTCCACAAGCCCACTTGTGGAACCTGGCAAAAGCTTATAAATTGACCAAAGCGGCCATATTGCTGCTCCCATGTTAATTACCCAGACAACACACCAGGTGAACCTGTGAGAACGTTTTTCTCAGAGCTCATTTCTTTTTACTTTTCACTCGCCCGCCGTCAGGCAGGCGTGACCGGTGTGTTGCCCGCTTTTCTCTTTTCTCGCTGAATCCGCTTTAAAGCCGCCGGGTTCGGCGCCCGAACCCTGAAGCTTTTCACTACTTATTATATTTTTGGAGATAGCTATGGCTGATATGCCGGAAGTTCTGGTTGCTGAAGAAGATTTTAATCGTTTGACTACCCTGATCGAAAAGCAGGAAGACTCCGAAGTGGCAGACGGTTTGGATGATGAGCTGAGCCGCGCAACACTTGTGCCGCTCGCTGAAATGCCTGCTCACGTGGTGACCATGAACTCAAGGGTTCGTTTTCAGAATGAAGACAGTGGCCAGGAGCAGGAACTGACCCTGGTTTATCCTCACGAGGTGGGCTCCGGCGAAGGCAAGATTTCCATTCTGGCTCCGGCGGGCTCTGCCTTGCTTGGCCTTGCAGTAGGTGATTCCATCGAGTGGCCCATCCGTGGCCGCAATAACATCCACCTGAAGATCATTGAGGTTACCCGGGAAGGCTAGTCACCAGGTAACGCTGTAGCAGAAGCGGCCTGCCATTCACGGGCCGCTCATCAGCTTTCTTTTTTGCTCAACCGGAACTGCTCAATCGTTTCCCTGAGCGCCTCAGCCATCACCAGTAAATCACCCGCGATAACGGCCGTTTCCTGAGCATCTGTTGAGGCTTGCTCTGCTGACCGGCTGATTTCAATTACGTTTTGGTTAATCGCTTCAGACACATCACTCTGCTCGTTTGCCGCGCTTTCCATTTCCTCATTCAGCGATGTAATTTCGCGAACCGCAGAGGCAATGCTCTGCAATTCGGACTCCACCTTCAGAATGGCCTCTACCTGATGTCCTGCCATATCCGAAGCATGGCGCATGGTAGCGACGCATTCAGTCACTTCGCTTTGCAGGGCGCTGATGGTATTACGGATTTCTTCTGTGGAAACCTGTGTGCGTGATGCCAACGCACGAACCTCGTCTGCGACAACAGAGAAACCCCGCCCCTGCTCTCCTGCCCTCGCAGCCTCGATGGCCGCATTCAGTGCCAGAAGGTTGGTCTGGTCTGCAATGTTTGAAATTTCTTCAAGCATCGTCGCCATCTGACTGGTGCGCTGGTTCAGATCCTCAATTCGTTTTGCTCCACCCTGCACTTCCGTATTCAGTGCTTCAATGCCTTCTACCGCAGTGCGGGCAAGTTGCTCGCCACTATTGGCAGACTCCGCTGTCTCTGCCGATTTGCAAGTTGTGTGTTTTGCATTCTGGCGCACTTGAACAGCCGAGGCGGCCATTTCTGTGGTTGCGCTGGCAACCTGATCAGTGTTATCTCTTTGCGCAACTACTTCATGGCCAGTCGTTTCTGCTTTTGCAGCAATACTGCGAGCAGCTTGCTCAACCTGCTCAGCATTATCCATAACCGTATGCATGCTTTCTCGGATTTTCCCCATCATGCGATTAAAAGCCGAAGAGACAGAGCCGATCTCATCGTTTCGAAGCACATCCAGTTCAATCGTGAGATCGGAGTTTCCGGAGATCTCATCCATACTCATCTGAAGCCGGCGCAACCGAGAGAAAACCAATCGATTCAAAACCAATCCGGTCAGGAAAAACACCGCAACGAAGATAGCAACCTGAATACCACCGCTGGCAAACAGCTGCTGGCGCAAGCTGGCATCGCTTTCAGCAAGAGAGTAGTCGACTCGAATCGCACCAAGCACATCTCCTTCCTGTGCCTGGTGACAGCCCAGACAGTCCACGCCCTGATAATCGGCTTGGGCAATCACTGGGTCTATGAGGGTATAAACGCGACCAGCCTCATTGCTTGAGTAACGCTCAACACGCTGGCCCGCAAGGGCTTTTCGATCGTCCGAATCACGCTTCTGTTCCGCTTGAGTGCCGCTGCCAAACATCTGGTTCAGCTGATCGCTGCGGATCACCCTTACATCCAACACCTCCTCTGGAGCCATGACTTTATCCCGGAGCACGTCACGGTTACTGATTGTGCCTGTCACCATCATGGTATTCAGCCCATCGAAATAGGACTTGGCAAGGCCATCCACGTATTTATGACTGAACTCTTCCATATGGTCGCGCTGAGCATTGGCACTGTAGAGCACGGTAAAAACCAGGATGAGGGAAAACGCAGCTGCCAGAGCAGCGAGTAGCAGAAAACGAATGGAATAGTGGTTTTTCATAGCGACCCGGTCAAAAGAGCAATGAACACCAGGCTGTACCTGGCGCTTTCAAAGGTTCTATGTGGTTGACGGCAAAAAGACGGTTAACTTTATAGATTTGCGTCAAATATTTACTGACTCAGATCAGAAGCACGTATTCTAAGTGACTGGCCCGGAATGTGCTTATCCCCTATTACAGACGATAATTTTCTGGCGCGCTTGTGCGGGCCAGTGGAGGAAAACAAGCCATGTCACTGCTGACATCCCTTATCCAGGCAAGCACCCGCTTTCAACAAACTCTGGAAAAGCGCCCTGCTGCAAGCGGGGCTGAGGAACAGAAGGCTAAAGGCACAGCCAGCGCTGAGGCATTGCAACCTACGGGGCCGGGCGATGACCGTTTCACACCTTCAGGAGATTTGCTGACTGATGGTGGCAAGCTTAAACCTCAGAAGCTACCACTGGCGGATTACAAACAAACAGTTGGGCAGGATCTTGCCTTCATTCGGGAAACACTGCGGCACAAACTTGCCGAGTACAATCTGAACCCGTCCCTGGCAGTAAGCGTCAATAAAAACGATAACGGTAAAATTGAAGTGGATGGAAACCTGGCAGAGGAAACCCGCAACCGAATCGAGAAGGATTTGAATGTTAACAAAAACTTTGCAGATGCCTTTAGCCGACTGAGCGTTAACGAACCGACCCTGCACTTCATGGACAATGCCCTGAAACTCAACCAGGCCTACGGCGTTAACAATTCACTGCTGGACACGCTGATCAGCGAAAACCAGCAGTTCAATGGACTGCAGGATCTCGTACACCGCTACGACACCCTGCGCCGCTCCGCTCCGACTGACCAGTTTAACGTGACAGCCAACCGGGGTGCTTACGCCTTCAACCTGAACACCCGAGCTTGAGATTGACTATTCAAAGGGTGCTGGATCACCTTTACCTACCCGGGTGACCTCCGGCACTTCACCGGTAAAGTTCACCACGGTGGTTGGCTCCATGCCACAGAAGCCACCGTCGATAATCAAATCAAGCTCATGCTGCAGCGTATCCCGGATGTCATAAGGATCTGTCATAGGGTCAGACTCACCCGGTAAAATCAGCGTGCTGCTCATAATAGGCTCGCCAAGCTCACCCAAAAGATCCCGAACAATCGCATTATCAGGAACCCGCACACCAATCGTGCGACGCTTCGGGTTCAGCAGGCGCCTTGGCACTTCACTCGTTGCATCCAGAATGAAGGTATAAGGCCCAGGCGTGAAGGTTTTCAGCAACCGGTACTGAGTGTTATCCACCTTGGCGTAAACGCCAATATCCGACAGATCCCGGCATACCAAGGTGAAGTTATGCTTATCATCCAGCTTTCGTATGCGCTTTATCTTGTCTGCAGCCGGCTTCTCACCCAAATGGCACCCAAGGGCATACCCGGAGTCGGTGGGATACACAATCACACCACCACCACGAAGAATCTCAACCGCCTGTTTGATCAACCGCTTTTGAGGATTTTCCGGATGTATCTGAAAAAACTGGCTCATGAAAGCCCTCCATTTTGATAATTAGCGCCTGAAGCCGCCGATTAAGAATCCGCCTTGGAACCGCCCATACAATTCGGCGAACTGGGTGCAACCTGCCCGGATGCATCCCACTCTTCAGGAGAGTATAGATGCAACGCCAAAGCATGCACGCCACCGGCCATCTCCAACTCTTCAGAAAGCACCTGATAAATAGCCTGATGCCGCTTAACCTTCATCTGCCCCGCAAACGTCGGCGACACCATGGTCACCTTGAAATGCGTCTCCGAATTGGGCGGCACACTGTGCATGTGGCTTTCGTTCTCCACCTGAAGAATTCTGGCGTCAAACGCCTCATTCAGCTTGGTTTCAATTGCATTCTGCATTTTCATAACGGTTCAACTCCCACAATTCGATCAGTATCTGTAGCGGCGATACCTCGGAGCCAGAAGCGGCTGTGGGCGATGGCTTCCCAAAAGTGTGTGCTGCCAAGGATGGCAACACCAAGCCCCCACGGACGGGTTCACGGCGTCTTTTGGGAAGCCATCGCCCACAGCCGCCTCCTCCAAACCGCACAGTCTACTACAGAACAAGCCGCCCCCGAACCTTGACACCCAACAACCAAACAGCCACATTCCCCAGCACCCCAAATGCAGGCAAAAAAACACCCGAACATGCTCCTATATATCGCCGAAAAACCCAGCCTTGGCAGAGCCATTGCAGCCGCCTTGCCCGGCCCCTACCAAAAAGGCCAGGGCTGGATTCGCTGCGGCAAAGGTAGCGAAGCGGCCACTGTAAGCTGGTGCATTGGCCACCTGCTGGAACCAGCAGAACCCGCAAGCTACAACCCAGCGTGGAAAACATGGCGCCAGCACGACCTCCCCATGTTCCCGGACAAATGGCAGCTAAGCCCCAAAGACAGCGTACGCCAGCAACTGAAAGTACTGGAATCCCTCATTAGGCAAGCAAAAACCATTGTCCACGCCGGAGACCCAGACAGAGAAGGCCAGCTGCTGGTTGATGAGGTTATCCGTTACTTTGGCACCCAGGCACCCGTAAAACGCATACTCATCAACGACCTGACACCGACAGCAGTGGCCAAGGCCATACAACACCCCAGAGATAACCTGGAGTTTCGCAGGCTCTCCCACTCTGCCCTCGCCCGCCAGCGGGCCGACTGGCTTTATGGTATCAACCTTACCCGTTTTTACACGCTGAACTACCAGCAGCAGGGGCAAAAGGGCGTCTACTCCGTGGGCCGGGTACAAACTCCGGTGCTTGGGCTGGTGGTGGAACGCGATAACAGCATTGAACACTTCGAACCCAAGCCTTACTTCCCCATAGAGGCCCGTTTCCGAGCCCAGGAAGAAGAGGCAGACCAGCAGCCGTTCACCGCTCGATGGCTGCCAGATGAACAGTTTCAGGATTATCTGGACGAAGAAAACCGGCTACTGGATCGTGCCATCGCCGAGCAGATAGCCGCCAGCATTCACAGCAGGCCCGGCTCAATACTGGAGTCCCGCTTTCGTGACCGCCCTGAAGCTCCGCCCTTGCCTTTATCCCTGTCGGCCCTGCAAATAGAAGCCGGCCGCCTGTTTCGCATGGGTGCTAAAGATGTGCTGGACACCGCACAGAACCTTTACGAACGGCACCAACTGATCACCTACCCCCGCTCCGACTCCCGATACCTGCCCGAGGGCCATTATGCCCAGCGGGAGCAGGTCTCCGGTGCCATTGGCAGAGTCTCGCCTGATCTTGCGGAGCTCTGTAACAAAGCCGATTTCAGCCGCACAACCGCCGCCTGGAATGACAAAAAAGTGGATGCCCACCACGCCATCATTCCAACCAGCAGAACAGCGCCCAACGGCAAGCTCAGCGATACCGAACAGAACATATACGGTTTGATCAGCCGCTATTATCTGATGCAGTTTTTTGCCGATGCCATCCACCGCGAAGGCCAACTGACCGTGCGGGTTTCCGAGCACCGGTTTCGCGCCTCGGAAACCGCGGTGCTTGAGCCCGGCTGGAAAATTCTGGAATTAAAACTCCGGGACAACAAAAAAGACACAAATAAAGCGCCACTACCACGCCTGAGCAAAGGCGAACCTGTATTCTGCGAAGACAGCACGGTACTCCAGCGCAAGACCAAACCACCCCAGCACTTCACCGATGCTACGTTGCTCTCGGCGATGACCAACATTGCCCGATTTGTAACCGACCCGGAGCTTCGTAAAACCCTGCGAGAAACCGACGGCTTGGGCACAGAGGCCACCCGCGCAAACATCATCGACACCCTGTTCAAGCGGGACTATCTGTACCGGGACAGCCGCCATATTCGTGCCACCGACAAGGGCAAAACGCTGATCAGCGCCCTGCCCGAATCCGTCAGCACGCCAGACAGAACCGCTGTCTGGGAAGCAACACTGGAGAGCATTCGCAGGGGCGAGGACGACCCCCGAAAATTCCTCGACACGCTGAAAGCCGAAATACGCCGCTTCATTGGCACCACAGTGGATACGCCAGGTGCAGAGCCCGAAACCAAAGCGCCAAACTGCCCAAAATGTCGTACACCAATGATCGAGAGAGATGGCAAATTCGGCCGCTTCTTTGCCTGTACTCGCTACCCGGATTGCAAAGGAACACGCCCCATTGAAGATGCAGCGCCGAAGGATGGTACCGGCCAAAAACCCGTACCTTGCCCCCACTGTTTTTCACCCCTGGTCAGGCGGAATAGCAAAAAGGGCTGGTTCTGGGGCTGCAGTAATTTTCCCGCCTGCCGACAAACAGTAGACGACGACAACGGAAAACCTGCGACGCCTTTACGCAAGGCTACATAACGACACTGAATGCATCGCAGTAATTTGTGATAATTGACTGATACGGCAGGATTTCCTGTATCGCCATCAGCGAAACAGTGTGCAATAAGACACCATTTATCCCGGGAGAAGCGCTATGCGCATCGCTCTGCTTGAAGATCAACACGAACAGGCGCAGCACATACAATCCATTTTGTCTGAATGCGGGCACGACTGTGACAGTTTCCCTACTGGCCAGAGTTTCATCAGCGCGGTATTACACCGCAGTTATGACCTGATGATTCTTGACTGGCAGATACCCGACATGACCGGCATTGATGTGCTGAAGAGCATCAGAGCGCAGATTAATTGGCCTATCCCTGTCGTTTTCCTGACCCAGCGCGACAGTGAATCCGATATCGTTGAGGCTCTGGACGCAGGTGCCGACGATTTTATTGCAAAGCCTGCACGTGCCGCAGAACTGGTGGCTCGCATTAACGCTTTGGCACGCCGCGCCAACCCGGATAGCGAAAAAGAAGTCCTTAAATATGGACCTTTTGACGTTAACACACAGCACAGAACCATTGCCCTCCACGGCGAAGAGCTGACTCTGACCGACAAAGATTTCGATCTGACCCTGTTCCTGTTCCAGAACCAGGGCCGCTTACTCACTCGCGAAGTTCTTTTGGAGCGGGTTTGGGGATTGGCGAAAGATATCAATACCCGAACAGTCGATACTCATATGAGCCGCCTGCGGCGCCGCTTGGGCCTGAACCCGGAAAACGGTTTCCGCATCAAAACCATCTATCAGCGCGGATATCGCCTTGAAGCCATGAAAGCCGAAGTGACCCTTGTAGAATGACTGAATACCCTGTGCCCTTTCTTTTCAAGGCCCTCCTGGTGCTGGCATTGCTGGCACCGGGTTTGCCTGTTAGCGCAGAATTGTCCCTGACCCGCGGTTCGGCAATAACAACAGCAAACACCACCATCCAAACGGTGCCTGAGTGGTTTTATACACTGAAATCCGGTGAAAGTGTTTCAGAAGTGGCCAGCAACCTGCTGGCCGATAGCCACAACACAGGCCGACTCCTTCAATACAATGCTATCGACAATGCCGCCATGCTTGGGGAAGGCGACCGCATTCGTATTCCCTTGTCCTGGCTGAAAAGACAACCCAACCCTGCACGTGTTACGTCGGTTTCTGGCAACGTCCAACTGATTTCAGGCATTGATGGGCGTAAAAAAACGCTGACGGAAGAAACCCTGATACGAGTAGGCGACGAAGTACTTTCTGCTGCCGGGGCCGCAACCATTGCTCTGGCTGATGGCTCAGAAGTACGCCTTTCTCCGAGCTCCCGGTTAATCTTCAACCGGCTGACCCAGTATGGCAAAGCCGGCATGGTCGATACACGGCTGAGACTGAATCGCGGAGAAGTGCACACTCGGGTGAAGCCTGTCATTGAGGGTGGTGCCCGCTTTGAAATCGAAACGCCTTCTGCGGTTGCCGCGGTGCGTGGCACAGCGTTTTCACTGCAAACCGGACCGGAAGGTACCCGCCTGCAAGTAACTGAAGGCGTAGTTGATTTCGGAGCACCCAACCGGACTCACCAAATCCCTGCCGGCTACAGTGCAACGGTTGCCAGCGACAGCAGTAATAAGCTGAACATACGGAAGATGCCAGCAGCCCCCGTAATCAACCCTTTTCCGCCAATGCTCAGACAACTCCCGGCGCAGATGACATGGAAACCCGGCCCGATACCCAATTATCGCCTTGATATCTTTGAAACAGAAAGCGGACGCTGGGTCGAAAGCCGCGAAGTCGGCGGAAACCGATTCGATATCAGCCGCCTTGATAATGGCCAGTATGTTGTGCATCTGGCCGCGCTCGACCAGCAAGGCATGGCGGGAATGCCCGCCATCGTGCCCATAGAAGTTGACTTGCAAGCCCGCACCGCGAGCCTTCTTGCCCCAGAAGACGGCGGTACGGTCAATGACGATATGCCTGAGTTCCGCTGGACGCTTAAGGGTGAAAACGAAGTAGCCCGTGTTGAAGTCGCTGAAGATGAAACGTTTCGCAATCTGGTTGCAACAAGCGAATGGGCCCCGGGAACATCGGCTTTGCCTTCGCGCCCCTTAAGCCCTGGCCAGTATTACTGGCGGGTAGTAACCGAAGCTGGCGGGAATTCAGTTGCGACAACGCAACCAAGGAAGCTGATCGTAAACGGGTCGCTTCCACCAGTGCGCATTATCAGTATCAACTATATCGACAGCCAGGTTCGGGTATTCTGGGAAAAGGTTGATACCGCGTCGAGTTACCGGTTACAGCTGGCAGAAGAGCCCGGCTTTAATGACATAATCAAGGAAGCTACACTGCCAGATACAACAGCGGCCTTGCGTCTCATTCCCGGAAGGCGGTATTTTGTGCGCCTGAAAGCACTTTCTGACGGCCCACTGCAGAGCCGCTGGGGACCAGGGAGGGAACTGTACCTGGAATAACACTGAATAATCAACGCGCATAGCAGGACTCATGAACCGGGATTGGCTGCCAATAAAAACGACTCCATGGACGCTCGGCCTGGCACTTCTGCTCCTGCTTTTGCTCGCCCACATCACGGCTCTGCCTCAGCGTATTGATTACTGGCTCCTTGATTCAGCCCTGCTCGCCAATCCTGCAGAGGCTTCCGCCGACATTGTGCTTGTTGCCATTGATGACTCAAGTCTCGCCCAGCAAGGCCGCTGGCCGTGGCCAAGGCAAACCCACGCCAACCTCATCAGAAAACTGCACGAAGCCGGTGCAGAAACCATTGTCTTCGACATACTGTTCACAGAATCCTCCCCGGGTGATGCAGCGCTTAGCCAGGCCATGCAGGCCCATGGCCGGGTAATACTGCCCATTCATCTGGCTCCAGCAAGCTCTCGCCTTCTGCTCAGTGAACAGCTCCCCCCAAGCAACCTGATGTCATCAGCAGCCGGCCTTGGCCACGTCCATGTTGAACTGGATCATGATGGCATTGCCAGAGGGCTCTACCTGTTCAACGGCATGGGGCGCAAACTTTGGCCGAGCCTTGCTCTTGCAGCCTCCGGTACTGGCCCACGAAAACCGGAAACGCAAGAACTGCCCGCCTATGTAAATATGCGAGACGATTACCGAATCGTTCCACTTGCTGGCAGTGCCGGCTCACTACCCACCTATTCATACAGCGACGTTCTTAACAGCCCTCTCAAGCCGCATGTTTTCACCGGAAAAACTGTTTTTGTTGGTGCTACAGCAGCCGGGCTTGGAGATATTTTACCAACGCCTTTCTCCGGTCTCAGTCAGCCAATGTCTGGCGTTGAGTTTCACGCCAATACTCTTTCAGCATTTAACCAGAAGCTTCTTGTTACCCCTGCCCAAAAATGGGTGGGTATCATTTTCGCGGCTTTCACTCTTTTTGCTTTGGCTATTGTGCTTCCGCGCATACAGCCTGCACGCACCCTGCTCACCTGCTTCTTGACTGGCGCAGGAATCGTTGGCATCTACCTGATTATGCTAAGCGCTTTCCGTGTGTGGATTCCAGTTGCCCATGCGTTACTTATCCCGCTGCTTGCGTTCCCGATAGCCAGTGGCTTGCGCCTTGCCATGACCAACCAGTTTCTCAACCGCCAGCTGGATGAACTGGTACGCAGCCCCAGAGTCGCCTTACCCGAACCAGCAAAGCGCCCGGCAAGTCAGCTACTTGAGCACTTTCAGGCCCTGTTCCAACCGGACGGCTGGTTACTGCTGGAGGCTGGCAGTATTGTGTCAACCCGAAAATTGACCCAAGCCGATGTGCCAGACAATCTGGAGCCGGGGCTCTGGCAACATAACGGCGATCAAAGCTGGGTGCTGCTTTACCGCGGAAGCGCTTGCTACACACTGGGGCTAGCTCTGCCCGGCGACCTTAGCCTTGAAGCTATACAACGCTACCTGCACCGCCTGAAGCTTTCTGACATAGCGCCAACCATAAAAACACCAAAGCCCAGCGAAAACATATCAGCGCGCATTGAGCGCGTTAAACTGGCCACTGACCGACTGAGTCATATCCAGGAGTTTATTCGCCGCAGTTTTGAGCGCATGCCTGATGGCATCATCGTAACGGACGAGCTAGGTATCATCCGGTTTGCTAACGGCCATATTGAAGAGTGGTTTGGAGAACCAATGCCGAGCTTGGGCGGGCTTCCGCTGACACGGCTTCTGGAAGGTCACGACCCTCGCGAAACACCTCCCTGGCATGAAACCGTTTCCGAAACACTTACTCTGCTACAAAGCCGTACAGTGGATCTGAAAATCAGGAACAAGGACTTTCTCATTCATTTTGCTCCCTTCGCGCTTCCCGATAGCGTGCAATATGGAATCATTGCCAACATTTCCGATATATCCGAACTTCGGGAACAACAGCGCCAACACAGGGAAGCCATTGACTTTATTTCCCACGATGTACGCTCACCTCTGGTGTCGCAACTGGCACTTATCGAGCAATTGAAACGCGATCCCACACATATTGATCATAGCCAGCTGGAACAACTGGGGAGGTTGGCAAGACGAAGCTACCATCTGGCAGAGGAGTTTGTGCAGCTGGCCCGTGCCGAGCAGCTAACCGAGACCCGTTTTTATGAATGCGAATTTCTGGCCATTGTTGAAAATGCCCGTGACAGCGTCAGCGAACAGGCTCTGGAAAAGCAAATTTCTCTTCAACTGCAAGGCACAGAAGATTTGTGGTTAAGAGGCAATGCAGAGCTGCTGGAGAGAGCGGTGATTAACCTGCTAACCAATGCCGTACAGTACAGCCCCGCTGGTTCAGTGGTGAACCTTCAGGTGTTTCGTGCGGGCCATCAGGCATGCTTGACCATTGCAGACGAAGGCGCCGGCATAGATCCGGAGGAGCTGCCCTATTTGTTTGACCGCTATCGACGTCAGAAAAGCAGTGAACTGGCAGGTATTCACGGAACCGGGCTAGGGCTTTCTTTCGTGAAGACAGTGGTAGAAAAGCACCGGGGCGAAATTTACGTTGTTTCCACCCTTGGGGAAGGCTCTGCTTTTACGATAAAGCTACCAATAACCGACCCCATACCATAAGCCCAGTAGATGTATGTGCTATCAGGGGCTAATCAGACAACACCGCCCTTCAGGATTTGATTTCCTTATTAACAGGCTCAGAGGGTGCGCTCTGCAAGCCATTACTATCCTCAACCAGAATCGTGAAATACCAGATTCCAGCATCCAGGTTACTCACTTTGTGCGTCATCTCGGCATACTCCTGGGCACCTTCTACGATCACCTTATGATCCAGACGGTCAGCATTTTTTCCATACTGGATAATGTATTTATTCAGCTCACCCATTGCGATACCATCGCCATTAACGCGACTTTTGGGAGCACTCCAGCTCAACACTGCCGCCTTCCCGCCTTCTGAATCTACGGTCTTACTGTTGGAGCCGACAGATTCTGAGCTAACCGAATCAGAACCGCCACCGCACCCAGCAAGCAGCACCCCCATACAAAACGCCGCCACCCACACCCGTGATAATTTAATGACGCGTTTCATATCTTTTCACCACCAATATATCGTCGAATTTGTTAAATTTTACAAAACGCCGGCGATTATCAATGTGATACCCATCATCTATCTAGTTAAAAAATCGTCAATATTTTGCCACTGATTCGTAATGAACGTACCAGGATGGCACGAACTACTGACTGCTCAGGCAGTGTTTTTCCCTGCATTGAGCTGGCGGGGTTCGGAGGGAGTGAAAATAACAGGAGGGTATTGCGAAATTGCACTTGGAGGACAAATACGTTTTTTGCCGGCAAACTGCCGGCAAAAAACACCTTTAACGCCTCCGGTTTAACGCGACCTTCCAGGGGGCGATAATGTTTAGGGAATGGGGATCAACCTTTAAGCTTGGCTGCTATTGTTGCAACGTGCTCGCCCTGGTGACGAGCAATGCCCAGCTCACGCTCGTCTGGCTGGCGCGAGCCATCGCCACCAGCTATGGTCGAGGCACCATAAGGCGTGCCGCCACCCACCTGAGAGACATCAAACAGAGCGGGCGTGGTATAGCCGATTGGCACAATGACCATGCCATGGTGCGCAAGCGTCGTCCAAGTGGAGGTGATCGTCATTTCCTGACCACCACCGGTGCCAGTTGAGGTGAACACACTGGCCACCTTACCCGCCAGCGCTCCCTTGGCCCAAAGACCACCAGTTTGATCGAAGAAGGTGCGCACCTGCCCTGACATATTGCCGAAGCGAGTAGGCGTACCAACGATGATGGCGTCGTAGTCTGCCAGCTCCGTTGGCGTGGCTAATGGCGCCGCCTGATCAACCTTACCACCAGCGCCTTTGAAAGCTTCGGCATCCATGGTTTCCGGTATACGTTTCACGGTCACTTCGGCACCCGCCACACTGCGAGCGCCTTCAGCAACTTCGTTTGCCAGGGTTTCGATATGGCCGTACATGGAATAATAAAGAACCAGAATCTTCGTCATTTAGATGTCCTTTTTCTGTTTGGTTTTATGTGTACGTATACTTCTTTCCGACTGGAGGTACTGGGCAGCTCTCAAAAATCAAGGTAGTCGTGCAACCCACATCCAACAAGTCGGCTTGACTGCTTATGCCACGTCTACCAACACGATTTCACTGTTTTCCAGAGCGCTCACCTCCAACAACTTCTCATCGCTGATGGCTACGCCATCGCCGGCAGAGGCTACGACGCCATTAACATCAATCTTGCCGGTTGCTGGCACCATATAGACTTTGCGCCCATCGGCGATGTGGTATTCGGTACTCTCACCGGCCCCCAGGGTCGCCGCTACCATGCGCGCATCAGTCCGTATCGGTAAAACCTCACCGTCACCGGGAACACCACTGGCAAGGGTAACGAATGAACCACTGCGCTCACCCTTGGGAAACGGTTTGGTACCCCAGGTGGGCGGCAGACCTGCCTCGTTGGGCATGATCCAGATCTGGAAGATTTTCGTGGGTACATCCTCCAAATTCATTTCACTATGAGCTATTCCTGTTCCGGCACTCATTACCTGCACATCACCAGCCTCTGTGCGCCCCTTATTACCAAGGCTGTCCTGATGGGTAATGGCACCCTCCCGAACGTAAGTGATGATTTCCATATCCCGGTGCGGATGGCGTGGAAAGCCAGAGTGCGGGGCAATGGTGTCATCATTCCATACTCTGAGATTTCCCCAGTGCATGCGTTTTGGATCATAATATTCAGCGAATGAAAAGTGGTGGCGAGTATCCAGCCAACCATGGTGGGCACCGCCGAGTTCACTGTGGGGTCTAAGTTCAATCATTGTATGATCTCCTGTTTCGTATCATTCGTGACGGTTAACATTTTCGCCTTTAAGGGACGAGGACTATTTTTTCCGCCCCACCCTCATTTACCTTGTGGTAGGCCGCAACGGCTTCCGAGAGGGGCAGCTCGGTAAACCCTTCGGGCACTGGTAACTCGCCCTCAAATGCCGCACTGATTTGCTCAAACATGGTTGCGCACTCTTCCAGACTGTACAGAAGTGAATTGACGCCAATAACCGAGCCACCGCGGCGGTAAAGGTCAAGAACAGGCATGCTAATCAGCCCGTCTACTGGCGCTGCAATAACCGCGATCCGCCCAAATGCCGCCAGCGTGTTAACTGCCGCTGGCAACCAGTAGCCTGTGGTATCAAAAATCACCTCAGGCGCCTGCTGCTGAAAATGCACCTGTGCCTGTTCTGGTAAATGCTCCGCCTCTGGCAGTTCAAAAGCATCAATACCTTGCGCTCTTAACTCTCGCACAACATCGGCCCGGCGTGCGGCCACAACCACTTCAGCGCCCCTGGCCTTGGCCAGCGCTTGCGATGCTCTTGCCACCGCTCCGGCACCAATGATCAGGAACCGAGTACCCGCCTGCACCTGGCTACGCTCCAGGGCATCCCATGCAGTGATGTATGGAACACCGAAGGTGGCAGCCTGAGCAAAACTCAGTGATTCCGGCTTGGGCGCAACCGCATTTGCCGGCACAACCACATACTGAGCATGACAGCCGTTTCGGGTGAAACTGAAGCCTTTGCCAGTACCGCCCCAGACTGCTTTGCCCAGAAGTTCTTTGGGGCCCTCCACCACCACACCCGAAAAGTCCCTGCCGGGAACGCGCGGCGTTGTGGTGTAAGGAAAGCGCCCGAGAATGTTTTTCAGGTCGCTGGGGTTCAGGCCTGCGGCCCGAACCTCAACCAGAACCTCGCCGGCACCAGGCACCGGCTTGGGCAGTTCGGTTACTTGCAGCGAATCGAGCGAGCCGGTTGCTGAAAACTGCAGAGCTTGCATAATCGACCTCGATAACAGAATTTATATTTGTGCCTTATCGGCGAACACCACCAAAACGCACCAACAGCAGGTTATCCACTGCAAACCGACCTGCGCCTTGGATAGCAAGGGCCAGAGCCACTACAAACAAGGTCAGGCCAAACTCGTAACCGTTGTTTTCCATGAACAAGCCGTTACCAATATGTACGGTGAAAATGGCAACTAACATAGCAAAGGCAATAACCAGTGCAGCCGGGCGTGTCAGCAGGCCTAATACTAACGCCAGCCCTCCGAAGAATTCCGCGCTGCCCGCCATCAGCGCCATCAGGTAGCCTGGCTCCAGGCCAAAACTGGCCATCCACTGCCCGGTTCCTTCAAGACCATAGCCACCGAACCAGCCGAAAAGTTTCTGCGCACCGTGTGCCGCCAAGGTCAATCCAACCGGGATCCGCAAAACCAGCGAAGCAAAACCGCCATTGGAATTGAACAATGCTTGAGTAAATTTGGAGCCCATGATTATTCCTCTGATAGTAATCTGTTGATTTGCCCCTGAAGCATCGCTCCAGATGATGAAACCACTTTACTATCGCCTATAACAAAGAATAAGAGGGTGGTTGTTGCCTTACTATCAACGCTGCGTTGATAATAGGCGAACACCAATGAGACAGGATGAACCTATGGATCGCCTTGATGCCATGCGTGCTTTCGTTACGGTAGTTAGTGAAGGTGCCTTCACCCGCGCTGCCGACAAGCTGGACATGTCCCCCCAACTGGTCAGCAAATATGTCTCGCAGCTAGAAGAACACTTGGGCGTTCGCCTGCTCAACCGCACCACCCGGCGCCTGCATCTGACAGAGGCAGGAGCCAGCTATCACCAGCGGGCGCAACAGGTGCTGCATGACATTGAAGATATGGAGTGCCTGGTTGGCGACCTGCAAACCGAGGCTCGTGGCATGCTAAGAATCAGTGCACCTGTATCCTTTGCTATCCGCCATATGGCGCCCTTGTTGAGCGAGTTCCAGAAAACCCACCCCGGCGTAGGCATCGACTTGCAACTGAATGATCGTAAAGTTGACTTGGTTGAAGAGGGGTTCGATGTCGTGCTGCGGATCGGCCACCTGAAAAGCTCCTCACTGATTGCCAAGCGTATAGCCCCGATCAGAATGGCTGTATGTGCCTCACCGGATTACCTGAAGCAAAACGGCACCCCCAAACACTTGGAGGATCTTCAGGGCCACCGATACCTGCGCTACAGCTATATAGAGCTGGATTCCAGCCAGCCTCTGCACCGTTGGTTACAAAACAATGGCCAAAACGACAGCAACGGTATCACCTGTAACAACGGTGACATACTGGTCGAATCCGCGATTGCAGGAGCCGGGATCGCCTTACAGCCAACGTTTATCTCTGGCCCGGCGATCAAGGAAGGCAAACTGCAGGTCATCCTGCAGGATTATGAACCCGAACCCATGGGGCTTTATGCGTTGTATGCGCACCGGCAGTTATTGGCCAGCAAGGTTCGCAGTTTTATTGATTTTATCGACGGGTATTTCGGCGACCCGCCCTATTGGGACTGAGCGGGCATGTGCTTATGCTTTTGCAGCTTCGAGGGACTTGTACCGCTCTGCCAACTCCGCGCGAATTGCACGACGTTCTTTACCGTTAGCAAAGCGTCTGATTTCATTTTCAGTACGCGGCTCCAACGGAGGGACTTTTACCGTTGCCCCTGACTCATCCACTGCAACCATCGTGAAGAAACAACTGTTGGTATGTCGAACCATCTGCTCCTGGATGTTTTCAGTGATTACCTTGATGCCCACTTCCATTGAGGTGTTGCCGGTATAGTTCACACTGGCCAGAAAGGTAACCAGTTCGCCCACATGGACAGGCTGACGAAACGTCACCTGATCCACCGACAAAGTAACCACATAGTTGCCCGCGTACCGGCTGGCGCAGGCATAAGCTACCTCATCAAGGTATTTAAGCAGGGTACCGCCGTGCACATTACCCGAAAAGTTGGCTTTATCCGGGGTCATTAAAACAGTCATGGTCAGTGTTGAAGATCCGAGTGTCATATCATTCTCTAAGTGGCGTATCTCTATACACTCCAGAATCAGCGATAATACGGTCACCGTCAACTGCACCGGCTCTTACTATCGGTTAACGGGCCTTACCGGTCGTTTTTTTGTACCTGCTCCTGCTGCTCAATTTCCACCGCCGTTAACCCTTCCTTTTTCCCTTTCAAATACCTTAAGTACGCGGGTATGTAGGTTTTCCCCATGTACTTATCAAGATACGGCAGAAAGCCCGCGTAGTTGCCTTTGAACTTGGCGTGGTGGAAGTCGTGATAAACCGGGCCTTGGTATACGGGCAACAGGTGCACGGGGTTCCAGGGAATGTCATAGCCGATATGGCCATCCGCGCCTTCAATTTGCCGAATAATCACCCAAAGCCATACAACATAGATGTGTGCACCCAAAAGAATGGGGCCGATCAAAGTTAGCGTGGCGGTTAACGTGTATTCCAGCCAGTGCATATAGTTGCCATTGATGCCGCAGGTGTTGCGAACACGGTGGTGCACGCTGTGCACATTTCTCAGCAACCACTTGTTCTCGTGCATGTACCGGTGCATCCAGTAATACAGGAAGTCATCCAGCAATACGAAAAACACCAACTGGGCCAAAATCACATACCAGGCAGGCAGCTCGTTATTGTGAACAGCCGTCAGCTTTAGCAGCGGCCAGCTCAGCACCAGCAGCCCGGCGAGGATAATGTTGTTTACAAGAATTCGCCCCAGGGAGGGCAACAAGAACTTCTTGACCTCAAAGGGCTTTTGCTGAATTTTATACTTTCTCAGCGAGACAGGATCCAGCCAGGCCACGATTGTCCAGGGCGTTGCAACAATCAAAAACGCCGCCATGCTGATGGCCAGTGTGGCCATAGGAAACTGCCAGAACCAGGGATCGTTATAAAATCCGTCCCACAAACCAAATACATTCATACCGACTCCAAGCAACCCAAAACCACGATCAAAATTCGGCTATTACAAAGTGGGGTCACTTCTTCTTGTGCACAGTGCCAAAGCTCAAATCACCATAGGTAACCGTTGGCCGATACCCCGGAAAGCCCCAGTAACTGGTTAGCTCAGAGGAATTGGCCATGTTGGGGAAATCTGTATACAGCGGGTGGTTGCCGGCAATGGTTTTCTCAACCACCATGGATATGTATTGATCCAGTCCACCCTCAAGGGTGTTGCCGTTCAGTATCACTTCCATACCGGTTTGCTGTGCGTATTTCTTCAAGCCTGGAATCCGTGAATGCAGAGGCGCGTAACAATCCGGCCCAACACCATTCTCGCTGGTGACCTTTAGCCCTTCCGAGGTGTGGGCCACGAAGGAGTGATTTCCGACGGTATGGCCAGGCGTACGAATCAATGCCAGCCCATCACCAATCATGACATCCCCGTCCAGTTGAATAATGCGATCTTCCGGAACACCCGCCAGCCCATTGGGGCAGTACCAATCAATTTGTGGCGGCATCAGAAAGTTGGCGGCCGTCCACTCTTCTCTCATCACAAGAAGCTTGGCATTGGGGAACAGGCCCGGATTCTTGCTATCACCTAACCAGCGTCGAATGTCCTGGGTGTGGAGGTGGTCGTAACTGATGTAGTCCACATCTTCCGGCGTTAAACCTACCTGCTGAAGGCATGCTTCGACTGTATTGATTTCAGGCGCGAGAAACTTCTTGACCAGCTCTTTTAGCGGCCCGGCCTTGTCGATCACTTTCCGGAAATACGGGGTTTCTGCGTTCGCTTCAGCATCTGACGGCGACAGGAGTATTGTTTTCACACCCTCTTCACTATCAACCTGCACAATAAACACGCGATTCAGGATGTGGATAAAGGGGCTGGGAATAACATTGCAGTTCAGAAAAGCATACTTGGTGGGATACGGCACGCGAATTAACCCCATACTCTGATAAAACCTGGCTTGGGGTTTTGCCAACATGTCATTACGGAAAGTGACCGCTGCCTGGCGCATGGCTTGCAGCCGGTAATGCGCGGTATGGCATTTTCGAGCCTCTTCGAATTGCTTAATGGGTTTGATAATGCTGCTTTCAATTGTGCCGGGTTTAAGAATAGTGCCCATGTGCCGCCTGTTTATAATTGTACTGGTATCTTTGACTCACTAATTGAAAAGCATCCTAGCTTGCTTTAATCTGACTTAATTGTTAGATCACGAATAAAAACTACTATAAGGCGTCAATATTGGCTAGCAAATCAGCGACAGACACTTCGCGGCACCAGTCTCTCAACTTTGTGGTAGGGCCTTACATTCAGCCCATTCTCATCGCGTATCTTCAACAGGGCGGCCGACTCTCTGAGCTGGCTGATGCAGCAGGTGTTAGCGATCTATGGATGATCACCCCACCAGAAATAATTGCGGTAGAGGAGTACTTTCGACTTTTCCTTAGCGCAAGTGACCTGTTGCAAGACCCCCTACTAGGCATAAAGACAGGACAAAGCGCAGGCCTGGAAAACTTTGACGTGCTAGGCGAGGCACTGGCCAATCTGCGGGCAAAATCTCTGACACTAGGCCATGCATTGCATCAGGTGATGACTCTAGAGCGACTGGTGCACCGGCTGGGGACCTCTCGTATAGAATCAGATGGCGGAAACATTCGGCTAATCTGGAGAGCTCACTTCCAGCAGAACAAGGCCGCCCGGTTAGTGTGCGAAAGTGTACTTGCGGGAATTATTCATCTTGCGGAACAGCTAACTGGGCGACTGATACCCGTAATGGAAGTGTGCTTTGTTCATTCACGGCCCTCGGATTACCACGAGGCTGAGTACCAGCATGGATTCCGCGCCCAGTGCCGGTTCAGCCAAGGCAATAACAGCATCATGTTTGCCGCAGACGTGTTGGCTTGGCCTTTGAAAAACATAGCCCGCCCCTCCGTTGCTGGCGCCACTGCAGGGCAAGTCGTTGATCAGGTAAAAAGCCATATTGGAAAGAACCTGCTAAACAGCCCAAAACTTCCCCAGATAGCCGCCATTCTCGGGCAAAGCGAACGCAGCTTGCAGCGACAACTGAAGCAACAGGGAACGAGCTATCAACAACTATTAGCCGATGTTCGCTTACACCATGCTCAGGATTATCTGCAGTATTCGAATTTGAGTGTTTTGCAGATCAGCCAGTTGCTGGGGTTCAGGGAGCAGAGTTCATTTAATCACTTTTTTTTAAGGGGCAGTGGCTTGTCGCCCAAAAAGTGGCAGGAAGTGAATCGGGCTGGGACTGGGTAAAACTTATTAAGGCGGGGGCAGACTGTCATCAGGCGTTAATCAAATGCAGGCAACATTGGCGCCTGTACAGCCTGAGATTAAACGACCTCCCCGTTCTCGCCGACTAAAGCGATGCTGGGACGAACCTAAATTGTCCAACAGAAGGACTCTGTTATGAAAGTTTCGCTTTTATTGCCTCTTATCATCGGTGCACTCGCCATATTATCTGGCTGCAACGACAGCGATAGTAACGCCAGTGTACCTGAAGCGAGCCCTCCAGATAACAACCAGCAGCTGGTTCAGCTCGGCCCCAGGCCTTACTTTCTGGTTAATGATATGGATGACGGTGAGCTGAAAAATAAGCTGCAGGCGTGTGAATCCATGCCTGCAGTCTCGTCCAACTTCTCCATTGCCCACCGGGGCGCACCCTTGCAGTTTCCTGAACACACCCGCGAATCGTATGTGGCCGCGGCCAAAATGGGAGCCGGAATCATTGAGTGCGACGTTGCCTTTACCAAGGACCGGCAGTTAGTTTGCCGCCACGCACAGAACGACCTGCACACCACCACCAACATCGTGGCCGTACCCGAACTGAACGCCAAATGTACCAAGCCTTTTGTGCCTGCTAATCCAGGCGCTGGCACAAAGGCTGAGGCCGAGTGCCGCACCAGCGATATCACGCTGGCTGAGTTCAAATCGCTCCGGGGTAAAATGGATGCCTTTGACGAGAACGCCACCACGCCCGAGGAGTACCTGGGCGGCACTGCTAATTGGCGAACGGATCTTTATGCCACTGAGGGCACTCTGTTAAGTCATCGCGAAAGCATCGAACTGATTAAAGAGCTGGGCCTTAAGTTCACTCCTGAACTGAAAACTCCAGTGGTTGATATGCCGTTCGAGGGTGACTACACGCAAGAGGATTATGCCCGTCAGATGATTAGTGAATACATTTCAGCTGGCGTGAAGCCTGAGGATGTATGGCCGCAGTCGTTCCTGTTGGATGATGTGGTTTTCTGGGTTAATCAAATGCCCGAATTTGGCCGCCAAGCCGTATTTCTGGATGAGAAAAGTAACGACCCGGATAACGTATCCATGGCGTATATGGAAAGCCTTACCCAAAAAGGCGTTCCCATTCTGGCACCTGCACTCTGGAAAATGCTCACTCTTAACAGCCACCAGGAGATTGTTCCGTCAGAATACGCACTCAATGCCAAGGCTGCCGGCCTGGATTTGATTGGTTGGTCTCTTGAGCGCAGCGGTCCACTGGTTGAAGGTGGGGGCTGGTATTACCAAACCATCACCGAGGCCATTAACAATGATGGCGACATTTATAAAGTGATTGATGTACTGGCTCAAGACGTGGGTGTTATCGGGATTTTTTCAGACTGGCCTGCAACGACAACCCACTATGCCAACTGTATGGGCCTGTAGTAGCCCCGTAATCGAACGTTCGTAACTGCAAAACCAGAGCCAGCGGATGACATCATCCGCTGGCTTTTTTTCTCTGAGTCCACCTTCAACCCACTACTTGACCTGACCCATCAATATCTTGGTCTTGTCACGTAACCATAATAATCCTTGGTTAGGATCTGGCCGTCGAAGCTTCATAACCTACGGATGCAAATATGAATAAATTAATGACTCTTACATGTGCCACTCTGATCACCCCTATGCTCGCGCATGGTGCATTCAAACTGGACTCCCGATACAGCGATAATGACGGCGATCTGATTGCTGACATTCCTGCCAAGTCTGAGCAGATCGATCCTTCCACTCTGATTTTTGCTTACACCCCTGTGGAAGACCCGTCTGTTTACGCTGAAGCCTGGTCCGATTTTCTAGCCCATCTGTCTGAGAAAACCGGCAAAAAAATCCAGTTTTTCCCAGTTCAATCCAACGCTGCGCAAATTGAAGCCATGCGCGCGGGTCGCCTCCACATTGCCGGTTTCAATACCGGATCCAATCCGATAGCCGTTGCGTGTGGCGGCTTCCGCCCTTTCACCATTATGGCATCCGCTGATGGTTCATTCGGCTACGAGATGGAAATCATCACCCACCCCGATTCCGGAATTACCGAGGTTGGGGAACTGAAAGGTCGCGAACTAGCCTTCACTTCTGAAACCTCGAACTCGGGCTTCAAAGCGCCGTCTGCAATCCTGAAAGCCGACTATGATCTTGAGCCAAACAGGGATTTCACCCCGGTGTTTTCCGGCAAGCACGACAACTCCGTTCTTGGTGTAGCCAACAAGGACTATGACGCTGCCGCGGTTGCTAACTCCGTTATGGCGCGGATGCTGAACCGGGGCGTCGTCAACGAAGACCAGATTGTATCCCTGTACAAGTCTCAGACCTTCCCCACTACAGGGTATGGCGTTGCTCACAACCTGACGCCAGAACTACAAGACAAAATCCAGCAGGCGTTTTTCTCCTTTGAATGGGCAGGCACCTCCCTGGAAGAGGAATTCTCCAAGTCAGGTGAAGCTCAGTTCATCCCGATCACTTTTCAGGAGCACTGGGAAGTTATTCGTAAAATCGATGATGCCAACGGCGTGGTTTACAACTGCCGCTAAAGGCTCAAAACGCTTTCAGCGGGTTGAACATGTCGCTCTATGTGGCCAACCCGTTGATTCTTCTATTATCAGCAATGGCAGAAAATTGTGCTTGAACTGAAAGCCCTATCAAAAACCTACAGCACCGGCGACCGGGCACTGACCGACATCAGCTTCTCAGTGCCTGCTGGCCAGGTTGTGGGCCTGATTGGCCCCTCTGGAGCCGGCAAGTCGAGCCTGATCCGGTGTATCAACCGTCTGGTTGAACCCAGCTCCGGCAGCATTTACCTCGGCGACACTGAGCTGACCAAACTCAGTGGTCGGGCTTTACGCCAGGCTCGCCGGCGTATCGGGATGATTTTCCAGGAATATGCGCTAGTTGAGCGCCTTACAGTAATGGAGAACGTGCTCTCGGGCCGCCTGGGATATGTTTCCGGCTGGCGATCCTTCCTGCGCCGCTACCCACAAACTGACATAGACCAAGCCTTCAGCCTACTGGATCGGGTCGGGCTGGGTGATCACTACAACAAACGGGCAGATGAGCTCTCTGGCGGCCAACGCCAACGTGTGGGCATTGCTCGCGCATTGGAGCAGAATCCGGAACTTCTGTTGGCCGACGAGCCCACAGCGTCTCTCGACCCTAAAACCTCTCGCCAGATCATGCGCCTGATTCAAGGCGTCTGCCGGGAGAGAAACTTACCAGCCATCATCAACATTCACGATGTGGTGCTGGCGCAAAACTTCGCCGATCGAATCATCGGATTGCGGGCTGGCCAAGTGGTATTTGATGGCCCGCCGTCAGCCTTGTCCCATGAGGCGCTGACCCGCATTTATGGCGCAGAGGATTGGGATCAGGTTCAACAGAGCAGTGAGCCACAGAACGACGAGTTTATGTTCAGCAGCGCCAAAGTGCTGGAGCTAACATGACCGGCGCAATCCCGTCTTTGAGGACCTGGAAGCGGCCTCCGCTAATACTTAAAGACCCACGATGGCGCTGGACCATTTTGTTAGGGGGTGCGATCTACCTGGTTCTGGCGATCAGCTCAGTGGAGGTCAACTGGTTTCGGGTTTATGAAGGTCTTGAGCGCGGCTGGAAGTTCATTCAAGGGTTTCTGTCGCCGGATTTTAGCTCTCGCTGGCGGGACATTCAGGCTGGGCTAATCGAAAGCCTGACCATGACTCTGACCTCCACCGTGGCCGGTGTATTGATCTCGGTGCCGATTGGCCTTGGCGCCGCCCGCAATCTGGCGCCGTTGCCGGTGTATACGATCTGCAGGAGCATTATTACGCTGTCCCGCTCATTCCAGGAAATCATCATTGCGATCCTGCTGGTCGCCATGTTTGGATTCGGGCCCTTTGCCGGCTTCCTTACCCTGACATTTGCCTCCATCGGATTTCTCTCCAAGCTGCTTGCGGAAGACATCGAAGACTGTGACAGCGCCCAGATAGAAGCGATTCGCGCGACCGGCGCAGATTGGTGGCAAGTGGTTAACTATGCCGTCCAGTCCCAGGTGATGCCACGGCTGATCGGCCTTTCTCTGTATCGGCTGGACATAAATTTTCGGGAGTCGTCGGTCATCGGTATCGTCGGTGCCGGCGGGGTTGGAGCCACTTTGAACACGGCTATTGATCGCTACGAGTACGATTCAGCTGGTGCCATCCTGATCATCATCATCGCTATTGTATTAGTGGTGGAATACTCCTCATCCTACATCCGACGGTGGGTCCAATGATCACCAGTGCAAACACGAAAACATGGCAGTTCCGCACCTCTAAACAGTACATGCTGCGATGGACTGGCTGGTTCTGGCTAGTGGCTTTGACAGTGTTCTGCTGGAACCTGATGACGGAAGACACCATTTGGGCTTTTGTAGCAGACGCACCCCGACAGGCTTCGGATATCGGTAGCCGCATGCTCCCACCGCGCTGGGGCTATCTCAATCAACTCTGGCAGCCGCTCTGGGATACGCTGAACATCGCAACCCTTGGCACACTGATCGGAGTGATCATCGCGATACCCGTTGCTTTCCTGGCCGCTGGCAACACGACCCCGAGTCGCCATTTTGTGCGCCCGCTGGCCCTACTGATCATCGTGACCTCTCGCTCGATCAACTCGCTTATCTGGGCCCTGCTGCTGGTCGCAATCATCGGCCCGGGACTGTTGGCAGGCATTGTCGCGATCGGTCTGCGCTCCATCGGCTTCATCGCCAAGTTGCTGTACGAGGCCATTGAAGAGATCGATGTGAGTCAGGTAGAAGCAATGCGCGCAACTGGTGCCTCTGGAACCCAAGTGATTGACTACGCAATTATCCCGCAGATCCTACCAGCATTTTGGGGCATTTCAGTGTTCCGCTGGGACATCAATATTCGCGAGTCCACTATTCTCGGGCTAGTTGGTGCCGGTGGCCTTGGTTTACAACTCCAGTCATCCTTGAGCACATTGGCCTGGAACCAGGTAACGGTGATTTTTCTCGTTATACTGGCGACTGTGGTCGTTTCTGAATGGGTATCTGCGAAAGTTCGGCGGGCTGTGCTCTGAAATAGCACGACCGCCAGCAGGCACACACCTATAACTCCTTCAACGCTTTGCGCGTTGGCGCCTGAGTGGGGTGAGGAGGAGTTTATCCCATTGTTTACGGTATAATTACACATGGTGTCCATTCGCCCAGTCACTGCATCAATCCATGCCTACCTTCACTCTCCAGCAATCAAAGACCGAAGCCTATTGGCACTCGTGTTTTCAACATCATCGGAAGTGTTTCAGAAATGAATTTGGCTTGGGTCAGTTAAGACACTGACTGCTGTATTCTCGTGGAGCCACTGATTCACGCACCGGGTTTGACAGGCGCATTCTGCGACTAATCAAGAAATGGCTGCAAGTAGGCGCTTTCGATGAGGGGCAATGGCTCGATCTCGCCGAGAGTTCAACCCAAAGCCTAGTGATCTCGCCGTTGCTCGCCAACATTTACCACCACTATGCGTTTGACCTGTGGGCCAATTGGTGGCGCCGACACCACGCACGTGGACGAGTGATTATCGTGCGTTACGCTGCCAATACCGTTATGGGATTCCAATATCGTGGCGACGCGGAAGCTTTTCGCACCGCGGTGACGCAACTGTGTTCGTGCACACGCCGAGGCAAGTGCACCATCCGGCGAAAGACCTCTGCCAAGTGCCTGCGAGCGAAACTGTAACAAGTCAAACAGAAATCGCGAAGGTGCCTGAACCAAAAGGTTCGGTTTTGACGTAAGAATGCTTCAAACGCTTTCGCGATTAGGGGCTCCGTAATAAAGCGGTAACTGCGCGTTAACAATCTGACTATAGAGTGCCCCGTTGCATTGATTCTAAGGGGAAACACTCCATGAAACGAAGAGACTTTATCACTCAAGCAAGCGCAGCGGGGCTCTCGCTCGGGTTGCTGTCTGCGTGCGGTGGCGAACCCAACACGGATAACCCCACATCGAATGGCACCAGCCAATCTCCAGGCAACACCTTGGCTAACATCCGAAAGCATATGCCTGACTACAACGGCCCAACCCCGTTCATCCATGGCGTTGCCAGTGGCGACCCTCTCCCTTACCAAGTCATTCTTTGGACACGAATTACCGCGGAAGGCCTGGATGAGATCCCGGTTGTTGTGCAAGTCTCGGAAACACCCGACTTTAGCTCCGTTGTTTATGAAGGGATCGGCTACGCCCGATCCAGCTCTGATTATACGGTGAAAATTGATGCCCACCTTCCACAGGCAGGAACAACCTATTACTATCGCTTCGAGTCGCTGGGGCATCTGTCGACGATGGGCCGTACTCGATCCACACCAGCTAACAGTGAGCAGACTGATCACCTGCGGCTGGCGGTCGTTTCCTGCTCCAACTACCCTTACGGCTACTTCAATGCTTACCGAAGAGTCGCCTATCGCCCAGACCTTGACGCGGTCATCCACTTGGGCGACTACATCTACGAATATGCCCAAGGTGAGTACGCCGACAAGAACCTGACAGAAAAGCGGCCGATCGACCCGCCCCACGAGATTGTCTCTCTTGAGGACTATCGCCGACGCTACGCGTGTTATCGCACTGACGGAGATCTACAGGAGTGCCACCGGCAACACCCATTTATCTGCGTTTGGGATGACCACGAGATCACCGACAACTCATGGCAAGGCGGCGCCAAAAACCATAACCCCGAAAATGGTGAAGGCGATTATCTTGAACGCAAGAGAGCAGCCGTCAAGGCCTACTTCGAGTGGATGCCTATTCGTCGCGTGGACCCCGACAACGATATCCGCATCTATCGTCACTTCGAGTTCGGGCAATTACTCTCACTGATGATGTTAGACACCCGTTTAATAGGACGCAGTGAGCAAGTCTCCTTACCTTCACAAGCGCGAGACCCTGACAGACAACTCCTTGGCCATGAACAGGAGAAGTGGCTATTTAACCAACTCCAAACTTCCCACAGCCGGGGCGCTAGGTGGCACGTAATCGGTCAGCAAGTCATGCTCTCTCCCCTCACGCTAGGAACACTGCCAGACAATCCCAACTGGCATATTGGCGGCGGTGCCCAACTGAACTACGACCAGTGGGATGGGTATGAGGTCAGCCGGAGAAATCTGCTAGGGCGCATAGAAGCCATGGGGCTTAACAACGCCGTTGTACTCACTGGAGACATCCACAGCTCGTGGGCCATGGATGTCGCTGTGGACCCCGGCAATCTATTATTGTACGACCGGCGTACTGGCGAGGGCTCGTTGGCAGTCGAGTTTGTCACACCCGCGGTCACCTCACCGGCAGCACCGACCAAAGGTCTGTCAGACATAGCAGCCGCCGCCCTTATTCCCCTGAACCGACATCTCAAGTGGGTGGATCTTTATCACCGCGGCTATATGGTCCTGGACGTAACCCCTGAGCGCTGCAAAGCCGACTGGTTCCATCTCGAAACCGTGTCTGAGCCAAGCAACCAGGAGCACTTCGCCCGTTCCTACCTGACGAAAGACGGCGGTAATCACGTAGAGCGCGCGAATGCTCCCAGCGCCCCCAAACTGAACGCCCCGGCCCTTGCGCCGGCCGCTTCTCAAACCACGGAGATCCTCTGATGAGCGTTGATCGCAGAAAGTTTTTGAAAAATTTCCTGGTTGGGGCCGCAACGATCCCGACACTGACCGCCTGTGGCGGCGGCAGTGGCAGTGATAGCAACAACACGAATGGAGGAGGTAACACCTCCCCCGAGTCACCGGGAGGCCAGGATAGTACGCCAACCGAGAAACTTCAGTTTTTGGTTGTGGGGGACACAGGGACAGGCACACAAGGGCAATACCACGTGGCGGCAGCCATGGAAAAGGTTGCCAAAGCTCAAGGCGCCCAATTTGTTCTCGGCGCCGGCGACAACATCTATGAAGAAGGGGTGACATCGGTTGATGATCCCCGGTTCCTGGATAGCTTTGAATACCCCTATCAGAATCTGGACCTGCCGTTTTACATGTGCCTGGGCAATCATGACTGTGCCAGCACAATCTTTGGCGGTGGTAGTAACAACAAGCGCGGTGATTATCAGGTTGACTATCACTACAGCACCAACCGGTACTCCAACAAGTGGAAAATGCCGGCTCGCTTCTACAACGAGATGTTTGGCAAGCAAAGCAACGGAGCCCCGTTCCTGGAACTGTTTGTTGTAGACTCCAACCCCCTGACGAGCTTTTATATCGACAGGGATGAAGACTTCAACTGGCAGAACTATGGCTACCCGCAGCAGATGTGGATGAAGGAAACTGTGGAAGCTTCACAAGCCCACTGGAAGATCGCCATGTCTCACGTGCCCTACAAATCCAACGGCAAGCACGGCAACGCAGGAAATCTCGACGAAGGCTTGAGAATCCTGTTCAACAACCCCGATGCCGATGGGCTGAGATACAAGGCTTTTCTGGAAGATGCCTTTGCTCACAAGATCGACATGTTGTTTACAGGCCACGACCATTCAATGCAGTGGATTAAGCCTGTTCCGGAGTTCGGACCCGCACACATCATTGTCTCAGGAGCCGGCGGTAAAACCGACGCTCTGAAAGAACCTGAGCGGAATCCTACGTTCTATCAAAGGGAAGAAATGCTGGGGTTTGTCTGGGTTGAGCTGGCCAAGTCCACCATGAAGGTTGAATTCTACGTTGTGGATCCCGATACCGGGGATTACCGAGTCGGATTCACTCGGGAAACCACTAAACCGGTAACCACCGAGGCACAGACTCTGGAACCAGAGCTGGTCTGACGGCCTTGTTCCTAGCTGCGATAGCAAAACGCCTTGCTCCGCTCTAAAGCGAGGCAAGGCGAAAAGCCTGATCAGTTCCTATCGATGCTTACGCTAATGAGTTTGGTACGGACGGCGCTTCTTAAGCTTCAACACCTCCAAGACAGCTTACTTGGGGACTTTCAGGCCCATTGCCTTCGCAACCCCTTCGCCATAAGCCGGGTCAGCTTTCGCACAATGACCAATATGCTTCAGTTTAATGTCATCTGGCACACCGTTCATATTGCGTGCGGTATTTTCAAACAACACTTGCTGCTCCTCAGCACTCAGCAACCGGAACAAGTTACCCGGTTGAGTGAAGTAGTCTGGCTCCGTTTCCCAGAAATCAAAACGGTCAGCCGCGCCATCCAGAGCAAGTGGTGGCTCGGAGAAGTCCGGCTGCTCCTGCCATTCACCATAACTGTTCGGCTCATAGTGCAAACGGCCACCCTGGTTTCCATCAACGCGCATAGCACCGTCTCGATGATAACTGTGGAACGGACAACGTGGCGTATTGACTGGAATTTGTGAGTGGTTCACACCCAAGCGGTAACGCTGGGCATCCCCGTATGAGAACAGCCGACCCTGCAACATGCGATCAGGCGAGAAACCAATCCCGGGTACAATGTGCGCAGGATTAAAGGCTGCCTGCTCCACATCGGCAAAGTAGTTCTCGGGGTTTTTGTTCAGTTCAAAGTAGCCCACTTCGATCAGCGGGTAATCACCTTTTGGCCAAACCTTGGTCAAATCAAACGGGTGATACGGAACCTTGGCCGCATCGGCCTCCGGCATGATCTGTACATACATGGTCCAGCGCGGGTAATCGCCCTTCTCAATCGCTTCGTAAAGATCACGCTGTGAACTTTCACGATCCATCCCAACAAGCTCTGCTGCCTCTTGGTCGGTGAGGTTTTTAATGCCCTGCTGAGTTTTGAAGTGAAACTTCACCCAGTAACGCTCGTTTTTGTCGTTAATCAAGCTGAAGGTATGTGAACCAAAACCATGCATATGACGATAGGACGTCGGAATGCCACGATCACTCATAAGAATGGTGACCTGATGCAATGCTTCCGGCAAGCTTGTCCAGAAATCCCAGTTATTGGTTGGGCTGCGCATGTTGGTGCGCGGGTCACGCTTCACCGCATGGTTCAGGTCAGGAAACTTCAGCGCATCACGGAAGAAGAAGACCGGTGTGTTGTTACCAACCAAATCCCAGTTGCCCTGTTCGGTGTAAAATCGCATTGCGAAGCCACGAATATCCCGCTCAGCATCAGCGGCACCGCGCTCCCCTGCGACGGTTGAGAAGCGCACAAACATATCCGTTTTTTTGCCCACTTCAGCAAACAGCGAAGCCTTGGTGTATTGCGTAATATCATGGGTCACAGTGAAACTGCCGAAAGCACCAGACCCCTTGGCATGCATGCGCCGCTCAGGAATCACTTCTCGATCAAAATGAGCAAGCTTTTCCAAAAACCAGACATCCTGCAGAAGCATTGGCCCACGCGGGCCTGCGGTTAAACTGTCTTGGTTATTCGCTATCGGACATCCTGACACCGATGTCAGCTTAGGTTTGTCAGTCATGATCTTCCCCTTCGGTAATGAAACAAACTCAGCTTCAAAAATAGCGTTAAAGGTGATTGTCAGCCAATACATTAAGAAAAACACTTTAATAGGCAGCACCTATCTTCAACCCAAACAATGCATAGGCACTACCTATTAAAACCCAACCCTTCATTACTCATCTAATTATTGACGTGGACTTAGCTGGTTGCGCTGATACCAGCACCCCATGCAAGTGATACAACTTTTCTTTTGCCAAAAAAAAAGACAAACCAGTAAGTTACTGATTTGTCTTTTAAATTGGTAGCGGGGGCTGGATTCGAACCAACGACCTTCGGGTTATGAGCCCGACGAGCTACCAGACTGCTCCACCCCGCATCAAACTGGTTGTTGCCGGGTCACCCCGATCAACGTGCGCGTATAATAAGGACTTGCGAGCGCTTTGTCAATTGCTATTTTCAAACAGGTCCGTTGGGTAACGAATATTTTCGGCCAATGCTGCCTCCGGCTCCTTGAAGAACCCAACCTGCTCCATCGCCTCCTGAACCGGCCGGAATGATTTGCGGTGCTCTGGCGTTACCCCCAAGCGGAACAGGGCTTCCATGTGCACGGGCGTAGGATAACCTTTGTGCTTGGCGAGGCCGTAGCCGGGATACTTCTGCTCCAATGCTGCCATTTCCCTGTCCCGGGTGACTTTGGCGAGTATAGAGGCGGCGCTGATGGCTTCTACCCGGCTATCGCCTTTTACCACTGGTTCTGAGGGCCAGTGCCACTTCGGGCATTTGTTGCCGTCCACCAGCACGTATTCCGGTGCAACCCTGAGGCCCTCAACAGCACGCTCCATGGCTATCATGGTGGCCTGGTAGATATTAATCTGATCAATCTCGTGGGCTTCACACCGGCCAAGACACCAAGCAGTGGCGTGCTCGATGATTTCGTCGTACAGCGCATTACGCTTTTTCTCTGTGAGCTTTTTGGAATCTGCCAGCCCTGCAATAGGCCGGTCCGGATTCAGAATAACGGCAGCGGTCACTACAGCGCCAATGAGTGGTCCACGCCCCACTTCATCAACACCAGCCAGAAGCCGGCCCTGGTAGGCACACTCGAACGGGGGTAATACAGGTGCTCGGGCCATTTAATGGGCCCTCTCTTCGACAAGTGCGGAGATTGCCCTAGCGGCTTTCTCATCGGCATCCTGTTTCAAGATGTGATGTATTTCGGTAAATGCCTGCACCAGGCGGTCACGCTCTTGCTGGTTTTCCATGCGCTCCAGCACAGCAGCGCCGAGTGATTCCGGTGTCGCGTCATCCTGCAAAAGTTCAGGGACAAGAGGTTGCCTCGCCAGCAGGTTGGGCAGTGAAACGTGAGGCACTTTTACCAAGCGGGAAAGCAGTGCCCAGCTAACATTACTCAAGCGGTACCCCACTACCATAGGCTTTTTCAGCAGCATGGCCTCAAGGGTCGCAGTTCCTGAAGCCAGCAACACAACATCCGAGGCGGCCATCACTTCGCGGGATCGGCCCCTTACAATGGTAACTTGCAGCTTTACATCGAGCGCCTCAATTAGTTCGCGCACCTGTTGTTCCCGTTCACGGTTCACACAGGGGATAACCAGTTGAACATCCGGCCGTTTGGCCTGTATCCAGCGCGCCGCTTCCAGAAACAGGGTTCCAAGCCGCTCTACTTCGCCGGCCCTGCTGCCGGGCAACATGGCCAATAAGGGTGCGCTGTCATCAAGACCTAGTTCTTTACGAGCTTTACCTGTTTCAGGGGCCAGTGGAATGCGGTCGGCGAGAGGGTGCCCTACAAAGGCTACAGGCACCTGATGCTCCTCGTAAAATCTGGCCTCAAACGGCAACAGGGTGAGCATCAAGTCAACAGACTTGGCGATTTTGAAGATCCGCTTCTGCCGCCAAGCCCAAACCGAAGGGCTTACGTAATGGACAGAGGGAATACCTGCTTCACGACAACGCCGCTCTATGGCAAGAGTAAAATCCGGGGAATCAATACCAATCACCACATCCGGGGGCGTGGCAAAAAAATAGTTCACGAGGCGGGCACGGATACTAAAGAGCTCTCGGATGCGACCGAGAACCTCCACCAGCCCCATAACCGAAAGCCGCTCCATGGGAACCAGAGAGTGGAAACCTTCCGCAATCATTTCATCACCACCAATGCCAACAAAACGGGCTTTGGGGTAGCGCTTACGAAGTGACTGAATCAAGCCAGCACCCAGAATGTCCCCGGACGCCTCTCCAGCAATAATTCCAAAGGTTACACTGCGCTCACTGATCACTGCAGCCTGGGGTTGCTCCATCAAACAAGGCTCCTGCCCGATCAGCGGATAATGCCGCGATGAGCTCCGCGCAGAGATTCAATCAACACCCGCACTTCTGGCGTGCCGGAGTATTCCTCGTCCAGCTTCTCCACAGCCTGCTCAGTGGTCAGACCCTGGCGGTAAATAATCTTATAAGCACGGCGCAGCGTCATCAGAACCTCTTTATCGAACCCACGGCGCTTGAGCCCTTCAACGTTCATACCATGGGGCTCTGCCGACTGCCCCGCAGCCATAACATATGCCGGGATGTCCTTAAGCACGATACTCCCGCCGGCAGCCATACTGTGGGGTCCGACATGGCAAAACTGATGAACCATGGTTCCACCGCCCAGAATGGCGTGATCACCCACGGTTACATGGCCCGCAAGCGTTGCACAGTTGGCAAGAATCGTGTTGTCACCAATAACGCAGTCGTGGGCCACATGCACGTAAGCCATTAGCAAGTTATTACTGCCTATTCGGGTTTCACCCTGATCCTGAACTGTGCCGCGGTGAATAGTACAGTTCTCGCGGATCGTGTTGTTGTCTCCGATAATCAGGGTGGTTGGTTCACCCGCGTATTTTTTATCCTGACATTCTTCTCCAATGCTGGAGAACTGGAAAATCCGGTTGTTCCGCCCAATGGAAGCGGGTCCTTTGACAACAACATGGGACAGGATTTCTGTGCCTTCACCAATTTCCACATTCGGGCCGATGTAGCTCCAGGGACCAACCGTTACGTTATCCGCAAGTTTGGCTGATGGGTCTACTATCGCTTGGGGATGGACACCCGACCAGTCATTTGTCGCCATTAAACTTCTCTCTCAGCGGTGAGTATCTCTGCTACACAGACGATTTCACCATCGACCAGTGCACGACAATCAAATTTCCAGATGCCGCGTTTTTCAGAGACAATTTCCGACTCCATACACAGACGGTCTCCGGGTAATACGGGGCGCTTGAAACGCGCCTTACTAGAGCCTGCCAGGTACTGTACTAGCCCATCTGAAGGTTTTCGACCCACTGTTACGAAGCCCAGAATACCGGAAAGCTGAGCCATGGCTTCAAGAATTAACACCCCGGGCATAATCGGGTTGTCGGGAAAATGGCCGGTAAAGAATGGCTCATTAAACGAGATATTCTTGTAGCCCTTGATCGACTTGGACTTTTCGATTTCGGTAACCCGATCCACCAGCAAAAACGGGTAGCGGTGTGGCAGGTACTCCAGTATTTCATCAATATACATCATTGTAATCGGCCTCAGCCCTCTGATTTCTTTTCCAGCTCTTTAACGCGCCGCGCCAAAGTATCCAGCTGGCGGAAGCGTACGGCATTTTTGCGCCATTGTCGGTTGGTATCGGCGCTGGTACCGGAAGAATAAACTCCTGGCTCTCTAATATCTCCTGTGACCAGGGTCATGCCGGTAAGGTGCACCTGGTCTGCAATTTCCAGGTGGCCGGCAACACCGGAAGCACCACCAAATACACAGTGGCTGCCAATCTTTGTACTGCCCGCGATTCCCACCATTGCAGCCATGGCGCAATGGTCTCCAATGCGGACGTTGTGGGCTATCTGGATCAGGTTGTCGAGCTTAACGCCGTTCCCTATAACTGTGTCATCCAGAGCACCACGGTCAATCGTTGTATTCGCGCCGACTTCAACATCATCCCCCAGGATAACCCGGCCAAGTTGGGCAATTCTGTGCCACTGGCCTTTTTCGTTCGCAAAGCCAAACCCGTCAGATCCAATCACCGCGCCACTGAGAATATGACAGCGCTGCCCCACTACCACATCATGGGCTAACGTAACTCTGGACCGGATAATAGAGTTGGCACCAACTTTGGCGCGAGCACCGATTACACTACTCGCACCAATAACTACCTGCTCTCCAATATCCGCCCCCGCCTCAACCACGGCGCCAGGCCCAATGCTGGCACTGGCAGCGACGGTTGCTCCGGGATCAACCACCGCGGCAGGATGAATTCCAGGCGGCGCTACAGGCGCTGGATCAAACCAATGACTAAGACGAGCATAGCCCAGGTAGGGATTATCGAGTAACAGGACATTGGTCGGGCAATCACCTGCAGCTGCAGGTGATACGATGACCGCTGCCGCCAGGGTATCGGCCAGATGCTTGGCGTAGGCGGGGTTCGCCAAGAAGCTGAGCTGATCCGGACCAGCAGCCCGAAGGGTCGCAAGGCCGCCTACTCGCACTTCAGGATCGCCACGAAGCTCTGCTCCCAGGGTTTCTGCTATCTCTCCAAGCCGGTAAGACTTTTCTGTCATCACGCGCTCCACAACACGCTCTCGAGCCCGCAGGCCCTCCGGCAGGAATTAACGATTCAGTTTTTCCAGAAGCTGCGGGGTCAGATTCATATTGGGCTTCACATAGACAACAGCTTCGCTCGGCAGAATCAGATCAAGATCGTTTTCTTCCAGCAGTTCCTTCACCGCCGCATCCACTTCCGGGCGTGCCTCTTCCAGAAACGCCTGCTTACGCTGATTTACAGTCGTATCAAGGCGCTGCTTGAGGAAGTTGAACTCCTTAACCTTCTCCTGGAATTCACCGGCAAGCTTGTTGCGTTCACTCTCATTCATCATCGCCCCGTCTTTTTCCAGACGCTCTTTCAGCTTGCGTGCAGCTTCTTGTGTTTCACGAACCTGCTGCTCATCACCAGCGAAATCCTTTTGCATGGTTTCGCTAAACGCTTTGGCATCGTTTGATGAAAAAAGCGCCTGACGAAGATCTACAACACCAATGCGGGTTTCGGCTGCGGCGGGCAAAGCAATCGCCATGGCTGCTGCAAACATCAATAGGTTTCTGAACATCTTGGGTCTCCTGAGTGTCATTCGTTTTTGTTTCTCATAACTCTTAAGCAGACTATTCGGGAATCAGAATGTCTGGCCAAGCGAGAACTGGAATACCTGAGTATCGTCGCCCTGCTTGTCATTAAGTGGCTTGGCAAGACTGAACGCAAGCGGCCCAACCGCCGTAATCCACTGGAACCCGACACCTGCCGAGAGCCGCAGTTCCTTTAGCTCCGGATCATACCCGCGATCCGGGTCGAACACTTGGCCGGCGTCCAAAAAGAATGCTGTACGCATTGATCGACTGTCACCGGCAAACGGCGTCGGGAAAATCAGCTCGAGGGACCCCTCTGTAAGGAGATTACCACCGAACGGATCCGGGTCAGAGAAATCGTTGGGCGCCGGACGCGCGCGCGGCCCTAAAGAGTTCGCCTGATAACCCCTTACCGAACCATAGCCACCTGCATAGAAATGCTCGTAGAACGGCATGACTGAATCATCACCATACCCATTGCCGTAACCCACTTCTGTTCTTGTGTGCACAACCCAGCGGTTGCTATCCGAAATCGGAAAGTAGAAATCCGTTCTGTGAGTGGCTTTATAGAATGTGAGGTCGCTGCCAGGCACCGCAACATCAAGCGACAATGAATGACTGTAGCCCGAAGTTGGCAGAACACCCCGGTTCAGGGTACTGCGACGCCAGCTGCCGAACAGGAAGTAGTTGTTGAAGGAGTCGCCCTCCTCATCAATAAACTCGGTCACATCCTGGGATGTAAACACACCACCCTTGATCTTGGAGAGCGTATAACCCACCCCGAAGTTCAACCGGGTAATATTATCGGTTGGGTACCCAAAGGTGAGACGACCGCCGTATTCATCCAACAGGTAGGATGTAATATCCTCCTGCTCAAAATCCGTTTCCCTTGCAAACACGCTGTAACCGCGGCTTACGCCATCTACCGTGTAGTAAGGATCCATATAGGAGATGTTCGCACTTTTAACAGAGTCGCTCACGTTTACGCCAAACGATGCGCGCTTGCCCGTACCAAAAAAGTTATTTTCGGATACGTTGGCACCAAGGATAATGCCGGAGTCCTGTGAAAAGCCCACCGATGCGGAAAGGCTGCCCGTTGGTTGCTCTTCCACCGAATAGTTCACATCAACAAGATCGTCTGTTCCTGGCACTGGAACAGTGTCCACGTTAACTGTCTTGAAAAACCCAAGCCGCTCCAGCCGGGTTTTGGAAAATTCGATGCGATCGGAGGAAGCAATTCCACCTTCCATTTGCGTCATTTCCTGGCGCAAAACATCATCGCGAGTGGATACGTTACCGTCGAAATTTATGCGTCGAACATAGGCCCGCTTGCCTGGTTCAACAAAAAAAGTAACCGCAGCAGTGTTATTGGGGCCTGGTTCGGGCACGGCATTTACGTTGGCAAAGGCATAGCCTTCCCTACCCAAACGAAACGCCAGTGTTTCCGAAACAGCGGTCATACGGGCACGGGAAAATACATCACCAGCATCCACCGGGATCAGTTCACGCAGCTCTTCCTCATCAATAATGAGATTGCCGCGGAGTTTTACCTCGGAAATCGTATATTGCGGGCCCTCATCAAGGGCGATGGCTATAAACACCTGCCGCTTGTCTGGCGAGATAGAGACCTGGCTGGATTCCACGTTGAAGTCGAGGTAACCACGGTCGAGATAGAATGAGCGCAGTGTTTCCAGATCACCGCTAAGGCGCTCCCGCGCATATTTGTCTGAGTTGGTTAAAGAGTTCCACCAACTGCTGGTGCGTAGCTCAAACAAGTCACGGAGTTGCTCGTCGCTGAACTCTCGATTGCCTACCAGGTTGATGTGCTGAATGGCGGCAACAGTACCTTCATTGATATCCAGCCGTATAGCGACACGGTTACGAGGCAACACTTCCGCCGTCGCCTTAACACGAGCATTGTAGCGCCCTTGCCCAATGTAGGAGCGCAAAATTTCCAGCTCCAGTCGTTCCAGAGTCGCGCGGCGAAACACCTGCCCCTCTTGAAGTCCGGCGCCTGCCAGTGCATCCATAAGCATGCTGGTTTCGATGTTCTTGTTGCCCTCAACTTCGATCGAGGTGATCGACGGCCGCTCTCGCACAGTCAGGATAAGGGTGCCGGCATCACGGCTCGCCTCTATATCTGTGAACAATCCGGTCCGGAACAGCGATTTGATCGCGCCAGCCAACTCGGCTTGGTCCATTTGCTCGCCGATATTGACAGGAAAAGCAGAAAACACCGTACCTGCAGAAACTCGCTGCAAGCCTTCCACTTCGATGTCTGCAACCGTAAATTCATCTGCAAATGCTGGCTTCATGCCTACTGCGGCAACTGCGAGGCCAACGGCTATGCCTAGAAGAGAACGTCTCATTCAATTATTTCGCCTGGTTAATGCGCGTAAGGAGCCCGCAATTCTCACAACCGCATCAGGTCGTTGTAAAGAGCAAACACCATTAATGTGAGGATCATTGCCATACCAATTCGTAATCCAAGAGCCTGAGCCGCATCCGAAACCGGCTTTTTGCGAATGGCCTCGATGGTGTAATACACAATATGTCCACCATCCAATACCGGAACGGGCAACAAATTCAAGATTCCCAAGCTGACACTCAAATAGGCCAGAAAGCGAATAAAGTCTTCAAATCCGGAGCTGACACTCGCTTCAGCTACGCGGGCAATCGTAATCGGGCCGCTGAGGTTACTGGGTGAAAGCAGCCCTGTAACCATTTTTTTGATAGCGACGAGTGTAAGACGTGTGTCTGCCCAGGCTTCGTTCAACGCAATGGGGATGGCAGCCAGGGGACCGTAGCGAACGTCGCGCATGACACTATCTGGCCAAGACACCGCTTCAACACCGGCGCCTACAAACCCGATTATCTCGCCATTATCCAGCTTTCTTTCTGCCGGGGTAACCTGCACAAAACGCTCAGCACCATTACGCTCAATGGAAAGAGCCAATGCTTGCTCGGGTGCCTTGCGGATAAAATCAACCAACTTGAACCAGTTAGCCACCGGCTCATCATTCACCGCAAGAACGCGATCACCTTCTTGAAGCCCTGCCGCTTGAGCACGACCGCCCTCTGCAATCTGGCCAAGAACAGCAGGCACATCTGGGCGCCAGGGCGTAATCCCAAACTCACCCAGCGGATTCGGGGTTTCATCACTCAGGTTCCAGCCACCTAACTCGCCGCTTAAGGTCCCGTTCGCGCCAGCACTGGACACATCCAGGGTTATCACTCCCTGCTCACCAGCACGCTCAAGAATTCGCATATTTACATCGCGCCAAGAGCTTACACGATGCCCGTCTACGGCATGGATTTCCATGCCCTCACGCAGGCCAGCATTGCTCGCAACACTTTCCTTGGCAACCTCGCCCACAATAGGTGCTACGTGGGTAACACCCACAACACCAAGCAGCCAGTAGGCGAAAATAGCAAACAGGAAATTGGCAACAGGACCTGCCGCGGCTATCGCGATCCGCCGGGAGGGTGGTTTTGAAGTGAAGGCCTGATCTCTCAGCTCTACGGGTACCGGCCCCTCGCGCTCGTCCAGCATTTTAACGTAGCCACCCAGTGGAATCGCAGCTACGGCAAATTCAGTGCCGTGACGGTCATACCACGAAAACAGGGGCTTGCCGAAACCAACGGAGAACCGGAGCACTTTCACGCCGCATCGGCGCGCTACCCAGAAATGCCCATACTCATGCAGGGTAACGAGAATCCCCAGTGTCAGCGCAAGAGCAAATACGGTTTGAATAATCTGCATAGCATTCCTGGTTTAAACGCCAGCCTGGCGAAAATCTCTAAGGTACATCAGACAGCTAACAGGCGGATCTGTTCCTGCGCCCGTTGCCGTGCTTCTGAGTTCTTCGCGAAGATGGTATCAAAACTTTCCGCAGGTACCACCGGTGTTGCCGACAGAGTTCGCTCAATAACAACAGGAATGTCTGTAAAAGCCAGGTTCCCTTTCAGGAACTCACTCACCGCAACCTCGTTTGCAGCATTCAGCACAGCAGGTGCTGTCCCGCCCTGCTTAAAAGCCTCTGCTGCCAACCGAAGGCAGGGAAAGCGCAACAGGTCCGGCTTTTCAAAATGAAACCGCCCTATTGCAAAAAGATTCAATGGCGCCACTCCCGCATCAATACGCTCTGGCCAGGCCAGGCCATTGGCTATAGGTGTACGCATGTCAGGGCTGCCAAGTTGAGCCAGCACTGAGCCGTCCGCATACTCTACCATTGAGTGAATGATGCTCTCCGGGTGTACGTGAACTTCAATGCGGTCTGGCGTGGTGTTAAAAAGCCAGCATGCCTCAATCAACTCGAGCCCCTTGTTCATAAGGGTGGCAGAGTCGACCGAGATTTTCTGCCCCATGGACCAGTTTGGATGGGCGCAGGCCTGCGCGGGGGTCACCGAGCATAAGTCTTGAGCATTAGTCTCCCGGAAAGGGCCTCCAGAAGCTGTCAGGAGAATACGGGTAATGCCAGCGCCTTCCGGGTCGCGCACTTTTTCAGCCGGCAGGCATTGAAAAATTGCATTATGCTCAGAATCTATCGGCAACAATTCTGCACCAGAAGCTGCGACGGCGTCCATGAACAGCTTACCAGACATCACCAACGCTTCTTTGTTGGCCAGCAAGACACGCTTACCGGCGTGCACAGCAGCAAGTGTTGGCGAAAGCCCTGCCGCCCCCACAATGGCCGCCATAACAGTGCAGGCTTCCGGGGCGGAAGCCACCTCGCAAAGCCCGGGCTCACCACTCAGCACAGATATCCCGGGGAGATCTGAAAGTAATTCGGCCAGATTTTGGGCGGCTGCTGTATCTGCCATTACAGCATATTTTGGATGAAATTCACGACATAGCTCAGCAAGTTCTTCTACACGCGTACTGGCGGTAAGCGCATACACTGAAAACCGGCGGGGATGACGGCGGATGACATCCAGAGTGGAAAGCCCGATTGACCCGGTCGCCCCGAGTACCGTAACTGAGCGGTGCACCATACTCACAGTTGCCCGACTGTTAACCAGCCAAGTTGCGTGATAATCAATGCAAACACTGGAACCGCCGCCGTGAGACTGTCAATGCGATCCATAATACCACCGTGCCCGGGCAGCAGGCGGCTGCTGTCCTTAATACCCCTGAAACGTTTGAGCATACTTTCCAGCAGATCCCCAAGCACCGACACAAGACCCGTTATCAGCGTTGCGCCAACCAGCATAAGGGTTTCGGAAAGGCTTGCGGAAGCATAAACACTCGCAGCCACTGCCAACACAGCTACCGCTAACAGACCACCGTATACGCCGGCCCAGGATTTACCCGGGCTGACCCTGGGAGCAAGTTTGGCTTTTCCGAATGCCCGGCCAGAAAAGTATGCACCAATGTCTGCCACCCAAACAACGCAGAACACGTACAGAATCACCAGAAGGTTGTTATCTATAGCACCAAACTGAAAACCAGCTGACCGAAGATGGTTCAAACCTACCCACGCAGGCACCAGAACCAGCATCCCCATTAACGATCGCACAGGTACGCTACCCCACCGATCTGATGCGGCGGGATAACTGCGAACCAGCATGAAGCAGACAACCCACCAAAGGAGTGCAAGCCATAGCACCGGAACAGCAGGCACATCAACAAGACTATAAAGAATGACCGCAATAACGGCCGCATAGGTTATGCGACCTGGCTGTCGCTCAATGCCAGACATATTGCCCCACTCCCAGGCACCCAGGGTGATGAGCACTGCCGTAAACAAAGCAAAGCCCGCAGGCGGCAGGAAAAATATGCCGCCAATCGCGATAGGTGCAAGAATAAGAGCGGTGATGATTCGGGTTTTTAACACAATATAGGTCGCTGTAATTCGTTATTGTTGTGACGACTTGGCCGCGATCTGGTCGTCCGTTTGACCAAATCGGCGCTGACGTCCAGCGTAGGCCTGTAGCGCCTTACACATCTCTTCTTCTTTGAAGTCAGGCCAGAACACTGGCGAAAAATACAGCTCAGTGTATGCCAGATGCCATAGCATGAAGTTACTGATCCGCTGCTCACCCGCTGTTCGGATCATAAGGTCCGGCATTGGAAGGTCTCCAATGTTCAGATGCTGCTGAATTAAATCGTCGGTGATGTCGGAAGGCTCAAGCTCGCCACTTTTAACCATTTCGGCAACCTGCTGGGTTGCCTGGGCAATATCCCAGTGCCCACCGTAGTTTGCTGCGATCACGAGGGTCATTCTGGTGTTATTGCGAGTGAGTTCCTCCGCCTTGGCCATGTGCTCCTGCAGTTTTTCATTAAACGCAGAGCGATCACCAATAATGCGGAGACGGATATCATTTCGGTGCAGTTTTCTGACTTCCCGCTCCAGGGCAAAAAGGAACAGCCTCATCAGAGCCGAAACTTCATCCTTTGGACGACGCCAGTTTTCACTCGAGAAGGCAAACAGCGTGAGCACCTCCACACCCTCTCGGGCACAGGTTTCAACAACAGCCCTCACAGCATCAACACCCGCTTTGTGCCCCGCCACTCCTTTTAGCCGGCGTGCTTTTGCCCACCGATTGTTACCATCCATGATAATGGCCACATGCCGGGGCCGACTATCAGCCGACACCGGAATTTCTGCGGATATTGTTCCCGTCATGAAATCCCCTGTACGGCCTGCAGAACACCCCTGCCGGCCGTTTGTTTCGCTTTGAGTAAACTGAGGCGGTTATACCTCCATCAGATCCTCTTCTTTCGCTTTGAGCAACTTCTCGATTTCAGCGATATAGCGGTCTGTCAGCTTCTGGATTTCGTCCTCAGCTCTGCGCTCATCATCTTCAGAGATTTCTTTTTCTTTCAGCAGGTCTTTCGTCATGCTGTTGGCATCGCGACGCGCGTTCCGGATAGAAACCCTGGCGTTTTCCGCATCAGCTTTCGCCTGTTTAACCAATTCCTTACGGGTTTCCTGGGTCAGCATCGGCATGGGGATGCGGATCAGGTCGCCACTGGTAGCCGGGTTAAGCCCGAGATCGGAGGCCATAATGGCTTTTTCTATCACTGGTACCAGGTTCTTTTCCCAAGGCGACACGGCCAGGGTGCGATTGTCTTCGACGTTTACGCTCGCAACCTGCTTAAGCGGCGTCTCCTGACCGTAGTAGTTAACCATCACACTGTCCAGAATAGCCGGGTGTGCACGGCCTGTACGAATCTTGTTGAAGGCCGAGCCCAGAGCCTCAAGACTCCTTTTCATTTTCTTTTCGGCTTCACTTTTAATATCGTTAATCACGTAGTAATCCTCAATTTGTTCGTCGGGCTATAGTAATGAGTAATGCCCGTTATTCAATCAATGTACCTTCTTTTTCACCGGTCACGATGCGCGTTAAAGCGCCTGCACGGCTCATATCAAACACCCGCAGCGGCATGCGGTGATCCCGCGCCAGAAGAATGGCTGTCAGGTCCATCACGCCCAGCTTTTTGTCCAACACCTCATCATAGGTGAGCATGTCATACTTCTCGGCGCTCGGATCGAGGTGCGGATCTGCAGAATACACCCCGTCAACTTTGGTTGCCTTCAGTACGGCGTCCGCTTCAATTTCGATACCTCTCAGGCAAGCTGCTGAATCGGTGGTAAAAAACGGGTTGCCCGTGCCCGCACAGAATATAACCACATCACCGTCTTTCAGATCGCGCACTGCGCGGCGGCGATCATAATGCTCAACAATACCACTCATGGGGATGGCAGACATTACACGGGTGCGGATGTTCGAGCGCTCAAGAGCGTCGCGCATCGCTAAACCATTCATTACGGTTGCAAGCATACCCATGTGATCGCCGGTAACCCTGTCCATACCAGCTTCGCTGAGCGCTGCGCCACGAAACAGATTTCCTCCGCCAATCACAAGGCCAACCTGCACGCCGATACCAATCAGAGCGCCAATTTCAAGCGCCATACGGTCGAGAACTTTAGGATCAATACCGAATTCGTGCTCCCCCATAAGGGCCTCACCACTGAGTTTGAGCAGAACGCGATTATATCTTGGCTGATTCTTCGGTGGTGTCGACATATTGATCCCCATTTTGTCTGTTGACTGCTACCCGGCACGAGAAGCACTGCAGGCTTGTATCTGACATACCCCTTAAAAAAAGGGGCATCTCAGATACAAGCCCGCCACGAGAGCCGGAAAACTCCGGCCAACGTGGCAGACTCGAATGGCACTAAAACTGAAGATTAAAGTGCCGAAAAAGAGATCAGGCGTTGCCTGTGCCGGCTGCTGCTGCAACCTCAGCGGCAAAGTCCACTTCCTCTTTCTCAATGCCTTCGCCTACTTCCAGGCGAACGAAACCAACGAGCTCACCGCCAGCCGCTTTGATAAGCTGACCAACAGTCTGCTCCGGGTTCTTTACGAAAGGCTGCTCAACAAGGCTGTTCTCCTTGAGGAACTTCTGGATCCGCCCGCCCATCATCTTCTCGACGATTTCTGCTGGCTTGCCTTCCATGTCCGGCTGAGCCTTGATGACATCTTTCTCTTTTTCCAGCTCTTCAGCAGGCATGTCTTCAGGCTTGGCTACACGCGGGTTAACGGCGGCAGCGTGCATCGCGATATCACGAGCAAGCTCAGAGTCACCAGCCGTCAGCGCAACAACAGAAGCGATCTTGTTGTTGCTGTGAACGTAGCCACCCACAACCGGGCCTTCCACTGAAACCAGACGACGAACGGTGATGTTTTCACCAATCTTCTGAACCAAAGCTTCGCGCTTGGCTTCCAGCTCACCTTCCATCAGCTTGGCAACGTCAGTTTCGCCTTTTTCAAAGGCAACATTCAGCACGTCGTTAGCAAAATCCAGAAGATTATCGTCGCGGGCAACAAAGTCTGTTTCAGAGTTCACTTCCAGAATGTAGGCAACGGTGTTGTCGTCGGAGATCTTGATCAACGAAACACCTTCAGCGGCTGTACGGCCAGCTTTTTTGGCAGCCTTCAGGCCGGAAGACTTACGCAACTCTTCAATTGCAGCATCTACACTTCCGCCAGCTTCAACCAGTGCTTTTTTGCACTCCATCATGCCAAGGCCAGTGCGATCGCGCAGCTCTTTGACCATTGCAGCGGTAATTGCAGCCATGTTCAGTCCTCTTAACTTTTCCGAATTCGGTGGGAGGCACACCCGAAATTCCTCTCGGGCATGCCTTATATCTCAGTAGTGACGCAGATGCATCACTCAGCAGCCGGAGCGGCTCCTGCAGACTCTTCGGCAACTTCAACAAACTCATCAGCGCCGCCAGCCTGTGCTGCCTCAAGGCAGGTATCTGCAACCGCTTTCACGTAGATCTGAATCGCGCGAATAGCGTCATCATTGCCCGGGATAACATAATCAACGCCATCCGGGTTGCTGTTGGTATCAACAACACCAATAACGGGGATGCCCAGCTTGTTGGCTTCTTTAATGGCAATGCGCTCGTGATCAACGTCAATCACGAACAGAGCATCAGGTAGGCCGCCCATGTCTTTGATACCACCAATAGAACGCTCGAGCTTATCCATTTCACGGGTACGCTCAAGAGCTTCTTTTTTGGTCAGCTTGTCAAACGTACCGTCTTTGCTCTGGGCCTCCAGATCACGGTAGCGACGAATTGACTGACGGATGGTTTTGTAGTTTGTCAACATACCACCGAGCCAGCGGTGATTAACAAAAGGCTGGCTAGAACGCTCAGCTTCTTCCTTGATGACCTTGGCGGCGGCGCGCTTAGTGCCGACGAACAGGATCTTGTTTTTGCTCTCTGCCAGTTGCTGAACGAAGTTAAGCGCTTCGTTCATGGCAGGAACAGTCTGCTCAAGGTTGATGATATGAATCTTGTTACGGGCGCCGAAGATGTACTTCGACATTTTCGGGTTCCAGTAGCGAGTCTGGTGTCCGAAGTGAGCACCTGCTTTGAGCAGGTCACGCATATTTACCTGAGCCATGATATTACCTTAGTTTAGCTTCGGGTTAGTCCTCCACGCGTCCAATTACCCCAACCAGACTCCTTATATACACTTCAAGGAAGGAGCAGGCACCCTGGGGCAACGTGCTGACACGTGTGCGAATTTGCCGGATTAGTTTCCAGCCGGCGCGTTTATACCATAAAACGATAGCCTCGCGCCATTATTTTTGAGCCAGTGCTTCCTTGTACCCTGAGCGCCGGACACTTAAAATGCTCGTTTGACTCACTATCAATGGGAAGCCCAATGCAAGTATCGATCAAGACCCCGGAAGAAATTGAAAAGATGCGTGTGGCAGGCCGCCTGGCAGCTGAAGTTCTTGAAATGATCGGGGAACACGTCAAGCCTGGCGTCTCCACTGAAGAGCTCAACCAGATTTGCCACGACTATATTGTCAACGAGCAACAAGCAATTCCTGCCCCGCTGAACTACAAAGGCTTTCCCAAATCCGTATGCATTTCAGTGAACCACGTCATTTGCCACGGAATACCTTCAGAGAAAAAAATTCTGAAGGACGGCGACATCGTTAATATCGACGTTACCGTTATAAAAGATGAGTACCACGGCGATACCAGCAAAATGTGGATCGTCGGAAAGCCAAAACCAGGCACAGAGCGCCTGATCAGAATTACCCAGGAATGCTTGTATAAGGGCATTGAACTGGTCAAGCCTGGTGCTCGCCTGGGCGATATTGGCCACGTAATTCAGGAACACGCAGAAAAACATCGCTATTCAGTAGTACGTGACTATTGCGGGCACGGCATCGGAAAAGTATTCCATGAAGAGCCCCAGGTTATGCACTACGGCAAGCCCGGTACCGGCATGGCACTGCAAGAAGGAATGACCTTCACCATCGAGCCCATGATCAACCAGGGCAAGTACCACACCAGGCTGCTACCAGACCAGTGGACTGTGGTCACCAAAGACCACAAGCTTTCAGCCCAATGGGAACACACCATTCTGGTAACAGCTGACGGCTACGAAGTGCTGACCAAACGATCGGAGGAGTCGTTCTAAGTGGCGAGCCAGAAACTGGAAGCCAGAATCAGCGAGGAACCCTCCCCTGTTATGGCGGCCAGGGAACTGCTGAAACAACGCTATCAGGCTGATGCCGAAGCCTTCAGGCAGGGTGCCGACGTGCGCACCCTGGTTCGCTCTCGAGCCGACACGATTGATACCGTATTGAGGCTTATCTGGAATCGCTACCCCTTCTCCAAATCGCCCGACATTGCACTTATCGCCGTTGGCGGCTACGGCCGTGGTGAACTGCACCCCCATTCGGATATTGACCTGCTGATTCTCACCCGCGACGGCATCGATCCGGGCTGGCAGGATGATCTTGGCGCCTTTGTCACACTGCTTTGGGACCTGAAGCTCGATATCGGGCACAGCGTTCGCAGCATTGAAGAAAGTAAAAGTGCAGCGCGGGGCGATGTAGCCACACTGACAAATCTTCTTGAAACCCGCACCATTGCGGGCCCAGATGAGTTGCGCAAAGAGCTTAGCGAACAGGCCTACTCCGACAACATCATTACCGATCGCGATTACTTTATCGCCAAACGCAAAGAACAGCTGCGACGCCACAAAAAATACAGTGACACCGAGTACAACCTCGAACCCAACGTAAAGAGTTCTCCGGGCGCCCTCCGGGACATACAAACTATTGGCTGGATCACTAAACGACATTTTGGACTGCAGAGCATTGCCGACCTGACTCGTTTCAGCATTCTCACAGACGAAGAGCACCAGGTTCTGATTGAAGGCGAAACTCTGTTGTGGCGATTACGCTACGGGCTCCAATTGATTGCAGACCGGAACGAAAACCGGCTTTTGTTTGACCACCAACGCGCGCTGGCACAAATGCTGGGCTATAAGGACGAGGGCAAGCGGCTGGATGTCGAACTGATGATGCAGTCCTACTACCGCGCTGTGTTGGCACTGGCAGAGCTCGCTGACGTTATTCTTCAGTTTTATGATGAGGCCATACTCGGCACTGGTACAGAAGACAACATTCAGCCCATCAACAATCGCTTCCAGATCCGCAACAATTATATAGAAGCCGTAAACAATCAGGTTTTTGCCTACTCGCCCTACGCAATTATGGAAATCTTTGTGCTGATGGCTCAACACCCTGAAATAAAGGGTATCCGGGCTACAACCATCCGCTCATTACGAGCGCACAGACACCTGATTGACGACGCTTTCCGGTCTGACCTGGCCGTTACCTCCCTGTTCATGGAACTGCTACGAGCACCTCACGCGCTGGATGAAACCCTTTCCGCCATGAAGAAGTACAACGTGCTGGGGCGTTACTTACCGGAATTTGGCCAGATTATCGGCCAGATGCAGCACGATCTTTTCCATATTTACACCGTTGACGCCCATACCATGCGGGTTGTCCGCAACATGGTCCGTTTGAGCGGCCCTGACGCCCGAGACGATTATCCCTTGGCCGCCCGACTGATTCACGGGCTGCCCAAAAGAGAGCTACTTTATATAGCCGGCCTCTATCACGACATTGCCAAAGGCCGTGGCGGAGACCATTCGGAGCTTGGGGCAGTGGATGCCGAAGCTTTCTGCCAGCGCCACCACTTGGGCGAACGCGATACCCGGCTGGTCTCCTGGCTGGTGGAAAACCACCTGTTAATGTCCATGACAGCCCAACGCAAAGACATTTCAGATCCGGATATAATCCGCTCCTTTGCCCGGGCAGTGCCCAGCCAGGCGCATCTGGATTATCTGTACATTCTCACTGTGTGCGATATCAGCGCAACCAACCCAAAACTCTGGAACACTTGGCGAGCATCTCTGCTGCGCCAGTTGTACTTGGAAGCGAAACGCGCCCTGAGGCGCGGCACAGAGATACCAGTCGATCGGCAAGAGTGGGTGCGTGCAACCCAGTCTGAGGCAAGAGATATTCTGCGCACACAGAACATCAGCGATGAACAGATAGATGCTATCTGGGATACTGTCGATGAAGATTACTTTTTACAGGATTCAACAGTTGACATAGCCTGGCAAACCGCAGCCATCATCAACCATGGTGACACGCCTGGCCCACTGGTGCTTATACGGGACACCCACGGTGGCCCTACTGACGGCTTTTCCCAGATCATCATTTACATGAACGACAGAGCCACCCTGTTTGCGGCAACAACGGCCGTTCTGGAGCAGCTCAACCTCAATATTGTAGATGCTCGTATCAGTTCAAATGATGGCCCCTACACAATCAGCTCCTATGTAGTGTTGGATGAAAAAGGCCAGCCTCTGGGTATAGACCCGGCCAGGAAAGAACGGGTACGCAAGCGCCTGATCGAAGAGCTGGACAACCCCGAAGACTACCCTGACATTATTCACCGCAGAACACCCCGGCAGCTCCGGCATTTCGCCTTCCCTACTGAGGTACTGTTCTCCAACGACACCATTAATGAGCGCACGGTGATTGAAGTAGTTACACCTGACCGCCCAGGCCTTCTGGCTCGTATTGGACAGGTACTGCTGGATCACCGCATCCGCCTGAGTAATGCGAAAATCGCCACTCTGGGCGAGCGGGTAGAAGACGTTTTCTTCGTAACCGACGAGCACGGCGAGCCAATCAGCGACCCTTCCGTATGCCGCGCCCTGCAGCAAGACCTGTGCAAAATGCTGGATGAAATTCAATGAATCCAAATTTGAACAAGCTTCACCCCTACCCCTTCGAAAAGTTGGCAAAACTCAAAGCGGGCATATCGGTACCTGAACACCTGCGGGCTATATCTCTTGGCATTGGTGAGCCCAAGCACCCGGCTCCTGATTTTGTGAAAAATGTGATTGCCGACAATCTGGATCGCCTGGCCAACTACCCAACCACCCGTGGCCTCGACGAGTTGAGAGAGGCCATAGACCAATGGGCCACCAGGCGATTTCAACTGAAAGCCGGCTCACTGAACCCTGAAAAGAACATCGTGCCGGTAAATGGAACCCGGGAGGCTATTTTCTCTCTGGTGCAGGCGGTGGTGGATTCCAGCAAACAAGCAACCGTTGTAAGTCCCAACCCCTTCTATCAGGTTTACGAGGGCGCAGCGTTTCTCGCAGGGGCCACGCCAGTTTATTTGCCCTGCGATGGTTCCAATGGCTTTATTCCGGATTTCGACGCTGTGCCAGAGTCTGTATGGCGGGATTGCCAGGTTCTGTTCTTGTGTTCGCCCGGTAACCCCAGCGGCGCGGTTATACCTCGAGATACACTGGCAAAAGTCATTGAACTGGCAGACAAACACGATTTCATCGTCGCGTCAGACGAATGCTATTCCGAACTTTATCCCGACGAAGACAACCCACCCGAAGGCTTGCTGCAGACCTGTGCAGCGATTGGCAGACACGACTTCGCGCGCTGTGTTGTTTTCCACAGCCTGTCGAAACGCAGCAACCTGCCAGGCCTTAGATCCGGCTTTGTTGCCGGCGATGCAAACATTCTGAAAGGCTACCTGAGCTATCGCACCTATCATGGCTGTGCCATGCCGGTTCATAACCAACTCGCCAGCATTGCTGCATGGCAGGATGAAGACCACGTGCGGGAAAACCGGGCGGCTTATCGCGCAAAATTTGAAGCTGTCGTGCCCATCCTGCGCGAAGTGATGGACGTCGACTTTCCCGATGCCGGGTTTTATCTGTGGCCGGTCACCCCCATGGATGATGAAACCTTTGCAAAAGAGCTATCGGCTCAGCAAAACGTTCATGTTCTGCCTGGTCGTTACCTGTCCCGCACAGTGGATGGCTATAACCCTGGAGAGAACAGGGTTCGCATGGCATTGGTTGCACCGTTGGAAGAATGTGTGGAAGCGGCAAAACGCATTGTTGAATTTGTAAAGGCTAACTGATTTATGAAACTCTATGGCATCCGCAACTGCGACACCGTCAAAAAAGCCCGCAAATGGCTTGACGAGCAAGGCATTTCTTACGAATTTCACGACTTCAAGAAAGAGGGTCTCAGCGAAGCCAAGCTGACCGAGTGGGAGCAGGCTGTGGGCTGGGAAACCCTGCTCAACCGCCGTGGCACCACCTGGCGCAAACTCAGCGAAGAGGTTCGTGATACTATTAGCGCCCTTTCTGCCCACGACATCATGCTGGAAAATACCTCCATCATTAAACGACCCGTGGTCGAACATAACGACACAGTCTATGTCGGCTTTAACGCCGACGACTGGGCAACAACCATCAAGTAACAACTATCAAATAGACAGGAGCAATCACTGCATGAGTTTTGCATTCGGTATAGGTATCGGCAGCCAAAACAACCAGGGCGAATGGCTGGAAGTTTTTTACCAGCAACCGATTATCACACCGGAAACAGAGCTGATAGATGCAGTAGAAACTGCTCTGGACTATAAAGGCGGCAATCAGGCCATCCAAACAACTGCTGAGCAGCTAACCCGACTTGCCACTGCCTTGCGCCAGATTGGTGCCACAGAGCAGGCATCACTGGCAGAGAAAGCTGCCGGCAGCAAGCGCCCAGTGGTCGTAACCGTACTGGAAACAGACGGTACTGCCTCCAGCACGCCTGAGGTTTATCTCAAGCTTCACCTGATTTCCCATCGGCAGGTTAAGCCCCACGGTCTCAAGCTTGACGGCATTTTCGGCCTGTTGCCGAATCTTGCCTGGACCAACGAAGGCGCCATTGACTTGAATGAACTACCGGATCGCCAGCTTAAAGCTCGTCTTGAAGGCCGGACTCTGGAAGTGAAGTCCGTAGACAAATTCCCTCAGATGACGGACTACGTGGTGCCCAGCGGCGTTCGCATTGCAGACACTGCAAGAGTGCGCCTTGGGGCCTACGTGGGCGAAGGCACAACGGTTATGCACGAAGGCTTTATCAACTTCAATGCCGGCACAGAAGGCACCAGCATGGTTGAGGGCCGTATTTCTGCGGGCGTTATGGTTGGTAAAGGTTCCGACCTGGGCGGCGGTTGCTCCACCATGGGCACTCTTTCAGGCGGCGGAAACATGATTATTTCCGTTGGCGAAAACTGCCTGATCGGCGCTAATGCAGGTATCGGCATTCCTCTGGGTGACCGCTGCACGGTTGAATCTGGTCTGTATGTTACAGCCGGCGCCAAGGTTGCCTTACTCGACGGCAACAACGAGCTAGTGGACGTTATAAAAGCCCGCGACCTGGCCGACAAGCCAGACTTGCTCTTCCGCCGTAACAGCCAATCCGGCGCAGTGGAATGCAAAACCAACCAATCCGCCATCGAGCTAAATGAAGAACTGCATGCAAACAACTAATTCTCCAACGCTCGATCTGGCCATCGACCTGATCGGCCGCCCATCCGTATCACCAGAAGATGCTGGCTGTCAGGAACTGATGATGTCTCGCCTGGCACCTCTGGGGTTTATCGGTGAGCACATGCGCTTTGGCGACACCGATAACCTCTGGGCGCGCAAAGGCACCGAAGGTCCGGTACTGGCCTTTGCTGGCCATACTGATGTGGTGCCCACTGGCCCAGAGAAAAACTGGACTCATCCCCCGTTTGATGCGGTTATAAAAGACGGCTACCTCCTTGGCCGTGGCGCGGCAGATATGAAAGGCAGCCTTGCGGCATTTGTTACTGCCTGCGAGCGATTTGTAAGGGCCCACCCAGACCATCGTGGTTCCATTGCTTTATTGATCACGAGTGATGAGGAAGGCCCAGCCCAGAATGGCACCGTGAAGGTGATCGAAGCACTGGAAGCCCGTTCAGAAAAAATGGACTGGTGCCTGATTGGAGAGCCTTCAAGCACGAAAGAAGTAGGCGATGTAATCAAGAACGGGCGGCGCGGCTCCTTGCACGGCTACCTCACCGTGCATGGCACCCAAGGCCATGTAGCCTATCCGCACCTTGCAGAAAACGCTATCCATGCCGTTTCGCCCGCTCTGCACACCCTGGCTAACGAGTTCTGGGATAATGGCAATGATTACTTTCCGCCCACCACCTTCCAGATTACCAAAGTGGAAGCCGGCACCGGCAGTAACATCATTCCCGGTGAGTGCGTAGTGCACTTCAACTTCCGCTACTGCACAGAAAACACAGCGGAAAGCCTTGAGGAGCGGGTTGTCGCTACGCTAAATCGGCACAAACTGAAATATGACTTGCAATGGCACCTCAGCGGCCGACCTTTTCTTACCGATAAAGGCGCACTGGTGTCTGCCACTCAAAATGCCATACGCAGAGTGACCGGCCGTGAAACTGAGCTGTCTACAACAGGGGGCACATCGGACGGCCGCTTTATTGCCCCCACCGGTGCACAAGTTGTAGAGCTAGGCCCGATCAACGCAACCATTCACAAAGTAAACGAGTGCGTGAAAGCTGACGATCTGGACACCCTCTCACAAATCTATGAGCAAATTCTGGTGGAACTACTCGCCTGAACCTCAGGTTCGAAATAAGCTAAAACCAAAAGGCCAGAGCACATGCTCTGGCCTTTTGGTTTTTGTATGTTCGTATTTCGAGGATCAATAATGCGGAGGCGGCGCCTCTTCCTCTTCCCGCTTGATGTTGGATGAAGAAACATCCTTTAACTGGCTGTGGAGTAACCGCTTGGCATTCCAAAGTTCACGAATATCCATCTCCTGCTTTGCTACCTGCTCGCTCAGGGTATTAATAATGTCGTCCTGAAAGGCAAGCCGCGTTTCAAGCTCGTCCAGTCTGGTTTGCAGGTCTTTGTCGCTCATCGGGTATTAAAGCTCCGTCAGATGAATGATTCATTTAGGTGGTTAAACAGGTTGGCCAAGGTGCTTTCGATAACTTTCCATCGCATTCAATACACCAGCTGCTTGGTACGCAATGGGCATAATCTGCTATCATGCCGCTTTTGCCCGCCCGAGCTCCGGTTTTCCAGGAAGTCAGGCGGTATCCACTGGCCGGATGAGTAATTTTACCCGATATCCGGTTTTTTATCGTCAGCGTTAATGAATAATGGAGATTTTTCAGTCAATGCGTAATCCAGCCAAAGCGATTCTTGTTGCTATTTTGATCGCTATTCCCGCCCCATTTATCCTAGGCTTTCTGCTGGTTTCTTTTACCCCGGAGCTGTTTCAAATTCTGTCGCAGTCCCAGAGCAATGAACTGGCAACAAACACGCCATTCGTTCTCGGCAGTGCCCAGGGTATCGCAGCCTACGTTATCAGCTTAATTGTATTTGGCATTGTCGGTTTTCTGGCAGTTGCCATTGCAGCCAAGCAGCCCGCCCGCAGCACGTCTCAGCGAGCCAGCTCTCCATCACGCAGCCAAGGCTCTAGCCAAAGCTATGCCGGTGATGATGCCGACTACGATGATGACAGCCCGGAAGGCGATGAAGAAGGCACTGTAAAGTGGTTCAACGTTAAGAAAGGGTTCGGCTTTATCGTCCGCGACAGCGGCGACGAAGTATTTGTTCACTTCCGTGCTATTCGTGGAAGTGGCCGCCGGGTTCTTCGCCAAGGCCAATTGGTTCGTTTCAGCGTTGTTGACGCTGACAAAGGCCTGCAAGCAGATAATGTTTCTATCCTGAGCGACTGAAACCTTAGCTGATACAAAAAAGGCAGCCCATTTTTAGTCAGGGGCTGCCTTTTTTCGTTATGGGGCATCAATCAGTTCATGGCAAATCAATTCCAGACAGCGAGCTGCTCTCCCCGATCATCCAGTCGCCACCATTTATCATCTCCTATCGCCTCACCTTCTTTCCACTCTCCCGGGCTGCAACGAACTTCTGACTCTAGTGCCCGCCAAGCACTGCGTGCGCATTCCAGGTCAGAATTCCAAGGTAACCGCTCACCCTCAATAAGCAGTGAGGTAAACCTCTTACCAAAAGCCTGAGGGTAGAGTGTTATTTTCAAGAAGCTATCGCTAAAAAAAGCGGTGCCTTTGATGACCGATGTAATATTACTGTCATCAAGTTCCAGCTGTTCAACGTGGCTTTCTAGCCAACGAGCAACAGCTCCTGCTTCCAAGTCACGAATGTAGATTTCCAGATCCTGCACTCGCAGATTCTCCATGCTGCTGATCACAATGCTGCACATAGTGAACCGGCGCAGGCCGCGCTGCAAGCCAGCACTCCAGTTCGCGTCGTAAATCTTCAACCGTAAGCTGGTTCAGAGTGCCTGCAGCTTTGCGTTCATGCCAAGTTACTTCTGCAGCTGCGCGCAGCAAATCTATTTCTTCTAAAGACTGTTCTATCCCATCAAGCGGTTCTTGCCGTGCCATGGCAACAAGGCTCTGACGCCGGAGCGTGTCGACCTGCCCGGAAAGTGCCACTGACCCCACCGGGCCGCGCCGGGCAAACAATTCCAGCCGTGCTGCAGCCCGTTCGACCCACTGCAGCATTCCACCCGGCGTACACACACAGCGGCTGTGCCGGGAAGAGGCGAACTGAATCGTGGATTGAGGCAGCAATATATTCCAGCGGCGTTCTATCGCAGCTTGATGGGCAACCAGAATCGCCTTGCGCTGTAGCGGGCCAGGCAGCGGCGTATCATATATTTCCAGCGTTCGACCAAGCTGTTGCTCCAAGTTTCGGCAAGGCTGTACACAGCCACGAGGTATATCTGGCCCCAGTAGTAGCAAAGGCCCCTGCCATCGCTGAACAAGCTCTGATGCAAGACCCGAGGGGCGATCCATCAGCGCCAATAAATCAGCCGGCGTAACATTATCCAGTACCAAAACTGGCCAAGGCTTTTTGGCGCGTGCGGGAATAACCGCAAGTTCGCTGGCCATCACCTCCGTTTCACTGCGCAGATCCATCTCAACATAAGGTTGTGTAAGCGACGATAACAAGGTGCGTAGCCAAACTGATTTTCCCGCCCCACGCTCTCCCCTGACCCACACCACCACACCCGGTGTGACTGCAAGCGTGATGGCAACGTCTTCTGCAAGTTCAATCCAGGCCGTATCGGCCATTACTAATGGCGCTGCTTCTTCGTCCTCAATGCCCGGCCTTGCTGTTCGCGCTTCATCGGCAGCCAAATCACCCGATTCTGGCCACCGCGATACCAACTCAAGCACAGCCACATAGGCCTTCTCCTGCAGGCGCTCTGCATACTTTGCAAGCACCTCGAGAAGTTGCGGCCAATCGAGCCAGGCAGGCGCACCAAAGGTTTCTCGTGCCGTTGCCAACCAGTACATGAGCTGGGAAGAAAGCAGGCCTTCGCCGCCAACTTCAGTCACTATGGGTTGTTCACACTGAATAGTGCGGACCAGCTCGTCCATGTCCACGCCCGAGCCACGCAGAAAGTGACTTGCCGAAGAGCTGGATTCCAAGAGTGCGAGCAAAAAGTCTTCGACCGTAATGACTACACCGCCACGACGATCAACATCTTCGCGAGCATTCAGTAGTGCGGTCTGACATTGGGGGGCGAGGCATCCTTGCCAGTCTTCCATCAAACTTCTCCTTGTTTTATCGCATCTTCCTGATGCTTAAGAATTCATTTCACAACTGCCTAGTGATTCTATGAGGGTTTTAGCTTACCCGCAATTCCTGCAGGCAGCCCATCCCCTACCAGGAACCAGTATTTTCCATGCTGGCCCAAGGCTCTTTGGGCTCCAGAGGCTCGCCTTTTTGCAGCAACTCTATGGATATATTATCCGGCGTGCGAATAAACGCCATGTACCCATCCCGAGGTGGACGGTTAATCGTAACGCCACCTGCCTGCAGCGACTCACAAAGCGCATAGATATCATCCACACGGTAAGCCAGATGGCCAAAGTTACGGCCACCTGTGTACTCTTCCGGGTCCCAATTATACGTTAACTCCAGCGTAGGCGCCTTCTGCTCTCGCGCTTGCGCTTCATCTTTGGCGGCTGCGAGAAACACAAGCGTAAAGCGGCCTTTCTCACTGCTTCTACGATCAATCTCAACCATGCCCAACAAGTCACAAAAAAAATGCAGGGATTTCTCAAGATCGCTTACGCGGATCATCGTATGTAGGTACTGCATACTTGCTCCTTCGATATTCTTTTGCTTCAAGCAGTGAACCCCGGGAGTTTGCCAACCTAGGCTCACCGCATCTTTATTAACACACAGTTTACGGTATTCTGGACGGATGAATGCAAACCCCAAGTCGGAACTGACTAGCGTTTACCGAACACCAGCGATCAACCACCTCGCCTGGCTATGCCAGGCACCGCAACTGATGCATTCGCCCATCACTTTTGAACCGGCAGATTACCTGCCTTCAAATTATCCTGACCTGCTTAGACTGTGGGATGAACACCCTGAGACTGCACCTCCGATACTGAGAGAACCACCACAGCGCAGGCTGGGATTCTATTTCGAACGACTGTATCAGGTTTTGCTGGAAGACATACTCGACTGGCCCATTCTGATGAAGAACCAACAGATACAATCAGCCGGGAACACCATCGGAGAGCTGGATTTCGTGGTTCATAATCGTGCAGAAAAACGCATAGAACACCACGAAATCGCTATCAAGTTCTATCTTGGCGTACCAGAGCCAAACGGAACGACCCTCTGGTACGGCCCCAATGCCAGAGACCGACTAGACATAAAAACAACCAGCCTACTCGAACAACAAAGCCGGCGCACATGGCTGCCGGAAACACTCGCAATGCTCTCCGAAGCCGGCATTACAGGCCCGCTTACACCACGGATTTTCATGCCGGGGTATTTGTTCTATCCCGATGCGCCGCAGGCAATGATTCCCGATTACGTTCCCAATGCGCATCTGCGTGGGCGATGGCTGTATGTTTGCCACGCAAAAGCATTAGACACATCGCATTGGGTTGTACTCAATAAACCACACTGGATTGGCAACTGGTTTCAGGGTGAGAAGCCAGATGCCGAACATACTATGGATGCTCTGAGGCGCGTGGAAGACAGAACGGTTCCGCAGCTGTTTGGCGTATTGCGGGAAGATCCTCGGGGCGGCAATTGGCACGAGGTAGAGCGGGTGTTTGTGGTACCCGAGCGCTGGCCACTCGTTCGCTGACCACAAATCCATATACGCCTTAACCAAAACCTTTCAGATCGGCCAAGCTCCAGCCGGTCGCTGTTTTCGGTATTCTTCCATGGAGATCTTGCCTAGCTGTGGCGTGAGCTTACAAACCCGGCTACCCCACGGGAACTGACTTTGCCGCTGATATACTTCCCGCCAGCCTTCTCCGTCTTTCCATGAGTCCAGATCAAGGTCGCGCCAGTAACGCGGGTTACGGTCGGTTTGTTTATCATATTCAGCAGTGACCGGATCCAGATGCCGGAAGGGTTCCAGCCTGGGTACATCGGGCAAGGGCTGGGATACATCCATATAGGTCTGGAGCACATCCCAGAGTGCCAGCACCTCAGACTTGCTGGATTCGATGGTGCTGAAAGCGGTGTTGTGGAACGTTTTTTGAGTATAACGATGCACAAAAATGAGCCGATAAAACACACCGCTTTGCTGGATCACACGATCCACGTAGGCATCGAACTCCACGAACGGGGCCTCGAAATGCCGCCCTCCTCCCAGAGCCATGCGAACCTGGCCAGTGGTGCGGTTAAACTCGCTGCAGCCATCCTCCAAAGTTTTATCCAGCTTTTCGTTGATGATTTTCTCAAAGGGTTTTAGAACGAAACCCATGCCGGTGCTCATAAGCCAGTTGGTGGTAACGGGAGTTACCCAGACTGCAAATACAAACCAAGCAAACACAAAAACAATGATAAAAACCCCTACTACCAACGGGGGCAGCTCCGCTATCAGATCTATCTCAGCAGATGCCCAGATCATAAGAGCCGGGCCCCCAAGCCAAAGGGCAAGCACCCAAATCACTGGAATAATCAGTATCAAAAATTTGAGGCCCAATTTTTCATTCAGAAATCGAATCCTCTGGTGATCCCACCACCAATCTTTCGATTTAAATTCCGGGTCAGTCTTTTCATGATCCTGAAGCACTTCAGCGTCTTGAATTGTACCCAGATAGGGGATGATGCCCGCATAGCTGCCAACTGGCTGAAGCTCTTCGCCAATCCGCGTGCGTTCTTTTGGGGATTTCGGAAGAGGACTAATTTCCATGGGCCGAAATGGCTTATCCTTGATATTGGGCATCGATTTTAGCTCGCTCATACCGGTGTTTTTTCAAGATAGATCGCCTTGAGTAGCCGTCCGTTCCTAGAAGCGCTTCCATACCCATTAACCAGAAGCGTCAGCACTCTGTAACTGAACAGCACCACCGCTCAGCGCTGAACTCATGATTGCAGAAATCAAAATGAATGGAATCGCCACGAAATAAGTAGGGAATCCGGCATCACCAAACATATTGATCAGCGCAACCACGCCAACCGTTGCCGCCCCAATTGTTAGTATTAAAACCGACACTTTTGCTTTTAACTCTGATTCGGCATCAACTTTAATCTTGACCAACACTCCACACTGGGAACACTCAACAGGCTCAGATTTCCCAAGCATTTCCATCTGATCTGCAGCAAGTTGATTCCTACCATCGCAGGCTGTACATGTCGCTTCTACACAATCACTCATTTTCACCTTCCCTGAAGTTGAGTTCATTTTTAATCTCTGTTTACTGTATTGATCCGCGTGTCGCCGCTGAGCTCCCTCTGTCTGGCAAGACCCTCAGGCTCACCGCTGGCCACGGTTAGTTCCCTGGCCGTAAGGTCAGGCCATTAGCGGGCTCCTTGTCTCAAATCGGCCAAGAGCCATCAGGGCGCTTCTGGCGATACTCTTCCATCGAGATTCTGCCCAGTTGGGGTGTCAGTTTGCACACCCGACTGTCCCACGGATACTCTCGTTGGCGTCTAAGCACTTCCAGGCCCTCACGGGTTTTCCATTCTTCCAGGTTCAAGTCACGCCAGTAGCGCGGGTTCTGTCCAATCTCTTCATCATATTCGCGAGTCACTGGATCCAGGTGGCGGAAAGGCTCCAGGCGAGGGACGTCCGGCAGAGGCTGAGACACGTCCATGTAGCGCTGGAGCATGTCCCAGAGTGCCATCACTTCTTCTTTCACCGGTTCAACACGGCTCAAGGAAGTCTGGCTGAACTGCGCACCGGTGTAGCGATGCACGAACATCAGGCGGTAGAAGATACCCCCCGCTTCGATCACACGCTCTACATAGGCATCGAACTCTTCAAAGGGGGCCGTCAGTTTTTTGCCTCCTGATACAGCGAAGCTCACTTCGCCTGTTTCCCGACTGAAGTAGCTTTCACCCGTCTCCAGGCCACGGTCCAGAAGCTTGGCGAGGAGTTTGTCTAAGGGCCTTAGTAGAAGGACGAAACCGCCCATGACCCACGGGAGGGTTTTTGTGAGAATGTAGAAAGACCCAGCTATCCAGCCAGAACCTACTACAAGAAACCATAAAACCTTGAGAATACGCGGCATCTCTACAAAATCGGCAAGGGTACAACGAATATACACCACCGCCACCTACTAAAACGGTTCCCCAAAGATAAGGAATTGTTAGTATAAAAGCCGAGAGACCAAGAAACGCTTTCCCATTGAGAAAACGAATCTTTCGGTGACTCCACCACCAATCACCAGCGACAAATCCTTCTGGGTCGTTTTGGTCCTGATGCTGAACGTCAGTAATATCAATACAGACTCGGTGATAGGGTTCGATGTCGGCATAGTCGCCAACGGGTTGAAGATCTTGGCCAGTGCGTTTACGCCTTACGGGGCTCTCGGGCAAAACAATTATATCTGTGCTGTCGTGTGCTGTACTGCTTGGCTGAGGAATTGCCTGAACGCTCTTCATGCGGTCAACGAAGCCTTGGCATCAAACTCGTCACTGACCTGTGCAAATATTTCAAGCGTGTTTTTCCCTGGGTTGGCTTTTAGTAATTCTTGGACACGTGCGGTTTGACGCTTCAACTCATCACTGGGTTTGGTCCACTGATCGTCCGGTAGCGGTTCAGACCAACGCTGCATGGCCTCAGGCAACGCTTTGCGATTCATTTTCTGAATCTTTTTCACTTCCCAATCCACCAGATGATACGGGAGCGTCCATAAGGTCGAGAAATGGTTGAGATACCACCCCAGGGTGTAAAGCCAACCAACCTCTCCGGCCCGACGACGCTGATGCATTCGAGCTTTTGCGTTACGAAAAACGTGCACTCCCTCCCAGGGCGGATCATCCGGGTCTTGCAAGTCCAGAGGATCCTGAATTTCCTTCAGAGTATGGACGTCATATTCCATGTAAGCTCGCACCGCTTCCCAATTGCTGATGGCTTGTTGTAAACCGTAGGCCTGAAACTCCAGAGTGTATTTCTCGCCCGTATCCGGGTGGAGAAAACCCACGCCAAAGCCGCACTGGCGCTGCACACCGTACTCAGTCACACCTTGAGCCTCCGTTACCCAGGCAGCCAGCGACTCCCAGGGCACAAAGATGGGCTCCCGCTGACCTTTGGGGAAAAAGCACACCTCGCGGCGCTGGCGGTTAAAACGGGTGGGGGTAAGGGTCCTGTATTTAAGGTGCTTCCGAAACCAAATCCCAAGGCCAAGTAAAAGAAAAAATATACCTGCCCAGAGGCCAATCCAGAAGCTGAGATCCATCACACCCCAAAAAGCATGAAGGGCATCGGGCAAACCGTTACCCACCGCATAGAATAGAAAAAAGGCAATCACCGGAAAAACAAACGCCGACAGTAAAAAACCGGCAAATGGCGTGCCGAGGGCCAATTGCCAGCCGAACACCGGTGGCCAACCCGCCCCAAAGTCCAAATAGCGGTCGTTGACCTCCCCCACAGCACGGCCATAGTCCGTTGGCGGCACGCCCGTGGGCATGGGCAACGGCGCCAGGAAAGTGAGCCGACCACTTGGGAAGGGCTCCACCTTGCCGGCGCGGGGTGGATTCATGATCTCGACTGTGTTTTTTTTGTGGGTATTGCTTATCATGCAATGATGTCCGTTTCCAAAAAGGGATTACAAACCTGATGCCAGAAAACTTTGTCCTCCTCGTCCCGAGGCGGCTCTTGAACGGGTGTTACAGGCCAGTCGCCGTCTGGTGTTACTTTGAGCATATAGACTTCCTGGGTATAGAGCCCCTCAGAATGAAGCGCGTCTATCCGAACCATCAGTGCAAGATCTCGGGTTTCCGGAGATAGCCCACGCTTGCTGTGGTTCGGGGGGGCGAACGCCAATTGTAGGTGCCCGGCTTTATCCTCAATAGATAAGCTCGTCAGGATATCCTGGGAACAACGTACCCAAGCCTCCGGCGTATTTGTCCACCGCCCAGAATCTTCAGGCCGGATTCGCCAGGCGCAAAGCCAAACTTTGCGGGAAGCTGGCTGACCCATGGATTCCTGCAACTGCGATGCTGTTAGCGCATGGCAGTTCAGAACCAGTTGCGCTTTCGCGTCGCCTTCGTCCACCGGTCGCTTTTCCATAGTCAGGCTGTGGCCGAGCCGTGCCAGTGCCTGCCCGTACTCCTCCAGGGAACTGTCTGTTATTTGCCGCGCCTCGCGCGACCAAGGGGTGGTTAACAACCACTGGTCGCGCTCCCCCAGGTTGTAGCGGTTATACAGCCAAGTGCCGCCCAGCTCAAACACGGTAAAAACCAGCCCGGCAATATTCAAGCGCGCGAAAAGACTCGATAGTCGAGTACCCGCCGCGGCCCAAGCTGTGGCTAAATCGTCGCTGGCTTGCAATATGTTAAAACCTACGTGCAGAGTTCGGCCAAAACCATAGGCGCTCGTCACGGTCAAACCACCGCTTCCCACCATAGCAAGCGCTGCGCCCATTTGAGCTTCGGCATTTCCGATCCGTGCCGCTTCCAGCCAGTTGTTCGCATGTTTGTAGGTGCCAATGGCTGCACCAATCGTGCTTGCAAAATAGGCTATTCCACCAATCCTGATATGCAGCTTGCCCATGTGAACGTGCACCGATTGCAAAGTGCCACGCTGCCAAGCTTGCGCCAAAGCCTGTGCCCTGGACGAAAGAATGGTGTCCGCCAAGCCTTGGGCTGCCAGAAAACCAGCACTAGCTGTGCCTGCAACGCTTTCGATGACTTTGCCATAATTCTTAGAGTCCGGGGCCTGAGCGTTAACCTCAATAGCGATCTTAACCAAATTAACCGCTTGGACAATAAAGACCAGTACACCCAGCCCATCGCCCATCAGGTTCACACGTGGCGCAGAACCCAACCCCTGACGAATACTCCCCATCAGTGTCCCCATCTGCTGCTTTTCCAGAGCAGGCAATATCAAAGAAAGGCCCGCCCGCCCCGTTTCCGATGACTCAAGTTTTAAGCCGCTGCTGGTTTCTTCTACCGGGCTGAGAGCCCCAGCTATGCGCTTACCCAGGGTGCGATGCTCTTCCCGGGTTGCCTTGAATTCGCTGAGGATAGTTTTGGCCCGTTCAGATTTGTGGCCATGGGTGGTCTTGGCGACGTCATGATCGCTGCTCAGGGTTTCTAACCGTTTGTTAAGCGCCAGCAGTTGTTCCAGATTCTGCCGGAAAGTGGACAGCTCTGTTTCCGAGGCAACGCGAAACTCCACCTCGCCGGTACGGATTGCCTTCAGCATCTGGCCTTTGAAGAAATACGGCAGATCCCGGAACAGATCATCCAAAGGAGGAATCCGGTTAGCCTCAATTCCTTGATACAACCGATCCATGGTTCTGGCGACACTCCGTGAAACCGCCGGTGCCAAGATATCGCCAACCGCAGCAGCCTTAATCTGTATATCCTGAGAGCGTCGTTCAATATCGGGTAGGCGCTCTGCCTCCGCACTGATTAACTGCTGCGCCCACTCGGTAGCTTTGGTCACCACACTGTATCCCGCCCCCGCAATACCCAGATATGTGGTCAGAGGTTCGACATCCGGCGCTTGAGCGGCTTTGGGCAGGGTGTGGAACAGTGGATGACTGAACTGTGGGTTTGCTTCCATCCAGGCAAGTACTTTGTCCGCCGCTTCGTCTGTACGGCAAAGGTCTTTCGCACAGGCATAATTGAGATCCAGAGCCGCCTCCAACTGAGCATCAACTGCCACATCGAAATACCAGGCAGCGTGATGGAAGCGAGACTCACAGTAAAGCGCTACCCGGTCTTCGGTGATATCTGCAAGCAACCCTTGCCAACGTGCCAGCTTGGCCCGTTGAGCCGCCATAAATGCGTCCATGCGAGGACGATCAATGAGATCGTTAATTCCTCGTTGACCAAGCTTGGCACCATTTAGCTGGTGGTAGTTCTGAAGATTGAGCTGATTGATGGTATCCCTGTGCTGAGCATAGCCCTGCTGCCCAAGGGCGTCGATCATGGCCAACTGTGCTCGTACCAGAGGGTTGTCCCCGTGCTGCTCGCGCAAGTAAATTTCGGGTCCCATTGGTTGAGGGCCGCGGTAGTCTGCGCGGATCTTCAGATAGTCATATATCGCACGGCGCTGAACCTCATCGGTGTTTTCGTGCAGTGCCTGAAAAGGCTCTCCTTTTGAACCTCCAGCAGCAGCCTCAAGCGTCGAGTCACTGATCTGTATCAGGGATTCTATCCATGCACCTACCAAGTAGTCCCGTTCATTGTTAGCACTTTCTGCCCAATCGGAAATCCAGCCAACCACATCATCCTGATGCTGGGCCAGATCGACCATCACGCCGACATCGTCCCGAACCGCCAGGCAAAGGCAGTTCGAAGGATCCTCAATATTCTGCTGTTCAATCAGTTTGCCAAAGCGAGTCTTGTGAAAGTAAGGCTGATTCTCCCAGTGGTAAGGCTCGCTTTCTTGGGGATGCGCGCCCTCTGGGGGCTCCTGATCCGGGCCTTCTGCAAACTCTGCAACCCACTCCTTGGCTTGTTCAGGGGTAAGCAGAGACGCTCCGCCAGAAGCAGGAGAAGCCGAGGCCAGGTCAATTCGCTGCAGAAGGGCTTCCCGCTCTGTCGGGTCATCAAGCACTTGAGCCTTTTTGCGATCCGTCCAGGCGATATCCGAGAAGGAGACATACAGCGTATGAGTTTTTGGATACTCGATTTTCCCACCATTATGGCCAGACAGCTTGCCACTCTCATGACTGTATTCGTGCAACTCGCCTGTATCTGCATCAAGAACATACAGGTATCCGTCCCTGAGAAGGCGGTAACCCAATGGCCGGGATACCAGTTCGTAGGGATACCCGGAATCCTTGCCTGCAGGGGCGACCTCTACCCTGCCATATCGCACTGGCAGCAAGTTAACCGTTTGAAGCAAAGGGCATGATTCAGGCTCATTTACCGGAGTACCTGACTGTTCCCAGCAAAGGAGTTCACTGCTTTCTCTATCGTCTACCGGTCTCGTTTTGCGTGTCATGATTCATCCTTGATCTCTAAAAATAGCGCAACCGCTGCCTGACAAAGTGACTGTGTCTCCAGACAGGACTGAAAACAAAAATCGCATCATCTCCCTTGGGCTTTGATGACCGGCATCACGGGCGCTTACAAGAATCGAGAACAGCCTGGGGAATGCTTCTTTAAGAAACGGCCCACCCAAACTCATCCGTGTTCTGGCGTCCAGACTCTCCCAGATCTGCAATGAGACCTGACGCATATTGAAGGCATCAAAAGCCTGGGTAAGCTCATCAGAGAGCGCAAGAGCATACCCGTTGTTTTCAGTGCCCCCAATACCCTGCTTTCCTGGCTCAATACAATGCCATCGTTGGCTGATCTGATCGGGGATAATCAGTTGCCGGACAACACCGGACGGGGGGCGCTGGCCGAGCTGATCTCCGATGACAGTCCGGGCAAGAGCAGGATGGGAAATGCGGACAATTTCTTCACAACCTGATCCTTTTTCTACCTGGAGATGGGCTCGAATCCAGCGCATGAAGGCCGTTCTATCTACTCCGGTAACGATCAGATATCCATGTTCCTGCATCGCACCATTCTTCAGGAAAGCCGCCAGTACGGGATCATCTGCCCCGTTCAACCAGACAATCCAGGGCGATATTTCAGCGATTTGATCCCAGCGTGTCGTGGCGTAAAGGCACTCAGCGTCCACTTCAGAGTCATCGGCCCACTGGTAGATCTGTTTTCCCGCCTCCGGGATGGCGACGCCATCCAACATCAGGGCAACCGAATAACCCGCTGGCCAGCCCAGGACGTCAAAGGGTGATTCCGTAACAGATCCGCAACCCTGACTCATGAGGGTTTTTCCTCACAAATGGGACAAGTAGCCTTGCCTTTCTTTAAGGCCGCCAACTGGGACTGCACATCTAGGCTGGGTGCATTCTTTCTCTGCCCAACCTCCGCCAAAGCATCAACCTCAGCCGCAACAGGAATATCCACCTCCAAACTCTGAGGCAATCCCGGCATCACTGCCCCCTGCCCACTCCCACTCCCCGGCGCCCCACCAGAATTAATCTTTATCCCCGGCCCACTCAGCGTAACCCCACTGGGATCCAGCTTGATAAAGCTGCCACCGCCAGAAATGGTGATTTCGGCACCCGCATCCAGCACTACTTTAGCGCCGGCTTTGTGGTGGGCTTCGCTGCCTGCTTCGCAGAGAGTGGCACTGCCAGATTTCTGATGCAGGGTGCCGCCGATGGTCAGGCTGCAGTCGGCTCCGATGGTTTGGCGTTTTTCGCCGTCGACCGTGAGGTGTTCATTGCTTTTTACGTGGCTGAAGCGGTCATTCTCAACCGTTAGATGGCTGTCATTTTTGATGACTTCGGTGCGGTTGTTTTCGGTGAGCAGGTCCAGGTCTTTCTGGGCGTGGATGTAGATTTGCTCTTTGTCCGCTTCGTCCTCAAACCGCAATTCGTTGCTGCCCTCACCTTTGTGGGTTTGGGTTTTCAGTGTGGTGCGGGTTTTGTGTTCCGGCAGCGCGTAAGGCGGTGTGTTGGTCGCATGGTACGTGCGGCCGGTAATGATGGGCTGATCCGGGTCGCCGGCGAGGAAGGACACAATCACTTCGTTGCCGATTCTGGGCAGGGCCACGAAGCCATATTGTCCGCCAGCCCAGCCCTGGCTTACGCGCAACCAGGCGCTGCTGTGTTCGTCGTTCTTGCTGTATCTGTCCCAAGGGAAGCGTACTTTTACCCGGCCAAATTCGTCGCAGTGGATTTCTTCCCCTTCGGGGCCGGTCACTATAGCGATTTGCGGGCCGTCCATGAGTGGGCGGCGGGTGATGTTTGGCCGCCAGGTTTTGTCGGCCGGTACGGCGCTGAAGGTGTTGTGGTAGCTGGTGGGTTCAGAACCACCCTCTTCTTCCAAAGCCTGGGGCTGTTTGCCGGTGTGGGTAACCGCCGTAAGCAGCCAGTCCCGGTTCAGTTTGGGGTTGTCGTGCTCGGTAAGTTCGGTTTTGGCACCGCAGGTGAAGTCTGCGCGGTTGCTCTCGCCGGTGGCGGTGCTGGCGTCGCTTCTGAGGGCATCCAGCCGCGCTTCGGTAAAGGGCTGGCCGCTGGCATCGGCTTTGAAACGGCCTGGGTAATCAAAGTGCTGGTAATCCTGCCGTTGGTTGGCACTGGCGGCACTGTATTCGTGCATCAGGGCGTAGGCCGGATTTCTGAAGGTATAGTCTTTGGTAACGACGGAGGCAGCTCGAACACGCTCTTCATAGCGGAAGCGGAACACCGCAGGCTGTTTGGTGCTTCCGCCGGCCTTGCCGTTGTATTCAGCGGCTTCCAGTCTTGGCGCATCGCCGTGGTGGTCGGCAAAAATCAGGCCGGGTTGCTCGCCTCCGTCCACGCTGCCGTGCTGGTAGCGGTAGTGCCAGCCTTCTTCGGCGGCCAGTCGTTCGATAAACGCCAGATCGCTTTCCCGGTGCTGTACGCAGTACTCCCGTTCTTGGGGCGCGCGCTTCAGATTGAACTCAGCACTCATAATGCTCCGCTCTTCCAGCAAGGAACGCACGATGGTGTCTGTGGTTTGGGTCTGGAATATACGGCTGTTGTGCATCAGCCCCAAACGCCACAAAGGCGGCTGGATGATCAATTCGTAGCGGGTGCGGCGGTGGCCGGAATCACCCCGGGCGAATTCGTTGACCACGCCGATGAAGCGGCGAAGGGGCATGCCGCCTTGCCAAACAACCAGATCAACTTGCTGCTCCAGCACTTCGGAGGCATCAATATCCTGATCGGTACTGGCCAGTTCAAGGCGACCATGAAAAAGCTCGGATAGCCGTTCAGTCAGCGTAAAGCCGACAACGGAAAATAAATCAGAGGGGAGTTCGCCAACACGGGCGGTAAACTGCAGTCCGCTTGCCTGGGGCATGTCTTCTATCCCTGAAGATTGGTGTGTTATCCATGCTCGTCCTGAGCCGGTGCCCGATTATACCCACCACGTTTGTGAATGTAACCCCGCTGCGCCGAAGCGCTTCAAGCATGAGAGCTTGACCACAACTCTATTCTACGCCACTCTAATTTGGTCTCGTTACGCAACTTAAGTGGCAAAACGGTTACTGAAGGGCAAAAACTTCGGCAAACAACTGGTGCACATTGCCGACTAAAGCAATCGGCGTGTAACTCAGGGAAAGCTACTCCCCTATCTGGAGGAGTACCTTCCCGGTATTTTTGTTGGCATCCACATGAGCCATGGCCTCTTCAACCTGCTCAATAGGCCAGGAGCTGTCAATCACAGGCTCAATCTGCCCGGCAACCAGCAGCGGCCAAACGTGGCGATACAAGTCTTGCAGCACGCGCTCTTTATCTGCCACTGAGCGGGATCGCAAAGTAGACCCAATCAGCTTGTGGCGTTTAACCAGCATAAGCCCCAAATCGACCTCTGCAAAACGCCCTCCCAGAAGACCGATCAGAACAATTCGGCCATCGGCGCTCAGAACCCTTTGGTCATCCTTGATGTAGCTCCCGCCTACCGGGTCCAGCACCATATCCACGCCGCCCCAGCTTTTCACCGCATCAACAAACGATCCGTTCTTGCGGTTCCAAGTGCCCGTTGCGCCCAGTTTGCGGCACACTTCCAGCTTGTCATCGTCACCTGCAGTGGCAAATACCGGGTTACCAAACGCTGTGGCTATCTGAATAACCGTGGTGCCCAAGCCGCTGCCCGCCGCGTGCAGCAATACACGCTCACCTGGCCTCAAGTCGGCTTCCTGATAAAGATTCAACCAAGCCGTCGCGAACACTTCAGGAAGTGCTGCAGCTTTTTGCAATGTATATCCCTTGGGTATGGGCAATACCTGAGCAGCAGGAACCACAACCTTGCTTGCGTAACCTCCCCCGGTCAGAAGTGCACACACTTCATCACCCACTTCATAACCCGTAACGGCTTCGCCAACAGCGGCAATACGACCGCTGACTTCCAGCCCGAGAATTTCAGACGCTCCCGGAGGTGGTGGGTAAACGCCCGCCCGCTGAGACAGATCAGCCCGGTTAACGGCAGTCCAGACAACATCGATTTCTACGTGGTATGCAGGCAGTTCGTCGAAGCTCGCATAGTCTTCCCACACCAGGGAATCACCGACTATCTTGATTGCTTTCATCATGTATCGAATCTCGGCACTCTTGAGTGTCCAGCTATTGAATATCCAGCTATGAATCGCGTGTCTTATCAGGATACCCCATGTGGATGGGTGGTTCGACTTTGAAGCTAAGGGAATGTGATTCCGACACACCTATCACCACATCCGCCCTCGCCGGCATTTCCGCAAGGGATGCTTTGGTTATCCGTTCATAGTGCATAATAAACCGTGTGATTTCATCATCGCTCATAACCCGCAACGGCTGCGATCTATCATCCGATGCTGCTGCTCTCATTCGCTCTGCCAGTTTGTTTTCCTGCAAGGTACGCCATTCCAGAACGCTTTCCATGGAGGGCGCTTTAAGCATAATCAGGCAATCCAGCTGACCGAAGAACTCCTTATAGTTTGTATTCAAGCACTGGTTCACGTAGTCGCGCCATACTCCTTCCGTATCTTCTTGCTCCTCCAATAGATTCACCGGAACTGTAAGTGCCTTCTTGCTTTGCGCGCGGGCTCCCACACACCAGCCCTCCAGCAAAATGACAGCCGCCCTGCCTTTGAATACTGGCCAATCATCTGCTGGTGCCCTGTCATCTATTGATTTATCGAATGCAGGGATGGCGGTTTCATCCCCCGGTTGGGCTGAGCGAAGCTGATCTATCACCCGCAGGCCAAGCTCAAGATCGTGTGTGCCCGGCACCCCACGGGTCAGCAACAGTGGGTGTACTTGCCCGGCAAGCTCCCGACGCTCTGCTCTGGTAAGGTAGATATCATCAAGGGAGAAGCTGACTGTAGGGCAATCCCAGTGCTTTGAGAGCAGCTCTCTCATAAACAGGGCCAGAGTCGATTTACCCGTTCCCTGTGCACCGTGAATACCTACAACAAGCGTTCGTTTCGCCGACCTACGGAGCTGCGAGACATACTGCACCAGGGGCACAATAATCTGCCGCACCGTGTTGGCGTAGCTTTTAGGTAGACCTTCCTGGTCTATTAACGTGGCGATAGTATTTTCGAGCGCATTCACAAGCAGAGCTGATTCCCGGTGTTAGTTGGTAGTTTGCAAGCATTCTTATTGATTTGGAGTATAGGCCTTTTATGAGCAGCAATAGTTTTCGCGTAGAGCACCGCTACCTGGAACTCCCGGACAGCTTCTACACCCGCGTTCAGCCCACTCCGTTAAAAGACGCCAAAATGGCGTGCTTCAACCACAAACTGGCGCAGGAGATGGGCTTCCACGTTACCAACGAAGCCGACTGGGCGAAAATTGGTGGCGGCACAGAACTGCTTGAGGGCATGGACCCGGTTGCCATGAAATACACCGGCCACCAGTTTGGCACGTACAATCCGGAACTGGGGGATGGCCGCGGCCTGTTGTTGTGGGAAACAGTCGGCCCCGATGACCGCCGCTGGGATTGGCATCTTAAAGGCGCGGGAACAACCCCCTACTCCCGCTTTGGCGATGGCCGTGCGGTTCTGCGCTCTACCATTCGGGAATATCTGTGCAGTGAAGCCATGCACGGGCTCGGCATTCCAACCACCCGCGCTCTGTTTATGGTCAGCGCCCGGGACCCGGTTCGCAGAGAATCCATTGAAACCGCTGCTTCATTGGTGCGAGTCGCCCAGAGCCACATACGGTTTGGCCACTTTGAGTTCGCAGCTCACCACGAAGGCCCGGAAGCCGTAAAAACCCTGTTGGAACACGTTATATCCCTGCACTTTCCACATCTGATTCAACTACCCGAAGAAGAGCGCCACGCCCGCTGGTTTGAAGAGGTAGTAGAGCGCACCGCAAGGCTGATTGCCGACTGGCAAGCAATAGGCTTCTGCCATGGCGTGATGAACAGCGACAACATGTCCATCATTGGCGACACCTTCGATTACGGGCCTTTCGCGTTTCTCGACGACTTCGATGCAGGTTACATCAGCAATCACACCGATCAAGGTGGCCGCTATGCCTATAACCGCCAGCCACAGGTCGGCTTTGCCAACTGCCAGTATCTCGCCAATGCCCTCTTACCCGTTATGGAAGAAGACACCATCCGCAAAGGATTACAGCGGTATGAAGCCGTCTACAACGGTCGCTTCTTACAAAACATGCGAGACAAGCTTGGTTTGGCACAAGAGGACGATGGCGACCTAAGCCTGGTAATGGACACCTTTAGCATGCTCAACGAACACCATGCCGACTACACAACCTTCTTCCGCGCACTTTCAAGCCTTTATGACCACGGCCATGCGCCCTTGCGGGATTTGTTTGTGGATCGCCAGGTGGCAGATGAATGGCTTGCCCGCTATGAAGAGCGACTTGAAAAAGAAACTCGCGCAAGAGATGAGCGTGAATACGAGATGCGCAAAGTAAACCCAAAATACATTTTGCGGAACTACCTGGCGCAGAAAGTGATTTTGGAAGCTCAAAATGGCGATTTTGAACCCATGAAGGAATTGCTCAAGGTTCTGGAAAAGCCCTTCGACGAACAGCCGGGCTATGAAAAGTACGCTGCGCTGCCGCCAGACTGGGGCAAACACCTGAACATCAGTTGTTCGAGCTAACAGCGAAAAACAGGAAGGGAGAACTGAGAGTCAGGAGTTGAAACCTGACTCTCAGTTTTACAGCTCAACTAATTTCAGACGGATTTCGCAGCAATAATCTTCTCTTGCCACTCCACCGGGCCAGTCTGGTGAACCGACGTACCCTTGGAATCCACCGCCACAGTTACCGGCATGTCTTCCACATCAAATTCATAAATGGCTTCCATACCCAATTCAGGGAAGGCAACCACTTCTGAATTCTTGATGGCCTTGGAGACCAGGTAAGCAGAGCCACCCACCGCCATCAGGTACACCGCGCCAAACTCCTTGATGGCGTCGATAGCTACCTGGCCACGCTCGGCTTTACCAATCATGCCGGTGAGACCGGTCTTCTCCAGCATGGTGTGAGTAAACTTATCCATACGAGTAGCCGTAGTGGGGCCCGCAGGACCAACCACTTCTTCACGCACAGGATCAACCGGGCCCACGTAATAGATGAAGCGGCCTTTCAAATCCACCGGCAACTCTTCGCCCGCGTTGATCATGTCTACCATCTTCTTGTGCGCTGCGTCGCGACCAGTCAGCATCTTGCCAGATAGCAGAACGGTTTCACCCGGCTGCCACTCTTTAACTTCTTCCGGGGTAATGGTGTTCAGATTTACCCGGCGCACACCCTCACCTACTTCCCAGGTAATTTCCGGCCAGTCTTCCAGGCTCGGCGGTGTTTGCAGAGAGGGGCCGGTGCCATCCAGAGTGAAGTGCGCGTGGCGCGTAGCAGCGCAGTTCGGAATAATCGCCACTGGCTTGTTTGCTGCGTGAGTGGGGTAATCTTTTACCTTCACATCCAGCACGGTTGTCAGGCCGCCAAGGCCCTGAGCACCAATGCCAAGATCGTTCACCTTGTCGAACAGCTCCAGGCGCAATTCCTCAGAGCGGTTAGACGCACCGCGTTCCTGCAGATCGTGGATATCAATAGGATCCAGCAGGGATTCCTTCGCCAACTGCATGGCCTTCTCAGCCGTACCACCAATACCTATACCCAACATGCCAGGCGGGCACCAGCCAGCACCCATCTGGGGCACCATTTTCAGAACCCAGTCCACTACGGAGTCAGACGGGTTCAGCATGGCAAATTTGGACTTGGCTTCAGAGCCGCCGCCTTTGGCTGCTACATGAACTTCAACCGTGTCACCGGGAACCATTTTGTAGTGAATGATTGCAGGCGTGTTGTCGCCAGTGTTCTGACGCTTGCCATCCGGGTCCGCAAGAATCGATGCCCGCAGCACATTGTCCGGATTAGCATAGGCGCGGCGTACGCCTTCATTGATTACGTCGTCCAGCGGCATCTCGCAGTCCCACTGAACATTCATGCCGATGTTAACGAACACGGTTACAATGCCCGTGTCCTGGCACAACGGGCGATGCCCCTGAGCACACATGCGTGAGTTAATCAGGATTTGCGCCATGGCATCCTTGGCCGCCTGGGACTCTTCCTTCTGGTAAGCCTCATGCACCGCGTCGATAAAATCTTTCGGGTGATAGTAAGAAATGAACTGCAGCGCGTCCGCTACGCTTTCAATCAGGTCATCCTGGCGGATTACGGTGGTCATAGGCGCCTCATCAGGTTGCTATCGTTATGATTGGATCATCAAAAAACAGGTGGCATAGTTTATCAGAAATTCGAGAGTGCGAGGGATTGGGCAAAAGGCAAAGTTTTTGTCTTAACAATCACCTGAAAAAAGGTATCATCCTAACCAAATGACAAAAACCACTTCAGGCAGCACCCTAGGAGCGACAGTGACAGACTTTGTTCAATCCGAAATCAACAATCAGATTTTGACCGTTCGCATTAACCGCCCCGAGCGCAAAAACGCCCTTACCCACGCCATGTACACAGCACTGGGCGATGCGCTTGAGCAAGCCGAATCCGATGATGGCATTCGCTGCGTACTGTTCTCCGGCAGCGAAGAATGCTTTACCGCCGGTAACGACCTCAGCGATTTTGCCAGTGGCTTGAATGGCCACTTCGCAGAAACGCCTGTAGGCCGCTTCCTGATGTTGCTGGCCAAAGCCACGAAACCCGTCGTGGCATCGGTGAACGGCCCAGCCGTGGGCATTGGCACCACAATGCTTTTACACTGCGATATGGTTTTCGCTGGTACCAATGCACGCTTCCAAATGCCCTTTGCCAACCTGGGCCTTTGCCCTGAGGGCGGCTCCAGCCTTCTACTACCCTCCTGGATTGGCCGGGTACGAGCGGCCGAACTCTTAATGCTGGGCGGGGCGTTCACTGCAGAAGATGCATACCGGTTGGGGCTGATCAACAGGATTTGTGATCCCGCTAATACAGAGAAGACTGCCCTGGAAGCTTGTGAAAAACTCGCCAACCAGGCTCCGGCCGCCATTCGGGCAACGAAAATGCTATTGAACAAGCCTGTGCAGCAGGAGCTAGAAGCAACCATGCTCGCAGAAGGCGAACTGTTTTCAGCGCGCCTGAAATCACCAGAAGCCGCAGAAGCCTTCGGGGCCTTCATGCAAAAACGCAAGCCAGACTTCTCTCGCTTTAAATAAGCCACTCGCCCGCCACCTCTCAAGCTCTGGCGGGCGCTTGCTACATTTTGTAAAACCCCCCGAATATCTTTAGCTTGGGCTCGACAAACGCCCCATGGCCATCTATTTTTTCATAAAGGCCAAGCTCCCTTCCAAAGGGAGCATAGGGAGGTTGTGCGAGGAGGATTCAAACAGCAAGAATCACACTTTTGGCTGATCAACACTGGCCTTAGTGTCGCTATAGTCATAGATATAGAAATTGGCTTAAAGCGCTGGCTACAATTTCAGACAACCGTTTATGCAGAACAGGCCACTGACACCGGGTTTACCGCATCAGACCGGCCCCGTTAGTTGCCGAACATAACGATACAACAACAGGAAAAGGTTCCACCCATGTTCAAGAAAACTCTAATAAGTCTTGCCGTGGCGTCTTCCCTTGGGCTAACAGGCTGCCTTAGTGGCAGTGATGACGGGGGTAATGCTAATCCGGATTATAAGATCAACAACCCGGACTTCACGGGGCGCACTTGGCCGATTTTTGATCCGCTGGCGGGAAACCTGCCTATTCCGAGCGACCTTAACTTTGACTCCGAGCAAGGCGATGGCACTTTTGGTGTTCCAGACAGCAAGCCACCGGTCACCACGGCACTAAATGAGCTGAGCGGCGCCTCTACTGTTGCCCCTGCAGTCATTGCATTTAACGGTCGTTTAGATCCCGACACAGTCATCACTGGCGAAACCGTTTTTCTTATTGAAGTTACCTATGCTAGTGGCGACCCTGTTCAAGGCCTGGGCAATCAGGAACCGCCAGCTCCAAGTGCCGCTCTAATGCTGCCAACCCCAGACTATCGCGCAGACGTTGTAATGTTGGACGGGAACTCGGCAATTCGCATTCTGCCACTAGAACCTCTTAACCCGCGAAAGCGTTATGTGGCTGTAGTAACAACAGGCATTGAAGATATTAACGGCGACACTATCGTGCCATCGCCATATTATGGTAATTTAACTGATGCAGAGCAGCCTATTGGAAACGCTGCACTGGCACCAGTTAAAGCGCTGATCAACAATCTTTGGGAGCCAATCGCAGCAACAGCGGGTATCCCCGAAGAAAACATTGCATTGAGCTATAGTTTTACAACATCGAATGATGAGAAAGTTCTTCAGTACATCGCAGAGCCCGGTGCCTGGTTTTCAGACCAGCTGAAAACCTTCGTCAAAGTTGCAGCCGCCAAAAGCGCACAACAAGGGGGCGCTTCAAGTTATGCGGAGATTGCACCAATCGTCCAAGGCGCTGTTGCCGCGTTTCCTGACGTCCCCGTCAACGAAACAACCACCTTCCGGGATGCTCTTGCAAACGTTTTTGCTGCGCCACCATGCAGCCTCGCGGCCAACGGCCAAGAAGCATTTGACTGCACGGGTGTAGCCATCACATCTCAACTTGTGGGCATGAACCCGAACATTTTCCCGACCCCAATACCCGGAGTAAACCGAACCGGAGCTGACTTCTCTATTGATGCCAGCACGGTATCCCCCGTTGGGCTTGTTTCTGCAGTTGCAGGTGCAATTCCCGGCGCTGCCGGAGTGCTTGCCGCACAAGGCACGGTTAATCTACCTTACTTTCTTGCCGATGGAGCTCCTGGTGTTGTTACAGACTCCTGGACGGCAGACGCTGCCCTTGCCGGCGGTATTAACGACCTGTTTAAAGATGTAAGCCCTGACCCCCTATTTGCCCAAGGCGACCCTGATGTGTCAACGGCTGTTAACTATATCTTCCCGTTCCCGAGACGAACAGTTGATGGTGGCGTCGACGTACCAGTTCTGGCCCTTTACCCAACTGAGGGCAATGTAAACGGTGCCGTTCTCTTCCAGCATGGCATTACGACTGACCGCAGCGCCGCGCTGACCTTCGGCACAGCTCTCGCAGCGCAAGGCTATGCCGTTTTCGCAATTGATCAGCCGCTGCATGGTGTGGCCGCGTTTACAGGGCAAGATCAAACAGATCTGGCGATTGCACTTCTTGAAGCTGGCGGTGCTAGCGAAGCAGAAGCCCAGGCACTGGCACCTCTCGCGGTAGCCGGAGATGTGCAGTCACTGGCGAATGCGCTTGCAGGCGCGCCGGCAGCACCGGGCTCACCAGAAGCCATAACCGCCCAATCTGTGGTCAACACCGTGGCCAATGCAGGCAGCACGATTCCTGGTTTGGCGCCACAAATTGGCAATGAGCGTCATTTTGGACTTTATGCTGAACAACCCGGCACCCCGGCACCCATCGACTACGATAATGGTGTGGGTGACTCAGGCAGTCTGTTCATTAACCTGACAAGCTTCCTGACAAGCCGGGACAACAGTCGGCAAAGCGTGCTGGATCAGATGAACCTCCGTGCTAGCTTGGCAGGATCCACACTGGAGCTGCCTGGAACCGATAACCCTCTTGTTATCTCTGGTGCAACCCCCGTGTACTTTGCCGGCCATTCCCTCGGCACGATCACTGGAACGCCTTTCGTTGCCAGCGTTAATGAAAACCAGGTTTCAAACATCATCTTTACACCAAACGGACCCATCCCATCCTCCGTAAATGATGTCCAGTCTGCAAGTTTGCTGACACCAGGAGGCGGTGTTGTTCGTCTGCTAGAAAACTCACCCGCTTTTGCCCCACGAATCCTCACAGGCCTTCAGCAGGCAGCGGGACTAAAACAGGGAGGCGCGGGCCTAGAGACCTTCTTGAATGTGTTTCAGGCGGCTTATGACACAGTCGACCCTGTTAACTTCATAGACAATCTTGAGAGACAAAACACACCGGTACTGTTGTCCCAGGCTGTCGGAGATACAGTTATTCCTAATGGAGCAGACGAGATGCTTTGGGGCATACCACCCCTAAAAGGCAATCTGCCGCTCAAAGTTTCAGAGACGCAAACTATTAATGTTACGGTTGATAGTTTCAATGCTCCCCTGGCCGGTGGCTTCCCGTTATCCACAGCGTTTGCTGCGAACTGCTTCGTTGAGTATGACACTGAAGGCACAAGCCACAGCACACCCACTTCGGCAGATCCAGCCGGTGTGTTTGCGCAAATGGTTGGTGGCACTGTCGCTCTCTACACTACCGGGGCGTGCGCACCAAACTAACAGGCACCACCTAACCTTAAATTAACAACTAAAAGATCGGGAAACACGCAAACCCTCGCCACAATATGGCGAGGGTTTTTTGTTGGCGGGTCAGTATAGTGCTTAGTACCCTGAGCTCTTTCATGCCACTTGCGGCGCCTTACGGTTAACAACGCTGCGATTACATCAAGCCATCTCCCTGAAATTACTTGAGGCAGATACCTGATATACAGCTGTTATCCGATGTCGTTCATAAAGGCGGACCGCTCTATCAAAATCATGAGCAATGCAATGGAGAAGCCCAGCATCATTGTGAACAGGTTCCCGGTGAGCGAACACACCAATTGCATCATTACAAGCCTGCTCCAAAGATCATTAGTTGAAGTCATTGGCTACTGTGTAACCGTCCGGCTAACCCATCTTGAGTGTGATGCCGAAGCCTTCAAGATAGTGTCCACTTATTCTTTAGTGGACACTATCTATGAACAACGTAAGCGTAACCCGCCCTTACCGAAAGC